>JAJDEO010000047.1 GCA_029259745.1 Planctomycetota bacterium
GCCGCATCGCTCAACGTCACGCGCAGAACCGTCTTGCTCGTCGGCGCAGCGGTGTCGAGGCCCGCAACCTTCTTGGTGGGTGGCTGCCAGGGCGCGGGGGCAGGCTCGCTCGCTGCAGGCGGCTCGGTGGCTGGTGAGTCGGTGGCTGGCTCGGACGCGGCGCCCTTGTCGGCACTCTTGGCGAGGGCTTCGGCTTCCTCCGCACGGCGCTTGGCGAGGGCCTCTTGCCAACCGTCGTATGATCCTTCCGAGTCGTCGTCAGCGCCGGCGAGGATCTCGTCGCGATTGGGGGCGATGGGGGCCTCGATCGGCGCCGGTTCGAACTCGAGGCCGAAGTTCTGCTGCCAGCGAAGCCACGCGATGAGTTCGTCGTGGCCCTGGCCCGTGACGCCTCCCGGTGCAGCGCGCCCCGTGATTCGCGAGACAATGGCGAACAGCGCCGATTTCGTCTCGCTGGGGCCGACCTCGAGGCGATCGAGTTCGATGAGGCGTTCGAGCAGGGCCGAGACCGAGATATGCGGGTCGCGGTGCAGCTCCTCGGCCAACTCAGCCTGTTCCTGAGGCGTCGCGGCTTCCTCGAACTCGAGGATCAGCGCGCGCATGTCGTCGCGTTCGTAGAGGGCGACGTCCTCGAACCAGATCGGAGAGCGTGGCTCGCGCGTCGACCACTGGGCTGCCTCGAGGAGCGCGGCCGTCGCGGCCGACTCCTCGGGGATCAGCTTGCCGAACTGGATGTCGAGGACGCGGTGCTCCGGTGTGCCGACGATGATGACGTCGCGCTGCTCGTTCGATCGTAGGTTGCGCAGACGCGCACGCAGCACGAGCCGCTCGGGAAGGACGCCCATGCCTTCGTTGGGATCCTCGAGGCGCTCGGTCGACTGCACGAGGGCGTCGCGATGGAAGCGTGGTTCATTGCGCACCCAAGCCTTCGTCATGGTCAGGACATGGCCGCGGCGTCCGATCTTGTCGAGGTCGTCCCAGGCCTTGGGCGCGAGCCCGAGCATGTCGAGTTCGGCCATCGATGTCGGCGCGTCGAACAGGGCTTCGAGCGCGTCGTGGTCGCTCTCGCGCAGGGCGACGAGGACCTTCTCGGCGAACGCCTGGGTCGCGTCGTCGAGGGTTGTCTGCGCGTGGACGGCGCTGGCGAGCGTCATCACGAGGGCGATGCAGATCTGCCGAACCCGACCGCCCGATCGCAGCGTCCGCGATGTTCGCACTGTGTCGACGCCATCGGATCGCCTGGCCATCATCGTCCTCTTCCTCTGCTTGCTTGGCTGCGCGGCGCGTGGCCACGGTGGGGGTACGTTTGACGGCAGACACTCTTACAGAAGTGCTCACCCGTTTCGGAGCGGCGTCTGCACGGACAGCGCACATCAGTGATCATCATTGAGACGACCGCGGCCGCGAAGCACTGAGTAGGTCCGCATGACGGCTGCGGTGACGCGAACGTTGGTGCCGTGCTTGATCTCTGGTCGCAATCTTCCGTACCTCGCCGTGGTGTCCCCGCAAGTGCGGTGTCGTCGGGCTGCCTCCGCACGACAGCCTGACCCCGTCTGACGGGGCCGACTCACCAACGAACCTCCCATCCGGGAGCGAGGTGTGTGACGGAAGTGTGGCTGACAGCGCGGGGCGTCCTCGCATCGCCGCGGAGCGGGCCTCTTCAGTCGCAGGGCCGGCCGCGCGAGCGGAGGCGCGCACGGGGATGAACGCAACGGAGGCCGGGACCCCCTGCGAGGGTCCCGGCCTCCGTGTCTCTTCACTTCTCTCCGTGGACCAACGTGAGCGTCGCCTCCCCCGAGGCTCCGCGACACTCAGCGAATCACAGGCGGTAGGTCACGAGTTGGACGACGTCGTCGTTCGCGGCCTTCGCGTTGAAGATGTTGGCCGACGAGGTGTCGATTTTTCCGTTCGGGCCCATCGAGACGAGGACGATGCCGCCCGTCGTGCCCTTGTAGCCGTTGGCGTACGTGTAGACCTTGTAGGCGTTACCCCAGGCATCGCAGAGGCCGGTACCCGGCTGACCCTTCGTTCCCTTTTGGGCGATGGTCATCGACTTGCCCTTCATGATGCCCTTGTTGAGGTAGGGGCCGTCCCAACCCGGCTTCTTGTACGTGTTCTTGTACAGGCACGGGAAGTTGATGAGGTCGAAGTTCGACGTCTTCATGTTCGTCGCGAGCGTGTAGGCGTTCTTCGAGTTCGACGGCCAGTTGGACGTGTCGAGCTTGTACTCGTTGAACGTGTTGGCCACTTCGCGCATGTCGGCCGCGGCCTGGGCCTTCTTGCCCTTGTCCAGGTAGTTGCCGACGCTGGGGACGAGAACACCGGCGAGCACGGTCAAGATCGCGATCGTGACGATGAGTTCCATCAGGGTGAAGCCCTGGTTGCGTTGCAGCTTGAGCACGTGACATCTCTTGATTGGGGGACTCGTGGGAGCGGCACGATAGCCGCAGAGATGACGTCCCTTTTCGACCACTTCGGTCCCGATCTGAAGCGCTTCTCAACGCCCGTCGGAGATGCGCCGCAGCCGCGCCGCCGTGAGCGGGTCGACGAGGCGGGGCGTCATCAGGATCACCAGCTCCATGGCGCGCCGCTCGTCTTCGTCGCGTCGGAAGAAGTGGCCGACGAGCGGGAGGTCCATGAGGATCGGGACCCCGGTGGCCGTCTCGAGCCGGCGGTTCTTCGTGATGCCGCCGATGGCGATCGTCTGACCTTCGCGCACGACAAAGCTCGTCGTGATGTTGCGGCTGTCGACGACCGGGATCTCGTTGAAGACGCCGGTCTGCTCGGAGATGCGCTGCATCACGTTGAGGCTGATGAGTCCATGATCCTGAATGGTGGGCGTGACCGTCAGCTCGAGGCCGACGTCCTTGAACTCCACCTCTTCGATCGTCTGGGCCGAAACGCTCGTGCCCGACGCCTCGGTCGACGTCGTGGCGTTGACGTAGGGGATCTCTGAGATGATCTCGAGCTTCGCCTCGGTGTTGTTCAGCGCGATGAGCCGCGGACGCGAGATCACCGTCAGATCGACGAGCCGGGTGAGCGCCGTGAGCGTGTAGTCGAGCGTCGAGTCGTGGTTCGTGAACGACGCGACGACGGGGCTCTGAGGGTCGAGCAGGCTCGTGACGAACGTGGCCGTGTTCGTGTCGACCGAGATGTCCTGCGCATTGATTGCGATTCCCAGGTCTTCGAGATCCTCACGCGAGATCTCGAGGATCCGGGCCTCGATGTGCACCTGACGATCGGGCCGATCGACGGTGGCGACGAAGGCTCGCACCTCGGCCAACTGTGGCGCCGTGCCGCGGACGAGGATGACGTTGCGTTCGGGGTTCACGATGATCGACTCGGCGCCGAGCAGCTCGGTGAGCTGGGGCGCAACGATCGCCGCCGGAATCGACGAGAGCCGCAGCACCTCGGTCCGCACCGAAAAGGGGTCGTCCCGCGTCACGACCACGAGATCGCCCTGGATCTCGACGTGGCAATCGAACGTCCGCGCGAGCGCCTCGAGTGCGCTCTGGAGCGTCGTCGTCGGCAGCGAGATGTCGACGAGCTCGTCGAAGGCACCCTTGAGGACGAGGTTCACGCCACCGGTCTCGCCCAGCACGCGCCAGGCGTGCGAGAGCGGGGCGGCACGAAACTCGAGCGAACGCGGCGTCGGGTCCGTGAAGACCTGCGGAAGAACCACCGGCACAAGTGGCTCGGGCTGGGTCGGAGGTGGCTCGACGAAAGCCTCGGGGCCGACATCCAGGAGTCCGAGCGGATCCTGCACGGTCAGCTCGCGCTCCGAGTGCATCCAGTCGATCTCCTGCGCACCGGCGAGCTCGGACTCGATGCGGGCCGGGCCTTCCAGGGAGTGGCAGCTCACGAGCACGAGGGCTCCGACGGCGAGCGTCAGCAGCGTGGTCGACGGCGAAGACGGTGACATCGGACTCTCCGGAGGGACGCGCCGTCCGCAACGGGGCACGCTCGGATCTTCCATCGGGCTGCGCCGTCGCCAACCTTGACCTTCGCCGAGATCGGTCCCGCCCATCACCTCGCTCCACGTGGGACCCGCCATGTCTCAAGTTCGCCCTCGGTTGCGCTCGAAGACAGACGAGCCCCCGCCAGCTCGCGCCCACGTCCCGAGTCCTCCCTTGCCCGACGACACGACATCTCCGCTGCCGCCGCTCCCCGAGCAGCCGAAGGTCCACCGACGCCTCGGCGAACGCCTCCTCGAGAAGGGACTCGTCACCGAGAATCAGCTCAACACGGGGCTGCTCGAGCAGAGGCGCACGAAGGCCCCGCTCGGCGACGTCCTCGTCAACATGGGCTTTCTCTCGGAGGACGTGCTCGCGGAGATCATCGCCGAAGACCTCGGCGTACCTTTCATCCGCGTCGCCGACCTGACGCCGGACCCCGACTTGCTCGCTCCGCTGAGCGCCGAGTTCGCGCGCAAGAACGCTTGCTTTCCGGTGATGCGCCAAGGCAACAAGGTCCTCGTCGCACTCGCGCGGCCCGTCGACATCCTCGCGATCGATGCCATCAAGCAGCGCCTCTGGCGCGCGATCGACATCGTCGCCGCGTCACCGCGCGACATCGGCATCGCCATCAGTCGTCACCTCGAACAGCGCAAGGCGCGTGGCACGAACACCGAGCCCACCCAAGACGACGCCGACATCATCAAGCTCACCGACCGCATCCTCGAGCAGGGGATGCGCTGGAAGGCGACCGACATCCACATCGAACCCGAGGAGCAACTCCTCCGCGTGCGCTATCGCATCGACGGCATGCTCGAGCAGAGCGAGCCGCTTGCAGCGAAGGCCGCCAGCGGTGTGATCGCACGCATCAAGATCATGTCGGGGCTCGACATCACCGAGCGTCGCCTGCCCCAGGACGGTCGCATCTCGCTCGAGCGCGACGGAGACCACGTCGACTTGCGCGTCTCGATCATGCCGACCTGCAACGGCGAGAACGCCGTGCTGCGTGTGCTCGACGTCTCGGCCGTGTCGCTCGAGCTCGAGGACATGGGTTACGGGGACGCCGCACGCGAACAGATCGCCAAGATGATGGCGCAGCCGAACGGCATGTTGCTCGTCTCCGGACCAACGGGCAGCGGCAAATCGACGACGATGTACGCGCTGCTGATGAGCGTCGACTCGCTCACGCGCAAGGTGACGACCATCGAGGATCCGATCGAGTACCAGCAGCCGCTCATCCGTCAGAGTCAGGTGGACACGAGTATCGGCTACACGTTCGCGGCCGGTCTGCGCGCCATGCTGCGCCAGGACCCCGACGTGATCCTTGTCGGTGAGATCCGCGACGGCGAGACGGCCGGGATCGCATTGAAAGCCTCGCTGACGGGGCACTTCGTGATCTCGTCGATCCACACGAACTCCGCGATCGGCGTCGTCACGCGCCTGATCGACGTCGGCGTCGATCCCTACCTCGTGTCGAGCAGCATGACGGGCGCGATCGCTCAACGCCTCGTGCGACGCCTCTGCAAGTCGTGCCAGTTCGAACGTCCTTGCACGGCGCGCGAGGCCGCTGTGCTCGAGGTGCCGGAGGGGACGCCCGTGCACGAGGGCAAGGGCTGTTCGGGTTGCCGCACGACCGGCTATTCGGGACGTCTTGCAGTCGTCGAGGTCTTCACGCTCGATGACGAGTGCGCGAGCATCCTCGCGGCCGGTGGTCGCGAGACCGAGTTGCTCGCCTACGCCCGCTCGATCGGAATGAAGTTCCTCGTCGATGACGCGCGCGAGAAGGTTCTCGCCGGACGCACGACGGTCGCTGAGTTGCTGCGTGTCTGCCCGCCGGCAGCCTCGTCGAGCGCGCTCGCCGTCGCCGCGGACGTCGAGTGACACCGGCCCGATGACAGCCACCGCACCGCCGAGCCCTCAGCTGTTCGTCTACGACGCCATCGGTGACGACGGCGCCATCGTGCGCGGAGAGGCGTCGGCGCTCGACGAGTTGAGCTTGGCGCTGACGCTCGAGCGCCAGGGCCTGTCGCTGCTGCGTTTGCGTCCGCTGCACGCGTGGTGGCGGCGCCAGAACCAACAAACGTCGACCCGCGGGATCAAGTCGCAGGACGTGCTCGAGATGGCGCGCTACCTCGCGATCACGACGCGCGCCGGTCTTCCGATCGTCGAGAGCCTGCGCGAGTTCGGTGAAGACTCGCGTTCGCCTGCCATGAGCAACGTCTGCGATCTCGTCGTCGCCGACATCTCGTCCGGCGCGACGCTGTCCGACGCCTTCGCGCACTTCCCGAAGGTCTTCAACGAACTCTTCCTCTCGATGGTGCGAGCCGGCGAACGCTCGGGCACGATCGAGGTGGCCATGGAACGCGTCGCCGATCAGATGACCTTTCAAGCCGACGTGCGCAGTCAGCTGAAAGGGGCGCTCATCCCGCCCACGGCGCTGCTCATCGCGATCTTCGGCCTGATCGTCCTGCTGCTCACGTTCTTGCTGCCGCAGATCCTCGGCATGCTCCTCGAAGCGGGCGTCGAGCTGCCGTTACCGACGCGCATCGTGATGGGGCTGTCCGACTTCCTCCTCGACAACGTCGTGCTGCTCGTCGGTGGTGCCGTGGCTGGTGTCGTCGCTGTGAACGCCCTGAATCGCACGGCGCGTGGAGCGCTGACGATCCATCGTGGCGTCCTCCGGATCCCTGCGATCGGTGGGCTCGTTCGCATGAGCGGCCAAGCGCGGCTCGTGGGCAGTATGACGACATTGCTCGAGGCCGGCGTCGATGCCGTCGCGGCGCTCGAACTCGCCTCGACGGCGACGGGCTCTCCGCTGCTGCGCAAGGAAGCTCAGGACGTCCTACAGCGCGCCCGCGAGGGCGAGTCGCTCGGGCACGCGATCACGTCGATCAGCGCGCTCAACCCGCTGCTCGCACGCATGATCAAGCTCGGAGAATCGACGGGCCGGTTGGGTGAGTCGCTGGCCGTCGCCGGCGATCACTTCGCCAAGCAGATCCCGCGTGAGGTCAAGCACGCTCTTTCACTTCTCGAGCCGCTGATCATCGCCGGGGCCGGCGTCGTCGTCGGGTTCATCCTCCTGTCGGTGCTCCTGCCGATGTTCTCCCTCTACGACACCTTCTGATGGCAATCCGATATACACGAACGGCGCGCGGTTTCACGCTGATGGAACTTCTCGTCGTCATGGGAATCCTGACGATCCTCATGGGCACTGCGCTCCCGATGGTCACGCGCGGCATGAAGCGCGAGAAGATCGAGAAGACGCGCGCCGAGCTGCTGCAGATCGAGCCTGCGATTCGCGCGTACTTCGAGGACGTCGAGGCCTTCCCGCCGACGTTTGATGACCTGCTCGAGAACAGCGCCGGCGTGGCCGGGTGGACGGGTCCGTACGCCAACGTGTTGATCTCGTCGCACGGCGATGGTGCCGACGTCGGTCTCGAGAAGGACGCTTGGGGCGAGAACTACATCGTCAAGATCCTCGGTCCTTCGCGCATCGAGATTCGCAGTGGCGGTTCCGACGGCAGCGACACTCGCACCGACGACATCATCCAGTACGTCGACGTCACTCCCGTGCGCCGCGCCTGGACACTCACCGAACTCGCGATCATCAACGACGCCATCTCCGCCTACAACGCGACGCACCTCCCGGATGCACCACTCCCGACCAACTATGCGTCGCTGCTCGCGAAGCTGGAGGGTGGGGGCTACCTGCCCGGCGGGACGACGCGCTTCGAAGCCGACGGGTGGGGCGAGGTCTACGTCGCCGATCCGGTCGGCTCGACGCCCGTGGTTGCGGTCACGTCGACGTCACTCGGTGGGGCCACGAGCCCGCCGTCGGACACGAACGACGGCTGAACGTCGCGACTCTCAGTGCGAGCCGAAGGAGGCTCAAGCTGAGAGCCCCGAGACGCCGACAGAACTGCTCGGCGTCCCGCTTCCTCCCACTCGGGCTGGCACTTTGCCTTCATCCCCACCCCACGTGTCGCTGGCACTCGGTGACGATCGCCTCAGGCGCGTCCGTGGGGTGACGGCGACGGTCGGTGTCGAGGGCATCCACGTCGCGGCTGTCGAGGCGACGGCTGACGGCGAGGTCTGGCTCGAGACGTCCTTTCATGGCACGTTTCCCGGTGAGGTCTCCGACGAGCATCTGCGGCCGGCGTCGATCGTCGCCCTGCTCGCCAAGACGCTTGGGCAGGCCGGACTCGGCACACGGCTGAAGTCGCTCGCGCTTCCCGAAGACCTGTTCGGCTCGAGCCTGGGGATCTGGCCGCACGATGTCCCCGGCGAGGCGCGCGGCGCGTTGCTCGCGCGGCGCATCCGCGAACTCGTCGAGACGAGCGACGTCGATCTCGTCGCCGACTGTCGCCCGACCGGTGCGAGCGAGGCGGGCGACGACCAGGCCTTCTTCGTGTGGGCCACCGAGCCCTACATGCGTTCGTTCGCCTCGGCGCTGGCATCGGCCGAGCTGAGCGTCGACAACGTCTGCCCGGCATCGATCGCCGTGCTCGACACCTTCGCGGCATCGCGTGCGGCCTGCGACGCGGACCAGGTCGAGCTCATCGTCTGCATCTCCGAACCGCACCTGTTCATCGGTGTGTACCGCGGCAACCGCCCGGTCTACGTGCGCTTCCTGCGCCAAGTTCTCTTCGATGCAATCAACCAAGGTCAGACGGTCCATGCGGCGATCGTCACGGAAGTGCGTCGCACGATCGCGTTCTTCAAAGAGAACCATCGCGGACACAGCATCGACGGTGTGACGCTCCACGGGGGTCCGTCGGGCCTGCGCGACGTCTTGCCCGCCATCGTCGGTGACGTCCCGATGGTGCGCTTCGGCTCCGAGGGCGCCGCGGCGGCTGATGTCACGCTCCTCACGCTGCTTGCGGTGCACGCCTCGAGCGACGAGCCGTTCACGCTCGAAGCCGCCCGCAAGGTGCGGTCGTGGCGCGCGCTGGCCGGGGCCGTCGTGGGGATCGTGGGAGCGCTGGCTTGGATCGGGGCGTCCGTGATGTCCGAGCAGGCCCTGGTCGCCGCCGCGCGCGACGACCTCGCTGCGTTCGAGATCCTGACCGAAGGCGCCGATGATCCCACCGATCTCGAGCTGGCCCTCGAAGACCTGCGCGAGGACGCCGCGTGGACGCGGACGCTCGTGGTCGCTGGGATCACGCAACCCAACCCGATCGACCACTTGCTCGAGGCGAGTGTGTCGCTGCCTGCCGAACTCGAGTTGCTCAACAGTTCCATCGATCACGGCTACGGCGAGGACCTCGGGCGCCGCTTCCTGCGCCTGCAGCTCGAGACGAGTGCGGCGACCGTCGCTGCGATCGACACCTACGTCGACCTGCTCGCGTCGCGTCCCTGGTGCGAGGCGATCACCTCCAACGACACGCGCGCGCAGCTCATGGCACGGCGCAAACTCCAGCCCGTCGACGATGTCGTGACTGCCGACATCGAGGTCGTCCTGCCATGAGCGTCGTCATCAGTTTCGACACCTCGGCATCCGCGAGTGCCGCCCGTGACGCGCGCAAGCGGCGTGTTCGCCGAACCGGTTGGACGGCCGGCACGGCCCTCACTCTGCTCATCGCGGTTGCGGCAGCCCCGCTTCCGCTGCGATTCGAACGCGACGGCCTCGTCGCCCGACGGGACGAGTACACGATCGTGGTCGACGAACTCACGGCAAGACGAACAACCATGCACGAACTCGAGGCCGAGGTTGCGAGCATCGCCGACCTCGAAGCCGACCGCGACCTGTGGCTCAGAGACGTCCCGAATGCCGACGTCGCTTGGCTCCTCGAACTCATGGCGACACGCTGTGGAGTCACGATCAACGCGATCGCGAGCGAGGAGTTGAGGAATCCGCTCGAACACGAGGGGCAAAGTGCAGTCCTCGCCGCCGGCGTCACGCAGATCCTCGGCGTTGCCATCGACCCAGATGCCGAGTTCGACGAAGAAGAGAGCATCGAGTGGGACCCGGAGGCCGAACTGACCGAGCTGACGCCGAAGGTCTTCGACGCGACGCGCTGGACCCTCGACGGACAGGGAAGTCTGACCTCCGTGATCATGTTCGCCGGATTGCTACGGGCCTCGGAGGCTCCTCTGCGTCTGCGGACGTTCGACATCAGCCGCTTCGGGGAGACCTTCACGTTCGTGATCACCGCCGACCGACTGCGACCCGCGCGCGCAGGTGCTGACGAAGGATGACCAAGACCTCAGCGAAACCCACGCCCGGGAAGATCGTCTTCGCCGCCGTGTCAGTGCTCAGCGCGCTGGGGGTCGTGGCCTTCCATCTGGGGCTGTTCGACTCCATCGGAGGCGACGTCGACGACGTCGCGTTCGCGGCCGAGGAGTTTGTCGGCTACGAGGCTGACGAGGACGTCGACTGGTCGGGCACGCGTGACGACACCGACGAGCGTTCGATCGACGGGGCGGGACCGAATACGCCGCCGGGCGTGATCGCGGCGAGTGGCGGGGCGCCCGATTGGAACAAGATGTTCGAGTCGCTGATGGCGCGCGAGGAGCAGCGACGGGCGCACATGGCGTCGTTCGAGACGAATCCCGAAGACGACGTGCGTGAGGCCGAGGAGGCTGCCGGCGCTGCGGCTGCAGTCTTGGCGGCGGCCGCGGCTGCCGAAGAGGAGCGGCTCGCACGTCTGGCGGCTCTGACGTCGGCCGAGCGGGCCATGGCGGAGGCCGCCCGACTCCAGCTGCGCGGCGTGATGGCTGAGGGCGGGCGCGGCGTCGCGCTCGTGAACGGACATCTCGTGCGCCGCGGCGACACCGTGCCGGGGACGCGCATCGTCGTCGTCGCGATCCACCGCGACCGGCTCGTCGTCAGCCACCCCGACGTCGAGGCCGCCCTCGACGTGCACCTCGCGGCGCTCGACGGCAGCGCCGAGGACCAGTCGGAGGCCACCAGCACCCCGAGCGGAGCCAGCGAGTCACCGGCCGCCGCACTCGCCGCGACGCTCGCCCCGGCAAGCGACGGCTGACGAGACGGGAGGTCGGCACGTCGCGGCGCTATCATGACGCGCGTGCCCAACGACTCCCCACTCTTCGACCTCGTCACGGACTTCGAGCCCTCCGGCGATCAGCCCAGCGCGATCGAGGGTCTCGTCAGAGGCTACCGCGCAGGCGAGGCGCGCCAGGTGCTGCGCGGAGTCACGGGAAGCGGCAAGACGTTCACGATGGCAAACGTCATCCAGCAGCTCGGCTGTCCGACGCTGATCCTCGCGCACAACAAGACGCTTGCCGCTCAGCTTTACGACGAGTTCCGCAACCTCTTCCCGAACAACGCGGTCGAGTACTTCGTCTCGTACTACGACTACTACCAGCCCGAGGCGTACGTCGCGCGCACCGACACGTACATCGAGAAGGAAGCGTTCATCAACGAGCGCATCGAGCGTCTGCGCAACAGCGCCACGCGCTCGTTGCTCGAGCGGCGTGACGTCATCATCGTCTCGTCGGTCTCGTGCATCTACGGCCTGGGTTCGCCGGAGTACTACAAGGGCATGGCCGTGCATGTGAAGGTCGGTCAGACGCTCGACCGCGACGACATGCTCCGCAACCTCGCCACGATCGGATACCAGCGGGCCGGCCTCGACTTCCGCAACGGCAGCTTCCGGGCACGGGGCGATGTCGTCGAGATCTTCCCGGTCTATGAAGACGAGCGCGTCGTGCGTGTGGAGTTCTTCGACGACGAGATCGATGCGATCTCGATCGTCGACCCTCTGCGCGGCGAAGTCCTCGAAGATGTCGAATCGGCCTCGGTGTTCCCGGCCAGTCACTACGTTACGCCCAAGGATCGCCTCATGGTGGCGGCCGAGTCGATCGCGGTCGAACTCGAGGAACACCTCGTGAAGTTGCGCGGCGAGGCGCGCTTGCTGGAAGCCCAGCGGCTCGAGCAACGCACACGCTTCGACCTCGAAGTGATCGAAGAGTCGGGCTTCTGCCCGGGCATCGAGAACTACAGCCGCCACCTCGACGGACGCGCGCCGGGCGAGGCGCCGGCGACCTTGATCGCCTACTTCCCCGACGACTTTCTCACGATCATCGACGAGAGCCACCAGACGGTGCCGCAGGTCGGAGCGATGCGGCGCGGCGACTTCGCGCGCAAGACGACGCTCGTCGAGCACGGCTTCCGCCTGCCGTCGGCCATCGACAACCGCCCGCTCGGCTTCGACGAGTTCGACGCGCTCATCGAGCGGGTGCTGTACGTGTCGGCGACGCCGTCGAAGTTCGAGATCGACGTCTCCAAGAACCGCATCATCGAACAGATCATCCGCCCGACCGGCCTGCTCGATCCGACCGTCGAGGTGCGCCCGGCGCGCGGCCAGGTCGATGATCTGCTCTCCGAGATCAATGACGTCATCGCGCGCGGTGAACGCGTGCTCGTGACCACGCTCACGAAGCGCATGGCCGAGGAACTCACCGATCACTACAGCTCGCTCGGCATTCGCGTGAAGTACATGCACTCGGACATCGACTCGCTCGAACGCGTCGAGATCATCCGCGGGCTGCGGCTCGGCGAGTTCGACGTGCTCGTCGGGATCAACCTGCTGCGAGAAGGGCTCGACCTGCCCGAGGTCGCGCTCGTCGCCGTGCTCGACGCCGACAAGGAAGGCTTCCTGCGTTCGGCGACGAGCTTGATCCAGACGATGGGGCGCGCGGCGCGCAACGTGGCGGGGCGGGTCGTCTTCTACGCCGAGCGACGCACCGATGCCATGGAACAGGCGATCGCGGAGGCTGACCGCCGCCGCGAGATCCAGCACGCCTACAACGTCGAACACGACATCACGCCGACGACCACACGTCGCAGCGTTGATCGCTCGCTGCAGGCCGAGGCTGATGAACTCGAAGGCGTCGAGGAGGACGACATCCCGATCGAGGAGCGGCTCGTCGTCGACCTGCGCAACCCCGGCGAACTCCGCAAGCGGATCGTAGGCGTGCGCAAGGACATGCTGGCCGCGTCCGAGGCGCTCGACTTCGAGAAGGCCGCCAAACTGCGCGACGAGATGCGTGAACTCGAAACCGCGGAGCTTCGCCTCCGGTGAGTGCCGACGGCGAGGATCCCAGCGACGCCGCGGGCGACGAACCGCCACATCGCGAAGAGCTGCGCCAGACGGTGGCGCGTCTGCCGCGCGAGCCGGGTGTCTACATCTTCCGCAACGCCGAAGGTGCGGTGAGCTACGTCGGCAAGGCCCGCAGCCTGCGCGATCGGGTGCGCTCGTACTTCACGCGTTCGCGCCACGACCATCGCCGCGCCGTGCGTTTCGTCGACCGCTACGTGCGCGCGATCGAGGTCATCGTGACGGCCACCGAGCACGAGGCGTTCCTGCTCGAGAACAAGCTCGTCAAGCGCTACAAACCGGCCTACAACGTCAAGCTGCGCGACGACAAAGACTTTCTCTACGTGCGCGTCGATCGACGACACGACTTCCCTGCGCTGCGTCTCGCGCGGCGCCCCAAGGCACGCCGCGGAGCCCAGGGCAAGGAGACGTTTCACGGGCCGTTCGCGAGCGCTCAGGCCCTGCGGCGCACGCTGCGTATGCTCGGCGGCGTGATCCCGCTGCGCGACTGCACGGACCGCGAGTTCGCCAGCCGCACGCGGCCGTGCTTGAAGCACGAGATGGGGCGCTGCTGTGCGCCTTGCGTCGATCTCGTCGGCAAGCACGAGTATGACGTGATGCTCGCCGACGCGCTCGATGTCCTCGAGGGCCGCAGCGACCACATCATCGCCGACCTCGAGAAACGCATGGAACGCTCCGCGGAGAAGCTCGAGTTCGAGCAGGCTGCACGTCATCGCGACTACATCCGCTACCTGCGTACGGTGACGTCGCGTCAAGAGGTCGAGAATCTCGGGATCGACGAGGGCGACGTCATCGGCCTGGCGCGCGCCGGCGGGCTCGCCGAGATCGTCGTGCTGTTCGTGCGGCGCGGGTCGGTCGTCTCGACCGTGCATCACACGCTCGACTCCGAGCTCCCCGACGAAGAACTCGTCGCCGGGTTCCTCGACGAGTTCTACGCCGACGATCGCCCGGTCGCGCAGCAGATCATCCTGCCCGTCGACGTCCCCGAGCACGAGCTGCTCGAGACGAAGCTGCGTGACAAGCGTGAAGGCGCGGTCACGATCTCGATTCCCAAGCGCGGCGCGAAGCGGCATCTCGTCGAGATGGCGACACGCAACGCCGAACACTCGCTCGCCGTCGCGATCGAACAGCGCGGGCACCAGCAAACGCTGCTCGAAAGCCTCAAGGCGCGGCTCGAGCTTCCCGCGCTTCCCGAACGCATCGAGTGCTACGACATCTCCAACACCGGGCGCACGGCGATCGTGGCCTCGCGCGTCGTGTTCCATCACGGCGAGCCCGAGCGCTCGCGCTACCGCTCGTACAAGATGAAGACGCTCGACGGTCAGGACGACTTCGGCGCGATGCGCGAGGTCCTCACACGGCGTTTCAAGCGCGTGAAGGACGACGAGCTGCCCGACCTCCTCGTCGTCGATGGGGGCGCCTCGCACCTGGCCGTGGCGGTCGACGTGGCGCGTGAGCTGGACATCCAAGTCCCGCTCGCGTCGCTGGCCAAGGGCGGACGTCGCGGACAGGCCGTGACGCTCGGCAACGACGAGCTCGAGCGCGTCTTCGTGCCCGGCCGGCAAGACCCGATCGCACTCGATCGCAACACGCCCGAGGAGTACCTCCTCCAGCGCCTGCGCGACGAGGCGCACCGATTCGCGATCGGTCACCACCGACGTCTGCGCAGCAAGGACAGCCTGCACTCGTCGCTCGATGACGTGCCCGGTGTCGGGCCGGTGCTCAAGAAGCGCCTGTTGCAGCAGTTCGGCGGGTCGCGGGCACTCGAGCGCGCAACCATCGCTGAGGTCGCTGCGGTGCGTGGTGTCAGCCGCGACCTCGCCCGTACGATCGTCGAGGTCCTGGGCAAGGGCTGAGCATGTCAGCCGCGCGGGTGGTGGCGCCGGTGGGCCGTCTTGAGGCGCTTGCGGTCGACGTGCGTGTAGATCTGCGTCGTGCCGATGTCGACGTGTCCGAGCAGGTCTTGGACGGCGCGGAGGTCGGCACCGTTTTCGAGCATGTGGGTCGCGAAGGAGTGGCGCAGCATGTGCGGTGAGAGCTGGACGTCGAGGCCGAAGGTGCGCTCGGCGTAGCCGCGGACGATGCGATAGAGGCGGTCGCGCCCGAGGCGGCGGCCGGTGTGCGAGAGGAAGAGGTTGTCGCTGCCGGGGCCCTTTGCTTCGAGCACGGCGCGCTCGCGCGTCACGTACGCGGTCACGGCCTGCTGGGCGCGGCGCCCGACCGGCACGAGCCGCTGGCGTCCGCGCTTGCCGTCGCAGCGCACGACGCCGAGGTCCTCGCGCAGGCTGTCGATCCGCATGTCGGCGAGTTCGCTGACGCGCGCTCCGGTTGCGTAGAACATCTCGAGGATCGCGCGGTCGCGCAGACCCAGCCGCGCCTCGGGATCGGGCGCAGTCAAGAGGGCGTCGATCTGCTCGACGCCGAGCAGCTTCGGGAGGCGTCGTTGGGGTCGCACGCCGCTGAGCTCGCGGCCCGGGTCGACCTCGAGCTGGCGCTCACCGTGGAGAAAGCGGAACAGGCCGCGAAGTGCCGATTGGCGGCGGGCGAGAGTCGCACTGGCCAGGCCGGCCTCTCGCTCGGCCGCCAGGAAGTCGACGAGATCGGCCGTCGTGACGTCGGCTGGGGAGAGGCTGAGGTCTTCGCAAAACGCCTCAAAGCGTCCCAGATCTCGCCGATATCCCGCCAAAGTGTGGGGCGACAACCCCGCTTCGACCTTCAAATGCGACAGAAACGCACGTATGGCGGACCGAAACGGTCCATTTGGAGTTGACTCGGCGTTCGACTTCGCTACGTTCTGGCCCACTCAACAAGCTCGAGGGGAGGTCTAAGGACCGCATCTCCAAGAGGTTAGCGAAGCTCACCGACCACGGTGAGCACCGATTGCCCGACTGATCGGGTTCTCCGGCGGGAGCATTCGTCGGGTCGTCGCTCCGTGATCAGAGGGCCAGGCACCGGGACTGTCAAGCACCGGGGTTTGGGGAGTCGCTTGGCGGAGCTGCGCTGCGGCGCGGCACGGGCGAGGAGACGAACACCGCGCGCAGCTCGATTCATGGCCAAGAAGACCAGCAAGGCACGCACGAGCCGTCCGGCGAAGAAGAAGACCGCCAAGGCGCGCACGTCGAAGAAGGCCTCCAGCGGCAAATCCGCCGCCACGCGCAAGTCCTCGGCGTCCAAGTCCTCCGCGTCCACTTCCGCGGCAAAGAAACGGAAGAAGAAGACGACGAAGGCGTCCGCATCGAAGAGCCGCACGAAGGCCTCGTCCGCCAAGAGGAAGGCGACCAAGAAGAAGGTCGCGACTTCGAGGAAGGCTGGAGCGAAGAAGAAGAAGACCGGAGCCAAGACCGCATCGGCAGCCAAGAAGGCCAGCGCCAAGAAGAAGACGGGCAAGAAGAAGGTCTCCAGCGCCAAGAAGGCCACGTCCAAGACCAAGGCTTCGAAGAAGAGGTCGACGTCAGCCAAAAAGGCGTCAGCCAAGAAGAAGACGAGCTCGAAGAAGGCCGCCGGGTCGAAGAAGAAGACGACGAGCGCCAAGAAGGCCAAGCCGGCACCGAAGCGTTCGTCCAAGACGAGCGCCAAGAGCAAGGCCGCAACCACCAAGGCGCCCATGACCGTGGCGGCGAAAGCGAAGGCCGCCAAGGCCGCTCGCGCGGCCAAGGCGAAGACCGGCACGAAGACGACGACGTCGTCGGCTCTGAAGGGTGCCGGGACGAAGGCGAAGGCGGCCAAGGCCGCAAAGGACGCCAAGACGGCCAAGGCCAAGGCGGCCCGTGACGCCAAGCGCAAGGCCGAGCCCGTGCTGCTCGACATCGAGCCGCCGCGCCCCAAGCACAAGCGCAGCGCCTACAAGAAGTCGCAGATCACGCCCATGCTCCGTCGGCTGACCGAGCAGCGTGTGCGCTTGATGTCCGACCTCAACCTCATGGAGGACGAGGCCCTGCGCGCCGCCGACCCGGATGTCGATTCCGAGGACGTGGCCGACCACGGCAGCGACGCCTTCGAGCGCACCATGACGCTCAGCCTCATGTCGCACGACTCGAAGCTGCTGAGCGAGATCGATCGGGCCTTCGAACGCATCGAATCGAACCAATACGGTTGGTGCGAAGGTTGCGACGTGCCGATCCCGTTGATGCGGCTCGAGGCCCTGCCCTTCGTCCGCACCTGCATCAGCTGCCAGGAGAAGCAGGAGCGTGGCTTCTAACTCGGCGCCTTCCGCGCGCGGGAAGCTCGTCGTCGCGGTTCTGACGGTGAGCGTTCTGGCTCTCGATCTGTGGAGCAAGTCGGCGATTTTTGCCAGCTTCGCAGAGCAACCCGTCCCGCGCGTCCGCTGGGTGCTCGGGGAGTGGCTCGGTGTCACACACACGCTGAACAAAGGCGTGATGTGGGGGAAGTTCCCGCAGCTGGCTGAGATGCTTCCATATCTCCGCAGCGTCGCCGCCTTGATCGTGGCGTGGATGGCACTGACCACGCCGGCCGGCGCCCGACGGATTCTCTGGGCCCTCGGGCTCGTGCTGGGCGGGGCGCTCGGGAACATCTACGACGGCTTTGCTCTCGGTGCCGTGCGCGATTTCATCCTCGTCGACTTCGACATCAAGTACTTCGACCCCTTCCCGATCTTCAACGTCGCCGACTCGGCGATCTGCGTCGGCGTGGGACTGCTCGCGATCGGGCTCATGGCGGCGGACGGCGAAGAGTCAGAAGACGGCGCGGTTGCCAAGGATGATGACGGGGCACGCGCCGACGCATCGTGACGTTCGCTGGTCCCGCCGCCCATGACGCGCGGCGGACCTGCGGCGGACAGCCCTCGCGCGGATCTCGCGAACGCGTCATCGAGTGTGAATGACTTTTGCCACGCTTCGCGCGGCTGCTCTATCATGAGCCCCGCCCGAGCCCGATTGCAGCTTCCCCATGCGCCTCGAAGCGATGACCATCGGCATGCTTCGTAGAGTCCTCGAGACCTACGTCGACGTTGCCTACCGAGACGGCGTGCCCGACAATGTCGCGGTGCCGCCGCTCCCGGACGACGACGCGTTGCTCGTCGACTCTCTCGAGGGTGTCTTCCAACGCGAGAAGACGGCAGGTGACACGCGTCCGCGCTACACGCTGCGGCTCGGCAACGGTCGCTACCCGTTCATGAAGATCGTGCTGCAGGAGCACCTTGTCGAGGACGAGTACTTCTTCGGCATCGACACGCACGACCAGATGTTCGCGATCGATGGTCCCGAGGCCGATCAGTTCGCGAGCCTCAAACGTCACAACCTCAAGGTCAAGCAAGCGGTCGAAGACGCATGGAACGCGCGCTCGCTTCCGACGGCTGCGCAGATCAAGGGCTTGGTCGAGACGCTTCCCCTGCGCCGAACGGCGCCGAACGGTCTGCGCGTACTCGTCGTCGACGATGACGGGGACATCGCAGCCACCGTCGCACTCATGCTCGAGGCACGCGGCTACGAGGTCGAGCTGCTGAGCGACGGCCGCGAGTGTGTCGAGCAGGCCGACCCCGATCGCCACGACCTGATCCTCATGGACAACGAGATGACGGACCTCGACGGCTTCGAGGCCTGCCAGCTTCTCAAGCAGTCCGAACGCACGCGCGACATCCCCGTGCTGATCGCCACGGCCGGCCAGCGCACCCTCGAGCAGCTCGAGGCTGCCGACGGATTCATGTCGAAGCCGTTTCGGATCGACCTGCTCTACGCGCTCCTCGATGACATGCTCGAGCTCAAGGGCCGTGGGGAAGGTTCCGAGAGGTAGACGTGTGCGCGGTGACGTCGGCCCACTGACCGACATCGGAACGCGACGCGTGAGTTCGGGTCGTCGTCTGGTCTCTCGCACGCAGGCATCGCCGACCCATGAGCCACCGCATCGTCACGATCGCGAGCCGCTCGTCCGCTACGAGCGGGCACTTCTCACAACGATCGGCGCGAGACATCGCAGCGCGTTGAAAAACTTCAATCGGCGTTCGGCGCGCACCCCGTCGCCCTGATCGGGGCGTCGAAGCCTGGACGAATCCGCTGATTCGCCAGCGTTTTCACGTGCTTCAACAGGGCTGGCTTTGACCCCGGCGGGGCGCGTGGTCACAATCGGGGTTTGGTCGACGACCTCGGGGTCGTGGCCTCCGCCGTTCCTCGCACCCGCTGCCTCGACCCATGGCTCTGCAGAAGCTCTTCAAGGCCGTCTTTGGCGACCGTAACGACCGCGTCCTCAAGGCGTACCAGCCGACCGTGGCGCGCATCGCCGAACTCGGCGAGAAGATCGGGAAGCTCTCGGACGAGGAGCTGCGTGCGCAGACGGACCTCTTCCGCAAGCGCCTGGCCGACGGAGAGTCGCTCGACGACCTCCTGCCCGAGGCCTTCGCCACCGTGCGCGAGGCCGCCGACCGCTCGCTCGGACTGCGCCCGTACGACGTCCAGATGGTGGGCGGCATCGTCCTGCACAAGGGCATGATCGCCGAGATGGCGACGGGTGAGGGCAAGACGCTCGTCGCTTGCATGCCGGCTTACCTCAACGCGCTCAGTGGCGACGGCGTCTTCATCATCACCGTCAACGACTATCTCGCGAAGCGCGATGCCGAGTGGATGTCACCGGTGTACGCGACACTCGGCATGACCGTCGGTGCGATCCAGGGGAACATGGACCCGGCCGCGCGTCAGGCGCAGTATGCCTGCGACATCACCTACGGCACGAACAACGAGTTCGGCTTCGACTACCTGCGCGACAACATGAAGACGCGCGCCGAAGACCAGGTCCAGGCCAAGCTCAACTACGCGATCATCGACGAGGTCGACTCGATCCTGATCGACGAAGCACGCACGCCGCTGATCATCTCCGGCATGCCCGAGCAGTCGACGCAGCTGTATTATCGCGCCGACTCCGTCGCTCGTCAGCTGCGCGCCGACGAAGACTTCGAGGTCAAGGAGAAGGAGCACCAGTGCATCCTGACCGAGGACGGCATCGAGAAGGCGCAGAAGCTCGCCGGTGTCGACAGCTTCTACAGCGGCGAGAACATGGCCTGGCCGCACCACCTCGAGCAGTCGCTGCGCGCGCACAACATCTACACGCGTGACAAGGAGTACGTGGTCCAGGTCCCCGAGGGGAAGGCCGAGAAAGAGATCATCATCGTCGACGAGTTCACCGGTCGTCTGATGCCGGGTCGACGTTGGTCGGATGGTCTGCACCAGGCCGTCGAGGCCAAGGAAGGTCTCCCGATCCGCGAGGAGCTGCAGACGCTCGCGACGATCACGTTCCAGAACTACTTCCGCCTCTACAACAAGATCTCGGGCATGACGGGCACGGCCCTGACCGAGGCCGAAGAGTTCCACAAGATCTACTCGCTCGACGTCGTCGCCATCCCGACGAACCGCCCGATCGCGCGTCTCGACGAGGAAGACTTCGTCTACCGCACGACGAAGGAGAAGTGGAACTCGATCGTCGAAGAGATCGCCGAAGTGCATGAGCGCGGCCAGCCCGTGCTCGTCGGTACGATCTCGATCGAATCGTCCGAGCAACTCTCGGCGATGCTCACGCGGCGCGGCATTCCGCACGAGGTCCTCAACGCGAAGAACCACCTGCGTGAGGCACACATCGTCGTGCAGGCGGGTCGCAAGGGCGCCGTCACGGTGGCCACGAACATGGCCGGCCGCGGAACCGACATCAAGCTCGGCGGTAACGCCGAGGGGCTCATCGCCGAGCAGATGCGCACGACGCCGGACGCGAATCTCGAAGAGGTGACGAAGAAGATCGAGGCGCAGGTCGCCATCGAAAGCCGGGAGGTCAAGGACGCCGGCGGTCTCTACGTGCTCGGCACCGAGCGTCACGAATCGCGCCGTATCGACAATCAGCTGCGTGGTCGTTCGGGACGCCAGGGTGACCCCGGCCTGACGCGTTTCTACCTGTCGCTCGAAGACGGACTCATGCGCATCTTCGCGCGCGAGTGGGTCTCGACGCTGCTCGAGAAGCTCGGCATGGTCGAGGGCCAAGAGATCCAGAGCGGCATGGTCACGCGCGGCATCGAGAAGGCTCAACGCCGCGTCGAGACGCGCAACTTCGACATCCGCAAGAACCTCCTCGACTACGACGAGGTCATGGACACGCAGCGCAAGACGATCTACTCGCAGCGGCAGTTCGTGCTCGAGGGGGCGGACCTGCGTGAGACCGTGCTCGCGATGTGCAACGACGTCGCCGAGTCGATCGTGCGGTCGCGTGTTCCCGAAGACAAGAAGCTCGAACCGGACGTCGAAGGGCTCGTCACGGAGCTCGGCACCCGCTTGACCATCGACGGCGCCGACCTGCCCGTCGGCGAGGGGCCCGATGCCGTGCTCGCGGTGGTCATGGAGCGCATCGAGGCGCGCTACGACGAGCGCGCCGAGGCACTCGGTGCCGAGCGCATGGCGATGGTCCAGCGCTTCCTGCTGCTCAACACGATCGACGCGAAGTGGAAAGACCATCTGCGCGCGATGGACGCGCTCAAGTCGGGCATCGGTTTGCGCGGCTACGCGCAGGTCGATCCCAAGGCGGAGTACAAGCGCGAGGGCTACGAGAAGTTCGAGTTGCTGCTCGCGGCGATCGCCGAAGAAGTCACGACGCTGCTCTTCCGCATCGAGATCAAGCAAGAGGACACGCAGAAGCTCGATGAGCGCTGGGAGAACCAGCAGGCCGAAGCGCCGCAGCCCGCGCGCCAGGAGCCGCCGCCGGTGGCTGAGCGCCCGACGATGCGGAGCCTCCAAGCCATGCAGCGCGGCAAGCAGCGCGCACAGGCTGTCGCCGAACAGCAGGAGAAGAAGGCGCAAGATGGCGCGCCGAAGCCGATCGTGAACACGAAGAAGATCAAGCGCAACGATCCCTGCTACTGCGGTAGCGGCAAGAAGTTCAAGCAGTGCCACGGCAAGTGAGCGCCGGGTGACGGTGCGGCACGGCGCTCTGCGAACCTTCGTCGCGCACGCCTGCTACCAGGCGTTACTCGTCGTGCTGACGCCGGTGGCGACGTTGATCTTCGTCGCCAAGAATACGGTGCGAGGGACGCTCGACGCAGACCTCATGGCGTGGGCGTTCGGGCGCCTTTCGCTCGGGGCGGCCGCGTTTCCCGCGCGCGCGGGTCGTCGCCCGGTCTGGGTCCATGCGGTTTCGGTGGGCGAGGTGCGCGCGTGCGCGGCGCTCGTGGAAGCGCTGTCGAAGGACGGCGATGTCGTCGTCTCCACGGCGACACCGACGGGACTCGCGACGGCGCGGGAGCTGTTCGGTGAGCGAGCCTTCGTGGCGCCGCTCGACCTCGGCTGGTGCGTCGGTCGCATCTTTCGGCGGCTCGATCCGCGCGCCTTGTTGCTCGTCGAACTCGAGGTCTGGCCGACGCTGTTGCGTCACGCGAATCGGCGCGAGGTCCCCGCGCTGGTGGTCAGTGGTCGCATCACCGCGAACAGTGCGCGGCGCTACGACTCGCTGAGTTGGTGGCTGCCGACCTTCGAGCGCGTCGACCTGATCGCCGCGCAGGACGAGACGATCGCAGAGCGCTTCGTGGCGGTCGGCGTGCCGGCCGAGCGCGTTCACGTGGCCGGCAATCTCAAGCACGAGGGGACGCGCGCTGCCGACCCCGCGACGGTCGCGTCACTGTCGGCCGAACTCGGGCTCGACCGCGCCGCCGAGCCGGTTCTGGTGATCGGGTCGACGCACGAAGGAGAAGATGAGCTGGCCCTCTCGATCTGGGAAGGGGTGCGTGCAGCCTGCGGTCCGGTACGCCTCGTGCTCGTTCCGCGACACCCGCCGCGCGTACCTGCCGTTGCGGCGATGATCGCGTCTCGCGGCCAGGCGGTCACGCTCCGCACGGCCGTCCGGCACGCCGATGATTGGGCACCCGGAGCCGTGCTGCTCGTCGACACGGTGGGGGAGCTCGCGGCGTTCTTCGCGCTGTGTGACGTCGTCTTCCTGGGGGGCTCGCTTGTGCCCGTCGGTGGTCACAACGTGCTTGAACCGGCGATTGCACGGCGTCCGCAGGTTGTGGGGCCGCACCTCGATTCGTGCCGCTCGGAGGCGCTTCGTCTGCAAGCGGCAGGCGCCCTCTGGATCGTCGCCGACGTCGCGGAGGCCATCACACGAATGACGCGGCTCATCGAGGACGACGCCCTGCGCCGGGCGGCGGGGGAACGGGGTGCGGAGGTCGTCGCGAGTCTCTCGGGAGCCACCGCGGAGCACGTGCGGCTGCTGGCGCCGTGGCTGTCGGGGCGGCACTGAACCCCTCCATTTGTAGGGGTTGCCTCAAGCTTGACCTGGATCGACCCGAGAGATCCGCTACGCTATCGCGCTTTTCCTGCACACGGCTCCGGGCAACCTCTGCGACGAGCCAATGAACACTTGGAGCCGGCCTCCCATGACCCGCAAGGTCCTCTTCACTTCTGAGTCGGTCTCGATGGGCCACCCGGACAAGGTCGCCGATCAGATCAGCGACGCCATTCTCGACGCCTGCCTCAAGGGCGATCCCAACTCGCGCGTGGCCTGCGAGACTCTCGTCACGACCGGCCTCTGTGTCGTCAGTGGTGAGATCACCACGCGCAGCCAGGTGCCGTTCGCCGACATCGCTCGCGCGACGATCAACCGCATCGGCTACACCGACGACGCGTTCGGCATCAACGGCGACACGTGCGCCGTGATGGTCACGATCGACAAGCAGTCGCCCGACATCTCGCAGGGCGTCACGGCTGGCGCTGGTCTGCACGCCGAACAGGGCGCTGGCGACCAGGGCATGATGTTCGGTTACGCATGCCGCGAGACGCCTTCGCTCATGCCGCTGCCGATCGACCTTTCGCACCAGCTCATGGCCGCCGTCGCCAAGGCGCGCCAGAGCGGCAAGCTCAAGTACCTTCGGCCCGACTCGAAGAGTCAGGTGACGGTCGAGTACCACGACGACAAGCCCGTGCGCGTCGACACCGTGGTGATCTCGACGCAGCACGACGAGGACGTCAAGCACAGCAAGATCAAGAAGGACATGATCGAGCTCATCAAGGACGTCGTCCCGGCGAAGTACATCGACAAGAAGACGAAGTTCCACATCAACCCGACCGGTCGCTTCGTGGTCGGTGGTCCGCACGGCGACTGCGGCCTCACGGGCCGCAAGATCATCGTCGACACCTACGGCGGCATGGGTCGTCACGGTGGCGGTGCCTTCTCGGGTAAGGATCCGAGCAAGGTCGACCGCAGCGCAGCGTACGCGTCGCGCTACGTCGCGAAGAACATCGTGGCAGCGCGTCTCGCCGACCGTTGCGAAGTCCAGCTTGCTTACGCCATCGGCGTCGCCGAGCCGGTGTCGATCAACATCAACACGTTCGGCACGGGCAAGATCAGCGACGACGACCTCGCCGCACTGGTCGACAAGCACTTCGACCTGCGTCCCGCCGGAATCGTGAAGGCTCTCGACCTGAAGAAGCCGCGCTACGCCCACACGGCGTACCACGGGCACTTCGGGCGTAAGGGAGCTGCGTTCACGTGGGAGAAGACGGACAAGGCGAAGGCTCTCAAGGCCGCAGCTGCCAAGCTCGCCTGATCGTCGGGTTTGCGGGTCTGGTTTCCGGGCCCGATTCCTCACAGCGCCGTCCGGCACGTTGCCGGGCGGCGCTGTTGTCGTACACACGGGCATTGCGCCCATCGAAGCGGTAGTTTGGGCGCGTTCTTCCCCGCTCCGGACTTTGCCATGACCCACCGCCACACGCTCTCGACCACACGCCGCCGCGCCGGCTTCTCGCTCGTCGAGATCCTCGTCGTGATCGCGATCATCGGCCTGCTTGGGGCGATCGGAACGCAGGTCGTGCTCAGTGCCCAGGAGGCCGGCCGTGTGACGAAGTGCCAATCGAACCTCGGCGAGCTGGCGAAGACGATGAGCATCTACGTCGAGACGCGGAACAAGGGACGCTGGCCAAAGGAGGCCGGAATCCGCTTCCTGCTCGCGCTTCATCGCGACGACCAGATCCGCGGGAAGAACAGCGACCTCTTCCTCTGCCCGGGCACAGACGACGAGAACGACATCGGCACCGGTCCGGGCTCGGCCTACGAGGATTTCGAGAACATCGATTCGGCCACGATCTCTTACGCGGGGCGGGACAACATCAACCATCGCATTCGTTCGAGCGCCCTCGAGTCGATGGTGATCGCAGCGGATGACAACGAGTTCGGTCCCAATCACCGCACGGCGACGAACTACGCCTACGCGGATGGTTCGGTCTTTGCGTTCGACGCTCAGATCGATGGGGGAGACCTCCTCGAGGAGTATCCCGAGTACGCCGAGGACGGCATTCCAGTGGGCCCTGACAGTCCCGTCGAGCTGTTCCAGCCACTCAGCATCGACTGACGCGCGCCGTCATGCGCGGGCCGTCCCGAAGTGGGGCTCAGGCTGCTCCCTTGCCGGGGGGACAGGCTGCTCCCTTGCCGGGGGCTCAGGCTGCTCCCTTGCCGGGTGACAGGATTGTGGAATACTGACTGGTCGGTACTCCGCACGGATCCTCCCGTTCGGTCGGGGCACGTCGCTGACCTCCTCGGCGCGAGTCCTCATCCTCCTCCCTCCCTCTCCACCCTGGAGTTCACCTCGATGCGACGCATCCCCTCGATCCTGACGGCCGCTGCGGTCGTCACGGCCGCGAGCATGGCCCATGGCCAGCAATTCAATCGCGACGTGGCAGCCCTTTCAGCCCCGAACATCTGGACGGACGGTGTTGAGCTTTCCGACGTCGACCTCGACGGCGACCTCGACCTGCTCTTTGCCAATGGCAGCTCCTACGGTGGCACCGGCGGCGCCGGCTCGCAGCCCCAGCACCTCTACCTCAACGACGGTGCCGGTAACTTCACGGCCGCCCATGGTCAGCTCAACGTCGCGAACTTCAACGCCAAGCTCGTCGTCGCCGAAGACTTCGATGGCGACGGTGACCCCGACCTCATCTACGCGTCCGGCTCCACGGGCAGCCCGCCGCGCCTCCTGATCAACGACGGCACGGGCAACTTCTCCGACCAGACGGGGACGCGCATCCCGGCGTTCTCGCCGAACCCGCGTTCGTTCTCCGTGGGTGCCGGTGACGTCGACAACGATGGCGACATGGACATCGCGGTCTCGAACGGCGGGACGTTCGGCGGTATCGCCTCGCAGGCGATCCTGCTCAAGAACGACGGCTCGGGCTTCTTCACGAACGTCACGGCGTCGCAGATGCCGAGCGACAACTACAACTGCCAGGACATCCAGTTCATCGATTTCGACGGCGACTTCGATCTCGACATGGTCCTCTCGGGTAAGGGCGGCAGCGGCAAGCGTGCGCGCCTGTACCTCAACGATGGCAACGGCAACTTCTCGATCGACTCCGCGATGGACGGCGTCGGCACGGGCAACACGTACGAGATCGACTACGCCGACCTCGACGGTGACAACGACTTCGATGCCTCGGTGCAGTCGATCTCGGGTTCCAGCGAAGGCTGGGCGCGTAACGACGGCCCCGGTGTCGCGATGCCCGAGTTCACCTTCCCGACGCCGAACGGCAACGACGACAACGAGATGGCGAACATGGACTACGACAACGACGGCGACCTCGACGTCTTCGTCGCTTCGTTGGCCAGTACCGAGAAGCTCTACCGCAACAATGGCAACGGCACGTTCACGGCGCAGAATGCCGAGATCCAGTCGATCGGCGACTCGACCCTCGACATGGAGATCGGCGACATCGACGGTGACTGCGACTACGACCTCATCACGGGGCAGGGCGAGTCGGGCAACTGGACGAACAAGGTCTACGACAACAACGGTCCGGGCAGCACGCCGGACACGATCGCTCCGCGCTTCCTCAACGTCGAGGATCCGTCGGGCACGGCCGGTTCGGACATCGTCTTCCGCGCACACATCCAGGATGCCGTGAGCGAAGACAGCCAGACCAACGCCACGGCCACGTACGCCTACACGACCAGCGATGGTGGTGCAGGCAGCGGCGCGGCGACGCACCAGGGTGGCGGCATGTTCCGCGCTGCAGTTCCGACCACGGGTGCGACCACCTCGGTCAGCCTCACGTGGACGGCTTCCGATGGCTGCGGCAACACCGACACGGCTGGTGCATCCGGCACGATCGCCGGCAGCCCCTGGATGGACCTCGGTTGCGCCCTCGCGGGTGTCTCGGGTGATCCGAGCCTCGTCGGTACGGGTCCGCTCACGGGCGGCTCGTCCAACGCGTTGACCCTCACGAACGCGGCGCCGAGTGCCATCGCGGCACTCTTCGTCTCGCTCGCCGAGAACCCGACGTCCTTCAAGGGCGGCACGATCAAGACGGTCCCCGTGCTCACGTCGATCTCGCTCGTGACGTCCGGTGCCGGCACGATCCCGCTTCCGTTCACCTTCCCGGTGGGCATTCCGTCGGGCTTCGAGTTCTTCGTCCAGTACGGCATCGACGATGCCGCCGCTGTGAAGAACGTGGCGCTTTCGAACGCCGTCAAGGGCACGTCGAACTGACCTGTTCGTGATGGTGGGGGCCTCGCGCCCCAGGTGGACGAACCCCTCGGTGGCTGTGGCCGCCGGGGGGTTCGTTCCGTCTCGAGACGTCTCAGGACGGGAGCGGCGCTTGTGGAGGTCTTCCTCGACACAGTCTCGATTCGGACGCGAAACCCATGTTTTGCTGCGGTTTCACTTGACAGCCCCTTTTCTATGCGTTTTCGAAATGCATACCCACACCTGCCGATCGTCGGGTAGTGTACTCGTCTCGGAAGACGCCGAAGGTCCGCTAGTCGTGGGCCCCCGCCGGCTTCCGTGTTCGTGTGTGACTTACCTCCCTCCCTTCCCTTCCGTTTCCGCGGAGACACCATGCGTCTTTCCAAGCTCACGGTGCTCACGGGTGCTGTCGTGTCCATGGGTGCTGTTGCCAGCGCTCAGTTCACCGATCTGCAGCCGGGCCGTAACTTCCCGTCGTCAGTCTCAACTTTCGGCGGCAATCACTCAGAGAATATCGACGTCGGTGACGTCGACAACGACGGCGACCTCGATGTCATCGTTGCGAACGGCGGTGACCAGGGCGACCAGCCCAACCGCATCTTCATCAACAACGGCGGCGCCCAGGGCGGAACAGAAGGCACGTTCACCCAGGAAACCAACACTCGTTTCGCTGGTATCCCGAACGACACCAGCCGTGACTGCGAGTTCGCCGACATCGACAACGATGGCGACCTCGACATCTACATCTCGAACCGTGGTGGTAACACCGTCGGTCAGACGAGCCGCTTCTACATCAACGACGGCAACGGCTTCTTCACCGAAGAGACCAACACCCGTTGGGGCAGCCTGATCTCGGTTCCGGCCGGTGACCAGATCCTCGGTGGCAACTCGGGCCCGTTCCGCGACTGGTCGTGTGACTGCGACTTCGCCGACATCGATGACGATGGCGACCTCGACCTGTTCCACAGCTCTTACGGTCCGTCGCTGAACGGTACGCGCGACAGCCGTATCTTCATCAACGATGGCAACGGCGTCTTCAACGAGCAGTGGCCGTGGATCGATGCGGGTGCTGACATCAAGACGCACACGCTCGACCTCGACATCGTCGATCTGGATGGTGACCTCGACTTCGACATCGTCATGTCGAGCCGTGACAGCCAGGCGCGTATCTACATGAACAACCTGTACAACCCGCTTGCAGGTAGCTCGCAGCTGTACACGGATACGACGCAGGTCTCGCTCCTCAACCAGGGTGCTGCGCTGAGCGGCACGTCGAACTACGAAGGTGAGTTCGGCGACCTGGATGACGACGGTGACTTCGATGTCTGGATGAAGAACTACCAGAACTTCACCGACAAGATCCTCTTCAACCTCGGCACGAACGGCGCCGGAATCGTCCTCTTCCAGGAGACGGCTGCCCCGATCAAGGGCGACCCGAACCAGGACGAGAACGAGATCGACCTGTTCGACTTCGACGGTGATGGTGACCTCGATGCGTTCGCGGCGAACTTCTCCGGTACGAACCGTATCTACGCTGGCGGCAACGCTCAGGGTGGTTCGATCTTCGGCCAGTACCACCGCACGGGCACGACGGCTTCGGGTAGCCAGTACTCGTTCCCCGAGGTTCCGACGTCGGGCAACAACAGCATCACGCTGGACGGCGAAGTGGCCGACGTCGATGGTGACGGCGACTACGATCTTCTCACGTCGAACGACAACGGTGCTGCGAACCGCCTGTGGACCAACGCGCTTGGTATCCCGGACACGCACGCTCCGACGTTCTTCCTCGTGGACGACACGAAGACGAGTGGTGCCGACATGGTCATCCACGCGCAGCTTCGTGACAACGCGCCGTACTACCTGATCGCGTACTACGACGTCACGCTCACCTACAGCGTCAACGGCTCGCCGAGCACGACGATCGACATGTTCTCCCAGGGCTCCCAGCAGTTCCGTGGTGTTGTCCCGGGTGGTGTCGGCAACTGTGTGACGTACACCATCGACGCGACGGACGACGCGGGTAACAGCGCGGCGTTCGCCGGTTCGACCGGTTGTGGTGGCAGCCCGTGGATGGATCTCGGTGATGCCCTTGCAGGCGTCAGCGGCGACCCCGCCCTTGCGGGTACGGGTCCGCTCACGTCGGGTTCGGCGGGATCGCTTGATCTCACGAACGCGGCTCCGAGCGCGATTGCTTCGCTGTTCGTCGGTCTGACCGACAGCCCGGTTCCGTTCAAGGGTGGCACGCTTCACCCGGTGCCGATCCTGACGTCGATCACGCTGACGACCTCGGGTTCGGGCACGATCAGCCTGCCCTTCATCTGGCCGGCCGGTATCCCGGGTGGTTTCCAGTTCTTCACGCAGTTCGGTATCTCCGATACTGCTGCCGTGAAGAACGTGTCGCTGTCGAACGCTCTGTCCGGCACGGCTCAGTGATCTCTTCTCTCGACCTCACGGTTGAGACCTGAGTTCCAAGCACGAGGCCCTCGCCATCCCACGATGGCGGGGGCCTCGTCACATCCGCGCCCCCCGAGATCTGCCGGCGACGTGCGCGCACGGCACACGCCGCTCGCAGTGCGGGTCCGGTCGCTCTTGTTCCGTGCGACTGCACGTGTCGACGGCTCGATCCCCAACATGGCATCAAGCTGATCGCGGGGACCCATCCGAGCGGTTCTGCACCTCGTTACAGGACAGTGCGGGACCGTCAAACGCGAAACGTGCACACAGGCCGGATTGTGCTGCCAGGCCCTTAGAACCTGGTGCATACTGACTGCATATGTCGCACGCCGCGCACCCACCCTTCCTCCTCCCTCCCGAGGGCTCGCGTCGATGAAGTTTCCCCTCCCTCCGGTGGCGCCCGAACGTCGCCGGCTGTGCTTCGTCGTACCGCCCGTCACTGCCGAGGACCGCTACGGTCCGATGGCATCGGCCGGCAACTCCCTGCCGCCGCACGCGTTCCTCTACCTCGGTGCCGTGGCGCGCGAGCTGGGCTGGCACGTGTCGATCGTCGACTGTCCGGCGCTCGGGATTCCACTCGGCGAATGCGCCGCAGAGATCTTGAAGACCGAGCCGACGGTGGTGGGCTTCACGGTCACGACGATGAGCGTCGCGAAGGCGGCGACGGTGGCCGACGGCGTGCGCGCTCAAGCGCCCGACACGATCCTCATGGCCGGCGGCCCGCACATCACGGCCCTGCCGGTCGAGACGCTCGAGCGCCTGCCGGTCTTCGATCTCGGCTGCATCGGCGAGGGCGAGGATGTCCTGCGCGGTGTTCTGAAGCATCTCGACGACGGCACCGATCCGCGTGACGTCGGCGGCATCGTGTCGCTCCGCGACGACGGCGCCGTCCGCCGAGAACCCCTCCTGCCCGACGAAGTCGATCTCGAAGCGCTTCCCGACCTCGCCTGGGACCTGCTCGACGACTTCCCGAATCGCTACCACGCCGCCGCGACGTACCTGAACAAGACGCCCTTCAGCGACCTGATCGTCTCGCGCGGCTGTCGGTACAAGTGCACGTTCTGCGACAACAACACCTTCGGCCGCGACATCCGCGCTCTTCCTCTCGGGAAGATCATGGACAACATCGACCGCCTCGTGAACACGTACGGCATCAAGTCGTTGTTCTTCACGGACGACTCGCTGATGACCATCCGTGATCAGTTCGAGGAGATGTGTGAAGCGCTCATCGCACGCAACTACGACATCGAGTGGAGCATCAACGCGCGTACGAGCGAGATCGACGCCGAGATCCTCGAGCTCATGCGTCGCGCCGGTTGCTGGCAGATCAGCTACGGCGTCGAGAGCGGCAGCTGGGAGATCCTCAAGCGCATCAAGAAGGCCGCGACGCCGCGCATGCAGGCGAACGCCCTCGAGCTCACGCGCGCCTCCGGCATCAAGTCGAACGCCTACATCATCATCGGGTTTCCCGGGGAGACGAAGCAGACCCTCGCCGAGACCGAAGCGTTCATCCGCTCCGTGCCGATCGACACACTGCGCCTCACGTTCTTCACGCCGTTCCCGAACACGGACGTCACCGACGACCTGGTCGGCAACGGTGAGCTCGTCGCCGACTGGACGAAGCTCAACTTCTACAACATCGCGTACATCCCGAACGGGCTCACCCGTCGCGACCTCGAGCGCACCTACCGCCGCATCATGGCGAGCTTCTACCTGCGTCCGCGCGTATTCGCGAGCTTCCTCCCGCACCTGCTCGTGCCGCGCAAGGCGGTCGCGCTGTTCCGTGGCTCGTTCGGTCTCGGGAAGCTGCTTGCCCAGGGACCCGGCTGCGAGAGCTGACGGACGATGAAGACGCGGACGATGATCCACATGGATCAGTGGGTGGGGGTGCCGCTGTGCGCGCTCGCCTACGCGCTCAACGTCCCGCTTCGTCTGTGGCGTCGAGTCTTCGCAGCGCGCACGCGGGAATCCGAGCGGATCCTGGTGGTGAAGTTCCTCGGCATGGGATCGGTGTTGCTTGCCACGCCGATGTTGCGGCGTCTGCGCGAGGCGCACCCACAGGCGCGCATCACGTTCCTGACGTTCCGCAGCAACGTCGACGTTGTCTCGCGGCTGCCCTTCGTCGACGAAGTCGTCGAGGTGCCTCAGGGAAGTCTGCGCGGTCTGCTCACGTGCGTCCCGGCGTTGCTCCTGGAGCTACGGCGTCGACGCTTCGATCTCGCGATCGATCTGGAGTTCTACTCGCGTCTCTCGGCACTCATCTGCTGGGGGAGTGGCGCGACGCGTCGCATCGGGTTCTACGTGCGCGGCCGGTGGCGCGGGTCGCTGCTCACGGACACGGTCTACTTCAACACGCGGCTCCCGTACGGCGAGGCGGTGCGCGCGCTCCTGCGTCCGCTCGGTGCCGACCGCGGCGTCGACGCGTCACTCGAAGCGCCGACGCTGTCGAGTGCCGAGAGTGAGCGCGCCTGGCGACGGCTCGTGACGCTGGGGGTCCCCGATCGCGGCGCCATCGTCGTCGTGAACGTCAATGCCTCGGACCTCTGCGACGAACGGCGCTGGCCCGAGGATCGCTACGCGCAGCTCGTGACACGCTTCGCGCACGAGATTGCGCACGTCGAGCGGCTCGTCTTCATCGGTGCCGCCGCGGAGATGGACACCGTGCGACGCGTCCTCGATCAGGTCACCGACGAGGAGCGTCCACGCTGCCTCGACCTCTCGGGACGTACGACGCTCACCGAACTCACGGTCTTGCTCACCCGTGCGGCGCTGCTCGTCACGAACGACAGCGGGCCGCTGCACCTCGCCGCAGCCCTCGGCGTCCCCACGGCGAGTCTCTTCGGCCCCGAGAGCCCGACGCTCTATGGCCCCGTCGGCGACAACCACCTGATCTTCTACGCCGGACACTGGTGTTCGCCGTGCCTCAGCGTCTACAACGCCAAGATTGCGTGGTGCGGAGGCGACAACGTGTGCATGCAGAGCATCGAGGTGGACCACGTCGTGACGCGCCTCGGTACGTTCGCACGTGAGCGCGTCGGCCTCGCGCCTCCGATCCCGGTCGCGCGCCAAGAACGCGCGCGGCGCAGCGGGGTCCCGCCGCGATGAAGCGTGCACTGCTGCTCGTGCCGCCCAGCCGCGGTGTCGTCATACGCGATTACTATTGCTCGAAGACGAGCCAGGCGCATTACCTGCATCCGCCGATCGACCTCGTCGTGCAGGGCGGGTGGCTGCGTGCTGCGGGGTTCGACGTGACGCTCGTCGACGCCACCGTCGATCGACTCGACGCCAGCACGGCCCTCGCCGCGGCCGTCGACGCGCGACCCGACGTCGTCTTCGCGCTTGCCGGCGCCGTGCAGTGGGACACCGACCGACGCTTCCTCGCAGACGTCGCCGAACACACGGGTGCCGCGATGTACGCTTCCGGCGACCTCTTCATGGAGGACGCAGCCGGCATGTTGGGGAAATCGCCCTTCCTCGCCGGCATCGTCACCGACTTCACCAGCGACGAACTCGTACGGCACCTCGCCGGCGAGTCCGTCGAGCGCAGTGCCCTCGTGCTGCCGCACGACACGCATGCCTTCAAGCGCACGCGCGTCGGCCGCGCGATCCCGGTTCCCGCCCACGACCTCTTCGTCGACCACGACTACCGCTACGCTTTCGCGCGTCGCGCGCCGATGGCCGGCATCTACACGCAGTACGGCTGCCCGTACACGTGCTCCTTCTGCATCATCGGCGAACTCGGCTCGGCCGTGCGCCCGACCGACAACGTCCTCGCCGAGCTGCGCGAACTCGAGCGGCTCGGCGTCCGCGAACTCTTCTTCCAAGACCAATGTTTCGGCGTGCCGCGCGCACCGTTCGAAGATCTCTGCGACGCCATGGTGGCCGAGGGCTTCGACTTCGGCTGGTGGACGTTCACGCGCGTCGACGTGATCGACCGCGACCTCGCGCGACGCATGAAGGCCGCCGGGTGTCACACGGTGATCCTCGGCGTCGAGTCGGCCTCCGAGGAGATCCTGAAGAACCACCGCAAGGGCTACGGCACGGAGCTCGTGCGGCAGGCCTTCGCGATGTGTCAAGAAGAAGGGCTGCAGACGGCTGCGACGTTCATCCTCGGGCTCCCTGAAGAAACGGCCGAGTCGATCGAACGCACGATCGACTTCGCCTGCTCACTGCGCGCCGACTTTGCGTCGTTCAACGTGGCGGTCCCACGCGCCGGAACGCGCCTGCGTGACGAGGCGGTTGCGGCCGGCGCCGTCGAGGCCGACCTCGAGGTCATGGACCAGTCTGGTTTCGAGCCGACGCTCGCCACGCGCGGTCTGTCGGCAGCCGACCTCAAGCGTTGGCGCCGGCGCGCCGTGCGCCGCTTCTACCTGCGCCCGAGCTACATCTGGAAGCGCCTCCGGCGCGTGCGTTCGCCGGTGGAGTTCGCGACGCACGCACGCGAGGCCTGGGCGCTCGTCCGGAACCTCGTCACGCGGTGAACGACGCCCGCGACGACTCTCCGGCACGCTGGACCGACGCCGCGCTCATCGTGATCGTCGCGCTCGTCGTGCGCCTCATCGCCCACGCCCAGATGGCCGAGGCGCCGCACACCTTCGCCCCGGTCATCGACAGCGAGGCCTACACGATCCAGGCCCTGCGCGTGGCCGGTGGACACGACATCGTCGACGGCGTCTACTTCCAGGCCCCGCTGTACCCGTGGGTGCTCGGCGCGGTCTTCGCGGCCTGTGGGCACGAAGGCGTTCCGCCCGGCGCCGAGACGATCGCCGACATCCCGGCCGACGCGCTCGCCTCGGCGCTCACGATCGGACGTCGCTTCCAGCTCGTTCTCGGCGTGATCCTCGTTGTGCTCGTGTGGAAGCTCGCCGCGACGCTCTTCGGCCGACGCGTGGCGCTCGCCGCCGGACTGATCGGCGCGCTCTACGGACCATTCATGTTCTACGAGGCCCACCTGATGAAGGTGACCCTCGCGCTCGTCTTCTGGCCGGCAGCCGTATTGGCCGGGATCTGGGCCGTGCGCGGCATGTCGGCGCGGCGGTTCATGCTCGTCGGCCTCCTGCTCGGTGCCAGCGCGCTCGTGCGCGGGAACTCGCAGATCGTCAGCGCGGTCGGATTGTCGGTGCTGCTCGTCATCTCGGCTCGGCGTGCTCAGCTGGCCTGGGGACTTTGCGCGAGCGGCTGGTGGGTGGCCGGGATCCTGCTCGCGATGGCGCCCGTGTTCGTGCGCAACTCGATCGTCGTCGGCTCACCCGTCGTCAGCACGGCGACGCCCGGCACGGCCTTCTACCTCTGCAATCACAAGGGCAATGCCGTCGGCATGATCGAGCACATCGCGATCAACCGGCAGGTGCCGCGCTACGAACAGCAGGACTGGCAACGTGAAGCCGAGACGCGCTTGGGTCGGGAGCTCTCACCGGGCGAGGTGTCCTCGTACTGGCTCGCGCAAGCCTTCGACGAGATCCTCGAAGACCCGGGTCGCTACGCACTCGCGCAGATACGCAAGACGGCGATGTTGTTCTCCCGCTACGAGGCACCCGACAACAGTCAGTACGTCCTCGGCGAGGAAGCGTCGGCAGTGTTGCGCTGGACGCCGATGCGCCACGCCACGCTCGTCCCACTCGCGCTGGCCGGACTCGTCGTGTCGTGGCGTCGACGGAAGAAGGGCGCACGGCCCGGCGAGGTCGCACTTGTCGTCGCCATCGTGGGCTACGTCTTGAGCCTGCTTGCGTTCACGGCCGTCTCGCGCTTTCGCGTTCCGTTGGTTCCGCTGCTGCTGCCTTACGCAGGGCTCGGCCTGATCGAAGTCGTGCGCGTCGGCTCTCAGTGGCGAGCGGCCCTCGCGGCGGGCGTGGTCGGGCTCGGGTTGATCTTCGTCAGTGAGCTTCCGTGGCCCGGTCCGTTGTCGACGAAGGAGAAGGCTCGACACCTCAGCGTGCGGCTGCTCAACCGCGGCCAGGTCGCCTTTGCGATGGGGGACACCGCAGCAGGCGTTGCCGATCTCGAGCGGGCGATCGCGGAGTCGGAGGCGGCCGGCACTCGTGCGCCGGCGATCTACGCGACGCTGGCGGGTCATAAGCGCGCGCTGGCGGCGCAGGCCGCCGGAAGGGGCGACGAAGCCACAGCCGGCGCGCTGCGGTCGGAGGCCGAGGAACTGCTCGTCGCCAAGGCGCTCGCCATCAGCCCCGACCATGGCCCGGCCAACCGCGAGCTCGGGTTGCTGTACTACGAGGCGGGCTTCGACGACGACGCCGTGACGTCCCTGACGCGCGCCGTGCGTGCCGTTCCCGGCGACCGTGTTGCCCGGGTCTACCTCAGCCTCGCGCTGCTCGTCACGAACCGCCCCGTCGATGCCGAGGAGCACGCGCGCACGCTCGTCCGCGAGTGGCCCCAGCACGACGACAGTCATGGCATCCTCGCCCTGGCGCTGGCCGCACAGGGGCGCACCGCCGAGGCCACAGTCGCGGTGGCGCGCTACGACGAACTCGCCGCGCAGCGCGAAGCCGGCGGCTCCCTGCGACGACTCGGCGACCAGCCCGTCTTCGCCCCGTTGAGAGCTCCGTGACGATGCCCCGCTACCTTGCCGTCCTGATCACGATCGCCGCGGTGTCGTGCACGAGCGACGACACCGACGCGCCGGCGGTAGCCGAACCGGCCGCGCTCTTCACGGCGATGGACGTCGACCTCGGGACGATGATCACGGGCCGCGAGGATGTCCCGACGATCCTCGAGGTCAACGGCGGCGGCATCGCTCTCTTCGACGCCGATGGGGACGACGATCTCGACGCCCTGCTCGTCGTCCCGGGTGAGTATCCCGACGGCCCATCGATCGGCCGCAGCAACCGTCTCTTTGCCAACGACGGCGGGACGTTCGTCGACGTCACCTCTGCGAGCGGCGTCGACGTGGCGGCCTTCTGCAACGGCGTCGCGATCGCGGACGTCGACAGCGACGGCGACCGCGACGTCTATCTCACCTGCCACGGCCCGAACGTGCTGCTGCGCAACGACGGGAACCTCCGCTTCACGCCCGTCGCCGATGCCGCCGGTGCCGCCGGAGCCGCCGACGACTGGAGCACATCGGCGCTCTTCATCGACCTCGACGCAGACGGCGACCAGGACCTCTACGTCGTCAACTACCTCGCCTTCGATGCCGACGCTCCGCCGCTGCACGGCGAGGGCGGCCTGTCGTGCCTCTGGAAAGGTCTGCCGGTCATGTGTGGTCCCCAGGGCCTTCCGCCCCAGGCCGACCGCGTGTACATCAACGAGGGCGGACGCTTCGTTGAACGCACGAGCGAGTGGGGCTTCGACGGCCCAGCGGCCTACGGGCTCGGTGTCATCGACGGCGACTTCAACGGCGACGGCGTCCTCGACGTCTACGTGACGAACGACTCCGTCGCGAACTTCCTCTACCTCTCGCAGCCGGACGGCACGTTCCGCGAGGGCGGCGTGCTCTCGGGCGCGGTGCTGTCGGCGCGCGGCCGCGAGCAGGCCGGGATGGGCGTGGCGGCCGGCGACCCCGATGGCGATGGGGACGAAGACCTGCTCGTCACGAACTTCTCGATGGAGTCGAACGCGCTCTACATCCAGAGCGAAGGCGGCGTGTTCTCGGACCTCGCCGACCGCGTCGGGATCGGCAGCGCGTCGCGTCGACTGCTCGGCTGGGGCGTGGCGTTTCTCGACGCCGACCTCGACGGGGACGAAGACGTGATCGCCGCCAACGGGCACGTCTACACGCAGGCCGATGCGCCCAACACCGACACGTCCTTCGCCCAGCCGGATCTGCTGATGCTCAACGACGGAGCGGCGCGCTTCCGTGCCACACCTTGGCCCGGCGAGCAGCCTTCCCCGTCGCGCGCGCTGGCGGTCGGTGATCTCGACGACGACGGTGTCACCGACGTCGTCGTGACGCAGCGCTCGGGACGCACGCAAGTCTGGCGCGGCACGGCGCCGAGCTCGGCGTCGCTGCAGATCGTGCTGCGCGGCGACCCTGGGAATCCCGACGACGTCGGCGCGCTCGTCCGCTGGACCGACGCGCTCGGAACGCAGGTGCGCCGCGTGCGGGTCTCGGCGGGCTTCCAGGCCGTCGGCGATCCGCGTCCGGTGTTCGCCTTCCGTGGCGCCGGGACGCTGGACGTCCGCCACGCCGATGGCCGACTCACGCGCGGCGAGGTCACGACGCCTGGGCGCGTGGTGGTGCAACGCGACGGGCGGCTCGACGTCTCGGCCAGGTCGGTCGCGGATGGGCGCCGAGCCACGGTCGACACGATGCCCGACGGCGCGCCGCGAGCAGGTGACGACGCGTCTCCGGTCCCCGTCGCGACGGTCGCCGAGGATGAACGTCCGCTCGTCATGGCCGCCGTGCGCGCCATGGGCGAGAAGCGCTTCGAGCAGGTCGGCGAGATCCTCGCGCCGCTGCTCGCGCGCGACGCCATCGCGGCCGAAGTGCAGTACATCGCGGGATCGGCAGCCTACGAGCTGCAGCGTTACGTCGAGGCCAGCGAGCGCCTTGCACAGGCCGCCGCGCTCGACGATGCCTTCAAGCGCACCGCGTCGGCCCTCGGCTTTGCGCGGCTCAAGCTCGGCGACCACGCCGGCGCTCGTGCCGCTTTCGAGGACGTGCTGTCCGTCGACGCGACCATGCACAAGGCCGAGTACGGCCTGGGGCTCGTCGCGCTCGACGTCGGCACGCTGGAGGAGGCCGAGCGTCACCTCACGCGTGCGCTCGAGCTCTCGCCGTCGTACACGAAGGCGCGTTTCGCGCGCGCCCGACTGCTCGAGCGCCAGGGCGACCCGGCCGCAGCCCTGCGCGAGCTCGAAGGCGTGATCGTCGTCGAGCGTCTGCACACCGAGGCGCTGCTGCTGGCGGCGCGGCTCCTGGCGGGCCTCGGGCGGGACGCGGAGGCCGAGGCAATGCTGGCCCAGCGCGCGCAGGTCTACGCCGTCGTCGAGGCGATCGGCGGCCTGCGCCAGAAGGTCGTGGCCGGGCAGGCCTCGCCCCAGCTCTTCGTCGACATGATCGGACTCTATCTCAGCGTCGGTGCCGCGCGTGACGCCGAGGAGGTGCGGCGCGAGGCTCTGGCGCGTTTTCCGGACGCCGCCGCTCTCTTCGCCAAAGGCCGCTGACACCCTCGACGGGCCGTCTGCAGCCGAGACACCTCAAGGCTCCGCGGGCACGCGCCAGTTGAACACCCCTGTCCTCGGCTCTATCGTCGATGGGCTCGTCCCGCCTCGGCCGCCCCCGTGCGGCGCATACAGGAGATCCGACCCATGGCCGACACCACTCACGACGTCACGCTGATCCGCGGAGACGGAACCGGCCCCGAACTCGCCGAGGTCACCCGGCGCGTGCTCGAAGCCACCGGCGTCTCGTTCAACTGGGATGTCGTGGAGGCGGGCGTCGACATCATGGAGACGGCCGGCACGCCGCTGCCCGACAACGTGCTCGAGTCGCTGCGTCGCAACAAGGTCGGCATCAAGGCGCCGATCACGACGCCGGTCGGCAAGGGCTTCCGCTCCGTCAACGTCGCGCTGCGCAAGACGCTCGACCTCTACGCCTGCGTCCGCCCCTGCAAGACCTACCCCGGCGTCAAGGCCATGCACGACCACATCGACGTTGTGATCGTGCGCGAGAACACCGAGGACCTCTACGCCGGCATCGAGTTCGCGAAGGACACGCCCGAGAACGAGCGCCTCACGAAGCTGATCAAGGAGATGCAGCCGGACGCGAAGATCCGCGACCATGCGGGCATCTCGATCAAGCCGATCAGCGTTGAAGGCTCGCGGCGTATCGTGCAGTTCGCGTTCGACTACGCGCGCAACAACGGGCGCAAACACGTCACGGCTGTGCACAAGGCCAACATCATGAAGCACACCGACGGCCTCTTCCTCGACGTCGCGCGCGAAGTCGCTGCGCAGAACCCCGACATCGGCTTCGACGATCGCATCGTCGACAACATGTGCATGCAGATCGTTCAGAAGCCCGAAGACTATGACGTCCTCGTGCTCCCGAACCTCTACGGCGACATCATGTCCGACTTGTGCGCAGCGCTCGTCGGAGGCTTGGGCGTTGCACCCGGCGCGAACATCGGTGAGCTCGGTGCGCTCTTCGAGGCGACGCACGGCAGCGCGCCGAAGTACGCCGGCAAGAACTGTGTGAACCCGACCGCCATGATCCTGTCGGGCATGCTGATGCTGCGTCACCTCGGCGAACTCGAGGCCGCCGACCGACTCGAATCGGCCCTGGCGTCCGTGATCGCCGAAGGCAAGCACGTCACCTACGACCTCCGCCCGGGGCGCAGCCATGACGGCGCGACCGGAACGCAGGAGATGGGCGACGCCATCATCGCAGCCATGGAAACAGTCGGGGCCGGCTCCTGACCATCCGCGCGGTTCCAGGGAGGGCGAGTTGAAACGATCCAAGACGCGCATCGTCGCGACGTTGGGGCCGGCAAGCGCCTCACCGTCGACGCTGCGCCAGATGATCGAGGCAGGTGTCGACGTCGTGCGACTGAACTTCTCGCACGGGAGTCACGAGTACCACCGTGAACTGTTCGAGATGGTCCGCGCGACGTCGCGTCAGATCGGCGAGCCGGTCGCGATCCTTCAGGATCTCAGTGGCCCGAAGATGCGCGTCGGCACGTTGGTCGACAACCAGATCACGCTCAAGTCGGGGAAGATCGTCCACGTCGTCGAGTCGACGAAGGAGGAAGGCACGGCCGAGAAGATCACCGTCGAGGCAGCGGGCACGCTCTCCGCGCTCAAACGCGGGCAGTCGATCCTGCTCGCCGACGGACTGATCGAGCTGCGCGTCATGGAGGCCGCCGACGGCGAGGCGCGCTGCAAGATCGTGCACGGAGGCGTCCTCCGCTCGCGCCAGGGTCTGCACTTCCCCGGCGCCCGCCTGACCGTGCAGGCTCTCACGCGCAAGGATCGCAAGGACCTCGCGTTCGGCCTCGAGCTCGGCGTCGATGCCGTGGCGCTGTCGTTCGTGCGCGGTGCCGACGACATCCTCGCCCTGCGCAAGGTGATCGACAAGCACCCGCTCAAGCCGTTCGTGATCGCGAAGATCGAGCGGGCCGAGGCGCTCGACAACCTCGAGGCGATCCTCGAAGTCAGTAGCGGCGTCATGGTCGCGCGCGGGGACCTCGGCGTCGAGATGGGCGTCGAGAAGGTCCCGATCGCACAGAAGCACATCATCGCCGAGGCGCGGCGCTATCACCGGCCCGTCATCACGGCGACGCAGATGCTCGAATCCATGATCGAGCGTCCATCGGCCACGCGCGCCGAGGTCTCGGATGTCGCGAACGCGGTGCTCGAGGGCACCGATGCGCTGATGCTCTCGGGCGAGACGGCGATCGGCAAGCATCCGGTGCGCTCGGTCCGCACGCTCGGCAAGGTCGCGCGGCAGATCGAGTCGTCACAGAAGCCGACATCCTTCGAGGATCTCACGACCGACTGCGGCGACCATGCCGGAGCGGCCTCGCGCGGTGCACGCGTCATGGCGCGCGCCGTCTGCGCCGAGTCGATCATCTGCTTCACCAACTCGGGGCGCACCGTACGGCTCGTCTCGAGCCAGCGCCCTCAGCGCCCGCTCTTCGGGGTGACGTCCAACCCCGCGACCCTGCGGCGCATGAAGTTGTTCTGGGGTGTCACGCCGCTGCTCATCGAAGAGGCCGGGACTGTCGATTCGATGATCCGCTCCGCCGAGCGACTGCTGATTGATCGCAAGCTCGGCAAGCGCGGTTCGGCCGTCGTCATCGTGTGTGGCGAGCGTGTCGTGGACGGGGCGACGAACACGGTCAAGATCCACACGCTGGGCAAGGCGCTGGCCTACACCGAGCAGCGCGCCAAGGACCGACACTCCGCCGCTCGCAAGCGTGCCGCCGAGAAGACCCGGCCGCCCGGCTCGTCGACGATCGCGCTGCGCGAGACGCGCGATTCGGAGTGGAAGGCCGAGTCGGAAGACGCTTGAGGCACGCGTCAGCGCAGCTCGTCAGCCCGCGCGAGGATGTCGTCCAAGAGTTGGCGTGAAGCGTCGGCATCCGACGGCGTAGCGCGCAATGTCGACGAGCGCGAGAAGTGCGCGGCGAATCGTCGTCGATCGTCCCCCAAGGCCTCAGTCGTTGGTGCTGAAGTAGCGCGCGAGGCGCAGGCCCTGGTTCTGATAGGCCGACCCGTTGCTGCCGTACAGCTCACGGCACGGCTCGACGGTTCGTGAGTACTGAAGTCGGAAAATCGGCTGACGATGTTCGACGCGAAAGGGGACGTCGTGGGGACGCACTTCGAGCACGGCGCGCGAGCCGTGCGGACTTCCCGGGCCCCAGCCGAAGCCGCTGTCGAAGAAGCCGGCGTAGTTCGTGCGCAGCTCGCCCATGCCGACATCGTAGGGGAGCATCTCGGCCGCGAGGTCGCCGGGGACGCGCACACGCTCACTCGACGCGAGGATGTAGAACCCCTCGGGCTTGAGGATCAGCGTGCCGTCGCCGGACGTATGCACGGGCACGAAGAACTCGCCCGCGGGGTGTCCGCCGACGTTCGCGAGGTCGAGGACGGGGGCGTCGTCGCGCGCGCGCCAGCCGATCGGGGCGCCCTCGACGTCCGCGCGCAGTGACAGGCCGAGCAGCAGCGAGCCATCGTGCATGTCGGCAGGCGTGCCGTCGGGCACGAGGTCGTCGGTCTCCAGACGCTCGGCCAGCTCGTCGTCACCGAGGATCGGGTCGCCGACGAAGAAACGGATCTGGTTGAGGCGCTGGCCCGTCGTGACGCGCACGTCGAAGGAGCGCGGGACGACCTCGAGCCAGAGCGGGCCCGTGTAACCGGCCGGCACGTCGTCGAAGCGATCGTGACCGTCGACGACCGTGCGCGTGAAGACGTCGATGCGACCCGTCGACGAGCGCGGGTTGGCGCGCGCGCTGATGTGCTCGGGCAGCGCGAGCCCCTCGAGCAGCTTCACGAGGTAGACCTGGTTGCGCCGCAGCACGGCTCCGTTCGTGAGCGAGACGCGATCGACGACGAGCGATTCGACCTGCTCTTCGACGCGGCCGGTGGGGAGAAAACCCGCCCGGATCGCCAGGGCTTCGTGCCCGAGCCGCAGGTCGAGCGACGCCGGCTGCCGTTGCTCCTGATCGATCGATGCCGCCGTCACGATGTGGCCCTCGTTGAGGAGCCCGTCGATCTGCGCGTGTGTCAAGATTCCGTTCATCGTTCCGCTCGTGCTCTGAAGCTCGTCGTTTTTGCCATTCGCGACAACGTCCCAGCGTGCCGTTCTGAGCCTCGCCGAGCCCCCAAGAATCCGCGATTCTCTGGTGTGCCACGTCGTCTCGCGCGCCATCGAACCACGCGCTGCCTCGAACGAGGACAGTTCATCGCGCGAGATGCTGACGGACCCGGCTTGACCCGGAGGGGGGCCCATCAGTAAACATCCCCGGATGAAGATTCACGAGTACCAGGCCAAACAGCTCTTCCGCGCGGCCGGCATCCCCGTTCCCGAGCATCGCATCGCGACGTCTGCCGCTGACGCAGCCGCCGCCTACGATGAGCTCGGGTCGAGTCTCTCCGTCGTCAAGGCGCAGATCCACGCTGGCGGCCGCGGCAAGGCGGGGGGCGTCAAGCTCGTCCGCTCCACCGACGAGGCCCGCGAGGCCGCCGAGTCGATTCTCGGGAAGGCGCTGGTCACGCACCAGACCGGACCCGAGGGGCAGGTCGTGAAGACCGTGCTCGTCGAGGCCGGCTCCGAGATCGCCCACGAGTACTACGCGGGACTGACCGTCGATCGCTCGACGGGCTGCCCGGTGCTCATGGTGAGCCGCGAGGGTGGCGTCGACATCGAAACGGTCGCTGAGGAAACCCCCGAGAAGATCCTCACTGAACAGGTCGACCCCGTGGCCGGCCTGCGCAAGTACCAGGCGCGACGTCTCGCCTACGCGGCCGGCTTCCCCGGCCCGTGCATCAAGCCGGCCTGCGACGTCCTCACGAAGCTCGCACGCCTGTTCATCGACACTGACGCCTCGCTGGCCGAGGTCAACCCGCTGATCCACACCAACGACGGTGCCGTGATCGCGCTCGACGGCAAGATGACCTTCGACGCCAACGCGCTGGGGCGTCACCCCGACATCGTCGAGCTGCGCGACGAGGATGAGGAAGACGCCCGCGAGCTCGACGCCGCCGAAGCCGGTCTCGCCTACATCGCGCTCGACGGCAACATCGGCTGCATGGTCAACGGCGCCGGTCTTGCGATGGGCACCATGGACACGATCAAGCTCGCGGGCGGCTCGCCGGCGAACTTCCTCGATGTCGGCGGTGGTGCCACGGCAGAGCAGGTCACGAAGGCCTTCAAGATCATCCTGTCCGACCCGAAGGTCGAAGCGATCCTCGTCAACATCTTCGGCGGCATCATGAAGTGCGACGTCATCGCCGAAGGCATCATCGCCGCCGCGACGGACGTGAAGATCAACGTGCCGCTCGTCGTGCGTCTCGAAGGCACGAACGTCGAACGCGGACGCGAGCTGCTCGAGTCGTCCGGCATCGACCTCATCACCGCAAACGATCTGGCGGACGCCGCCAGCAAGGCCGTCGAGGCCGCAAAGGTCACCCACGCATGAGCATCTTCGTCGACAAGGACACGCGCCTCATCGTTCAGGGGCTCACGGGTAAGACCGGCACGTTCCACACCAAGCAGGCCATCGACTACGGCACGAAGGTCGTCGGCGGTGTCACGCCCGGCAAGGGCGGCACGTCGGAACTCGGCGTGCCGATCTTCGACACGGTCGCCGAAGCTGTCGCCGAGACGGGTGCCAACGCATCGGTCATCTACGTCCCACCGCCGTTCGCCGCCGATGCGATCCTCGAGTCGATCGGCGCCGACATTCCGCTCGTCGTCACTATCACCGAGGGCATCCCCGTGATGGACATGTGCGACGTCAAGCAAGAGCTCAAGGGCACCAAGACGCGGCTGGTCGGCCCGAACTGCCCCGGTGTGATCACGCCCGGTGAGTGCAAGATCGGCATCATGCCCGGCTACATCCACCGTCCCGGTCGGATCGGTGTTCTGTCGCGCTCGGGCACGCTCACGTACGAAGCCGTCTGGCAGCTCACGACGCTGGGCTTGGGCCAGAGCTCGTGCATCGGAATCGGTGGCGACCCCGTCAACGGCACGAACTTCATCGACGTCCTCTCGGCCTTCCAGGCCGATCCGGGCACCGATGGTGTGGTCATGATCGGTGAGATCGGTGGCACGGCCGAGGAAGAGGCCGCCGAGTACATTCGCGACCACATGACGAAGCCCGTCGCTGGGTTCATCGCCGGTCAGACGGCACCTCCGGGCAAGCGCATGGGTCATGCCGGCGCCATCATCTCGGGCGGTTCCGGGACAGCGAAGGACAAGATCGACGCGCTCACGTCCGTCGGCGTCGTCATGGCGGAAACGCCCGCAGCGATCGGTTCGGCCATGGAAACCGCCCTCAAGAGCGCCGGTATGCTGGCTCGCAGCGCCGACTGACCCGGGTTGCTCATGGGCGATCGTCGCGAGGTCGCAACTGGTTCCTGCTGGCAAGGCGAAGCGAGTTTTCCGACTGGAAGCGGCCTGAATCGGCCGTTGAGGATCAGAAACGTCGCTTCCCCGCTGCCAGGAAGGAATCAGATGCGCCCGCAGCAGATCGCCCGTGAATCATCAGCGTCAAGGCCGCCGCAGCTTCGAGGATCGGTCCACTCGCGGCCCTCGGTCGGTCGATAAGGAAGGCAGTCCTGCGCGGGACTTCCTCGTCTTCTCGCTCTATACTGAGTCGCTATGAGTACGCACCTGCCACTCGCCTTCGGTATGCCCGGTCCCTTCGAGATGACGATCATCCTGGTCGTCGTCGTGCTGTTGTTCGGGCGTCGTCTGCCGGGCGTGGCCCGTTCGGTGGGGCGTTCGGTCAACGAGTTCAAGGGTGGCCTCAAGGAAGGTGCCGAGTCCGCCAAAGACACGACCACCACCGAACTGACCGATAGCTCCAGCTCGGAGCGCTCGAAGAGTTCTCAGACGTCGTGAGGCCGAGTGTGCTCGTGCTCGCCGGAGGGCGGGCCGAGCGAATGGGAGGCCGCAAGGCCGACCGGGCCTGGCGCACGGGCACGCTGCTGAGCCACGTGGTGGACGTCGCGCAGGCCGTCAGTGACGACGTGCTGATCGCGGCCGGGTCACAGCGTGAGCAGCTGCAAGCGCTTCTCGACGACAGCCATGCCCTGCGCTGGGTCGACGATGCCGTTGAGGTCGATGGTGAGGGCCCGCTGGGAGGTCTGATCGGCGGGCTCGCAGCGGCCACGCAGCCGTGGGTCTGGCTGCTGGCCTGTGACATGCCCTTCGTGGAACCGGCCGCGCTCGCTCCGCTGGTCGAGGCCTGCAGCCCCGCGCTGGACGTGATCGCCTATCCCGGCGAGCGAGGCCTCGAGCCTTTCGGAGCCCTCGTGAGCGCAGGGCTCGCCGACCGCGCCCACGCCTATGCTGCGTCCGGACAGCGGTCGCTTCGTGGGCTCTTCGAGTCGGCACCACGACGTATCCTTTCCAATCTGCCGCAGACGAGCGCGAAACAGGCGCTACCGATGTTGCACAATGTGAACACGCACGAGGAACTGGACGCCGCGCGGCGCGGTGATCTCGCCTCGAGCCCGTCCCCCCGGAGAACGTCGCGACGATGAGCCCCGTGCGATCGGCCGATGTGTTGGCCTCGATCCAGGAGCCGATGGCGGCTACCGAGCGCGAACTCGCTGCGCTTCTGTCCGACGATTCGGCGGCCCTCGCCGGTCTTTCGGCGCACCTCGAGAAGTATGCGGGCAAGCGGCTTCGGCCCGCGCTCGTGCACCTCTCGGCGTCGTTGCTCGGCACGCCCAATGATGACCACGTCGCGATCGGCGCCGTCATCGAGGCGCTCCACATGGCGTCACTGCTGCATGACGACGTTCTCGACGAAGCCGACGTGCGTCGTGGCGCCTCAACGCTGAACGCCCTGCACGGCAACCAGGTTCCCGTCCTGCTGGGCGACTTCGTCTACGCGCGAGCCTTCTCGCGCACGCTCGACCTCTCCACGCTCGAGGCCGCGCGCGTGCTGGCCGCCGCATCACAAGACGTCTGCCGCGGCGAGATCGAGCAGTCGTACTTCCGCGCCCAGGGTGCGTTCGACGAGCAGGCCTACTTCGGCGTGATCCGAGGCAAGACGGCCGCACTGTTCGGCGCAGCGGGGCGACTCGGCGTGTCGTATGCCGGCGGGGCCGCGGAACAGGCTGCAGCCATGGAGCGCTTCGGTCTCCAGCTCGGCATGGCCTTCCAGATCATCGACGACTGCCTCGATGTCGTGGGTGACGAGGACGTTGTCGGGAAGTCGCTCGGGACCGACCTCGAGACGGGAAAACTCACGCTGCCGGTCATCAAGCTCGCCACGAGTCTTTCCGGCGCACGCTTCGAACGATTCACGACGCTGCTGCGCGGCGAGGTGGCCGGGTCGCGGCGCGAAGCCCTCACGGCCGAGTTCGACCTCACCGACGCCATCGCGCAGAGTGAAGTCGTCGCCGATGAGTTCGTCCGTGATTGCCAATCGTTGCTCGAAGACTTTCCCAAGAGCGCCGCGCGCACGAGTCTCTACGACATCTGCGCCTTCGTCCTCGCTCGCTCGTCCTGACTCCACGCTCCAGAGGAACCGTCGCTCGTGGCATATCGACCTCAATGGGACAGTGGACGTCGCTCCGGCTTCGGCGGTGCAGGTGACTTCCGCAACTGGACAGCCGTCAAGACGATCCTCGTCTTCACCGTCGGGATGTTCATCATCCAATCGTTGCTCGGGGCGGCGGGTGCCGGCGGAGCACTCACGGCGCTCGAAAGGCTCTTCGCGCTCAACAGCCCGTTGTTCGACACGGCTGCAGGCGGAAAGACGGTGCGCTTCGAGAGCTTGCTGTTCCCGCTGCAGCTTGTCACCTACACGCTGCTGCACGCCGACTTCATGCACATCTTCGGGAACATGTTGTTGTTCCTGTGCTTCGCGACGGACCTCGAAGCATCGATGGGCAAGACGCGCTTGCTGCGTCTCTACGTCATGGCGGCGGTCGTCGGCGCGCTGGCCCAGGTGCTCGTGAACGAGCTGCTCGGCATGCCGCGCATCCCCACGATCGGCGCCTCGGGTGCCGTCTCCGGCATCGTCGCACTCGGCGCCCTGCGCGACCCGCGCAAGACGATCATGCTCAATCTCTTGATCCCGGTTCCGGCATGGTTGCTGGCCGGGTTCTATTTCGCGAACGACTTCGTGAAGTTCATCTCGCTCGTGACCGGGCAGGTCAGCACCTCGAGCGTCGCGGTGACGTGTCACCTCGGTGGGGCGTTGATCGGCGTTCTGTGGTGGAAGCGCGGCGATGTGGTGTCCACTTTCATCGACAAGCGACAGCGTGCTGCGATCCAGAAGAAGCTCGATGGCGAGGAGACCAGCCGCCGCGAGATGGACCGCATCCTGGCCAAGATCCAGGCTGAAGGGCTCAACTCGTTGAGTAAGTCGGAACGCAGTTTCTTGCAGGACCGTAGCCGCGATCTGCAGGGGCGCCGCTGAAGCGCCACGCTCCGTCCGTTCGCGAGACCTCTGCCGTTCCCCTCTGGTACAAAGGAGGGGTTCCCACCATGACTTCAGGATGCCTGCGATGACGCGTTCGTCGATCTTCCTTTCGCTGGCCGCCGTGCTCCTCGGTGCCGTCACGCTCGGCGCCCAGACGGCCGACGACTTCAACATGCCCGATGAGCTCAAGGAGTTCTGGGATCGCTACTACCCGGCGCGCCTCGCGGATGACGAGGAGGCGATGGACCGGTCGGTGCGTCTCAAGCCCTTCGAAGCCGACCAGGCGCTCGAGCTGCTGCTCGATGACCTCGCCCGCAAGGACTCCCCGAAGCTGCATGCCGAGGTGCGCACGCTGGCGTGGAGCCTCGACCGCATCGACGGCTCGGAGCGCTTCATCGAGCGCGTCCGCCTGACGCTCGGCCAAGACATCTCCGGGCGCCGCAAGCGCATGCAGGCGAAGGACCGTCTCTACGCCACGCGTGACAAGGTTGCCAAGGCCACCAAGGATCGCAACGAGGATGCGCTCGACGAGTTGATCCGCGACTACGTCCAGCTGTCGGAAGACTTCGACACCATCGGCGACCCCGAGCTGGCGATCGTCACGCTGGTCGACGCCGCGGAACTCGAACGCATTCGCGGCCAGCCTTGGGAGCAGTCGCGCATCCTCCAGCGCGTCGGCGCCCTCGCGTCCGACCTGCCCTTCCGCTTCCAGCTTGCGCGCGATGCCGCGAACGTTCTCGAGGATCTGCGCAACAAGGGCATCGACCCCGACGGTCCCAAGCCGGAGGAGCTGCCCGAAGGAGCCGAGGGCGGGGGGCTCGGGCCCGGCGCCGGCCTCGAGTCATTCGCCGACGGCGCCGAGAAACAGGAGTTCGAGTTGGAGTCGGTGATCCCGAAGAAGGGTATTTCCGGCGTGGCGCTTCCGAACTTCTACCCGCACGACCACGACTTCCTCTGGCCGTTCACGTGGATCGACGGCGAAGGTCCCGTCGACTTCGATTCGCACAAGGGAGTTTTCAAGCCGCGCGCGCAGCAGTGGCGGCTGTCGCGTGACGGCAGCTCGTTCACGATCGACTCGAGCGGCGACGGCTCGCGGGCCGTGGAGTTCACCCCGAGTTCCACGCCGGTGCGCGTCGACATCCCGCTCTCCGATAAGAAGGGCGACCTGCTGCCGCTCATGCTGTCGGTTCCCAGCGATCGCGAGAACGTCTTCGGCACCGACGTGAACTACTCGCCGCAGCTCGCGTCAGCGCGGATGCGCTACAACATCGGCGGCTACCGCGAAGGCAAGGTGCTCGGTGAGACGTGGAAGGTCTACGACACGAACATCAGCGGTGTCTACGGCGACGAGTGGGAGTACATCGACGACCTCATCACCATGCTCGACGACGACGTCCCGACGGCCTTCACGGAGTTCGACTCGGTCCAGATCGGGAAGTCGAAGGTCGCGATTCCTTGGTCGAAGGTGCTGCCGGTCGGCGACAAGTTCTACCGCGCGAACATCGACGACGACGGCACGAAGATCGACCTCCAGGAACTCGACATCGCGACGGGCGCCATCAACTTCTCGATCGACACGAAGATCAAGCCCACTCACGTCGTGATCCAGGAGGTCGGCGAGTTGCGCGGCGCCTTCTTCAACGTCGTCACCAAGCGCGGCCCGGCGACGGTGCCCGTCGGCACGTACAAGATCGCCATGGGGCGGCTCGAAACGGGCAAGAAGACGAGCATGGACCAGATCCGGATCTATGGCGGCAAGTCCGGCGAGTTCACCGTGAAGGAGGGAGAAACCCTCGAGATGGCGTTCGGGGGCCCCTTCGAGTTGACGGCCGAGGCCAACCAGCGCGGTTCGGAGCTCGTCGTCGACGGGCGCTCGATCCGCATTTTCGGTCAGTTTGGCGAGGAGTACGCGTGCCTCTTCGACGAGGCGATGCGCCCCGAGGTGTCGATCGTCGACGCGAAGGGCAAGACGCTCGTGAAGGCCGAGAAGATGCTCCAGGCCGACATCTCGGCCTGGCAGAACCACGACCGCGGCCGTGACAACGTGCTGTACTTCCCGCTCGACGTCGCCTTCGACATGCCGCGCGACTCCAGCTACCGGATTCACCTCTACCAGAAGAGCCACCGGCATCTGGGAGGTCCCTTCGAGTCAGCCGAGCCGCCGAAGGAATAGGGCCCGTCCAAGGGAAATCGGTCGCGGCGGTTGCGCCGCCGGTGCGCCGTGTCGATCATCCGTAGTTCGCCGTCAAGCGGACGGCGCGCTACGGAGCACGTCATGCTGGACATGAAGTTCATCCGCGAGAACCTCGAGTTGGTGCGCGCAGGCGCAGCGCTCAAGCGGATCGACATCGACCTCGACCGTCTCGTCGAACTCGACGAGACGCGTCGCGAGCTCATGCATCGCGTCGAGTCGGGGAAGGCCGAGCAGCGCAAGCGCAGCAAGGCCCTCGGAAAGCTCACGCCCGATGAGCGCGCGGCGGAGGTCGCGAGCCTCGGTGAGCTGAAGGCCGAGATCTCGGCTGGCGAGGAGAAGCTCGAGGCCGTCCAGGTGGCGTGGAGCGAGCTGATGCTACACGTGCCGAACGTCCCGGCGGCCGAGGTTCCCGCCGGTGCCGACGACACCGAGAACGTCGAGCTGCACAAGCACGGTGACGTTCCCGACTTCGGCTTCGAGCCACTCGACCACATCGAGATCGGTCGGCGTCACAAGCTCTTCGACATCGAACGCGGCGTGAAGCTCTCGGGCACGCGCTTCTACGTGCTCACGGGCAACGGCGCACGGCTGCACCGCGCCATCCTGCATTTCGCCTTCGACCACATGATCACGCGCGGCTTCCAACCGATGGAAGTGCCCGTGCTCGTCCGCGACCCGGCGATGGTGGGCACGGCCTACTTCCCCGGCGGCGAGGAACAGGCCTACCGCCTCGAGCGCGACAACCTGAACCTCGTCGGCACCGCAGAGGTCTCACTGACGGCCTTCCGCGGCGGCGAGATCCTCGAGGCCGACGAGCTTCCGCTGCGCTACGTCGCACAGAGCACCTGCTTCCGGCGCGAGGCGGGCGCGGCCGGGCGCGACACGAAGGGCCTCTACCGCATCCACCAGTTCGAGAAGGTCGAGCAGGTGGTGATCATGAAGGCCGACGACGAGGCCTCGCGCGAGGAGCACAAGAACATCCTGCGCAACAGCGAGGAGCTGCTCCAGGCGCTGGAGATGCCCTACCGCGTCGTGAACGTCTGCGGGGGTGACCTCGGAGCCGGGCAGATGCAGAAGTACGACATCGAAACCTGGATGCCGTCGCGCAAGAACTACGCTGAGACGCACAGCGCCTCACGCTTCGGTGACTACCAGTCGCGGCGCTTGAAGCTGCGTTACCGCGACGACCGCGGCAACCCGACCTTCTGCTACACGCTGAACAACACGGTGGTCGCGAGCCCGCGTGTGCTCATCCCGCTGCTCGAGCTGCATCAGCAGGCTGACGGGTCGATCACGATCCCGGCGGTGCTGCGGCCGTATATGGGGGGGCTTGAGGTGCTCGAGCCGGTTGTTGATTAGCGGAGCTTTTTGGGTGTCCGCCGATCTCGAACGACGGGGACGGCGGCGCTCGGGCACGCCTCTTGGCGGTGGCGGGATCGCGTTCGGATGGCTGCGACGGCGTGAAGTCGCTGCCGTCGTCCCCGTCGTTCGAGCTCGGCTCGGTTGAGGCCGGCCGTGGAGGGCGGGGGCTCGACGCATGGGCGTGGGGTAAATGGTGCTTGGGGCGGAGGCGCGGGCGGTGCGGGCTGGAGCGCACGTTGGGTCGATGATCCTCGGGGACGGGTGCCGGCGAGATTGCAGGGCGCTTAGCAGGTGGCTCTCGGTGCTTGTTCGCCGAGTTCGAGCGACGGGGACGGCGGCGCTCGGGCACGCCTCTTGGCGGTGGCGGGATCGCGTGAGGATGGCTGCGACGGCGTGAAGTCGCTGCCGCCGTCCCCGTCGTTCGAGCTCGGCTCGGTTGAGGCCAGCCGTGAGGTGTGCGGGCTCGACGCATGGGCGTGGGGTAAATGGTGCTCGGGGCGGAGGCGCGGGCGGTGCGGGCTGGAGCGCACGTTGGCTCGATGATCCTCGGGGACGGGTGCCCGCGAGATTGCAGGGCGCTTAGCAGGTGGCTCTCGGTGCTTGTTGAGTCGCGTGGTCGACTTGCGGTTTTCGACCTCGCTCCGACGCGTTGCTGCTCGTCGGGACAGGCCCGCGGAGTGGAGCCCTCGCGGAGCTCAGGGGGATCGTGCGGTATGCCGTCGGGTGATGCTTGGTCACCGCCGTCGGTCGACGAAACGAGTGGACGCAGCACTCGTCGGCGATGTCTCTCGAGTTTCTCGATCGCCACGGGTTCGTGTGCGCTGCAAGCCGCACGCATTGCTGCGACGACAACGCTCTCAGGGAAAGAGCGTCGCCCAGGCACACGAACGAGGTGTCCGCGCACGAGTGGTGCCGAACGCGTGACGAAGCGCGTGAGTCGGGATTCGATGACGACGTTCTCGAGCGCGCGCGGTTGCACTCGAGAACGGGCCATTTCTCGCCTCACGCTTCCGCGCGCGTGGGTGCTGCGGCCGACAAGGTGGCTTGTGCTCGTTGGGCTTGACGGACCTGCCGCGAGCGCACACGTTGGCGGAGCGTCAATCGCGAAAACGACCGTGCTGCCGGTGGCGTGGCTCAGCCGCCGCCGAAGATGTCTCCGGGCAAGCCCCCGCCGCCGCCACCGCCGCCTCCGTTGAAGAGGTCGTCGAAGGGGTTGCCGCTGCCACCACCGCCACCACCTCCGCCGGGTCCACCGGGACCACCGCCTCCACCGCCGAACGGGTTATCAGGATCGCCGCCACCGCCATCTGGGTCGTCTGGGCCGCCACCGTCGGGGCCCTGGGCCGCGCCGCCGCCGGCCGATGCCGTCGTGAAGGTCGGGATGATGGGGTGGACGCGCATTGCGATCTCGCTGTCGCTGCGCAGCGGTAGGAGTCGCCGATGGTGCCGCGTCAGGGCTGCGAAGCCGGGGCCACCGCGCGAGCGCTCGCCGACTTCGACGACGAGGTCGATCAGCATCGCGGCGGGCAGGCGGCGCTCCTCTGACGCGTCCCAGGCGTCGACGAACTCCTCGGTGCGTTCCATCGTCGGCAGGTACTGGATTCGGAAGGAGACGACGCGGTCGTAGATGAGGTCGTAAGTACCGCCCTTGAGGGGCTCTTCGTCGACGTGGTAGCTCTGACGACGCCACAGCTCCATGACGTCCTCGTACTCCGGGTTGACCTTGCAGCGGTAGCCGACCTCGGCGAGATCCGACGAGACCTCATAGCCCTGGACGTTCTGCGTGACCGTGCTGTCGACGGACGTGATGAACTGCAGCACGTCGGCCTGCTCGCCGCGCACCGTCGCGTCCTCGCCGAAGAAGACCTTGTCGCCGTAGATGTTCGAGACCCAGGCCTGACGGACATCGTTCTCGATGATGTCGAGGATCTCGGGGCCGACGCGTGCTGCGCGTGCCTCGAGGTCGAGTTGATCACGCGTGGCGAGCGAGGCGTCGAGGGTCTGGTACAGCGCGACCATGATCAGGGCCATGATCGTGAGCGCGATCATGACCTCGAAGAGCGTGAAGCCTGCGTTGCGTCGCGTCATCGGAGATTCTCTTCGGGCTCGTCGACCAGCGGGAGGAAGCGCTCGAGAATGAGTTCCTCGGGCTCCTCGTCAACCGGGTTCGGGTAGTAGACCGTCATCTGGATGCGGCGGACGAGATACGGGTCGTCCTCTTCCTCGGTGTCCTCCGAGCCGCCGAAGAGTGACGTCGGGCCCGACGAATCGCCGTAGTTGGCGGCCAGCGGGTCGTCCAGCGGATTGCCGTCCTCGTCATCGAGCGGACGGCCCGTCGAGAGGTCGAAGATCTCGACCGTGATCTCGTAGGAGTAGATGCCCTCTCCGACCGTGTCGCCGTCGATCTGGAAGAGCCCTTGTTGGGCCTCGACGAGATCGGGGTTCAGCGTCCACTCGGCCAGGTGATGCTCGGCCAGGCGGATCGCCTCCATCATGTGGTAGGCGCGGAAGGCGTGGTTCGCGGCGCCCTCGCGGGCCGTCAGGATGAAACCCGCTGAAAGCCCGACGATCGCGACCGTGGCCATGATCTCGAGCAGCGTGAAACCGCGTGACGTGCGGCGGCGAGGCGTTGGCGCGGGATTCGTCATGGCGAGGCTCAGCGGAAGTCGACGTCTTCAGGAAGGACGCGCATGATGTTGCCGAAAGTCACGCGACTTCCCGGGATCAGCGGATCGACACGGATCGTGTAGACCTCCGTCTCGGCGAAGTCGGGGTTGTCGATCACGATGTCGAGCCCCAGCGATCGACCCAGCGGCGAGACGGTGATGTTGACCGTGCCGTCGGTGCGCGGGGCCGAGCCGGGAACGCGCACCTCGCGTATCGAGGTGCCCTCTTCCATCGGCTTGAACGCGATGATCGGCGTGTGGCCGGGGCCGACGACTTCACCGTCGTCGTCGAGCTCGTACATGTAGCGCGTCTCGTAGCCCTGCACGCCGTGCTGCTCATGCGGTGAGAGGTACAGCACCATCTCGATCGTCTCGTTCTCGAGGAGCGCCTGCTGACGCGCCTGATCGAGTGTACCCGCGATGCGTTCGGCCTGGGCTTGGAGCTGCGTCTGCGGCAGCAGCGAGCCCGAGCGAATGGCGACCAACCCCACGCTGACCCCGATGATGACAACGACCACCATGATCTCGAGCAGCGTGAAGCCGCGCGACGCAGCGCCGGGTTGGCGCGTCACCTCAGAGCCCTCCGTCTTCCTTGTTGAGGTAGATGTCGGCGTCGTCGTTCTCACCGCCCTCGATGCCATCGGCGCCGTAGGACATCAGCTCGAACTTGCGCGCGTTGAGCTTCGTGTAGACGTAGTTTTCCTTCCACGCGTCGATGAGGTGCTCGCTGGAGAGGTACGACTCGCCCATGTTCTCGCTGTTCGGCTGAGTGAGCTCCTGCAGCGAGTCGGGCACCTTGCCGCCGTGGTGACGCTTGTAGTTCTCGAGGGCCGGCTGGATGATTCCCTTCATCGTGGCCTTCGTCGCCGTGACGTTCGCCTCGCGCAGGTTCTGCATGACCTTCGGCGCGACGAGAGTCATGAGCAGACCGATGATCGCGATCACGACCATGATCTCCATCAGCGTGAAGCCTTGCTGGCGAGGGCGGCGTGCGCCGCGAGAGGTGGACTGGTTCATCGGAAACTCCTCGGGCCGGTATGGCCCGCTGTGGTGAAAGAGATGGTGGTGCGAGACGCCTGCTCTTGAGACGGGCTCAGGCCCTTTCGACTTCCAGCTCGGCAGATCTCGGAATGCGAACGTCACGGGATTCCTAGCCCAGATCGCTCATCTCGAGCATCGGCGAGACGATGGCGATGACGATGAAAGCCACGATCACGGCCATGAACAGGATCAGGAACGGCTCGAGGACGGCGGTGAGCTTCTCGGTGGCGAGCTCGACTTCGACCTCGTAACTCTCCGCGATTCGTTCGAGGACGTCCTCGAGCTCACCGCTCTGCTCGCCGATGGCAATCATATAGCCAACCATCGGCGGGAAGACGCCCGAGCGCTTGAGCGGACCGCTGATGTCGGCGCCCTCCATGATCGAGCGGTGCAGGTGGTCGATGACCTCCTCGATCGCGGCGTTATTGACGAGTTCGCGCACGATCTTGAGCGCCTCGAGGATCGGCACGCCCGTTTTGAGAAGCGTCGATAGGGTGACCGCAAAGCGCGAGATCGCCTGCTTCTTGAAGAGTTCGCCGAAGATCGGGAGGCGCAGGAGCAGGCGGTCGGTTGCCATGCGCCCGCCTTCGGTGCGACGGAGCGCGCCGAGCGCCATGTTGGCGAGCACGGCGCCGAGAATGAGCAGGTACCAGTAGTTGCCGAGGAACGCGCTCGTGTCCTTGAGGATCTGCGTGGCCGTGGGCAGCTCCTTGCCCTTCGCCTCGACGAGCGTGATCAGCTTCGGGACGACCATCGTCATCAACACGGACACGACGATCGCGCCGACGCCGAGCATGATGATCGGGTACATCAGCGCCGCGCCGACCTTGTTCTTGACCTTGGCCTGCTTGCGCTGGAACTCGGACAGCCGCTCGAGAACGATGTCGAGATTACCCGACGCCTCGCCGGCGCGGATCATGCTCAGGTACAGCGGCGGGAAAGCGCCGGGGTGTTGCTCGATGGCCTCGGCCAACGACGCGCCCTGGTTGATGCGCTCGCGGATGTTGCGAAAGATCGCCTCGAGCTTCCGGTTCTCGATCTGCTCGACGAGCGCCTTGATGCCGTCGTTGAGCGGGATGCCCGAGCGCAGCAGCGTGGCGAGCTGGCGCGTGACCTGCGGCAGTTCGCTCTGAGTGTTGCGGCGCAGGCGGTTCTGAGCGAAACGCGACTGCTTCTTGTCCGACACCGACTCCATCTCGGAGATCTCGGTGACGAGCAGGCCGTCGCGGCGCAGCTTCAGCCGCGCGTCGCGCGCCGTGTCGGCATCGGAGATGCCGGTCTTGAGTTGGCCGGCGCTGTTGTAAGCCTTGTAGGTGAAGACAGGCACGTCAGTCGTCCTTCGTGGTGACGCGCAGGATCTCGTCGACCGTCGTGACGCCGGCGAGCACCTTGTTGAGCCCGTCCATGCGCAGCGACTGCATCTCGCCGGCGCCCATCGCCTCGCGCTTGATCACGCTGGCGCCCGAGCGCTCCATGACGTGCACGCGCACGCCTTCGGTGATGGGCAGCATCTCGTAGAGCGCGGTGCGATCGACGTAGCCCGAGTCGAAGCAGTAGTCGCAGCCCAGTCCGCGCTTGATCTTGCGGTCTGGGAACTGGTCGAGCTCGAGGTCGAGCGACTTCAGCGAGAGCAGCTCCTCAGGCGACGGGTCGACGTACTCGCCGCACTTCGGGCAGATCTGACGCACGAGACGCTGGGCGACGCTGAGCAGCACCGAACTCGCCACGAGGTAGGGCTCGACACCGATGTCGAGCATACGTGTGACGGCAGAGGCCGCGTCGTTGGTGTGTAGCGTCGACAAGACGAGGTGACCCGTGAGTGCCGCGCGGATCGCGATGTCGGCCGTTTCGGCATCGCGGACCTCACCGATCATCATGATGTCGGGGTCCTGGCGCAGGAAGCTGCGCAGACCAGCGGCGAAGGTGAGGCCCTTCTTGGCGTTCACCTGCACCTGACTGATGCCGTCGAGGTTGTATTCGACCGGGTCCTCGATCGTGAGGACGTTCTTCTCGGTGGTATTCAGCTCCGAGAGCGCCGCATAGAGCGTGGTCGTCTTACCCGAGCCGGTCGGGCCCGTGACGAAGATGACACCGTGCGTGTATGCGACGTACTTGCGCAGGATGTTCTCGTTCTTCTTGTCGAGACCGATCTCGCCGAGGCGATACACGCGCGAGCTCTTGTCGAGCAGACGCATGACCACGCGCTCGCCGTAGCTCGTCGGCACGGTGGAGATGCGCACGTCGACGTCGTTCTCACCGAGGCGCAGCGTGGCGCGACCATCCTGCGGCAGGCGGCGCTCGGCGATGTCGAGCTTGCCCATCACCTTGATACGACTGATGATCGCGTCCTGGTACTTCTTCGGCGGCGCCTCCATGTCGTAGAGGATGCCGTCGATGCGGTAGCGCACCTGAAGCCGATCGCTGTAGGGCTGGATGTGCACGTCCGAGGCGCGCATCTTCAGCGCCTGGAACATGATCATGTTCACCAGCTTGATCAGCGGCGCCTTGTTCGAGACGTCGAGCAGATCCTCGGAGTCGTCGATCTGCGTCGGGTCGAGGTTGATCAGGTCGTCGTCATCGAGCCCCGACAGCGCCTCGTCGACGACGTCGGCCTTCGTCTTGAACGCTCGGTTGATGAGCGCCGTGATCTCGGCCTTGGGCGCCAGCGTCACCTCGACCTCACCGCCCAGCGTCGTGGCGAGGTCGTCCATCGGGTGCAGGTCGAACGGCGCGCATGTCGCGACCTGCGTGACACCGTCGACCTCGTCGAGCCCGACGAGGTTGTTGGCACGCGCGAAGTGCACGGCGACCTTGTCGACGAACGTCTTCGGGACCTCGATGTCGCGCAGATCGGCGCGGAAGGGATAGCCGAGGTAGCTGGCCATCAACTTCAGCATCTGCGGTTCGGTGAGGTAGCCCTTCGCGACGAGCAGCCGATCGATGGGCTGACCCGAGTCGAGCGCCAGCGCCGAGGCGTCCTTGACGTCGTCGGGGTTCATCCCGCCGTCGTCGACGAGCAGTGATGCCAGCACGCGGTCCATCGTCAGTTCCCGTCGAAGCCGAAGACGTCGTCGAAGCTCTTGGTCGAGGACGTGGTCGGCGTGGTGGCCGGCGTGCTCCATTCACCCGAAGGCGGAAGGGCGGGCGTAGGCATCGAGAAGATCAGGTCGAGGTCGGAGTGGTCGAGATCGAGCAGGTCGCCGTGGTCGTCCAACGAGGCCGGCAGCATGGCGAGGTCGTGCACGTCACCACTGAGCCGCTGGAGTTCGCGCCGACGCAGCTCACTGATCTCATCGAGCAGTGCGAAGTCGGTGTCGATGATGTGCGGCGTGATGAAGACGTACAGATAGCGCTTCTCGGTCGAACCCGAGGTCGACCTGAAGAGCCAGCCGATGCCGGGCAGGTCGCCGAGCCACGGGTACTTCGCGACGCTGTCGGACGTGGTCTCGGAGACGAGGCCGCCGAGGATCACCGTGTGACCGTCGGGGAGCGTCACCGGCGTCTCGACGAGGCGCTGGTTACGGTCTGGCGGGGCACCGGAGACGTCGAGGCTGCTGGGTGCGAAGTCCGAGACTTCGATCGCGACGTCGAGCCGCAGGTAGTTGCCGGCCGAGATGGACGGCGAGACCCGCAGCGAGATGCCCGCCTCGATCTGCTCGAAGCCCTGGTTCGTCGTGTCGTTCGTGGTCGTGAACGTCTGGTAGGACGTCTCTCTGTTCGACTCGAGCGAGGCTTCCTGGTTGTCGTTCGTGAGCAGGTAGGGGCGCGAGAGGACGTCGTTCTGAGTGTCCGCCTCGAGCACGTTCAGCAGGAACGGGACCGGGAAGTCGGTGCTGTTGAAGATCGCGAACGTGCCGCCTGCGCCAGCTGCGGCCGATGAGGCAGCGAGCGGACCCGAGGCGCCGTCACCGGTCGTGATGCCGAGCGCCGTGTTGAAGTTGCTCACGATCGCGCCGTCGTCGAAGTCGCCGGCCGCGAAGCCGACGGCGAACGTCTCGTCGAGTGACCGCGATGTTTCGACGATCGCTGCCTCGATGAGCACCTGGCGCGGACGCACGTCGAGCTCGCGCACGAGTTCGACGATCTCGGCGTACTTGCGATCCGAAGCCGTGATGACGAGCGAGTTGGACACTTCGTCCGCGATCGCATCGGGGCGGATTTCGAGCGAACTGCCACCCGTGCCGCCACCGGTCACTGACGCGCCGCCTGACCGTCCGCCCTGGGCGCCTTGCTGCTCGGCGTTGAGCACCTGGGTGAGCACCTCGGCGAGGTCGATCGCGTTCGTGTTCTTGAGGCGGTAGACGTGCGTGTTGCCGCGCGGGTCGACTTCGATGTCGAGCACGTCGATCCACGACTCGATCTGCGTGACCATGACGTCTTCGCCCGTGATGAGCAGGCTGTTGCTGCGCGGCTCGGCGATGACGCGCGGCTCGATCTCGCGGCTCACGCCACCGGCCTGCTGCGGCGTCGGCGCAGTCTGCCCCGGGCGCAGGCCCCGCGCGGCGCCGAGCAACTCCGTGACGACGTTCACGATCTCGTCGACCGAAGCGTGCTCGAGTTCGCGCTTCACGATCGTCGGCGTGGCCTGGTAGGGCGGCACATCGATGAGCTGCACGAGCTGGTAGACACCCCAGACGTGCTGGCCGAAGCCCGTGATGACGAGCGAGTTGCTGTTCTCGACGTTGCGCACCGACTCGATCGTCGCGTCGACGAGCTGCTGGAACGTCGCCATCACCGAGCGGGCGTCGACGTAGCGCAGCGGGATCGAAGTCGTGATCAGCTCGGCGGCCTTGCGCCGGTAGAGGTGCAGGTCCTCGACCTCGATGACGGGGGCGAGGGCCTTGGCACCGATCGTCGTCCGTCCCTGGCCGGTGACGCGCTGGATGCGCAGGACTCCGCCGCCCTCGGGGCCGATCGGCACGACGATGAAGTCGTGGGCTTTGAGAACCGACTGGAAGTACTCGAAGAAGTCCTCCCGGCGAACTCTCTGGGGGCCGATGATCTTGATCCGTTGCTCGGAGACCTCTTGCGGGCTGTACATCATCGGCATCAAGAGCAGGCTCTTCGCCAGGTGGATGAAGTCCTCGAGCTTCTCGCCCTCGGTCTCATCGAACTGGATCAGATACTCGTCCTCACCGATGAGCTCGATGTCGGGCCCGCTGATGGTGGTCTGGGCGGCCAGCGGCGGGGCCACGAGGCCCAGCAGCGCCACCCCGAGCAGGGCGAGAATGCGAGTAAGGCGGACGGGTTCCAAGATGGGCTCTCCGAGCATCGCGATCGGCACCGTCGCGAAAGGCCTGGCGGCGTGGCATCACGAGCCACGCCCAGAAACCCTCCTTGGTGCCTAGAACCTGCGAATCATGGGTGCTTGGACGGGGGGGATCAACGATTCTTCCCCAGCGGAGAGGCGCGGGCCGCGCGGCGCAGTCCCGGCGGGCCGCTGCGGCCTGGCTCGGTCTCTCGGAGGACGAATCGGGGTTGTCATGGCGGGAGTCGGCCGATATCGTTGTTGGATTCTGTCGGCTCCTCGGAAACGACCCCGCCTGGTACGGCGCGGTCACAGCGAGCCGACGCTTCTTTCGTGAGAGCTTGTCCCCGGTGTTTGTGTCGCTGTGAAGCTGTCAGAGGTCCTCGTCGAGCGTTCGGTCATCATGCCCATCCAAGAGATGGACAAGTGGGCGGCGATCGAGGTCTTGACCGACCGCCTGGTCGAGACCGACCAGGTCACGAAGGCACATCGCGACGACGTGCACGCTGCCCTCGTGGCGCGCGAGCGCTCGATGTCCACCGGCATGGAGAACGGGATCGCCATCCCGCACACCTCCGTGGAACTCGTCACCGAAACGGCCATCGCCCTGGGCGTGGCCCCCGCTGGTATCGAGTTCGAGTCGATCGACGGGCGCCCGGCACATCTCATCGTGCTGCTCGTCAACCCGGCCCATCGCACGAAAGCCCACATTCGCACGCTCGCGGAGATCGCCCGACTGCTGTCGAGCGCCGAGTTGCGTGCACGCCTCGTTGCGGCCTCGTCGGCCGCCGAGGTTCTCGAAACGATCCGCGCGGCCGAAGTCGCAGCCGCGTAACACAAGTCACTGTCCGGTTCGGACGCTAGAGCACTCGAGGAAACGATTTGGTCATCCGAGTTCAAACAAGGGACAACGAGCCCGTCGACAAGGCCCTGCGCCGCCTTCGTAAGTTGTGTAACAACGAGGGCATCACGCGTCGCGTGAAGGCAAAGGCCTACTTCGAGAAGCCCAGCGAGCAGCGTCGTCGCGAGGGACGTGAGCGCATCAAGGCGATCCGCCTCTCGGCGCGCGCGAAGAAGCGCGAGCTGAACAAGCTGCTGCAGCGCCGCCGCAAGGCTCGCAAGAACGCCCGCCTCCAGGCGATGCGTGACAGCGAGTCTGCACAGGCCGAAGGCAACACGGTGCTGCCCGCAGACAAGGCAGCCGAGGCACCCGTCGCAGAGAACGCGACGGCCACGCCCACGACGACCACCCCGGCACCCGAGCCGGCAGCGTCGTCGACCGACGCCAGCTGAAGGCCTGATGTGCTCGCGCGCCCCCGAACAGGGGTCGCGTCGCTGTCCGAACCCTCGACGCCCTGGATCGCTGATGCGGTCCGGGGCGTCGTGCGTTGGTCAGCGTGTGCCGCGTGCCTCGACCAGGGCGGCGACGCGGCGCTCGGCCATTCCGGCGATGGCGGCTGCGCAACGGTCGTAGATCGCGCGTGATCCGCCGAACGGGTCCTCGACGTCGCGGCCCATGGGATCGAAGGGCTCGACGCGCGACGCGACGCTCGGGGACAGCGTCATGAGCGCCTCGGCGTGACTGCGGGTCATGGTCAGGATGAGGTCGGCGGAGGTTGCCAGGGCATCGTCGACGGGCTGCGAGCGGTGATCGTCGAGCACCAAGCCGCGCGCCTCGAGCGCATCGACGGCGTGAGCGCTCGCTCCGTGTCCCGGCCCGGCGAAGGTTCCTGCCGACACGATGCGCGGCACGATAAGCGCGGGGTCTGACTCGGCGGCCGCTGCGAACTCGGCGGCCAGCAGTCGCTCGGCCATCGGGCTGCGGCAGGTGTTCCCCGAGCACACGACGAGGATCACGGGCGCGGCCCGCTGACGCAGATCGTCGCTGCGGATCACGCCTTCGCGTAGGACACGCAGCAGACCCGGCCAGCTCCGCACGACCGTCGAGGCCTCACCGAGCGCGGCCGTGCCGCCATCGATCTGGACGGAGCAGGCCGCCCGCACCTCGGGATGGATGGACGAGAAGTCGCGCGGGGCGTCTTCACCGGGGCGGTTCGCGCTGGGCAGAAGCAGTGGGACACCGGCACGTCGGACGAGCTCGCGCGTGAACTCGTGGCCTGGAACGCGCAGCCCCACGGTGCCGCCGTCGGCGTCGTCTACCACGACCGTGACGGGCCCGGGCCACCAACGCTCGACGATGCGTTGGAGCGACGGCCAGGGCGCCTGCGCCAGCGACGGCACGTTGTCGAGGCCAGTCACCGCATGGCTATAGGGGGCCTGGCGGCCGTCCTTGAGCAGTTCGAGTCGCTCGCGCGCGGCGGGGCGATCGGAACGAGCCGCCACGCCATAGACGGTTTCGGTCGGGACGAGGACGAGTTCGCCGCGGTCGAGCGCTTCGAGTGCTGCGCTCAGCGCGCTCTCGTCGAAGTCGGAGCCGTCGCCGGAGAGAGTGAATGTGAGAGAGGCGGACATCGGCGGCATTCTAGCCTGAGTTCTCATGAGTTTCGCGCGCACTGCCGACGGCGCCGGGTCGGCGACGAAGGAAGCCGTGTCGGTCGCACGGCGCGGGCGGACGACGCCCCGCAACGCTCGCCGCCGACACGGCCAGCGTCGGCACGACCAGACCCCACGGCCGCCGAGGGCAGCCCGGTCGTCATCCGAGCGAAGCATCGCCAGCGCCGCGAGTGTGTCGCTTCGACTGCCGGTCCGGCATACTGCCCGCCTGGCAGCCCGTTTCGGCACCCTTTCCTCGAGCCCGCAATGCCCTCCTCACGACGTCCCCGAGCGCGACACCTCGAGTCGATGGGCGCCATGGCAGCGGGCCTGGCCCACGAGGTCAAGAACCCGCTCAGCACCATGTCGCTGAATCTGCAGCTGATGGCTGAGGATTTCGCCGATCCGAAGACTCCGATCGAAGAACGCACCCTCCGGCGCGCCAAGCTCATGCTCGGTGAGATCAAGCGCCTCGACGACGTCGTGCACGACTTCCTCACGCTCGCGCGCGGGTACGAGATCGAGCCCGAGGCCGTCGACCTGGAACTGCTCCTCACGCAGCTCGTGAGCTTCGCCGAGCCCGAACATCACCGTCTCGGCATCGACGTGCGCACGTCGTTCGCGCCCTCGGCGCGCTTCGTCCTCGCCGACCCGAAACACCTCCACCTGGCACTCATGAACCTCGTCGTCAACGCACAGCAGGCCATGGAGGACACCGAGGACGGGCAGCTCTTCATCGAGACGCGCGACCGCGGTGAGGTGATCGAGGTGCGCATCACGGACACCGGGCCGGGTATTCCGGCCGACAAGGTGGAGCGGATCTTCATGCCGTTCTGGTCGTCGAAGTCAGACGGAACGGGCCTCGGGCTGCCGACCACGCGCCGCATCATCGAAGAGTGTGGTGGAGACATCCGCGTGCAGACGGCGCCCGGGCACGGCACGCGCTTCATCGTGCGATTGCCGGCGATGCCCAAAGCCCTGCCCGACGGCAGCAGTCGCGGGAGCGAATCATGAGTACGACTCCGAAGCGTCCCGTGAGCGTGCTCGTCGTCGACGATGACGCCAACCACGCCGACTCGCTCGGTGAGGCGCTCGACGCCTTCGGCTACGAGCGCACCGTCGTGCACTCCGGCAACGAGGGGCTTGCCGCGCTCGGCCAGCAGTCGTTCGATGTCGTGCTGACCGACCTGCGCATGGCCGACGCCGACGGCATGCAAGTGCTCGAGCGCGCGCGCCGCGCCGGCGACACCGAAGTGATCGTGATCACGGGCCACGCATCGGTGGAGAGTGCCGTCGAAGCCATGGCGGCGGGGGCGGCGCACTACATCACGAAGCCCGTCAACATCGCCGAGCTCCGCGAAGTGCTCAGTCGCATCGTCGACGCGCAGAATCTCCGGCGTCGCAACACCGAACTCGAGGCGCAGCTCGACGAGCGCTACGGCTTCGAGCAGATCGTCGGGCAGAGCGCCCCGATGCAGAAGGTCTTCCAGACGATTCGCCAGGTCGCTCGCACCGACGTCACCGTCCTCGTGACGGGTGAGAGCGGGACGGGCAAGGAGCTCGTCGCCCGCGCGATCCACCAGAACAGCAAGCGCCGCGCGGCACCGCTCGTGGCGCTCAACTGCGCGGCACTGCCGGAGAGCCTGCTCGAGAGCGAGATCTTCGGTCACGAGAAGGGCGCTTTCACCGGGGCGACGCAGCGCAAGATCGGTCACATCGAACATGCCGAGGGCGGCACGCTGTTCCTCGACGAGGTCGGCGAGATGCCGCTCACGACGCAGGTCAAGCTGTTGCGCGTCCTCGAGCAGCGCGAGATCACGCGGCTGGGATCGACGAGCGTCGTGCCCGTCGACATCCGGGTCATCGCCGCGACGAACAAGAACCTCATCGAGGAAGTCGCCGAGCGCCGCTTCCGCGAAGACCTCTACTTCCGGCTCAAGGTCGTCTCCGTCGAACTGCCGCCGCTGCGCACGCGTGTCTCGGACATCCCGCTGCTCGTCACGCGCTTCATCAGCGAGCTGGCCGAACGCCACGACACCGGCGTGCGCGGCTGCACCCCGGACGTCATGCACATCCTCGAGGCCCAGGAGTGGCCCGGCAACGTGCGCGAGCTGCGCAACGTCATCGAGTACATGGTCGTGACGAGCCAGAACGAGATTCTCGAACCCGGCGACCTGCCTGAGTCGGTGCAGATGGATCGCGCCGCCCCGACGGCTCGCGGCGAAGTCCTCAACCTGGCCGGCCGCTCGGCCAAGGACGTCGAACGCGAACACATCCGCGCCACGCTCGACCTCGTCGACGACAACCGCTCCAAGGCCGCCAAGCTCATGGAGATCGGCGAGCGCACGCTGTACCGCAAGATCAAGGAGTACGGCCTGTAGCAGTCGAACTCGTGATCGCGCGGCGCGAGGCACAATCGACCACGCTGATCCTCCCGACGACTGAGTTGCGCTGAGCGCCAAAACGGCAGTCGGCGTCTCGATCCGGCCATTCAGACAGCAACGCACGGCCGAATCGCAGCCCCAGACGCCGTTTTCGGCACGATCTCGCGTGTGTGGGCCGTTGGCACGGTCTTTGTTAAGGAGTCTGGCGACGCCGCGCGCTCAGCCCGAGCTTGGCGCGGCCTCCCGTACACATCCAAGACACGCCTCCTCGGAGCAAATCATGAGTGAGCACATCATCGGCATCGACCTCGGCACGACGAACTCAGTCGTCGCTGTTCTCGAGGGCGGCCAGCCGAAAGTCATCCCGAACGCCGAAGGTGATCGCACGACGCCGTCGGTTGTCGCTTTCACGGCCGACGGCGAACGCCTCGTCGGCCAGCCAGCCCGTCGCCAGGCCATCACCAACCCCACGAAGACGATCTCCTCGATCAAGCGCTTCATGGGCCGCCTGCACAGCGAGGTGTCATCCGAGGAGAAGCTCGTCCCGTACAAGGTCGAGGGTGACGCGGACAAGCCCGTGGGCGTGCGCATCGACGACAAGTCGTACACGCCGCAGGAGATCTCCGCGATGATCCTGCAGAACCTCAAGGCGACGGCCGAGGCCTACCTTGGCACGAAGATCGACAAGGCCGTCATCACGGTGCCGGCGTACTTCAACGACAGCCAGCGCCAGGCCACGAAGGACGCCGGTGAGATCGCCGGCCTCAAGGTCGAGCGCATCATCAACGAGCCGACGGCAGCCTGTCTTGCGTACGGTCTCGAGAAGAACAAGGAAGGTCGCGTCGCGGTCTTCGATCTCGGCGGCGGTACGTTCGACGTGTCGATCCTCGACATCGGCGACGGCGTCTTCGAGGTGCTCTCCACGAACGGCGACACGCACCTCGGCGGTGACGACTTCGACGACGCGCTCATCGAGCACGTCGCGAACGAGTTCAAGCGCGAGAACGGCGTCGACCTGCGTCAGGATGTCATGGCCCTGCAGCGTCTCAAGGAGGCCTGTGAGAAGACGAAGTGCGAGCTTTCCAGCACCACGTCGAGCCAGATCAACCTGCCGTTCGTCACGGCCGACGCAACCGGCCCGAAGCACCTCAACATGACGATCACGCGCGCCAAGTTCGAAGAGCTCACGAAGGGCATCCTCGAGCGCAGCCGCCAGCCGTGTCTGTCGGCCCTCAAGGACGCCGAGCTCTCCCCGAGTGACGTCGACGAGGTCATCCTCGTGGGTGGCTCGACGCGCATGCCCGCCGTCCAGGCGCTCGTGAAGGAAGTGTTTGGTCGCGAGCCCGGCAAGAACGTCAACCCCGACGAGGTCGTCGCCATGGGCGCGGCCGTGCAGGGCGGCGTGCTGTCCGGCAAGGTCGAGGACGTCGTGCTGCTGGACGTCACCCCGCTGTCGCTCGGCATCGAGACGCTTGGCGGCGTCATGACGAAGCTCATCGAGCGCAACGCGACGATCCCGACGAGCAAGAAGGAGACCTTCTCCACGGCTGCGGACAACCAACCGGGCGTCGAGATCCACGTGCTCCAGGGTGAGCGCGAGATGGCGCAGGGCAACCGCACGCTCGGCACCTTCAAGCTCGAAGGCATCCCGCCGGCGCCGCGCGGTGTTCCGCAGATCGAAGTGTCTTTCGACCTCGACGCCAACGGCATCCTGAACGTGTCAGCCAAGGACCTCGGCACGGGCAAGGAACAGAAGATCACGATCGAGGCATCGTCCGGTCTTTCGGATTCCGAGATCGAACAGATGAAGAAGGACGCCGAAGCTCACGCCGACGAGGACAGCAAGCTCCGTCAGCTCGTCGACGCGCGCAACAAGGCCGAGTCGACGATCTACCAGACGAACAAGAGCCTCGAGGAGCACGGCGACAAGATCGACGCCGAGACGCGCTCGAGCATCGAGGCCGCACGGGAAACCGTCGAGACCGCGATGAAGAGCTCGGACGCCGCGGCGATCGAGAGCGCGCTGGAGAACTACACGAAGGCCGCTCAGAAGCTCGCCGAGGTCCTCTACGCCCAGCAGACCGAAGCCCAGGGTGGCGCGCCGGGTGGCCCGCCGCCGGGTGCCGGTCCGGACCCCGAGGCCGAAGCCAAGAAGGACGGTGACGATGTCATCGATGCCGACTTCGAAGTGAAGAGCTGATCGCACGGCTCCAACTCGGTCCGGACGAACCTGGCGTTCGTCTGTCCGAAAAGAGCGAGAGTTCACGTCGGGGGGGGGGGGGCGGGGGGGGGCCGGGGCCCCCCCCCCCAAGAAGAAAGATGGTGGAGGACA
>JAJDEO010000048.1 GCA_029259745.1 Planctomycetota bacterium
CCTGATCGACGAGGTCGACAAGGCCGACCCGGACGTCCCCAACAACCTGCTCGTCCCCTTGGGCTCGCTGCGCTTCGACGTGCCCGATCTTCCCGGCCGCACCGTCGAGCGCAAGGGCGATGCGCCGCTCGTCGTGATCACGTCGAACGACGAGCGCCAGTTGCCAGCGGCCTTCCTGCGGCGCTGCGTCGAGCTGCAGCTCGCGCCGCCACCACGCGCACGGCTCGAGGAAATCGGCATCGCACACATCGGCACGCGCAACAAGTCGTTCGTGCGTCAAGCACTCGCGGCGCTCTTGGGTGACGCCGAGAACGACGGCGCGCAACCGATCAGCCCGGCCGAGTTCGTCGACGTGCTCGAGGCGGCACGCAACCTCGAGATCGAAGTCGGCAGTGACGCCTGGCGTGCGATCGAGGGCGTGACGGTCTGGAAGCACGGGCGTCGCGCGCGGAGCGGAGCGTGAGCGACGGCGTCGGCGATCTCGTGCGGGCGCACCTGCGCCTCGACCTGCGTCGTGACGACGAGCTCATCGCGCGCGTCGCGGCTCTGCTGGGTCTCGAGTGGGCGCCGCCCGAGGTGCGCGAGGAGCCCGACGTCGCTGACAGTCGCGCCGCTGTCGACGTCGTCCTCGATGACGACGACTTCGGTGATCTCTTCGACGGGCCGACGGCGCCTGCCGCGTCATCCGAACGTGCGCCGGAGGTGCGCCGTGACGCCCTCCCGGATGCGCTGCCCGCGCGCACGCGCCTGATGCCGAAGACGACACCGCGCAGCGAAGGTCCGGCATGGTGGGACGGCCCGGCGACACTTCCGGTTCCAAGCTCTTCGATCGTGGCCTTGGACCACGCGCCGCTCCTCGATCCGAGCCGCTCGCGCGCCGTGCTCGCGACCTCGATGGCCTCGCCCGTCGCGATCGGCGAGGTCGACATCCCACGTGTCGTCGACGCCATCGTGCGCGGCCGCGGTGTGGTCCACGTTCCGCGCCTCTCGGTGCGTTCGCTCGCGCGCGGCGTGCAGCTGCTCATCGACCGCGGCCCGGGGATGCTGCCGTTTCGCCGTGACGTCGATGACCTCGTCGAGCAGGCGCGCGCCGTGGTCGGCGGCGACCGGCTCGAGCTGCTGTGGTTCGACGGATGTCCCGCGTCGGGTGTCGGCGCTTTCGGCGCGGATGCCGACGAACCGTGGACGCCTCCTTCGAGCGAAACCCCGGTCGTCTGCGTCAGCGACATCGGGCTCGGGCGTGCTCTGGGGCGACGCGCACCGCCATCTTCGGCCGAGTGGACGACCTTCGCACGCCACGTCGTGCGGTCGATCGGCCGTCGCCCCGTCGTCTGGATTCCGTACGGACCTTCGCGTTGGCCCGGCGACCTGCGCCGCGATCTGGCGCTGGTGCTCTGGGACCGCGGGGCCACGTCGCAGCGCGTCGCCGACATGACCCGAGGGACGCGATGAGCAGCGAGGCCCCGGTGTTCGCGAGCGGCGGTGCCACGCGACTGGCGCGCCTCGTCTCGATGGCACCGCGCGTCACGCCGACGTTTCTGCGTCACCAGCGGCTCACCATGGCGGCGGATGTCGACGTCGGCGGCGAGGCCGACGTGTGGTTCTCGAGCGCCGTGTCGACCGCGTCGCCGGAAGGCTTCGAATGGCACGCCGACGCTGCGGCGGCCCTACGCCGAGCGCTGCTGGGTGAAGGTCTGACGCGCTACCGTGCGGTGTGGAGGGCCACCGAGCGCGCGTTCGTGGACGCCGATGCGACGGCGCGCATGGAGGCCGAGCTGTTGATGCTCGAGCCACTCGTCGATCCGCGCTGCGTGGACGTGCCGGCGGGCGACCGAGCGGCCGCGGCGGCGCGCATCGAGGAGCTGCTCCGTGTCGCGGTGCGCGCGTTGCTCCAGGGCGGACGCTCGGGCCTGGCCTACTGGGCGGCGCGCCTGCTCCCGCGCCTGCCCCCGCACGTCCGCGAGCGACCCGAGGCGACGATGCTCGACGCCGGCGCGTCGCTGCAACTTCACGCGAAGTTGCCCGCGTCACTGAACGCCGGGGACGAACTCCCCGAGTGGCTCGCCGAGGCCGCGCCCGATGTCTTGCCGCGCGTTGCGATCGCCGTCGAACGCCGCGGCGAGTCGCTGGTCTTCGGGCACCCGGACGCCTTGCCCTCAGCAGCCGAACTCGAGGTCCCGCAGACCTCACCGCTCGTCCTCGAAGTGCGCGCGGCTTTTTCCGAACGCTTCGAGCGCGTGCAGTGGGACGCGCCGCTGGCCGCGTCGACGCCGCTGCACGTCGTTCACGTCGGACCCGAGCCGGCCGTCTTGCGGACATTGCTCGGCGAGGAGTACGACCTCGCGCGCGTCGATGAGATCGAAGGCGTCGCCCGCGGTGAGGTGCTCGACCAGGCGGGCTACGCGGACGTGCATCGTGAGCACTTCGTCGGCGAAGGAGTCATCGACGTCACGCGCGATCTCGAGCCGGGAATGTGGTTCGAGCTGATCGGCGCACCGGGCGAAGGCAAGACGGCGCAGCTCGTCAACGTCATCGACCGGCTCGGGCAGCTGAGCGCGCGTGGGGGCGACGCGCAGAGCGACGGTGAGCCGGCCTCGTGCGTCGCATGGCATCTCGTGCGCGACGATGTTCCCGAGTGGTGCGACGACGCGCGCGTTGCCGAATCGCTCTCCGCGCAGATCGCTGTCGCACGTCCCGAGCTCGGAAGCCCCGTGACGACACGCGGCATCGAAGGCCTGCTCGCGCGCTGCCGACGATTCGCGTCGACGCGCACCGACGATGAACGTCTCGTGCTCGTCATCGACGACGCCGAGAAGCTCGGCCGGCTCTACCGCGCGCTGCGCCTGCGCTCGTCGACGGAGGGGATCACCGTCGTCACAGCGCGGCGCTTCCGCGACAACGACCAGCGACTCGTGACGCCGTGGAAGGACGTCCAGCACAGGCTCGAGACGAAGGGGCGGCCGTGGGAGGCGGCCTGGTTCGCGAGCGGCAAGCTCGGCGAGCTGAAGGCCGAGATCGATGGCTGCGCGACGTGGGCCGAGGCGCGTTTCTTGCGGAGTCTGCTCGAGACATGGGACGACGCCGCGCTCGACGGTCCCATGCGCTCGCTGTTGTGGGGGACATCCTGATGCAGGCGCGCCAAGAGAGCGTCGCGGTGGGCGAGGAGACGGAGCTTGCGATGCTCCTCGGGCTGGCCGAGGCGTTTCCGCTCGATGCCTTCCCGGCCGCGATCGCCTTTGCCGATCGCGGCGAGGTTCCGCTGCGTGACGCGCTTGCAGGCTTCGTCGACATCGTCGACGAGCGCGTCTTCGTGCGGCGTGCGGTGGCCGAGGCATGGTTCGAACGCGGTGAGCAGCGCGTCGTCGCGGGAGCGACGCGCTTCTGCGCCACGTACAGCTGGCCGCTCGGCGACGAGGCCCATCCCTGGCTCGTCGACTACGTGCGCCGCTGGCGTCTTCACCACCTCACGGTGGCGGGCGACGACGAGGGTGCGTGCATGCTGCTTGCCGACGTGTCGTACCTGCGGGCGCGGGCGGAGGCTGGCGAGATCGATGACCTCGCCGAACAGGCGCTGACCTGGCAGCGCGGCTTGTCGGCGCGCGGTTGGCAGACACCCGGCGAACGTCGGCGCAAGCTGAAGGGCGCCGAGCGTCCGCCCGTCGATGCGCGCGACCTCGCGCCGCGCATCGCGCAGTTGCTCCACGAGCATGCGGCCGAGATCGGTCGCGACGCGGGCGCCGCCGAGCGACTCGTCGACCTGGTCGTCGGCGGGCTCATGGACACCGGCTACACGCGCGACGAGATCGCGGCCGCGTTGCCCGACGTGCGCGAGCGTCCGCTGCTGCGGCTCGTCGGGCGTGCGGTGGGCAAGGACGCCGAGGCGCCGGCTCGCGCGCGGCGCGCCGAGCTGCTGAGCGGCGCCGTGGAGATCATGACCAGCGGCGAGTGGTTCGTCGTGCGCACGCGCAACGGTGCCGTCCACGCGACGCGCAACGACGAGCGCGTCGTGACGCTTGCTCGCGGCGGTGTCAACGTCATGGCGGCCGCGCCGGATGATGGCAAGGCGCTCGTCTTCGGCATGGCCGACGGGCGCGTGGTGCTGTTGGCTGACGGCGTGCGTGACACGCTGGCCGACGACCAGAGCGGAGCGCAGCGCGGCGCGGGACATCACGACCACGCCGTCGCTGGTCTGCGCTGGCTCAGCGACGATGTCTTCGTGTCGTGGGACGAGGCCGGGGATCTGGTCATCCGTGACGTCAGACGTGGGTCGCTCGAGGGGTGGCAGTTCAGAGCGCCCATCACGAGCGTCGACGACAGTGGTGTTGTGATCGTCGTCGGGACGACGGACGGCGTGGTCGCCTGTATCTACGGTGATGGCGGCCCAGGCCGACCGGTCGAGTTTCTCGACAAGCGAACCGGGCGCGCACCGATCGAGACGATGCACATCCCGAACGACGTCGGCAGTGTCCCCGGTCAGAAGCAGCACTGGGCGCGCGCGACGTCGCACGGCAGCGCACTCGTCGGCGTCGCTGTCTGCGCAGGGCGCATCGTGTCGGTCGAGACCGCTGGCACGCTGCGCATCCACGACGCCGATGGAACGCCCACCGAGCGCATCCGCGATCACGGCACGGCGGCGGTCGTGGGAATGTGCGCGACACCGCGACATCCGGGTGATGTCGTCACCGAGCCGAGCTCACGTAGAGTCGTGACGTGGGACGCCGAGGGTGGTGTCGTCGTGCGCGAGGTGAGCGCGGATGCGTCCGAGGTGATCGCTTCGTGGCGCGAGGCGCGCCCTGTGAGCGATGTGGCGTGGATCGCCGAACCGCGCAGCGACGCACTGCGCGCGAGGATCACGATCGGCAACACGGTCATCACTCGCCGCATCCAGCTCGCTTCCGCCTTCGAAGAAGTGGCCCGCCACGACAGCGAGATCCTCGACGCCTGCATGCTGCCCGGCGAGCCCGTCCTCGCGACGGTCTCCGACGATCACTCGCTGCGCATCTGGGACATCGAGAGCCGCGAGCAGCTCGCTCGCTTCGGGCCACCCACGGAGTCCTCCGTCGCGATCGCGTCGGCCGTCCGCAACGTCTTGACGTTCCACGGTCGCGAGATCCGCATGACGGGGCCCGGCACGCCCGATGAGATCGTCGCCACAGTCCGCACCGTCGAGCCCGACGCCTGGTCGGTGGCGCGCGACGGCCTGCACGTGCTCGTGCTCGGCGGCGGCCGACTGCTGCTCCACGACCTCGAAGTCCTCGCCCTGCCGAAGGACCAGCGCAGCAAGTCGGGGTGGCGGCGCAACGTCGCGGGTGCGGTGGGGTGCGCGCTGTCGTACGAAGGTGACATCGCGGCCGTCTGGCACGTCGATCGTACGATCGTCTTGCGGCGCGTCGACACGGCGCTCGTCGTTGCCTCGTGGGAGCACCCCTGCGGTGTGCGTGCACTCCTCATCGACAGCGACGGCGTCGTGCACACGCTGGGTGACGACGGGCTGCATCGGTCGTGGTGGCCCGAGGTACGTATTCGGCTCTCCGATGAAGAGAGCGCGGTCGATGTCTCGCTGACGCACACGTCGGCTCCGACCGACCCACCGATCCTCGGCATGGACGTCGGCCTGTTCGGCTTCCCGCATCTCTGGACGCGCCGCGCCTTCGGTGCTGCGAACGACGAAGGCAAGCAGCACGTCGACGTGGACATCGAGCGTCTGTGGGCGCCGCGCGAATACAGCGAGCCCGAAGTGGCGTTGCTCGAAGACGGTCGACTCGTCGTCGTGCGGAGTTCGGCGCACGAGCAGGTCGTCCTGCGCCCGCGCGGCGCGCGCCTTGTCGACGTCGCGACACTTCCCGACGAGCGGCTCGTCACGCTTACCGTCGACGGGCGTCTCACCGTCTGGGACATCGACGCACGCGCGCCCATCTCGCACGCCTCGGTGTCAGCACCCGCCCGTGGCCTGCTCGTCCACGACGAAGGGCGACTCATCACGGTCGTCGACGCCGCCGGTTGGATCGCGGCGTACGAGTTCGCAAGTGACGAACTCCAACAACGACAGCGCGTCCCACGCATCATCGTGCGCGCAAGTCCCTTCGACGAAGGCTTCGCACGGCACTACGCGAGCATGTTGCGGGCGCAGGGTGTCGACGCCATGATCGACATCGCGCCTTCGATCGAGGTCGAGACCGCCGGCGCAGATGCGATTCACGCGCTCCTTTCGAGGCCGCGCTACTGGTTCGGCTTCACGCGGGAACTCGTTGCAGCCGCACGCGATCGGACCGGGCCAGTGTTCGTGCCCCTGACGCTCGACAAAGACGCCGAGGCGCGCTGGAGCGAGCTGTCACGCACGCACGGCCTGATAACGGCCTCGATGACGGTCAGCGCAGAGCGCGACAACAGCGCCGCCGTGATGCACGGCCTTGCGGTCGCTGCCGCGCGCCTCGCCTGGTCAAGCGGCTCGGTGGCGTGATGACGAGGTGCTGTTGATGGGGAACTTCGCCTTCGGAAAAAATTTCAACTCCGTTGTTCCGTGTCCTGCGAGCGCACGCTGATAGGTTGGTTGCAGGGGAATCGAGTGGGGAAGGATCGCAGGCCGTCGGCCTTGCGGAGTGCGGCACGTCGTGGCCGAACCCGCGCGGGATCCCCGAGCCGGTATGACGCCGGCGGCGCCGTGAGTTCGTGCGCGGTGTCATCTCATCCGGCCTTTTGCAGCTCTCCATGCGAGGGCCTGCCCGCCCAGGACTCATCGATCAATGCCCATGACATTCAACCGACTTCTCACGGTGTTCGTTCTTGCCCTCGGGCTGACCATGCAGTCCTGCGTCAGCCCTCTCGCTGTCGCCGACAACGTCGTGTTCGAACACACGCTCGGCAACGCCGAGGATGGCGACTTCTCGTGGCTCTCGAGCGATCTCGAACAGCTCGAGGCGGTTCCTGTGGAAGTCGACATCTCGTTCCGTGACCGGATCATCTTCGAAGGAACGGATGCCGACTCGCCCGTCGCCCAGAACCGCGGGCCGATTTCGCAAGCCACCCTGTTGAACGCCAATCAGCTGCTGCTCGACACGGGCATCTTGCGCCCCAAGTCGCGGACGGAGACGGCGCCGCTGCGCCTGTCGTTCAGCATCAAGGATCTCTTCGCCTTCACGTGGAAGCAGGAGAAGCTCGAGTACGGCGGCGAGGAAGGTGCCTACTACGAGCAGCAGAACGATCCCCCGCGATACATCGAGGCGAACCTCGTCGTGACGCTGAAGACGAACGATGCCGACGCGCGCCCGTTGGCGAACGGCGTGGGGCGCGTGAAGTACTGGATCGATACGGGCAGTCCCCTGTTCCGAAAAAACGGCGAGAACGTGCTGAGCGTCGAGCTCGGGAGCTACCGCGGAAGCTTCGACGATCTCCTGCTCGCGGCCCAGTACGAAGCACTCGATGCCCTGATCGAGAAGGACCAGTTCGAACGAGCTCTTCTTTCGCTCTATGGCAAGCAGCCGATTCGCTGAGCGTCCGCAGTTCGCGCTCGGTGCTCGCGCGGTGTTCGCTCCACCGCGCGGGCCGTGGCGCTCGTCGACTACCCCTCGCCGACAGCGCCCGTCACCACAGCCAACGCGCTCTTCACGAGCGCCGACACGTCGGCGTCGTTGGCATCCGCGTTGACGCAGACGCGTTCGGCGGCGAGGTCGGCCATGGCCTTCGGGTAGCCGAGGCCGACGAGCGCGCTCGACACCGTCGACGTGAGGTCGGGTGCGAATGTCGGGGATGGCCCACGCGCGGCGACGGAGCTGCGGAACGACGCTGGGACGACCGTCGCGAGGCGGTCGCGCAACTCGACGCAGAGACGTTCGGCCGTGCGCTTGCCCACGCCCTTGACCGCGCTGAGCGCCTTGACGTTCCCGGTCTCGATGGCGCCGACGAGGTCGCCCGCTTCCATCGCCGACAGCAGCGCCATGGCGATGGCGGGACCGACCTTGCTCACCGACAGCAGCGCGCGGAAGAGCGCGCGTTCGGGCGCGGACGCGAAGCCGTAGAGCAGCGCGCGCTCGTCGCGGATCATGTGCTCGGTGTAGAGCGTGACCATGTCGTCGGTGGGCAGCGTGGCTGCCGTCGATGCCGACACGACGAGGCGGTAACCGATGCCGCCGACCTCGACGACGATCTCGTCGATCCCGCGCTCGGCAAGTCGGCCCTTCAGGAAGTCGTACAAACGGTCACTCCGAAATGACACGGACCAGCAGGCCGCGATGTGCCTGCTGGTCCGTGGTTGTCAGGCTCTCGGTCGAGCGGCGCGGCTCTTCAGCTCGTGAGGTCGAGTCCGAACTCGGCCAGCTTGCGTTTGATCTCGTCGAGCGACGTCTGGCCGAAGTTCTTGCAGGCCAGCAGCGTGGCGGGCGAGGTGCGCGCCAAGTCGCCGATCGACGCGATGCCGAGCGTGCCGAGCGCCGTGCGCGAACGCACGGACAGGTCGAGCTCGCTGACGGGGCGACTGAGCACCTCGTCGCCGCTGTCGGCCGACGCGGCCTTCGACGCGGGGCGATCCTGATTCGGCATCATCCCGAGGCGCAGGCCCTTCATGACGAGGATGTCCTTCACTTCCTGAAGGCTCGTCTCACCGAAGTTCTTGAACGACAGCAGCTCGCTCTCGGTGCGCTGCACGAGGTCGCCGAGCGTGTGGATGTTCATGCGCTGCAGGCAGTTGCGTGCGCGCACGGACAGCTCGAAGTCGGTGACCGGAATGCGCAGCACCGCGTTCTGCTTGTCGGCCTTGCGTTCGCGCGACTCGTCGTAGAACTGGTCATCGGCAGCCTCGGCGTCTGCGAGGTAGCGACGCGCACAGTTGTTGAGCGGGTTGGCCGTCGCGACCCAGCGGTAGCACTTCTGCGCGGTTTCGAAGTCGTTGCGATCCTCGGCCATCATGCCGAGGTTCAGGATCGCACCCGCGTGCGGGGTGACATCGCCGTTGGCGAAGTGTGCGTAGAGTTCGTAGGCCTCGTCGTCTTCGCCATCGAGGTCGAGGCGGAAGGCGAGTTGGAAGAGCGTGCCGGGGTGCAGCGGCTCTTCGGCGAGCGCGGCCCGCCATGCTGACACGGCGGCCTCGTGCTCACCCTGCGCTTCGGCCGCAAGGCCTTCGGCGTAGGACATGTCGGCCTTCGAGGCGCCGAGCTTCTCGAGATTCGCGAAGCCTGCCTGGGCGAGGTCGGCGTCGAAGCGACGGGCCGCGATCTCCATGAGCGCGAGCTGCGCTTGAAGACCGACCTGACTCGACGCCGTGAGCGGGTCGAGCGCTTCGATGGCTCCGTCGAGATCACCGATCTCGATCAACGACTTGCCGAGCAGCAGGCGCGACAGGTCGTCGCCTTGGGTGGTGAGCAGCTCGGCGGCCTCGCGTGCCAGTCCACAGGCGTAGAGGCCGATGCCGCGACGCAGGATGTCGTCTTCGGGCACGTGCTTCGCGACCCAATCGCGGAACGAGTTGCGACTCGCCTTGGTTTCGTTGATCTCGCGGCTGAGCGTCACGAATCCGGCCCAGTCGACGGGCGCCGCGCTCATCCAGTCGCGCATCGGCATGGTTTCGATGACCGGCTCGTCGAGTTCATCGAACTCGTCGAACTCATCGTCGGCGTCGGTCTCGAGGGTGGAGAGCCCGTCGCCTTCGATGGACGTCTCGCCCTCGATGGACGTCGTGTCTTCCGACGCCGTCGTTTCTTCCGGCGTGGTCTCGTCCGGCGTGGTCTCGTCCGGCATGGCCTGGTCCGGCGTGGTCTGGTCCGACGTGGTCTGGTCCGACATGGGCGTCCTGAACAACGGAGGGCGGGCGGTGTTCGGGAACCAAGAGCGAGCACGACGGTCGTGCTGCGATGTCAAAACCCGACGCGCGTTGTTCTGCTCGTTGCGTCACGACACCACACGACCTAGGCTCGCCCTGCTCCCCGACAACGCTCCAGATGGGCGCGAGCGAATCTCGTGATGTTAGACAGCAAGGGGGCCATGTCAAGGGGATGAGCCCCTTCTGTGGGTCCCACCAGCGATCGTGGGGCGGTCGTGGACGAGAGGAGTGACGCGTGGATCAGTTCGAGGTGACGGGCGGGGCGCGGCTCGCTGGGCGTGTGGCTGCTGCGGGAAGTAAGAACGCCGTGCTGCCGATCATGGCGGCGGCACTCCTCACCGACGAGCCGCTCGTGATCCACAACGTGCCGGCGTTGCGCGACGTCGCGACGCTGGCGCTGATCCTCGAACAGCTGGGTGTCACGGCGACGCGCGAGGGCTCGACGCTCACCCTGCACGCCGACCCGACGGGGCCGTCGCGGGCCTCCTACGACCTCGTCTCGACCATGCGCGCCTCGATCTGCGTGCTCGGGCCGCTGATCGCCCGGCGTGGCAAGGCAGCGGTCTCGATGCCGGGCGGGTGCGTCTTCGGGGTGCGTCCCGTCGATCAGCACGTCAAGGGGCTCAACGCGCTCGGAGCCGGGATCACCGTCGACGAGGGCTACCTCGTGGCGCGCAGCGGCGGGCGCCTGCACGGCGCCGATCTCTACCTCGGGACGCACTTCGGCCCGAGCGTCCTCGCCACGGGCAACGTCCTCATGGGCGCGGTCCTGGCCGAGGGAACGACGCGCATCGAGAACACGGCGATGGAGCCCGAGGTCACGGCCCTGGCGCGCTGCCTGGTCTCGATGGGCGCCAAGATCGAGGGGATCGGCAGCCATCGACTCATCGTCGAGGGCGTCGAGCGGCTGCACGGCGCCGAGGTCACGATCGAGGGCGACCGGATCGAAGCCGGGACGTTCCTCGTCGGCGCTGCGATGACGGGCGGCGAGGTGACGGTGACCGGCATCGACCCCTACCAGCTCACGGCTGTCGCCGAGACGCTGCGCCTGATGGGGGCCCAGATCGACCACGGCGAGACGTGGATGACCGTCGCGGCCGCCGATCGACTGCGCGCCACCGACGTCACGACGCTGCCGTTCCCGGGCTTCCCGACCGACCTCCAGGCCCAGATCATGGCCGCGATGTGCGTCGCCGAGGGGATTTCGGTCGTTTCCGAGCGGATCTTCCCCGACCGCTTCATGCACATCGCCGAGCTGCTGCGGCTCGGGGCCCGCATCCGCAAGGAGGGCACCCAGGCCATCGTCGAGGGGGCGCCGCGCCTTTCGGGAGCCACGGTCATGGCGTCCGACCTGCGCGCCTCGGCGGCCCTGGTGCTGGCCGGGATCGTCGCGGAGGGCACGACGACTGTCCGGCGCGTCTATCACATCGACCGTGGATACGAGCGGATCGACGCCCGGATGGCCGAGCTGGGGGCGCGAATCGAGCGCATGGAGCAGCCACCGCTTGAGAAACACCGGCCTGAATGGTAAGTCATCGGGGTTTCGTCCGGGGCTTCCAAAGGCCCCGACGCCCGACCCCGCGTGATTGAGCCCGATGCTCGAATCGCTGACAGATCGCCTGTCGTCGGTGTTCTCGAAGTTGACCGGTGCCGGTCGACTGTCCGAGAGCCACGTCGACGCTGCCCTCGAAGAAGTGCGCGCTGCGCTTCTCGAGGCCGACGTGCATTTCCGCGTCGTGCGCGATCTCTTGGCGCGCGTGCGCGAGAAGGCGATCGGTCAAGAGGTCGTCAAGGAAGTCCAGGCGAGCGACATGCTCGTGAAGATCTTCCACGACGAACTCGTCGACATCATGTCGCCCGACGAGGGCGACGACGAGCCGATCACGTACGGCAAGCCCACGCGCCCGACCGTCATCCTCATGGCGGGGCTGCAGGGCTCGGGTAAGACGACCACCACGGCCAAGCTCGCCGTGTGGCTCAAAGAGCGCAAGAAGAAGCCGTTGCTCGTGGCCGCCGACATTCAGCGCCCGGCTGCCGTCGAACAGTTGCGCGTGCTCGGTGGGCAGATCGACGTGCCCGTCTTCCACGTGCCCGGCGATGCGCCCGAGGTGCTTGCGAAGAAGGCTTTCGAAGAAGCGCGGGCGACAGGGCGCGACGTCGTCCTGATCGACACCGCCGGTCGCCTGCACATCGACGATGCGTTGATGGACGAGTTGAAGCGCGTGGCCGAGGCGGTTCCGCCGGACACGACGTTCTTCGTCTGCGACGCGATGACGGGCCAAGACGCCGTCACGTCGGCGTCGGCGTTCAAGGAGGCCTTGCCGCTCAGCGGCGTGATCCTCACGAAGCTCGACGGCGACACGCGCGGTGGCGCGGCGCTGTCGGTACGTCACGTCACGGGAGCGCCGGTGCGCTTCGTCGGCGTCGGCGAGAAGACCGAAGACCTCCAGCAGTTCCATGCCGATCGCCTCGTCGGGCGCATCCTGGGCATGGGTGATGTCGTGACCCTCGTCGAGAAGGCCCAGAAGGTCGTCGACGAGAAGGAGGCCGAGAAGCAGATGAAGCGGATGATGGAAGACCGCTTCACGCTCGACGACTTCCTCAGTCAGCTGCAATCGATCTCGAAGATGGGCTCGCTCGGCTCGCTGCTCGGCCACCTGCCGGGCATGCCGAAGGGCTTCGACGCCTCGATGCTCGACGACAAGCTGCTCGGAAAAACCGAAGCCGTCATCCTTTCGATGACGTCGGCCGAGCGCCAGCGTCCTGAAGTCATCGACCAGAGTCGCCGCCGTCGCATCGCGAAGGGCAGCGGGTCATCGATGCAAGCTGTGACCGACCTGCTCAAGCAGTTCGACACGATGCGCAAGATGATGAGCCAGATGAAGAAGCAGGGGCTCTTCGGTCGCATGATGTCGAAGTTCACCGGCGGGGGCGACGACGCGCCCGGCGGGATGCCCGACATGTCGGAGATGATGGGCGCCGGTGGAATGCCGGGCATGCCCGGGATGGCTGGAATGCCGGGGCTCGGCGGGGGCGCACCACGTCCGACCGCATCGAGCAACGACAAACGCAAAGACCGCAAGAAAGAACGACAGCGCCGCAAGAAGTCGCGCCGTCGCCGCTGACATACCACGCTGCGCTCAACGGAACGCAGCAACACACGCCGGGTCGTCGCCGCGACCCACCTCGGAGAACCACAGAACCATGGCCGTTCGCCTTCGCCTCAAGCGAGTGGGACGTCGTAACCGTCCCTTCTACCGCATCTGCGCTTTCGACTCGCGCACCCGCCGTGACGGGCAGCCGATCGAAGAACTCGGCAGCTACGATCCGCGCGCCAAGACCTTCGTCGAGAAGGTGATCCTGAAGCGCGAGCGTGCGCTGCATTGGATCAACACCGGCGCGCTCCCGAGTGAAACCGTCGCGTCGATCCTCAAGCGCGCCGGTGTGCGCAAGGGTCACGAGCTCCCGGCCGAGCCCAAGCTCGACCCGCCGGCGGACAAGCCGTCCCTCGACGGTGACGCCAGCGCGCCGTCTGCGCCCATCGAACCTGCCGCCGAAGCTGCAGCCACCGAGTCTTCCACAGCCACCGCCGCCTCTGAGGGCGGCGAGGGCTGAGGCGAGTGACAGCCGTGGCAAAGGCCGCCAAGAAGGCGACGAAGAAGACGTCCAAGAAGAAGACGACGGCTTCGAAGAAGAAGACTACCTCCACGAAGGCTTCGTCCGCGAAGCCTGCGGCGAAGCCGAAGTCGAAGGTGCCTGGCGGCACGAGTGTCGCCGCGCGCAAGCGACGTCTGGCTTCGTTGCTCGAGCGTCTCGACAAGTCGTTCGGCGAAGTTCAAACGCCGGAGCTCGAGGACGTCATGGAGCATGCGATCTACTTGATCCTGCGCGAGGGGGCTTCCCACTCGACGGCGATCAAGGCGCTCGCGTCGCTGCGTGACGACTTCGTCGACTGGAACGAGGTGCGTGCGAGCACGCCGTCGGAACTCGGGCGCATGATGCTGGGCACGAACCGTGCCTCGTCCCTGCGCAAGATGTATCCACGCGCCGAGCGCATCAAGGAGATGATCGATCAGGTCTACAACGACCGGAACGACACCGACCTCGACTTCCTTACCGAACTCAAGATGAAGGAACAGATCGAGTTCCTCGAAGACCTCGATGACCTCGGGATCCACAACGCCTACGCGATGGTGCAGTGGATGTCGGGCGACACGTCGAAGCTCGTTGCGATTTCGAGTGAGGTCGCGAACGTCGCGAAGATGGTCGGGCTCACGGAGAGCGCGGCCGTCACGAAGGCGAAGAAGGAACTCGGTGACCTGTGTCCGCCGGAGCGTTACGTCGCGCTGCAGGCCCACTTGGGTCAGCTGGGCGACCTCGACGAGGACGATTGGACGCCGTCGATGAAGGAGTTCTTGGCCTGAGCGAGGCTGCGCGACTCGGGCCCTGGGTGCTCGCGTCGGCTTCACCGCGGCGTGCGGAGTTGCTCGCCGCGGCGGGGTGGTCATTCACGGTGCAACCCGCGGATGTCGACGAGACGCCGCGTGCCGGAGAGTCTCCGCGCGCGCTCGCCTGTCGACTCGCGCTCGACAAAGCGGCGGCCTCGGCGAGGGCCGTCGCGCAGCGAGCGGGGATGGTGCTGGCCGGCGACACGGTCGTCGCTCGCGATGATGTGACGCTCGGCAAGCCCGCCGACCGCGCCGAGGCCGAGGCGATGCTGCGCTCGCTGTCGGGGCGCCGGCACGAGGTCGTCAGTTCTGTCGCACTGCACGACCTGGCCAGCGGGCGTGCGATCGTGGACGCAGCGGTCTCGACGGTCCGCTTCGACGAGCTGGATGTCGCCACGCTCGCTCGCTATCTCGACGGCGGCGAGTGGCGCGGGAAGGCCGGCAGCTACGCCATCCAAGGTGACGCCGGAGCCTTCGCCCAGCTCGAGTCTGGCGATTGGGATAATGTGGTCGGGTTGCCGATGGCCCTCGTGAACGAACTCGTCACCCGCTGGAACAGCTCGACATGACTTCGCCCTGCCGCCCCTGCGCGCGATCCCCTCGACGCTTCGACCTGCGCGCGGTGCTCGTCGTGCTTGCCGTCATCATCGGTGTGCCGTTGCTGCCGACGCTCGTGACGGGGTGTTCGGACGAGCCGACCTACACGTCGGCCGTCACGCGCGAGCCCCAGGGCGCGCTGCCCACGGCCGAGATCGTCGTGGCGGGCAAGACGCTGAAGGCGGAGCTGTGTCTCGACGGCCCGTCGCGCGAACACGGCATGAAGTTCCGCACGAAGTTCCCCGACGACGAGGCGATGCTGTTCGTCTTCCCCGAGGAGGAGCGCACCGTCAAGCGCTTCTGGATGCGCGACACGCTGATCCCGCTCGACATCATGTTCCTGGCCGACGACGGCACGATCGAGACGCTGCACCAGAACTGCCCGCCGGCCGTCGAGTTCCCGGGCTTCCACTCGGACAAGGCCTGCATCCTCGTCCTCGAGCTGCGCGGCGGCTGGGCGGCCGACAACGGCCTGAAGGTCGGCGACAAGGTCACGATTCCGGCGGATCTGTTCGCCCGAGCCGTCCCCCGCGAAGGCCTGTAACCGGCCCTGTGCCCCGGCATCTCAGGTCAGCACAGCGCTTGCGCGGGTCGATCTGGCCCACTAGCCTGTGCGGTTCGTCTGCGACTGAACTTTCGCGAATCGGCGAGTCACCATCTCTGCGGGGCCGTGCCCACACCTGAGGCATGTCCAGACCGCACTACGGAGCAGAAGCATGAAGTCCGAAGGCCATCCCGAATACGTCACCTGCAAGGTGGCCTGTGGTTGCGGCAACTCGTTCGAGACGCGCGCCACGGTCGAGTCGATCAACGTCGAAATCTGCGGCGCCTGCCATCCGTTCTACACGGGTCAGCAGCGCTTCGTGGACACCGCCGGTCGGATCGAGAAGTTCAACCGTCGCTTCGGTTCGCGTCGAGCCAGCACCTCCACGTGACCGCACGCGCGGGCTTCGCCGCGGCGGCTTGACCGCCGTCGCAGCCCGCAGCCGGCCCGTGGCGCGAGCTGTTCCGTCCGTGGCAAGATCCGGGGCCGATCTCTGCGTTGCCAGGGTTCGGCGCTCCCGTCGGTGTGTCCACGTCGTCGTGTCTTGATCGCGACGGCGCGGATCCCATCACGAACGGAAGCACCTTCACCACAGGCTGCCCTACGTGTTCGATTCACTCAAAGCATCCGCCCAGCGTTACGCCGAACTCGAGGCTGAACTCGAGGATCCCGAGTTGCACGCTGATCCCCAGCGCATGGCGTCCGTCGCGCGCGAGATGGGTGCATTGCGTTCCAAGGCCGAGGGCTACGCGACGTGGGCTGACCTCGAGCAGCGGCGTGAATCGACCGAAGAGCTGCTCGCAGAAAAAGGGCTCGACGCCGAGATGCGCGAGCTCGCCGAGGTCGAGCTGGCGGAGATCGCCGCCGACCTCGAGATCATCTCCGAGAAGATGAAGCGTGAGGTCGTCGACGACGATCCCGACAAGGGCCGCACCGTGATCCTCGAGATCCGCGCGGGCACGGGCGGAGACGAGGCGAGCCTTTTCTGCAGCGACCTCGTGAAGGTCTATTCGCGCTTCTCCGAGAGCCGCGGCTGGAAGACGGCGATCCTGTCGGCCAGTGCCAGCGACGTCGGCGGGTACAAGGAGTGCACGCTCGAGATCGCGGGCGCCGACGCGTGGGAGCTGCTGCGCTACGAGTCCGGCGGGCACCGCGTGCAGCGCGTCCCTGCCACCGAATCGCAAGGGCGCATCCACACGTCTGCCGCCACGGTCGCGGCGATGCCGGAAGCCGAAGACGTCGAGTTCGAGATCGACGAGGGCGACCTGCGCATCGACACGTACCGCTCCTCGGGCCCCGGCGGCCAGAGCGTCAACAAGACCTCGAGCGCCATCCGCATCACGCACGAGCCCACCGGCACGGTGGTCCAGTGCCAGGACGAGAAGTCCCAGCACAAGAACAAGGCCAAGGCCATGAAGATGCTGCGGACGCGTCTGTTCGACGCCGAACGCCAGGCCCGCAAGGCCGATGAGGACGCCACGAGGCGCTCTTTGATCGGTTCGGGCGACCGCTCAGCACGCATCCGGACGTACAACTGGCCGCAGAATCGTGTCACCGACCACCGCATCAAGACCAACTACGGGCTGGAGCAAATCCTGCTCGGCCAGCTCGACAAGTTGATCTCTGATTTGACCGAGCACGATCTAGAGCAGAAACTCGCCGCCCTCTCGACAGGAGCATCTTGACGTGACCGACCCCGCGAAAGACACCGACGGCGACGACCTCGACCTGGATCTCGACCTCGATCTCGAGGCGGCCGAGCCCGGCGACGCCACTTCTGCCACGTCCATCGTGGCTGAGGAGACGACGCTCGAGCCCGCCGAGGCCGAAGCCGTCGCAGCCGCCGGTATGGCTGATCCCACGCAGGGCCGCTGGGTCTGGCAGTTCGGCGCACCGCCGCCGCCGCCGTCCTTCGGCTCGCGCTTCTTCAGTGGCACGGCGCTCAAGGAGCTCTACCGCTTCTTCGGCTGCGGCCTCATGGTTTTCGTCGGTTCACTGCTGCCCTGGTCGACCAAGGTCGAGTCCGAGGTGGCCGCGGAGCTGGCCGCCGAGGGCGATGCTGCGGCAGCCCCGACGCTCGAGCTGATCCACGCGCTCGTGCCTGGCTACGAGCTGCCCATCGGCGCCATCGTCATGATGCTCGCGCTGTGGCTCATCTACGCAACGTGCGGCGCCATCTACACCGGTCGCCAGCGCATCATGCCGATCGTGTTCATGCTCATCCCGGCCGAGGCGAGCTGGAAGCGCTTCATCGAAGCTTGGGGGGCGATGGGCGACGTCGGGATCATGGACCGCATCGCGGGGGTCTTTACGGCGACGGGAACGGGCGTGATGCTCACGCTGGTCGGCTCGACGGTCGTCGTCCTGCAGCTCTTCACGACCATCGGCAAGGTCATGGGCAAGACGCCCGAGGAGAAGGAAAAGGCCGCCAAGCGCGCCGCGTCCAAGGACAAGGGCGGCAAGGGTAAGGCCAAGAAGGACAAGACGAAGGACAAGTCCGCTGACGGTGACGGCGACGCCAAGGGCGGACGCAAGCGCCGTCGCTGAGGTCGTTGCTGCCGAGGACGCCCTGAGGTCGGCGGCTCGCGCGCTGCGCGAGCGCGCCGGTAGGGCGCGTGATGCACGGCTCGAGGCCGAGGTGCTCTTGGCGTTCGTGCTGGGCGTCGAGCGCGCGCGGCTGATCACCCACAGTGGACTGACGTCCGCGGAACACGTGCGTTACACGGCGCTCGTCCGCGAGCGAGCTGCGTCAGGGCGACCGGTGGCCTACCTGGTCGGCGAGCGTGGTTTCCGCGACCTCGATCTCGTCGTCGACGAGCGCGTGCTCGTGCCGCGTCCCGAAACCGAGGGCATCGTCGACGCCGTCGAGGCGCGGCTTGCCGCGGGTGTCGTGCCGCCGGGGCCGATCGTCGATCGCGGAACCGGCTCCGGGAACCTGGCGCTGGCGTTGTGTTCGCGGCGCCCGGTCGTCGCCGTCGACATCGAGGCCGGGGCGCTCGCCTGCGCGGCCGTGAATGTCGCGCGCTACGCCGAGCGCGGTCGCGTGCTGCTCGTGCAGGGCGACGGTCTGGCGGCCCTGGCCCGGTCGAGTGTGGCCGTCGTCGTGGCGAACCCTCCGTACGTCGAGGCCGCCGAGATCGCCTCGCTCGATGTCGACGTGCGCGACCATGAGCCGCGTTCCGCGCTCGTCCCCGCGGAGGATTCAGTCCACGCGATGTACGCGACGCTCGTGTCCCAGGCGCGCGATGTGCTCGTCGGCGGCGGCTGGTTCGTGACCGAGGTCGGCCTCGGTCAGGCGCGTGCCGTCGCTGCGTCGCTGCGCGAGGCGGGTTTCGTCGACGTCACGATCGACGCCGACCTGGCCGGCATCGAGCGCATCGTCATCGGTCAGGCGCCGTCGTGACGGTGGGTCAGCTGGCTTTGAGCGCCAGGAAGTCGTCGAGCACCTGGCGCGATTCGTTGTCGATCTGCGTGAAGAAGATCGCCAGCGTGTAGCCCGTGCCGTCCGAGAGCGCCTCGCAGCGCACCACGGCGCCGCCGACGGTCAGGCCCCGGTGGCCTTCGGGGAACGGCAGCGGCAGCGTGATCTCGAGGACGGTCATGTCTTCGAATGCGACCGGCGACACGCAGGAGAGACCCGAGCGGCTGAGGTCGCGCAGCACGGCGCGGCCGTCCTGGCCTGAGCCGAGGTCGATGCTCCCGTCGAGCGAGAAGCGCGGGTGCAGGCGGCGTTCATTCTGACGTGGCGAGTCGCTCATGATCCGTCCATTCGAGGGGGGCCGCGTTGTAACGTCGGCGCTGCCGTCACGACAAGGCCTCCAGAAGAGGTCCTTCGACACACCGCCCCGGCGACCTGGAGGAAATCCGCGCTGGGGGTCGTGGGACGAACGAGTACGATGGGCGTTTCAGCGCCGCGTTTTCACGCGCCGGCGCCCGATCAACAGCCATTCCCGCCGCCGCGTTTGCGCCGCCTTTCACCTCAGGAGCCGTCATGGGCAACTTCAACAAGGTCATTCTCTTGGGCAACCTGACCCGCGACCCCGAGGTTCGTTCGACTCAGGGCGGCCAGGTGGTCACGGCGCTCGGAATGGCGATCAACCGCACGTACACGGTCGGTGGTCCCGGCGGCGAGAAGCGCGAAGAAACGACCTTCGTCGACGTCGACTTCTGGGGACGTCGTGGTGAGGTGATCGCTCAGTACTTCAAGAAGGGCGATCCGATCTTCATCGAGGGGCGCCTGACCTTCCGTCAGTGGGAAGCCAAGGATGGCGGTGGGAAGCGCAGCAAGCTCAGCGTCACGGGTGACAACTTCGAGTTCGTCTCGGCTCGTGGGGGTGGTGGCGGCGGTGGCGCAGGCTTCGGCGGCGGTGCCGAGCAGTCGTCGTACGGCGGCGGCGGCGGCGGCGGCGGCGGAGCAGCTGGTGGCGGCGGTGGAGGATTCCCGTCCGGCGGCAGCGACAACCAGGGCTTCGACGAAGTCCCCTTCTGACCGATGACGATTCACGTCTTCGCTGGGCTTGCCGAGGATCTCGGCGCGCGGACCTTGCCGTGGCCCGACGAGGGAGAGATCCAGTCTGTCGAGGCGCTCGAGCGGGCGCTTCGGAAGTGTCATCCCGAACTGACGAAGGCGGCCTTCCGAATCGCCGTGAACAAGCGCTACGCGTCGTGGGCCGACGAGGTCTCCCGTTTGGACGAGGTGGCGTTGATTCCGCCGGTGTCCGGTGGCTGACTCCTCCGAGGCCCCGACGATCGCGGTGCAGGCGACGCCGATCGACGTCACTGCGGTTCTCGACGCCGTCGAGGATTCGAGCGACGGAGCCGCCGTGCTCTTTCTCGGACGCGTGCGCGACAACACGGCCGAGCGCGGCGTCACACATCTCGACTACGACGCGTACGGTGAGATGGCGTGCTCCGAGATGGAGGAGCTCGCGCGTGAAGCGCAGCGGGATCACGGAGCGCATCGCGTCGCGATCGTGCACCGCACGGGGCGGCTCGAGATCGGCGACATCGCCGTCGCCATCGCGGTGTCGTCACCGCACCGGCCGGCGGCTTTCGAGGCGTCACGCTGGCTGATCGACACGCTCAAGCAGCGCGTGCCGATCTGGAAGAAGGAGTGGTTCAGCGACGGTGCCCACTGGGTGTCCGATCGCCCCTGACGCACACCCGAGAGTCGCTGAGTGCGACGAAAGGTCGGTTTTCCGTGAAGCCCGCGACGCGCCTGACGTCCCTCCCTCCCTACGCCTTCGCCGAGATCGACCGGCTGCGCGATGAACGTCGCGCCGCCGGTGCCGACGTCATCGACTTCGGTGTCGGTGACCCCACCGAGCCTCTGCCCGACGTCGTGATCGAGGCGATCCGGTCCGGTGTCGTGTCGCACGCGCGCTCGGGCTATCCGAGCTACGTCGGCTCGGACGCGTTGCGCCAGGCCGCCGCGGCGTGGCTCGGGCGCCGCTTCGGCGTGGAGCTGGATGCAGCGACGCAGCTGACGGCGTCGATCGGAAGCAAGGAATCGATCTTTCACCTGCCCGAGGCGTTCGTCGATCCCGGCGACGTCGTGCTGTGTCCCTCGCCCGGCTATCCGCCGTACGTCTCCGGCACGCGTTTCGCAGAAGGACGCGTCGTCCTCTACGCGGTCGAGCGCGACGGGCCACTGCTGCCCGACCTCGATGCACTCGACGACGACGTCGCCGAACGGCTGCGCGTCGTTTGGGTCACACAGCCACACGTGCCCACGGGACGCATGGCGAGCCTCGCCGAGCTCACGCGCCTCGCCGACCAGTGCCGGGCGCGCGGAGTGCTGCTCTGTTCCGATGAGGCCTACAGCGAGCTCTTCGCGCACGCCCCGCCCGTCAGCGCCCTCGAGACGGGGCTCGATCACGTGCTCGCCTTCCACTCACTGTCCAAGCGCTCGTGCATGACGGGCAGTCGTGTCGGCTTCGTTGCCGGCGATCCCGAGGCCGTGGGGTATCTCCGGCGACTCAAGACGAACATCGACTCGGGCGTCCCACGCTACATCGAGGACGGAGCCATCGCGGCGCTCGCGGACGAGAACGCCCCGGCCGCAGCTCGGCAGCGGTACCGCGAGCGAGCGGCCCTGCTCGTTCCGGCCCTGCGTTCGATCGGCTGCGAGGTGGCGGAGCCCGACGCGGGGTTCTATCTCTGGGTCCGAGCACCCAACAATGAGTCCGGCGTGTCGTTCTCCAAGCAGTTGCTCTCGTCGGAGACGGCGATCGTCGCGATGCCGGGCGAGTGGTTGGCCGAAGTCGTGCAGTCGACGGGACGGTCGCCCGGTTCCGGGATGGTGCGGTTCGCTCTCATGCCATCTGACGAACGCTGTCGAGAGGCAGCCGAGCGCCTCGTCGCATGGGGTGCCCCTTCGCTGGAGACGTCGTCATGATTCGCCGCACACTCGCCATGGTCGCCCTTGCGCTTTGCGCGGGGCTGGCCGCCGCGCAACAGGAGACGGCCGACGATCTGGCGTTTCTCGACGAGCTCGAGCGCCAGATCGAACGCGGAGGAACCTACGCGACGCAGCAGGATCTCGAAGAGTACCTGCTCGACTACCCGAGGTCGGTGCGGGCGCGATCACTGGCTGCCGAGGCGGCACTCGAACGCGGTCGCTTGGCGGAGGTCGCGGAGCACATCGAGGTGCTCGGTGATGCTGCGCCCGTTTCGCTCCAAGCGCGCGTGTATCTGCGCGCGGGCAACCACGAACGGCTGCTCGATCTCGCCGATTCCGCGCGCGCCGTGTCGACCCTGCGGCGCGAGTCGTGGCGCGTCGCGGCGCTCGACGGACTGGGGCAGCGCGAGGTGGCCAAGCGCGTCGCCACGGATGCCGTGCGTGCCGTCAAAGACGATCGCTCGCTGTCCGGCGCGGAGCTGAAGGAGTTCGGCCGACTGCTGCTCTTCTTGCGCCGCATCGAGCTCGCCAACCAAGCGCTCGTCTTCGCCGACGAGGCACTCAACGGCCGTCGCGGTCCGAACTACGAGGTGCGTGACACGGAGGTGCTCGTCTTGCTCGCGCGTGTCTTCCACGAAGCGCGTCAGACGGGCACGAGCGGTGATCAGGTCTTGACGATTCTCGACGACGTGCTCGATGTCGTCCCGCACGACAAGGAAGCCCTCGTCGTGCGCGCTCGCGAGCTCATCTACGGCTTCAACAGCACGCTGGCCGCGCGGGCGCTGAGCAAGGCCCTGACGCGCGACCCCACGCTGCCCGAGGCGTTGACGGTGCGTGGGAAGATGCACCTTCTCGCGCGGCGAGCCGATGCGGCTCTCGATGATGCCGACACGGTGCTCGTGGAGCGCCCGCGTCACCGCGACGCTTTGGCGCTCCGCGCCGCGGCGTTGACGATCGGCGCGCGTCCCGGGGCCGCCGAGGCGCGCGCAGCCTTCACGGCGGCGCATCCGCAGAGCGCGGCCTACCTGGCGCTGATCGGGGAGGTGCTCCAGTCGCACTATCGCTTCGCCGATTCCATCGAGCCGCTCAAGGAGGCTCTCGAACTCGAGCCTGACGACGAGCGGCCGCTGCCCGTGCTTGCACAGAGTCTCGCGCACGTCGGGCGTGAAGAGGAGGCGCGCGCGGCGCTCGAGGAGCACGCTCGCCGAAGTCCCTACACGTACCCGTGGCGCACGAACATGGTGAAGGTCCTCAAGCGCATCACGGACACGCTCGAGGTGCGCACCGACGAGGGCTTCGTTCTCCGGCTTCCGGTCGGCGAACAGGACGTCACCGGCGTGCTCATGGCCGAGGCCTTGGCCGAGGCACGCGTGCTGATGGAGGAGCGCTGGGGTGTCGTCCCGACCGACGACGTGCTCGTCGAGGTGTTCGACAAGCACGCCGACTTTTCGGTGCGCACGGTCGGCTTCTCCGGATTCGGGGCTCTTGGCGCGTGTTTCGGCAACGTGTTCACGACGCTGAGCCCGCTTTGCGAGCTGCGCGGTCAGTTCCACTGGCGCCAGACGCTGGTGCACGAGTACGCCCATGTCATCACGCTCACGCTCTCGGATGCGCGCGTGCCGCGCTGGCTGACGGAGGGCATCAGTGTCGTCGAGGAGCGCAACTTCCATCCTTCGTGGGGCCGTGAATACGCCCGCGAAGTGCTCGAGGCGCGCGCCAATGATCTCATCGTGCCCATCACGCGCATGGACGAGCTGTTTCGCGACGGCTCGACGATCGGCCTCGGGTACTACCTCGGATCGATCGTGGCGGACGTGGTCGAGGCGGAGTACGGCTTCGACACGCTGCGCGATCTCGTGGCGGCATTCGCCGAGGACCGCTCGACCGGCGAGGCGATTCGCCATGCCTTAGGAGTCGATCCGACCGTGCTCGACGCGCAGGTCGCGACGTACATCGATGACGTGATCGGCGGTCGCGCGAAGTTGCGCCCGCGGTATCGAACAGCAGGCAAGGACGCACTGCGCGAGCGCGTGTCGGCGGGCGACGACGACGCGCTGTTGCCGCTCGCGATGGCCTACGTCGACCTCGGGCGATTCGCCGATGCCGAAGCGACGCTCGCACGCTTCATCCGTGCGCGCGGCGACGGGCCTGGTGTCGCACGCGTGCGCGCCGAGCACGCGCTCGCGAACGGCAAGCGTCGCGAGGCTCGTTCTCATCTGCGCAGCTGGAAGGACGCCGGTGTCGACATCGAAGCCGACGGACTCACGCTGCTCGCGATGTTGGAACTCGAACTCGATGATGTCGACGACTCGGAAGCCGTGGCACGCGAACTGCTTCTCGCGGCGCGCGACTTGTTCCCCAGCGACACCTCGCAGACGTCCGCCGTGCGTCAGCTGCTGCGCATGGTCGATGCCGAAGATGAACGCGAGTTGTTCATCGACTTGTTGACGCAGGTCGTCACGCACGACGAGAACGCGTTGGGCGAACGCATCACGCTCGTGCGCTACGCGATCGAGGACGGCCGCACCGACGTCGCCATCGAGTTGCTGCGCGAGGCCGTGGACTTCGATCCCTACCGCCCGCAGCTGCGGATGCAACTCGCCGACCTCCTCGCTGACGCGGGCCAGCTCGAAGAGGCGGCCGCGCAGTGGCGTCTCGTGCTCGGCATGCGTTCCCCACAGATCGTTCTCGAGGACCGTCCGGTCGCCTCCTCGCCGTCCGATGCCGGAGGGCTACTCGGTCACCTCCAAGGACTGATGGGCGGGGCCGGCTCGCCGCTCGAGGGAATCCAAGCCGAGGCACGCACGCGACTCGCCGAGGTCGAAGGTTGACCTGCTGCGGGGCGTCACGCGTCGAGGACGTCCAACAAATGAGCCGAGTTCGCGAGATCGTCCCGCGCGTCGGCTGCAAGCGCTGGCGGTGCGTGGAACGTGGGCGTCACGCCAGCGTGGGTCCGGGGGAGACGCGGCGACGCTGATGCTCACGGCCTGTCGAGCTGTGACGCTGTCGGTTGGGCGGTTGCAAGGTTCCGGGATCGAGTGCTAGCTTCGCCTTGGGTGATAAACGAACCGGCGGTGGCTATTTGGCGGGAGGTGTGCGATCGATTCGCGCAACTCCGTGGAGAGAGAGCGCGAGAGCTTTGGCTCGACGCGTCCCGGCCTTCGTCGTTCCGCCGCGGCTTGTTCATGCTCGAGCTTCCGAGCGATGCGGCCAAGACGGCTGTCGACGCGCGCTACACGCGTGACCTCGAGACGTGCTTCTTCGATGTCACGGGAAGTCGCGTGCGTCTCCAGACGAGCGTTCATGACACGGCGCCGCGCGCTGATGTCGCGCACACGCCCACCGCACGCTTCGAGACGTCGGCAATCACGGCCTCGCCGTTCGTGGAACACGAGGCCAACAGCCTGGCGTTCCGAGCCGTCGAACGGTTCGCGAGTGACGCGCGGCCTTTCTCGCTGCTCTTCGTTCATGGCGGAGCGGGTACGGGCAAGACGGCACTCGGTCGTCACGCGCTGCGCTTGCTGCGTCAGAACGGAAGCGTGAGTCGTCCTGTCGTGTTGTCGGGTGAGGCGCTCACCGAAGATGTGGGGCGCGCCGCACGCGAGAACAAGTTCGATCAACTCCACGACAACTGGCGCGACGCCGACGTCGTCATCTTCGACGAGGTCCACCGCGTGCGCGCTCGCAAGCGTGTGCAGCGCGAGGCGCTCACGATGCTCGTGCGTGTGCTCGACCACGGAGGACGCGCGCTCGTCTTGTCGCGTCACCCCGCCCACGACATCCACGTGCTCGACCGTCGGCTGCAGTCTTATCTCGACTGCGGGATGACCGCCGAGCTCGGTGCGCCTTCGCATGAGGATCGCGAGAAGGTCCTCGCGGCGGTCGCAGCGTCGCTGTCCACGAACATCGACGCGCGGATCGTTCCGGCGCTGGCAGCTCATTGCGCCGGCACGTTGACGGACGCCGTCAAGGTGCTCGATCGCGCGGCGGGCAAGGCAGCGCGCGAAGGGATCGCGCTGCCCTACGCGGCCGTCGAACGCTATCTCTCGCGTCCCGACGCAGGGCTGGCGAGCGTCGATGCGTTGCTCGACGTCGTCTCCGACATGTTCGACGTGCCGATCGCGCGGCTCCGTTCGTCGGAGAAGTCGCGTCCGGTCGTCGCGGCGCGGCATCTCTGCATCTACATTGCGGCGCACAGCCTCGGGTTGTCGTCGCGTGAGGTCGCGCGCCACATGCGTCAACAGTCGCCGTCGGTCGTCGCCTATGCGCGCCGGCGGGTGAACCAGCGCCGCGCCGATGATCCGAGCTTCGACCGGCTCGTGCTCGACCTCCAGGCGCGCATCGAGGGCGCTCAGCGCGACCTCGACTGGTGAGCGCAAAACCCGGCGTCCTGATCGCCTTCGAGGGCCTCGACGGCTGCGGGAAATCGACGCAGATCACGCGTCTGGCCGACCGTCTCGGCCACGACCGCGACGTGCTCGTGCTGCGCGAGCCTGGCAGCACGCCGCTCGGCGAGCAGGTCCGTGGGCTGCTGCTCGACGGTGACGCGATCGGCGCGCGTTCCGAGATGCTGCTCTACATGGCGGCGCGGGCCGAACTCTACGAACGCACGATCCTGCCTGCACTCGAGGCGGGGCAGACGGTCCTGCTCGATCGCAGCCACTACTCGACGGCCGCATACCAAGGCTACGGCCTCGGCCTCGACGTCGACGGCATCCTGCGCATCGCCGACGAGGTGATCTGTGGCCGTGCGCCCGACCGTGTCGTGCTCGTCGCTGTCGCGGTGGCGACGTCGGCCGAGCGACTTGCTCACGGCGGGGCACCCGATCGCATCGAGCGGCGCGGCACGGCGTACTTCGAACGCGTCGCTGCGGGCTTCGCGGCGCTCGCCGAGCGCGAGCCGGAGCGTTTCGTCACCGTGGACGGGACGCCGCCGCCCGATGACGTCGAGCAGTCCATCCGCGAGGCACTCGACGGTGTCGTCTGAGGCGCGGAGCGTCACGGGCCACCTCGCGGCGCGTGCGCACGTCCTGGCGGCACTGCGACAGGACGCCGTGCCGCACGGTCTGCTCGTCAGCGGCGAGGAAGGCATCGGCAAGGCGACCTTCGTGTGCTGGGTTGCGCAGACGCTGTGGTGTCCCGCCAGGAGTGACGACGGTGGTGCCTGCGAGGTGTGTTCGAGCTGCCGGAAGATCTCCAGCGGCAACCATCCCGATCTCATCGTCGTGCGGCGCGGCGTGACGACGGAGGCGGACAACAAGTCGCGTGGCTCGCAGCACGAGATCACCGTGGCGCAGGTGCGCGAGCAGGTCGTCGCCGGGCTCGGTTGGCGACCCGTCGAGGCGTCCGGAAAGCTCGTCGTGATCCTCGGCGCCGACGACATGAACGACGAGGCCCAGAACGCACTGCTCAAGTCGCTCGAAGAACCGCCGGCGGGCTCGCGTCTCATCCTCATCGCCGCGCGCGAGGATCGTCTGCTCGAGACGATCCGTTCGCGCTGCCAGGTGCTGCGCCTGCAGCCGCTCTCGACGGCTGAGCTCGCGGATGCGCTGCCCGACGTCGACCCAGCCTGGCGGGCGCTGTGTCGCGGGCGCCCCGGGCTGCTCGCCTCGCTCGCGTCACTCGATGCCCCGGCCTTGCTCGCAGCCTTCGACGCCGTGCTTGCCGGGCGCGTGCCCGGGTCGGTCTTTGCGGCCCGTATCCAGGAGCTGCTCCGAGCCGTAGGCGATGGTGGGGTTGATGCCGACGCCGACGCCGCGCTCGGCGGCCCGTTCGTCCGTTCCAGCGAGGGGCTCGACGAGCGCGAGGCCGCCAGCCTGGCCGTGGGCGTGCTCCACGCCCGCCTGCGCGACCATGCCTTGACTCAGGCTCGTCCTGAGGCGTCCACGGTCACGTACGGCCTGGCGGCGCCCTCAGAGGCTCTCAGTGGTCCGAACGTCGACTGGCCGGCCGCTGAGCGGGCCCTGCTCGAGGCCGCCGAGGACGTCCGACGCCATGTCCCGGGCAGCGTGTGCTGGACGGCGCTCGGCCTGTCGCTGACCATGGCAGCTCGCGGCAGCGGTCAATCCGCCCGCGACGGCGCCCGCTGAGCCGACCTCGGCGTGGCCAGCACCCGACGAATCCGCCGATTCGCCGACGTCCTGCCACTCGATTCCGGCTCCGCGGACGCCACAATGAACACATGCCGGGTCACGGATGCGCTGCTAGGTGTTGGGCCTGACCTCGCCGCGGTCCGCAACCCCTAGCGTGGGTTCAAGGCATGGCGGCGCATCACCGATACCAGGCAGTGGTGACGTGCTCTCGATCGAGGGACGCGAGCGGCAGCGAGGTGCTGCGGCTGGCGCTCGCCGGATCGAGGTCAAAAGGAGTGGACGATGAATCTTTCTACGCGCATCACGGAACTCGCGGCGTCTGACCGGCGCTACGAGCCTGAGGCCTACCACTTCGTCTTCCAGGCGCTCGACTTCGTCCTCGAGCAGGACGGCGAGTCGCGTGGTGACCAGTCGGATCGCCACATCGCCGCGACGGACCTGCTCTCCGGTCTGCGCGACTTCGCGCTTGCGCAGTACGGACCGATGGCCCGACTCGTCCTCGAGCGGTGGGGGCTCTATGCCACCGAGGATTTCGGCGAGATCGTCTTCGGCCTCGTCGACTGCCAGCTGCTCAACAAGCAGGACTCGGATCGCAAGAGCGACTTCCGCGACGGCTTCGACTTCCATGACGCCTTCGACCGCGCGTGGAAGCCCAAGGGCCGCGCGCGCGTCCTCGTCGCCAAGGCGGCGAGCTGAGCGCCGGGTTTCGCCGAGCGGCCGACTGACGCTCCTGCGCAGGACACCCGCAACGACGAGCGGCGCCGCGGAGTGATCCGCGACGCCGCACATGGTCGACTTCGGCTCGCGCCCGAGGCGCAGTTGTTCGCCAGCGTTGTTCAGCGCCCGACCGGCCGCTTCTTTCCATCCTCGACCTTCGCGAGTGTCTCGAGGCCCGCAACGTCCGTGAGGTCGAGGTGCATCTGATCCGCGAGGTTGCGGATGGCCGCCTGGAGCTGCGCGTCTTCCTGCCAGTCACCAAACTGACGGATCCCCGGGAACGGCTGACCACGGTCGTCGGCCACGCGGTCGCGCACCGTCCAGCGCATCCAGCGACGCAGGACGTCATCGCTGAGCGGGGTGTCGAGCGCCTCGCGGAACTCGGCGAACTCGGGGTAGGCGTTCGGGTCGCGGCGATCGTTGTCGGCCAACTCGTAGAACGTCTCGCGATGCGCGTCCCAGTGTGCGTCCACGTAGGCGAGGAAGGGGTTCTTGTAGGCGGGGAGTGACAGATCTGGCGAGCCGTCGTCGGCCACGTCGTCCTCGTCGTCCGTCAGCTCCGCCTTGCGCTCGTTGTAGCTGTCGCGGGCGTCGTTGAAGATGCGCGCCAGTTCAGCCGTTTCCCAAGGCTCGAACCCCTCGAACTCGACCTCGACGTCGGGCTTCACGCCACCCTCCTGCACGACGCGGCCATCGAGATCACGCTCCGTGTGGATCGACGTGTCGTTGCCGAGGTAGTAGCGCGCGTTGGTGATCTTGACGTTCACGGGGAACGTGTACGTTCCGCTGTTGTCGAGATCCTCGTACTCGTCCTCGGGGTCGTAGAGTCCGTTGTAGTTGACGTCCGTCTTCAGCGTGTCGCCGGGGCGTGTCTCGAGCGGGATGGCCGACTGCACCGACCCCTTTCCGAACGTCTTCTCACCGATGATCGGGGCGCGGCCTTCGACCTTCAGCGCACCCGAGACGATCTCCGAGGCACTCGCGCTGCGCCGGTTGACGAGCACGGCGAGCGGGCCGCTGTAGCGACCACGGAAGTTCTTCGAGTGATAGTTCTGGCGCGGGACACCGCGGCCTTCGGTGTAGACGACGAGCGAGTTGGGCTCGAGGAACAGTGACGCCATCTTGACGGCTTCATTCAGGTAGCCGCCCGTGTTGTTGCGCAGGTCGAGGATGCAGCCGCGCATGCCTTCGGCGCGCATCGCGTCGAGGGCGTCGAGCAGCTCGGCCGCCGTGCCTTCGGCGAACGTGACGACTTCGACGTAGCCGATGTCGCCGGGGAGCATGTCGTAGTTGACGCTCGGGATGTGGATGACGCCGCGATCGAGGACGAAGTCCTGCGGGTCTTCCCAACCCTCGCGCCAGACGTTGATCGAGACCTCGGTGCCCGGAGGGCCCTTGAGGCGCTTGATGATGTCGTCGTTCTTCTCGCCGTACGTCGGCCAGCCGTCGACCTCGAGGATCTTGTCGCCCGTGGTCAGACCCGCGCGGTAGGCCGGGCCGGAGTAGATCGGACGCGTGATCGTGAAGATGCCGTCGATCGTGTCAACGTAGGCGCCGATGCCCGCGTAGTTGCGACGCAGGTCGAGGATCCAGCGCTCGAACTCGGCCGCCGAAAAGTACGTGGAGTGTTGGTCGAGGGCGTTGAGCATGCCCTTGGCCGCGGCCGTCACGAGGCGTTCGCGACCTTCGTCGTCGACGAGCTGGTCGCCGAGGAGATGGTTCTCCTGGATCTTCGTGATCAGCTCTTCGAGAACGTTGAGCGATCCCACGCCCGAGCCGAGGCCCTCGTCGATGCGTGCCGGCTTCGACTCGGCCCGATGGACCTGCTCGACGAAGCGACGGTTCTTCTCGTCGATCTCGATGTAGGCGCGCGCGAGTTCACCGTGCGGCCCCGGGTCGTTGGCGAGTTCGTTGAGCACCGGACGCGCGCTCTCGTAGTCGAAGACCTGAGCGAGGGCGAAGGCCGCCGCGGCGCGCGTGTCGGGATCGTCGCTCGCGATGGCGTCGCGCAGGAAGCGCTCGGCGTTGGCGCGGGCCTCACCGCGCGTGGCGCGCACGAGCGTACGTGCGACGGGCACGCGCTCGAGGATCGGTGTGTTGGCGTTGTTCAGCTCGTTCGTCAGCTTCGCGGCGACATCCGGGAGCCGGCGGAACGCGCGATCGGCGAGCACCGTGAGTGCTTCGTTGCGGTGGGGGCCGTTGAGGAGCGGCAGGAGCAGCTCGGAGGCCGGCCCCGAGGCGTCGGCCTCGAGCAGCGCCTGGGCGATCACGAGTGCGACGTTGCCACGTGCCGAGCGGCCGGCCTCGATCAGGTGCGGCACCGTCGTGACGGAATCCTCGAGGGTGACCTCGGTGAGCTCGTCGGCCAGCGTCCAGCGGTAGGCGCCGGCGGCATCCTCGAGACGAAACAGCACGTCGTCGAGCTGCTGGGTCAGGTCGTCCGGTGCCGGCGCGGTCAAAGCGAGCGCGACGGCCAGCAGCGAGGTCGTGAGCATTCGTCGTTCCTCTGGGGAGTGGGGGCTCGAGGTGCCTGTCTGCCTCTTCGGACGACCGTGCGCCTCGGCTGTATGACGGGCGAATGATGATCCGACAAGGCTTCGCATCATACGCACGCAATGGGCCCGTGCGTGGGACCCGATTCAAGGGATAGAATGGCCGACGTGACCGATCCAGAAAAACTCACCCACGTGGCGCCCGACGGTCATGCTCGCATGGTCGACGTGGGTGACAAGCCGATCACTCAGCGACGGGCCGTGGCGTCGGGTCGCGTCGTCATGCGTCCGGAAACGCGATCGATTGCGTTGAAATCGGGCGGTCCGAAGGGACCCGTGTTCGAAGTCGCACGGCTCGCCGGCATCGGTGCGGCCAAGCGGACGGCCGAACTGATCCCGCTGTGTCACTCGCTGCCGGTCGATGGCGTCGATGTGACGATCGTCCCCGAGGGCGACGACACGCTGCGGATCGAGGCCGAAGTCACGACCTCATGGCGGACGGGCGTCGAGATGGAGGCGCTCGTGGCCGTGTCCGTCGCGGGGCTGACGGTGATCGACATGCTCAAGGCCGTCGAGAAGACGCTCACGATCACCGACGTGCGTATCGAGTCGAAGACGGGCGGGAAGAGCGGCGACTGGCAGCGCGGCGCCTGAGCCCCCGGCGGGCCGTGAAGCGGGATATGCTGAGTTGCGGCTCGGGCCCCGAACGTCCGGCCACTTCGCACGACATCCTGAGAGGCCTCCCGATGATGACGTTCTTGGCGCGCCTCGCATGCGCGGCCCTCGCGGGCGCGACGCTCGCGCTGGGTCAGGCCGTGCCCTTCCATGTCGAGGAGCTGCTCGCCCACCCACGCGCCGACGGCGTGGGCCTGACGGTGGTGCCCGAGATCGCGGCCGAGGTCTTCGTCGAGTACGGGGTCAACCGCCGTGACGTGCGCCGCACCGTCACGCGCGCGGTCGAGCCGGCGACGCCTGTGCGCTTCGATCTGCGCGCCTTGCCGTCCGATGCCGAGGTCTTCTACCGCGTCGTCGCCCGTCCGTTGGCCGGAAAGTGGACTCCGCGCGCCGTGCAGTCGTTCCGCACGCTGCGCTCCCCCGGCGAGACCGTCACGTTCGGCATCGCTGCCGACAGCCACGCCTACGCCGTCTGGACGCGCTTCACGTGCAAGCAGCCGCCCGACGTCCCGGCCTACGCGCGCCTGACGACGACGCTCGATCGCATGGCGTCCGACGAGGCGCTCGACTTCGTCGTGGTCGGTGGCGACGACGTCATGACGCACTGCAACTCGGGCTGCAAGGCCTGTGATGTCGATGGCGTCTACGCCGGGGCGATGACCGCGGCAACCCAGCAAGAGGTGCAGCTGCGCTACCGCCAGACGTGGAGCACCGATCTGCTCGGTCGACTCGGCAAGCGCCGCCCGCTGCTCTATATGCTCGGCAATCACGACGGCGAGGCGGGCTACGGCCAGAACTTCTGCGACTCGCACAGCAACCAGCTGCGCGGATGGAGCGAACAGGAACGCCTTGCGTACTTCCCGAACGCAGCCGACAGCTACGGGGGCAGCGAGAAGGGCCACTTCTTCAGCGTCGTGAGCGGCGATGCCCGCTTGATCTTCCTCGACGTCATGCGCTTCACGCCGACGCTGCCTTCCAATGCCAGCGGGTGGACACTCGGCGACGAGCAGCTCGGCTGGCTGACGAACGAAGTCCTCGCCACGCCGGAGACGTTCAAGTTCGTCTTCCTCGAGCATCTCGTGGGCGGCACGACGGAGCCGTTCAGCTGCGGGCACTACGGACGCGGTAGCCTGCGCTCGACGGAGACAGGCAAGCCCGAGGCGCCGTTCGAAGGCGAGCAAGCGCTCGTGCATGCGCTGCTGCGGCGCGGTGGCGTGCAGGCTGTCTTCCTCTTCCACGATCACGTCGCGGCTTACGGCGAGAAGCCGGGCCTCGACGGAGTCGGCGAAGGAGTCGTGTACGCGACCTGCGGACAGGTCGGCTCGAACGTCCCGCCGTGGTCGGACGAAGGCTGGTATCGCAAGGCGATGGACTTTGACGACGACGGGATCGCCGAGTACATGACCGACGTGACGGGCACGCGCAAGCGCGGCTACTACCGCGTCAGCGTGGGCGAGCGAGCGACGGTGGAGTACGTCGGCACCGACCTCGAGGATCCGACGAAGGACGGCGCGGTCGTGTTCTCGTTCACGCTCGATCCCTGACGTGCCGCAGTGCTCGGCACGGCGTCGCACATCCTGATCAGTGCTCGCGAGCGCGAGGAACCGCCGGGATGTCGAGGCGCATGCAGAACACCGAGCCGCCCGAGAGGTGGAACTGCGAGACGTCGACGGGGCGCGGCGTGAAGCCGGCGCGTGTCAGTTGCGCGGCTGTCTTCGTGGCCTGCGCCGGCATGACGACGTCGCCGCTCTCGAGCGCATGAACGTTGCACGCGAAGGCCTGCCGCGCCTCGCCGGGATCGGCGACGAGCAAGCGCGGCATGTGTTCGGCGAGCGTGGCCAGTGCGCCGGGTTCGAAGGCGGGGCCGTGCACGAGCACGGTGTTCGCATCGAGTACGGCGAGGCAGGTGTCGAGGTGGTAGAAGGGCGCGCCGACGAGCGGCAGCGGGATGACGGGGATGCCGGCGAGTTCACGGAGCGCGTCGATCGCGCGGCGTGTCGTGCGGCCGCCGAACCCGGCGAAGGCGAAGCGTCGCTCGGGGACGACGAGGACGTCGCCGTGGCCCTCGAGCGTGCCGCAGTCGTCGGGCAGCTCGAGCGGCACGAAGCCGGCGCGCTCGAACCAACGGCGCGTCGGCGGCACTTCTTTCTGACGCGAGGGATGGTTCATGCGCGACATCACCACCGTCACGTCGTCGCCCGTCGCCTGCGGCAGCACGGTGGCCGTGTTCGCCGTGAAGACCATGTCCTCGAGTCGCGGTTCGGGGTCGAGCAGATGCACGTCGACCCTGAGCTGCTCGTAGAGCTCGACGAGCTCACGCCACTGGCGCTCGGCGACGCGCCGCTCGACGCGGTCGATGTTCCCGCGCATGAAGTCGTTCTTGACGTCGATGACGGTGAAGGCCGACGGCGTGCACATGAGCACGCCGCAGGGCCACGGTGCGGGAGTCGAAGAGGAGGACGGCACGCGCGCTGATCCGGTGGGGGACGAAAACGTCTCGTCGGCGATGATAGGATCCCGACCCCGCCGCGTCGCACGGCGCGTTCCCCTCGTCCTCTGGTGACCCATGGATCGCGATCAGATCACCCAGACCATCGCGCTGCTCGTCGTGCTGCTCGGGATCGCGCGTTGGATGCCGTTGATCGACGTCATGCCGCCGTGGTTCGGCGCCGAAGACCCACTCCACGCCGTGCGCCTCGATGATCTCGCCGCGAGCGAAGACGGCCGCGGGGCCGACGGCTCTTCGGATCCTGTGCGGGCCATGCTGCGCGCCGGCAACCCGCGCCGCACGCCGCATTTCACGCGCTGGCTGACCTTCGCGCACGAGATCAAGGCGGCCACGCCCGACGACGCCGTCGTGCAGCTCAAAGGCATCTCGCGCAACGAGGGCTGGATCCTGGCCTACGACCTCTATCCGCGCCACGTGATCGGAGAGGCGAAGGACCACGGCGGCACGACGAGCGACGCGACGGACGCGTCGGCGAACGTCGTCATCGTCGGTGGGCCGGCGCCGTATTGGGAACACGTGCGATGAGGGTCTGCGCATGATCGAACTCGCCGGTGTGCTCGTGGTGTGCGCGGTGTTGGGCGCGCTCGTCGATCGAGCGTGGCTCGGTGATCCCGCGCGGGACGGGTTCGAACGTCTCGGGCGCGCGTGGATGCTCGGGTTTGGCGTCGCGGCGTGCCTCGGTATGGCGCTCGACCTCGTCGGGTTGGGTGTCACCGCGACGACGTTCGGTGTCGCCGGCGCCGTCTTCGCACTCGCTGTCGGGGCCGCAGCACGGGGCAAGAGTTGGGCGCGTGTCGTGGCGCCCGACGAGCCGGCCGTGCGATCGACGGGCGAGCGTGTCGCGATCGTCGTGCTCGCGCTGATCGCGTTCGCGTCGCTGGCGGTGGTCATCCGGTCGGGCTGGGTGCGACCGACGTTCCAGTTCGACGCCGTCACGCGCTGGATGTTCAAGGCCAAGGCGCTCGCCGTGCATGGCTCGCTGCTCGGCGACGTCTCCTACGACCCGCTCTTCGCGTTCACGCACCAGCGCTACCCGCCCCTCGTCTCGCACGTCGCCGCGCTGCCGGCCATCTTCAGCGGCAACTTCGACGACCGCATCACGTCGGCGATCTTTCCGTGGTTCGCCGTCGCGGCGACGCTCGTCGTCTACGGAGCCGTCGCACGACGCGTCGGTGTCCTCTCGGGCGTCTTTGCCGCGGCCTGGATCGCGACACTGCCGCTCGTCGGCTACCTCGCCTTTCCGCCGCCCGGTGCCGGCGCCTTCTCGGCCATGGCCGACATCCCGCTGGCGCTCTTCGTCACGGGCGCCGTGCTCGCCGCAAGCGATGCCCTCGACGGGCGCCGCGACCGCGCGCACCTCGAGGCGGGGCTGCTGCTCGGCTTCGCGCTGCTGACGAAGAACGAGGGACTGCCGCTCGCGGTGGGGATGGGGCTCGGTGTCTTGGTCCTCGCGCGCGGGGCGCGGCTGCGGCGAGTGGCCGGGATCGTGGGCCTCGGCGCCGGCGTCTACCTGGCGCTCTGGGGGCTCGTGTCCCTGGGATTTCCGGCGCTCGACGAGCATTATCCCGACCGCCTCAACGTCGACGCGGTGCAGGAGGGGCTCGACCGCATCCCACTGGTCGCCGCGGCGATCGGCCATGAGCTGATCGACGTTCGCGGCTGGAACGTCACCTGGATCGCGGTCCTCATTCTGCTGGCCGTGGGCTGGCGGCGGGGGGCCACGCGGGGGCTCAGCCTCGTCCCGATCGTGGTCTGCGTCCAGATTGCGGCCTACTCTCTGGCCTACGTCGTCACGTCGTGGACGAGCCCGGCGGCCGAACTCAATACGGCCGGGGGAGATCCCCTGAGCTACCTGCTGACCCTCACTCTGGGCCGTTTGATGCTCCACGTAGCCTTCGTGAGCATCGCGTGTGCCGTCATCGTCGCCCCTCTCCGCTGGCCATCGCCGCACGACCCGCCCGGCGTCTGAACGACGACTTCGCGCGCGGCTGCCTTGAATCGGTCCGAAACCACCGGTTCAATGGCCTGTTTGATCGGCCCAGTCCGCAGTGCCCCACCTCGGGGCGCGCCGCTGGGTGTCGCCACCCTCCTCTTCAGCAGCCCTTCGATGCCGATTATCTCGACCAACCAGTTCAGCAACGGGATCACTCTTCGGATCGACGGGAAACTGTTCGACATCACCGAGTTCCAGTTCGTGAAGCCCGGCAAGGGCTCCGCGTTCGTGCGCACGAAGTTGAAGAACATCGAAACGGGGGCAGCGCGCGAGATCACCTTCGACTCGAAGGCCAAGGTCGAGCAGGTGATCATCGACAAGGTCGACATGGAGTATCTCTACCGGGATGGCGAGCACTACGTCTTCATGGATCCCGAGACGTACGACCAGATGCCGCTGGACGAGGACAAGGTCAAGGACATGCTCCCGTTCCTCAAAGAGAACACGATGTGCAGCCTCAAGATGTGCGAGGGTGCAGTCATCACGGTCGTGTTGCCTGACCACATGACGTTCCAGGTCACGGAGACGACGCCGTGGGTCAAGGGCTCGACGGCACAAGGCGGGAACAAGCCGGCCGTGATCGACACGGGCACGACGATCCAAGTTCCCGTCTATCTCAACCCGGGCGAGTTCATCAAGGTCGACACGCGCGTCGCCAAGTTCGTCGAGCGCGTCAAGGCTCCTGAGGAATCCTGACCTCCTCGCCCTCACACTCAAACGACACACCGGAGATCGACCGTGGCAGCACGGAAGAAAAAGGCCGCAAAGCGTGCGCCGAAGCGCGCATCCAAGAAGAAGGCCACGTCCAAGACGTCCGCAGTGCGACGTAAGACGACCAAGAAGGCTCCGACGCGCAAGAAGAAGTCGGCTGCACCGCGCAAGAGCGATGCTGCAGACGCGCCGTTCGGAGAGGTCGAAGCGCTCGTCAAGCTGATGGACAAGCACGGCCTCGTCGAACTCGACTACAAGTCCGGCCCTGATGGAATGCGTGAAGTGCGCATGTCGCGCGTCGGAACGGTTGCGGCGCCCGCCATGATGGCGGCGCCTGCCGCTCCCGCCGCCGCAGCGCCAGCGGCAGCCAGTGCCGCCGAGCCGGGCGCACCGGCGGGGACTGAAGGCCTCGTGCCGTTCACGTCGCCGATGGTGGGGAGCTTCTACCGCGCCTCGAGCCCCGAGGCGGCTCCGTTCGTGAGCGTCGGCGATTCGATCGACGAAAGCTCCGTCGTCTGCATCATCGAGGCGATGAAGGTCATGAACGAGATCACACCCGACGTGCGCGGCGAGATCGCGTCCATCGAGGTGGAGAACGGTGAGGCCGTCGAGTACGGCCAGACGTTGTTCCTCATCCGGCCTACCTGACGTGCTTCGTCGAGTCCTGATCGCCAACCGCGGCGAGATCGCGCTGCGCGTGCTGCGAGCCTGCCGTGCGCTCGGTGTCGAGGCTGTCGCCGTGTATTCGGAGGCCGACCGCGACGCCAGTTACGTCGAGCTCGCCGACGACGCCGTCTGCATCGGCCCCGCGCCCGCACTCCAGTCGTATCTCGACATCCACCGCGTGATCAGCGCGGCGGAGATCATGGAGGTCGATGCGATTCATCCGGGCTACGGATTCCTCTCCGAGAACGCGCGCTTCGCCGACATCGTCGAGGCCTGTGGCTTCACGTTCATCGGCCCGCCCGGTCACGTGATCAGTCAGCTCGGCGACAAGAACACGGCGCGCGAGATGGCCGTGGCCGCCGGAACGCCGGTTGTGCCCGGCAGCGATGGCTTGGTCGCCGACACGGCCGAGGCCTTGCAGGTCGCCGAGCAGGTCGGCTACCCCGTCATGATCAAGGCGACGGCCGGAGGCGGTGGGCGCGGCATGCGTCCCTGCGCGAACGCCGAGGAGCTGCCGAAACAGTTCGCTGCGGCGAGCGGCGAGGCCGCGGCGGCGTTCGACAACGGCGACGTCTACATCGAGAAGCTCGTCGAAGAACCGCACCACGTCGAGATCCAGGTGATCGCCGATACGCACGGATCCATCGTGCATCTCGGTGAACGCGAATGCTCCGTGCAGCGTCGTCACCAGAAGCTGATCGAGGAGAGTCCCTCGCCGATCCTCACGCCCGAGTTGCGCGAGCGCATGGGCGAGGCGGCGATCGCGCTCTGCCGCCAGAGCGGCTACGTGAACGCCGGCACGGTCGAGTTCCTCGTGGACAAGCACCGCGACTTCTTCTTCATGGAGATGAACGCGCGCGTGCAGGTCGAGCATCCGGTGACCGAACTCGTCACCGGCGTGGACATCGTCCAGGAGCAGCTGCGCGTCGCGGCGGGTCTTCCGCTGTCGATCAAACAGAGCGAAGTCGACGTGCGCGGCGCGGCCATCGAGTGTCGCATCAACGCCGAGGACCCGGCGCTGAACTTCCGCCCCAGTCCGGGCAAGATCACGAAGATGTATCACCCCGGCGGGACCGGCGTGCGCTTTGACTCGCACGTCTACGGCGGCTACACGATTCCGGCTCACTACGACTCGATGATCGGCAAGCTGCTCGTGTATGCGCCGAATCGAGAAGAAGCCATCAAGGCGATGGAGCGAGCGCTCGATGAGTGCGTGATCCGGGGTGTTGCGACGACGACGGCCTTCTGCCGCCGCGTGCTTGCCGACCCGCGCTTCCGCGCCGGCAACTACGACACGTCGTTCATCGCCACGATGGAGTCGGAGAACGACAATGAAGACGATGCCGACGACGACTGAGTCACGATTCCGGATCGCCGCCCTGCTGCTCGCGTTCGTCGCGGGGGCGCCGGTGTTTGCCCAACGGGCTTCGGGTCCTGAGCCCAAGGCGCCGCCGGCCGGGCCCAAGAAACCCGCTGCTTCCAAGCCGGCGGGCGGACAGAAGCTCCCCGGCGGTGTGGCCGACGACCAGATCGCAGCGCTGGGTGACACGGAAGTCTACGTGCGTCGCTATGCCGACACGGTCGTCGTGCGCCGCGCAGCCGACAAGTCGGAGCAGGTGCTGTACAGCAACACGGCCGCGACGCGACTCGGCGTCGGCGACGAGGTCGAGCAGGGCTCGAGCGGGCGCAGCGACTGGATCCTTCCCGGCGGTGGCGTGGTCTCAATCCGTGGGATGACCCACGGCGTCATCGAGGCTCTCGGCGGGAAGCGCGACCGGCTCTCGTTCCCCTACGCGAACCAGCTCACGGTGATGAGCCAGACGCGTCCGCTGGTCGTCATGCTCGCGGGCGCGGTGCGCACCGAGTTCCTCGGCACGACGATCAAGGTCACCGAGTCAGCGGGGCGCTACACGATCCGCAACGAAGGCGACACGCCGGTGCTCGTGACGGGCGACATCGTCCAGAGCCGCGAAGCCACGGCCGACATCTCCGCGCGTCCCGACCCGAAGATCGTACCCAAGGACGGGCCCGGCAGTGTCACGCTCGGCGTCGGCGAAGAAGTCCGCGTCATGTCCCGCCGACTGGTCGCCCGCGGGAGCGAGCAGTTGCTCTGGGGCGCGCTGACAGTACGCCACGACGGCGACGTCGAGTTGAGCGGAGACGAGCAGGCGCTCATCGTCCGCACGACGACTGAACAACCTGGAGTCGTGTCGGTCGGCGGTGTCACGCTGACCACGACTCCGAACGACGCGCTGGTGGTGCGTCGTGTGCGCCCGCGACCCGCGGGACTCGAGGCTCCTTCCCCGACCGAGTCGGCGGAGGGAGAAGACATCAACACGGAGACGCGACCATGAGAGCCCTGGTGACAGGCGGTGCGGGATTCTTGGGATCCCACCTCTGCGAAAAGCTACTTGGCAAGGGGTGGGAGGTCGTCTGCATGGACAACCTCATCACCGGTGACCTCAAGAACATCGAACACCTCGTGGGCGTGGACGGCTTCACGTTCGTGAAGGTCGATGTCACGGACTTCATCCACGTGGCTGGGGACGTACACCGCGTCTTCCACTTCGCCTCGCCGGCCAGCCCGATCGACTACCTCAAGATGCCGATCCAGACGCTGAAGGTCGGCTCACTCGGTACGCACAAGGCCCTCGGCCTGGCGCGTGCCAAGGGTGCTCGCTTCCTCATGGCGAGCACATCGGAGGTCTACGGCGATCCCCACGAACACCCGCAGCGTGAGACCTACTGGGGCAACGTGAACCCCGTCGGTCCGCGCGGTGTCTACGACGAGGCCAAGCGCTTCAGCGAGGCGATGGTGATGGCCTACCACCGCTTCCACGGCCTCGAGACGCGCATCGTCCGGATCTTCAATACCTACGGTCCGCGCATGCGTCTCAACGATGGACGCGCCCTTCCGGCTTTCATGTCGCAGGCCCTCCGCGGCGACGACATCACTGTGTTCGGCGACGGTTCGCAAACGCGTTCTTTCTGCTTCGTCGACGACCTCATCGAGGGCATCTGGCGCCTCTCGGACAGCGACGAGGTCGAGCCGACCAATATCGGCAACCCGCACGAGATGACGATCAAGGAGTTCGCCGAAACTGTCGTCCGTCTCACGGGTTCACAAAGCAAGATCACGTATCACCCGCTTCCGACCGATGATCCCAAGCAGCGTCGCCCGGATATCAGCAAGGCCAAGAGGGTTCTCGGCTGGGAACCGAAGGTCCCGCTGGAAGAAGGTTTGCGCGTGACGTTGGAGTACTTCAAGAAGACCGTCGCCGTCTGACAGCCTTCGGCTGCGACGCAACTGGTCTCGCAACCCTCGGAAGCCAAGGCACGTGTGCGGCATCATCGGAGTGACAGGGCGGTCGGGTGTGTCCCGGCTGCTGATCGACGGACTACGTTCGCTCGAGTATCGCGGGTATGACTCGGCCGGCATCGCTGTCCAGACCGAAGACGGTCTGACGGTGCTGCGGCGTGCAGGCAAGCTCGCCGAGCTCGACGCGGTGGTCAGCGAGTTGGAACCCTTCGGAACCGTCGGGATCGGTCACACGCGTTGGGCGACGCACGGTGCGCCGACCGAGAGGAACGCGCATCCCGTCGTCGATGGCCCCGAGCGCGTGGCCGTCATCCACAACGGCATCATCGAGAACCACGAGGTGCTGCGCGAAGAACTCGTCGCCACGGGGGTGGAGTTCCGCTCCGACACCGACACCGAGATCCTCGCGCACCTCGTTTCACGCGAACTCGCCGGCGGGGCGAGCCTCGGTCAGGCGGTCCGCACGACGGCGCAGCGTCTCGAGGGCAGCTACGCCTTCGCGGCCATCAGCGCCGATCACCCCGGCGTGCTCGCGGTGGTGCGCTGTCAGTCGCCGTTGATCCTCGGTGTGGGCGACGAGGCGTCGTACCTCGCGTCCGACATCCCGGCGCTCCTCCCGCACACGAAGCGCGTGATGAGCCTCGACGACGGCGACGTCGCCGTGCTCACGCCCGGCACGATCACGGTCACGGATGTCGACGGGGTCGAGGTCGAGCGCGACGTCCGAACGATCAACTGGGATCCGGTGCAGGTTCAGAAGGGCGGTTATCGCCACTTCATGATGAAGGAGATCGAGGAGCAGCCGAGTGCTGTGTCCGCGACGATCGCCCAGTGCCTCTCGGAAGACGCCGAGCACATTCGCATCCCGGCACTCGATGCGCTCGGCCCGCGCCTCGAGACGATCAAGCGCATCACCTTCGTCGCCTGTGGGACGTCGTGGCACGCAGGTCTCGCCGCGAAGTTCTACGTCGAGAACCTCTGCGGCATTCCGGTCGACGTCGACTACGCGTCCGAGTTTCGCTACCGCCAGATGCAGGCCGGGCCCGACCACCTCATCGTGCCGATCACGCAATCGGGCGAGACGCTCGACACGCTGACAGCCGTGCGTCAGGCCAAGGCCGCCGGCTCGCCGATCATCGCCGTCGTCAACGTGGCGGAGAGTTCGGCCGATCGCGAGGCCGACGCCTCCGTGCTCACCGTCGCCGGCCCCGAGATCGGCGTCGCGTCGACGAAGGCCTTCACGACGCAACTCGTCGCGCTCTACATGCTCGCACTCGACCTCGCATCGCGCCGCGGTGCGCTCACGCGCGAGCAGCTCGACGAACGTGTTCAACCGTTGCGCCGTCTGCGCTTCGCGATGGAAGGGGCGCTGCGCCACAAAGAGCACGTCCGACGCATCGCCTACCACTTCAGCCAGGCGCGCGACTTCCTCTTCTTGGGCCGCGGCGTCAACTACCCGATCGCCCTCGAGGGCGCGTTGAAGCTCAAGGAGATCAGCTACATCCACGCCGAGGGCTACCCCGCCGGCGAGATGAAGCACGGCCCGATCGCGCTGATCGACGCCAACATGCCGGTCGTCGTCATCGCCACGCCAGGGCGCGTGTACGACAAGGTCCTCGCGAACATCCAAGAGGTGCGCTCGCGTGACGGCCAGGTGATCGCCGTGTGTGCCGAGGGCGACGAGCGCGTGCGCTCGCAAGCCGACCATGTACTCGAGGTCCCCGTTGTCGACGAAGACATCTCGGGGCTCGTGAACGTCATCCCGTTGCAGCTGCTCTCGTACTACATCGCGGAGCGGCGCGGGTGCGACATCGACCAACCTCGCAACCTCGCCAAGAGCGTGACGGTGGAGTGATGGGACAGACGATTCTTGTGACAGGCGCGGCGGGCTTCATCGGCTCGCATCTCGCGGAGTTCCTCGTCGAGCGAGGCGACCATGTCGTCTGCCTCGACAACCTCAACACGTACTACGACCCGGCGATCAAGCGCCGCAACGTGGCGTCGCTCCTCGAGTCGGGGAGCTTCGAACTCGTCGAGGGTGACATCCGGGACGTCGACCTCGTGAACAAGGTGTTCGACGACCATGAGCTCGACGGTGTCATCCACCTCGCCGCGATGGCCGGCGTGCGTCCGTCGCTCGAACGTCCGGTGTACTACCACGACGTCAACTGCACGGGCACGACCGTGCTGCTCGAGGCCGCGCGCGACCACGGTGTCCTGCGTTTCGTCTTCGGCAGCAGCAGCTCGGTCTACGGCGGAAACGAGCGCGTCCCGTTCCAGGAATCGGACGACGTCTCGATCCCCGTCTCGCCCTACGCGGCCACGAAGCGCGCCGGCGAGCTCACCTGCCACACCTTCCATCACCTCTACGGGATGGACATTCCCTGCCTGCGCTTCTTCACCGTCTACGGCCCGCGACAGCGCCCCGAGATGGCGATCCACAAGTTCGTCCGACTCGTCGAGGCGGGCGAGGCGCTGCCGATCTTCGGCGACGGCACGACGGAGCGCGACTACACGTACGTCGACGACATCCTCGACGGCATCGTGAAGGCTTACGACCACGCCAAGGGGTACCGCATCTACAACCTCGGTGAATCGAGCACGATCAGCCTCAAGGACCTCGTCACCGCGATCGGCGAGGCCACGGGTAAGGAGCCGCGCGTCGATTGGCAGCCGATGCAGCCCGGCGACGTCGTGCGCACCTACGCGGACGTCTCGCGTGCGAAGGACGAGCTCGGTTACGCGCCGAGCACCGGCGTGCGCGAGGGGCTCGCGAAGTTCGTCGCGTGGTACCGCGGTCCCGAGGGGCCGGGGGGCGCCGCCTGATGCGCGTGCTCGTCACGGGTGGGGCGGGTTTCATCGGAAGTCACATCGTCGAGCGCCTCGTCGCGCGTGGCGATGACGTCGTGGTCGTCGATGACTTCTCGACGGGCAAGGCCGAGAATCTCTTCACGGGCGTCGACCTTGTCGAAGGCGATCTGGCCGAGGCGAAGATCGCCGAGCGTGCGGTGAAGGGCGTCGACGTCGTTTGCCACTGCGCCGCGTCGGCATCCGTCGCGAAGTCGATCGTCGACCCTGTCGCCTCGAACGCCGCGAACCTCCAGGCCGCGACGCAGTTGCTCGTCGCCGCGCGTGACGCCGGTGTGCGGCGCGTCGTCTACTCCGGCACCGCGGCCGTCTACGGCAGTGACCTCGGCACGGACACTGCGCTCGAAACGATGCGCGAGGCACCGGTCTCACCGTACGGAATGAACAAGCTCGCGGCCGAGCACCTGTTCCGCATGGCGCCGGAGCTCTACGGCGTCGACACGGCCTGCTTTCGGTATTTCAACATCTACGGCCCGCGTCAGGACCCGACCTCGCCGTACTCGGGCGTGATCTCGATCTTCACGGCGAAGGCGATCGCTGGCGAGGCTCCGACGATCTTCGGAGACGGACGCCAGAGCCGCGACTTCTGCTTCGTAGGCGACGTGGCGCGAGCCAACATCGCCGCCCTCGACGCCGACGAGCCCCTCGCCGGGCAGATCATGAATCTCGCCTCCGGGGCGACGACGGACCTGCTGGCGCTCTGGGCCGAGATCCGCGGCCTCTGCGGCCGTCCCGATCTCGAGGCCGAGCACGCCCCCGCGCGCGTCGGCGACATCCGCGATTCCTCGGCAGACGTGGGGGCCGCGCGGCGCATTCTCGGCTGGCAGGCTGAAGTGTCGCTCTCGGAGGGGCTCCAGCAGACGGTTGCGTGGTATCGTGCGCCGCTTCCGCACAGCTGACCGTTCAAGGGGTCGGCTGACACGGTCGGGCAATCGTCCAGCACAGCACTGGCGATCCGTCCGAACAGAAGCACGGCCCCTGACTCCCCAACACGACTGCGCTCTCCGAGATCCACGATGAAAGGCGTCATCCTCGCCGGTGGACTGGGCACTCGCCTACGTCCTCTCACGAAGATCACGAACAAGCACCTCCTGCCGGTCTATGACCGGCCGATGATCTACTACCCGATCGAGACGTTGAAGAACGCCGGGATCGAGGACGTGTTGATCGTCACGGGGGGGAACAGTGCCGGCGACTTCTTGCGTCTGCTCGAGAACGGTGACGAGGTCGGCGTGAATCTCGACTACGTCTACCAGCGCGGCGAGGGCGGGATCGCCGACGCGCTGGGTCTCGCGCAGCGCTTCGCAGGCAACGACGACATCTGCGTCATGCTCGGTGACAACATCATCGAGAAGAACATCCGCGAGCCCGTCCAGAAGTACATCCAGAGCGGCAGCGACGGCGGGTGCATCTTCTTGAAGGAGGTCCACGACCCGCAGCGCTTCGGCGTGGCGGTGCTCGAAGGCGATTCGGTCAAGACGATCATCGAGAAGCCGAAGGACCCGCCGAGCAATCTCGCCGTCATCGGCGTGTACATCTACGACAACCAGGTCTTCGACTTCATCGGTGGCCTCGAACCGTCCGACCGCGGCGAGCTCGAGATCACCGACGTCAACAACCGCTACATCGATGCCGGCAAGATGGCCTATGGCATCCTCGACGGTTGGTGGACTGACGCGGGGACGTTCGACAGCCTGCTGCGCGCGAGCCAGCTTGTCGCCGAGGGCGGCGCCAACCGGATGGATTGACGATGACGCGCGCACTGGTCACCGGGGCCGCGGGGATGTTGGGGCACGCGTTGGCCGGCTCGACGCCAAAGGGTGTCGAGTTCGTGGGCGTCGATGTCGATGAACTCGACATCACGGATCTGTCGTCCGTCGAGGCGCGGTTCGCGACGCGCAAGCCCGACGTCGTCATCAACGCGGCGGCGTACACCAACGTCGACGGTTGTGAAGAACACGAGGACGATGCGCTGGCCGTGAATGGCACCGGGGCGGGCCATCTCGCGAAGGCCTGCGGATCCCTTGGGATCCCGCTGCTGCACGTTTCGACCGACTACGTCTTCGACGGGCGGATCGAGGCGCCGGGCCAGTATCTCGAAGGCGATGCCGTCAATCCGCTGTCGGCCTACGGGCGCACGAAGCTCGCCGGGGAGCTCGCGGTTGCGAAAGCTACCGACGCGCACTGGATCGTGCGCACGCAGTGGCTCTACGGGCTCGACGGCAAGAACTTCGTCGACACGATGCTCTGGCTGGCCGACAACAAGCCGCACCTCGAAGTCGTCGACGATCAAGTCGGCTCGCCGACGTCGACGCACCAACTCGCCGAGATGCTCTGGGCCATCGCCACCGAACAGCCGGCGTATGGCATCTACAACGTGCGCAACGAGGGCGAGGCGTCCTGGTACGACTTCGCCGCCGAGATCTTCGCGCGCGCAGGGCGCGACGTCGATCTGCGACGCACCGACTCGAGGGCGTATCTGCGTCCTGCCCCGCGGCCGGCACGTTCCGTCCTGAGCACCGAAAAACTCCACGCGGCGCTGGGCCGCGGCCTTCCCCCTTGGCAGGAAGGCCTCGTCGACTACCTCGACCGCAAAGCGAAACTCCACCACACCACGGACCAACAAGCATGAAGCTGCTCGTCACGGGCTGCGCGGGATTCATCGGATCCAACTTCGTCCTCCAGATGCGAGACACGAACCCCGACGTCACGCTGATCAACGTCGACCTGCTCACCTATGCGGGCAACCTCGAAAATCTCAAGGCGCTGGAGGGCGACGAGGGGCATGTCTTCGTACGTGCCGATGTCGCCGACCGTGCGGCGATGGACGCGATCTTCAGCGAGCACAAGCCCGACGGCGTGATCCACTTCGCGGCCGAGAGTCACGTCGACCGCTCGATCCTCGACGCCTCGCCGTTCGTGCACAACAACGTCATGGGCACGCAGGTGCTCCTCGACCTGGCGCGTCAACACGGTGTGAGCCGCTACCTGCAGGTGTCCACCGACGAGGTCTACGGCAGTCTCGGCAGCACGGGCCTGTTCACCGAATCGACGTCGATCGCGCCCAACTCGCCCTACGCGGCGAGCAAGGCCGCCGCCGACATGCTCGTACGCGCCGCGGGGCACACGCACGGCATGGACGTCGTCATCACGCGCTGCAGCAACAACTACGGCCCGCTGCAGTTCCCCGAGAAGCTCATCCCGCTCATGATCGCCAACGCGCTGGAGGGCAAGGAGCTGCCGGTCTACGGCGACGGGATGCAGATCCGCGATTGGCTGCACGTCTCCGATCACAACACGGCGATCTGGCGCGTCTTCGAGAAGGGTCGGGCCGGCGAGGTGTACAACATCGGCGGCAACAACGAGTGGCCGAATATCGACGTCGTGAAGCTGATCCTCGCGACGCTGGGTCTCGACGAGAGCCTGATCCGCTACGTGAAGGACCGCCCGGGCCACGACCGCCGCTATGCCATCGATGCGTCCAAGATCCGCGACGAGCTGGGTTGGGAACCCGCGCGCCGTTTCGAGGAAGCTCTGCCCGAGACGATCCAGTGGTATCGCGAGAATCGCGACTGGTGGGAGCGGGTGCGCTCGGGGGCTTATCGCGATTACTACGACAGCCAGTACGCGGCGCGCCTGAGCGCCGACTGATCCGCCGAGAGCCCCGGCCTTCAGCCTTCGATGTGCGTCCTCGCAGCGCTGCGTGTGACGGGGCCGTCACAACGGGTCACGTGCCAGATCCGCGAAGATCGAGCCAACTTCCGGGCCATACCTCCGTGAAACACCCCGCTTGGCCTCCATCCGAGGCCAAAAGTCGCCGATAGAGACGGGTGCTGGGTCGATCCGAGGGACTGAGCCTGCGAAACTTCCGGAGAACCGAGCGGTTGCTGGCTCATGCCGATGACCGGTCCGGTGTTCCAGATGGAGAAGACGAGCGATGGTATCCCGATGCGTGAGACGACCTGCCGGCCTTTGGGCTGTTCTGGTCGCGGCGTGCTTCCTGGCGGCGTGTTCATCCACGAGTGACGACGCCCGGGTTCTCCAGACGCTCAATCAGCGCGGCTTCGGCCGCGCGAGCCTCGATGCCAACCGCCAGTACTACATCGGCATCGGCGACGGTCTGGTTCTCCGCGACATCAATCACGCGGAGTACAACAACGTCGCCGAGGCGGTCCGCATGGACGGCGTGATCACCCTGCCCCAGGTGGGGGAGGTCTATGTCAACGGTCTGACGCCCGCCGAGGCCAGCGAAGTCGTGCAGCTGCGCTACAGCGACTTCGTCAAGGACACCTCCGGCATGGAGATCAACGTCCAGAGCATCAAGAGCAAAGGCTTCTACGTCGTGACGGTGGAGAAGAAGCAGGCCCGTCGCCTGCCCTTCCAAGGGGACGTGCTGCTCATCGATGCGATGGAGAAGAGCAAGTTCGATCCGATCCTCACGGACACCGAGGACGTGCGCGTGATCCGCGGCGACCCCGAGAACCCGCTCGTCATCTCGTGCGACTACGACGCGATCATCGAACAGGGCCTGACGCGCGACAACATCCTCATCCGCGAGAACGACGTCATCTACTTGACGCCGTCCGTCATCGGCTACGTCACGCGGTTCGTGCAGATCCTGCTCGCGCCGCTCAAGCCCCTGCAGCAGCTCATCCAGGGCGCGAACAACACCATCGCCATCACGGACAGCTTCGGTCAGGGCACGATCGGGGCCGGCGGCGGCAAGTTCGGCAAGTTCGGCGGAAACCAATTCTGATCCGCCAACGAGCGGCGAAGCGTCATGGCTGACAACGAGTACGAATCCCAGATCGATCCGAAGGAAGCGATCCAGGAAGTGTTGCGCGCCATCAAGCGCAACACCGTCCGGGTCATCTTCACGGCGTTGATCTTCACGATGATCGGCATGTTCTTGGCCATGATCTGGCCGAGCAAGTACGAGTCGTCGACGCAGTTCGTGCTGCGCGATTGGCAGATCGTCGACTCCAACCTCCTCGGCGATCTCGACGACATCTCGGTCGTCAACAAGCTACGCACGCTGCAGCTCGAGCTGCGCTCGCGCAAGCGCATCGAGATGGTCATGAACGAGCTGCAGTGGGTGGAGTGGCTCGAGACGCAGCAGCATCCGGGGCGACGGCGCGACCTCGCCACGAAGATCGGCGACAACCTCAAGGTGGCGATGGATCAGGACGCCACCGGCGCTTACAACATCACGCTCGCGTTCCAGTGGACCTCGCCGCGTAAGGCCGCCGACTTCGTCAACCGCCTGCGTGACATCTACATCGAGCTCACGATCGAGACGCACCGTCGTCGACTCGAGGAAGCCAAGGAGCGCGGCGAAGCCATCGAGCTCGAGCGCGAAGTGGCCTTCCGTGATTCGCTGACGACGTTGCAGAAGTTCGAGCGCGAGAACGACGTGCCGTCGTTGCTCAACAACGAGGTCAACACGGAGATGAAGGCTGAGCTGATGCTGAAGCTCAGTGACACGAAGGCGGCGCAGCAATCGGCCGTCCAGAACCTCGACCGCCTGCGCGCCGAGCTCGACACGATCGATCGCACGGTGATGATCGAGAAGCCGCCCGAGGATCCCGAGCACGCTGCAAAGCTCGCGATCTACGAGGCCGCGAAGACGGTCTTCGAAGAGGTCGACCAGGACTACTTCCCCAAACACCCCAAGCACGTCAAGGCCAGCAAGGCGCTCGCCGAGGCCAAGTCCAAGCTCGATGAGTTCGGTGGCCCGCCCGAGACGCTGGTCGAGGAGATCACGAACCAGGCGTACTTCGTGAAGGCCCAGGAACTCGAGGCGCTGTCGCTCGAAGAGGGGCGCCAACGCGCGCTCGTCGAGTCGCTGGAATCGGAGTTGGCCCAGGTCGACGACCGTATGCGCAAGCTGCCGATGGTGAGCGGCGAGCTCGAGCGCCTCAAGCACGAGGTCAAGGTCGCTCAGGAGCTCCTCGCCCAGGCCAAGCTCGAGGTGGCGCCGCTGCGCGAGCAGGTGCGTCAGCTGCGCGAACGTGCGCTGATGTCGTCCGGTGCCGACGCCGAGGTCGTCTCGACGGGGCCGTTCGAGATCCTCGACAACGGACTCGAGCCCGAGAATCCGGTGCTTCCGATCAACGGCATCATCCTCGCGGTGTCCGTCATCCTCGGGATCGGTATCGGTGCCATGGGTCCGATCCTGCGCGAGATGACGCGCAGTTCGTTCGGAACGGCCAAAGAGGTCTCGCGTTCTCTCGGCGTGCCGGTGCTCGGTGCTGTCGACGTCATTCTCACGACGCGCGATACGCGCGCCCGGGCCGTCCAGCAGGCTCTGACGATCGCAACCATGATGCTCGTCCTCATGGCGATCGGCACGGCGCTGTACATCCTTCGCTTCCACCCGAACATCGTGCCACCGGGGCTTCATCGCACCCTGCGTGAGGTCACGATGGCTCTGGTCTAAGGCGGGGGCGACGCGCCGTGGACGTCCTCTTCCTCGCCCACCGCGCTCCCTACCCGCCCGACAAGGGCGACCGGCTCAGGGCGTTCCGACACATCGAGGCGCTCGCGAAGCTCGGGCCCGTCGATCTCGTGGCGCCGGCCGACAACGAAGCCGACGCCGAGCGGGCACGCGCCGGTCTGGCCGAGATCTGCCGCGAAGTTCACGTCTTCACGCGTCGGCGGCCGCTTGCCCTTGCGCGCGTCGGCCTCTCGCTGCTGTTCGGAGGAAGTCTGACGGTGGCCTGGCTCGCAGACGGACGCATCGAACGCGTGCTGAGCCAGCTCCAGGCGCGCCACGACTATGGCATGGCGTGGGCGTTCTCGTCGGGCACCGGGCCTTGGCTACGCGCCTGCGACGTGCCGACGCGCTGCATGGACCTCTGCGACCTCGACGCGCTGAAGTGGAAAGCGCTGGCACGCAGTGAGTCGCCGCCGATGAGCTGGGTCTACGGGATCGAGGCAAAGCGTCTGCTGCCCGTTGAAGTGGGCCTGGGGCGCGACGCCGACGTGGCCTTCGTGGCCACGCGCAAGGAAGCCGAGGACCTCGCGGCGCACACGTCGCCGCGGCGACTCGAGGTGCTCACGAACGGCACGCCCTGGCGTGACTTCGAGGGCATCGCGCCGCCGTCGGCCGCCGGTCCGGTGGTCGGCTTCTTGGGCCAGATGGACTACCCGCCGAACATCGCTGCCGTGAGGCACCTCGCCGAAGAGGTCATGCCGAAGGTCTGGGAGGTCCTCCCCGAGGCGCGACTGCGCATCCTCGGGCGTGCTCCGACGCGCGACGTCGAGGCCCTCGCCTCCGAGCGGGTCGACGTCACGGGTGAGGTCGCCTCCGTGGTGGAGGCCCTCGCGACGCTGCGCGTCTTCATCGCGCCGCTCGACACCGGCCGCGGGATCCCGAACAAGATCATCGAGGCGATGGCCGCCGGGCGCGCGACGGTGACGTCGTCATGGTCGGCCCACGCACTCGTGGGTGACGAAGGCGTCGAGTACGTGGTCGCCGACGGCGTCGACGGGCGCGCACGCGTCCTCGCCGAGCTGCTCGGCGACCCCGAGCGTTGCGACGCCATCGGCGCCGCCGGCCGCGCCTACGTCCAGCGCGAACACGACTGGGACGTCGTGCTCGGTCAGCTCACCGACATCGTCGAGGAGGTGACTGCCGTTGCGTGACGTCGTCGTGTTCTTCTTGTTCGTCTACATCCTCCCGCAGTGCTTCCTGCGCCCGTGGGTGGGGCTGATGGCGTTCAGCTTCCTCGCCTACAACCGCACCCAAGATCTCACCTGGGGTTTCGCGCGCTCCCTGCCGATCTCGCAGTTCATCGCGATGGCGACGCTTGCGGGGTGGCTGATGGTCGAGCCGCGCCCGCTCTCGGTCCGCGATCCGCGCAACCGCATCCAGTGGATCCTCTGGCTCATCATCGGTGTGTCGATCTTCCTGAACGAGATCCGTTGGGACACTCAATGGAATCGCTACGTCGAGCTCGGGAAGGTCATCCTCATGGCGCAGCTCACGGCGGCCATGATCGTGAACCGCGAGCGCCTGCGGCACATGATGCTCGTCGTCGGGGTCGGCCTGGGTTTCTTCGGCGTCAAGAACGGGCTCTTGTTCTGCCTCGGGAGCCGCACGATCATCGGCCCGGGCGGCATGCTCAAGGACAACAACGACCTCGCGCTCGCCCTGTGTATGAACATCCCGGTGCTGTGGTACATGGCGCCGGAGGTGCGTAAGACGCTGCCGAACGGCAACTTCTGGTACCTCGCGTGCCGGGGGGCGGCCGGCCTGACCGTGCTCGCGATCGCGTCGACGGGTTCGCGCGGCGGCGCTCTGTCGCTGGCCGTGACGGCCTTCATGATGTCGATGAAGACGCGCTTCAAGATGCCCGCGATGATCGCCGTCGTCTTCGTCGGCATGGCGGGCCTCGCCCTCGCGCCCAAGGAATACACCCAGCGCCTCTCGACGATCTCGTTCGACGTCTCGAAGCTCGACGAGTCGGCGAAGGGTCGCATTCTCTCGTGGAAGGTCGCGACGAACATGATCAAGGAGAACCCGGTGCTCGGCATCGGGTTCAACAACATGGTGTTCGAGTATCCGCGCTACACCGGGGGCGTCTACGTGAAGGGCGGCGTCAAGGAAGTGGTCCACCGCGTGGCACACAACAGCTACTTCCAGATCTGGGCCGAGTCGGGGACGTTGGCGTACCTGGGTTGGATGTTCATGATCATCTCGACGATCTTGTTCATGCGACGCACGGCGGCGCGAGCGCGCGGGAGTGACGACGACTGGGTCGTCCCGTACTGCAACGCGATCGAGTGCATGTTCTATGGCTTCCTCGTCGGGGCCACGTTCCTCAATCGCGCGCACTTCGACCTCATCTATCAGGTCATCGCGACGGCCACGGCCTTGCCGCTGGTGATCCGTGTCGAGCGCGAGCGGCGTCGCAAGGAAAGCAACAAGGGGCCCGTCACGCGGGCCAACGAGGCCTGGGTGCGGCACAGCGATCCGTTCGTGAAGGTGACGACGTGACGTCGCGGCTCGGTTTCGTCATTCCCGACCTGACCGTGGGCGGGCTCCAGGCGATGGTCGTGCGTCTGCTGCGCGCGATCGACCGCGATGTGTACAGCCCCGTCGTCTACACGATCGACACCGGCGGGCCGTTCGAATCCGACCTCGCTGACCTCGACGTTCCCCACGTTCACATGCCGCGCGGCGAGGGGATCCAACCGGCCCACGCACGGGCGATGGCGCGTCAGTTCGAAGCCGACGGCATCGAGCTCGTGCACTGTCACAACATCACGGCGCTCTTCCACGGTGCGCGCGCGGCCTGGCGGGCCGGCAAGCTGCCCGTGCTCTTCACGGAGCACGATCGCGAAATGCCGGCGCCGTGGAAGCACCGCGTGCTGCATCGCTGGCTCGCGCGACGCGTCACGAAGACCGTGGCCGTCAGTGAGCGACTGCGCGACGAGCTGATCCGCTTCGAGGGCTTTCCGCCGGAACGCACCGCGGCGCTCGTCAACGGTGTGCCCGATCCGCACGGCCTCGTCCCGGGTGAACGTGTCGCCGCGCGGGCGCAGCTCGGTTGGCCCGACGCGCCGGTGATGCTCGCCGTGGGCAGCCTGACGCCGGTGAAGAATCACGAGGCGCTGCTGCAGGCAGCCGTGGCCGTGCGGCGCCGTGTGCCCGATGCGCGCGTCGTGTTCGCCGGCGACGGACCACGACGTGACGAACTCGGCGCACTCGCCGACTCACTCGGTCTCGCCGACGCCGTCACGTTTCTCGGCGTCCGCGACGACGTGCCGCTGCTGCTCGCCGGTGCCGATGTCTTCGTGCTCCCCAGTCATCGCGAAGGGCTCCCGCTGAGCCTCGTCGAAGCCCACGCGATGAGTCGCGCCTCGGTGGCCTTCGATGTCGGCGGCAACCCCGAAGTGCTCGCGCAGGGTGAAACCGGCTTGCTCGCTCCGCCGGGCGACATCGTCGGACTCGCCGACGTCCTCACGTCGATCCTTTCCGATGCCGATCTGCGCGAACGCTTCGAGACGGCTGCGCGCGCGCGCTATCTCGAACTCTTCACCCACGATCGCATGGTGGACGCCTATCACGGGCTCTACCGTGAGCTCCTCGGATCCCCCTAGAGACACCTCATGTGCGGTATCGCTGGATTCGCCGGGAAGGGCCCGCGGAGCGCGGACGATCGCGCCCTGCTCGGCGCGATGACGTCCGTGATCTCGCACCGCGGCCCCGACGACGTCGGGCTGCATCTCGAGGGCGGGATCGGTCTCGGTCACCGGCGTCTGTCGATCATCGACGTCGCCCACGGGCAGCAGCCGCTCATCGCCGATCACGTCGTGCTCGTCTTCAACGGTGAGATCTACAACCACATCGAGCTGCGAGCCGAACTCGAGGCCAAGGGTGCGCGCCCGGCCACGAACTCCGACGGTGAGGTGATCCTGCACGGCTTCCTGCACTGGGGCTGGGAGGAGCTGCTGCGTCGTCTGCGCGGGATGTACTCGATCGCGCTGCACGACACGTCCGACAGCTCGCTGCACCTCGCACGCGACCCGCTCGGGATCAAGCCGCTCTTCATCGCCGAAGACGCCCACGGGCTGCTCTTCGGGTCGGAGCTGAAGGCGATCGTCGCGGCCATGCCGACGCGTCCGCCGATCAGTCAGCGTGGCCTGCTCGAGTGCGCGACGCTCGGCTTCACGATGTCGCCGACGACGATCTTCGAGGGCATCGAGTCGATGCCGCCGGGCACGGCGTTGAGTTGGAGGGACGGGCGCATCACGCGCCATGAGCACTTCGAGTTGAACTACGAGCCGGGCACGTCGGTCGACGATCCCGATGCCCTCTGGGACCAGGTCCGCTCGTCGGTCAACAGTCACCTCATGAGTGAGGTGCCGCTCGGCGCGTTCCTCTCGGGCGGCATCGACAGCTCGGCTGTCGTGGCCGCGATGTCGCAGGTGGGCGGCGGGGACGTCGAGGCCGTGTGCGTCGGGATCCTCGAGCAGGGCATGGACGAGCGTCCCTTTGCGCGCGAGGTCGCGCGCGAGCTGTCCGTCACGTTGCACGAGGAAGCGGCTGCGCCGGATCTGCTCGACATGCTGCCGCGCTTGGCCTGGCACGTCGAGCAGCCGTTCGGCGACACGTCGATCGCGCCCACGTATCTCGTCTGCGAGGCGGCGCGCCGGCACGTGACGGTCGCGCTGTCGGGCGACGGCGGTGACGAGAACTTCGCAGGTTACCGCCGCACGCGCTACGACGTCCTCGAAGACTCGTGGCGCCGCCGCATCCCGAACGCTCTGCGCCGCGGGGTCCTCGGTCCGCTTGGTCGAGTCTGGCCGCGCGGCGGGTGGGTGCCCGGGCCGTTGCGCGCCGGCACGCTGCCGACGAACCTCGGCGGCGACTGGCTCGACGCCTACATCCACTCGATGGCGCGGATCCCCGAGGCCCGCGCGCGTCAGTGGCTGCGCGACGGTGTCGTCGACGGCGCACCGCTGCGCGAGCGCTTCGTCGATCACGCGCGCCACGCCGAGCAGTTCTCGCCGCTCTCGCGCATCCTCTCGATGGACGTCGCGACGTGGCTCGCCGACGACATCCTTGTCAAGACGGATCGCATGTCGATGGCCCACGCGCTCGAGGTGCGCGTGCCGCTCCTCGACACTGACTTCGTGCAATGGGCCGCCGGTCTGCCCGACGACGCGAAGCTCGCCGACGGCAAGGGCAAGGTGCTGTTCAGGAAGTCGCTGCGCGGGCGCGTGCCGAACTCGGTCCTCGACCGCCCCAAGCAGGGTTTCCACCTGCCCGTCGATCGTTGGCTCGCGACGACGCTGCGCGACCGCCTCACGGACGTCCTCGCGGATCGCAACGCCGCGACGTTCGACCTCATCGACCCCGCGCCCTTCACGAAGATGGTCGACGAGCACGCCAGCGGCCGCATGGATCGCAGCACCGAGCTGTGGTTCCTGCTCATGCTCGACGCCTTCATGCGGCACGGCCCGGGCGGCAGCGAGGTAACGGCGCCGGTTGCCGACACGTTGGCGAGTGGGGCGGCGACGTGACGTTGCTCGTCTATACGACGCTTTTCCCGAACGCCGCCGAGCCGCACCACGGTGTCTTCGTGCGCGAGCGTTTGCGCCTGTACCGCGAAGCTCATCCCTGCGACGTCGCCGTCGTGGCGCCGACGCCGTGGGCGCCGCCCTTCGGTGGCCCGCCGCACTGGCAGCGCTATCGCGACGTGCCGAAGCGCGAGCGTTGGGGCGACGTCGATGTCGAGCACCCGCGCTACGCGAGTCCGCCGGGGTTCGGCGACGAGTGGCGCGGCAGGCTCATGGCACGTGGTTCGAAGCGTACGACGCTGCGTGTCGCGCGCGCCCTGCAGCCGAGGGTGCTTGACGCGCATTACGCCTACCCCGACGGTGTCGCGGCCGCGCGTCTGCGCCCCGCGCTGTCGAAAGCGCTCGGCCGGCGCCTGCCGCTCGTCATCACGTGTCGCGGCACGGATCTCAATCTCTTCCCGCAACAGCCCGCCGTGCGCTCCCAGCTCGTCGAGGCGCTCGGCGCGGCCGACCATGTCGTCTGCGTTGCCGACGCCCTGCGTGACGTCGCGCTCGAACTCGGCGTCGACCCCGAGCGCGTCACCACGCTGCGCAACGGCGTCGACATCGAGCGCTTCACTCCCGGCGATCGCGGCGCGGCACGCCGCGAGGTCGGTCTCCCCGACGACCGCCGCGTCGTCGTCTGCGTGGGGCACCTCTGCGAACGCAAGGGCCAGCGCTACCTCGTCGAGGCCTACGCCCGCGCGTTCGACGGCGTCGCGAGGGGCCAGCGCCCGCGGCTCGTGCTCGTGGGGCAGGGCGAAGACAAGGAGCTGCTCGAGCAGCTCGTCGCGAAGCACGGCCTCGCCGACGACGTCCACATGCCGGGTGCGATCGAGCCCGCGGCGCTGCCGCCGTGGTATCGCGCCGCCGACGCGATGGTGCTGGCCTCGTCGCGCGAGGGCTGGCCCAACGTCGTGCTCGAGGCACTCGCGTCGGGCACGCCGGTGATCGCCACGCGCGTCTGGGGGACGCCCGAGATCCTCACCGGCTGCGCGGCCGGGTTGCTCGTCGACGCGACGGTGGAGGGGCTGCGCGAAGGGCTCGAGCGTCTCGACGAACTCGACTCGAGTGCCGCGCGTCCGTGGGCCGAAAAGCACACCTGGGACTCAACCGTGGCGGGCATGCAGCGCGTCTTCGAGAAGGTGAGCGCATGAACATCCTCTACCACCACCGCACGAAGTCGCGCGACGGTCAGGCCGTCCACATCCGTGAGCTGATCCAGGCGCTGCGCAACCGCGGCCACCACGTGCACGAGTGGGCGTTGTCGCCGGTGTTCACGGAAGAACAGTCGGGCGAGATGGGCTCGGAGGGCAACCTGCTCGGGCGCGTGCTCGGGCACCTGCCGCGCGCCGCCTACGAACTCGGTGAGCACGCCTACGGTCCGTCGATCGCGCGCAAGCTCGTGGAGACGGGGCGCGAGATGGGCGCCGACGTCCTCTACGAACGACACGCGCTCAACAACACGGCCGGCATCCGCGCAGCTGCGAAGCTCGACATTCCGCTGCTGCTCGAGGTCAACTCGCCGCTGACGCACGAACGCTCGGCGCACGAGACGCTCGTCTTCCAGAAGTGGTCGAGTCGCAGCGAGGTGCGCGTGCTCAAGTCGGCAACGCGCGTGCTCGTCGTGACGTCCGTGCTCGCCGACATGCTCGCCGAGCGCGGCGTCGACCGCGACCGCATCGAAGTCATCCCCAACGGCGTCGACCTGTCCCTCTATCCCGATCCGGGCAACGACACGGGCCCCGGCGTCACGGTCGGCTTCACGGGCTTCTTCCGGCCCTGGCACCGCGTCGACCTCATGGTGCAGGCGCTGGCCGACGGCGTGCTGGGCGACGACACGCGCGTGCTGCTCGTCGGCGACGGCCCGGCGCGCGAAGACATCGTCGCCGACGCCAAGCGCCTCGGTGTCGCCGAGCGCGTCGAGATTACCGGCTCGGTTCCGCGCGACGACATCCCGGCCTACCTCGCGCGCATGGACGTCTGCGTGCAGCCCGCGGCTACGGCCTGGGCCTCGCCGCTGAAGCTCTTCGAGTACATGGCGGCCGGCAAGGCGATCATCGCGCCCGACCAGTCGAACCTACGCGAGATCCTCACCGAAGGCCGCGACGCTCTGCTCTTCCCGCCCGACGACGGAGCGGCGATGATGAGCGCACTGGCCAAGCTCTGCGGTGACGCGACGCTCCGCACGTCGCTCGGCGCCGGCGCACGCGCCACGATCGAAGACAGCCAACTCACCTGGGCGCACAACGCCGAGCGCGTCGAACGCATCGCGGCCGAGTGCCTCACGGGAGCGACACCATGACCACCACCACCAACGTCGGCAGTGCGGTGCGCCATGGCCTGTCCTTCGACATCGAAGAGGCCTTCCACGCACTGAACATGTGGAGCGTCACGCCGCCCGACACGTGGGCCGATCAACCGTCGCGCGTCGCCGCCGTCACCGACTCGATCCTCGCGCTGCTCGACGAGAAGAACGTGCGCGCCACGTTCTTCGTGCTCGGCCTGGTCGCTGAGCGCTCACCGAGTGTCGTCAAGTCCATCGTCGACGCTGGCCACGAACTCGCCTCGCACGGCTACAGCCACCGCATGGTCGGCGACCTCGGTCACGAGGGCTTCGAGCAGGACGTCGTCCGCGCGCGCGCTTTGCTGCAAGACATCTCCGGCGCCGAGGTTGCTGGCTTCCGCGCGTCGACCGTCTCGATCGGCAAGGGCACGCGCTGGGCGCTCGACACCCTCGCCCGCGCGGGCCACACCTGGGACAGCTCCGTCTTCCCCGTGCTGCACGACCGCTACGGCGACGTCGCGTTCCCCGCCGACCCCGTGCACCTCGTGCTCCCGTCGGGCAACCCGCTGCGCGAATACCCGCTGCTTACGCGCCCAGCCTTCGGACGCCGCTGGCCGGCCGCCGGCGGAGGCTACCTGCGCCTACTCCCGCTGGCACTCGTCGACGGCGCGCTCAACAAGACCGAACGCCGCGCCCAACCCGGCGTCGTCTACCTGCACCCGTGGGAACTCGACGTCGACCAACCCCGCCACGATCTCGGCGGCCTGCGCACGTGGCGTCACTACTTCGGCCTCGAACGCACCGAAGGCAAACTCCGCACGTTGATCGACCGCCACACCTTCGGCCCGATCGGCGAGATCGAGGTGCCGCAAAGCGCGCAGCTCGATCCGAGCACGCTGCCGGAGTAGCGAGGCGTCGCGGGCCGTACCCGGCGCCGGCGTGGGATGACAAGACGTGCAAACAGCTCGCGCTACTTCTTGATGCGCTGGCCGCGTAGGTAGTTCGCGCGACCGTAGACCTCGTGCGTCTCGTCGATGCGGCTGAGGGCCTGGTCGAGCAGCGTGCGGGCGGCGTCGTCCTGGCCGGAGGCATAGGCGATGCGGGCCACGGACATGATCGTGTACTCGGTGATCAGCGGTGAGCCGATGATCGCCGTGAACTCGGCGATCGCGCCCGGGCCGTCGCCCTGGAGGTACGTGCGCGCGGCGAGGATCTTCGTGGCCTCGGGCGGCATGTTGCCCAGGAACGTCGCGTCGACGACCTCGGCCGCGCGCATCGGCTCGCCGATCTCCTCGAAGTAGAGCTGCGCGAGGGTCATCGCGCCTTCGCGGTCCTTGGTGTCGATGAAGCGCAGGGCTTCGAGGTAGCGGCGCGCAAGGTCGAGGTTGCCGCGCTCGAGCTCGAGCAGGGCGAGCTCACGGACGTGGATGATCGAGCCGGGGTCGAGGCGCAGGGCGCGCTGGGTGACGTCGTAGGCGACGTCGATGAGTTCGTTGAGCCGCGCAGTTTGTGAACCGCGCACGAGCAACGCCGAGCGGATCTGCGCCTCTTCGCTGTCGAGCGGCACGGGGTTGGCTTCCATGATCGCCAGCATCGCCGTGAGCAGTTCGCGGATGCGCTCGGCGTCGCCGTTCGCTGCGCGTGCGAGAGCCTCGGGCAAGCGCGGGTCGTCGGGCCACTGTTCGGCAAGCGACTCCATGAGTGCCAGCGCTCGCTCATCGGGCTGAAAGAGCTGGACGAGCAGGGAGATGCAAGTGTCGGCAAGCTCTTCGTCGAACGGGAAGAGCGGCAGGGCGTACTCCATGCGCGACATCGCCGGGTCGACGAGCTTGATCGCGCCATAAGCAGCGATGGCCCCGCGCAACGCGGCGGCGTCGTTGGGGCGCACGTCGAGATACGAGAGGAAGTACGGCAGGGCCTCGCGCGCATGCCCGCGTTCGACGAGCGCATCGGCGAGCGCCAGGCGCATGTCGAGATGCGGGCCGTCGAAGTCTGCGACGACCTCGTCGGGTGTCTCGTCGGTTTCCGGGTCGGCCTCTGCGCCCTCGGCTGCTGCGAGGACGGGTGTCTCCTGGAGTAGCAGGCCCACGGCGATGCCCCATTCGCCCTTGTCGTAGGCGTAGGCGGCATCGATGAAGACCCGCAGGATGTCGGCATCGACCATGTCGGCACGCATCATCGGTTCGATCGTCGCCATGGCTTCTTCGGGACGGCCGAGCTCGAGGTACGAGCGTGCGAGTACGCGCGAAGGCAGGCCGAGGTTCGGGACGACGGTACGCAGGCGCTCGGCGAGGAAGCGTCGCTCGTCAACCCAGAACGAGCGGTCGCTCATGAGCATGAGCAGCACCAGCGAATCGAGCACTTCGCGTGCGATGTCGGGGGACTTGCGCGCGAGGTCGACCATCAGTGCGACGTCGCGATGGGCGACCGGATAGATCGCCCGCGGGTTCTCGACCACGGCACGCGGCAGGACGACGTCGAGCCGGCCGAGGTGCGGAGCGAGTCGCAGCAGCGCGTCCATGAACTCGAGGTCGCGCGGGGCGAGGACGTCGTCGAGCCCCAGGTTGTCGAGTTTCTCCATGGGCGCGTTGTCGAGCAACGACTCGTGACCCTGCAACGCCGAGGCGACGAGCAGGCACGAGCCGACGGCGTTGCGCAGCTCGGGTCGCACCGACTCGAGGCGCAGGCGGTGCGCTGCGTCGCCGGCTTTGCCCTCGACCGATGCGAGCAGGAAGCGATCGATCACGACCTCGACATTGTCGAGCAGCGTGCCGTCGCCCTCGAGCAGGTCGAGGAGTTCGTCGGCTTCGTCGAGACGACCGAGTGACTTGGCGGCGAGTGCGAGCGGGCGCAGCGCCGGTTGAGCGGCGGGGAGCGAACGCACCGGTTCGTCGAAGATCGCGAGGAGTTCCTCGGTCATGCCGAGCGAGATCATGAGGTCGGGCACGGAGCGCATCTGATCGGGAAAGAGCCCCGGTGCGAGGGCGCTGATCTCCTCGAGCGCGAACTTGAGAAGCGCCGCGTTGTCGGTCCGGTGACCGATCTGCAGAGCGATCTCGGCGACGTCGAGCGATTTGGGCAGCAGCTGCGCGAGCGTCGTCAGCTGGGCGCGAGCCTTCTCGAAGTCGCCGCGTCCGAGGGCCGCGCGCGTCGAAAGCATCAGCATGCCGGCCGTGATCTCACCGTCGTTGGCTCGGCGCAGACGCTCGACGAGCGTGTCGACCTGGTCGGTGTCGCCCTTGGCGAGCAGGCGCATGCCGAAGCGTTCGGCCCCGACGCCCTGCGGGTCTTCGACGATCATCTGGTTGACGAGGTCGGCGGCGTCTTCGTGTCGGCCGAGCGCGATCAGGATGCGCGTCGCGAAGTCGAGGCTCTCGGTGTCCGACGGAACGGCCTTCAGGATGTCACGGAACTCAGTGAGGGCCGAGTCGAGTCGACCCTCGCGCACGAGCAGTCGCGCGAGGATGTAGCGCAGTTGGTGGACGTCGGGGAACTGCTCGACGAGTCGGCGACACTGGTTGCGTGCGCGCGTGAACAGGCGCGCCTCGATCAACTCACGCGTGATCTCCACCGACAGCACCGTGTCGTCGGGGTAGTACAGCTTCATCGCGCCGCCGCTAATGCTGTCGATCTGGTCGATCCGGCGACCGGCCGTCTGGCGCGCGAAGCGAGCTTCGGCAACCGTCTTGCCCCATGCGTTCGCCGACGAGACGGCAGCCGCCGCGCGCTGCACGACCGTCTTGCCGTGACGCAGCATCGACAGCGTCTCGCTCAGCTCGAGCCAGCGTTCGAAGTCGACGCGCTGACGACGTGGGCCGCGCATCAGCGCGAAGGCGTCCTCGACGGCAACCTCGAGCTGCACGGCATCGTTCGGATAGGTCTCGGTGATGTACTCGATGCGCCACTTGCGCGCGTCGCGGTCGTTCGGGAACTCGGCGAGGATCCATTCGAGTGCCGCCAGCGCGCGCCGATCCTCAGTGGCCGAGAAGAGCCGGTAGGCTGTCACGACGATCTCGCGTCGCATCTCGGGAGAAGCACGCAGATAGGGCGGCAACAGCCCCGCTGTGCCGAGGTTCAGCGTCGAGTACAGCGGCTGGAGGACGACGATGGCTTCCGACGCCTTGCCCGCCGCGAGCAGCGCCTGGGACCGCGCGAGCGAGATGAGCAGGTTCTCGTTGTAGCGGTTGAGGTCCTTGTTGGCGTGCTCGAGGATCCAGAGCCATTGCTCGGCCTTCAGGCGGTTTTCATAGAGCTTCGCGACATGTTCGGGACGCACGCGGCGTCCGGCGCGCTCGGCGACGTCGACCATCGCCTGGTAGCGATCGCCCGCTCCTTCGTAGAAGCCGATCTCCTCCAGAACCGTTGCCTTGATCTCTTCGTAGAAGGCGATCGTGGGCACGGGAAGGCCGGGCTCGCGCAGCGAGATGTCGCTCTCGAGAAAGGCTTCGAACATGCGGCCCGAGCGGAGCATGAGTTCGGAGTACGCCTCGGATGCCGTGCCGTCGTAGCCGCCGTAGAAACGGTAGGGCTCGAGAAGTTTGATGGCCGCGAGGTAGCGCTCGCGGGAGTCGATGAGCGAGTTGCGGATGCGGCGCGCGAGCACCGGGTCGGAGTCAGGAAGCAGCCAGTGCATGAGCTCGTCGAGATCGGCGTCGACGATGATCTTGGTGATGTACGACTCGACGCGCTTGGCGACTTCCAGCTCGTGGGACGTCGTCACGGTGGACGTGAAGGCCGCCAGGGCGTCGGACTGCGCGGCCTTGCTGCCCTTGTAGTAGGCCACGCCGAGGTGGAACTTGCGCAGCGGGTCGTTGTCGATGGAGACCATGCGCTCACCGACCTCGACGGCTCCGTCGTACTCGTTGGCGTTGATCTGGTAGTCCATCATGATCCGCAGACTCAGGATCTTGTGACGGTCGGTCTCGGCGGTTTCGTAAGCCCGCTCGGTGTCGTTGCGCGCCTTGTCCCAGGCCTGCAGGCGAGCCCAGGCGCGGGCCCGGAGCATGTAGGCGTCGTAGTCGTCGGGATTGCGGGCCAGACCGAGGGTCAGGACCTCGATCGCCGCGCGCGGGTCGGGGGCTTGGTCGGCGGCGATGTTGCCGTTGAGGAGGTCCTTGGCCACGTCGAGGACGTTGGCCTGCTGGGTCGTCTGGTGGACGGACCAAGCCACCCAGCCGAACAGCGCGACGACGACCAAGGTGGCGAAGAAGCGCCGCGGACGGCGGTGACGACGTCGACTGATCGTCGAGCGAACGCCACTGCGGGGTGAGTGAAGAGAAAACACGGAGTTGATCCGGGAGCCTGGAAGACCTCTTTGAACCCGCTATCGGCACGAGAGTCGCGGTCTGGTGAGCCGAAGCGGGCCTGTTTTCATCGTAGCGGGCCAATGCGCCTGACCCAGCGCCGGACCTGGGGCCAATCCGCGGCACGGACCGGGTGACCCGCGGCCGTGCCTGCCGGTGCTCGCGAGGCGGTGTGTCGCGATCCTCGAAGATGACGCCGTGTCGAGGCGTGAATGAGGCCCGCGGGGCGGGGCGGAGCGGCGCCCGCGCGGGCTGTCGGCTGCGTACTGGCCGTGGGGGGCAGCTCTTCATCTCGAACCGGCGTTCGGACGGACTGATCTCACGTCCTCGTCCCAGGCAGCCGATCCGTTACAGTTCTGAGACGCACTCCTGAGTTCAACGCCTTGGTCAGCCTGTCCGTCATCATCCCCGTCTACAACGAGCGTGACGCGATCGGTGAGCTCCTCGATCGCGTCGAGGATGTGCTCGATGGCGTCGACCTCGAGTCCGAGATCCTCGTGGTCGACGACGGCAGCCAGGACGGCACCCAGGCCGTGCTCGAGGAGCACCGCAGCCGGAGTGCGCGCCTGCGGCTCGTCCTCATGAAGCGCAACTTCGGCCAGACTTCGGCCATGGTGGCGGGGTTTCACGCCGCTCGGGGTGAGGTTTTCATCACGATGGATGGCGACGGCCAGAACGACCCGACTGACATACCGGCCCTGCTCGACACGCTCGACAAGGGCTACGACGTCGTCTCGGGCTGGCGGCGCGACCGGGCCGACACGCTCGTCACGCGCAAGCTGCCTTCCGCAGCCGCCAACCGTCTGCTTTCGGGAATCACGGGCATCCCGCTGCACGATTTCGGCTGCACGCTGAAGGCCTACCGCGCCTCGTTCATCCACCGCGTGAGGCTTTACTCCGACATGCACCGCTTCATCCCCGGCCTGGCCGCGGCCGTCGGTGCGCGCGTCGTCGAGCAGGTCGTGAAGCACCACCCACGCGTGCACGGCGTCTCGAAGTACGGCCTGGGGCGCACCTACAAGCTCGTCACGGACCTCATCGTGCTGCGCGTGCTCGTCCGATTCAGCGGCCAGCCGCTGCATTACTTCGGGATCCTCTCGATCGGGACGTTCCTGCTGTCGATCATGTTGTTCTTCCTCGCCTTCGTGGACACGACCGACGTGCGCCTCGTCAACTACTCCACCGTCGTGATGCCCGCCCTCGCGGTTCTCGGGTTTTGCCTCTCGATCTCGTTGCTGATGATGGGGCTGCTGTGCGAGCTTGCTCGCAAGACGGCCACCGAGGAGGGTGGTGAGCTGGCTCCGCTGCCGATGTCGAGCATCGAGGAGGACGCATGACAGACCCAACCGGCGAGGTGCAAACCGAGGTCGACGTCAGTGCCGTCATCGTGCTGCTGGACGACTGCCCCGACCTCGAGCAGATCCTGCGCCAGTACTCCGAGGAGTTCCGCGACCGGCAGATCTCATTCGAGTTCGTGCTCGTGTTCGACGGCCTGTCGCACGATCGCACGGCCTCGATCCGCGAGCGCATCCCGGCGGGGACGCCGGTGCGGCGCGTCCATTTCCACCAGTCGTTCGGCGAGGAGAAGGCGCTCGCGTCGGGCTTCGCCGAGAGTCGCGGGCGGATCCTGCTCGGGCTGCCGTCGTACATGCAGGTCGACCCCGGCGATGTGCACCTCGTCGTGGATGCGCTCGAGCGTGACTACGACCTCGTCGTGGGCTGGCGCGTGCCGCGCGTCGATGCGGCCGTGAACCGCTTCCAGTCGTGGGTCTTCAACAGTCTGATGAGCCTCATGACGGGCGTGCGCCTGCATGACATGAACAGCGGGCTGATCGGGCTGCGACGCTCGGTGCTCGGTGAAGTGCTCGTCGAAGGCAACGTGTCGCGCTTCCTGCCCGTGCTTGCGCATCGCAAGGGCTTCAAGGTCGGCGAGGTTCGCGTCCGCCACCTGCGCGAACGCGGCAAGCGCGGCTTCTTCGGGCTCGGCGTCTACGTCCGACGGCTGATCGACGTCGTCGGGCTGCTGTTCATCACGCGCTTCACGCGCAAGCCGCTGCGCTTCTTCGGCGTGGCGGGGGGCATCTGCGTGCTGCTCGGTTCGGCCGTGCTCACGTATCTGCTGCTCGATTACTTCTTCCAGTGGAACCCCGAGACGTCGCCGGCCAATCGCGTCTCGCTCGTGCTCGGCACGGGGCTCGTGCTGCTCGGCGTGCAGGTCTTCGCCCTGGGGCTCGTCGGCGAGATCATCATCTTCACCAACTCGCGCAACGTCCGTGAGTACACGATCGACGAGATGCGCCCGCCGGCGCTCTCTGATCCCGCCGAGGCCGCCGAGGCCCGCGCGCGGGAGAGCGAGCGTGAGCGTGAGGCGCAAACGACGGCTGCAGCCACGGATGTCAGCGGCGAATGACCGGGCGCCAGAAGTGGCTCGCGTTCTTCGTCGTGCTCGTTGCCGCGGCGCTGCGCTTTGATCGGATCTGGCTCTGGAGTCTCGACGGGGACGAGTTCTACGCGTGGCGTGACGTCCAATGGTTGCTCGAGGACGGCCGCGTCGGCGATGCGCTCAAGAGCCACCCGATCGGTTATCTCGGCATGGCGGCCGTCTGCTCAGTGTTCGGGATGACGGAGTGGTCGGCGCGCCTCTTCTCGACCGTGATGGGGACACTCGCCGTCGTCCTGCTGCTGCGCATGCGTCGTGACGTCATCCCCGCGCGGCTGGCGCTCATCATGGGCGGCTGGGCCGCACTGTCGCCCTGGCTCATCTACCACGCCCAGACGGCGCGCGTATACGGGCCGCTCTTCTTCTTCGCCACGCTTGCCGTGATGTGGTGGCTGCCCGGCGAGAAGCGTCGCCCGTGGGGCGGGCTCGTGGCCCTGCTGCTCGCCACGGCGACGCACCCCTCGGCGCTCGTGGTCGCGCCGGGTGTGTTGGTCGCCGGCGTGATCAGTCGTGCGAGTCGCAAGCCAGCGCTCGGTGTCGCGGGCGTGGGGCTCGCCGTCTTCGCGGGCCTACTCGCCTTCACCGATTCGACGGTGGTCCGCCTCGTGCGGGAGGCCTTCGAGCGACGCGACTTCGCGAGCTACGACGCCATGCACTACGTACTCGGCCTCGGCTACAACAGCCACGGGGTCCTGCTGCCCGCCGGTCTCGGTGTGCTCGCCTTCCTCGCCATGCGGCGCGAACGTCTCGGCTGGCCCGTCGCGATGGCCTTCATCGGTCCCGGGCTGCTCGGCGTGGCGGCCCTGCTCGGTGTCTCGGTGCACCAGCGCTACGCCATGGCCGCGATCCCGGCTGTCTATCTCGTGGCAGGCTGGGGAGTGGAGACTCTGCTCGAGCGCGGGTGGCGGAAACTCGCCGTCCTCGTGGCCGTCGTGCCCTTCGTGATGCCGATTCCGGCCGTGATCGCGCACATGCGCGACGGCAACCGCCACGATTGGCGCGCCATCGCACAGCAGATCGTCGACCGCGCCTCACCTGAAGACATCATCGCCGCCGACGAACACGCACTTCTCGAAGTCTACTTGGGACGTCACCCCGGATATGACGATGAGGACCTTCATCATGAAGTCCCCTTCGAAAAAGACTCCACGTACGTCGGCATCCTCGGAAACCGTCGGGACTGCTGGGTGGTCGTCAAGGCCAGTCGCATCGACGGGGGCTACGGAGACACGTTCCGAGTCTGGCTCGACGAACACTTCGAGGAGGTGTTGCGATGGGGCAGTCCGCCAGTACCGCTGACGCGCCACGACAACACGCTGGTGCTGTTCCGGCGCATCGAGAGGGTGCTGGATCGGTGATCACGATCGAACAGCTCGATCTCCGCGATGCGCGCGAGGTCGACCGCTTCATCCAGCAGCATCCGCAAGGCACGCCGTTCCACGAGACGCGCTGGCTCGAACTCGTGCGCGCCACGTTCCAGTTCGAGACGCAGACGCTCGTCGCGCGTGAAGATGGTCGTGTCGTCGGCGTGTTGCCACAGGCGCTCGTCACGGCGCCGATCACAGGGCGTCGACTCGTCTCGGTTCCCTTCGGCGTCTATGGCGGCGTGCTCGCCACCAACGAAGACGTCGCCGTGCGCATCGACCACACGGCCTGCGAACTGGCTCGGCGTCTCGGTGCTCGCTACCTCGAGCTGCGCTACCTCGGCGAAGGCATCACGAAGCACGCGGCAACGTCGATCCACGAGACGTATCGCAAGGAGCTTCCCGCGGACCCCGACGAAGTGCTCGCGATGATCCCGCGCAAGGCGCGCGCCGAAGTGCGCAAGGCGCGCAACAAGTTCGGACTCGTCGTCCGCGAAGACCCCGCGCTCTTCGACGAGTTCTATCGGCTCTACGTGCTCAACAAACGCAGCCTCGGCTCGCCGGTGTTCCGTCCTTCGTACTTCCGTCGTCTGATGGACCTCTACGGCATCCGCGCGATGCTCCACGGCATCTACGATGACGCCGAAGGCAAGGTGCTCGCGGCCGTGTTGTCGCTCGAGTCGAACGGCGTGCTCTACCCGTACTACTCCGGTGCCGAACCCGGCATCGCCCGCACCGGCGCCAACAACGCCATGTACGCGGGGCTCATGGAAGACGCCGTGCGCCGCGGGTGCTGCGTGTTCGACTTCGGTCGCTCGCGTATCGACTCCGGGCCCGCGAAGTTCAAGCGCCACATGGGCTTCGAGGCCACACCGCTCGACTACCAGTTCTTCTTCCCGCGCGGCGGGACGCCTCCGACGTTGAACCCGTCGAACCCGAAGATGGCGCTGCCGAAGAGAATCCTCGGCGGGCTTCCGCTGTGGGCCGCGCAGTTGGTCGGTCCGAGCGTGATGCGCCACGTGCCGTGACAACGCGGACGGCTCGTGCGTCAGCCTCTCGAGGCGCGCGGCATTCACTCGTCGCCAGCGCTGTTCGGTGTTACAACCGTGTGACATCACGGGAGTCAACCGATGCGCATGGTGTTGCCCATCGCGGCCTTGCTGGCATGCTTCGCCGCGTGCGCTCGGAAGCATGCTCCTGACGCATTCGTCACGCGTGACGCACTCGTCGGCACGTTCGCGTACCCGGGTTGGGCGTGGTGCCGACTTGAGCTGTCCGGCGACGGTGGGTTCGTGTGGGCGTCGGGTGGTGACGTCGTCGGGAGCGGAGAGAGTTGCACGGGACGCTGGACAGTGACTGCGGACGGGCGCCACATGGCATTGACGCCTGACACGGAGTGCGCGGGTGAACTCGTTCCCTTTGCCGGCACGCTCGACATCCTGCGGTGGCAAGGTCACGTGCTCCTCGAGCATTCGGGCCTCGCCGCCCTTCGTGACACCTACGGGCTACCCGGAGGCACGCTTTGCCGCGAAGACGAGTTGGACTCCGTCTTGCAACTCGCCGCGCGAAGTGAAGGGCGCTGAATCGCCGCTCTCAGGTGCCCGTTGCGGTTGCCCGGCGCGCGGCCGGTTCGCTGAGCAACCACTCCACGGCGGCGACGAGATCGTCGGCGACATGGTCGGCGGCCCGCTCGTCTTCGGGGCTCAGCGCGTGCCCGGTGCGGACGAGAATGCGCGGGCCCGTCCCTTCGACGCCGACGAAGAGATCGCGCACGGCGTCGCCGATGAATGCCGAGCGCGCCAGGTCGGTGGGATGCTCGTGCAGCGCGAGCTCGAGCATGCCCGTGCCGGGTTTGCGCAGCGGGCTCGCGAACGAGTAGGCCGCGTGTGTGCCGTCGGGATGGTGGGGCGCGTAGTAGAGCGCGTCGACGACGGCGCCCTCGCTCGTCAGCTCGTCGATGAGCTCGTCGTGGAGGACGCCGAGCTGCTCTTCGCTGATCATGCCGCGCGCGACGGCCGATTGATTCGTGAGGATAATGAGCTGGTAGCCGGCACGCGTCAGCTGCGCGAGGGCCGTGGCCGCACCGTCGACGGGCACGATGTCCTCCGCCGTCACGGGGTAGTGTCGCTCTTCGATCAGCGTGCCGTCGCGGTCGAGGAACACGGTGGGCCGCAGCGATGCCGCACACTCTTCTTCCGCCTCGGTCTCGCGCTCGTCGGAAGCCACCTCGTCGTCGGCGCTCGGTGCTGCGGCGTCGGACTGGTCGGAAGACGCGGCATCGTCCGGTACATCGGCCGAGAGCGCGTCGACGACGAGCTCCTCGTCGGCATCCGTCACTCGGCCGTCCCGAAGATCGCCTGCTCGACGAGGTCGCAGAGCATGTGGCCGATCGTGATGTGCATCTCCTGGATGCGCGGCGTGCAGCGTGACGGGATCGCGAGCGTGACGTCGGCCAGAGCGGCGCACTTGCCGCCGCCCTCGCCGGTCAGAGCGATCGTCTTGAGACCCAGTTCGCGTGCTTGCTTGAGCGCACGCACGACGTTCTCGGAGTTGCCCGACGTGCTGAAGCCGAGCGCGACGTCGTCGGGGCGCGCGTGGGCGACGAGCATGCGCGCGAAGGCGTCGTCGTAGCTGTAGTCGTTCGCCGTGGCCGAAAAGCTCGCCGGCGAGGCCAGGGCGACGGCGGCGATGCCGGGGCGATCGATGGAGACGCGGTTCACGAGTTCGCCCTCGACGTGCAGGGCGTCGCTCATCGAGCCGCCGTTGCCGAAGAGGATCGCCTTGCCGTCACCGCGGTAGGCGGCGACGAGCAGCGCAGCGGCGCGTTCGATCGCGTCGGGGAGCTGCGTGCGGGTGGCTTCGAGAACGGTGGAGTGATCGGCGAACGTGTCGTCGATCACGGAACGGGTGCGGCGAGCTTGAGTAGGCATGGCCCGCGCAGTCTACTGGAAGGCTCGCCGCGACCACAGGGCCGCGCCCTACCCTCTGCATTCGAGCGTCCGTTCGCTGATGACCGCGCCTCGCCCTCCGTCCAGCCGCCCGATCCGACGCGCTGTCTTCGCGTCCGATTTCCACCTTTGGGCTGGCGACCCGCGAGGTGTCGAGCGCGCCGCGGCGTTCGTGGCCCGCGCCGTGGCCGACGGCTGCGATGCCGTCTTCCTGCTCGGCGACGTCTTCCGCGGCTGGCTCGGCGCGCCGAGTCTGCGCGACCCCGGACTCGCTCCGTTCCTCGATGAGCTGCGCGCCGCGACCTCGGCCGGCGTGCGCGTCGTCCTCGTCCACGGCAACTACGACTTCCTCATGGGGCGGTCGATCGAGGAGGCGCTCGGCGTCGAGATGGTGGGGCTCTCGACGGCCGTGGCGCTCGGCGGGCAGCGCGTGCGTCTGTCGCACGGCGACGAGTACTGCACGCTCGATGTCTCGTATCACAAGCTGCACCGCATCCTGCGCAGCCGCCCTTTCCGCGCGCTCGTCAACGTGCTGCCCACGGCGACGCGCCAGCGCATGGCGAACTTCGTCGAGTCGGGCTCCAAGGAGCGCTCGGAGGTCAAGCTGCCCACGATCAAGGATCACGTCGACGACGCGATCATCGCGCAGTTCGCGGCCGGCCACGACGCGGCGATCTGCGGACACGTACACACGGCGCGCGACGAGTGGCTCGGTGTCGACGAGGCGCGCGGGAGGCTGATCGTTCTCGGCGACTTCGAGACGACGGGCTCGCACGCCGTGTGGTCCGACCGGCAGCTCGTGCTCCATCGCGTCGATCCGCTCTGGGTCGACGGGCGGCCGCTGGTGATCGCGATCGACGGGCCGGCCGGCAGCGGCAAGAGCTCGACGGCGCAGCGGCTCGCCGAGCGGCTGCATTTCGCTCGGCTCGACTCCGGGGCGCTTTATCGGACGGTTGCCGCGCGAGCGCTGCGCGCTGGCGTCGACACGACGGACGGTGAGGCGCTCGGTGCCCTGACGCGCGCGATCCGCTGGGAGGTGCACGTCGACGGAGGCGTGTCGGCCGATGGCGAGCGGATGACCGATGCGGAGATCCGCGGACCGGCCGTCGCGGCCCTCGTCTCGCCCGTCTCGGCCCACCCGGCCGTGCGAGCGGCGCTGCTCGACGTCCAGCGCGACGCCGCCCAGGGGCACCCGGGTCTCGTCTCGGAAGGGCGCGACATGGCGTCCGTGGTCTTCCCGGACGCGGATCTGAGCATCTACCTCGATGCCCGCCCCGAGGTCCGGGCCACCCGGCGGCTGGCCCAGAACCCCGGCGAGGGCGCCTCGGTCGACGAAGTCCGCGCGGCCATCGAAACCCGCGATCGACGCGACTCCGAGCGCTCGGTGGCCCCGCTCCAGCGCACCGACGGCGCCACGCTCGTCGACACCTCGGATCTGTCGCCAGAAGAGGTCGACGAGCGGCTCGAGGCGCTCGTCGTGAGCGTCATCCGCCGGCGCGCCGCGCGGCGCCTCAGCGAGGGCCGCCTTCGGCCCTCCGAACCCGAAATCGTGGCAGGATCCGGGCTGGCTTCCTGAGCCGAGGGATGATTATCCTGTGCGGCTCGACTTCGTGAAGAGATTGCGGAGTCGGCGGGTGCTCAGTCACCCGGGTCCACGACGGACCAGCCCATCGATCGCAGCATTTTCGCTCTCCGCGCGTTCGACGGGTTTTCGTAGTTGCGAGAGCTTGCAGGTGAAGACTCCGTGGCAGTCAGCACGAACAGAGAACTTCTGAAGCGCTTCTCCCTCGACGACGACGAGCTCAACAAGCTCGTCGCCGAGGCGATGGGAAGCCTCGGAACCGACCAGGTTTCCGAACTCTACGAGGGGTCCATCAAGGACTTCACGCCCAACGCCCTGATTCACGGCACGATCCTCCGAGTCGTCAACGAAGACGTCATGGTGGACATCGGCTTCAAGTCAGAGGGCATGGTTCCGCTCTACGAGTTCGAAGGCGAAGAGGCCACGATCGGCGAACCGATCGAAGTGCTGATCGAGGGCTTCGACGACATGGGAGGCCTCTATCTCCTCAGCAAGCGTCGCGCTCAGCGTCTGCGCGGCTGGGAGAAGATCGTCCAGAGCCACGGCGAGGGCGACGTCATCAGCGGCATGGCCACGCGCAAGATCAAGGGCGGCCTGCTGCTCGACGTCGACGGCGTGCCTGTGTTCCTGCCGGCGAGCCAGATCGACATCCGCCGCGTGCCGGACGTCCAGCTCTACATCGGCCGTCAGCTCGAGTGCAAGATCATCAAGATCGACCGCGAGCGCATGAACATCGTGGTCAGCCGTCGCAAGCTCCTCGAGGAGCGGCGCAACATGATGCGCGACCAGGTCCTGCAAACCCTCGAAGAGGGTCAGGTCCGCGAGGGTACGGTCAAGAACATCGCCGACTTCGGCGCCTTCCTCGACATCGGTGGCGTCGACGGTCTGCTCCACATCACCGACATGTCGTGGGGTCGCGTCAACCACCCGAGCGAAGTCGTCAAGCTCGAGCAGAAGCTGCAGGTCAAGGTGCTGCGCTTCGACCGCGAGCGCAACCGCATCGCGCTCGGCCTCAAGCAGCTCGAGTCGTCGCCTTGGGAAGAGATCGAGAAGAAGTACCCGATCGGCAGCCGCGTGAAGGGCGAGGTGGTCAACATCATGCCCTACGGTGCGTTCGTGAAGCTCGAGGATGGCATCGAAGGCCTGGTGCACATCTCCGAGATGTCGTGGACGCGGCGCGTCAACCATCCGTCCGAGCTGGTGAATATCGGCGACGAATGCGAAGTGGTGGTGCTCGACATCAACCAGGAGAAGCAGGAGATCTCGCTCGGCATGAAGCAGACCGAGGTCAACCCCTGGACCGAGGTCGAGGAGCGCTACCCGCTCGGCACGATCATCGAGGGCGTGGTTCGGAACCTCACGAACTACGGCGCCTTCATCGAGATCGAAGAAGGCATCGATGGTCTGCTCCACGTCTCCGACATGAGCTGGACCAAGAAGGTCAACCATCCGAGCGACGTCCTCAAGAAGGGCCAGCTCGTGCGTGCGGTCGTGCTCAGCATCGATACCGAGAAGCGCCGCGTCGCGCTCGGCATGAAGCAGCTCGAGCAGGATCCGTGGCAGGATGAGATCCCGCGCCGTTACGGCCCGGGTGACATCGTGGTCGGCCGCGTCAGCAAGTTCACGAACTTCGGTGTGTTCGTGGGCCTCGAGGATGGTCTCGAAGGTCTGCTGCACATCTCGGAGCTCACCGACAAGAAGGTCGAGAGCCCCGACGAGGTCGTGAACATCGGTCAGCTCGTCGATGTCCGCGTGCTCAAGGTCGACACCGAAGAGCGCAAGATCGGTCTTTCGATGATCGGTGTGCCGCAGCACTCCTACCTCACCGAGGAGGAGCAGGGTGGCCCGCCGGAGTCGATGTCGAATGCCGAGCTCGAGGAAGCAGCGAGTGATGACAACGACAACGCCGAGGCCGGTGACGACGCCGACGGTGACGACGCCGACGGTGGCGACGCCGACGGTGGCGAAGCCGCAGCCGACGAAGCACCCAGCGATGACGCCGGCGACAAGCCGACCGAAAGCTGATCGAGTCACGCTGAACCGGGCGGCGGCGGTGAACGCCGTCGCTCGGTTCGGCAGGTGTCTCCTGATGGCTTCCCTGATCACGCTCTTCGGGGCGTGTTCCGCGCCGCCGCGCGTCGACATCCCCGTCGGCGCACTGCCCGTTCGCTTCGATTCGGCACTGGCCGTTCAGGATCACACTGATCCGGGCCGGGGTGCGCGTTTGACGCTGTTGCTCGAGCCGGTCGCACCATGGGAGAGCCTGACGCTCTTCGCACAGCGCGCGGATGGCGAAGAAGGCGATCCGGCGCGGATGCTCGTGCGCGTCAAGGTGACGGAGTTCCCCGGGGCCGGGCCGGTGTCGTTCGGGCGCTCGTCGTCGCAGGTGCTCGTGTTCGGCGACAACCCGCCGCCGGCGCTCAGCGGTCACCCGATCCTGCGCACGTTTCCGCTCGAGATCGACACGCAGGCCGGTGTGCTCGCGCGCAAGGTCGAGGTCGCGGGGACGCTGCATCCCGTCGACCTCGTCGTCGAGCGCACGGAGATGGTGGCCGTGGAGCGCGAAGGTGTCGAGGTGCTCGAACCCCGCACCACCAAGCTCCGCAACGCCGGTGCGCCGGTGCCACTGCCCGCCGTGCAGCGCGTCTGGTGCGCCGTCGAGCCGCCGACCGTCCCCGTCGCCGATCTGCTCGACATCGATGCCCCGCCGGCCGAGATCTTCCTCGCCTCGGCGCGAACGCTCGACGACTTCTGGAAGTCGATCGGAGGGCTCGAGTCGCCCGAGATGAAGGACGCGGTGTTCGACGCCGTCGAGGCGCTCATCGATGCACTCGACCGACGTGACAACCCACTCACCGAAGACCAACGCGAGGCGGCCTTCGCATCGCTGCTCCTGCTCACGGACGTGTCGAACGGTCGCGATGTGTCGCGCTGGCGCACCTGGTGGGCCGCCCAAGACACACCCTTCCGATGACGCGATCAATCGACGAGCTGCTGACGAACACGGTCGCGTGCAACACGCGCGAAGACCTCGAGCGCAAGTTGAAGGCCGGGCGTCCGCTACGCGTCAAGCTCGGCGTCGATCCCAGCTCTGCCGATCTGCACATCGGCCACAGCGTCGTGCTGCGTCACATGCGCCGGCTGCAGGACCTCGGTCACCAGGCCGTCTTCATCATCGGCCAGGCCACGGCGATGGTCGGCGACCCGTCGGGCAAGAACGCGATGCGTCCGCAGTTGACGCGCGAAGACGTCGCCGCAAACGCGCAGACGTACTTCGATCAGGCGCGACTGATCCTCGACATGGACGCCGTCGAGGTCGTCTACAACTCGTCGTGGTTCGATGAGATGGGCTTCATGGACGCGATCCGACTCGGTGGCCTGATGACCGTGGCGCGCATGATGGAGCGCGACACGTTCGAGAAACGCTACAAGGCCGGCGAGGCCATCGGCATCCACGAGTTCTTCTACCCGTTGATGCAGGGCCGCGACTCCGTCGAGGTGAAGGCGGACATCGAACTGGGCGGCACCGACCAAACCTTCAACCTGCTCGTGGGGCGCGACCTGATGCGCGAGGCCGGCCTGGAGCCGCAGGTGTGCCTGACGCTGCCGCTGCTGCGCGGGCTCGACGGCACCCAGAAGATGTCGAAGAGCCTCGGCAACGCGATCGGGCTCACCGACCCGCCGCGCGACATGTTCGGCAAGGCGATGAGCCTGCCCGACGAGCTCATGGAAGAGTGGTACAAACTCGTCACGGACGTTCCTGCGGCCGACGCTGCGGCTGCGATCGCCGCGTCTCCGCGCGATGCGAAGGTCGACCTCGCGCGGCGGATCGTCGCGACATATCACGGCGATGAGGCGGGGGCGAGCGCCGTGGAAGAGTTCGAACGCATCTTTCGTCAAAAGGGTCTCCCCGACGAGATTCCCGAGTCGGAGCTGCCCGGTGACATGGTCGACGACGATGGCGTCTGGATCATCCGCGTGTTGACGCACCTGGGGATGGCTGCAAGTGCCTCGGCGGCACGCCGGCTGGTCAAGGAAGGCGGCGTGCGTGTCGATGGGGAGCGAGTGAATGACGAACAGGCGCGCGTCGCCCCGGGCACCGAGTCGTTGGTGCAGGTCGGCAAGCGTCGCTTCCACCGTGTGACGGTTCCTGCCCGATGAACGCATCCGCTGCCCTCGCGACCGCACTGCTGGCTTGCAGCTTCTCATCCGCGGCGCAGGAGGTTACGCCGGTCGAGGAAAGCCCGTGGTATCTCGAGCGCGGCACCGAACGCCGTAAAGCTGAGCCCGCCGACGACATCCCGGCCGTGGCTTTCGAGCTCGAGAAGCTCATGCGCGATGGGGGTGTTCCGGGTTTCTACGACGGGCAGTTCGCGAGCACGTCCGACAAGCCCGAGGAGCTCGAGCGCATCGCGCGCGACCCGGCCATGCACCACGTCCTGCGCATGATGGCCGTGATGGCCTTGCAGGAGGCGAGTTCTGGCGATGATCTCCGCGCCGCTCTCGAACCGCTGATCCTGCGCCCGACCGACGAGTTCGGCATCGAGATGCTTGAGTTGCGTGAGCGCTACAACCCGTCGCTCAATCCCGACTGGATGCGCAAGAAGCTCGACGCCGAGCTGTCGCGCTACGCGCACTTCGCACTCGCGAAGGCCGGCATGCCGGAGGACACGCTCGCGAAGATCGCGAACATGGAGCTGTCGATCCGGCGCAACATGGACCGCATCCTCGACCCGTCGATCGACTCGTTCATGTTCTCGAGCGTCGACGAGGGGCGCAGCATCGTCTTCGAGATCGCATACCACTATCAGCAGTTCGACGACTACGAGCGCGCGGCGACGTGGTTCCGCAAGCTCACCGACAACTTGCCGGGTAAGGTCGAGACGCGCTGGGCGCACTACAATCTCGCCTGTATCGAGTCGCTTTCGGGGCGACCCGAGCAGGCGCTCGAGCATCTCGAGGCCGCCTACCAGGTCGGGTTTCTCGACATCGAATGGATGGATGAAGACGGCGACCTCGCGGCGGCACGGGCTCTCCCCGAGTACGAAGAGCTGAAGCAGCAGATGCTCGGCTTCTGAGCCTAGCAGCGCGTTGAAAAACTCATTCGGCACGCCGCACGCGCCCAGTCGCCCTCGATCAGGCGCAGAAGCCTCGACGAATCCACCGATTCGCCTGCGTTTCCGCACCTGATCGAGAACAACTGATCACGCACTGCGCATCCGAAGCAGTTCTTCAACACGCTGCTAGGGGGGCGGGTCACATCCCGTCGACGAGCGAGCGTTGAAGACGCATTCGGCGCACCTCGTCGCCCATCGGAGCGTAGCAGGCCCGATGAAGTCACTTGTTCGCCTGCCAAGCTCCGAGGAGGAGCAACTGCTCACGCGGCCCTCATCCGACGCAGCCCTTCAACACGCCACGTGCCTGCGTGAACGTCGTTTGCCGATCGAATCGAGGCGCTTTGCCGGGCGCATGGCAGGCCGGCCCGGATTGAGTCAGCCTGGCCGTAGGGCTTGTGGAAAACGAGTGGATGAGCTGTGGTGCGATTGACAACAAGGTGTGGACAGGTCACCATTCCTAACGGTCCGTTCTGTTGGAACGGTCCCCGAACTACGTAGCCGGCGGATCAACGAGTGGGGCTCGAGCCGTTTTCCCCTCCCCAACCGCCATCTCTAGCCTCATTTGCTGTCGGCAACGTCCGTTGGTCCTGTCCTCGCGGGCAGGACCAACTTTTTTGGGCAGGGGGCGGCGCGACGAGCGAGCACGCGTGCTGCGTCACGGACGTGCGCGACGCACGGCTGACGTCCGCGGGGGAGTGCCCATCGTTGGCTCGGACCGGGCGCAGCGAGACACGGCGTCGTTTAAACCGAAATGACGTTGGCGCAAGTCGCGGACCGTTCATTTCCGCGCACCTTTCGTTATGCTCCGCGGTTCGTGAACACGCGCACTTCAGGTTCGTCTTGGAGTGTGACGATGAAGGCTCACCTGAGTGCGGAGAGACGAGCCGAGGATGGACGAGCGGACACGAGACAGCGGTGACACGGGACTCTTCTCGTACACCCAAATCCTGCATCTCCTGAAGATTGAGTTCTCCAGGGCGCGCAGATACCAATACCAGCTCTCGTGCGTTCTGCTCGAGATCGATCGGCTCGGGACGCTCGGCGACCTGCACGGTTCAGCCGTGCGCGAACAGGTCGAGTTCGCCGTCGCGGATCTCCTGAATCGCCACTCGCGCAGTTGCGACTTCTGTGGGCGTCTCGGCGATCGCTTCGTGATCGTGCTGCCGCACACCGACGCGACGGGCGCCGAGCTCCTGGCCCAGCGCCTCCACGACCGCATCGCGTCGCTCGACGTGCGCGTCGAGGATCGTCCCCTGCGCGTGTCGGCCAGTGTCGGCGTCTCCACGCAGGATGGCGAAGACTCCATCTTCTTCGACACGGTCCTCAAGCGCGCCGAAGGTGCCCTCGCCGAGGTGGTGAGCAAGGGCGGCGACTCGGTGGTGCTCGCTCAGTAGGAGTGCGGCTCAGCCGTCGTCTTCGTTCTTCGCGGGCACGGCTGACGACCCCGTCTCAGTCTGCGTGTCGAGGTAGCCAAGCTGCTCGAGGACGATGCCCAGGTCGAAGTCGGACTCCTGCCCCTGCAGCCCGCCCTGACGCGTGAGCTCGAGGTTCAGCCGTTCGAGCAAGAACTCGACATCGCTTCGTCGATCCTCGATCCCCGCGATGTTGCGCGTCTCCATCGGATCGTCGCCCAGGTCGAAGATCTCGATCGTCTCGGAGTCGGGGATGATGTCGCCGGTCAGGTTGGCCTGGTCGGCCTGAAGCCACTTGCGCTTTACCTGGCGGATGACCTTCATCCCGTCGAGCACCATCGAGTCGTGCTGGACGTAGTAGCCCGGCGCGTCGGCGGGAAAGAAGCTCAGCGAGCTGTGCACGGGGACCGGCTCGGAATCGGCGCCATTCGACTCGATCAGCGTGCGCAGTGAACGCCCGCTCATCTCGCTGTCGCCCTCGAGCCCGGCGTAGTCGAGTGCCGTAGGGAGGACGTCCGTGATGGACACCTCGTCGTCGATGACCTGCCCGGCGGGAATCAGCCCCGGTCCCCAGACGATCATCGGGACGCGCAGCGCCGGATCCTTGAGGTTCGCGCGGTGACCGAAACGGCCGTGCTCGAAGAACTCCTCGCCATGGTCGGCGACGACGATCAACAGCGTGTTGCCGTCGTTGCGCTTACGCAGCGCGTTGGCGACGGACATGAGGTTGTCGTCCGTCCAGCGGATCTCGGCGTCGTAGAGGCCTTTGAGGTGCGCGAGATCCTCGGCCGGCATGCCGTCGAAGACATCCGGGCGACCCGTCGGGTTGTCACCCGTGATCGTGCCGCTGTAGAGCGGGTCGGTGAACTCGCGCACGTAACGCTTGGGCGCGAGGAAGTCGTAGTGGGGATCGAAGAGGTGCAGGAACATCAGCCGCCGCGGCCGCCGCGATGACAGCAGCGCACTCGTCGCTGCCTGGGCGACACGCGCCGAGGTCACCTCGCGGTGCGACTGCACCTCGCGCGCACCCATCTGGTCGGCCCACTGTTCCATGGGTACGTCGAAGAGCATGCGCTCCTCGCACATGTTCTCGTAGATGTCGAAGCCACGATCGAAGCCGAAACGCGCGTGCACGTACGGAGCCGTGAAGAGGCCGTAGGTGTGGTACTCGGCCTCCTTGAAGATCTGCCCCATCGTGGCGTGCTCTTCGGGGATCGTCTGGAAGTCGACGACCACGTCGTGCTCGCGGGGCGTCATGCCGGTGAAGAGCGAGACGTGCGCAGGCAGCGTCCACGGCGACGTCGTGCGCGCGTTCGTGAACAGCGTGCCCTGCTCGGCGAGTAGCTTCAGGCCCGGCGACGTGTTCTTGTCGTACCCATAGGCCGAGAGGTGATCGGGGCGCGTCGTGTCGAGCGAGACGATGACGATCGTCATCTCGCGTGAGCGCTCTCCGCAACCGATCGTCGCCGCCAACGCCACGAGGGCCAGAGCCCGGACAGCAGAGCGCATTGGTGACATTCAGTTCCTCGAGTTGACGCAGAAGGGCCGCCGGCCCAGAGCGGGCCTGCGCGACACGGGGGGAGCTTGCCGAGCGACGGCCAAGGCCGTCAGTCCTTCTTCGAGTTCACCCACCCGTGGAACGGAACGACCTTCTGCGGCACGTCCGGATGGTCGGCGATCAGCTTGAGGTTCCCACGGAAGAACGCCTGGTTGATGGCGGCGTCGGCCGTGAGGTCGACCTCGTACTTGACGCCTGATTCGACCTCGCGCACTTCATACGAGAAGAACTCGTCCTTGCTCGAGAGCAACTCGACGTGGTCGAGGACGTAGGGCGTGGTCGGATCGGCGTTCGTGATCGTGAGCGTCCGCGTGCGCTTCGAGCCCGGGTCGAGCTTGTCGAAGTTGATCGTCTGCGGGAAGGTCTTGTCGCCCGAGTTGAACGTCACGTCCGAGACGACGACGCCCGACACGAAGAACTCCGTGTAGGCGATGCGGTCGTGATCGAGGTTGACGCGCACCTTCGCCGACAGCGTTCCGATCGGGCGCGTGCCGTCGATCGTGAGCTTGATCGTCTTCTTGTTGAGCTTCGACTCGACGACCTCGAACTTCATGCACTCGGGGATCGCGCGCGCCTCGATGGCCGACGTGAAGCTCTCGATCTCCCACTCGCCGATGTCCTGAGACTCGATGAGGATCGTCTTCGTGACGGTCTCGCGCTTGCCGACGGTGTGGAGGTTGAGGAGCTTCGGCGTGACGACCAACGCTTTTGTCACACGAGCGCGGACCGGCACGACGACCGAGGGCTTGCCTGGCTCGACATGGAACAGCGTGACCGTCTTCTCGACGTTGCCGTGCTGCTCGGCGGTCGTGAACTCGACCTCGACCTCGATCGCCTGACCGGCCTCGAGGTTGATCAACGCAATGCCGGTTCGGGGCTTGTTCGGGATCTCTTCACCTTCGGGCCCGAAGAGCCGCGCCACCGTGCAGCCGCACGACGTGCGGACTTGCTGGACGGGGTACGGTTCGGTCCCTGTGTTGGTGAATGTGACCATCGTCTTGAGAATCTCGCCTTCGTACGCATCGCCGAAATCGACGACGGCGGGGTCGGCCTCGATCGCGAGACCGACGCCCTGCGCGTGGAGCGGCGCGGCGAGGGAGAGAAGGGTCAGAAGAAGGGCCGGAGCCATGAAACGTGTGATCATCTTGGTTTGAACCATCATCGGGAGCGCCTGCATCAAGATTTCCTGTCCAGCGGTTCGATACGCGGCATCGTAGCAAGGTGGTGGATCGGATGTCCGCCATACGGAGATGGAGCGTTTTGCAGCATCTCTATTCGCCGCTAAGATGAGGGATCCACGCCTCCTCCCCGAAACCCTTTTTGAGGTGTCCACCTTGAAGAACTCCTCCGCCCTGGGCGCTCTCGTCCTGATCGGCCTCGCGATCGGGGTCGGTGTCATGGCTCTCCAGACTGAACAAGAAGACATCAACGCCGACCTCGTCGAAGCCGCATCGCCGGCTCGCAAGGCGTCGTTCACACAAGATCTGTCGCCCCAGGAGGCCCGCAAGAAGGGCAACCTCGAGGCCGCGAAGCGGTACCTCGCCAAGGTGCGTGAAGAGGGCGTGAACGTCGGTGGCGACCTCTGGCGCATCAAGGATGACGACGGCACGCCCCTATATGTTACGGGCCATCTCATCGAGGGCTTCGATGCCTTCGGCGAGCCGAAGTATCTCATCCAGAAGACGAAGCGACAGGCTGCCGTGCCGCGCAACGACCGTCTCAAGGCCAAGCTCCCCGAGCACATGCAGCCGAAGATCGCGAAGAAGAAGATCCAGATCGAGTTCTCGGAGAAGTCCGACAACGGCAAGGGCCGCATGAACAAGAAGAAGGCCGGCGGCAAGGGTGGCGGCGAAGGTGAAGGCGACGAGGGCGGTGGCAGCGGCGGCGGCACCGCGACCGAAGGTGTCGGCGGCGGGAAGAAGTAGCTGACGCTGCGCTGAATCGCTGAACCCGGAGTCCGTGCGCCACGCGTGCACGCGCTCGCACGATCACGACGTCACGGTTGCTCGTCTTCGGACGGTGGCCGTGGCGTCGCTGCTTTGGGGCGCGCCTCGATCTCGTTCCAGACTTCGCGCATGGCGACGACGAGCGGGTTGTCGGCCGCATGGCGCTCGGCGTCCAGCAAGGCCTGTCCCGCGCGACCGATCGCCGCCGCGCTGCTGTCGTCGCCCAAGCGTTGGAAGGCGAGCTGGGCGCGCTTGATCGCCAACAGGGCGGTTGCGTCGCTGGCGAGTCCGACCTGATCGGCCAGGCTGTAGCGCAGCACCGAGTCGGCTTGGTCGTAGTGCCCCAGCATCGCGTGGGCTTCGGCGAGGAAGAAGGCCGTGAGCACCTCGTCCGACTCGGGCGCGTCGCGGTCGCGCGTCGAACGCGCGATCTGGAGCGATTGGAAGAGCGGCGTGAGCGCCGCCTCGGGGTTGCCTTCGATTCGCAGCAGGTGCTCACCGAGCTCGCCCAGTGCCCAGCCCTCGAGCATCGTACCGGGCGGCGCTATGGCGACGGCCTTCTCGAGCAGAGCGCGGCGACGCAGCGCACTGTCCGGGGCGCGAGTCGCTTGGAAAACGTCGAGCTCCCAGGCCGCGAGGCCGATGAGCGCGGGGACGGACGCGGGGTTCTTCTCGCGCGTGTCCTCCCAAAGCGCGCCGTTGCTCGTGAAGACTTCCGATCGGATGCGCGTCATGCCGGTCCACCACAGACCGAGCACGATGGCGAGAGCGATCCCGAGGCCTTCGAGGATCGAGATGCTGCCCCTGCGTCGCTCACGCGAATCATCGCGCAAGATGGCGCCCACCCCCAGCGCGACGGCGACCCCGAACGGCAGAAGCGCTGGGTAGGCATAGCGATCGTTGACGAGCGAACGCAGGGTCACGAGCAGGCTGCTGCTCGGCAGGTAGGCGATCAGGCACCAGCCGGCCGCGAAGGCCCAGCGTGGGAACTTCCGCGCGAGAGCCAGCGGGAGCGCGCAGGCCACGAAGAAGATCCAGGTGCGTGGCTCGGCCCAGACCGTGGTGCCTTGGGCCCACGCGAACTGGGGATAGTCGACCGACAGATGTTGCGGGAGCACGAGGTGTTCGACGACGCGCGAGAGGCCGTAGAAGGCCCAGCCGATCTGGCTGATGACGTCGCCGCCATGGGGCGTCGTCTGGATCGGGCTCAGCCCGGCGAGCGCGACCTGGCGGAGGACGAAGGCCCCGGCGGCGCCGAGGGTCAGCGCGAACACGGCACGCCCCGGCCGCGTGCGCTGCACGACCCAGCCATGCCACGCCGCGATCGCGGGCAGGACAAGCGCCGACTCCTTCGACAATGCGGCCACGAAGGCGAGCAGCGCCGCGCCGACGAGGCGCGCGGCACCGAGCGGCCGGACGTACCGCGGATCGGTTACGGGAGTTACGACGAGCAGTGCGAGCAGCGACGCGCTGAGGGCGTAGAGGTCGCCACGACTCGAGATGAACCCGACGACCTCGACGCCGATCGGATGCACGGCGAGCAGTCCCGCACCGGCCCAGACGGAAAACCACCCGGCGTCGGCAAGCAAGCGCCGGATCACGAGCACGCCGAGCGCGACGTTCAGGAGATGGACGAGCAGGTTGTGGAGGCGGAAGCCGAAGGGCTCGAGATCCCAGCGCCGGCGGTCGAACGCGTGGCTGAGCGTGCGCACCGGGCGGTAGACGTCGCGGTCGTCGTCGGCCGTGTGTGTGGCCGCGTCGGTGACGATGTCGACGACGCTGGCGTCGACGAGCGCGGTGTTGCGGACGACGAAGCGGAAGTCGTCGTAGATGAAGCCGCCCTTGAGACTCGGCGCATGCGCGAACGCCGCCGCAGCGACGAGCACGACGAGCGTCCAGCGCAGTGATCTGTCGGTCATCGCACGCGTCCCATGCCGGCAAGCAGCGTAGGGAAAGCCTCGCAGGGTGACCAACACCGCGGGCAGCGTTGCGCCTCGACGTCGGCCAGCACGTCCTGCGCCCCGGGCAGCTGCGGGATGTCGCGCAGCGCGTAGCCGACGTCGGCCAGGTTGCCGAGCGGGCGCTCGAAGATCGAACACGGCAGCACGGTGAGGTCGGGCGCGACGAAGACGCTCGCCCGCAGCGCCGCACAGCGACCACCGACATCGCCGCGCTCGAGAAAGCGCCGAGCATAGGTCCAGTAGCGCTCCTCGATGAGGCCCAACGGCGAGACGCGGGCCCGCCACGGACGTCGACGCCGGACGTGATCGATGAGCGCCTGTGCGGCAGCCGTCGGTGGGGCCACGTCGTCGGGGTTGCGGTAGTAGTGGCTCGAGTGGTGCGCGATGTTCAGGTGCAGATCGCGCAGCGGGATGTCCGTGGGAAGGTGCGCCGAGATGTCGTCGAGCGTGGCCGGGACGCTGTGTCGCGAGAGGGTCATGCCCGCGGCGACGGAGAAGCCGCGGCGGCGGATCGCCGACAGGGCGCGGTAGGTGGCACGGGCGCGCTCGGCGGCGCCCTCGACGCCGCGGATGCGGTCGTGCACGGCGTCGGGGCCGTCGATGCTGACGGTGATGTAGATGCGCGGGACGTCGCTCGCGAGGGCCGGCTCGAGCGCTGCGAGCGTGGCGTCGGTGTCGAGACCTGCCGTGGGGAGGTCGAGCAGCGCGAGGTCTGGCAGACCGTCGACGATTGCGCCGATCCAGCCCGGCGCCCGCGCGTCCTCGACGAGATCGCCGCCCGACAGGTTCATCCACGTGAGCTGGCGGTTGTGCGCCACGAGCTGCTCGAGATCATGATCCGTGATCGCCGGCGCGGCGTCGGCCCAGAGGTGACACGTGCGACAACGGCACGAGCACTCCTCGGTCAGGATCCACGTGAGTTTGAACGGGTCGAATGGCGCGCGCCGTGCACGGGCGACGGCGCGTGCGAGGGCAGCGTAGCGACGCGTGGAATCGATCAGCCGCGGCATGCGATCGCCGTCTCGGTGGGTACGCGTGATCGGCGCCGGGCGAGAACAGAGCGCACGGACGTGAGCACGCGCTCGACGGACAGGGCCTGCATGCACTCGAACGTCGAGCAGCTGGATGCCTTCGCCGTGCGTTCGTCGAGGCACGGGCTGCACGGCAGGCCGGCGAAGAGCGCCACGGATCCGACAACTCGGGGTCCGTAGCGCTCGGGCGTGTTGGGGCCGAAGAGCGCGACGCTCGGCGTGCCGAGGGCGTCGGCGAGATGCAGCGGCCCGGTGTCGTTCGTGACGAGCAGATCGGCGCGCGCGAGCAGCGCGACGAGCTGCGCCGTGTCGAGCGCAGCGGCGAGGTCGAGGACCTCATCCTGCTGCCCGAGTGAACCGAGGCAGACCTGCGCTGCGAGGCCGCGCTCATGGCGGTCGCCCGTGACGACGACGCGACAGCCGAGCGTCCGCAGCTCGCGCGCGAGACGAGCGAAGCGCGCCGCGGGCCAACGACGTCCCGGAAAGTGATCGCCACTGCCGGGGTGGAGCACGACGAGAGGCCGCGCTGTCGGGGGAACCAGTGCGTCGACCGATGCCAGTGCGCGGTCGGTGGCCGTGAGCAGCTCGTTGCTCTGAAGCGCGAGGCCGGCGGTGCTCGCGATCAACGCGAAGGTGTCGGCTGCGTGGCGGTGCGGATCGTGGACGATCGGCGCGTCGAGCAGAGCCGCGCGGTGCTGCCCCGGCGTCGCGACGCCGACGATCGGTGCCGGTGTCGCAGCGCGCACGCAGGCCGTCGGAAGGCTGAGAAACGACTCGGCGTCGAGGACGACGTCGGGGGGCGAGCGGCGCAGGGCCGCGAGCGTGCGCGCGAAGGCCGGGCCGACGGCGGGGCGGTACGGCGTGGGGAGGCCGAGCACGTCGACGTGGGGCCAGTGGTCGCGCATGAACGCGCGGTTGCGTTCGAGGGTGACGAGTCGCATCCGCTGTCCCGAGCGACGGGACGCCGCGAAGAGCGGAGTCATGAGCGCGAGGTTCCCCAGGCCCCAGAGCCGCACCACGACGACGTCGGCCGGGGTGCCTGAGGGAAGTGCGCGCCGAGCTGAGTGACGGGCCGCTCGCGCGAGCGCGGGCGCGAGCGTGGCGTCGAAGCGCTTGAGTGCTTCGAGCGCGTGACTGCGCCAACTGTCCGTGCGGCGGCTCGCGGGCTCGTTCATGAGAAGCGCGGGCTCACGCCGTCGACGGAGCACTCCGTGCACGTCGCGCACACCGCGGGCAGGTCGCCCGATCGATGGCGTTCGCGCAGTGCGCGCCACGCGTCGGAGCGATAGAGGTCGCGCGGCGTGGCGTCGTCGATGTGACCGAGCGCAAGCTCGCCGCGCACGTCGGCACAACACGTCGTCACACGCCCATCGCTCAGCACGACCATGAGTCCGCGCGAGGGTTCGCGGCAGGCACTCGCGCGCACACCGTCCGTCATGCGCGGGATGAACTGCACGCGATCACACAGTGGAGCGATGCGCGCTGCGAAGGCTCCGAGTTCATCCGCGACGTCCGTGTCGACCACCATCGAGATGTCGAGCGCCGTGGCGAGACGGTCGCGCTGCTGCACGGCGCGCGCGTCCGCGAGGCGCGCGAGGATGGCCGCTTGTCCGTAGCCGCGACGCTCGCGGTGGACGCTCTCGTCGCCATCGAGCGAGACCGTCAGGCGCGTGAGCCCGGCGGCAGCGAGGCGCTCGAAGCGGGCGGCGTCGAGCAGCGTGCCGTTGGTGGTGAGGTAGCTGCGGATGCCGCGCGCGGTCGCGAGGGCGATGGCCTCGTCGAGGTGCGGGTAGAGCAGCGGCTCGCCCCACTGGAAGGGCAGCAGCGTCGTGAGCCCCGGCGTGTCGTCGAGCAGCCGCTCGAGGCGCTCGAGCGGCAGGTCGGTGGCCGGACGGCCGAGGTCGCGGTTCACGTCGCAATAGCTACACGCGACGTTGCAGCGGCTCGTCAGCTCGACGTTGAGTGTGGTGAGGCGCGGCGGGAGGCCCGTGCGAAAGGCCAACTCGTTCCAGGCGGCTGCTCCGAGGCTGGCGACATCGGGATGGCGGACCGCGAGGAACTCCCCGAGGTCGGGCTTGCGCAGGTAGACGCGCGCGATCGTCGACAGCAGGCGGGCTCTCACGGTGCCATCCTCCTCCGGGATCACGCTGGGATCAAACACGCAGGCCCACGCAGCCCGTGGACTCGGCCCCGGTCGACGGCGTGGCGGGCGCGGATCCGACGGCCGTCTCGGGCATCACATCGTCTCATGACGATCGTGCCGGCGGGGTGGTCGACTTCGAACACGCAGCGGTCGTCAGCGGAGACCGTCGCTCCGCGGCGGTCGCAGTAGATCGGCGCCAGAAGTCCAGGCTATGCTCACCCCATGCCACGCCGCCTCCTCGTGCTCGATGTCGTCGGCCTCACTCCCGCGCTCATGGGGCCGCGCCTGCGGGCTCTGGCGGACCAGGGCTGGACACGGACCCTGCGCCCCGAGTTCCCCGCCGTCACCTGCACGTCGCAGGCCGCGATGCTCACCGGCGGCCGTGCCGACCACCACGGGATCGTCGCCAACGGGTGGTACTTCCGCGACCTCTCCGAGATCTGGTTCTGGCGCCAAAGCAACCGGCTCGTCCAGGGCGAGAAGGTCTGGGAGACGGCCCGCCGCCAGCGTCCCGACCTCAAAGTGGCCAAGTTGTTCTGGTGGTACAACATGTACTCGAGCGCCGACGTGGCCGTCACGCCGCGGCCCGAATACCCGGCCGACGGGCGCAAGATCCCGGGCGTCTACACCCAACCGCACGCGCTGCGCGGTGAACTCGAGAAGCACTTCGGCGCGTTCCCGCTGTTCCGTTTCTGGGGACCGGCCGCCGACATCTCCTCGTCGGCCTGGATCGCGGAGTCGTCGCGCTACGTCATGGCGCAGGAACGCCCCGATCTCGCGCTCGTCTACCTGCCGCACCTCGACTACGTCCTCCAGCAGAAGGGGCCCGATCATCCCGACGTCGCGAGCCACGTGGCGGACGTCGATCGGCTCGCCGGTGATCTCATCGACACCGCGCAGGCGATGGACATGGAGGTGCTCGTCGTCTCGGAGTACGGGATCGGCGAGGTGTCACGCGTCGTGCATCCCAACCGCGCTCTGCGCAAGGCCGGCTTCCTCTCGGCGCTCTGGCAGGATTCGGTCGGCGAGACGCTCGACGCCGGAGCCTCGCGCGCCTTCGCCGTCTGCGATCACCAGTGTGCGCACGTCTACGTCGCCGACCCGGTCGACGTCGCGCCGGTGCGCGCGGTGCTCGAGAGGCTCGACGGTGTTGCGCGCATCTGGTCGGGCGACGAGCGCGCGGCCATCGGCCAGACCCACGAGCGCGCGGGCGAGCTCGTGCTCGAGTCGGCGCCCGACGCGTGGTTCGCCTATCCCTATTGGCTCGACGACGACCGCGCACCCGACTTCGCGCGCACCGTCGACATCCACCGCAAGCCCGGCTACGACCCGGCCGAACTCTTCCTTGATCCCGCCCTCGCGGCGCCCAAGCTGCGCATCGCGCGACGTCTCATCGCCAAGAAGCTTGGCTTCCGAACGTTGCTCGACGTCATCCCGCTCGACGCCTCGCTCGTGCGCGGTTCGCACGGGCACGTGCCGACTGATCCCGCGCTGCATCCGGCCATCATCGGCACGCGCGGTGTGGCGATGCCGGACGGGGACGACGCGACGTTGACGTCCGTGCATGGCGCGATCCTCTCGACGTTGCTTGGTGAGGTCGCGACGTGAGCGCGCTCCGGGTTGCCGTCGCGGGGGATGATCGCGCCGAGGCCGCTGCGGCCGTGCAGCGCGCGGGGGCGCTGGTCGTCGACGAGAACCCCGACGTCGTGCTCACGCACGGCGGCGATGGATCGCTGCTGCGCGCCGAACGGATCTGGCCGCAGGTGCCGAAGATGCCGGTGCGCCTTTCGCGCAAGACGGCCCCGTGTCCGTTGCACGGAATCGACGACGTGCTCGCGCGCCTTCAAGGGCATGTCCTCGAGGAGGTCAACCTGGGCATGCTCGAGCTCGCCCTCGGTCGCGCGCGCTTCTACGCGATGAACGACATCGTCGTGCGGAACGCCAAGCCGACGGCCGCGATGCGCTTCTCGCTGACGGCGCGCGGTGGGGTCGGTCCGCTGCCCGACATCGTGCATGTCGGCGACGGACTCGTCGCCGCAACGGCCTACGGGAGCACGGCGTACTTCCACAGCGTCAGTCGGACGCGCATCGCTGAGGGCTGGGGGGTCGCGTTCAACAACGTGAGTACGCCGGCCGAGCCGATCGTGATTGCGGGTTCGACGCCGGGCGACGCGATCGAGGTGCAGGTCATCCGGGGTCCCGCGTTCGTCGTCTACGACAACGACGAGCGCATGCCGGTGCTCCGCGAAGGTCACCACCTCACGATCGGCCCCGCTCGACGCGTGGTCACCGTGTTGGGGCTCGACGCTTTGGCCTGTCAGGAGTGTCGGCGTCTCGCGGACGGGGAAACCTTCAACCCGCACTGAGCCGGGGCCAACCCGGGTTCGTCATGGACGACCGCAGCAGATCGTCCGTGAATCATCCGGGCTAAGCGACGCGGCTCACCAGTCGAAGAAGTCCTCGACGTCCTCGGGGTGACGCTGGCCGAAGCTGTCGTCCTTCTTCTCCGTCTCTGACGAGGCGGGCTTCGACCTGCTGCGCGGCGGACGCTTCTTCGTCGGCTTGCGCGCCTCGCCGCTGCCTTCGCCGCGGCGTTGAGCGCCACGTCCGGACGTCTTCTTCGTGCTCCGCTTGCGCTTCGAGGATGGCGAGCCTTGCTTGCTGCGCGACTTCTCGGTGTTCGCGGAGTTGCCGTCCTTGTTGGCGCCGTCCTCGGTCGATGCCGAATCGCTCGCACCTCCCGAGCCCGAGCGACGACGTCGGCCGCCGCGGCGGCGGCGCTTCGCGCGCGGACGCTCGGACGTGGCGTCGCCGTCGGTCGTGCCGTCGTCGTCGTTGACGGCCTCGCCGCTCGCGTCAGCCGCTGCGGCGTTCTTCGCTGCGGAGGACGCCTGCTCGTCGGAGGGCGCCGTGTTGTTCGACGTGCCGCGCTCGTCAGCTGCATCGGCGGACGTCGTCTCGGCGTCCCCGTCGTGCCGCTCGGCACCGTCTTGGGCTGCCTCGTTGCCGCCGCGGACGCGGTGGATCAGTCGTCGCACGAGCCCCTTGATGCCGGAGCGGCCGCGCGGCTCGTCGCTCGTGGCGGCGGCTTCCTCGCCGGTCACCTCGGCGTTCGGCGGCACGTTGACGGGCGTCTCGTCGACAGACGTCGCGTTGGCACGAGCCTCGTCGACGCCCTGCTCGACTTTGCGAGCAGCGGGTTTCTTTTTTCTCGTCGTCTCGGCGCGGTCGCGCTCGCGGTCGGTCTCTTCGGGCTTGTCGGTGGTGGTGTCGCCGGTCTTGTCCTGCGGCTGACGGCCCTGGCGCGCCTCGCCCTGCTCGCCGCCCTGCTCGTCTGGACGCGCGCGGCGACTACGTGAACGCCGTCCGCCGCGACGCCGGCGCCGCTTCGGCCGTGGCTCGTCGTCGCTCTTCTCCGACGTTTCCGCGGCAGCCGACTTCGCGACGGTCGGCGGCTGGGGATCGAGCGCGGCCAGGCGGTATGCCCAACGCGCGTGGAGTTCGGGGTCGCTGATTCCGGCGCGCGACAGCAGGTGCAGCAGCTGGATTGCGTCGCGCGTCGCCGAACGCTTGAGGTATTCCTGGATGCGCACACGACGGCTGCGTCGGTTGCGCTCGAGCCGCAACAGCGTCGCGAGGAGCTGCTTCACTTCCGCCACGTCCTTGCGCGGAATGCTCATGCGCTGGGCGGCAGGCGTGATGACATCGCGTGCCACGGCGACGGGGTCGGAGCCGTCTTCGAGTGACCCGCGCCAGACCGGGCAGAACAGCGCGGCGAGCAGGAAGCCATTCGAGAGCTTGCGGCGCCCGCCGTCGAGCATGTCGATCGCAGCGCCGAGTGCGCGCAGTTCGTCGCGGTTCTGATTCCAGTAGGGCGCGACCTCGGGCAGCAGATACGTGAGCAGGTCGTACTCGACGAGCATGTCGAGGGCGCGCTCAGCGTTGCCGCACGTCAGGAACTTGTAGATCTCCTCGAGCACGCGGGGTGCGGCGCTGCGTTCGATGAGGTGCGCGCAGGAGCGCATTGCGGCGTCGAGTTCGTCGTCGAGATGCAGGTCGAGGCGGCTCGTGAACTTCACGGCGCGCAGCATGCGGACGGGGTCTTCGGCAAGCCGGATGGGTGCATCGCCGATCGTGCGCATGACGCGGTCGGTCAGGTCCTGGACACCACCGACGTAGTCGATGACCTCTTCCTTCGTGACGTCGTAGAGCAGCGCGTTGATCGTGAAGTCGCGCCGGATGACGTCTTCCTCGGCCGTGCCGAACTCGTTGTCGCGCACGATGAGCAGCCCGTCGCGCTCGGCCGTGTCAGGCGCATCGTCGCCGCGGCGACGACGACGGCGGCCGCGTCGGCGGCGACCGTCACGCGACTCGCGTGAGTTGTCGCGGTCGTCGCGGTCCTCGTCGTCGCGCGCGGCGTCCCGCTCGGGCGCGGTCTCCTCGGATACGGTCTCCTCGGATGCGTCGGTCACCTCGGCGGCACGGGCTTCGTCCTCGGACTCGGGCGCATTGCCGGGATTGTCGTCTGACGATTCCTCGGCCTCGTCGGGCGTGCGTCGGAACGTCGCCACCTCGATGATGTTGCTGCCGAAATGGACGTGCGCGAGCTTGAAGCGGCGCCCGATGATGCGGCTGTTTCGGAAGACCCGCCGGATCTGGCGTGGTCGGGCCTCGGTCGAGACGTCGAAGTCTTTCGGGATGAGACCGGCGAGAAGATCGCGAACACAGCCACCGACGAGATAGGACTCGAAGCCCTGGTCTTGGAGGCGTGTGACGACGCGAACAGCGTCGGGATCGAGGCTCGCGGGGAAGATGATCGTGTTACGGAAGCGCTGCGGCTCTTGCGTCATAGGGATATCAGAGATGGCCCACGGACGCGGGGCGCTCAGCGCACGCGATCGGCAGGCGGGTTCGACAAAGCCAGGCACATCACCTTCGAGGACGCATCGACGCGTGAAACGACGCGCGACACTGTGCTCCCGAGGCGGCCCGTGGAACTCGGACGACAGGTCGAGGATACCGACTCCATGGGGCGATCGCAGCCGTGCGCCCCGAGGTTCTGCACAGGTTTTTCAGAGTTTCGAGCACCTCAGCTGCGAGCGGCTTCAATGAACTCGCGCGAGCGTTTGGCGTCGATACGGCCCGTAGATGGGTCCTTGAGTGCCGTGCCGACGAGGGCGCCCGAGCTGCGCGCGAGGATGTCTTGAATCGAGCCGACGTCAGTTCCACTCGCGGCAAGGGTGGGTGCGTCGATCGATTCGGCGACGGTCGCGAGCTGCTCGAGGTCGACGGCGCCGCCGGTGGCCGTGCCGGTGACGAGCACGGCATCGGCGCCCGAGCGCAGCACGAGATCCTGGGCCCGGATGTCCAGCGCGCGCGTGTCGAGCGACGTCGCGTGCTTGACGTCGACGTCGGCCAGGATGGCCACATCGATGCCCAGCGAGGCGCGTCGCCGGAGCAGCTCGTCGGCCTCGGTCTCGATGAGCCCTTGGTCGGTGACGGCGGCGCCCGCGAGGATGTTGACGCGGATGAATCCGGCTCCCGTGGCGGCAGCGATCGCGAGGGCCGAGAGGCCGTCGTTGCGCAGCACGTTGACGCCCACCGGGACGCCGAGCGCATCGACGACAGCGGCCACGATCACGGACATCGCCGCGACGGTCTCGGCGTCGACCCGCCCGCGGCGGAACGGCGCGTCGTAGAAGTTCTCGAGGATCACGGCCGAGAATCCGGCTTTCTCCAGCGTCAGGCTGTCCTCCACGGCCCGCTGACGAATCGTCGCAACGTCGAGCTCGGCGTTGGGCGCGGCCGGCAGGGCGGGAAGGTGGACGACGCCGATCAGCCAGGGGCGGTCGAGCGAGCGGAGGTCGGCGGCCATGTCGAGGTTCCGGCGGGGGAGGAGTGCGACGAGCATACTGTGGCCGACGCTCCGCTTTGCGCTACTCTCCGCGGCATGACAGATGTTGCAGCCGACCCGTTCGAGACGATCACGACCCCCGAGGGCGTCGAGATCCACCTGGCTCGAACTGCCAAGTACAAGACGGTCCTCTTCCAGTGGAACGTCGAGGCGCCGATGGACGACGACGTCTCCGCGCGTGCGCTCCTCTCCGACCTCCTCTCGCGCGCCACGCGTCGCACGCCGGGGATGGCCGAGATGGCGGCGCGCTGCGAGGAGATGTACGCCACCGAGATCGTCTCCAATGCCTACCGCCTCGGCGACCGCCAGGTTGTCAGCTTCGGCTTCGAGGCGATTGCCGATCGCTTCGCCGACGAGGGCCGTCGCGCGCTGTTCGCCGAGTGCGCGGGACTGCTCGACGAACACGTCAGCGACCCGCCGCTCGTCGACGGCGCCTTCCGTCCCGACCACTTCGAACAGGAACGCACGAACCTCGTGCGTGCGATCGAAGGGCTCGACGACGACAAGAGCGCCTACGCCTTCCGCCAGCTCATGGCCGCACACCTGCCCGGCACGCCCTGGGCGCGTCATGCCTGGGGGACGGCCGACGAGGCGCGCGCACTCACCGAGCCCGACGTGCGTCGCGTTTGGCAAGACCTGCGGACGAAGCCGCCGGTCCGACTGTTCATCGTCGGCGAAGTCACGCCCGACCAGGCCGTCGAAGCCGCGCGTCAGCTCAGCGGAGAAGGTCAGCGCGCGCCGCTTTGCGGTGCCGTGCAGCCACCGCCGATCGTCGCGCGTGAGGTCGTCGTGAAGCGTGAGAAGCAGCCCTTGTCGCAGAGCAAGCTCGGCCTCGCCTTCCGCATCGACCCGTCCGTGATCGGCAGCGCGGCGGCGCCGCTCTTTTCGATGGCCTTTGGCGGCGGGTCGCACTCGCGGCTCTTCAAGACGGTGCGCGAAGAGCACAGCTTGGCCTACTCGGTTCACGCCGGCGTGCTCGTCGACGCGTCGAGCCTCGTCGTGCAGGCCGGTGTCGACGCACAGAACGCATCGAAGGCGCGCGACCTCGTCGTCGGCGAGCTGGAGCGTTTCGTGAACGACGGGATCGGCGCCGAGGAACTCGACCTCTCGCGGCGCGCCCAGGTGCGACGTCTCGAGGCCTTACGCGACTCGCCCAACGGCTGGTGTCACTTCCGCCATGCCGCGCTCGTCAACGGTCGTCCGCACGATCTCGACGAGGCCGCCGAGCGCGTCGCCTCCGTGACGATCGACGACGTCGTCGCCATTGCCGCGGCCACGAAGCTCGACGCCGAATACCTGCTCGAAGGAACGACGCCATGACTCGCTCGCCCACACGCTTGGCATTCACGCCGATCGAGAACCGCTTCGGCGAGACGCTCCTCGCGGCAACGACTCCCTCGGGGCTCGAGGTGCGGCTCAACCCGCGTCCCGGTTGGGTCAAGACCTTCGCGGCGTTCGGCGCCAACGTCGGGTCGGTGGACCGGGTGGGTGGGCCGGGCGGCGATCCCGTCCCCGAAGGGCTCGCACACTTCCTCGAGCACAAGCTCTTCGAGGACGAGGAAGGCGACGTGTCGGATCGCTTCGCGCTGATCGGGGCCTCGACGAACGCCATGACGGGTTTCTCCGGCACGACGTACATCGCCTCGACGTCCGATGCTCCCGAGCCGATCGTCGAGCTGCTGCTCGACTTCGTGCAGCGCCCTTACTTCACGCAGGAACTCGTGGAGAAGGAGCAGGGCATCATCGCCCAAGAGATCCGCATGTACGACGACGACCCCGACTGGCGGTTGTTCTTCGGCGTGCTCGGCGAGATGTACGAGCGCCATCCCGTGCGCGACAACATCGCCGGATCGGTGGAGAGCATCCGCGCCATCGACGCCAACGTCCTGCAGCATTGCTATGACCTCTTCTACCACCCGCGCAACATGTGCCTCGCCGTGAGCGGTCCGATCGACGTCGATGCGATCGGTGAGATCGTCGAGCGCGATCAGGCGAAGCGGGATTCGGGCGAGCGTCGGCGCCACGTGCGTCCGACGGTCGACGAGCCGAAGGCACGGCGCGGTGAACGCTTCGCGACATCGCTCCCCGTCGCGCGCCCGCGCTTGCTCTTCGGGATCAAGGAGACGGGGCTGACGGCCGACGAACACACGACCGCGCGCCAGAAGATCGAAACGCGCCTGCTGATGTCGCTGCTGTTCGGGCGCTCGTCGAAAGCGTTCGAGGAACTCTACGCCGACGGGCTCGTCGACGAGTCGTTCGGTGCGTCCTACTCGGCCGAGGTCGGGTTCGGATTCACGACGATCGGCGGGGACACCGACGATCCGGTGGCCCTCGAGGAGCGCCTGCGCGATGTCTTGATCAAGGCGCGCCACGAAGGTCTCGACGCGGAGGCCTTCGCGCGCATTCGCAACAAGGTCTACGGTCAGATGCTGCGTGCGTTCGACTCGCCCGAGTCGGTTGCCTACGAACTCATCTCGGCGACCTTCCGCGATCAGAAACCCTTCGGCGGGCTCGAACTCGTCGAGTCCGTGACGCTCGACGACCTGCACGTCCGCCTCGGTGAGCACGTCCGCGAAGACGCGATCGTCGTCGGCCTGCTCGAGCCGCAGTCGACGTGAGCCGACGCTGGGTGCTCGTCGGCGGAACGGCGTCGGGCAAGAAGCGCGTGGCGGCCGAGTTGCATCGCCGCACGGGGTGCGCCGTGCTCTCGATGGACTCGATGAAGGTCTATCGCGGCATGGACATCGGGACCGACAAACCCGATGCCGAGCTGCGCGCCTCGACACCGTTCGCGTTGCTCGACATCGTCGGACACGACGAAACCTTCACGGCCGGCGAATGGCTGGCCGCTGCCGAGCGCGAGGTCGCTGCTGCCGACGCTGCCGGGCGCGGCGTGCTTTTCGCGGGCGGGACGCCGTTCTACCTGAAGCTCCTCATCGACGGCCTCTTCCCGGGGCCCGCCGGCGACGAAACCATCCGCGCCGAGCTCGATGACCTCTGGTCGCAGCGCGGCGAGGCGGCCGTGCGTGCGCTGCTCGCCGAGGTCGATCCGGTGACCGAAGAGCGCCTCTCGTCGGGCGACAAGAAGCGCGTGATCCGTGCTCTGGAAGTCCAGCGGCTGACGGGGCGGTCGATGTCCGACTGGCAGCGCGAGGACACCGTGCGGCGTATCGGCGGGGACTTTGTCGTCGCGGCGTTGCGGCGCGACAAGGACGAGCACGAGCGGCGACTGCGTGCGCGCGTCGACGCGATGTTCGCCGGCGGGTTGCTCGACGAAGTCGCGGCGCTGCAGGAGCGCGCGCCGTTCGCCGATGAGTCGGGGCGCTCGATCGGCTACCAAGAAGCACGCGACGTCCTCGCCGAGAAGATGACCCGCGCCGCGGCGGCCGAGCGCACGTCGATCCGCACGCGTCAGCTCGTCCGTCGCCAGCGCATCTTCATCGACGGCTTCGGTCCCGAGCGCATCACGTGGGTGGATATCGCGCAGGACGCGAGCGCGGCGTCGGTTGCCGATGATGTCGCGATGGTCTTCGAGTCCGGGCCCAACGCCTGAGGGTGTTCGGGGAGCGTTCTGCTGTCAGCCCGCGGCACGCGTTCGCGCCTGCGTGTCCGCCCCGTTCAGCTCGCGTGCCGATCCAGGCGGCGGCTCAGGCGTCGCTCGCGGGGAGCTGCGCGAGGAGAGCCTCGAGGTCGCGGCGCGCGTTGATCGAGCGCGTCGCACCGATGGCTCGCTGCAGGCGCACGCGCACGACGTCGACGGACGGCTGACCCATGCCGGCGTAGCTCGCCAGCAGGAGGTTGAGTGCGTCGGGGTCGTCGGGGATGCGGTCGAGACGCTCGGCGAGGGCCGCGAGCCCTGCGTCGATCCGACCCGCTGCAATGTCGATGCGCGCCTGGACCATGTCGACGCTGCCGACGAGACGTTCGGGGAGCGGCTGGGGCAAGACGCTCAGCTCGCCCTCGGCGCGTTCGATGTTGCCGGCCAGCATGTGGTCGACGACCTGGTAGAGCAGGAGGTCAGGATGATCGAAGTGTCGCTCGCTTCCGCGCTGCACGACCAGTGCGGCCGCCGCAGCGGCCTCGGGGTGACGCAGGCTCTCACGCCGCAGCGCGCCGACCCCGTCGACACCCTGGGCGAGGCTGAGATCGAACGCGCGGTCCGACTGGGCCATGTCCCCGTTGACGGCCGCGACGAGCGCGAGCTGCGCCCAGCCCGTGGCGAGCTTGGCTGGCGTGACGCCGTTCAGCCCGCCGTAGATCTTCAGCTCGTCTTCCGTTTCGTCGAGACGGCCGAGCGCGAGGAGCGTCTCGACCCGAATCTCGCGGAAGATGCTCTCCGTCGGCGCCGCCCAGGGCGAGGCCCGCAGAGCCTCGTCGACGGCAGACAGCTGATCGTCGAGCTGTTGGCTTCGCGCGATCTGACCGATGCGCTGGAAATGCAGCTCGGGGTTCGACGGATCGAACGCCAGCGCCTGCTCGACGAGCTCGAGGGCACGCTCGCGGTCGCTCTCGACGAACGCCGACTCGAGCCACGGCAGTGGCGAGGTCGGCGCAAGCCCGCGCAGCTCGGCCAGCTGGGCATCGCGAGCGACGACGTCCTCTTCGAGACGCGCGGCTCGCAACCCGTCGAAGACTTCAGCTTGGCGGCTGAATAGTCCACAACCGGAAAGCACGAGACTGGCACCCAATGAGGCGACCAGCAGCGGATTGACCCGTGTCACGACTGCCTAGCGGTAGCGCGAGTGCATCGGCCCCGTGGCGTACGACTCGTCGTGCCACTCGTGGTAGGGGTCGTCCCAGTCGAGGTTCAGGAAGTAACGGTCCCACTTGCGGTGCGCTTCGCGCGCATCGCGCGAGAACACGGCCTGGTGGTCGTTGGAGTGCTCCGAGAACGGCGACACGCAAGCGCTGAGAGGCGCGAAGCAGAGTGCCAGTAGGAACAGGCAGACGATGCGGCGGATGGCGTCGCGCTTCATGTCGGTAATCCGGGGGGCGAAATCGGGCGGCAACGTAGCAAGGCCCCTAGGCAGTGTCAAAGACCGCAGTTTCGTGCGTCTTGTGGAAATGTGCCGTCCTGGAGCCTTGCCATTCGTGGTGGAGAGGCGATCGATCCGCGGTGGCACCCGCCGCGACGATGCTCGGGCGTCCAGAAGTCCGCGAATCCATGCGATTCGCGGACCCGGGGCCCAAGCGCGTCTGGGTGGCAATCACCACGACGAGACGAGTTTCACCACATGCGGCTTGTCTCGACCGCTGAGTCCCATAGGTTCGTTGTCCATGCGGGTTTCACCGATTCCTCTGATCGTCGTCCTGGTCCTCGTCGGCCTCGTCTATCTGCTGCCCCAGCGCGGGGAGGAGCGAGCCGTCGCCGAGTTGCCGCGTCCGGCGGTGCTCGACGTCACCGAGCCGCCGACCTGGGCCCAGCAGCGCGGCATCGACGAGGTGGCGCGCAACCTCGATCGCATCGCGTGGGGCAACCACGACGCGATGGTGGCTGCCCGGCGCGCCTTGGCGCCACATGCGGGCCAGCTCGGCGACGACGTCCTCTCGCGCATGCGTGCGCTCGGTCAGACCGATCCCGTCCAGACCTCGAAGCTCCTGGCCATCCTGGCCGACCAGGACGACGGCAGCGATGAGGTCTACGAGATGCTTGCCGACAAGGCGCTCTCACCGAGTTCGCTCGTCACGATGGCAGCTCTGCGGGCCTTGGCCTACACGCCACACCAGGGTGCCGTGTTCGCGATGTACCCGCGTCTGACGGCCGTCGACCCCGACGTGCAGCGCGTCGCGCGTGCGGCTCTGACCATCCGCGCCACGAACGGTGATCGCGCCGCACAGGATCTCATCCTCGAAGAGCTCGAGCGTCAGGGGCGCTACCCCGACACGGCCTACCTCTCGACGTTGCGCACGTTCCGCGAGTCGCCCGACGCGGTGCGGCTGCTGCGCGACGCCACGGAGTCCGGCGTGCTCGAGACATCACTCACGGCCTGGTCGTCGTTGCTCGCACTCGGCGACCCCGACGCCGTCGACTATTTCGAGGAGGCGCTCGCGTCGGACGACATCGTCACGCAGGTGAATGCCGTGCGCGTCGTCGCGACCTCGGGGCAGGTGATCGGGCAAGACAGCTGGGCCGACCTCGCGCGCTCGGGCATCCAGCCGATCGTCCTCACGACGGCGAGCATCCTGTTGCAGGCCGTCGAGACGAACCATCCCTCGGCGCCCGAGGCCATGGCGCTGCTCGAAGAGCTCGCCGCCGATGCGCTCTGCCCGGCGCAGGTCGACGTCACGACCGCGCTCTACCAGCGCAACCACGCCTGGGCCGTCGAGCAGACGCGCAAGGAGGTCAAGACGTACGTCGGTGGTCAGCTCGCGCAGACGGTCGACCGCTTGTTGACGGCCCCGGACACCGAGGCGACCCGACAGATGGCCGAGCTTGCGTTCGAGCGGCTCGAGTCGGGCGAGGTGCGCGACATCGAGGCCGCGCTGCTGTGTCGTTTTCTGGCCCGAACTGATCCCGAGGCCGTGGCACCCCGCGTCGTCGGCTACGCACTGAACGAGGACGGCGTATCGCCTGAAGTCGCGAGCGAGATGATGGCGCAGCTCGACCAGCTCGGCGACGCCGGGTTGGCTGCGCTCGCCGCGCGCATGTCGTCCAACCCGCGCGCTGCGGTGCTGTTCGTCACGCTCGCGGGGCAGATTCGCAGCGCCGCGGCGTTGCCCGTGCTCGAGGCCCTCGTCCTCGACGACTCGCACGACATGCGACTGCGGCGTGATGCCATGGATGCCATCGTGCGCATCGACGAGGGTCCGCGCGAAGAGGTGCTACGGCGCGCTGCCGAGGCCCTTCCGAGCGGCCCTCTGCGCGAACGGGCGCGGCTGCTCTTTTGGAACTACCTCTGAGCGCAGTAAAACGCGGCGGAAGCACAAAAACTCAGTAACAAGCGCGCACCTGGAACGTGTTCACGAGTATCTCGTGGAGGGCAACATCATGAAAGTCGCACTCGCGCTTGCTCTTGCAGCCGCCGGGCTTGCTGGCTGCCGCGTGGATTCGTCGCAGCCGCCTGTCGATGCCGCCGCGCTCGTCGACGACGGGGGGCCGTCGGAGCTGTCCGGCGAAGGTTACGAGGGCGCGTTCCTCGCCGCCGCTCAGGCGCCATGGATCGTCGGAGCGGCCGAGCGGGAGTGGCAACCGACGCCCGACGACGTGCGCGCGCTCGAACGGAACCTGCGCGTCGAACTCGAACGCGTGCAGGCCGACCCGCACAGCGTCGATCCCTACGCAACTGCGGAGTCGCGCCGGGCGTTCGTGCGGCGTGAGGTCGGCGAGATCCTCGAGCGCCTGCCGTCCTATCGCCGTCAGTACATCGGTGTCATCGACAGCACGGGGCGTAAGACGATCTTCATCAACGCCTTCCCCGGTCCCACGTGGCCCGAAGGCGCGACCTTCGACTTCTCGTCGTGGCGTGATCAGTTCATCGCCGTGAGTGACGGAGGCTTCTGGTATTGGCAGGCCCGCTATGACGTCGAGGCGCGGCGACTCATCGCGTTCGATTCGAACGGTTACGCCTGAGCCGCGGCACGCGTCAGTTTGCGATGAGATCTACACGGCGCCACGGCGTCTTCGGCTCGCCGATGTCTTGCTCGGGGAAGGGCGGCGGGTAGCCGTACTCGGCACCGCTGCGTCCGATGCGATTCGCGCCGATCCAGAGGCGTCCGTCCTGCAGGACGTACTCGACGTCGCCGGTGTGCCCGAAGCTGAGCGGCCAGGCGCGCAGGATGTAGTCGTCGCGGAACGTGTCGTCGAGCTGGCGCTGCTGCACGGTGTGCACGCCATACATGTAGAACTCGCCGACGGCATAGCTTCGCTGCGGAAAGTCCGATTCGTTCTGGAGCGCCGACAGGCCGGCAAACTCACGCGCGAGTACGCCGAGCCCGGGGTGCACCGTCGACCCGGTTTCCTCGACGTGCTTCAGGTACGCGGCATGCAGTTCGCGGCAGCGGGCGAGCGCGGCGACTTCACCGACGTTGATCTTGTCACCAAGTGCGGTCCCGGCGATGCGGCTGGCAGCCGCGATGACGAGAAGCGCGATGAAGAGGAGCAGGGCGAGCAGGCGCAACGTCGGGGTCCAGCGTGGGGAAGTGAAGGGCGTGCCGAGCACTTGAGCGCGTATCGTACCGAAGCGGCGCCGCGATCGGAGCGTCAGGAGGGTCTCGAGGGCGAACGATGAGTTGGAGTGAGGCGAGGGACGTGGCGAAGCGCTTGATCGAGGCCGGGCATCGCACGGTGTTCGCGGGGGGCTGCGTGCGCGACCGGCTGCTCGGGCGCAGCGGCGCGGACATCGACATCGCGACGGCCGCCCATCCCGACGAGGTGATCGCGCTGTTCGAGCGAACCGTCGCTGTCGGCGCGTCCTTCGGCGTCGTCCTCGTCGTCGGCGAGGACGACACCTACGACGTTGCGACGTTCCGGCGTGACATCGGTGTCGGCGATGGCCGCCACCCCGCGGCGATCGAGCCCTCCACGCTCGAGCACGACGTCGAGCGGCGCGACTTCACCGTCAATGGCCTCGTTCAGGATCCACTCACCGACGACGTCATCGACCTCGTCGGCGGCCTCGCGGACCTCGAGGCGCGCGTCATCCGCGCCATCGGCGATCCGGAACTGCGCTTCCGCGAAGACGGTCTGCGCCTGCTGCGCGCCGTGCGCTTCGCGGCGCGTCTGGACTTCTCGATCGAGCCGGTCACGGGCCGTGCGCTGCGGAACGGGGCCGCGCGCCTCGACAACGTCTCCGGCGAACGCATCGGTGCCGAGATCTTCAAGATGTTCGGCGACCCGGGCCGCGCCCGGGCGCACCGACTGCTTGCCGAGCACGGCCAGCTCGAGCGAGCGCTCCCGGGCGTGCCTGCGCCCGACGAGGCGCCCGACGCCCAGCGCGTGCTCGCCGAGCTTCCCGCCGACGCTTCCCCGACGCTCGGGCTCGCCGTGCTACTCGCCGACCCGGCCGCGCGCACCGACGCCACCGCCTTGGCGCTGCACCTGCGTCGCTCGCGCGACGAGACGCGCCACATCGCGTCACTTGTCGAGGATGCAGAGACACTCGACACCTATGCGCGCGAAGGAGTTTCTACCGCTCGCTGGCGCCGACTGCTCGCCCAACCCCACGCCGACGATCTTCTCACGTGGCGCGCCGCGCGGGCGCGCGTCGAGGCCAAGCGGGCGCCGTCCGACGCCGTGCTGGCGGCTCTGCGCGAGCGCTTCGGCGCCGACGTCGCCCAGATCCCGCGTCCGCTGCTCGACGGCCGTGCGCTCATCGATGCCGGAGTGTCACCCGGGGCGATGGTGGGCGAGGCGACGCGCGCTCTCGTCGATGCCCAGCTCGAGGGGCAGCTCGACGACGCCGACGCCGCGCACACGTGGGTCGTGCGTTGGCTGGCGTCAGGTCGGCGGGAAGGACCGCAGCATCAGCCGTGACACGCCGAAGAGCGTCAGCGCGAGCAACCCGCCGGCGATCGGCAGTGTCACGAGCCCGGCCTGTGCGGCGTGGAAGCAGACAGCCGCGTCGAAGAGATACAGATTCGAGAGCAGCACACCCGTGATGGCACCGGGCGGCAGACGATGCGCGGCGCGGGCTGCACGGAAGATCCCGGTAAACCAGCAGGCCACACCGAGCACCCCGGCGGCGATCAGCAGCTGCGTCATGCGCTCGAGGTCGGCGGCGGTGCTCAGGCCGCCGACGGTCACGCTGCCGAGCACGGCCGGGGCCGCCTCGATGCGCAGGAAGAGCACCAGGTCGCAGAGCAGAAAACCCATCGCGCCGGCGGCGATGAGCGTGCCGGCAAGACTCCACGAGGAGATCTCGGGCTCGTCGTCGGTGGAGGCGTGCAGCGAGGCGCCGAAGACGTAGAGGCCGTAGAGCAGGACGACGACGGGAACACGTCCGCCGAGCATCTCCAGTTCGCGCGACGCGGCCATGGCGCCTTCGAGTGCGGCGAGATCGTCGTAACGTCCGACGGCCACGGCGCCGAGAGCCAGGCAGGCCGCACGGCAGGCCCCAAGCGCCACACAGCCGACGACCCGGAAGTTCTTGAGCCCGTGGTGGTAGGCCGCCGAAAGCACCACGATGGTCAGGGCAAGGACGCCCGCGACGTCGGAGATGAGCCAGGCCACCGTGAGCGACGCGACGATGAGCACGCGCCAGAGTCGCCGGATCGACTCGACGCTGACATCGCCGCGCACGAGCGGGCGGTTGCGCTTGGCCTCGCGGTCGTCATCGAGGTCGGTGAGCGCGTTCTGCGCCATGCCGGCCGCGAGCAGCGCGATGCCGACGAGCGCGGCGAGCACCCAGCGCAGGCCCAGGCTGGACGTCGGGTCGGCGACGAGCGGAGGCCCGGCGCGCGTGGCCGTCGCCCACGTGGCATAGGCGAGTGCGGCGCCGGCCGTGACGTCGGCGATCGGCGAGAGCAGCAGCGGCGCTCGCAGGGTTTCGAGGAGCGCGCGCGAGGAGCTGCGGGCGGATGTCGACGAAGGAACCTCGGCTACCGAGTTCACTGGGGCATCCGGTGGGGCACGGTCATCCGATGATCCGACGGATGTCGTGGAACGTGACGTAGAAGACGAGCAGCAAGACCATCGCGAGCCCGGTGAGCTGACTGGCCTGCATGAAGCGATCCGAGAGGCGCGAGCCTTTGATCTTCTCGAGGATCAGGTAGACGATCTGACCGCCGTCGAGCACGGGGACCGGCAGCAGATTCACGATGCCGAGGTTGATCGACACGATGCCGAGGAAGAACAGCAGCTTCGCGACGCCCCAGCTGGCGGCCTTGTAGCTGACGTCCGCGATGCCGACGATTCCGCCGAGGTTCTTCGTTCCGACGTGACCGGTGACGACCTTCGTGACCGTCACCCACGTCGTCCGCAGGCCATTGATCGAGGCGTCCCAGCCGGCTTTCATCGCGCCGGGCAGGTCTTCCTTGACCGTGACGTTGCGGAAGCCGAGGCCGAGCCCGTAGTCCCACAGCGGCAGGCCCTTCGTCTCGACCGTGAGCGACGCCACCTCGCCGCGCCGGTAGCGCACGAGGTAGCTCTTCGAGTTGGCATCCCGGACGTACTCGGACAGTGCCGCGAAGTCCTCGAGCGGCTTGTCATCGAGCGCGAGGATCTCGTCGCCGCTGCGCAGCCCCGCGAGCTCGGCGGCGCCGCCGGGCTGCACGCGGATCCATCGCCCCGTCATGTGCGCCGAGAAGGCAACATCGCCTGCGCTGAGACTGGCGTGGTCGGCGGCCGTGAGGTCGGCACGCGCCGTGCTTTCCGAGCGCAGGAAGACGAGCGCGGCCGTGCCGGGCGTGAAGGTGTCCAGGGCCTTGAGGAGTTCGCGGGCCGAGGCGACCGCGACCTCACGCGTCCCGTCCGTGACGGCGGTGACGACGTCGCCTTCCGTGAGCGGGAAGGAGCGCTCGAGTGCGCTGCCGCGACGTGCGACGACTTCCGTCGAGATGGGCCAGACGCCGAGGCGCTTCGTCTCCTCGTCGAACGAGCGCTTCGGCTGGATCGTGGCCTCGATCGACTCGCCGTTGCGGTCGACGGTCAGCCGCAGCGGAGTGCCGTCGCCCGTGCCGAGCAGGTGTTCGCCGAGCAGCGGACTGGCCGGGACACCGGGACGCAGGGTCTCGCCCTCGATCGCGATGACGACGTCGCCGTCCTGCAGTCCGGCGGCCGCAGCCGGGGCATCGGGCAGCACGCGCAGGGTCGCGTCGTCGGCGGGGCGCAGGCCGGCTTCGAAGCGTCCTTCGGCGGCATTGCGCTGCGGGCGCACGGCGGCATCGAAGACGCTATCGCCGCGCTTGACCGTGAAGGTCGTGTCGTCGGGATCACCGAGGGCCGACTCGATCGCGATGTCGGAGAAGCCGTAAACCGTGCGGCCGTTGATCTCCAAGACCTCGTCGCCGGGTTCCAGACCCGCCCGCCACGCCGCGCCACCGGGTTCGATGACACCGACGACAGGCGCCGTGAAGGGCACACCGAGCGCAAACGCCAGCGGGAAGATCACGAACGCGAACGCGAAGTTCACGATGACGCCGGCCGAGAAGATGATGGCGCGCTGCCAGGCGGGTTTCGCGAGCAGGTCGCGCGGGTCGATCGCCTGGTTCTCCGACATGTCCTCGTACTCGCCGGCCATCTTGACGTAGCCGCCGAGCGGGATGGCTGCGATGCAGTACTCGGTTTCGCCACGTCGGAAACTGAGGAGGCGCGGGCCGAAGCCGATCGAGAAGGTCTCGACGCGGACGTCGAACTTGCGCGCGGCGATGAAGTGACCGAGCTCGTGGATGAAGATCAGGAAGCTGATCCCCAGACCGGCCAGGAGTGCGTTGGCGATGTCCATGATGATGTCCTAGCGCGTCGACGCGGTGAGGCGAGCGGCTGCGTGGCTGCGCACGCGGGCGTCGAGGGCGAGGATGGTCTCGAGGGAGTCGGGTTCGGCGGTCGCTTCGGACGTGAAGGAGTCGAGGGCGTCCTCGACGAGGTCCGCGATGCCGAGGAAGGGCAGGCGTCCTGCGAGGAACGCGTCGACGGCGATTTCGTTGGCTGCGTTCAGGATCGTCCCAGAAAGGCCACCGGTGCGCGCGACGCGTTCACCGAGCGCCAGGCACGGGAAGGCCTCGCGGTCGGGCGCCTCGAACGTGAGGCCACTGAGTGCCGTGATGTCGATGGGCCGCGAACCGCCCTCGACGCGCCCGGGATGGCCGAGGGCGTAGCGGATCGGGACGCGCATGTCCGGCGGCCCGAGCTGGCACAGCATCGAGCCGTCGACCGCCTCGACGAGCGAGTGGATGACAGATTGGGGATGGACGACCACATCCACCTGATCGGCAGGCAGGTCGAACAACTGACAGGCTTCCACGACCTCGAGCGCCTTGTTCATGAGGGTGGCGCTGTCGATCGTGATCCGGGGTCCCATCTCCCAGGAGGGATGCTTGAGGGCCTGGGCCACCGTGACGTCGGCGAGCTGCGCCCGGGTGCGACCACGGAAAGGGCCACCCGAGGCCGTCAGGATCACGCGGCGGACGGCCTCGCGGGGTGTCGCGGCGAGGCACTGGGCGACCGCGCAGTGCTCGCTGTCGACGGGCACGATCGCTCCACCGCTGGCAGCGCTGGCGGCCTTCACGAGCGGCCCGGCGAGCACCATGCTCTCCTTGTTGGCCAGACCGAGCACAGCGCCAGCGGCGGCGGCCGCGAGTGTGGAGGGCAGGCCGGCGGCGCCGGTGATGCCGCAGATGACGATGTCCGGCTCGGTGTGGCGGACGAGCTGGCAGAGCCCGTCGGCGCCGGCAAAGACGCGGACACCCGCCGCGCTCCAGCCCTGCGCGACGTTCTCATCAACGAGTGCGACGGCGCCCACGCCGTGTGCCTGGACCTGCTCGCCGAGCAGCTCGGCCGAGGAGCGCGCCGACAGCCCGACGACCTCGTGCGTGTCGGCCAGATGCCCGAGCACGTCGAGTGTCTGGGTGCCGATCGAGCCGGTCGAACCGAGGACGAGAACGCGTTTTCTCATAGGTCGGGGAGTATAGCAACGCGCCCGTGATGTCCTCCGCCCGGCCCGTCGCCGACGAGCGTTCCAGCTCGGCCGTGGACCGCCACGATGCACCGGTGTCTTGCCGTGCGTCTGCGCACGTCGCGCGAGTGGCACTTCTTGGACAGCCCGCGTTGGCGCGTTCGTTATCATTCCACCGCATGCGACGTCACTGCCAGGCATGCGGAGCGGCCCTCGAAGAGCGCGAGCTCGAAGGGCGTCTGCGCGCTGTCTGCCCCGCCTGTGGACGTGTGGCCTACCAGAACCCCGTCCCGGCTGCGGCCGTGGCCGTGCTCGACGGGCGGCGCGTCCTGCTCGGGCGGCGAGCGATCGACCCGCATCGTGGAGCGTGGGGCCTGCCGGCCGGCTACCAGGAAGTCGACGAGTCGATCGAAACCGCAGCCGTGCGTGAGGCCCGGGAAGAAACGGGGCTCATCGTGCAACTCACGGGGCTTTTCGACGTCCTCACCACCACGGACGATCCCCGCAAGCCGTCGCTGCTTGTCGTCTTTACGGGGCGCGCCGTCGATGGCGACCTCGAGCCGGGCAGCGACTGCGCCGAGGTCGCATGGCACGATCTCGATCACCTTCCCGACGACGTCGGGTTCCGCAACGACCGCCGCGTGCTCGAACGCCTCCGCACCGGCGCAGACAAGGCCTTCTCATGACCAGCGAACCGCTCACCTACAAAGACGCCGGTGTCGACATCGACGCCGTCACCACAGCGCTCTCGTCGGTGGGGAAGATGGCCGCGGCCACGCACACCGATCGCGTCCTCACGGGCCTCGGCTCGTTCGGTGCGCTGTTCCGCGCGGATTTCGCGTCCTATCGCGAGCCGGTTCTCGTTTCATCGACGGACGGCGTCGGCACGAAGCTGCTCGTCGCGCATCGCTGCAGTCGCCATGACACCGTCGGTGCCGACCTCGTGAACCACTGCATCAACGACATCCTCGTGATGGGCGCCGAGCCACTGTTCTTTCACGACTACGTGGCTGCCGAGCATTTCGAGCCGGGCATGCTCGAGGCCATCGTGTCGGGCTTCGCGCGGGCGTGCGGCGCGCAGGGTGTGGCGTTGATCGGCGGCGAGACGGCCGAGATGCCGGGCGTCTACCCGCCGGGGCATTTCGACCTCGCGGGCTTCATCGTCGGCGTGGTCGACAAGGACGCCGTGATCACGGGCGAACGCGTCACGGCCGGCGACGTCATTGTCGCCCTGCGCTCGAACGGGCTGCACACGAACGGCTACTCGCTGGCGCAGCGGATCCTGTTCGACGTTGCAGGTCTCGAACACGACGCGCAGCTGCCGGGGATCGACGGCACGCTCGGCGATGCCTTGCTCGCCGAACACCGCTGCTACCTCGCGCCGCTCCGGCCTCTACTCACCGACGCTGCGCTGCATGCGCTCGTCCACATCACGGGCGGGGGGTTCACGGACAACATCCCGCGCGTGCTGCCCAAGTCGCTCAACGCCGTCATCGACCGCGACGCTTGGGAGGTCCCGGCGATCTTCCGCGAGATGGCACGGCTCGGGCCGGTCGTTCGCGACGAGATGGATCGCACCTTCAACATGGGCCTCGGGATGCTTTTGCTGCTCGCGCCCGGCGATGTCGAGCGCGTCACGGCGCAGCTGCGCGACGCGGGCGAAGAGCCACTCGTCGTCGGCGCGATCGAAGCCGGCGACGGGCGCGTGCGGTACACCGGGAACGACGGGCTGTGAGAGCGCTGCGTGCGGCCGTCGCGGTGTGGTGCCTGGGTGCTGCCTGCTGGGCCGTCACACTCGAAGACCTCGCTGCGTTGTTCGCTGATGGTCGTCTCGACGAGGTCATCTCGGCAGCCGGTGATCAGCTCGCACAGGGCGACGACGTCACGGCGCGCTACTGGCTCGGGCGGGCGTGGATCGCGCGGGCCGAGGAGCTGCGCGCCGCCTCGACGTTCGGATTCGCGAGCGACCTTGCCGATTCTTCACTCGAGCGCGCGATCGCGGCGCTCGACGGACTCGATGCTTCGGCTGACGGGCTCACCGATGCGCGCGAATGGCACGCCTGGGCGCGCTTCTTGAAGCTCGGCACGGACGTCGAGTTCGGAGCCGAACTCGAGGCCTGGTTTGCCGAGACGGGGCGTGCCTATGCGGCCGAGCTGCGCGGCCGTCAGCTCGTCGAGCTCGGGGACGCTGCGGCCGCCGATTGGTACGGCCGCGCCGTCGCGGCGGGGAGCGCGGATCCCGGCGTGGCGCTCGAGTGGGCTGTGCAGCTCGCGGCCGCCGGTCGTCGCGAGGAGGCCGTTGCGGCCTGGCAGACGACGACGGATGCCGATCCGTTCGCTCGCCTCGCGACACTCCTCTCCGTGCTCCCCGGCGTGGAGGGCGCGGAACGTCGCCTCAGGTTGGTTCGCGACGTCATCGAGAACGCCGATCTTGAATCGTCGGCGCTCGCCGCGTGGCACGAAGCCTTCGCGCTGCGTGAGCTGGGGCGGGCAGACGACGCCGAGGTCGCGTTCGCGCGCGTCGCGGACGCCGAGGATGCGCCGCTGGGCTTCGAGCGCTCGCACGCCGCGTTGCTCGTCTCGCTGGGGCGCCATGCCGAGGCTGTCGAGCGGCTTGCCGAGGCCGTCTCCTGGGGCGATGTCGCGGCGCGGGACGCCCTCCGAGGGGTTGCCGACGAGCTGGCCATCCTGCGCCGCCACGACGAGGCCCTGGCCGTCTACGAGCGCGTCCTGGAGGCTGAGCCGAACGATGGCCGCGCGCTTCGAAACCGCGCCCTCACGCTGTCCTACGCCGGGCGCATCGAGGCCGCCGAGGCCGCCTGGGATGCTCTTCTGACTCGCTCATCCGACAATCCTGATCTCCTCAACGACGCCGCGCTCTGTGCCGCCGGTTGGGGGGATCGCGACCGCGCACTTGTTCTCTGGGAGGCCGCCGTGCCGCTCTATGGATCGTCTGACGCCCGCGAGAACCTGGCCCACGCGCTCGTCGAGCGCAATCCGCAGCGGGCGGCCGAGTTGGCAGATTCCGTGCTCGCCGACGAGCCCGATCGCAACCGCGCGCTTTTTCTCCGCTATCAATCCCGTCTGGCAGCCGCGACCAACGCCCCGTCGCGTTGAACGGCTCGGTCCCGCGCCGCTATTCTGATCCGCTGCCCGCCGAAGACCTCTGGAGTTCTCAACGTGTCCCCGACCACAGTGCTTGCCGCCGTCCTCGTGACCTTGACGGCGGCGTCGTCGACCGCCCCCGACAACGACTACGCTCGCTCGGGGATCTCCTCGCGCGACCTGACGAAGAACGCCAAGCTCGTTCATGAGTACTTCGTGGCCCTCGACGCCGACAAGCGGGGCGACATGCGCGAGGCGCGTGAAGACCTCATGACGGCGCTCGAGAAGGGCGTCAAGAAGGCCAAGGCCGAGCGCGCCCCGGCGTCCTACAGCGGCGACTTCGAGATGCTGTTCGAGCTTTCGAAGGAAGACGTCAAGGAACTCAAGACGAAGTACGGCAAGGGGTTCTTCATGCACACCTTCGTCGACCCGTACACCGAAGAGGGCACGGGCGTGCTCGTCTCGGTGCCGAAGACCTACGCCAAGGCGACGGAGGAGTTTCTTCCCGCGATCGTTGCGCTCAAGGACCCCGTCGGCGGTGACGCCAAGGATGTCGAAGGCACGCTCATCGAGCGCGCGACGGCGATGTACGGCGATCTCGTCGAGTCGCACATCATCATCGTGCCGCTGGGGCGCATGGAAGGTTCGGGGCGCAAGGCCGAGCTCGTCGAGCAGAATGAGAGTTGGCTCACCGACAAAGGGCTCGTCGTGCTCTTCACGAGCCTGCGCGTCCTGTCGGAACAGCTGCGCCATGACCGCTCACGCATCGTCCTCGATGGATGGGGCGTGGCGGGCGAGGAAGCGATGCGCGTCGCGACGAAGGCGCCCGGCATCTTCGCTGGTGTCGTGAACCGCGGTGGTCCACTGGGCGACGAGTTCCTGCTCGTCGACAACCTCGACTACTCGCCGATCGCGTACCTCGCGGGCACCGGTGCTGTGGCGTCGAAGGACGATGCCGAGAAGCTCACCGACCACACGACGGGGATCGAAGATGAGGGCGAGTTGTATGCGCCGTCCGATGATGCCCTCGCCGGGCTCGCGGCTTGGATCGGCGAGCAGAAGCGTCCGCTCGCGCCCAAGGAGATCAGCTACAAGGTCAATGACCTGCGCTTCCAGAGTGCAAACTGGGTCAAGGCGCTGAAGATCAACCGGCGCCCGACCGCGAAGCCCGACGACAAGGAGTTCCCGCGCGTCGAGGCGAAGATCTCAGGCAACACGATCGACGTCACGACGGTCAACGTCGAAGACCTCTACCTGTATCTGTCCGACGACCTCGTGAACCTCGACGAGGAGGTCACGATCAACGTCAACGGCGATGAGAAGGTGAAGAAGGTCTTCGACCGCGAAGTCGACTTCGCTCTCGAGAACCGCTTCTTCAACTACTCGGGCGACTTCGGTGTCTACACAGCGAGCGCCGAGATCTCGGGGCTCGACTCGAACGTCCCGGAGTGAGTTCCGACGAGCGGCAGGTGCCGCGCGAGGTCGGCATCTCGGTGTCCGGTCTCGCGGGTGTGGCGTTCGCCACCGGCGCGGCCGTGATGGTCGTGGAGTTGATGGCCGTGCGGCTCATGGCGCCGTGGTTCGGTCAGAGTCAGATCGTCTGGACGAACGTCATCGGCGTCGTGCTGCTCGCGCTTGCCGCAGGGCAGTGGGTCGGCGGGCGCTGGGCCGAAGGCTGGGCGGCGAAGAAGGACGGTGCGTCGCCGGGGTGGGCCAGCCCGGCGGTGCTGCTCACCGGCGCGGGGGCCTTCGCGATCGCCCTCCCATCGATCGTGCCGGCGATGGCCGCAGCCGTGCTGCCCGATGACCTGCGACTGACGGAGGCCTTCCCGTTCGTATCGCTCGGGTCGTTGCTCGTTGCGCTCGTCGGGATCGGTGTGCCGCTGTTCGCGCTCGGCGCTGTGACCCCGTGGCTCGTGCGTCTGTCGCGCGGCGTCACGACGGAGCCCGGCCGCGTCACGGGACGCTTGCTGGGTGCCGGGACGCTGGGGAGTTTGCTCGGGACTTTCGGCGCCACGCACATCCTGCTGACGCTCATGGGGGCCGCCGGCGCCATCCGCGCAGCCGGCCTCGTGCTCGTCGTGATCGGCGTGCTCTTGGCGCGCACGCTCGGCAAGCGTCTGCGCGGTGCGTGGGTTCTCGTCGCGGCAGCTCTGGCGACCGCAGCCTTGGCCGACGCGGCGCCGCGCACGAGCGGCGGTCGGATCCTCGAGATCGTCGAGACGCCCTACCAGTTCGCCTACGTCGACGAGGACGAGCACGGCACGCGCGCCCTGCGCATCAACGAGGCGCTCGATTCGTTCCACTCGCTGTACCGCGAGGGCGAGCTGCTCACGGGCATGTACTACGACGCCTTCCTCGCGCCGACGCTGGCGTCACCGCCGACGCCCAGCGGCACGCAGCGCGTGATGATCGTCGGCCTCGGTGGTGGCACGATGGCGCGCCAGCTACTCGAGCTCGATCCGGATCTGCAGGTGGCCGGGATCGAGATCGACGCCGAGCTCGTGCGCCTCGGTCGGCAGTACATGGCGCTGCCCGATGACGTCGATGTCGCTGCCGGGGTCGACGGCCGCTTCGGGCTCGCGGCATCCGAGGGGCCTTTCTCGGCCGTCCTCATCGATGCCTACGCCCAGCAGATCTACCTCCCGCACCACCTCTGTACGGCCGAGTTCTTCGCCCTCGTGCGCTCCAAGCTCGTCGACGGCGGACTCGCGGCGCTCAACCTCGGGGGCCTGACGCGTAGCGACCCGGTCGTGCGCGCCGTCGCCGGCACGTTCGCAAGCGAGTTCGACCACGTCACGATGGCGCGCATCCCCAACTCGCGAAACCTGATCTGCCTGGGCTGGCGCGGAAGCGACGCCTCGCGCGGGCGGTGGGGCGACGTGCTTGCCGAGCACGGTCTCGACCAGGACGTCGGGTGGCTGACGGACGCCACGCTGTTCGGCGACGTTCCCTCGCTCGCCGACGTCGAGATCTTGACGGACGGCTACGCGCCGGTCGAGGCTCTGGCCCACGCGAGCTGGAAGAGCGGGGGATGACGAGGCACGCGAAGGTCATCGCTTGTGTGACGTCGGCGCTGCTCGCGCTCGCGTGCTGGGCACCGGGCGCTGCGGCGAACGAGCGTGTCGCCGAGGCGCTCGAGTCGGCGCGGATCGCGACTCGGCGCGGCGACGTGGCCGGCGCCGAGGCGCTGCTCGACGGTATCCGGTTGGCTGATGCCACGCCGCACCAACGGGCGTTCCTCGAGCTCTACCGCGGCAACGTCGACTTCATGCTGCATCAGCTCGGCGAGGCGCGCGCGCATTTCGTCGCGGCGCGCGATGTCTTCACGTCCCTCGAGGCCGCCACCCCCGGCTCCGTGACGCACGCCCTCGATGTCACCGCGAAGAACGTCGAGCTCGCGGACGCGGAGTTGGTGCGCGCCGAGCGGCTCGCCGGTCGGGTCGGCACGCTGCGCACGTGGATCCTCGGCCTCATGACGGCCGCAGTGCTCGGAGTGGGTGTCCTGGCGCGCCGCGCGCGGCTGTAGCGCGCTGCCGGTGAAGGGCTCCGTTGCGCGCGAGTCTTCCGGGCAGTCGAGCACCGTCTGCTCGGGACGCAGGAGCGCGGGGTGATTCCGTCGCGCACGAGTGGCGTGTCGGTCGCGCTGCGCTCCTGGATCAGGCAACGTCCGCAGGGACCGCAGGTCTCGTGCCGGCCGGCGAAAACTGACGGCACGGTTCGATGCCGCGAGCGGTTGAAGGTGCGCCCGCGATCTCGAAGGCTCGGTGCCCGGTGGGGAACACCGAGCCGGTCGTCTGTCGTTCGAGACGGATCCACCCGACGCGTCGAGTCGACGGGCGCGGGGCTCGCGCGCGCCGCTGACCGTCTGCGCCGTCTCGCAGCCGTCCGCCGCCGGCGCTGCCGTGCCCGCCTCCGACACGACGTCCGAGGAGCGCGCGCCGCGAAGCTGTCAGAACGACCGACACTGCCTGCAATCTTGGCGCATGGCATCCGGAAGCTCGCGGTTCGGACGGGACTCGGGGGCTGCGTCGTGCTTGGCACAGTCGTTGCTGACTGCTCACTGAACCCGATTCGCCCGCGCCTCGGCGTCGCTGTGTCGGCTCTTCGAGGCCCGTGGGCGTCTCACATCCCCGATGGAGACAAGCCATGCAGATCACACGTGACCAGGTCCTGTGCGCTCTCCTCGCCGTTCTCACGGTCGGCGTCGGCGTGCAGGCGTACTCGATCATGGAGCTGCGCGAGCAGCTCGGCCAACTCGATGGTGAGCGCGCGGTGCACACCGCGGACGCGACGACCGCCGCGCCCCTCGACGTCACGCCGACGCGTCCCGCAACGCCGGACACGGATCCACTCGCCGCCGCGCCGCCGCCCATGCCCGTCGACCCGTACGACGACTTCGCACGCATGGACGCCCACATGGACCGCCTCTTCGATGGCTTCATGCAGCGCTTCGACACGCGGGGCGCCGGTCCAGCTTTCCTCGACCCGGACACACTCTTCGGTCGCGCGTCGGCCTTCGGGCCGCGCCTCGACTTCCAGGATCGCGGTGATCACTACGAGGTGCTCGTCGACATTCCCGGGACGAATGAAGCCGAGCTGAAAGTCGAGGCCGATGACGAGCGACTCGTCATCGAGGGCTCACGATCGACGGAAACCGAAGCGCAGGAGCCGGGCAGCTTCGTGCGACGCGAACGTCACGTCGGTCACTTCAAGCGCCAGCTCTGGATGCCGTCCGACGCCGACCCGGCGTTGCTCGACACGGAGTACGACGACGGCGTGCTGCGCATCCGCGTCGGCAAGCGCGGTTGACGCAACGCGCAGCGGCGCACGTCCGTTGCGCGACATCGCGCGTGCGGAGCGTGCGCCGCGCGCGCCGTTCAGTCCGAGCTGATGAAGGCGACACGTCCGGTGGCTTGGTAGACGACCGCGGTCCGACCGTCGCCGAGTCCGATCACGACGACGGCATCCTCCGAGATGCTCTGACCACAGTCTGTCGACACGCCGTCCTCGGTGATCACGCGGACGAAGCGCTCTTCCGCGACGTGGACGTTGTCGCGTTCACTGTTGGTGTAGCGAAAGCCCCACGTCGGACGGCGCTCGTCGGGGATGAGCACGTGCACGCCCAACCCCACGGGAACGACACTGCCGTGGATGAGCGTGAACTGCAGCCCGAGGTCTTTGCGCATGTCATGCCACGCGCGAAGGAAGTCGGCGTCGTTCTCGAGGCCGACGATGTCCGACAGGCGCGAGCGCAGCTCGGCCGTCTCAGACGACGCCGCAAGCGCCTCGTCATCCGCTGGAGCGAACGACGTCGTGATGATTGCGAGGGCTGCCGCGAGAATGGCGTGACGCATGCCGTGGGTCTCCCGATGGGGGTGAGGATGGATGACCGACCTTTCACCCACGACACCGTAGCCCACGAAAAAACCCGGGGGTGCCGACGTGTCGGCACCCCCGGGCTCTTGCTCTGACTCGGTGGCTCGCTCTCGCAGAGAAAGAGAGCCGTCGCGAGATCAGAGGATGTCGAGGATCTCGTCGATCGCCGGGATACGAGCGCGATAGTTGTTGTCCTCGGAGATCATCGCGTTGAACGGCAGGTCACTACGCTCCGCGACGATGCCGACGGCAACGGCGGCGAAGGCGCGCGTGATGTCGTTCTTGCGGCCGTCCTTGGCGATCTCGAGCAGCGAACCGATCGCGCTCTGGTCACCGATCAGGCCCAGCGCCTTGGCGACAGCGGAGCTGACACCGAGCGTCGTGGCCGTCTCGAGCGACGAGATGAGCACCTGGATGGCGTCTTCGTCACTCATGAGACCGAGCGAGGTCGCAACCTGCAGACGGAACGTCGGCGGGATGTTCTTGTTCTGCACGATGCCACGGAGATCGTTGGCTGCATCCGTGTGACCGATCAGACCGAGCGCGATCGCCGCGTAGCCGCGGAAGTCGTTGTCGTTCGAGTCGAGGAAGTCACGGTGGATGTCCGGCGCCATCTCGCGGCTCTTGAGCAGGCCGAGAGCGACGGCGAAGCCAGCCTTGTAGGACGGGTTCGACTCGTCCTTGTAAGCCTTCTTGAGGCGGTTGATCGTCTCGATCTCGGCCTCGCTGCCTTCGAACTCTTCGCCACGGGCGTAGAGCGCGCCGGCGAGACCGGCCCACGGGGCGTTGGTCTTGCGGCTCGGCTTCGTGATCTCGTTGTGGAGGAACTTGGCGACCTTCTCGTGAGCTTCGGCGTGTGCCGCAGGCTCGGTGTCACGGCTGGCGATCTTGCCGAGCGAGATGAGCGCGAAGTGACGCGTCTGGGCATCCTTGCCTTCTGCGACGAAGTCGATGAGTGCATCGACGACATCCATGTTGCTCATGTTCGAGAGGCGACCCAGGGCGATCGCGCACGACTGACGCACGTAGTTGTCCGTGTCGCGGTCCGTGAACGACTCGAGGATCGGCTCGACACCGATGGCCATCGAGCTGTTGCGCATCTTCGCGAGCGACGTCGGGATGTAGCTCTGGATGACGGCGTCGAGACGACGGTCCTGGAGCTTCGTGACGAGGAACTCATGCGCCTCCGTGACGCCTTCGTTGTCCATCAGACCCAGGGCGACGATCGCGCAGACCTTCGTGTCGCGCTCGGAGTCAGGAAGCTTCTCGATGACATCCATCAGCGCCTTGACCGAACGAGCATCGTTGACGAGGCCCAGGCCGAGCGCACCGAAGGCGCGCACGAGCTGCGGAACTTCGCCGCCGCCGATGACCTTGCGGCCAGCCTGGCTGTCCGTCATGAGGCCCGTGAGCGTGTCGACGGCATCGGCACTCTCGAGAACGCCGAGCGAGATGGCCGCCGACGTCTGCACCGAGAGCTCAGCGTGCTTCATGAGCGGCATGGCGAGGTCGAGGACCTCGGCCTGACCGGCTTCCGGCACGGAGCGAGCAAGCGCGAGGATCGACGAGTCGATGATGTCGCGGTTGTCTTCGGTGCGGAGGAGGTTCGAGAGTGCGGGCAGCACCTCGTTCATGATCTGGTCTTCGGTCGGACGACGCGACGACGCGCCACCGGACTTACGACCACGACCCGAGAGGGCACCGAGCGAACCTGACGCCGAGTTGTTGTCGACGAGGCGCTCCTTCAGGCCCAGGTAGCGGTCCTTGTTGTTTTCCCACCAGAACTCCCAAGCCTCGTAGTTGGGGCCGAAGTCCTGCTGCGCGCCACCCGTGGTGGCCTTACGACCGGACTGGCCGCGCACCGCGCGTCCGCCCGTGCCGCTGCCGGGGAGACCTGCTCCACCGGAGGCCGGAGCGCCGGGGCCGGGCGCAGCCGCGCCGCCGGGGTTCGTCGGGGGGGCCGCGACACCGCTGTTGCCGGCGCCGCCAGCGCCAGCATCACCGCTGCCCTTGAACTGCCCGCCATGCGAGAAGGCGGGCGACGCGCACAGCGCGACAAGCGCGGCGCTGAGGAGGATCTTTCGCATCGATGAGACCTCGAGCTGAGAGATGCAGAAGGGGTACTCGGGGACTTCGACACCCGACCGCCGCTTCCAGGGATATTGGGTTGTTTATCTCACCACTTCGGTGAGTGCGCAGCAACGCTACGAAGGGCTCAAACGACGAAAACACTCGGCCTGGACGCACTTTTTGGCCGATTATTCGCCGTTTCCGCGAGCGCCCAGCGGCCACGAATGGTTGCGGTGGAGATGCTCGCAAATGACGCGAAGCAGAGCCCAGGCGTCTGCGCCCAGGCCCCGCCTCGCTTGTCATACCTGCCTCGACTCCGAAAAGGAGCCGAGGCCGTCGCCTCCGACCTGTCAGTTCAGACCGACGTTGCGCGGATCGGAGACCTTCTTGACGGACCGTATGTCTTGGATGTCGAAATCGAACCGCGTTTCGTCGATCGCATTGACCACGGTGCCCGTGCGGCGGATGGGGTTACGAATCACGTTTCCCTCGAGCTGCCGCCCATCGACGAGCAGGACTTGGACCCACTCGACCTTCTGAGCCGACTCCTCGAAGGCGACGGCTGCTGACTTCTCTTTACGCACCATTTAAGAACTCCCTCCCGGCATTGCGGGCGCATCGAAGAGGTCGCGGTCCGCCATAGACCACAACATCTTCCTCATGACTGAGGCCCTCAACGCCATATGTCGCGCGTGTACGAAAACTTCATCTAGCGTTCTGACGTATTTCTCGAAATTAGTCACGAGAAAAGGGCTGATTCGCCTCGTTTTTTTGATAGAGGCCGCGAATTCGTACACCGAACAGGTGTTACGCGCCCGCCTCTGGCGCGGGGTCTCGTCGCAAGACGAGATACCAGTGGCCCGACATGACAACCTTGCCGTGCTGGTTGCGCAGCTTGGTTTCGAAGCGGACGCGGCCGCGGGTGGGGCGCGGGCGCTCATCGAGCTCGTCGACCTCGAGAGTCAGGGTCAGATCGTCATCGGGGAAGACCGGACGGTCGTAGGAGGCCTCGAGCGATCGGAAGGCGAGCACGGTCGTCTCGAAGGCGCCGGTGTCGTGGGCCAGGCCCGTGGCGATCGCCAGGGACAGGGCGCCATGGGCCACGAGCCCACCGAGCGGGGTGGCGGCGGCGTACTCGGCATCCGTGTGGAGGGCGGTGAAGTCGCCCGAGATGCGCGCGAAGGTGGCGATGTCGTCGAGCGTGACCCGGCGCGGGCCGGCCTCGAAGGTCTGGCCGAGACTCAGGGCATCGTACGTGTAGGAGCGGTCAGACATCGCGACCCTCGGTCGGGGGCATCGGCGGCAGAAGGCGTGGGTTGGGATTTTGCCGATCCATCGGCGTAGAATCCGCCCCCTTCATGAACTCTCCCCTGCGGCGCGCCGATTCGGAGCGCCTGCGTCCCCCTGTCTAGAAGGTCGACATTCGTGAGCGAGCCCATCGGAGTTTGGACGATCGGAGCCCAGGGTGGGATCGGGACGACAATGGTCGTCGGCGCCCGCGCCATGGCCCAGGGACTCGTCCCGGACACCGGACTCGTGACGAGTCGCGAGGAGTTCGCTCCGCTCGAGCTGGTCGAGGTCGAGGATCTCGTCTTCGGCGGGCACGAAGTGCGCATGACGAACTACTACGAGTCGGCCAAGCAGATCTACAAGGCCAGTCGCTCGATCGATCTCGAGGTCATCGAGGCCGTGAAGGAAGACCTGCTCGACATCTCCGAGGCGCTCAAGCCCGGCACCGTCGTCAACGGCGGCGAGGCGATTTTCGACGTTGCGACGAACCCCGTCACGCACATCGACGACGGCCTGCGTTCGATCGTCCAACGCATCCAGTCCGACATCCGCGCCTTCCGCGCCCGCGAAGCGATCGACACGGTTGTCGTCGTCAACCTCGCCTCGACGGAGCCCGACCTCGACAGTGTCACCGACATCGAGACCATCGAGGAGTTCGAGGCGCTGCTCGACAGCAACGACAGCTCGAAGATCCGCCCGTCGATGCTCTATGCCTACGCGGCGTTCCACGAAGGCTGCGGGTACATCAACTTCACGCCGAGCCAGGCCGCGCTGTCGCCGATCATGTGCAAGATCGCCGAGGCGTGCGGTGTGCCCTACATGGGATCGGACGGGAAAACCGGCGAGACGCTCGTGAAGTCGGCGCTCGCGCCGATGTTCAAGTACCGCAACCTCAAGGTGCTGTCGTGGCAGGGCTACAACATGCTCGGCGACCGCGACGGCAAGGTGCTGAGTCACCCCGAGAATCTCGCGAGCAAGGTGCGCTCGAAAGACTCAGTGATCCCGAGCATCCTCGGTTACGACGTCCACACGCACGTCGGCATCGACTACGTCGAGTCGCTCGACGACATGAAGACGGCCTGGGACTTCATCCATTTCGAGGGCTTCCTCGGTCACAAGATGACGATGTCGTTCACGTGGCAGGGGTGCGACTCGATCCTCGCTGCGCCGCTCGTGCTCGACATGGTGCGACTGACGGAGTTGGCGATGAGGCGCGGAGAGAAGGGGCCGATGACGCAGCTTGCGCCGTACTTCAAGTCGCCGATCGGTGCGACCGAGCACGACCTGCACAGCCAGTTCCACGGCATGATGGACTACTTCAAGAAGGCGGGCGTCGACGGCTGAGTCCCACCGACGTTGCCCTGTTTGAAGGCTGTGCGTGGTCGTGTGCCGAGGCGCCGCGTGAGATTCCTCGCGCGCCATGCCGAAGGCACACCGCGGCAAGCCCGCGCGCGTCGAACTCAGCGCGTTCGCGGGGGCGCCTCGCCGAGCAGATCGAAGGCCTTGTCGAAGCGAGCGAGATCGCGTTCGTATCCACACTCATGGTCGTCGCCTGAGCGCGGCCGCGGACCCTCTCTGCTTCAAAGGCCTGTTCGTCCGAAGACCCGCGCGTCAGAAGGCCTGCTCGACCAGCTTCGCGAGGCGCCCGAGGTCCTCGTCGCCGATCGTTGCTTCGATCTCGTGATCGTGGAAGCCGAGCGCCTTGAGGTGCTTGCGCGCAGCATTCCAGGAGCGCTTGCGCTTCGCCTCGCTGTCCTCGAGGTAGAGGTTGGAGACGATCTCACTGAGCTTCTGAATCGCGATGTGGCCGCGGTTCTCGTAGAAACGCTGGATGATGCCCTTCTGATAGCGCGTGTACTCGGTCACGATGTCGGTCCTGGCGAAGCGGTGGTTGCCGACGCGCGTTCGGTCGCGTCGACGTCGAGCACCGCACGGTACACCTCCAGCATGCGGACGCAACTGTGCTCGATCGGATGGAGTTCGGCTCGTTGACGCGTGGCCGCCGCGATGGCGCCGCGCTCGTGCCGTCGTGCCAGCCAGCCGCTGAGTGCCGCGGCGACGTCGTCGGGGTGAACCGGCGCCGTGACGACCGAACCATGCACGCCTTCGTCGACGATCTCGGCGGCGCCGTTCATCGTCGACGTGACGTGCGGTGTGCCGGCTGCGAGCGACTCCAGCGTGGCGTTGGCGGCCGGGTCGTAGGCCGTCGGCAAAGCCGTGACGTCGGCGAGCGCCGCGATCACCTCGGGGTCGCTGCGTCCGCCCAACCAGTGCACGCAGCTCGCGACGCCCAACGCTTCGGCCAGCGACCTCCAATGCGCCATGCTGCCGTCGCGCCCTGCCACGATGAGTTGCGCCGCGGGATGGTCGACGAGCGTCGCGGGCAACGCACGCAGGAGTGGCTCGAGTCCCTTGCGTCCGTAGCCGGTGCCGATGAAGGCGATGACGGGATCCTCGGCGGTGAGGCCGAGCGTCTCGCGCGCCGCGCCGCGTTGGACGTCGTCGAACGGCACGAAGCGCTGCAGGTCGACGCCGTTGCGAACGACGTGGAAGAGCGCCGGATCGAGGCCGTCGCGGAAGATGAAGTCGTCGCGCGTCATCGCGCTGTTCGTGATGATCGCGCGCGTTGTCGGCGCGCTGAGCATGCGTTGCTCGAGCAGCGCCTTGCCGCGCTGGAAGGGCGTGCTGGCCAGCAGGCGCCGTTGCCACGGCGGCTTGTCGAGCGCATGGGCATGGTCGAGATAGGTGCGATGACATCCGCCACCGATGCGGTAGACGCTCTGGCCGAGCGTGCGGCCGAAGCCGTGCGTGATGTCGAACGGTCCCAGGGCCCTGCAGCGGCGCGTCGCCCAGGAAGAGAAGGCATGCATCTGCGCGAGCTTGCCGGGCGCGCGCCACGGCATCACGGCCACGTCGACACCGTCGGGAGCCTCGCAACGCTTCTGACTGCAGACGATCGTGACGGCGTGTCCGCGCGCGACGAGTTCACGTGCGTGCATGAGCACCTGACGTTCACTGCCGCCGTGGTCGGAGAGGCGTTTGTAGACGAGCGCGATGCGCATGGTCGTCACGGTACCAGACGGCAGACGCACTCACGATGACCGCGGACGTGCAGACGAGTTGGCTCTGGGGGACGCCGCCGAGCGCCGCGCTCGGCGCGCTCGTGCGCACGCTCGAGGCCGGCGCTGAACCGACCGCCAGCACGACGATCAAGGCGGGGCGCAGTCGCACGGTGTACGCCGTGCCCGACGTCGGCGTGCTCGTGAAACGCTTCGCGCCGGCACGCGGTCTCGTGGCGCGCCTGCGTCCCGGCCTCGCGCAACGCGAGTACCGGATCATGGAGGGCTTGTGCCGCGCGGGCCTGCCCACGACACGCCCGATCGGCGTCGGGGAGCGTCGCGTCGACGGACAACCCACCGACACGTGGTTCATCGCGCGTCTCGAGCCCGACGCGCGGACGCTCGCGGACGTCATCGAGACGGTCGACGACGAGGCACTCGACGGGTGGATCGAGCGCGCCGTCGACGTCGTCGCGCGGCTGCACGACCATCCCTTCCATCACCGCGATCTGCACGCCGGCAACCTGCTGGTCGACGAGCACGACGCGCTGCTCATCATCGATCTGCACTCGGTCTGGCGTGTGGCCGGCTCGCTGAGTGACGCACGGCGCGCCGCGACACTCGCCGAGCTGCTCTATTCGCTGCGCTCGCGCATGTCGCTCGACGACGTCCCGCGCTGGGCGGCACACTACGCACACATGCGCGGCGAGCGCGTCGATGCGACGGTAGCGCGGGTTGTGGCGGCCACGCGCGCCTTCGCCCGCGATCACGTCCGCGGGCGCGCAGCGCGCTGTCTGCGCAACAGCTCGGAGTTCATGCACGGCAAGCTGCCCGCCGCGCTCGGCAGGACCGGCTACGTCTGGCGTCGGCGTGAGGTGTCGGACGACGAGCTCGCGGCAGCTTGGCAAGAGTTCGAGGACATCGCCATGACGCGTCCCGCCGAGCTCCTCGGCGACGCGCGGCGCAGTCAGGTCGCGCGTGTCCACGCAGGCGAGTGGGTCGGGAAGTCCTTTCGCGAGAAGGGACTCGGGGCGCGGTGGCGCGCACGGTTGCGAGCAGGGCGCGGGCGGAGTGCCTGGCGCGCTGGTCGGCGGCTCGAGGTCGTCGACATCCCCACGCCGGCAACGTTGGCACTCGTGGAGTGGTCGGACGGCTCGGCGTTCTTGCTCGTCGAGCACGTCCCCGGTCAGACGCTGCGCGAGGTGCTCGAGGGGCCGCCCGTGTCTCCGCGTCGGCGCCGCCAGCTCGCGGCTGCCGCGGGGTGGTTGGTGGGGCGGTTGTGGCGCGCGGGGCTGCATCACCCCGACATGTCGACGAAGAATCTGCTCGTCGCGGCGACGGGGGAGATGCCCGTGGGTCGAGATCGGAGCACGCGTGCTGTTCCCGGGACGCCGCTCGTCCACCTGATCGACCTCGACAACCTCGCCACGACGAGGCCGCACGACGCCGACGCCCTGGCACGCATGCTCGGGCAGCTCAGTGACGTGCCCGACACCGTCACGCGCACCGATCGTCGCCGTTTCGAACGCGCGCTCGAGGATGTCGCCGGGCGGGCCGTGCCCGGGGCCGTTGCCGAGGCGGCGGCGGCCCGGGCCCAGGCGCGGCGCGCGCGGCGAGAGTCGCATGCGCGCTCGACGTCCACGCCGCCCCTGGCGTAATCTCGGCGCCTCTGCGGACGCGTGCACCCCTGGGCGCGTCGCTTTGCCGATCGTCCCCCAGACCGGACACCTGTCGATGGCTCTTCCGTCGAACCCTGCGCGCCTCGTCGCGCGGCTCGCGCTCGTTGCTCTTCTCTCGGTCGTCCCCGCGCTCGAGGCCGCCGACCCGCCGCTCGCGCTCGTGGGCGCGACCGTTCACGTCGGAGGCGGCGCCGAGCCGCTGAATGATGCTGTCGTCGTCGTGCGTGACGGACGCATCGAAGCTGTCGGTGGTGTCAACGATGTCGCGATCCCGATCGACGCGCGCGTCGTGTCCGTGGCAGGGCTCACGATCACGCCCGGCTTCGTGGACGCGGCGCACCATCTCGAGCTCGCCTTCCCGGATGCCGTTCCGCACCAGGGCCGAGTTGCGAACGACACGCGTGACGTCTTCGTCGGCATGCTCGACGCCAACCGTCGCGGACTCGTTCCCGAGCGCGAGGCCTGGCGCGTGCTGAACCAGGACGCGTCCGATCGCAAGGATCACCGTGAGCACGGCTTCACGTCGCTGGTCGTGGCGCCGAGCGGCGAGCTGATCGCCGGCACCGGCGCACTCATCGCGGCCAACGGACGTCCGCCGCGCGAGTCGGTTCGTGACGGTGACGTTGCGATGTTCGGCTCGCTGACGTGGCGCTCGCGTCCCGAGGACTACGGCGGAAACGAGTACCCGGCCACGCTCATGGGCGTCATGGCGCACCTGCGCCAGGTGCTGCTCGACGCCGGGCATCACCGCGACCACGCCGCGCGCTTCGCGGACGGCGACAGCGACACAGCGCCGCTCAACGACCCGGCGCTGATGGCGCTGGAACCCGTGCTCACGGGCGAGACGACGCTCGTCATGCACGCCGATATCAAGGAAGACGTCCAGCTCGTCCTGCGCATCGCCGACGAGTTCCCCGGCCTCAAGGTCGCCATTGCCGGCGGACTCGAGTCGCACGCGTGGGCCGACGACCTTGCTCGTCGCGGTGTCTCCGTGATCCACGATCTCGACTTTGGCAAGGAGCCCGAAGAACCAGGCGCCAAGGACGGAAAGAAGACGGTCAAGGCGGCCAAGGGACGGCGCGGACGTGGTCGCGCGGATCGCGGTGAGTCGGAGGACGAGGGCGACGACGACACGAAAGACGAGGACGCCGAGGACGACGAAGAAGACGACGACGATGACACCGAGGACGAGGCGGAGGCGGACAAAGAGCCGAGCCCGGTGCTGGCGCCGTTCAACCCGGGGCTGCCCACGCGGGTTCGTGCCGATCGCCATGCGCGTTGGCTCGAGAACGTCACGGGCGTCGCGGAGCTCTTCGAGGCCGGCGTCGATGTGCGCTTCGCCACGCGCTCGCGCGACCCGAAGGAACTCGTCGAGAGCGTCCGCATCGCGATCGAGAAGGGCGGGCTGACACACGACCAGGCGCTCGCGGGGCTCACCGGCGGGGCGGCCGTGGAATCGGGCGAGGCTGGTTCGCTCGTCGCCTGGAAGGGCGCGATGTTCGACGAAAAGAGCAAGGCTCGCGTTGTTGTCGTCGATGGGCTGCTGTTCGATCTCCGTGATGTCGCCGAGCGCCGCACGGTCGTGAAGGCTGCGGACGACGCCGACGACGACAGCAAGGATGGCGAGGAGAAGGACGACGAGGCGGACTCCGATGACGAGTCCTCCGACGACGAGATCTCCGTGCCGCTCGTCGAGTGGCCCGCCGAGCTCGACGAAGACCGCGTGCCGAAGCTCCGCACGGGCGGTGACGTCCTCATCCGCAATGTCACGATTCTCACGGCGAGCGACGGCACGTTGGTCGACCACGATATGCTCGTGCGCGACGGCAAGATCGCCGAACTCGGTCAAGGGCTTGCGGCCGTCGACGACGTTGCCGAGGTCGACGCGTCGGGCATGTTCCTCACGCCCGGGATCATCGACTGCCACAGCCACGCGGGCATCCGCGGCGGCATCAACGAGTGGACGCGCAGCGTCACGGCCGAGGTCACGATCGAAGACGAAGTCGACCCCGACGACGTCAACCTCTACCGCGCACTCGCGGGCGGCGTCACGTCGATCCGCCAGCTGCACGGAAGCGCCAACGTGATCGGTGGCCGACACGCGATCATCAAGCTGCGCTGGGGCAAGACGGCTGACGAGATGCTGTTCGAGGGCGCGCCTGCGGGCGTGAAGTTCGCGCTCGGCGAGAACCCGAAGCGCTCGAACTGGGGTGATGCGAATCGCTTCCCCGGCTCGCGCATGGGCGTCGAGGCGTCGCTGCGTCGCACCTTCGAGGCCGGTCTGCGCTACGTCGAGGACCACGCACGCTACGAGCGCGGTGAGATCAGCGACCCGCCGCGCCGCGACCTGCGTCTCGAGGCCATCGCCGGCATCCTCGACGGGTCGATCGGTGTGCACAGTCACTGCTACCGCGCCGATGAGATCCTGATGCTCATGGGCGTCGCCGAAGACTACGGCTTCAAGGTCGCGACGCTGCAGCACGTGCTCGAGGGCTACAAGATCGGGCGCGAGATCGCGGCTCACGGGGGCCTGGGCGGATCCACGTTCGTCGACTGGTGGGCGTTCAAGGCCGAGGCCTACGAGACGACGCCCTACAACACGGCGTTGATGCACGAGGCCGGTGTCTTGATGAGCATCAACAGCGACAGCGACGAGCATCTGCGGCGCCTCTATCTCGAGGCCGCCAAGGCCGTGAAGTACGGCGGGATGGACGAAGAGGCTGCGCTGAAGACCGTGACGTTGAACCCGGCGATCCAGCTTGGCATCGCCGATCGCGTCGGGTCGATCGAGGTGGGCAAGGACGCCGACTTCGCGCTCTTCAGCCACCATCCGTTCGACGTGCGGACGGCGTGCATGCACACGTTCGTCGACGGCGAGTGCTACTTCACGCGCGACGCGTCCGTCTACGACGCGTGGCGCCGCGACGCACAGCTCGCCCACGCGTTGCCGCCCGTCCCTGACCGAGGTTCCGCCGATGCACGCACGCGTGATGTCGACGCCGCGGCCGCGATCGCGGCGCTCGGTCTCCCGCGCGCCGGCACGAAAGCCACGACGACGCCCGCACGCCCCGCTCCGCAGACGCGCATGGCGCTCGTCGGCGGCACGGTGCACACGCTCGACGCCGACGGCACGGTGCACGAGCCGGGTGTCGTCCACATCGAGAACGGACGAATCGTCGCCGTCGCGGCCGGAGGCACGGTGCGCGCTGGCTTCGAGACGATCGACGTCACGGGTAAGCACGTCTGGCCCGGAATGATCGACGCCTCGTCCACGCTCGGCCTCGAGGAGATCGGCTCGGTCGGCGGCACGATGGACACATCCGACCGCGGTGGCAACCAGGCCGACCTGCGCGCCTCGACGGCCTACCATCCGTCGTCGGCGCACATCCCGGTGGCACGCGTGAACGGCATCACGTCCACGCTCGTCACGCCGCGCGGCGGATTCGTCTCCGGGCAGTCGTCACTGATGGCGCTCGAAGGTTGGACCGTCGCCGAGGCGCTCATCGGCGATGGCGTCGCGTTGCATGTCGCCGCGCCGCGCACGCGTCGCGAGGCTCGCGCCTGGCAGGAGCAGAACTTCGACGCGAGTTGTCACCTCTGCACGCAGTTCACGTCGGGGCGGATCGACGAGGGTGACGAGGCCCCCGTGACCGTCGCGCTGAGCAAGGAGGACACGAAGCTCGCCAAGTCGATCGACGATAGCTGGGCGTCGATGCGCGACACGTTGGCGGATGCTCGTGAGTACGCACGCCGCGTGCTCGCGGCCGAGCGCGACGGGGCGTCGATGCCAGACTACGATCCGCGTCTCGCGTCGCTGGCTCCCTACGCACTCGGTGTCGCGCCGATCGTCTTCCGTGCCGACCGCGCCGACCAGATCGCCGACGCGGTTCGCTTCGTGCGCAGCGAAGGCCTGCGCGGCGTGATCGGTGGGGGGCGCGAGGCATGGAAGGTCGCGAAGCTGCTTGCCGCGGCCGAGGTGCCGGTGCTTCTCGGGCCGGTGCTCTCGATGCCGATGAATGGTTGGGATCCCTACGACGCGCCGTACAGCAATGCGTCGATCCTGCACGACGCTGGCGTGCGTTTCGCGTTCACGTCGAGCAGTTCGTCGGCCGCGCGCAACCTGCCCTACCAGGCGGGCATGGCCGTGGCCTACGGGCTTCCCGAAGACGCGGCGATCGCGGCGCTGACGCGCAACTCGGCCGAGATCCTCGGCTTCGGCGACGAGCTCGGATCGCTCGAGACCGGCAAGCGCGCCGACGTCATCGTGACGAACGGCTCGCCGCTGCAGGTGCGCACGGCGATCGATGCCGTCATCATCGGCGGCCGTGAGATCTCGCTCGACACGAAGCACACGCGTCTCTACGAGCGCTACCGCACGCGTCTGCTCGAGCCGACGACGCCGTCGTACTGACGGTCGCCGACGAGCGAGCCCCATGAAAAACACCGCCCCGGTCGACGTCTCGTCGGCCGGGGCGGTGCATGTTCGTGTGGAGCGCGATCAGATCGCGGTGCTGTTCAAGCGCAGTGTTCGGCGAATGCCTTCGAGAGAGCGCTGGCGATGTCTTCGGGCGCGCGGCCCTCGATCTCGTGGCGCTGCAGCATGAAGACGCACTCGCCGTCCTTGAGGAGAGCCATCGAGGGCGACGAGGGCATGAAGCCCTTGAAGTAGGAGCGCGCCTTGTTCGTGGCTTCGCGGTCGACGCCGGCAAACACGGTGGCGACCGTGTCGGGCTTGACGTCGTTCTTCATGGCCAGCTTCACGCCCGGGCGGGCGTTGGCAGCGGCACAGCCGCAGACCGAGTTGACGACGACGAGCTGCGTGCCCTGACCGGGCGAAAGCAGCGCGTCGACAGCATCGGCGGACTCCAGCGATTGGACACCAGCGCTCGTGAGGTCGTCGCGCATCGGCGCGGTCATCATCGGGTCGTACATCATGGGAGAATCTCCGGCGGCAGAAGCGCGTTGTATAGCGTTCCTCGGCTCGAGCGGAAAGAGAGTTTGCGCCCGATCCCGGGTTATCGCCACGATCGAGCAACAAACCTTGGTCCACCCGGTGTCTCATGTCGAACTCTTCACAGCCTTTCCTGCTCGTTGCGGCCCCTGAACTGCGCGATCCGAACTTCGCGCGGAGCGTCGTGCTCGTGACGCGTCATGATGAGGACGGTGCGTTCGGGTGGGTGCTCAACCGACCTCTCGGTCAGCGACTCGGCGATGTCGTCGGCAGTGATGCGCTCGACGACCGGGTGCGCGACGTGCGGCTCTTTCGCGGCGGTCCGGTCGAGCCCCAGGCGGCGCAGTTCCTGACGAACGCCGAAGGGCCGGGCGTCCAGCCGACGCCGCTCCGTGGCGTCTCGATGCTGCCGATCGACGGGTCGACGGGCCCGGCGGATCTCGGTCCGTTGTTCGACGAACTGCAAGACGGCGCCGAAGTGCGTGGCTTCCTCGGCTACGCCGGTTGGGGGCGCGAGCAGCTCGAGGGCGAGATCGACGAGGGCTCGTGGTTGCTCGCCGAGGCCGGCGTGCGCCACGTCTTCGGCATCGAACCCGAGAAGCTCTGGTCGACGGTGCTCTGGGAGCAAGGTGGGGCGACGCGCTGGATCGTGCTCGACGACGTCGATCCGTCGCTGAACTGACTCGCACTCTTCATGGAGCTGCGGCAGCGCAGGCTCACGCGACGTGCAGCGGGGCCGCAGAGCACCTGATGCCCTGCAGCCCCGACGAGTTTGCACTTCGGTTTCCACTCGGTGTTGCACCGAGTGTTCACACGGTGCGTGCGCGACGTCACGGAAGCTCGCTCGGCACTTCCTGCACGATGCCGTCGATGACCGCCGGCGGGGCCTCGACGGTTGGCTCGGGGCCGATGTCGGGCAAGGTATAGACGCTCTCTTCGGGGAGCTCGAGCGCCTCGGCGGCAGTGAGCGTGAGTCCCTCGCAGCCCAGCTCGTCCTCCTGGAGCGTCAGCTCCTTGTCGAGCGCGCGCACGACGTACTCCGTGCCGGTCGGTCCGACGAGCGTGCCGTCGGCGATGTTGATCCGCGGGTACCAACGGTCCGGGAAGTCGTCGCCATCGAGGTCGACGGGATCGTGCGGGATGCCGGAGAGGTCGCCATGCCCGTGGAATGTGAGCAGGAACGTCTGGCCGTCGGCAACCGACGAGCCGTTGGCGTCGTCGTCACTCGAGTGCTGGTAGGCGAACTCGAGCGGCGGGTCGAAGGAGACGAACGCACCCTCGCCGTCGACGAGCGCCGTGAACTTGTTCCAGGGGTTGGCGCCCGTCTCGTAGGTGTAGAACTCTTCGGCTTGCCAGATCTCGTCCATCGACGAGAAGCCACTGACATCCGGGACGAGCGGTCCTGTCCGCATGCCCCACTCGAACGGGCCACCCTCGGGCACGACGCCGTCGGCGAGTCCGACCTGCGCTTCGCCTTGCTGGTTGCTGATGAGCAACGTCAACGTCTCGGCGTCGAAGCGCAGCGTGTGTGGCGACTCGACGCTGAGCGGTGCGGGGAGGAAGACGTCGCCGATGTTCGCATCGCTCTGGTCGATGTCGGCGGCGAGCACGTCGAAGAAGCCGTACAGCGAGAGGTCGCCGTTGGCGAGCTGCGGGTCGTCACCGTCGACGAACTCCTCGCTCCAGACCGTGAAGTTCGCGTTGCCGTGCTCGATGAAGACCGAGCCTCCGAGAGCGTCACTCCAGAGGCCGAGCCAGCCGATCTGTTGCAGATCAAGCGCCTCGACCTGCTCGCCGGGGAACTCGTCCCAGGTGCCGGTCTGCTCGTCGAACGTCGCGACCATGAGCCACTCGTCGGAGTCGAAGTCGTAGCGCAGCCGCCAGTGCGTGGGCGCCGTCTGCGGTTCGAACGAATCTTCGAACCACTCGAACTCCATGCCGTCGATCGCGGCGAGCGAGAGTTCCTCACGGACGTTGCGAATCAGTCGCCCCGGGGCGACGAAGACGCCGAAGTCCTCGTCCGAGTCTTCGCCGAACACCTGCTTCGTGACGACATCGCCGGTCTCGAGGTCGTCGGGCGCCCAGACGCCCCAGTACGACGCCCAGCCGTACGACCCTTCGTCGGTCTCGAATCCGAAGCCGCCGTTGCGCTCGACGCGCTGGCCGGCGTCTTCGCCCGTCGCGTGGTAGAGGCCGTAGCGCCAGATGTTCTCGTGGAACGAGGCGCGGTCGAAGCACACGTCACCGAACTCGTCGCGCCGCAGCATGTGCGTCTCGTTGAAGGCGATGAGGAAGTCGTGGCTCAGGATGCCCGTGTCGAGCGGGCCGCTTTCTCCGCCGGCGCCGAGGTCTTCGCCGTAGCGCTGCTCGACGCGGATGCGCGCGAAGCCCTCCGTCTGCTCGGGTGACATGCGCACCGAGACGCGCACGCGTGAGGCGTCCTTGCCGGCCTGCACGGGCTGGTCGACGTCGCCGCGCCCTTCGAAGAGAGTGAAGCCCAGCGAGTCGTCGTCGGTGTCGAGCGTCGTGAGGTTGCCGAATCCGTCGCCGTCGCTCGGCTTGCCGTTGCCGCCGAAGTTGGCCCAGTTCATCGCGAATGAACCGAACGGGTTGGCCTCGGTGCGCTCCTCGTGGACGACGATCTTGGCGCGGATGTGTGCCTCCTCGTCGAAGTCCTGGGGGCCGCCGTCGGGGCCCGTGTCGCCGTGATCGTCGTTGTTCGGCACCCACATCTTCACGAGCTGCAACGACGCGTCACTGCCGCGCGCGGAGCTGACCGTCCAGAGCGACGGGGCCTCGGTGATCGGAGCCGACGACTGGCCTTGAGCGCTCGACGACGACGAGTTGTCGTTGCCGGATTCGCAGCGCGACTCGTCCACCTGGGCGACGTAGTCACCCCGGTTCACCATGTCGGCGTAGCCCGTCGCCGCGATGTAGCAGAGCAGCGCGTTGACGGAATCGATGGGCTCCATCGCCTGGTCCCAGACGTGCGAGGAGAGCGGGTCTTGTTCGTAGTCGGACTCGGGCGAAAAGGCCGGCGCGAGGAAGGCTGCGAGCGGCCCGGCGTCGGGAGTGACGACCGACATCTGTTCGGCGACGAGCATGCCGGCGACGCTGCCCGACGAGTTGCCGGGGTCGAGATCCTCGATCGCATCCGAGACGTCGCCGATCTTGTCCGTCGTCTTCACCTGCTTGGCGACGAGCTTGTCGGTCTTCTTGCCCAGGCCGGCGAGCTTCTTCTGGAGCTTCTTGATCAGCTTCGCCTTGGCGGCGGCGTCCTTCGGATCTTCTTCAGGCAGCAGGAGCGCGGCTTCGAGCTGCGCAGCGAAGTCGTCGATCTGAGCCGAGAGGAGATCGGCTTTCGCCTCGAGCTTCGCGAGTTTGCCCTGGGTCTTGGCGAACTTCTTCTCGAGCTTCGCGATCTTCTTCGCCTTCTTGGCTTCCGGATCGGCCGCGAAGACATCCGTGGAGAAGTCGAGCGCGCGAACGTCGGAGCTCAGAGCCGTGACGTGCACGGGCAGCGATGCGGAGGTGGCCGTGATGCGCGCGGGTTCACGCGGCGCGGGCTGCTCGAGTGCGGAGACCGACCGCGCGTCGTTGGACGGTGCCAACGCGAGCCATGCGGCAACGAGAACAACAATGGCCAGCGATGCCATCGACTTGGTGTGCGTCATCAACGAGCGCCCTCACGAGAAGAATCCGAAGACTCTCCATCGCCCGTGGCGCAGCTTGGCTTGACGTAGAGTTGTCCCTGAACGCCGGGGTCTCATCGTGAGCGAGTCGGCCGCCACCCCTCGGGCGGCGCGATCAGCCGCCGACGGCCGTCGGAACTGCGGTCGACGGGGCCTTCGGCGAGGGGCTTGGCGTCACCCTCGTGCGGAGCCCAGCGGTCCCAGAGTTGGCAGGTGACGGCCTCGTGTCGCTGATCGAGAGCCTCGCAATAGTTGGTGTAGATGCAGCGGACGACCTCGGCGCCACGGCCTGCGCGCGTCTTGGCGAACCAGTCGGGGTCGGCGAGGGTCTGCCGCGCAGAGCCGACGAGGTCGATGTCCCCGCGCTGCAGTGCCCCCTCGGCGACCGCGAATCCGTTGATGCCACCGGCGCCCACGATCGGCGTCGTGTGTCCGGCATCGCGCACGGCGCGGCGGATGGCTGCGGCGAGCTCGAGGTTGACGCCGAACGGTGCGCGGTCGCCGAAGACGGTCGGCATGCAGGCGTGGCCGCTCGGCCCCGTGTATGGGTAGACGGCGGCGCCGATCTTCGGCTCGGCGGCGTCTTCGAACTTCCCGCCGCGCGAGATCGACAGCGCGTCGAAGCCGGCCTCCGCGAAGCGCTCGGCGAACCACACGGCGTCGGCAAGTCGGCTGCCGCCCTCGATGACTTCGTCGCCCAGGAAGCGCGTTGCCACGGTGAAGTCGGCGCCGACTTCATCGCGCACGGCGCGGTAGACCTCGAGCGGCAGGCGGACGCGGCCCTCGAGCGTGGTGCCGTAGCCGTCATCACGCGCGTTCGTGCGCGAGAGGAAACTCGCCATGGTGTAGGCGTGCGCATAGTGCAACTCGACGCCGTCGAAGCCCGCGTCGCGAGCCCGCCGTGCCGCGTCGCCGAAGAGCGTGGGGAGCACCTCGGGAAGCTCGGCGACGTGCGGGAGGTGGACGTCAGTGACGCGTTCGCGGTGACCGCGGCGCAACGATTCGAGTTCACGCGCGTCGAGCGCCGAGGTCCACAGAGCGTCGCCGCCGGCGAGGAGTGCCGCGCGCACGGCGTCGTCGTCGGCGACATCCACGCGCGCATCGTGCGCTGCAACGGCCTCGCGGTGCGCGTCGCGCAGTGCGAGGTAGCGCTCGAAGAAGCGTCGAGGCTCGGGGCGCCGGCGAATGCCCATGAAGTCGATGCACTGGATCAGCAGCCGTGTTTGTCTGTCACTCGCGTCGGCCACGGCGCGGGCGAGGTCGCGCAGGCCGGGCACGAAGCGGTCGTTCCCGATGCGCAGCAGCGGCCCGCTCGGGACGTCGCGGATCCCCGTCGCTTCGACGACGATCACGCCTGGGCGTCCGACTGCAAAGCGTCGGTACCAGTCGATCACCTGCGGCGTGACGAAGCCCTCGTTCGTGGCTCGCCAGGGCACCATCGCCGGGACCCAGGAACGGGTTTGCAGCTCGAGCCCCGACGCGAGACGCAGCGGCGAGAAGAGCAAGCTGCCCTCGGCCTCGTTCGCCGTCGGCCACGATTCGTCGGGAATCGGGTGACGATTTCGAGCGGCTCCCGACGGGGGTGGGCGCGGCGGCGGGGGCGTCGGGATGTCGGGAAGGTCGGCAGACGGCACGGCAGGGCACCTCACGAGGCTGGTCGCCCATCATGGCCCGCCGGGTCCTCGATCTCACGTGTCGCGCAGCGGGACACGCGCTTTGTCAGGCTGTGAGCCCACGGTAGGCTGTGTGTGCTAGGAAGTTCTGCGGATGCGCGCGGAACGCCCGGCTGCGCGTCGCCCCGACACGCCTGACGCCTTGCCCGCGATCACGAAGACCCGTGCCTCGTCATCGCAGGCCCCACCGTTTCGACTGACCTTCCTTCCATGACCACTCTCGAACCGCCCCGCGTGAAGTCCAAGCACGTCCGCCTCCTCGGTGTTCCGATGGATCTGGGGGCTGGCCGGCGTGGCGTCGACATGGGTCCCTCCGCCTTGCGCTACGCCGGACTTGACCAGACGGTCCAAGCTCTCGGTCACACGTTCGAGGATGGGGGCGACGTCTCGGTGCCGATTCCCGAGCGCCGCGATCGCGACCAGAAGCCGCGCTTCCTGAAGGAGATCACGCGCGTCTGCCAGCGCCTGGCGCACCGCGTCGAGCACACGCTGGACGAGGGCTCGATGCCGCTCGTCATCGGTGGCGATCACTCGATGGCGATCGGAACGATCGCAGGCGTCGCGTCGCACTTCCGCAAGAAGAACGAGAAGGTCGGCGTGATCTGGGTCGATGCCCATGCCGACATGAACATTCCCGCGACGTCACCGTCGGGGAACATCCACGGCATGCCGCTGGCGTCCGTGCTCGGCTACGGCGCCCCCGAACTCGTCGAACTCGGCGGGTTCTCGCCGAAGGTCGACGCCGACTCGTGCGTGATGATCGGGATCCGCTCCGTCGACCGGGGTGAGCTCGAGGTCGTGCTCAAGAGCGGCATCCACTACTTCGAGATGATGAAGATCGATGCGCTCGGGATGAATGAAGTCGTCAAGCGCGCGATCAAGATCGCGAGCAAGAACACGGCGGGGATTCATCTGTCGTTCGACATCGATGGCGTCGACCCGATGTTCGCTCCCGGCGTGGGCACGCCGGTGCCGGGCGGGCTCTCGATGCGCGAGGCGCATCTGCTCTGCGAGATGGTGGCCGACAGCGGGAAGGTCGTCTCGATGGAGTTTGCCGAGGTGAACCCGATCCACGACAACGCCAACGCCACCGGCGAGCTGTGCCGCGACCTGATCGCCTCGGCGCTCGGTCAGAAGGTCATCCCCGGACTGCCGCCCGGACGCGACTGACGAGCCCAGCCTCTCGCAGGTGAGCTCCAGTTCGGTACATTCGGGCAGTCCACCGTCCGGAGATCGTTTGTGAAGTTGCACTGGCAGATTGTGATCGCACTCGTCCTCGGCGCGATCGTCGGCGGCCTCTTCCAGACGCAACTCGAGGCCGATCCGTACATCGGCGTGAAGTTCGTCGATGCACCGGGAGGCGGGGCGCTCGTCGAATCGATCGCTGACGGCTCCCCAGCCGCCAAGGCGCAGCTGGCCACGGGCGGCACCGTCGCCGCGCTCGTCCGCCACAACGGCGACCCCGAGCTCGAGGAGCGCGTCACGATCGGGGGGGCCGCCGACGCCGCCGCCGTGCTGGCTTCGATGGACATGGGCGAGGCCCTCTGGATCGAGTTCGTCGACGACGCGCGACAGCCGCGTCCCGTCACCGTGACGCTCGCCCCCGACAGCCAGCGCGCCGGGTGGATCAAGCCCTTCGCGTTCATCGCCGAGATCTTCCTCAGCCTGCTGAAGATGCTCATCGTGCCGGTGATCCTGACGTCGATCATCACGGGCGTGGCGAACGTGGGCTCAGGGCGCGACCTGCGTCGGCTAGGCACCAAGACGTTTGCCTACTACCTCACGACGTCACTGTTGGCCGCCGTGCTCGGCCTGACGCTGGTGAACCTCATTCGCCCGGGTGACGGGGCGATGCTCGGGCTCGCTCCCTCGAACTCGTTCGAAGAGGTCGCGAAGCAGAGCTTCTGGGACATCCTGCTGCGCATGGTGCCGCCCAACATCTTCGCGGCCTTCAGCGACAACGCGCAGATGCTGCAGGTGATCGTCTTCGCGCTGTTCTTCGGATTCTTCATCACGCGTGCTGCGCCCGTCCATCGTGAGCGCATGTCGTCGTTCTTCGAGTCCGCTTTCGAAGTGATGATGGAGATGGCGAAGTTCATCCTCGGCCTGATTCCGTACGGCGTCTTCGCGCTGCTCGTGAAGGTCTTGGCTGAGACGGGCTTCGCACTGTTCAAGCCACTCGGCCTCTACATGGTGACGGTGGCCGCGGCGCTGCTGATCCACGCGCTCGTCACGCTGCCGATCATCGTGCGCGTCGTCGGGGGGCTCTCGCCGCTGCGCTGGGCCAAGGCCATGGGGCCGGCGCTGATGACGGCGTTCTCGACGTCGTCTTCGTCGATGACGCTGCCCGTCACGCTCGAGTCGGTGGAGAAGCGCGGCGGGGTCTCGAACCGCGTGACGTCGTTCGTCCTGCCGCTCGGCGCGACGATCAACATGGACGGCACGGCCTTGTACGAGTGCATCGGCGTCATCTTCCTGGCGCAGTACTACGCGGGCATCGACCCCGCGCTGACACTCACCCTGACCGACCAGGTGCTCGTCGTGATGATGGCGCTGATGGCGTCGGTCGGCGCGGCGGGGATCCCGTCGGCCGGTCTCGTGATGATGCTCACGATCCTCAGCGCGCTCGGGCTGCCCGTCGAAGGCGCGGCGCTGCTGTTGGCCGTCGACCGCCCGCTCGACATGATGCGCACCGTGGTCAACGTCTGGAGTGACTCGTGCGGCGCTGCCGTGGTCGCGTCGACGGAGAACGAGAGGCCGCTGGCGCTTACGACGAGCATCATCGAGCCGCGCGACACATAGCGAGAAGGATGCGATGGTGAAATCCGTGTCATGCGGCAAGTGCGGCTCCGGCGAGGTGCTGCAGGGTGTCCGGCCGATCGGCGGGGCGCACGAGGAGCAGCTCAAGGTGCAGGTCTTCGAGAAGCCGAACGCGACGCTCTTCAAGGGCGCGGTGAGCGTGCCGCTGCTTGCACACGTCTGCGGCGCCTGCGGGTTCACGGAGCTGTACGCGCAGGAACCCGAGCGACTGCTCGAAGCCCGGCGCCGCGCCAAGCACGAGTGACGGAGCTGCCGTCCGTGCGCGGGTTCGCCAAGCAGGTCTCGAAGCCGAGGGCGTGATCGTGCGGAGGCAGGGGGCGGGGTGCTTCGTGACGGGCCGCACGAGCGAGCTCGCGAGGTCGGTGAAGCGCCGGGCGTTGCGCAGTCTCGTCGACCGCCTCGTGACGGAGGCGGCCCACCTGGGAATCGAGGGTGACGAGGTCGTCGCCGAACTCGACCGCGCCTTGAAGACCCTGGCGCCCAGCAAGAGTGCAGCAGAGGAGCGACGATGAGTTCCGCTGTTGCGTCCCCTGCCCGCCGTGCTCGCCAGTGCCACGCACGAGATCGATGATCCGCTCTGGGACACGCGCGCGGCGCGCATCCTTCTCTCCGAGCCGCTGACGATGGATGGTCAACGCCCCTGGCTCGTCGCCCTGCATCTCGCGGTCACGCTCGGTTTCAGCGCGCTGCTGCGAGGCTGGGCGCGTCAGGCTCACGCCTCGCGTCGACGCACGACGCTCTGGACGATCATCATCGCCGCGTTCGGGATGACGCGCCGCCGCGCCTTACGCCTTGCCCCAGCGGAACGTCACGGGCTTTTCGATCTCGGGGTGCAGGCTCGCGTGGACGGGGCAACTCAGGGCCGCGCGTTCGAGGAGCGTGCGTGTCTTCTCGTCGGGCTCGACGGGGATGTGCAGCACCGTCGTGAGCTTACCGATGCGGCGCACGGGCTCGGCGACCATGTCCTTGATGACGGTGACACGCATGCCCTCGAGATCGACGCCGTGACGATCGGCCACGATGCCCATGATCGTGGCGATGCAGGCGCCCAGCGCCGTTGCGACGAGGTCCGTCGGTGAGAACGATTCACCCTTGCCGTGGTTGTCGACGGGCGCGTCGGTGATGACCTCGGTGCCCGACGGAGTGTGAGTGGCCTTCGTGCGCAGATCGCCTTCGTACGTGATGTCGATGCGAACCATCGTCAGGTGTTCCTGTCGGAATGAGAGTGGGTGGGCGCGTCGTATGAGTCAAGTGAGTCGACGAGTTGCTCGATGATCGCGTGCAGGCAGACTTCGCTGCGTTCGAGCGGCAGCGACGGCTCACCGGTGCCACGACGTTCGGCCTGCTCGGGAAGGAGCGGCACGTGCACGAAAACCGCGCCGACCTGTGGGTGGCGTCGGAGCATCGTGTAAAGCGAAGCGTTGCAAAGGTGGCGGCCGGCGTCGACGCTCAATGCGACGGGCAAGCCCGCGGCGCGCAGGCGGTCGGCGAGGGCGGCGAGGGCGAGCCGCGAGTCGAGCGCGTCGGGGCCGTCCGGTTCGAGGGGCTCGCCGCTGGCGCTGTGACCGCCGTTGTCAGTGGCTCCGCGGAAGTCGATCGCGTTGTGCGCGCGGCTCTCGAGGTCGACGTGCCCGCGCCCCGTCGCTTGACCGACGAGCACGACGAGGTCGGGACGGATGCGCGCGACGGCCTCGTCGAGCGCGGCCGGCACACGTGTGCGGTCGACGGGCAGCACCGATGTGGTGATGCGGATGTCGCGGCGCCGGACGACGAGCGCGTCGAGGCGCTCGACGAGCTGCTGCGAGGGGTTCACGGGTTCGCCGCCGAACGGCTCGAACCCCGTCACCAAGACGGATCGTTCGGCGCGATCAGCCATCGTCTCGTTCGTCGAGCGTAAAGTGGTACTCGCCGCGTTGGCCGAGCGTCTCTTCGACGGCCGCCATGAGGTGATCGACGCGCAGGTCGGGGAAGCGTTCGTCGAGCCGCTTTCGTAGCTCGCGACCAAACCATGTCGCGAGGTTCTCGGCGCTGATGTTGTTCATCTGCATGATGATCACATCTTCCTCGGGCGCCGCGTAGTAGCGCTCCTTGTAGCGCACTTCGACGACCCCATCCGGGCGTCGCACGGCCTCGAGGACGGGGTGCTTACCGGGCACGAGCCAATGCTCGTCGAGCTCGGCGCACATCTCGCGGATGACGGGCTTGACGAGCTTGAAGTCGGCGACGAGTCCGTGCTCACAGAGCACAGCAGCGACGTCGACGTAGACGCGGTAGTTGTGACCGTGCAGTCGCTCGGCCGAACCGTCGGGGAAGATGAGGAAGTGTGCCGCGGAGAACTTGAAGTCCTCCTTCGACATCGAGATCGACCAGTGTTCCATGTGTCTGCCGTGCGCTAGAAGCGTGTGGTGGAAGTGCTTTCGATCGTGGTGGTGTCGGCTTGGTCGAGACATCGGCGCCCAAACCGAGGGCGAAGTGGCGCTTCATCGAGGTTGGCAACGTGGAGCTCGGCCCGGCGGGCGCTGCCACGGGCGGACTGACTGATCCCACACGCTGCTTTGCCTCGGGGTTGCCGTCAGGAGGCGAACATAGACGATCAGAACGGGGAGCGCTCGCCCGACTCCCGGGCCTTCGGTGCGGTGGTAGTATTCGCACTCTCCCCGTCCTCGCCCGAGCACCATGCCATGCCGCGACTCGTCCGCGCTCTCGCGCTCGCCTGTGCCCTTGTCGCCGCGCCCGCTGCCCATGCGACCTGGTCGATCATCATGGTCGACACGGAGACGGGCGAGGTCGCCATCGGTTCGGCCACGTGCCTGACGAGTTTCGACCTGGCGCGGCTGCTGCCCGTCGTCGTCGTGAACAAGGGGGCCGCAGCCGCGCAGAGCGCAATCGACAACGGTGCCATCAACCGCAAGAAGATCTGGGACCAGCTGTTCCTCTGCACGCCGGCCGGCGAGATCATCGACATCGCGAAGCAGGGCGATCCTTTCAAGGCGTCGCGGCAGTACGGCATCGTCGAGAACTCACCGACGGCCGCCGGCTTCACGGGCAACGCGGCGTTCGGCTACAAGGAAGACCGCCAGGGCACGGTGGGGAGCGTGACGTACTCGATCCAGGGCAACGTGCTCGCGGGCGTCGAAGTCATGGACGCCATGGAAGCCGCGATCGTCGGATCGAACGGCCCGCTCGCCGAGCGGCTGATGCTCACGATGGAGGCCGCGCGCCTGACGGGCGGGGACGGGCGCTGCTGGTGTTCCGAGAATCAACCGGCGTCATGTGAACCCGAGGACTTCGACCCAGACCTCGACAAGACAGCGCACATCGGCTTCATGATCGTTGCGCGCGCCGGCGACGAGGACGGCGTGTGCACAGCCGGTCAAGGCTGCGCGAACGGCGACTACTACATGCGCTTGAACGTGATCTTCCAGCCCGTCGACGCGCCCGACCCGGTCTTGCAGCTGCGCGACCAATACGACCAGTTCGTCCTCGCGCAGAGTGGCCACCCCGACGGCGTGACGTCGACGTTCGTGTTCGACGACGACGAGGTCGTGGCGCAGGGCGGCGAACTGCGTACCTTCACCGTCACGGTGCGCGACATCGACGGCGCCGTGCTCGACGCGAACGCGCTAAGTGTCACGGTCGAGCACGCCGCGGGAAGCGCGGGGTCGGCGGTGATCGAGACGGTCGAGATGACGCCGGTCGGAGAGGTTGTCGTGACGTTGCGCGCCGGCGACGTCATCGGCACGGACGTCTTCGACGTGCGCGTCTCCGACGCTGCCGTGACGGCCACCGTCGCGCCGCAACCGACGCTCGCCAACGTCGCCTCGCTGAGCGTCGGCGAAGGAGCGTCCGTGACGGCGGGCGGCACCGTCGAGTTCGCGCTGCGCGGGCCTGATTCGCTGGCCGGCGGGGGCTACTTCCTCGCGCTGTCCGCCAGCGGTTCCGAACCCGGCGTCGTCCTGGCACCGGGGGTCGTGCTGCCGCTCGGCGTCGACCGCCTCTACATCCACACGATCGACCTCGCGGCGCTCGGCTACTTCGTCGGCAACCCGGGGCCGCTCGATGCAGACTCGCGAGCCGCGGTCGTGCTGCGCGTGCCGCCCGGTGACTTCGCCTTCTTGGCGGGCCTCGAGATCACGGCCGCCTGGGCGTTCTCCGGAACCGTTCCGTTCGCGTCGAACGCCGTGACCTTCGAGCTCCGCAGGTGAACGCGACGGATCACTCCCGCGAGCGTCGTCCGCGGTGCTCCGAGGCGTGCTCCGGAAGGCCGTGCCACCGCATTTCTACGTGACGTCGTTGTGAGACACGCCCGGCGGCGGCGGACGATTCGCGGGCATCAAGGCTCAGTTGGACCCCTCCGGGGGCCGAAAAGGAGACAGCCCTGTTTCCTCGGAGGTTGCCCCTTGAGCGCCCAAGACGACGATTTCGACGGTTTCCACGTCAACCCGCCCCCGCCGCCGTCCGCTGCCGACGAGGCGGCTTCGACGCCCTCCGCTCCGGAGAGCCGCGAGTCCGTCGAGGCCGTGGGGGAGAACGCGGAACTGCCGAGCATGTCCGGTCTCGGGGATCCCGCGGTCGAGACGGCTGCGCTGACCGAGGAGATGTCGGGAGTGGGGCCCGGTGAGCCGGCGTCGGCACCGTCGGGCGACCTCTCGCCCAACGGCCTGCGGATGCAGCCCTGCTACACGTGGAAGGGTGAGAAGGTCGGCATCCTCGAGTTGCTGCGCCGCTTCAACCTCGAGGAGTACATGATCAACGGCATCAGCCGTCTGGCCGACCTCCACCTCAAGTGCAACGAGCCGGCGCATTACCGTCTCGACGGTGAGCTCATCCCGCTCGAGGACGCCGGCATTCTCGACAGCAAGACCGTCAAGGCGCTGATCTACCCGCTGCTCCGTCGCGACCAGATCGAAGACCTCGAGCGCGAGCTGCCCGTCGACGTCGACGCGGCGTTCCACCTCGAAGAAGAAGAGGGCATGAACTTCCGCATCAACGCCTTCTTCGATCGGGATGGCCTGGCGGCCGTCGTGCGCGCCCTGCCGCGCCATGTCCCGCCGATCGAGACGCTCGGGTTCCCGGATTTTCAGGTGCTCCAGGACATCCTCAAGATGCGTCAGGGGCTCGTGATCGTCAGTGGCATCACGGGTTCGGGCAAGTCGACGACGATCGCGGCGATCCTCAAGGAGATCAACCGCACGCAGAAGCTGCGTATCATCACGCTCGAGGATCCTGTCGAGTACGTCATGCATGGCGACCAATGCCTGATCTCGCAACGCGAGGTCGGCGGACAGGCGGGCTCGTTCAAGGGCGGTCTGCGCTCGGCGCTGCGCGAGGATCCCGACGTCATCTTCGTCGGCGAGATCCGCGATATCGAGACGGCGAGCCTGGCGCTCTCGGCCGCCGAAACCGGACACGTCGTCTTCACGACGCTGCACACCAAGGATGCCAAGGGCGTCGTCACGCGCATGGTCGACCTCTTCCCGGCCGAGCGCAGCAAGGAGATCCAGAGTCAGATGTCCTTCTCGATCAAGTACGTGATCGCGCAGAAGCTGTTGCCGCGAGCAAGCGGCAGCGGGCGCGTCGCGGCCTACGAGATCTTGCACAACGTGGCGTCGGTCTCGAACCTCATCCGTAGCGGCAACTGGCACCAGATCTACGCGACGATGCAGCTCTCGGCGAAGGACAAGATGATCACGCTCGAGAAGCATCTCGAGAACATGGTGCGCGACGGCGTCATCACGGCCGAGCACGCCGTGCAGTACGCCAACGACCCCTCGCATCTCCAGGCCCTCACGGCGCCGTCGATGGCCGTCTGACGACGCGCGTCAGTGGATCTCTTCCTGGACGAGCTCGCCGATGTCCCAGTTGTCGACATCGCGACGTTCCATGCGTCCGCCGATGAAGACGCTGAGCAGCGCGAGGTAGAAGCCACCGATCAGCGACACGACGACAACCGGCGGGATCGCGCCGACACCGCAGCGCTCGTAGAGCGTGGTGAGATCGGCCGTGGGCTCGGGGTGGATGTCGAGCTTGATGAGCCACGCGACGAGGAGCACGGCGAAGATCGGCAGGTAGTTGCGTGCCAACCGCAGGCGTAGCGCCTGGAGCTTCGTGACGTGGAAGTGCGGCTCGTGCAGGTCGTTGGCGACGAGTCGACTCCACGCGGCGGTCGGCGACGTGAGTTGACGTTCGAGGATGGGCGCGAAGAAGTTCTCCTCGATCATCCGAATGCGTGAGCGCCAGACGTCGAAGAAGCGGAAGCGCCGCGCCTCGAGAAACATCAGGACGACGATCAGCAGGTTCGCGAACTGAAGGCTCAGGTGTGACGCTTCGCTGCTCCCGAACGCGAAACCGAGCGCGCTGGCTGTCGTCAGAACTGCCCAGTTCGTCGTCTGATCGAGGCGTAGCCGCCATGCGTTCGCCCGACTCACCTCGCCCCGATAGAGGTGGATGACCGCTGTCACATACTGCGACCGCTCCAGTTGCTCTGTCTCATAGTCGACGCGTTCGTGTGGGAGTGCGGCCTCACCTCCCGAGGTCTGAGAGCGATGTGCGTTCGACATGTTCGGACGATCCGCTGGAGTGGAACTCGAAGACTGACTCACCCACCTGGCCAACCCGATGAAGACCCCGAAGAGCCTCGAGCCTCGCCTGGCATGGCCGAGAGCGTATAACGAAGCACCGATGTGGGCACGTCTCAGACAGAACCATCTCGTGGTGCCGGTGCTGGTGCTGCTGCTTGGCATCGCCGTCGCGGTGTTCACCTGGTTGACGACCTCGAGGAACGAGGCGTTCCGGCGTGAGCTCGCCTTCGACGGCGTGGGGCAGCGTAACGCGCGTCGGATCACGGAAGCCGTCGAGGAACGCGCGGATCTGCTCCGGCAGGTGCGCGCGCTCTATGTCGCCGATGGTGATGTGGGGGAGGAGCGCTTTATGCGCTTCGTCGGCGAGCTCATGCTTACGGGGCGCACGAAATCGACTTCAGTCGTCATGTTCGCCGTGCCGCGCGAAGGCGGGATCTTTGCCGACGTGGTCATGCCGGCACGCGCCGCGACGCGCTGGTCCGGGGTCGACATGCTGGCCGACGTCGCGTTCGCGGATGCCCTCGAGCGGTCGCTGACGCGGGCCGACATCACGGCCTCGGCGCCGATCTCGACGGGGACGGGCGACGAGGACATGTTGACGCTGCTCGCCGTCCCGGTCTTCAAGCGCCCGGGCGCCGCACCGTCGGAGGCTCGCGGATCGGAGGTCGTCGGTTACCTCGTCGCGATCGTCTCCGTCGACGCACTGCTCGACGACGCCTTCGCCGACATCCACGCCCTCGAAGATGTGCGTCACCACGCCGTCTCCGTCACCGACGTGTCCGACACGTCTGCCGCCGTGCCCTTCGCGTCGTTCGGCGCCGAGGCGATCGACGCCACGCCGGCGACGCGCGAAGTCATCCACGTCTTCGACCGCTCTTGGAGTGTCGACACCAAGCGCGTGACGGTCGACGAACAGACGATCAGCGACTTCCTCCAGCGTCCGTCCACGACGCTGTCGGCCTGCATCTTCCTCGTCGTCACGTTGTGCGCGCACATCGCCTATGCGTTGAACCGTCAGAGGGCGCTCGTGCAGAAGGAGGTCGAGTCGCGGACGTCCGAGTTGCGTCAGAAGAACCTGCTGCTCGAACGGCATGAGCGCGAGCTCGCAAAGGTCAACCTGAAGCTGCTCGAGCAGAGTCACACCGATCCACTCACGGAGCTGATGAACCGTCGCGGGTTCGAGGAACACCTCGAACAGGAGCGCCAGCGCACGGGGCGCACCGGAGTCCCGTACGGCCTGTTGATCTTCGACGTCGACAACTTCAAGAGCTTCAACGATCACTACGGACACGTCGCCGGCGACGAGGTGCTCAAGCGCGTCGCACACATCATCTACGGCGAGGCGCGGCGCATCGACTGCGTGGCACGCTTCGGTGGTGAGGAGTTCGTGATCCTGGCTTCCGCGACGGACGCCGTCGGCCTGCTCGCGCTCGGTGAGCGCGTGCGCGAGCGCATCCAGGAGGCGGCGATCCCGCACGTCAAGTCGCCGCTCGAGGTCGTGACCGTCAGTGGCGGGGGAGCGCTCTCGAAGGTGGACGCCGAGCACGACCCCAAGCCCGTGCTCGAGATCGCCGATCGCTGCCTGTACGAGGCGAAGGCGACGGGCAAGAACCGCGTCGTCATGCGCATGTAGCTCGGGGCGCAGCGGCGGCCGAGCAGGCTGAGACCGGCGTGCGCGACCTCGCCGCACCGTCGACGGCGGCCTTGGTCCCGAGTCGACGAGCGCAAGGATGGAATGCGCCTCGTCACGGGTTGTTACGCTGCTCCGCGACCCCAACGGAGCTGCTCGCCCATGTCTCGTTTGCCCCGCCGGCCGCTCGGCCGGATCCTCGCTGCCTGCTTGATCGTCACGCTGCTCGCCGGCTGCGCGCTGCTTGGCCCCACGCCTTCGTTCCCGGCGGTCGTCACGCCGCGCACTGCGACGGTGGAGCATGTCGACAGCTACCACGGCACGCAGGTTGCCGACCCTTATCGCTGGCTCGAAGACGATCGGTCCCCGGAGACCGCTGCATGGGTGGCGGCGCAGAACGCCGTGACGGAGTCGGTCCTCGCGGCGATCCCCGTGCGCGACGAGCTGCAGGAACGACTCACCGAACTCTGGAACTACGAGCGACAGAGCGTGGCGCGACGCGTGGGCGCTGGCTACGTCTGGTCGCGCAACGACGGACTCCAGGCGCAGAGCGTCCTGGTCTATGGCAGCGAGCCCTATGGCGAGGCGCGCGTGCTCATCGACCCCAACGCATGGTCGTCCGACGGCACCGTCGCGCTGGGCGGCTTCGTGGCGTCGCCGGATGGTCGCTACCTCGCGTACTCGACGTCCGAAGGCGGTTCCGACTGGCGGACGTGGCGGGTCAAGGATGTGGCCACCGGCGTCGATCTCCCCGACGTGATCCGCTGGACGAAGTTCACGAGTGCGACGTGGTCGCCCGACGGTCAGGGCTTCTGGTACGGCGGATACGCGGCACCGAGCGAGTCGGACACGCTCAAGGGTGCGAACACGAATCAGCGCGTGCTGTACCACCGCCTCGGCACCGACTCGGCGTACGACACGCCGGTCTTCGAAGACACGGCGAACCCCAATCGCATCTACTCGCTCGAAGTCACGCACGACGAGCGCTTCGTGCTGCTGTACTCGCGCCTCGGCTCGGCTTCGAAGTGGCTCCTGCACGTCAAGCAGCTCGACGTGCCGGGCGCGCGCTTCGTTGCCATCGACGACTCGGGCGACAACGACCTCGGGTATGTCGGCAATGACGGCGACACGTTCTACTTCACGACGACGGCCGAGGCGCCGCGCCGACGTGTCGTTGCCGTCGATCGCAACGCGCCGGGTCCCTCGCGCTGGACGGACGTCATCGCCGAAGGGAACGACACGCTGCAGTCCGCGACGTTGTTCGGCGACACGCTCGTCCTGCTGCGCATGCGTGATGCGCGTCACATCGTCACGCTCGGCGACCTTTCCGGGGGACCGCAGCGCGAGGTCGTCCTGCCGGGCCTCGGACGCGTGTCGGGCCTGGGCGGCGAGCGCGACCACGCCGAGACATTCTTCGCGTACACGTCCTTCACGCAGCCACCGAGCTCCTACCGGCTCGACATCGCGTCAGGGCAGGTCGAGGAGCTCTGGCGCCCTGATGTCCCGTTCGATCCCGAGGACTTCGTGACGACGCAGGTCTTTGCCTCGAGCGCCGTCGACGGAACCTCCGTTCCGCTGTTCCTCGTGCACAAGCGGGGTCTCGAACCGAACGGCGAGCGACCCGTCTACCTCTATGGATACGGTGGTTTCAACGTCTCGATGACGCCGAGCTTCAGCGTCGCGCGCATCCCGTTTCTCGAGCACGGTGGTGTCTACGCCCACGCGGTGCTGCGCGGCGGCGGTGAGTACGGCGAGGAGTGGCACGCCGCGGGAACGCTGGAGCGCAAGCAGAACACCTTCGATGACTTCCATGGATGCGTCGACTGGTTGAAGTCGGCGGGTTGGAGTCGTTCGGACCGGATCGCGATCGGTGGGGGCAGCAACGGCGGGCTGCTCGTCGGTGCCGTCATGACGCAGCGGCCCGACTCGATCGCCTGCGCCGTGCCCGCCGTCGGCGTGTTGGACATGCTGCGGTACCACGAGTTCACGATCGGTTGGGCGTGGGCCGGCGACTACGGGCGGTCGGACAACCCCGACCATTTCCCGTTCCTCTACGCCTACTCACCGTTGCACAACATCCGTCCAGGGACGGCCTACCCGGCGACGCTCATCATGACAGCCGACCACGACGACCGCGTCGTGCCGGCGCACTCGTTCAAGTTCGCGGCAACGCTGCAGGCCGCGCAGACCGGGCCCGAGCCTGCGCTGATCCGCGTGGCGACGAAGTCCGGTCACGGAGCGGGAAAGTCGGTCGAGATGCGCATCGCGGAGGCCGCCGACAAGTGGGCATTCGTGCTGCGCGCACTGGAGCAGGAGTGATGGATCACGATCTGAAGGGGCGCGTCGCGGTCATCACGGGGGCCTCAGCTGGCATCGGTGAGGCGACGGCCGAGCGCTTGGCTGCGCAGGGCATGGATCTCGTGCTCGGCGCGCGGCGCCTCGAACGTCTCGAGGAGATCGCGACGCGACTGCGCGAGGCGCACGGCGTTGCCGTCACGCCGGCTGTGCTGGATGTCTGCGACGCCGCGTCGTGCGATGCCTTCGCGCGCACGGTTGCCGACGTGGCGGCCGACAGGGGCGTCGAAGTGCTCGTCGGCAACGCCGGGCTCGCGCGCGGGGTCGCGCGTCTCGCGGAGGGCACGGCGGACGACGAACGTGACTGGGAGACGATGTTCGAGACGAACGTCATGGGGCTGCTGCGCGTCATCCGGCGCCTCGTTCCGGACATGGTCGCGCGGCGGCGCGGCACGGTCGTCAACGTCGGCTCACTGGCCGGCATCGAGACGTACGAGGGCGGCGGCGTCTACTGCGCCACGAAGTCGTCCGTGCGCGTCATCTCGCGTGCGCTGCGTCTCGAACTCCTCGGCACGGGCGTGAAGGTGAGCTGCGTCAACCCCGGGCTCGTCGAGACGGAGTTCTCGATGGTGCGCTTCGAGGGCGACCAGGCCAAGGCCGACTCCGTCTATGCCGGGATGACGCCGCTGACGGGCGACGACATCGCCGCCTCGATCGAGTGGATCGCGTCGCTCCCGCGGCCGATGAACATCGAGGAGGTCACGCTCTACCCGACCGATCAGGTCTCGGCCCAGAAGGTCCATCGCTCGACCTGACGTCGACTCGCGAAGAATCGTGGAAATCGGTGTTAGCGCGGGGCCGCGGGGGGCGTATTCCCTCGTGAAACCCCGAAGAGGACGGGTTTGTTGACCGACACCACCCACGAGCCGCGAGGCCCCGAGATCGACGACGAGGAGGAACAGCTCCTGGCGCGCCTGCGTGCCGGCGACCGTTCCGCCTTCGAGGATCTCGTGGCGCCGCACGTCGCCGTCGCCCGGTCACTCGCCGTCCGCATGCTCGGGAACCTCGATGACTCGGAGGACGCCGTGCAAGACGCGATGCTCAAGGCCTACCGCGGGCTCGACTCGTTCCGAGGCGGCTTCCGGGCCTGGTTCCTGCGCATCGTCTACCACCAGTCCGTCGACGCCACGCGCCGCCGGAGCACGCGCAAGGGACACGAATCGCGCGCCGCTGTTTCGCCCGAGGCCAGCACGCAAACGGCCGGCGCCATCGAGCAGCGCGAGACGCTTGCTCGGGTGCGCGCCGCGATCGACACACTCCCCGCGCGTCAGCGCGCCGCGCTTCATCTCCGCGTGGTCGAGGGTCTTGCCTACAGGGCCATCGCCGAGGTGCTCGGCATCACGCCGGGGTCGGCGCGGGTCTACGTGGTGCGTGCGCGCAGCATCTTGCGCGACCGCGTCGGCGGGGAGGTGCCGGAATGAACCATCCGCGTCGCTCACATTTCGAGCGCTATGTCCTCGGTGACCTCGATGTCGATGCGCGACTCGCGCTCGACGAACACGTCGCGGTGTGTGAGCGCTGTGCGGCGCTCCTGGCGCGTGAACGCGAGATCGATGCCTGGGTCGTTCAGACGAGCGCCGAGGCGTTGCCCGACGGAACGTCGCGGCGCATGTTCGATGCGCTGTGGGAGCGGATCGACGAAGACGCGCAGCCGCCAGTGACGACGACCATCGACGCGGGGACGAGCTGGTGGCGCGGGATGCGTCGGGCGGCGGCGATGCTCGTGGTCGGGGCGCTTGCTTGGTGGGCCGTCGTGTCGTTCGCGGACGCGCCGCAGCGATCATCGGCGCCAGAGGTGGTGGAGTCGGGCGCTCCGACGTCTGCTCCCGTGCCCGAGCCGCCGAACGCCGAGCCGCCGAGCCCTGAGGCGACGATCGTCGAGACGACGCCGCCGGGCAGCGCCGAGCCGACGACCTGGGAGCTGCGGCTCGCAGCGGCACTCGACAATCCCGGCACGCGTTCGGTTCCTGCATGGGGCGGCGACGATGCGACGAGCAGCCAGCGTCTCGATGCCGTCCGGCAGCGTGTCGCGCAGGTGTTGCTCGCCGCCGATGACGCGCACCCGGACGACGACGCACAGTTCGCCGCGGCCTGCGCGCTGGCATGGGACGAGCTGCGTCCCGAAGGTTGGGCCGTCGACCAGCTCGTGCGCAATGTCCTGCTCCGTGGACGCGACGGTGCGGCGGCCGAAGCCGCGCTGCGCGCCGTCCTCGTCGATCCGACGGCCGAGATGACCCTGGCGCGCGTGCTCGACGATGACCGCTGGGCCGACGCCGTGCTCGCCGGGTTGCTCGTCCATCCACGCGATCTCGGCGCCGCGCGCGCACTCGGGCGTGCCGTCGCTCAGCGGCTCGATGACGAAGAGCGTGTGCCCATGGCTGTCGACGTGCTCGTCGCGCTGCGCGGCGAGACCCTGCTGCGCGACGAAGTCGAAGAGATCATCACGCGCGCCCTGCGCAGTCCGTCACCGGTTCGCACGAAGTCTGCCTTGGCACTTGTCCGCGCGGTTCCGGCGCGGCTCGCGGTCGGGGCCTGGATCGACCTCGCAGATGTGGTGGGCGCCAACGCCGCGGCGCGTGGCTTCGAGGGCGTCCTCGCGGCGTCCGAGACCGAGGCGGTGGCGGCGCTTGGACACGCGCTGTCGCAGCCACGGCGGCGCGAGACGGCGATTCAATGGGTGTTCGAACAGGGCCTGGCCGAGCTCGTTCCGCAGCTCGTGCGCGTGGCGTCCGACCGACAAGATGCCGAGTTGCTCGACGCGCTCGGCGCGCTCGCCGACGCACGTGCGGCACGGCCGTTGTTCGAGGCCTGGCGTGAGCACCGAGGGCGTCCACTCGACGGACGCCTGGCCGACGCTCTCGTTGCGCTCCTCGTCGACGACGCAGAGGCGCGGAGTGTCCTGGCCAGCTCGACGCGTGCGCATGAGGTCGGCGATCTCATCGATCTCATGACGCACGCCATCGACAGCGCTCCGGGGCTCGATCGCCGCAGCGAACACGCCGAGCTTTGCGCTGATGTGCTCAGCGGCGTCGTCGTCGATCCCACGCTCGACGCCGGCCGCCGGGCGCGCACCCTCGGAGCCCTCGCGCGCCACGGGCACGAGCGCCATGCCGACCGTCTGCTCGAGGCACTGGTGAGTCGTCCCGACGATGCCCTCGGCTGGATCACGGCCGCGACTCTTGCGCCCGAGGCGACATACCTCACGTTCCAACGTGTCGGCGGTGACGTCGACGACTTGACCTCGGCCGTGCGCGACATCGGCGCGTGGCCGACCTTCGCCGTGGCGCCGCCCACGCGCGTCTTGCGCCGTATCGAACGCGCGCTCGATCGCTTGGACACCACGCCGATGTCCCGATCCAAACCTGTCACAGGAGACGACGAATGATTCTCGCCACGCTTCTCACGGCGGCCCTGACGGTCGTCACGGATCCCCTTGCGACCCCGAGTCCCAGTGCTTCGGAAGTGCTTGCAAGCGACCTCACCGTCGCGAGTTACGACCTTTCGAACCTCATGCCGGATCCGAACAAGCAGCAGGCCCGGATGCCGCTGCTTCCTCTGATCGGTCCGAGCGACGACGACTCGGGCTACGACGAGGGCGGCTTCGAAGACGACTTCCGCGACCGCGTGGTCAACCTGGTCGTCGATGTGATCGGCCGCGAGCTCTTCGAGTCGTCGTCGGATGCCTTCGCGTACATGATCGACGACGACGTGCTGCTCATGCGCGCGACCGACGAGGTCCACGACGCGCTCGAGCGTTACCTCGACAGCGTCCGCGCGTCCACCGGGCGCTCGGCGACCATCGAACTCGAAACCTACCGGAGTCTCGGCGGAGTCACGACAGATGTGGAGTCGCTCGTCGACGCCGTCCGCACGGGCAAGGCCGCCCTTGTCGGGTCGCTGCGACGCGAGATCCATGTCGGCAACACGCACGACTTCGGGACTCGGTACATGGTCGACTTCGTGCGCGGGTATTCCTCCGAGATTGCACACAGCGCTGCGATCGGCGATCCCGACATGGAGCTGCTGACGCTCGGTTCGCGCTGGCTCGTGCGTCTGGAGTCGCCCGTCGGGCAAGACCTGCGCCTGCGCTACGCGCATCGTCAGGCCGCCGTCACGGACTGGGAGACGCGCGACGCGGGGCTCGCGGCGGTGGTGGCGCTCAACGAGCGGATGGCGCACGTGAGCACGGTCGGGCACATCGACATGCCCAACGTCGGCGTGGCATCGGTCTGGGGCGAGGTGACCTTCGGGGCCTCGGGCGGGACGACGTGGATCGCTTCGCAGGTCGACACTCCGGCCGGCGTGATCTCGTACGTCACGCGCCTCGCTGTCGCGGACGTGGCGCCGGCGCCGCCGCCGGTCGAAGTTCGCAACTCGACGTACGCGTGGATGCTCGACGCCAGTCACCTCATCTGGCGCGGGCACCGCTCACACCATCCGCGCCCCGAGTTCCTGGCGCCGACGAGTGTGCGCTACGACGGTGATGACTGGCTCGATGCCACGGCGCTCGCGTTCCCGTCGGGACAGGAGGAGTCCTGCGACAACCTCATGAGCGCGATCTACGATCTCGAGATCGCCGAGGATGAAGAGGACATGGACCTCGGGGCGGTCGGGTCGTGGCTCTTCCTGACCGGTTCCCAGGCGGTACTCGCCGAAGCGGCCGGGCTGAGCAAGGTCTTCGGGCGCGCGACGGCGTCGTCGTCGGTCGATGTGGTCGTCACGCGCCGGCAGCGCGGCTCGCCGGTGGGCGCTGGAACTGCCCTCGGGCAGGCGCGGTTCGACGTCGATACGCGCGGTCGTGCCGGCACGTTCGTCGGGCACCAGCAGCCTGTCGTGTCGGACTTCGACGTCGAGGTCGCGCAGGGCGCGTCGCTCTCCGAGCCGCGCGTCGACACGATCTTCGACGGCATGACGGTGGAGGCCACCGCTGTCGGCGCCGACGTGTTGCTCGACCTCCTGCTGCATCTCCGCCGCGACGTCGGCCAGGTGCCGCTCCACGGCGAGACGTTCGGGAGTCTCGACCGCGTTGCGGTGCTCGCCGCGAGTGTGTCGGTACGCGTGCCGCGCGATGGGGAGCGTCACACGTGGCGTGAGATCGCCACCGAGGACGGCACCGTGTTCGACGTGCACGTCACGGTGTCCGGCAACTGACGGCGGCTCGCAGGCGAGGAACGCTCGGGAGGCCCGCGAGTCGGGTGTCTCGAGCGTTCCTCGCCTTTGCTGTCACGGCGACGGCGCTCCGCACACGTGCAACGTCCTCGACGAGCCGGACGCTCGTCTGGATGACTCGCTGCGGTGGTCGCGAGGTCGAAGGGGCCTTGCTGGCAAGGCGCCGCGAAAGTCTGACCGGCCGCGGTCTGGTTCGACCGTTGGGCTGTTTCCTCCGTCGAAGATCAGACACCTCGCTTCAACGCAGGCAGGAAGCTCACAGATGCTGCTCGTGGTGTGATTCAAGAGTTCGCGAAATTCGCTTTGTGTGACCGTCGTCGCTGGCAAGGCGCGTCGACGCAGGCGAATGGGTGGAGTCGTCGAGGAGCTGCAACACACCCAGCGGTGAGGAGGGCGCGAAACAAATGACGCGAACTTTTGAATCACACCACTAGAGTGAGGCGATGAAGCCCGCGCTCGCTGCCCTCGCCGTCGTGCTGTCTGTGATGACGTCGGCATGCGGGCCGAGTGGGTGGAGTGGTGCGAGTGGTGCGAGTGCGGATGCGGTCGACGACGCGATGCCGATCCGACCGAGCGCCACGCTCACGGCGCCCACGCGTGAGGCCGCGCCCGCCACGGCGCGTCGCACGATGGACGACGATCTGCGCCAGGCACGCGCGGCGGCGCGTCACCCTTCGGACGGCGGCGGGGCGGCTGTCCTCATCTCCGGCGACGATCCGATCGAGGTCGCGACGGCCGGGAAGTGGGTGTTTCGCTACACGGCCGGCGCCGACGGGATCGCCGTCGGTGGTCGGCTCACGTTCCAGGTCTCGCCCTTCTGGGGGTGGTCGGCGCCGCAGACGTTGGCCCCCGCAGCGCCGGGCTACACACGCGTGACGACGGCCGCGAAGGGAGTGCGCCTCGATATCCGTCCGACGCCGCCGGCGCGTGATCCGGCGCCCCTCGTCGTCACGATCGCGGGCGCTCCGTTGCGTGCTGGCGACGAGATCACGCTGGAGTACGGCGCGGGGCCGAGCGGTGCCTTCGCAGACCAGTACGCCGAGGAGTTCGCGCGCTTCTGGTTTCTCATCGACGGTGACGGCGACGGTGTGGCGTCCACGACAGCCGACCCGCCCGCGGTGCGCGTCGTGGCGGGACGTGTACGTCAGCTTGTCGCGACGGTGCCGAGTACGGCCGCGCCGGACGAGCCGATCGAACTCGTCGTGGCGGCACTCGACGCGCGCGGCAACGCCGGCTCGCGCGTCGCCGGTGAGTTCGAGGTCCGCCTGCAGACGGCAGCCGAGGTGTCCGCCGCCGTGACCTTCGAACTCGATGCTCGCGGCTTGGCGCGGCTGTCGTTGCCGGCTGCGCCACCGGGCGTTTCGCGTTGGGTCGTCGGCGGTCCCGAGGGACTCTCCGTGACGACGAACCCGTGCTCGGTGTCGGCGACCGGGCGTGGCCTTCTGTGGGGCGATCTGCACGGGCACAGCCTGCTCTCGGATGGTTCGGGGAGCGTCGAGCAGTACTACAGCTATGCACGCGACGTTGCGGCCCTCGACGTCGCAGCGCTCACCGATCACGATCACTGGGGCTTCGAGCCGCTCGACGACAACCCCGGCGTGTGGGAGCACATCAAGGATGTGACGGCGACGTTCCACGAGCCGGGGCGTTTCGTGACGCTGCCGGCCTACGAGTGGACGAGCTGGCTCCACGGTCATCGTCACGTGCTGCACTTCGGACCGGGGCGCGGCGACGAGCTTCCCTTCGTCAGCTCACTCGACGACGCGACGCGCCATCCCGGAGATCTCTGGGATGCCCTGCGCGGTCAGCCCGCGATCACGATGGCGCACCATTCGGGCGGCGGTCCCGTGCCGACGAACTGGACCTGGCCGCCGGACGCCGAGCTCGAGCCGGTCACGGAGGTCATGAGCGTCCACGGCAGCAGCGAGGCGCTCGATTCGCCGCGGCTCATCTACGCGCCGCTGCGCGGCAACTTCGTCCGCGATGTGCTCGACGCCGGGATCCGACTCGGATTCGTAGCCAGCGGCGACAGTCACGACGGTCATCCGGGTCTCGCGCAGCTCGCGTCGCCGGCGGGAAATGGCGGACTCGTCGCGTTCGTCGCCGCCGAGCACACCCGCACCGGTCTGCTCGAAGCTCTCCGCGAGCGCCGCACCTACGCGACGAGTGGGGCGCGTATGATCGTACGCTGCTCGCTCGGCGGCCACACGATGGGAGCCGACGTCGGCCCCGGCAACCACGACCTGCGCTTCGTCGTCTACGGCACGGGGCCGCTCACGTCGGTGGAGTTGATCCGCAGCGGCGAGGTCGTCGCCAAGTCGGACGGCGGTGGCCATGATGAACTCATCGGCATGCTGCCCGTGCGAGACCTGACCGCTGGCGAGTACCTTTACCTCCGCGTCACCCAGCGCGATCGTCACGTCGCCTGGACGAGCCCGTTCTTCATCCACTGAAACCTCCCTCGACCCACACCCATGCCCGATTCGCCCGATGCCCCGATCTCGCTCTACGTCACGGTTCCGTCCGAAGAGCTTGCCCGCTCGATTGCCCACACGTTGGTGAACGAGCGGCTCGTGGCGTGCGTGAACATCGTGCCGGCGATCACGTCCATCTACGCCTGGGAAGGTGTGTTGCTCGAAGACGCCGAGGTCCTGATGTTCGCGAAGACCGATCGAGCGCGCATGGAGCGCGCCGGGGCACGCATCGTCGAGCTGCATAGCTACGACGTTCCGTGCCTCTTGGCGCTGCCGATCGTGGGCGGGCACGGGCCATACCTCGATTGGCTCAATCAGTCGCGGCCGCCCGTGTAGCTCACACCAGTGTCGGCGGCTCGTTGCCTCCGCACATCGTGCTCGGGTCGAGCAGCTTCGCGATCTGCTCTTCGCTGAGCAGCCCCTTCTCACGTACGAGTTCGACGATGCCACGGTCGGTCTGCAGCGCCTCGGCAGCGATGCGCGTGGCCATCTCGTAGCCGAGCACCGGGTTGAGCGCCGTGACGACACCGATGCTGCGTTCGATGAAATGCTGGCAAACGGCTTCGTTGGCCGTGATGCCGTCGATGCAGTGCTCGCGCAGCGTGCGCGAGGCGTTCATGAGCATCGTCTGCGACTCGAGAATGCTCGCAGCGAGCACGGGCTCCATGACGTTGAGCTGCAGCTGACCGGCCTCGGCCGCGAGTGTCACCGTGAGGTCGTTGCCGATGGCGCGGAAACAGACCTGATTGACGACCTCCGGGATGACCGGATTGACCTTGCCCGGCATGATCGACGAGCCCGGCTGCTTGCGCGGGAGGTTGAGCTCGTTGAGGCCGGCGCGCGGACCCGACGACAGCAGGCGCAAGTCGTTGCAGATCTTGCTGAGCTTGATCGCGAGGCTCTTGAGCGCCGAGGAGTACAGCACGAACGGCTGGGTGTCTTGCGTAGCTTCGACGAGGTCGGGTGCACGCCGCATGCGCTTACCCGTGACGGCCGAGAGATGCCGCGCGCAGCAGTCGGCGTAACCGGCCGGCGCGTTGAGACCCGTGCCGATCGCCGTCCCGCCCATGTTGCTGTCGAGCAGCACGGCCTCGACGCGTTCGAGCGAGCGGCGTTCGTTCGCGAGGCTTTCGGCCCACGCACGAAACTCCTGTCCGAGCGTCATCGGCACGGCGTCTTGGAGCTGTGTGCGGCCCATCTTGAGGATGTGATGGAACGCATCGCCCTTGCGACGAAATGAGTCGACGAGCAGATTGAGCTCGGCGCAGACGTGCGTGTTCATGAGTGCCATCGCGATGTGCAACGACGTCGGGTAGGCATCGTTCGTCGACTGCGACAGGTTCACGTGGTCGTGCGGGTCGCAGTGGTCGTAGTCGCCGCGCTGATGGCCCATCAGCTCGAGGGCGCGGTTCGCGATCACCTCGTTCGCGTTCATGTTCGTCGACGTGCCCGCGCCGCCCTGGAACAGGTCGACTTCGAAGTGCTCGTGGAGCTTGCCTTCCATGATCTCGAGGCAAGCGCCCTCGATCCCCGCGAGGATCTCAGGGTTCAGAACGCCGCACTCGGCGTTCGCGCGGGCCGCGCCGAGCTTGACCATCGCCAGCGCTCGAACGAGTTCGGGATGCTGGGAGAGCTTCACACCCGAGATATGGAAGTTCTCCATCGCGCGCGCCGTCTGGATGCCCCAGTAGGCTTCGCGTGGGATCTCTTTGGTTCCGAGAAGGTCTTCTTCGGTGCGCGTGTCCGTAGACGTTCCCGCATCGGGGAGAGAGGTCATCACCGTTTCCGAGCTGTGGGGGAGGGGGCGACATCGTACGCGCCCACGGGCGTCGGCGGGTGCCGGCGCCTGGCGACTTTTTGCAAAGCCCGGCGAGGACGCTTGACGACGAGTCTCGACGGCGAGACTCGTCACCGAGAGCCGTCAGTCGAGCAGCGAAAGGAACGCGTCAATGCGCTCGTCGGGCTCGGGCGTCGTCGCGAACGTCATGAAGCCGCTCGTGAGAACCGTGGCAAGGGCTTGCGGGTCGCGTGACGGACCGAGTCGGCCCATCTCGCGCGCCTCCCGCAGCGCGTTCGAGAGCCCGCGGAAGATCGAGTTGCCGAGCCGATCGAGCGACGATCTGATCGTCGGATGCGAGTCGCGCAGCTCGGCGACCGTGCGCGTCACGAGACAGCCCTGGTTGTGAACGCGCTGCCAGAACTCGTCCTCGGTGGTGGGGTGCCGCAGCCTCAAGAGTCGCTCGATGCGCGCGCGGGGGTCGCCTTGCATCGACAAGATCTCGTCGATGCTCGCAACCGCCTCATCGCAGTAGCGCGTCAAGGCTTGCTCGAGGAGGCCGAACTTGTTGCCGTATCGGCTGTACAGGCTGTGACGATTCAATCCTGTGCTACGAACGAGGAGTTCGACGCTGACGGCGTGAAATCCGTGTTTCCAGAACAGGTCCATGGCTCTTTGCAGAGCCAACTCGGGGTCGTACGTGATCGGCCGCGCCATGAGACTCTCTGAGGAGTGTGGCTTGTGAGGCTCTGCAGGGAGCCTCGATGTGCACATCACCGTTTCGAACCACCAAGGCTGCCGCGCCCCACTGGCCCAAGTTGCGGTGGGACAGAGACTTCAGGCGCCGCTAGCGCCGTCGGCAGGATGCTCTGTCCGATACCGAGTATACAGCGAACACGAAAACACCGGACCCACACATTGTGGCGGTGCGCGCCGAATGACTTCTTCAACGCGCTGGTGGGGGAGGAAGCCCGCTTTTCCTGCACTCAACGGGCTGCTGTTCGGTGATTCATCTTTCGTACGCTTCCACGAGCGTCTCTTCTCCAGATGGAATCTTTCACAATGTCGCCCACTCTGCTCGCCAAGGCCGCGGCCGGCCTTCTCGCATTCTCCGCCTCGGCTCTCGCTTCGGACGCTTGGATCGAAGATCTCGAGACTGGCTTCGCGGAGGCGCGGGCCACCGGAAAGCACCTCCTCGTCGACTTCACGGGCTCGGACTGGTGCCCGCCCTGCAAGGCGCTGCACGCCGAGCTGCTCTCGAAGCCGAGCTTCGAACAGCGCGCCGGGGAGGCCTTCGTACTCGTCTCGCTCGACTACCCGAGCCGCAAGCCCCAGCCGGCCGACCTCAAGGAACGCAACGCGGTTCACAAGGACACGTACGCGATACGCGGCTTTCCGACGTTGATCGCGATGACGCCCGAGGGCGTTGAGTACGGTCGGCGGGTTGGCTATCAGCGCGGGCTCGCGGACGACTACCAGGCCTGGATCCTGCGTCTGGCCGACAACCGCGACGCGGTCGTCAGTGCACTCGCCGTTCTCGAGGAGGAACTCCCGGCCGATGAGGCCGAGCGCGACGCCTACCGCACGCGCCAGGTCGGCGCCGCCGCCTCACTCGTGACGACGTTGGGTGTCGATGCCCCGGCGCGCGCGACGTTGATCCTCGAGCTCCACGATCCCGACGACACGACGTTGGCGCGTGCGCACTTGGCCGTGCTCGGGTTCGAGGCACGCTTCACCGCCGAGGAGGAGCCGAACTTCGAGGCCATGTATAACGAACTCACGAACCTCGCTTCTGACAAGCCGACCGTGAAGAAGCTCGGCACGTACCACGCGTGGCGTGCACTGGCCGCATCACAGATCGACAAGCCCGATGTTGCGAGGAGTGCGTTGGACGAAGCCCGCAAGCTCGACGCGCCCGAGGCGCTCGTCGCATGGGTGGCGTCGATGTTCGAACGCTGACGCAGGGCCGCTTGCGTTCACGCACGCCTTCCAGCACGACGCCCTTCGTTACCTCGACGAAGGGCGTCGTGAAACGAAGCGAGCGCCGGGACGACGCAGCGGTCACGAGGCCTACGATGGGGCGCGGGCACCGCGTACAGCACGCTGGGCGACGCGGCGGGTGAGAAGCACCGCTCCGCCTCGGGCTGGGCGACGCGCGCAGGTGGAGACGGGGACACCGTGGGGCGTCTTCCGTGGGCTGACGCGGCGCGCGTGTGGCCCGGCGAGACACACGCGTCCACCATCGAACTCACCGAGTGCAGGCCCCGCGTCCTTCGAGGGCGCGTGGCTCTTCGGACGTTCGCTGTCGCGTCGGCGCACCGACGGACACTCACGTGAGATAGACGTCGAAGCGCACGCGCGTGGAGTTGACCGAGTGCGCGGGAGCGGCGCCGAGGGGTGGCGCATGGGGCGGCCGTTTCACGACGACACGATGTCGTGCGCACTCGCACGCAACTTCCCAGAGACGCTGCTCGGCTGACACGTCGTGCCGTTGGTCGCCGAGGAGCTTGCCGAGAACTGCCAGGTCGTGCTTCACCTCGGCGGCCTTGCGGCGCGGCGGATGCATCGGGTCGAGGTAGATGACGTCGGGACGCGCGCCGTCGGGAAGCGCCGCGATGACCGCGGTTGCCTCGGCGTGGATGACGGCGGGGATGGACGACGGGTCGCGTCGGTGTGCGTCGGCGAGCAGCAGCGCCATCACCGCCGAGCGCTCGATCAACGTGACGTGACAGCCCCAGCGTGACATCGTCAGAGCGTCGCGGCCCAAACCGCCCGTCGCGTCGAGCACCGTCAGCCCGTCGGCGACGCGCTTGTGCACGCCGAGCGCCCGTCCCAACGGACTGCTGCGACCCACCGGGTTCGTGCGCGCCACGCCGGCGCGCACGGGCTCGGACTCGGGCTTGCCGGCATCGAGCAGCGTCCAGGCCTCGCCGTCATGGAACACGACGACCGCGGGCCGCGGGGTGATCGCCGCCAGCCAGGCCTTGCGGGCCGCCGGGTCTGCGGCGCCGAGCGGGGCCTCGACGAACGCGACCCCGAGTGTCACAGCGAGCTGCTGACCTTCGGCCCGAATCCTGGGATCGACCGGCGTGGTGCTGGCGACGAGCAGTTCGGGCATCGCAGACAGGGGTCCGGGGCGTGACGAGGCGCGGATCCTCGCATACCGAACAGGCAGACACGGCCGGTGATCACGTCGGTCGCACGAGCGGTCACCTCCCGGTCACCTCCCCACGGCGCATCATAATAATGATTATCGGACGTAACGAATCCAACCCACGGAGATGCCCCTTCGCCACGGTTGGGCTTCGGTTCCCAAGGTTCGCGTGGCAGGATGCCCGCGTTCGGCTCGCCCACGCCCGCGCCGAGCCGTCCCTCCCGAGACTGCATCGATGACCGACGCCGACGCGCCTCCGCCGCCGCCACGCCAGCCCAACTCCTTCGGCCGCGTCCTGCTCGTCCTCCTCGGGCTCGCCGCCGGCTTGGCCCTGCGCTACGGCTATGCCACGCAGCTGGCCGGCTGGGTCGCCGATTGGGAGGCCGATGCCTTCTTGCGAGCCTGGGAAGGTCGCCCCTGGGAGGCGCTCAATCGGCTTCGTCCGCCGGGCGCCGACTGGCTCTATCACCGGATCGCCGAAGAGCTCGGCGGCACGCCGTCGATCTTGACGTTGCGACTGGCGTCGGTCGGCGTCTCGGTTGCTGCATTGATCGCAGCGTTCGACCTGGCCCTGACCATGTCGCGATCCTCGACCATCCAGCGCCGTTCGGTGCTCGCGGCGCTCGTGTTCGTCACCTGGATCTGGGCGTTGCACCCGACGCTGATCGCCGCGTCGGTGCGTCCCGATCGCGTCGTGCTTCTCGGCGGATGGCTGTGCTTCACCGTCGCTGGTGCCCTGCGCATTCACCAAGAACACTTCATCGTCGGCTGGCTGCAGCTGGCCGTCGGGCTCACGGCTTCGGTCCTGACGGGTGGGATCATCGTCGCGTTCGCGGCCGGTGTGGGCCTCATCTGGAGTCTGCTTCCCGTCCCGCGTTTCGCCGCGATGGCGCGTGTCGTGAGCGCCTTTGCGCTGGCGTTCGGCGTCGCGTGGTTCGTGCAGCGCGGGCCGCTCACCGAGCCCCCCCGCCCGTGGCTCCCCGACACGGCCGGCATGCACAGCGCGATGGCGCTCGTCGAGGCGCCGTTCACGATGTTCGATCCCGCGGAGATCGATCCTGACGCGCGCGAGAACGCGCGCTTTGACATGCTCGCCGATGCGGTCGAGAACACCCCGTCCATCGAAGTGTTCCGCGACGTCATCGACCGCTGGGTCGGTGACTTCCACGGGCCGCTGCGTTTCGAAGGGTTGCCCGGGTCGTGGCCGCGACCTTGGTCGGCGCTTGCGATCGCGCTCCTCGAGGGGCTTCTGCGCGGCGGCGTCTTGCTGTTCGTCGTCGCCACGCTCACGTCGACTCCCATCGCTTCGGATTCCGCGTGGCCGCGGGCCGGCGCCATCGTCGCGTTCATTCTCTTCGGGCTCTTGACGACGCTGACGCTCACCGGACCGTTCGACCTCGCCGCGCTCGACATGTTGCTCGTCGGAATGGCCGGCGCGGGCATGGCTGGCACCGACCCCTCGCGTCCCGGCGCCCGGCGCACGTTCTTCCTCATCGGCGGCGCGCTCGCCTGCACGTTCCCGCTCATCGCCTGGCGTGCCGATCTGCCGCCGTCGCACTGGGTACTGCACGGACACGCTCGCCAAGGGGAACCGGCGGCGCTTGTTGCACAGTACGACTACTTGCGAGAAGTGCCCGATGATGTCGAGGCTCTGCAGCGCGCGACGTCCTACTTGATGCACTACGAAACCCCCTTCGTTCGCCTTCCCGAAGCGGCCCTGCGGCGCGCTTGGCAACAGCAGGACCTCGCGCCTGACGGTTCGCTTGCAGTCGATCTCGTCGTTCGGGCGCTCCTCGAGAACGGGCGGATCGATGAGGCGCGTGATGTCGCGACGGACAGCGTGCTGATCACGAACAACAACGACGCCTCGGCCCGCAAGATGCTCGATCACGTCGACCACGTTGCACGTCTACAGCGTTCGCGGGGCGAGCAATGACGAGCGGTTGGCACGACCTCGACAAGCTCGCCGCGCTCGTCGTCTTCGTCTGTGCCTGGCTCGGACTCTGGCGCGGTGCGACGCGCACGGTCGTCGGGCTCGTTGCGCTTGCCGCCGGTATCGCGCTCGCCGCGGTGTTCGGCGCCGAGGTTGGTGACGCCGTGACCTCGGGGCGCTCAGCCCTCGAGCCCTTCGCGCCGCTGATCGGGTCGTCGATCGTCTACGGCGCCGTGCTCATCTTTGGTGCATTCGTCGCACGCGTCGCGCGCCGGCGGGCCGAAGAGCGAAGCTTCGGTGCCATCGACCGCGTGTTCGGGCTCGTGCTCGGCACGGGCCGCGGAATCGGTTACGTGGCCGTCGCGATGATCGCTCTGCGCACGCTGCCTCTCGACAGCCTCCACGCTGCGTCGGAGCACACCGTCGCGCTCGGCGTGACGCGCACGGCGTTCGAGCTCGTCGAACCCGTGCTCCCCACCAAGATGACGGCCTGGGTCGGAGACGCACTCATCCCGACGCGTTAGCAGCTCGTGCGGCGCCGCACTTGCGGTGGTGACCGCCGGCACGGAGACCAGAGGCGCCCCGCGCGCCGTCGACGTCGCGCTCCGCCGAGGTCTGGCCCACCAAGATGACGGCCTGGGTCGGAGACGCACTCATCCCGACGCGTTAGCAGCTCGTGCGAGTGGTGTCGCTTCGTCGCGGTCTGGCAACGCCGAGTCCGGCTCAGCGAGCGCGGCCACGAACGTGCTGCTCGCCCGCCGAGACATGGCTCACGGGTCGGTCTCGTCGTCCTCGCCGCCGGTGTGACGGATCGGCACCTCGGTCTTGGCCTTAGCCTCGGCCTCGGCCGCAGCCGCGCGGGCCAGCTCGAGCAGGCGCGGTGCGAGGTTCCAGCGCTGGACGCGCTCACGGATCCGATGGTCTTCACCCTGCGTGGCGATGAGTTCGGTGAGCAGCGACTCGCCCTTGCGTTCGGCGCCGGTCATGTAGAGCGCGTCGACTTCGTAGCAGCGGAAGGCAATGTGCTTGGCCTGCGACTCTTCGAGGTCGGTCGGGATCAGGAACTTGAGACGCGTGAGCGCCGTGTCGGGATCGGCGGCTTCCTCGTCGCTCGGGAAGAGCAGCATGTGAATGTAGGCGAGGTTGACGCTCTCCTCACCGCTGTGTTCCATGAGGTAGCCGCGTGCCACTTCCTGGCCATCCTTCGAGAAACCGTAGCGGTCGAGCAGCCGTGCGATCTGAACTGTCGTCACGGCGTCATCGGTGTTTTCTGCCGCAAGTGCGAGGAACTCGTCAAGCGCCGACGAGATGCCGCCGGCGAGGCGCGCGCGCGCCGCGATGAATCGATCGGCATCGTTGAAACGCCCCTCGCGCTCACGCTCGGCGAGGATCTCGAGCGCCTCGATTCTCGTCGACACGATCGGGGACGCGAGGAGGTCCATGGGCGGACACGCGACCTGGTCCATCAGCAACGGCTGGTCGAAGTCGGGCGAGCGTCGTTCCGTGTGGCACTTGCCGCACTTCTGCTCGTTGCGGATCGACCAGACGTACAGCGGCTGCATCGTGCGTCGCGCATTGCTGCCGTGGAGCGTCGAGACCCCGTCGTGGCAGGCGAAGCAGCTCACGCCGCCGAGCGGATCCTCGAGGCGAACGTCGTCATAGCCCCCCTCGAGCCCGAAGCCCGTGCTGTGACATTCGAGGCAGCTCGGATCTGAAGCGCGTTGATTCTCACGAAGTGACTCAAAGGCCTGGGCGTGCGGCGTCTGCGACCAGAAGTTGTACTGCTCTTGGTGGCATTCGTAGCAGTCGTCCGGGCTCGGGATGCGCGGGTGCTCGAGTGTGCGCTGCGGCGGTGGGAGATCGGCCTGGGCGAGTGCTGCCGCGAAGCGTTCGGCGAACGCGCCCGGCTGGATGCGCACCGCGTGATCGGCGGAAACTTTGGGAAGCTCGGCGACTCGGTGGTCGATCGCAGAGCCGGTGTAGCTGGCCATCTCAACGAGGCCGGCTCGGTCCTGCTCGAGGAAAGCGATGCGCTCGGCAAATCCTGCGCCGTCGATCGACGGGTCGGCTTGGGCGGTGGCTCGAAGCTGGTCGAGGTCGGAGGTGCCGTAGCGCTCGACGAACTGCCCGAGCCAGATGTCTTCGCGTTTGAGCTTTTCTTCGAGCAGATACTGCTCGGACACATCGGAGAGGTTGAGGTCGTTGTCGACGACTCGGATGATCGTCTGTCCGACTTCCTTGCCGAGCGGTGCCGCCACGGCCAGTGCCGCACCGAAGCGGAAGGCGATGTCGCGGACTTCTGACGACGCGTCGCGCGACCCGATGACGAGGTCGACGGTACCGAGGTCCAAGATCTTGCTGTTCGTCGTACCGGCCACGGCGCTGAGAACGACGAGGAAGTCGATGTCGTGCTCGCTGCGAATACGCTCGGCCTCGGCGCCGACCGCGTCGATGACGTTCGTGAGTTCGAGGTCGTCGTCGGACAACGACCGCATCTTGCGCGCCTTGTCGGCCCCGCGCGTCGGCGCCGCGCCGAGGAACGCAAGCCGGGGTCCGTCGGGGGCGCTCGGTTCGGGCATCCAAGACGACACCACGCGTCCCAGGCCCTTCTTGTCGTTGGCATTCGTGATGAGCAGGCGCACACCTCGCTCGGCGGCCATGTCGAGAAGCGCGCCGGCGCCGAACGACAGGTCGAGCGATCCGGGAACGAGGGCGTCGACCCGCGCGGCCCCGAGGGCTTCCATGGTGACGCCGCTCTCGACGTCGAGCGCCATGTGGTCGATCTTGTTCGCCGGCGCGTACTTGGTCGAGACGAGCGTGTCACCGACGCAGACGAGGTAGGCCTGGTCGCCGGCGTCCCGCAGGCTGTTGCGGAGCTCGCTTGCGCCTGCAAGGACGGGCTCGGGGTCCTCGATGCACGGAATGCCGTCGACCATGCCTTGCAGCCGGTTGAGCTGGAGCAGGTGCACCTGCCCGTCGACGTGCCGCCGGTCCCCCACGTGCGCCGGATCTTCACCGGGCGCGCTCGCCTGTTCTCCGCAGCTGAGCAAGCAGGACGTCAAGAGGCCGGCGACGAGCGACGACCGCGCGGTGCCGAGGGACGAAATGCGGCGCATGGACGAGTTCTCCGGGGCATGGACGGTCGGGAGCATAGCAGTCGCAGAGCTGACACTGGAGCGACCGCTGGGCCGACTTTGCGCGGGGCGACGGGTGTCGAAAGCATGTCCGGGGTCGAGACGCCGCGGTGAGTAGGACAGAATGGCGCCCCCCTCATGTATCGGATCGAAGTCGATGACGGACTCAGCGGTAATGGTGGAGGCCAAGGGCCTCCGAAAAGTGTTCAAAGGACGACGCGGTGACCACACGGTTGCCGTCGACGACCTCACCCTGACGTGTCGAGCGGGAGAGGTGTTTGGCCTGCTCGGCCCCAACGGTGCGGGCAAGACGACGAGCCTGCGGATGCTTTCCACCGTCTACCGCCCCACCGAGGGCGTCGCCACGATCGACGGCCACGACGTCACGTCCGACCCCGAGAGCGTCCGCAAGAGCATCGGTTTCCTCTCCGGGAACACGGGGCTCTACCCGCGCCTCACGGCCCGCGAGGTGCTCACGTACTTCGGCCGGCTGTACGGCATGGACGACGGCGCGATCGAGGCGCGCATCGCGCACCTTGCGCAGCTGCTCGACATGGACTTCCTCGAGAAGCGCTGCGACAAGATGTCCACGGGCATGAAGCAGAAGGTGAACATCGCGCGCACCGTCATCCACGACCCCGCCGTGCTCGTGCTCGACGAGCCGACCGCCGGCCTCGATGTCCTTGCCGCACGGACGATCGTCGACTTCGTCAAAGACTGCCGCACGCGCGGCAAGTGTGTGATCTTCTCGACGCACATCATGCACGAGGTCGAGCGTCTGTGTGACCGTCTCGCCGTCATCCACAAGGGGCGCATGCAGTTCGACGGCACGCTCGAACAGATGCGTGCCACGCATGGACACGACCTCGAAGACGCGTTCATCTCAGTGTTGGAGGCCGCGTGATGAATGCCCGTCGAGTGATGGTGATCGCGAAGAAGGAGTTCAAGGACGTGCTGCGCGATCGGCGCACGCTCATCTTCATGGTGCTGCTCCCGCTTCTCGTCATGCCGGTGATGTTCCTGGGGATCGCGAAGTTTGCGCAGGAGCAGCAGTCCAAGAAGCAGTCGCGCACGTTGCGCGTTGCCGTCGACTCGAATGTCGAGCCGATGATCACGGCTCTCGCCGATCAATGGATGGCTGAGAACTCGCCGCGGCTGATGATCACGAGTGCGAAGATCGGTCTGTCGTTTCCGGCTGCGGGCGGGGATCGCAAGGGGCTCGGCACGATGATCGAGCAGGTCAGGGACATGATGGATGGCGGGGCTGACGCGGCCTCGCTTGCGGATCTCGATCCGGACCTCGTCGAGAGTGGCGTGCGTCTTGCGCGCGAGATCGATCCCGCGGACAAGGCGCTCTTCGATGACGCCAGCACGATCTCCACGTTCCGGACGAAGACCGAGTTCATCCTGATCGAGGACCTCGAACCAAGTGAGACACGCCTGCCGGCTGGGGTGGAGGTCCCCGACGATCTCCCCGAATCGTGGGACGGAGAGCAGCTTGCACGCGCGATCCAGGACAAGACGATCCACGCGGCGATCCACCTTCCGAGCAACGTTTTCGACATGCTCGAAGACCAACGCGCGAGTGTTCCTTTCAGCGTGTTCTACGACGAGAGCGTGAGTCTGTCGGAAGAAGCGTCCGACCGCCTCGCGGCGTTCGCGCGCATCGTCGGCAACGGCCTACTCGAGATGCGTCTGGCCGACAACGGACTCGCGCCGCAGTTCGCCGAGCCCATCGTGTTCGAAGGCGCGGACATGGCCACCCCCTCGCGGCGTGTCCAGGCGTTCCTCGGCGGCTTGCTGCCGTACATGATCATCATGTTCAGCTTCTTCGGTGCCTTCTACCCATCGCTCGACCTCACGGCCGGTGAGAAGGAGCGCTTCACGATGGAGACGCTGCTGCTCGCGCCCGTGTCGCGCATGGAACTGGCGGCCGGCAAGTTCGTCGTCGTCTTCGTCGCCGCCGTCGTCGCGGCGGTGCTCGCCACGACATCACTCGGTCTGACGTTCACGCAGGGCATCCTGCCCCAGGGTGTCGCCGCAGGCTTCGACATCCAGTTCGAGCCGGAGGCCGTCATGCTCACGGCCGTGCTCTTGATCCCGGTGTCGGCTCTGTTCGCGGCCGTGTTGCTGGGCGTCGCGCTCCTCGCGCGTTCGTTCAAGGAGGCACAGAGCTACACGGCGCCGCTGCAGTTCATCGTGATCCTGCCGGCCATGGCTGCGATGCTGCCCGACCTCGAAGCCGAGCTGCACCTGGCGTGGATCCCCTTCCTCAACGTCTCGATGCTGATGCGCGAGCTGTTGAAGGGCAACTATCTTTGGGACTTCTTCGGCATCACCATGCTCAGCATGGGGCTACTCACGCTGCTGACGATCTGGGGCGCGAGCCTGATCTTCCGGCGCGAGACGGTCATCCTGCGCACCTGAACGCGACGCGACGCGGATCGAGCGGGCGTGTCAACGCACCGTCTCGATCCGCGCCGTGTCGTCGAGTCGACGACCCCATGCGTGGTGGTCGGCTGAGCGAACGCGTCGTCGATTACTTTCCGGACGCGGCCTTTCCGGCCTTGTTCTGAGCGCGCACACGGTAGGCCTTGTGCGGGTTCGAGAAGCGGATCGCGCCGCGCTTCGTCGGTGCCAGTGAGTTGGGCACGTGCGGGACGACGACCGGCTGCGGCGCGGGCGCGTTGGCCTGCGCACGCGCGGCGCGCTTCTTGCTCATGGCCTTGGCGACGCGGTTCGGCTTGCCCGTCACCTGCGCGCGCTTCTCGAGCTTGGCGATGTGGTTGCGACGCAGCGCGTCGATCTCCCACGGGAGCATCTGAGCGAGGCGTTCGGCAGCACGTTCCTTGTACGTCACCGCGAGCGCATCTTCCTTCGCCGACTGGGCGTTGGACTGACGAGTCGCGAAGGCTTCGGCGAAGCGGTTGTTACGTCCGGTCTTCTCGGCTCGCTCGGCCTGGGCTGCGGCGAAGTTGCGCGCGTGGGCTTGGATCTCCCAGGGCTTCATCGCGGCGAGACGCTCAGCGGCGCGGTTGCGGTAGAACTCGCGCTCCTTGTCGCTCATCACCTTCGCGTCGTCGTTCACGCTGGCGACGCGCTTGTTGTTCGCAGCGTTGTTGTTGTTGTTCGCCTGCTGGTTCGCGGCAACACGGTTGCGTGTTTGCGCGAGCGCGACACGTCCGGCCTTGTTGACGAGGGACGGGTTGACGAGGGACGGGTTGACCAGAGACTTGTTCGAAGGTTGGCGCGCGGCCTGGCGCATCGGCGAGACGACCATGGTTGACGACGGCGCTGACGACGGCGCAGCGACGCGCGTGGTCTCGCGCACACTCACGTTGGCGTTCTGGGGTGCGAGCGGAGCCCGCAGCGCGGGTGCACGCTGCGGTGGCGTCGCGGCGATCGGTCGCGGCGCTGCCTGACGAGGTGCAGCCTGACGAGGTGCAGCCTGCTGCACCTGCTTGCGGGCGTTCATGTTCTTGGCCGGCGCACGTCCCTTGGCGCGCGGCAAGGAGGTCGACGAGGTCGACGGCGAGGACGCGCGATTCGCGCTTCCGCGGTTCGCGCCGCCCTGGTTCTGGGCATTGGCGACGTCGGACATCGCGAGCACGGCCGCCAGGCTGGCTGCGATGATGTGGGTAATGCGCATGGGTTGATGACTCCGAGGGGGATGCATTTCTCTTCGGCACCCGCAAACGTGAACTTCACCCTCCTTCTCGGTGTGTTGCCCGACTGACTCGTGCTGGGACACGGGTTGGCCTGGGCCGATGGCTGGCCTGGCAACCTGGCCGGCCTGCGCACGGGAAGTCCCTGGCCGGGTCGCGCGCGGACACGGGCGGACACGGTGCGTGTCTCGATCTGTCCAGGTCTTGCTCTCCGCGTCGGTCGCCCGCCGGTCCCGCTTGCGGCGAGAGCGTGAGCTGCACGGCTTGTGTGTCGCTGGATTGCCGGGTTGCTGGGTGAGCGGATTGCTGGGTTGCTAAGCTCCGGCGATGACGCGTTTCGACCCCGTTCTTCGGCTTGTCTTCGCGGCACTCCTGGTGGTCTTGGTGGGCTGTGCCTCGGAGGAGTCGCGTGTGCCGAGCGCGCGCCCCGACGTCGTGCTCGTCGTCGTCGACACGCTGCGCGCCGATCGCACCGGGCTCCTCACGCCGGGCCTGATGCCCGAGATGGCGGCTTTGGCCGAGCGCGGTGTCGCCTACAGCACGGCCGTCGCCCCGTCGTCCTGGACCCTGCCGTCGATCGCGGCGCTTTTTTCCGGGCGTGAGATCACGGCCCGCCGCACGAGTGCGTATCACGACCCGACTCTGGCCGAGCGCTTCGCCGAGGCCGGGTACCGCACGGTCGGTCTCGTCGCCAACCCGCTCCTCACGGACGACAACGGCTTCTCGCGCGGCTTCGACGAGTTCGACGTTGCCCCTGCGACGACGACTTCGAAGCGTCTCGCCGATGCCTCGATGCTTCCCGAGCTTCGTCGCTGGGACGCCGCGGCGCTCGTCTCGCGCGCCGTCCGCGTGCTCGACGACGCCTCGCGCGCACAGCCCGTCTTTCTCTATGTGCATCTCATGGACCCGCACCTCCCCTACGACCCCGCGCATGTCCCGCGCGCCGAGGCAATCGAAGGCTGGTCGACGTCCGAGCTCCCGGTCGTCTGGCGCGACGAGCCGCTCGCGGGCACGGAGGCGAAGATCGCCGGGACGCTCCGGCGCGCCTACGACGGACAGGTCGCGTTCGTCGACGAGGCGCTCGGGCGCTTGGGGCGCATGGTCGTCGACGGGCGGCCGCTGCCGCGCAACGGTGACACGCCGCCCGCGCGACGCCCCTGGCTCATGGCCGTCACGTCCGACCACGGCGAGGGACTCTTCTCGCATCGCCGCAACCCCGACAGCCCTTCAAGCGGCGAGGTGCTCGACGAGGCCTACCTCGAACACGGCGAGCAGGTTTATGAAGAGGCGGTCCGCGTGCCGCTGTGGCTGCTCGGCGCCGGTGTCCCCGCACAGCGGCGCGAGACACGTCCCGTCGCCATGACGACGCTCGGCGCGACCCTTGCGCACCTCGCTGCCCTCGACGAGCTCCCGCCCGGCGGGGTCCTCCCGCTCGCATCGACCGACCCCGCGCCGGCTACGATCTTCGGCACCGGCACGCGCGACTGGTTCGCACGCACACCGGACGCCAAGTACATCGCCCCGTTCGAGGAGCGTCTCACGCACCCGGACGTCGACAACCGCCTCCTCGAGGTCGCCTCCGAGCGCTACCTCCCCGAGATCGAGTCCCGCCCCCACGCTTCGGGCGACGCGAACCTCCCCTCCAGCTTTCTCATCTGGCGCGCGGCGAACATCACTCCCAGCGACGTCACGGACCCGGCCACGTACGAACGCCTCAAGCGCCTCGGCTACCTGAAGTGAGCCGCCCTCTTGCGACGCCCCATGGCGATGCGGATACTTGGCCGTCTCGGCTGGGCGAATGGCGCAGTTGGTAGCGCATCTGGATCACAACCAGAGGGTCGGGGGTTCGAGTCCCTCTTCGCCCACCATCAATATCGCCAGAGAATCGGCGATTCGCAGGCAAAGCGGCATCTGAGCGTGCAAGGTCACCCACTCTCAGAAGTGTGTCAATGACACACCTCCAGCCATGCGAATGCCGAAGCTGTGCCTACATCGGGCCAGCGGGCGCGAGTCTGTCTCACTCCTGCCACGCCCGCCAATCTCGAAGAGCCGCTTCACGTGCTCGGGGTCCGCCATGGTTCCTCCCTCTCGCATGGATGTCGTCCTCTTCTCGAAGCAGCAGATCCAAAGCTGAGCGTTGCGTGGCGAGCGCTACGCGTTCTCCCTCGTCCCCACCGCCCCATAGTTGTCGCGCAGCCCGCGGTAGAGCTTCGTGAACGCTGCCTCGAACTTCGTCTCGTTCTCCCACTCGGAGAAGTCGAGCACGTTGTAGCTCTCGATCTGGCGGCGTAGTGGGCCGGGCCAGTCGCATTCCTTCCACGCATCGTCGAGCGCGACCGGGCATAGCACTGGTCTGCCGATCTTCTTCTCGAGCTTACGTGCTTGGCCGGCCTCCCACTCGACCCATTCGCTTTCCAGCGACCTCTCTGATAGCAAGCTCACGACGACCGGATTGATCGTGTTGAACACGTGGTCGATCTGGCGGTCAACTTTGCCGGCATTAAGATCGTGAACGTCGAACCACGTGCGCATGTGTTTTTCGTCGAACGCTGCCTTCAGACGCTTCGCCAAGGCGCCATCAACGTCGTCGTGCTTGTACGAGATGAACACCGGGTGAAGCTGCAACGGATCGTGGAAGCGTAGATCGTACACGCGATACTGGATCTCGGTGATCTCCTCCGGCGAAAGCGATGCATCGTACATCCGCACAGCTAAGGTCTCCCAAGGCGTAAGACCTGCTCCTTCGAGGAAGGTGTCCGAGAGCTGGCCACGTGATCTTGCCAGAGCGCTTGTAGATAGTGAGCTTGGGCCACGGTACTGGACATCGTTTAGGTCGACTTGCGAGAGATCCACATCGTCGAAGTAGGCTCCGCCGAGGGTCGCGGCGGTCATGTCGGTGTTCCGAAGGATCGTTGCCCGGAAGACCGTAGCGCTTAGGTTCGCATGTCGTAGTTTTGCATTACTTAGGTCCGCGCGACTAAGGTTGGCACGATTGAGATTCGCGCGGACGAGCCTCGCACCGTTCAGTTTCGCACTGTCCAGGTTCGCACCGGTGAGGTTGGCTTCGACCAGTACCGCATGAAGCAAGTCGGCGTTGCTCAGGTCAGCATCTACCAGCTCCGCACCACTGAAGTCCGAATAGCTCAGGCTCGAATCGGTTAGATCCGCGTTGATTAGGTAAGAGCTGTTTAGGTCCGCACTGTCAAGATCCGCACGGCGCAGATCAGCGCCGCTTAGGTCGGCACCGCTAAGGTCAGCGCTGTCCAAGTTCGCACTGCTTAGGTCAGCGTGGCTCAGAACAGCCTCGTCTAGCTTCGCACTGTGTAAATCCGCGCCTTCTAGAGCTACGCCGCCTAGATTTGCTCCGCTCAGGTCAATGCGCTCACCTCCGAAGCGGAAGAGTGCCCACAGGTCTCCCTTCCCGCGGGTCTTCTTGAGCATCGCAACGTGCTCGGGGTTCGGCATGCTTCTCCCTCGATCGATCGTCCGACCCTTTTTCGGACTGTGCATCAGGCGTGACACACTTCTACACACTTTGCCCTCGAACCGCCCGGATTCGCCCGGATACCACGCACCGGTTCGCACTGCGCTGCCCCCCCCGTGGTACTGTCCGTAGGCACGTCTTCGACGCCGATTTCGTCGCAACGGGCTGATTCCTCGCCGATCCTCGCCGTGACCCGATTCTGGATCACAACCAGAGGGTCGGGGGGGCGAGCCCCTCTTCGCCCACCACTTCGAGACCCGCCGGCCAACCCGCGCGGATGAGCGGCGCGGATGAGCGGCCCTCGGGCGCCGCGCCGACGGGGAGCGTGCGCTGAAGTAACGGCGCCGACGTCGTCTCCCGCTCCCGCTCACTTGGGGACCGTCTGTGGGGCATTGCTCTCCCCCCAACCCTGCGTCGCTCCGACGACGTTCATCCAGACGTGCGCGAAGAAATCGGCACCGCCCGCTTCTCCCAGAGCGTGGGTCTGTAAAGCGCTGACTCACGCGAGCCATTGCGCGGCTCGACGCTCGCGATCGTGTGGGTCAAAGTGCGCCAACCCCGCCACGGTGAGCCGTCAGGTCACACCGGTGCGGGGTTGGTCGTCCAGGTCGCGCGCGCCGAGGCGCGGACGTTCACTCCAGCAGCGTGCGCAGTGCGTTGCTGCCCGCCAGCCCCTGCTCGGCGCCGGCGTCGTTCATCCAGACCTGTGTGAAGAGGTCGAAGCCGGACAGCGCGGCCGGGAGCGCCGGGATCGTCGTCGAGGCCTCGCCGAGCGTGTCCGTCTGCAGCGAGACGACGGCGTCGACCGAGGGAACGAAGGTGCCGCCGAAGTACGGCAGGCTCACGTTCTCGAGCCCGAGGAAGAGCAGCGCCGACTCGGACGGCAGGGCGCCGAGGAGCGCGAGCTCACCGCCACCGCTGCTTGCCGACGGGGTGCCCGAGCCCACGAGCAGGAGGTCACCCGCCGTGCCGGCGACTCCCCCACCAAGCGACTCGAACGCAAGCGTCTCGACCATGACGCGGCCCAGGCCGGTGATGGACTGGTGAGCGTCGAGCGGAACACCGTTGGGTGCCGCTTCGTCGGTCCCGATGCTGGCACCGACGAGCGCCTGCTCCACGTCGAGGATGATCTGATCGAACACGTCGTCGGCGAACATGGTCGTGGAGTTGAAGCCGCGGATGCGCACCGGGCCGGGAATCGTCCCGCCTCCCGGCGGCGGCTCAGGCAGCTTGCCCTGCAGCTTGAAGCAGAGGTCGACTTCGTTACCGACGCCGAGCGGTACTTCGACCGGTGCGACGAACGAGTACCAGTTGCCGGACAGCGTCACGTCCCAGGCTTGGTCCCCGGCGGCCGTGTTGTCGAACGATCCGAAGCCGGGGACCGGAATGTCCGTCCCCGGGAACGTCACGCGCGCACTGATGATCTCGCAGAGCTTGGTGCCCGTCGGCAGGTTGAAGGCGCACGAGCAGAACTGGCCCGGTGACCCGCCGAAGAGCGTGTAGCCCTTCACGTAGATGTCGACGGTGTACATGTCGTCGGTGATCTCCAGCGAGCCCTTGTCGAGACAGACGCCCGGCGACGTGACGGGCGGCGGCTGGACGCAGGCATCACTGACTGAAACGAATGCTGCGATGGCAACGGCTGTTGCTTGAATCCATCGTGAGTGCTGCATGATTTCGGGTTCCTTCGACAAGTGTCGTGAGTGAGTCGGTTCGCGCGAAGGTCGAGTGACCCTCGCGGCGTGTGGCGCGCGTCGAATGCACGCGTCTCCTACTCACACTTGATGAGCTGCGGTCCGCTTCTCTGATCGACTCTCGACAAATGCGCGTGGCGCGCTCGTCGTGCCATCGTCGCTCGGCTGGAGTGCCGCGCGCCTCGACGCAAGTGCATGCGTGACACGTGCACGCCGCGCCATGCGTTCTCGGATCAGGCCGCGTCGCGGTCACGCCCTCAGCGCACTGGAGCGTCGGAGAGCACGCGCGAGCGGTGCAAGGGATGCAAGGACATCGAGCGTCGTAGGCGCTCTTCGCCGAAGACGTGGCGTCGAGCGCACGGCGCCCGCGCAAGTCCCCGGCGCGGTCAGCCGTCCTTCAGAAGCTCGGCCTTCGCCGCCTCGAGTTCGGACGCCAGCTCATCGAGCTGCGCGCGTAGCTCAGCGCGTTCCTTGCGCAACTCGCTGACCTCGGGGTCGACGTTGTCGTCGTCGTGCGCGTGGTCATGATGGGCGTCGCCGTCATCCTCGGCATGGGCCTCTGCTTCGGGTCGGGCCGATGATCGCAAGGCGATCGTGGTCCGCTCGATCTCTGCGAGGGCCTGCGCGCGAGCTTCGAGAGCTTCGAGGCGGGCGACCTCCGCGCGGGTGTTCAGCATGTCGACGACGAAGGCACCGGCGGCCAGGACCGCGATGAAGAGCACGCCGATGAAGACGAAAAGTCCGATGCCGCTGTCATCGTCGGAGCGCTTGCTTGCCATCGGTCGCGTCTCATGGAGAAGCTCGTGAGCGCGCCATTCTAACAGTCTGTTCACAGGCGATTCACAATGGCGCGTACGCACGGGGATTCCTGCACCGCGAGGTCTTCGCTGCCGTCTTCTTGGATGAGGGAGGTCAGCCTCCGAGTCTCATCCGGAATCGATCTCATGCAGTCCCACGCCAACATCACGACCGCGCTGTTTTCACGCAGCAGTCTGCGTCGTGCGACGAGCCCCGAGGGCCTTCGCACGGCTCTGTTCGTCGCCTTGCTCGCCGCGGCAGTCGTCACGGCCTGATGGCCCGCGCGACCTGACGGTCCGAGCCATCGTCCTTCCGCGCGAGGCCGCGCCAACGGAGTCGTTCGCACCGTTGTGAAACGCCGACAGCGCGACTTCGACCGCGCTTCGCCGCTGACGACTTACCCGTGCCGCTGGCGGTCGGCGCGCAGCGGCCTCACGTCACTCGATCGTGACGTCGAACCCATCGCTGAGAGCGCCGAGTCCGTTCGGCGCGCCGCTGTCCACGACGAGCCATTGGCTCACGATGTGGATGCCGACGATCGACGGCTTGTTGGGCAGCGGGAAGGCGAACTCCGTCGTGCCGCTCGCGTCGGCGCTCGAAGGAAAGAGACTCAGCATTGTGCCGAGGTCGACGTGCAGCGTCGTGTCGGGAAGCTGCGGGGCGAGGTCGACGCCCGGGATGAGCGCACCTGTCCCGAGGATCAGGAACGTTGGTGCGCCGGGCAGGACATTGACGCCGCGCAGGACGAAGTCGCTGCTCCCGATCGCGGGCGTGCCGCCGATCGTCGCGCGTGGTTCGAGTGCGTAGGTTCCCGGGGACGAAACGCCGAACGGCGTGCCGCTGCAGCCGGCGAAGAGCCAGTCGGAGAACACCGGATAGTGGTCCGAGGCCGTGAAGCTCGTGGTCCCGTCCAGGGGCGAGCCGCTCTTGTGGAGGACGAGCCCGATCGGCCCGCCGTCGAGGCCGTCGTCGTCCTCCGAGGAGTAGATCTCGTCGCCCATGAGCAGCGCCTCGGCGCTCACGAAGATGTGGTCGACCGAGTTGCCCGACACGATCAGCGTCCCCGTGTCGGTGGCGCTGTCTTCGTGCGTGGCTTCGGCGCGCACGAGGCCGTCGCCGGCCAACTGCACGAAGGGATCGTGGACGACCGGGAACGTGATGTCCGTGCCGAGCGAGAAACTGCCTGGGAGTCCGCTGGGGACGCTCGTGAAGGTCGAGCCGAACGTGTCGTCGAGGGCGTCGTTGAAGTCGCCGCCGACGACGATGAGTGTTGACGGGTCGGCGAGCTTGACGGCTTCGATGCGCGAACGCAGGCGGCGCTGCTCGACGGCGCGGCGGAAGCGATTCCCCGAGCCCGACGAAGCCTTGAAGTGCACCGGGAAGACGACGAGCGGGTTGCAGACGTCGGGGACGTCGAGCGTCACCTCGAAGATGTCGCGCGTGATGTCGTTCGCGGCCGGGTCGCCGCTCAGCGCGGCCGCCGACCAGGAGATGGCGCCCGTGATTGGCACGCGCGACAGCACGCCCGTGCGCAGGCCACCCGAGAGCGTCCCACTGAACGAGCTCGCGACGGAGAAGGCGTAGCCGGTGTCGGCGGCGAGGAAGGGCAGGTCGGCGACGTCGGTCGCGCCGGAGACTTCCTGCAGCAGCACGATGTCGGCGTCGAGGCGCTGGAGGGTGTCGACGAGCGCGTCGTACTCGACGCCGGGGCGATTGAGGCCCTTGACGTTGTACGCCGCGATGCGCAACGCGTCGCCGGCCGTGGCGAGGGACGCCAGCAGACAGGCCAACAGCGCGCTCAAGGCGATGCGAGAGGCGGACGGAACGAGACTGCGGAGCAGGGGTGTGATCACAGGGGAGAGGCCCGTGGGGTGCGTGAGGGAGAGGCGTCGCGGCGGCGACACCACGCCCCCCAATCGTACCGCGGCCTGGCAGATCGCCCCGGGGAACTTCTCGAACCGCGCCGCCGGACCGGGCACGCTGGCTGCGGGTCGGCTATCTCTCGCTGGCCTTCGGGCTCGGAGTGGCAGCCCGCCGCCCTGCCCGCGTTCGCCTCACCCCGCGCCCCATCGCCCGCCAGATCACGTCACGCCCGAGGAGCGTCGCCGATGAACTCGACATCCGTACGCATCGTCGGCTGGACGATCGTAATCGTCCTCATCCTCGTAGGCGGCGGCCTGCTGAGTGGCGTCTTCGGCTCCGTGATGATCGGCCCGGGGTTCTTCGGCCCTGTCGTGCTCGTGGGCCTGGCCTTCATCGGCCTCCAGGCGCTGATCTTCAAGACGCTCGGATTGCGCTCACGCGCCGACGATTCGGACGAGGAGCCCAACGCCGAGCCGGAGTCACCGGACGAGGACGACCGCGACTGGCGGGCCTGGCGCGGCTGAGCCGTGCCTCCGCCTGCGACCTCGGGCGAGGTGATGTGGTGCCAGAGGGGGGAATCGAACCCCCACTCCCTTGCGGGAAGCGGATTTTGAATCCGCCGCGTCTACCGTTCCGCCACACTGGCGCGGGCCGTGAGTCTACGGCCGTCCCAACAGCGAATCCAACCCGAGCCCGAGTCCGCGCTGGTCCATGACCGCGCGAACCGCGAGAACGATGCCTGGGGCGTAGGCGCGCGGGTCGCGGACGACGTGCTCGATCCGCAGGGTCTGAGCCGGCGTGCCGAAGGTCGTGCCGTGCTCGGCGAGGACCCCGTCGAGGCGCTCGAAGGTGATGGGCGGCCGCGTTCCATCGCGGCTCGCCGCTGCGATGCGCCGGGCCGTGTCCAGGGCGGTACCGGACGGTGCATCGCGCTTGTCGAGATGGTGGCGCTCATCGATCCCGAGGCACGGCAGCCACTCGGCGATCCACTCGGCAGCGCGCAGGGCGAGGGCGGCACCAAGCGAAAAGTTGGGGACGATGAGCCCGCCGACGCCGCCCTCGGCGCAGGCGTGGGCAAGGGCTTCGCGGTCGTCGTCGGTGAGGCCCGAGACACCCACGACGGGGCGCACGCCGGCGCGTGCCGCGCGCGGGGCGAGCGAGCGGGACGCCTGCGCCAACGTGGCGTCGACGAGGACGTCGGGCTCGAGCGCGAGGAGCGCGTCGAGGTCGTCACCACGTCCGTACGTCGCGACGAGTGCGAGGTCCGGCGCGGCTTCGATCGCCTCGACGGCGACGCGTCCCAGTCGTCCACTGGCACCGGCGACGACGACGCGCAGAGTGGGCGTCGTCGCCGTCACGCGCCCTGGCTCCGCCGGACCGTCGCTCCCCCGCCGCGCCGACCGCTCGCCGGACGCTGCACGTCGACGAGGATCGCGGCAAGCACGTCGTCGAGCGAAAGGCCGTGGGCTGCTGCGGCACGCGGCACGAGGCTCGCGTCCGTGAAGCCGGGCAGCGAGTTCACTTCGAGGAAGACGGCCTCGTGTGTCGCCGCGTCGATGAGGAAGTCGACGTGGGCGACGCCGCGCAGGCCGAGGTGTTCGAAGAGCGCCACGGACACGTCGGTGATGTGTGCCGCGACGGCCTCGTCGACGACGGCCGGGCAGGTGAACGTGGTGCTGTCCGCTTCGTACTTGGCGTGGAAGTCGATGACGCCGTTGCCTTCGGGCTCGACCGACACGATCGGCAGCGCCGTCGCGACCCCGTCGAGCCGCAGCACGCAGCATGTGACGTCCGTGCCCGCGATGAACTCCTCCACGAGCGCGCGGCCACGCGTGTCGGCCGCGCGCGCGCGCGTCACGGCGGCCTTGAGCTTGCGCTTGTCCTCGACGAACGTGATGCCGACACTCGACCCGCCGCAGACCGGCTTGACGACGCACGGCAGTCCAGTGATTGCGAGGAGGCGCCGCCGGTCGATCTCGGCGTCCGCCTCGACGATGTCATGTCGCGCACAGGCCACGCCGAGCTTCGAGGCAGCCATCTTCATGAGTTCCTTGTCCATGGCCATCGAGGAAGCGATCGGACCGGCGCCCGTGTAGGGAATGCCGTGCGCTTCGAGGACGCGTTGGACCTGACCGTCTTCGCCAAACGCGCCGTGCAGGCCGAGGAAGGCGATCTCGTCGCGCTCGCCGAGCACGTCCAGCACGGCGTTGGCCGATGGGTGGACACCGCTGGTGACCGGAGCGGTGTCGTCGGGCTCGGCGGGTGCCGCGGCGATGACGGCGTCGAGGCTTGCGCCGGGTTCCCCGAGTGACCACTCCCCACCGCGCGAGAGGTAGACGACGCGGGTGCTGTGACCGAGTCGAGCCAAGCCCGCCAAAAGCGTGCGTGCTGTGGCTAGCGAGACGTCGTGTTCGTGCGACGGGCCACCTGCCAAGACGGCGACGGAGACCATGGGCTCTCCCTTGGCGTACGCGCCGAGGCGCGTCTCTCAGGAGCGGTCGAAGACCGGTCCGAAATCACTCCTCGTGAGAGTAGCGAGGAACTCCTCCTGATCCAACGCAAACAGTGGTCCGACCTCGACCGGGCCCGGCGGTTGCGAAAGTCCGGCGGCCTTCATCCAGCGCTTGCCCTGGTCGCTGAGCATCTGCGACGTCACGGCCGGGCTGTCGGAACCCTCGGCGTTCTTCACGGGCGCGAACTCGTCTTCCCGCCGCACTTCCTGCGTGATGGATGTCTGTGCGAGGGGTAGGGCGTCGAAGACGAAGGTCTCCATCTTGATCGCGTTCGGCTCGCTCGGCGACACCTGCACTCCGTTCGCGTCGACGTGCGGGACCTTCTTCAGCGCGCGGTGCACGGGCAGTGACAGGTCGCCGCTCGCGATGCGTCGGATGAAGGGCACCGACATCGCGTGGATGGCGATGTTGCCGGCGCGGAAGACGAGGCGACCCTGGTCGTCGGTGCGCTTGGCGAGTTCGTCGGAGAGGTCGGAATATTCGATGACACCCAGCTTCCCGTCGATCTTGCCGAGCACGCCCACCTTTTCGTGCGGGTCGGACTTGGGCACGACCTTCGTCGACATCTCGGCGCCCGCGAGGACGTGGTGGCCGAGGAAGACCGGGTCGAAGACGGGGGCGAGCGGGTTGTCGACCTGGAAGTAGAAGACCTGCTCGATGCCGCGCCGCTCCATGTCGTCGAGCGCGCCCGAGCGCATCAGCGCGGCGAACGAGCCACCGTGGCCGTCGGGGCTGAGTGCGAGCTTGTGCTTGTCGGCGAGGAGGATCTTTCCCTCGAGGTCGACGGCCGGGAGCATGCCCTGCTGGAAGAGCGAGACCTGGTCAGGCTCGAGCCCGAAGTTCTCCGCCTCGTTGAACGCCGCCACGGAGCTGTCGTGGTTCAACGTGCTCGTCATGACGTAGTACGGCAGCGTCGCGTCGTAGCGACGGCACGTCGCGCGCACGCGGTGGGCGTGATAGGCGAAAAGCGAACGGTGTGTAAGCGGGCCGACGGGGAAGCGGCCCTTGGGGCCGTCATACCCGAGGCGCGTCCCTTGTCCCCCCGCCACGAGGAACGCCGCGACCTTGCCTTCGCTGAGCAGCGCGGCACCGGCCTCGCGCGCGCGGGCGTCGCGCGCCTGGGTTGCGCGGTCGTCGCCGAGTTCGATCAACTCGCAGGGTTCGAGCGCCCCCGATTCGTGGGGCGTCGCTTCGAGCACCGACGCGATGAGCGCCGGCAGGGTCTCGAGGTCCAACGCCGACAGCTCGGCCGCGAGCGACTCGCGCTGCGCGCCATCGAGTTCGTCCCAAAAGCGCAGGACGTGCTCTTGCCCGATGGCCGTGAGCCGCGCGCGCAGATCTTCGTGTGTGTCAATCATGGTGTCGCCGATCGGCCAATCCGGCCCCGAGCTTGAGGGACAGAGCCCTCTAGCGGGCGTTTCGAGATGTCAGTGCGTGCTCGTCACCCGCCGCTCGACGGGCCCCGCTGAAGCACGCGGGACGCCCGTCAACCACAGACGGGCGTCCCGTTCACTTCAAGCCCCGGCCGCGCGGGTCAGATCAAGACTCGTGCTTGCCGAAGAGCAGACAGACGTTGTGACCGCCGAAGCCAAGCGAGTTCGAGATCGCTCCGCCGATGGCCATCGAGCGTGCTTCCCCGGGGACGTAGTCGAGGTCACAGCCTTCACCGGCCTCGACGTGGTTCCGCGTGGGGTGGGCGAGCCCTTCGGCGATCGACTTGGCCGTGACGGCCGCCTCGACGCCAGCCGAGGCACCCAGCAGGTGCCCCATCATCGACTTGGTGCTCGAGACGGCGAGCTTGCTGGCGTGTCCACCGAAGACATCGTGGAGCGCCTTGGTCTCCACGCGGTCGTTGTAGTAGGTGGACGTGCCGTGCGCGTTGACGTAGTCGATGTCGCTCGGCACACGAGCGCCGTCCTTCAACGCCATCTCGATGGCACGCCGTGGACCGATTCCGTCTTCCTTCGGCTGCGTGATGTGGAAGGCATCCGACGTGGCACCGAAGCCGAGGAACTCGGCGTAGATCTTTGCGCCACGCGCCAGGGCATGCTCACGCTCTTCGAGCAAGAGAATCCCCGCGCCTTCCCCCATCACGAAGCCATCGCGGTCCTTGTCGAACGGACGGCAGGCCTGGTCGGGCTCGTCGTTCCGGGTCGACAGGGCCTTCATCGAGCCGAAGGCGGCGATGGCCAGCGTCGAAACGGCAGCCTCGGCACCTCCTGACACCACGACGTCCGCCTCACCCCACTGGATGGTGCGCAACGCCAGACCGAGCGCATGCCCAGCCGACGCGCATGCCGAACTCGTCGCATAGTTCGTGCCTTGCAATCCGTACTGGATCGACACGCGCGCCGACACGGCGTTGGGCATCATCTTCGGGATGAAGTGCGGCGAGACCCGCTTCGGACCGCGATCGAGCAGCACATGATGCTCGGCCTCGATGGCCATGATGCCGCCGATCCCGGTACCGAGGATGCACCCGCCACGCTCGGGGTCGAGCGTGGCAGGGTCGAGTCCGGCGTCTTCGAAGCATTCCTTCGACGCCATCAACGCGTACTGCGTGACGTAGTCGAGCTTCTTGACCTCGCGAACGTCGAAGTACTCGGACGGGTCGTAGTCCTCCACCGTGCCTGCGATGCGGGTCCGGTACTCGGACGCATCGAAGTAGCGATCAGGGATCGCACGGATCCCGTTCTCGCCGGCAAGGAGCTTCGACCAGCTCTTCTCGAACGACAGCCCGAGTGCGGTACACGCACCCAGACCTGTGATGACCACGCGGCGGCGGCTCATAGTTCCTCCCGAAGCGTCGTCAGGCTCAGCCCGAGTGGTTCGAGATGTATTCGACCGCGTCACCCACGGTCTGGATCTTCTCAGCCTCTTCGTCGGGGATGCTGATGTTGAAGTGGTCTTCGAACTCCATCACCAACTCAACGGTGTCGAGCGAGTCGGCACCGAGGTCCTGGATAAAGGACGTGCTGCTGTTGACCTTCTCCTTACTGGCACCCATCTGCTCACAGACGATGGAAACGACCTTCTCTTCGATCTCGGCCTTGTCAGCCACACTCGTTCTCCAGACGCGACGGGCAATGCTGCCCGTGACCATGCCGGGCGCCGATCGACGCCCGCAACAATCGGGTTAGTGTCCGCAGCCGCGACCCCGGGGTCAACCCGTGATGACGACCTTGCGGACGGACTTCAAATTTCAAGGGGGAAGTGCGTGAGATATGCCTCACGTCAAACTCGGCGCTGAGCGCGCTCAGAGCGACATGCCTCCGTCGATGACGAGGGTGGTGCCGGTGATGTAGGCGGCCTCCTCGGACACGAGAAAAGCGACGCCCTTGGCGATGTCGTCGGGGTCGCCGAGGCGCCCCAGCGGAATATGCGTGAGGGCTCCCTCGCGCACGGCCTCGGGCAAGTCGTTCGTCATATCGGTTTGGATGTAGCCCGGGGCGACGGCATTGACGCGTATCCCGCGCCCGCCGAGCTCGGCGGCCAGCGAGCGCGTGATGCCGAACAGGCCGGCCTTGGCGGCCGCGTAGTTGCTCTGGCCGGCGTTGCCCGTGATGCCGACGATCGACGAGACGTTGACGATCGAGCCCGAGCGCTTCTTCATCATCGGCTTCGTCACGGCTCGGCAGTAGAGCAGCGAACCCTTCAGATTCGTGTCGACCACCGCATCGATGTCCTCGTCCGACATCCGCATCAGCAGCGTGTCACGCGTGATGCCGGCGTTGTTGACGAGGATGTCGAGGCCGCCCCACTTTTCGACGATCTCGCCGACGACTTCCTGGGCGCGGGCGCTGTCGCGCACGTCCGCAGCGAAGGCGAGAGCTTCGCTTCCAGCGTCGACGGCCGCGGCGGCACCGCCGTCGGCGCTCTTCTGCGACGTCGCCGTGACGGCCACGCGGCATCCTGCACTCGCGAGGCGCTGGACGATCGCACGGCCGATGCCGCGCGAGCCCCCGGTCACGAGGGCCGTCTTGCCTGAAAGGTCGGTCATGGTGCATCTCCCGGCCACGCGGTGAACTCCGCGAGGTCGTCGGCCGTCGAGCAGTGGGCGACGGCGGTGTCGTGGTCGTAGCGGCGCAGCATGTTCGTGAGCTGTCGCCCCGGTGCCGGTTCGAGGAACGCACGGCTCCCCTGGTTGAGCAGTGCCTCCATCGAAGCCTGCCAACGAACCGGCGAGGTGACCTGCTTGCGCAGCAGGTCGCGAATCGTGTTCGGGTCGGTCGTCGCCTCTCCTGTGACGTTCATGACGACGGGGATCGACGGTGTCGTCACGGCCGTGTCGTCGAGCGCGGCGGCAAGGGTCGCGGCGGCCGGCTCCATGCACGGCGAATGGAACGCGCCGGCCACCGAGAGGCGCACGGCCTTGCGGATGCCGTGCGCGCGCAGCAGTCCCTCGGCACGATCCAGCGCAGCGTTCGAGCCCGCGATGGCGATCTGCTTCGGCGCGAGGAGGTTCGCGACGACGAGCACGTCGTTGCCGCGTGCTTCGTCGCAGAGGGCCGCGGCGCTTTCATCGGTAGCACCGACGAGCGAGATCATGCCGCTCGGATGTGCTTCCGAGGCGGCCTGCATGGCTTCACCGCGCAGGCGGACGAGCTTGATCGCATCGATGGTCGAGAGTGCGCCGGCCCAGGCGAGCGCCGAGTATTCACCGAGCGACAGACCGGCCACGGCGGTGACGCGGTCACGCTGCACGAGGCCGCGTGACTCGAGGGCCGCCAGAGTTGCCAGCGACGTCATGAGGATCGCCGGCTGGCAGACGTCGGTGCGGTCGAGCGCCGCGGCGTCCGTGCCGCCGATGACGTCGCGCAAGTCGGTGCCGAGCGCCTCGGCACCCGCCTCGAAGACGCCGCGCGCGGCCTCGTCGACCTCTGCGATGTCGAGGCCCATGCCGAGCGCTTGCGCGCCTTGGCCGGGGAACAGGATCGATGGCATCTTGCGATCTCTCAGAGCGACGGGACGGCTGGAAGGGGACGAGCGTGCGGCGTTGCCGCTACCACTTCATTCCCACGGAGCCCCAGGTGAGGCCGGCACCGAACGAACAGAGAACGACGAGCTTGCCGTCCGCCCCATCGAACCAGCCCGTCCGACGCGCTTCGTCGAGCGCAAGCGGTACCGAAGCTGCCGACGTGTTTCCCATGCGATCGATGTTGACGAAGATCGACTCTTCGGGGAGGTCCATCCGGTCGCGGGCTGCCTCGATGATGCGCTGGTTCATCTGATGCGGAACGATGCCGCCGAGTTCCAGGTCGCTGTTGGTTTCCTGCTCGCGCTGGACGAGCTCGACAAACTTTCGCACTGCGAACTGATAGACCTGCCGCCCATGGATGACGAGCTTGTCGGCGTAGTCGTCGAGCAGCTCGTGCGTGAGTGGGATCTTCGCACCGCCGGCGCGCTGATGCATGACGTCGTACCCGCCACCGTCCGCCTCGATCGAACAGGACCGCACCTCGCCGCAGCGCGGAGCCGAGCTGCTGTAGATCACCGCGCCAGCTCCGTCGCCGAAGAGGATGCTCGATCCGCGATCGGTGTAGTCGGCGATGCGCGAGAGTGACTCGGCGCCGATGACGAGGACGTTCTTGTACGTCCCCGTCCAGAGGTACTGGGCGGCGACGCTCGTGCCGTAGACGAAGCCCGTGCAGCCCGCCTGCATGTCGAAGGCCGGCACGTTCGTGAGGCCGAGTTCGTGCTGGATGATGCACGAGGTGGCCGGCACGTGCTGGTCTGGTGTGACCGTCGCGAGAACGATCAGGTCGATCTCGGAGGCGTCCATGTCGGCATCGACGAGCGCGCGCTTCGCGGCCTCGATGCAGAGCATCGACGTCGTCTCGCCTTCACGCACGACGTGCCGTTGGCGAATGCCTGTGCGCTTGACGATCCACTCGTCGGACGTGTCGACGATCTTCGAGAGGTCGTCGTTCGTGAGGACGCCTTCGGGGACGAAGGATCCGGTGCCGCGGATGCCAAAGGGGACGCGGGTCATGGAACCGGGTTTCCGCTGGCTTCGAGACGCTCGAGAATGTGTTGGTTGACGTCATGCTTCACGGCGGAGGCTGCAGCCTTGAGCATGTGCGCGATGGCGCGCGCGTCGGACCGACCGTGGCCGATCATGACCGGCGCCGAGACCCCGAGCAACGGCGCGCCGCCGTAGTTCGCGTAGTCGAGGCGTTGGAATGACTTACCGAGGCTTTGCGCGACTTCATCGCGTGGCGGATGCTCGGCGAACGCCTCGTGCACCATCTGACGCACGAAGGACGCCAGGCCTTCCGACACCTTCAAGATCACGTTGCCGACGAAGCCTTCACAGACAACGACGTCGACGACTCCGCTCATGAGGTCCTGGCCCTCGATGAACCCCTTGTAGTCGATCGGGGAGTTCTGAAGGAGCGCATGGGTTTCGGTGATGAGCGGGTTGCCCTTGCCTTCCTCCTCGCCGATGTTCAGCAGGCCGACGGTCGGTGCGCTGACACCGAGGGTGCCACGCGTGTACTCGACCGCCATGATGGCGTACTGGACCAGGTGCTCAGGCTTGCAATAGATGTTGGCGCCCACGTCGATGACGACGCAGGGCCCGCGTCGGGTCGGCATTGGAACGGCGATGCCCGGGCGTGCGATGCCGGGCAGGCGCCCGAGCACGAGCGACGCCGCGGCGACCACGGCACCCGTGTTGCCGGCGGACACGAACGCATTGGCATGCCCCGCCTTGACCGCCTTCATGGCGACAGTCATCGACGAGTCTTTTTTGGTCCGAATCGCTGACGCTGGGCTCTCGTCCATCTCGACGACCTCGGTGGCGCCGAGGACTTCGAGCTGCGACAAGTCGCGGGCGGCGAGGCGCTCTTTGAGCTCGCCCTCACGCCCGACGAGCAGGAGCTGCTCGGGACGAACGAACCCTCGCTCGAGAGCGAGAGCTGCGCCGTCGACGACACAGCCGGGGGCGCTGTCGCCCCCCATCGCGTCAATGGCGATCTTCACGGACACGTCCGTCTCGATCACGGTGCGGTCTCGATCAGGCTTCGAGATGCAGGACGTCGCGGCCCTTGTAGTACCCGCAGTTGTCGCACGCGGTGTGCGGCTGCTTGACGGCGCTGCAACGCGCACACAGTGCGGTCGCCGGCGGCGTGAGGGCGAGGTGGCTACGACGCTTACGCTTACGTGCCTTCGAGGTCTTGCGCTTGGGTACGGCCATGGGAGCGATCCACTCCAGTACGGTGTCGGACTCAGCAACGTAATGAGCCGAGCGGAATCCCCTAGGTTAGCGGGCGCCGGTTCCCCGGAAAACCCCGAATCCAAAATGCCTGGATCCGTGCAGCATCGCGCGCTCCGGGCCGGGGAAGGGAGAGAGTCCCGTCGCGAACCGCGTCACCCGCGTGTATCAGCTCGTCGTGGCGCCGTCGGGCGTCTGCCGGTCGAGCACCGACTCGAGCACGCCGAGGACGTCGTCGTGGGCTCCACCCCGCCCCTGGGCGAAGGTGGGGTTGCCGCCTCCCTTGCCACCGAAGGCCGCGGCAAGCTCGTCGACCATGGTCTTGGCGGACAAACCTCGGGCCACGCCCGCTTTGGAGAGGGCGACGATGTAGCTCGTCGTCTCGTCCTCGGGGATCGCCAGCACGACGATGTCGGCCTGGCGCTTGGCGTAGTCGCCGGCGATCTCGCGCAGCATCTTCACGGGCAGCCCTTCGAGCGTCCCGACCACGGCCCGCAGGCCGTGCCAGTCGCGGATCGACGAGGCCAGGTTCGCCTCTGCCATCTGGGCGCGAGCGGCCGCGAGTTCCTTGCGCAGCGACTTCACCTCGGCCTGGGTGGCGTCGATGCGTTCCTCGAGTCGGTCGGGCGAACTCTTGAAGAGCGCCGCCGAGCGACTCAGCACGCCTTCCTCGTGGCGCAGGTGATCGATGACACCGAGGCCTGTTCGCGCCTCGATGCGGCGAATGCCCGCCGCCACCGAACCTTCCGAGAGGATCTTGAGCAGGCCGATATCGCCCGAGCGCCCGACGTGCGTGCCGCCGCAGAACTCGACGCTGTCGCCGCCAGGTGCACCGGCTCCGGGAACCCGCACGACGCGCACGCGATCGCCGTACTTCTCGCCGAAGAGCGCGATCGCCCCCTGCTCGCGCGCCTCGCCGAGCGACATCTCCGCAGCGGCGACGTCGCGATTCGCGAGCGTCCAGCGATTGACGATGTCCTCGACCTCCGCGATCTCTTCGTCCGTCATGCCACGTGGGAAGCGGAAGTCGAACCGTAGACGGTCGGGGGTCACGAGCGAACCCGCCTGGGCGACCTCGTCGCCGAGGACCGCGCGGAGTGCATTGTGGAGCAGGTGCGTTCCGGTGTGGTTGCGCGCCGTGGCGCTGCGCCGCGTGTCGTCGACGACCGCATGGACCGGCCCGGCCACGGGCGTGCCCTCGGTGACGAAGCCACGGTGGAGCGAGATGCCGCGCAGGGCGATCGTGTCGTCGATCTCGATCGTGAAGCCATCGCCCCGCAGCGTCCCGGCGTCGCCCACCTGACCGCCGCCCTCGGCGTAGAACGGCGTGCGGTCGAGCACCACGATCACGGCCTGGGCATCACCCTCGCCATCGGTCTCGTCATCGGTCTCGTCATCGTCGACGATCGCGAGGATCGTGGTGTCGAGCGCGACGGTGTCGCGCACGAACTCCGTTTCAGGGAGCTTCTCTGCGACCTTGCCGAGCGGCCCTTCGTCGAAGATGGAGTCGGAGATCTTGCTCGACTCCTTGGAGCGTCGGCGCTGCTCGGCCATGAGACCGCGATAGCCCTCTTCGTCGACGCCGAGGCCGTGCTCGTCGAGCAGCATCTTCTGCAGATCGAGGGGCAGACCGAAGGTGTCGTAAAGCAGGAACGCGTCCTTGGCGCCGAGATCACTTCCCTGCGACTCGCGGATCGCGTCCGCCATGCCGTGAAGCTTCTGGCTCGCGCTGAGGAACGAGCTCGCGAATTTCTCTTCCTCGAGTGCGATCGCTGACGTGATCACCGACTGGGCGTCGCGAAGCTCGGGCCAGGCCCCGGACATCTCGTCGATGATGCGCGCCGACAGCTCGGTCAGCCACGGCTGACGGAGGTCGCCGCCGAGGATATGACGATCGATCATCGCGCGGCGCAACACCTTGCGGACGACGTAGCCCTGCTTGACGTTGCTCGGACGCACGCCGTCGCTGACGCAGAACGTCGCGGCGCGGACGTGGTCGACGATGCGCCGCACGCGCTCGCCCTCGAGCGTTCCAAACTCCGTCGAGCGGCCGACGTGCTCATGCACGGCGTCGACGAGCGGCGTGAACAGCGACGACTCGAAGTTCGACGGAAGCACCACGCCACGCTCGAGCGACTCGAGCACGCGCACCGTGCGCTCGAAACCCATGCCGGTGTCGATGTTCTTCTGCGGCAGCGGGACGAGCTCGCCGCCATCGCGGCGCTCGAACTGCGTGAAGACGAGGTTCCAGATCTCCGCGAAGCGACGCCCATCTTCGGCCGGACCACCGGGCGGAATCACGCCCTCTTCGGGGTGCCAGTCGAAGTAGATCTCCGAGCACGGCCCGCAAATGCCGTTGGGGCCCTTGCTCGGCGCCGACGCCGGCCAGAAGTTGTCTTCCTCGCCGTAACGGAAGATGCGCTCGCGCGGCAGGCCGACCTCATCGGCCCAGATGTCGGCGGCCTCGTCGTCGTCGAGGTAGACCGTGACGGACAGTCGATCGGCCGGGATCCCCCACTTGCCGAGCAGCTGCCAGGCCCACGTGATCGCCTCGCGCTTGAAGTAGTCGCCGAACGAGAAGTTGCCGAGCATCTCGAAGAACGTGTGATGCGACGTCGTGCGTCCGACGTTGTCGAGGTCTGGCATGCGCAGGCACTTCTGCGACGTCGTGGCGCGGCTGAACGGGAGGTTGCCGCGGCCGAGGAACATTGCCTTGAACTGATTCATCCCCGCGCCCGTGAAGAGCAGCGTGGGATCGTCGGCGGGCACCAGGCTGTCGCTGGGATGACGGGAGTGACCCTGCGCTTCGTAGAAGGACAGGTAGTCTTCGCGGATCGTGTCGGGATTCATCGGATTGCGGTCGAGTGTGTGGCTTGTGGGCGCTCGGGCGCTCAACAGCGTGTTCAACCCAGGTTGGATTGTCGAGACCAGAGGCATCTTCGCGCCGAACGGGTCAACGCCTCTCATGGCAGATGCCGCCCGAGTCCGCGGGGATTCGCGCAGCGGTCGTGACCTGGTGGCGAGTGACCGGGCGACCGGCCGCGGCGTGACGGGGCCCCGGACCGCCCGGTGCGATGCGCGGCCGAGGTCTGCGCGGCGAGGAGCCGTCAACGCGACGACGCGCTGGGCGAGAACTCTCGCGCCAGCGCGTCGGTGAGTCGGCTTCGGGGGAGGCCGACCAGATTCTCAGGCGTTGGCGCGCAGCTTGCGCTTGGCTGGGGCCTTGGCGGTGCCATTGGAGTCGGCCGTTGCCTTTTCCGTGGGCGCGCCCTTCGCTTCGTCGGCGCTCTTCGTCCCGGCTTGCTTCCGCGGCTTGGCTCCGTAGGCATCGCGGACCTTGTCTTCGATGCTCGTCAGAAGCTGCGGGTTCTCCTTCAGGAGGTCGCGGGCCTTCTCGCGGCCCTGGCCGAGGCGATCGGTGCCGTAGGACAGCCACGATCCCGACTTCTTGACGATGTCCTTCTCGACGGCGAGGTCGAGCAGGTCGCCGATGTAGGAGATGCCCTGGTTGAACATGATGTCGAACTCGGCCTTCCGGAACGGCGGCGCGAGCTTGTTCTTCACCACGGTGACGCGCGTGCGGTTGCCGATCACGGCATCGCCCTGCTTGAGCGACCCGATCCGGCGAATGTCGAGGCGCACGGACGTGTAGAACTTCAGCGCGCGTCCACCTGTGGTGGTTTCGGGGCTGCCGAAGAACACGCCGATCTTCTCGCGGATCTGGTTGATGAAGATCACGCAGGTGTTCGTGCGGTTGATCGCACCGGTGAGCTTTCGCATGGCCTGCGACATGAGGCGAGCCTGGAGGCCGACGTGCGAGGCGCCCATCTCTCCGTCGAGCTCGGCCTTGGGCACGAGGGCGGCGACGGAGTCGATGACGACGACCGAGAAGGCGTTGCTGCGCACGAGCATCTCGCAGATCTCGAGCGCCTGCTCACCCGTGTCGGGCTGGGACAGGATCAGGTTCTCGGTGTCGACGCCGAGCTTGGCCGCGTAGGTCGGGTCGAGCGCGTGCTCGGCGTCGATGAACGCACACGCGCCGCCCTCCTTCTGGGCATTGGCGATCAGGTGCAGCGTCAGCGTCGTCTTACCTGAAGACTCCGGGCCGAAGATCTCGACGATGCGGCCCTTGGGAAGCCCCGCCCCACCGAGAGCCATGTCGAGCGACAGCGATCCCGTGGAGATCCCTTCGATGACGGTTTCGGGGGCATCGCCCAGGCGCATGATCGCGCCCTTTCCGAACTGCTTCTCGATTTGCGAGAGCGTGACCGCGACATCGGTGGGCATGACATCGGACTTGCTGGGCTTGTCGGCGGACTTGGACTTCTTGGCGAGCATGGGGTGTCTCCTGGCTTGTGCCTGTTGGTTGACGCCCGTTAGGGGTGTCACCTAACAGGTACTTAACATCTCGATGCGGAGGATCCAGGGCGGAAATCCAAAAAACCGCTCGGAAGGGAGACGAGGGCGCCGCTGCGACGTGACATGCCTGTTCGCAAAAAGCCGTGAACTCAGCTCGGCAGCAGTGCCTCGTACGCTCGTCGGCGCCGCTCCACCGTGGCCCGCGCAGCCTCGACGCCCCCCGGCGGCGTGAAGGCCCGCACCGAGAAGTCCTCGACGGCCATGGCGCCCGTCACGACGGCCGTCGTCAGGGCTGCGCGAACGGCGTCCATGTCCGTGCGTCCCGCGGCGGCAAGCGTCCCGATCAACCCGCCGGCGAAGGCATCTCCGGCGCCGGTCGGGTCGCGCGCGAGCGCCACGCAGGCCGGCAGCATCAGCGAGCCCTCGGGTGTGAACAGTGAGCAGCCTTCCGAGGCCTGCTTCACGATCACGAAGCCCGGTCCGCGGGCGAGCAGTTGCGCCCCCGCTTCGGCGACGTCGTGGGTGTTCGCGAGCAGACGTGCTTCGTGTTCGTTGAGGACGAGTCCGTCGATACGCCGCATCACCGCCGCGAGGCCGTCGGGCTGCTCGGCGATCCAGCACTGACGCGTGTCGGCGATGACGAACGCCGCGACGTCGAGCGCATCGAGGACGCGCAGGTGGACAGCCGGCTCATCCGTGGCGAGGAAGACGTGACTCGCGTCGGATGCCCCCGCGGGGATCACGGGCTCGTAGCCGACGTGGATGGCCGACGCCATCGCCAAGGTGTGCGACTCATCGAGCGCGTCGTCGTAGTTGCCCACCCAGTGGAAGGTGCGCGCAGTCGGATGCGTGACGAGCCCCGTGATGTCGACGCCGCGATCCGTGAGCGCCTCACGCGCCGACGTCGGGAAGTCGTGCCCGATGATCCCGCCGAGCGTGACGGGCGCGAAGCAGGACGCCGCGAACGCGGCGTGGATCGCCGAGCCCCCGAGAACTCGCTCGGCCCGTCCGTGCTCCGTCTCGACCGTGTCGAACGCGATCGTCCCGACGACGAGCAGACTCACTCGTCGCTGCCTGCGCTCGCGGTGTGCATGTCTTCCATGACCCGCTTACGATCCATGAGCAGGAACACGCCGCCGATGAGCGAGATGAGCATCGCCGTGATGCGATACGTGAACGAGATCGCGACGGCGTGCTGTGGGAGGACGCCGACGGTTCCGAAGAAGTGCTCGAAGGCCTTTTCACCGACGCCGAGTCCACCGGGCGAGATCGGCAGGGCCTGGATCATGAAGATGATCGGGAGCAGCGAGCAGTAGCTCTGCAGGCCGAGGTCGGAGAGGGTCGTGAGCGAGGCGACGAGCTGCGGTTGGTCTTCGGCCGACGCCACGCTCGTCGGGTTGTCCAAGGCTGCCAGGCCGCCTTCGGCAATGCCGGTGCCGAGCGCCGAGACGCCGACGATGATGCACATGTGCACGACGACGGAGATCACGACGGCGACGGCGACGAGCGGCAGGCGCTCGCGGTAGATCGACACGGCTCGGTCGACACTCGAGAGGGCCTTGCCGATCTTCTGGGCGAACTTTCCGCCGGGCTTCTCAGAGCGCGGCAGCAGCGCCTTGATCTTGGCTTTGATGCGTCGCGAGAGCACACACGCGGCGCCGATCGCGGCCGCGCCGAGGAACCCGTAGATGACGATCGCGACATCGCGGTACGTCGCGAAGTCGAACGGGATCACGACGGCGCTGATCAGCGCCAGCGACGCAATGCCGATGACGCGGTCGACGATCACGGACACGAAGGCGTCGGCGCGGCGCGTGGGGTTCTCGCGCACGACGTAGATCGCTTTGATGGCATCGCCGCCGGTCAGTCCGGGGACGACGCTGTTGAAGAAGATGCCGATGAACCCCAGGCGGATCGCGTCCCAGACCGTGGTCGTCAGTCCGACGCCGCGCATCAGCATCTGCCAGCGCAGGATCGACAGGACGTTGCCGCACAGAATCGCGACGGCTCCGAACACCCAGGCGCGCGGCGTCATGTCGCCGATGGCGCGTCGGATGTTGTCCCAGCCTGCCTTGTGGATGACGTAGGCGAGCAGCGACACAGCAAGCGTGATCTTGAGGATGTTGAGGATCGTGGAGCGCTTCACGTCACCGGTCTCACCTTCGATGCGGCATGTCCGACTGACGCGACTTCCTCGGCGTAGCGGCGCACGACGGCGCGCAGCATCTCCATCGGTGCGACGCGCAGGTCGCGCAGGCCGGCGGTCTTGACCGGCGTGTCCTCGGTGTCGACGTTGAGGCCGACGTGGATCATGCTCGAGCGCGGGCTCGTCGTCGCGATCGAGACCGACAGCTTGCCGTCGCCGACGAAGAGGTCGTCGCCGCGCACGTCGATGCGGACGCCGGAGCGCTGACCGATCCAGTCGGCTGCCAGACGCACGAGTGCGCGCTGCCGCCAGACGGCCTCGGTGAGCGGGGTGTCGGGATGTTCGACGACCACGTGCGCCATGCGTGGACTCCAGATGGCCTCGCCGGCCTCGACGTCTTCGAGATCGACCATGTGCGCGAGCGGTACGTCCGCCCCACCGACGAAGAGGATGGCCACATCCCCGCCCGTCGCGTACTGATCGACGAACGACGTGCTGAGCTGGAGCCCGTCATAGGTCAGCGGCGCATCGAGCGTCACGATCTTCATCGAGCGGCGCTGAGTGCGACGGCACGGCGTGCGACGGACGGGTCGGGATGACTCGTGAAGGCCGCGAGTGTGGTCTCGATCGTCTCGGATGGATACTCGGCCAGGCGCGGCGCGAGGGCGTCGAGGGCCCGGATCAGCGCCAGCGCATCGGTCTCGTGGATCGCCAGCAAGGTGAGCAGCTCGGCGCCGATGCTCGGGTGCAGGTGGCGCAGCGAGGCTCCTACCTCCTGGCGCACGGCCGGGAACGGGTCGCCGGCGAGGTGCACCGTGACGAGCGTGACGGCGTGGATCACCGTGCCCTCCTCGTCGAGCGCGACGCCGCCCGTGAACTCATCGACGGTGCGGCTCGTCACGACGTCGGCGATGTCGACGGAGAGGCGGACCTTGTCGGGTCCGATCCGCAGCTCCGAGAGCCAGGTGACGAGTTCGGTGAGCTCGGCGCGCTCGGCGGCCGTCGGCTCGTCGACCGTCAGCATGAGCTCCTCGATGCGCCGTGTGCGCTCGACGAACATCGTCAACTCGATCTGGTCGGGATCCCAGGCGGGCTTCTCGAACGGCTCGAGGCACACCCAGGCCGCGCGCAAGGCCTCCGCGCGGGCGAGTCCCATCGGGCTCTCGAGGGCAACGCGGGCCAGGCTGGTGGCCGTGTAGAGCGCCTCGTCGCCCGTCGGCGGATCGGCGGCAAGGGCCTGGATCGTGGCGAGCACGGCGTCAACCGATTCGTTCGTGACGTTGCCGCCGCGCAGCTCTTCGTTGAGGAGCAGCATGTCGTGGCGCGAGGGCGTCGCCTTGCAGCCGCCCACGATGCAGGTGAGGGCGAGGGCGGCGATGATCGCCTCGAGGCGTCGGATGGGGCGCATGGCCTGCACTCGGGAGCGGATCGGAACGAGCGGGCCCGTCGACAGGCGATGGGACGCGCGGGAGGTTATCGCGCCCCGCCGCCCCCTGCAAGAAGCGCGGGCGACGGGGCGTTCTCGATGTGGTGGAGGCGGCGGGAATCGAACCCGCGTCCCAAAGCGCCCTCCGGCGAGCATGCTACGTGCGTAGTCGATCGTTTGAGTCTCGCCACCTCCGCGCTCCGATCGACAGGATCACGGCGGCCGCACACCCACTAGATCTCGCTCTCCACCCCATGGGTCATGGGCAGAGAGCCAGCCCGCAAGTGACGTCTCCCCAGCCCCGCGGGCAAAGGACTGGGGAGACGGGCACCTGAGTTATCAGGCAGCCAGTGCGTAACCGTTGCCAGTTACTGTTTGCTCGAGGGATTTACGAGGAACCCGAGCACCCTCGACACGCAACTCGACGGAGACAGCAACTCGGTCGAAACCAAATCGCCCCCGTATTTCAAGCTGCGCATCGTAGCCTGAAGCCAGGGTGCGCATCCACCGGGCGCAACGGGCGTCTTCGGCCGGCGGCTACGCAGCCCACAAGGGCACGGGCGCGTTCGCAGGAGATCGTCGTGAGAAGTGCGGGCTAGCGGCGGCGGCGCTTGCCTCCGCGCTCGGCGCGCGTGATCTCCCGGTCGGCGTCGCGGCGTTTGAGCGCCTGGCGTTTGTCCTGCTTGCGCTTGCCGCGCGCCAGGGCGACCTCGGCCTTGGCCCACGGGCCTTCGAAGTAGACCGAAAGAGCGATGGCCGTCAGGCCGTCTCGGGCCACAGCGCCTGCGTACTTCCGGATCTGATGCTTGTGGAGGAGTAGGCGCCGTGCGCGACGTGTCTCGCCCGGCTCCCGTTCGGTTGCATCGTGGCTGTAGGCCGTGATCTCGAAGCCGACGAGGCTGGCCTGGCCCCCGTTGAAGCGCACGTAGCTGTCGACGAGGTTGCCGCGCGCCTCGCGCAGGGCCTTGACCTCCCATCCACGCAACTCGATGCCCGCCTCGACGGTCTCGACGATCTCGTAATCGTGGCGAGCTCTGCGGTTCGAACAGACCGGCTGCGGCTTGGGTTTCGACTTGGCCATGGTCCGTGATCATGGCGGCCGCGAGGGCGCCACGGCAAGACGGGTGTTGCGTCGACCCGCGCGTCGCCTACAATCCGCGCCTCGCTGCCGAAGTGGCGGAATTGGTAGACGCGCTAGATTCAGGTTCTAGTTGTCATTGCGACAGTGGGGGTTCAAGTCCCCCCTTCGGCACCAGCCTGCCCTGCGACGCCGCCATGCGGCGTCGCAGGGCAGGCTGGTTCATTTTTTGGCTCTTCGCGCAAGCGCTCATCGCGTGGGCTGCTGGGGCCGTGTGCCTCGCGGGGCTCATCGGCGGGGTTGCGCGCGGTTGCGGTTGGCTCTTCGGGCGAGCGCTCATCGCGTGCGCTGCGGAGGCCGTGTGCTCCTCGCGGGGCTCATCGGCGGGGATGCGCGCGGTTGCGGTTGGCTCTTCGCGCGAGCGCTCATCGCGTGCGCCGCGGAGGCCGTGTGCTCCTCGCGGGGCTCATCGGCGGGGTTGCGCTTGGTTGCGGTTGGCTCTTCGCGCGAGCGCTTATCGCGTGCGCCGCGGAAACCGTGTGCTCCTCGCGGGGCTCATCGGCGGGGTTGCGCGCGGTTGCGGTTGGCTCTTCGCGCGAGCGCTCATCGCGTGTGCTGCGGGGGCCGTGTGCTCCTCGCTGAACGTCGAGTGCGTTCTTCGACGGTCTGCTGCGAGAGGTTCATCGCGGCGAGGGATGCATGGCTGGCCGTCAGCCGTCGTTGACGGCCTGCATCTGATCGATGCAATAGGCCAGCGCGTCGGCGGCTCCGGGCAGGGCAAAGCCCGTTCCGAGTTCGCGTTTGAGCAAGGCCGCGGCCTCGGGCCAGCGCTCGCGTTCCATGTGCCAGCCAGCGACGTTGTCGAGCACGAGCGCGTCGTCGGCGTAGCGCCGGAGCAGATCGTCGGCGGCGGCTGCGAGTGCGTCCTCGTCACTGTTTGCGCGGCGGAGCACCAGAAAGCGGTTGATGCGCGCGAAGCGATGCTGCGGGTCGTGGGCGATGGCTTGGTCGAAGGCGGCGAGGCTTTCGTCTCGCTCGGTCGGCGAGCCTGTCGCGACGAAGCGCGAGAGGTGCCAGTAGCCGAGGTGGTTCCAGAGGTCGGGTGACTCGGGCACGGCGCGCAAGGCCGCGCGCGCGAAGGTGCCGTCGTCCTGCCACGTCTCTGCGCGCTCGTGAACGACGAGTCCGCCGGCCACGGCGACGACGAGCGTGACGACCAGTGCGACGATGCGGCGACTCGCGAGGACGTGCCGCAGCCACCACGCGAGCGCGAGGATCGGACCGAGCGAGGCGACGTAGAGGTAGCGCTCGTAGAGCGGCGCGGCGACTTCGGCGAACCCCGTCGGGAAGCGCGCCCACGGGGCCACCATGACCATCGTGCCGACGACGGCGCCGACGCCCAGGATCGCCACGGCGTGTCGGCGTCGCCAGCTCCACCACGAGGCGATGAGTCCGGCGACGAGCAGCAGCGCGCCGGCGAGCACGCCGGGCGCACCCCATCCGCGCGCTTCGGCCACGGGATGGATCGGGCTGCTCTCGAACCCCGGCCAGATGCTGAGCCGCAGTTGGTCGGGCAGGATCGAGAGCCACGTCAACCAGCGCGTGAGGGTGTCGTCGGGGCCGGCATAGCCCAGCGGGTCGACACCGCCGGGGAAGATCGACAGGCGCAAGGTCGCGTACACGGCGAGGGCCGCGGCTGGCACGGCAACGCTCTGCCGCCACGGGCGTCCCGACGCGATCATCACCGGCGCCCAGAGGCCGACGAGCAACGCGGCCGTCTCCTTGCTCAGCAGCGCGGCCAGGCAGGCCAGGACGCCGAGGGCCGCGTGTCGCCCCCCCGCCCGCTTGGCCGCGAGGGTCCAGGCCATGGCGCTCCAGACGAAGAGCGGCGGCAGGGTTTCGCTGCGCGCGACGAGCCAGCCGACGGCCTCGACATGCACGGGATGGACGGCGAAGGCGACGGCGGCCAGGAGCGCGGCCGGCGGAGGGAGCTCGAGCGCTCGGAGAAGACACCAGAGCGCCACGCAGACGAGGGCATGGAGGATGAAGTTCACCATGTGCCCGAGCCAGGCCGTCGCGCGCACCGATCCGCCGGTCAGCTCGTGCTCGACGCGAAACGACCACAGAACAAGCGGACGCCAGTATCCGCTGTGGCCGTGGAGCTGATCGGGGCGACCGAAGAGATCGGCACTGAGCAGGGTCGGGATGTCAACTGCCGGATCGGTGACAAGACTCCCGGGACCGCGAAGATCATGATCGTCATGCACGAACGAGTGGTGTCGGAGTTCGCTGTACGGAACGATGGCGCTCAAGATGATGACCCACAGCGCACCACGAGCGCCGTACAACCACGCAACCACACGCCCGGACATCCGTCCCTGCGCTGTCGACGTGGAGATGAGATCCGCCATGAAGCTATTCCGTTCGATCACCGCCGCTCTTGTTCTCACGGCTGCTGCGTTCGCCAGTGGCCAGGATGCCGCCGAGACGAGCGCTGAGGCCAGAAGCATCCTCGACCGCGCCGCGCGCTTCCAGCGTGGCAGCGAGCCGTTGCCGATGGCTTCGTCGCTCTATGGACGTTTCTACGTCACGGTCAACGACGCCAAAGGCACGTTTTCTGCCGACATCGAGCGTTGGTTCGTCCGCGAGCCCGAGCGGATGCTCACGCGCTCCGTGGAGGCTGTCACCGGAACGCGCTCGACGGTCGGCTACGACGACGGCGAGGCCTGGTTCCGCAACGACAAGACGGGCGAGGTGCGGGTCTACTCCGACCGACCCGACCTCTACGACGTCGATCTCGAGCGCCTCGACGAGCAGCTCCGCATCACGAGTCTGCTCATCGATGCCGTGGCGATGGATTCGATGATCTCGCGCCTCTCGAACCTGCGTGGCGCTGGCACAGGCTCGGTCACGGACCTCGACGGGATCGAACACCCCGTCGAGTACGTCGCTGCAAGCCTGCCCGACGTCCTCTTCACGAACACGCCCGACGACTCGGCGATGATCCAGCTGCGCTTCGCGATCGGCCGTGACGGAGCGCTGCGTCGCCTCGATGTGCAGTCGGCGCTGCGCAATCGGCTCTCGCTCGTCTTCGGACTCCACGGCACGACGAAGTCGGGCCTGCGCGTGCCCCTGAGCATCAAGGTGCTCGAGATCACCGAGGACCGGGCCAACGAGATCGCCGACCTCGGCGTGGTCGAAGACGACAAGGGCAACGCCCTGCTCGTGATCGATGCTCCCATCGATGCCAAGATGTTCGCGGTCCCGGCGACGAAGTAGCCGCCGAATCGCGCGTGGCGCTCAGAAGCCCGTGCGCTTGAACAGCTTGTCGAGTTCGTCGCGAGTGATCACCAGCCGCGTCGGGCGGCCGTGCGGACAGGTGTCGTCGTGCTCGAGTGCGGCGCCCTGCTCGAGGATGGCCGCCGCCTCGGGCTCGGACAGCGCGTCGCCGGCACGCACGGCGGCGTGACACGCCATCGTGAAGAGCCGTCGGTCGAGGCCGTTCGGGATTCCGCCGTGGAGGTCGGGCGGGTCGAGCAGCGCGCGCAGCAGGTCGTCGAGCGGCTCGTGACGCAGCACGGCCGGTACGGCGCGGATGGCGACGGTGTCGGGGCCGAAGTCGTCGACCTCGAGCCCGAAGCGCGCCAGCTCGTCGCGCATCTCGAGCGCCTGGGCGTGCTCGATCGGCGAGAGCTTGACCGTCTCGGGCATGAGCAACCGCTGGCTCTCGAGCTTGCCGTCCGCGAGGTCCTTCTGCAGCTTGCTGTAGAGCACGCGTTCGTGCAGCGCGTGCTGGTCGATGACGACGAGGCCCTCGGGCGTGTCGTGCAGCAAGTAAGTGTTTTGCGACTGAAGGAACTGCTGCACGGCGCGCGGCGCCGGTGCGGGGACAGCCGGTGTGGCCGGTGCGGGGCCGTGCGGCGTGGCGGGCCAGAGGACGTCGGGCGCCTCGGCGACATGCTCGGGCTGTAGGCCGCCAGGGTGCGCGGTCGGTTGCGTCGGCTGGATCGCCCCGGCTCGACCGCTCGAGCGTGAGCTGGGAGGCGGGGAGCCGGGCGGCAGGCCGAACGACTTCGGGGCCGACGGTGCGGACGTGGACCCGAACGCTTCGGCCGTGACGCGCGGCGAGAGGTCGGCGGCCAGTAGCGCGTCGCGACAGGCGCGGCGCACGAGGCGGAAGATCGCGTCGCGGTCGCGGAAGCGCACCTCGGCCTTCGTCGGGTGCACGTTCACGTCGACGCGCGCCGGGTCCATCGACAGCGAGAGCACGAAGGCCGGTTGGAGGCTTCCGGGCAGGAAGTCCTTGCAGCCCGTGCGCACGGCGGCGATCAGCGAGCGGTCCTTGACGAGTCGTTCGTTGACGAACACGAGCTGCGTGCGCGGCCGCGGGCGCGCGGCCGATGGCAGCGTCATGAAGCCTTCGACGGCGAGACCTTCGACGCGCCCTTCGACGGCGATCAGCGAGCTGCGGAAGTCGGCTCCGTAAACCGCCTCGACGCGATCGATGCGCGCCTCGCTGGTACCACTCGAGTAACGTCGTTTTCCGTCGGCGCTGAACTCGAAACGCACGCCCGTGTGCACGAGCGAGAGTGCCGTGACGACTTCGCGGCAGCGGGCCGACTCGGTTGTCGCGGCTCCGAGGAAGCGACGGCGCACCGGCGTGTTGTGGAACAGGTCGCGCACTTCGACGACCGTGCCGCGCGCGCGCGGACGCGGCGTCGGCTCACCGAGCACGCCGGCGTTGCACGTGAGGCTCCAGCCTTCGCCGTCGTCGCCGCTCGCCGACGCGACGCGGGTGTGCGAGACGGCCGCGATGCTCGCGAGGGCCTCACCACGGAAGCCGAAGCTCCCGATGTGCTGGAGGTCGTCGACATCGGTCAGCTTGCTCGTGGCGTGCGCGGCGAAGGCGAGTGGGAGGTCGTCGCGTGAGATCCCGGTGCCGTCGTCGGAGACGCGGATCAAGCCGAGACCACCGTTCTCGATCTCCACGCTGATCTGTGTCGAGCGGGCATCGAGGGCGTTCTCGACGAGTTCCTTGACGACCGAGGCCGGGCGCTCGACGACTTCGCCGGCGGCGATGCGGTCGACGACGGCTCGGGGCAGGGCCTTGATCACCATGCGGCTGCTCCTCGTCGGCGCGCTGCTGTGGCGCGTTGCGGCGCGCGGGATTTGAAGTCGGCGGCGAGTCGCAAGGTCAGCGCGGACATCGACACCGGCCGTCCGTCGCGGCTCGCGCGCAGCGCCGCGACGGAGCGTCGGAAGGCCGACGTCACGCCGGCGCGGTCGCTGGCCTTGAGATCGCGTTCGAGGAAGACGCGTGCCCCGCCGACGCCGAGCACGCGATCGAGGGCCGCTTTGTCGTCCGCTGAACGATGCCACGGCTTGGCGTTCAGGGCGGCCATGAGCGCCGGCGACAGCGCCTCGTGAGCGGCGACGAGGCGCGCCAGGCTCGACGTGAGCGTGCGCAGGATGATCTCCCCCACCGCGTCTCCGCTGACGAGCTTGCCGCCGTGGTCGAGCACGCCGTCATGGCGCATGCGATCGAGGAGCTGCAGCGCGCGTGCGCCGTCACCCTTGCGCAGACCGCGGTCGAAGAGCTCGAGCAGGCGCGCGCTCGTGAAGGGCACGAAGCGGCGCACGTCCTCGAGGGTGGGCTCGTTGCGACCGTCGGTGAGGTCGGTGAGGCGGCCGAGAATCTGATCGAGCCGCGCTGGCGTGTTGCCGATGCGCTCGACGAGTTCGAAGGCGACGTCGGGCTTGATCGAGCCTCCGCGACGTTGCGCCGCGTCGATCACCCACGCCACGAGTTCGGTGTCCCAGGGCTTGGCGTCGGCGATCCACGGCGGCGGCGCGTCACGCAGCGGAGGGAGGTTGATGACGCCGCCCTCCGACTTGAGCTTCTTCGCGAGCTTGCTGCGTCCATCGAGTGACGCCATGGAGAGGACGAGGTGATGGGCCGGCGCTTCGACGGCGGCCAGCTCGGCGAGTTGCGGCGCGCGGATCCACTTGCCGATGTCGCGCACGAGCACCACGCGTCCGGCGCCGAAGAGCGACGCCGTCGTCCAGTCCTGCATGAGCCTCCGGAACGCCGACCCGTCCGGCTCTCCGGGGCGCGGCGCGAACGTCTCGACGTCGCCGCTCACGGCCGCGTTGATCGCCTCGAGGACGGGCTCTTTGAGAAACGGCTCGTCACCCGTGATGACGACGAGCGGTGGAAGCGATCCCGACGACAAACGCGCACAGGCGTCGTCGCGCGCCTCGAGGTACGTCGGCGCCTTGCGTTTCCCTACGGCCACAGGATGTCCACTCCGGCGCAGACCGCGAACGCGATGGAAACGACGCCGTTGATCGTGAAGAACGCCGCGTTGACGCGCGAGAGGTCTCCGCCGCGGACGAGCATGTGCTCGATCGCGATGAGCAGGGCCACGATGACGAATCCGATCCACGCCCACGTCGCGAGGTTGGCCGTCACGATGAACGCGCCGAGCGCGATCAGCATGACTGCGTGGAGCTTGCGCGAGACGGCGAGGGCAGGCAGGACGCCGCGGCGCGACGGAATCGAGAAGAGCCCTTCGCGTCGGTCGTGCTCGGTGTCCTGGCAGGCGTAGATGATGTCGAAGCCCGCGACCCAGCCGATCACGGCGAGCGACAGCCACAGCACGGGCAGGATGTCATCCCCGATCGACCCGCGTGCCGCGAGGTAGGCGGCCGGCGGTGACAGAGCGAGCGCGATGCCCACGAAGAGGTGTGCCCACTGCGTGACGCGCTTGGTCAGCGAGTAGGCGAAGAGCACGGCGAGCACGAAAGGCGAGAGCCACATGCAGAGCGGGCCAAACGTCGCGGACGTGCCGATGAAGGCCGCCGAGCAGATCACGAGGAACGCGATCATCTCGCCCCGCGCGACGGCGCCCGAGGGCAGTGCGCGCTGACTCGTGCGCGGGTTGGTCGCGTCGAAGCCGTGGTCGACGAGGCGGTTGAAGGCCATCGCGGCCGAGCGAGCGAACACCATCGCGAGCACCACGCGCAGGATCAGCTCGACGCTCGGCACTTCCCCGCGCGTCCCCCACAAGAGCCCCAGCGCCGCGAACGGCAGGGCGAAGACGGAGTGCCCGAGCTTGATGTCGCGCAGGATCGACGTAAGGGCTGCGGCGGTCATGGCGAGGCGTTCCCCGGGGCGCGCCATTCGTGGCGCATGGGGATCGGGAGGCCGGCCGCTTGGATGGCGCGGTCGATGACGAAGGCGATCATGTCATCGAGAGTGGTCGGCTTGGTGTAGAAGGCCGGCATGGCGGGCACGACGTGGACGCCGAGTTCCGACAGCGTTGTGAGTGTGCGCAGGTGGAGTGTCGACAGCGGCGTCTCGCGCGGGACGATCACGAGCGGTCGACGCTCCTTCATCATGACGTCGGCGGCGCGGCCGATCAGGGTCTCGCTCGTGCCTGCGGCGATGCGGGCCGCCGTGCCCATCGAGCAGGGCGCGACGATCATCGCGTCGGGTGCCGAGCTGCCGCTCGCGGGGCGGGCCGCGAGGTTGCCGACGTCGAGCAGCGCCGGGCGGCGACCTTCGGCGTCGGTCAGATACCCGAGCGGGTCGCCCGTGAGGTCGTGCTCGAGTTTCAGGACGAGCTTGGCCGTGGGCGACATCACGACGTCCACCTCGACGTCGCTGGCCAGCAGCCGGTGGACGAGTGCGACGCCGTAGATGCCGCCGGAGGCGCCGGTGATCGCGACGAGCGCGCGCGTCATCAACTCAACCCGAGCCGGAGGTCGCAGAGAAGGTCGTAGAAAACGTGCATGTAGACGACCACAGCGAGACCACGGGTGGCGAAGAGGATGCCGAGCAGTGTACCGGCGACGGTTCGGAAGGCGAATCGGTGCAGCTCGAGCGGCTCGCCGAAGTCGCCGACGTGGTGATAGAACGCAAATGCGAGGGCCGAAACCAGGATCGAGACGGCCAGAGCCGTTGCGTGATTGAGGCGCACGGCGCGGTGCAGGATCACCACGAGGCCACCCAGGAGCATGAACCGGAACAAGAGCTCCTCCCAGATCCCGGCGCCAACGCTGAGCAGCATGGCCATCCAGGCCGGCGCACCGGTCGGATCGGATCCGGGGACGGAGAGGCCGATGCGCCCCACCATCCAGCCCACGGCCGGGCCGAGGACGAGGGCGAAGACGAGCGCCTCGAGCAGGATCCAGTGGGCGCGCGCGATGCGCCGGCGATGGCGCACGACGCCGATCGCACCGAACGTCGCCAGCAGGCCCATGACGATCCAGCGCCACGTGGCGAGCATGCGCGGGTCGACCTGGCGGAACAGCTCCGTCAACACCATCTCGGCGCCGTTCCGCACCGGGGAGTCGACGACGACCATGGCCAGCTCGTAGGTAGCCAGGAGCGGCACGACCATCAGAAGGCTGAGGTCGAGATCACGCGCCTCACGCGCGTAGCGGGCGAGCCAACGCTCGGAAACAGCGGCGGCGGCGTCGGTCAACGCTTGTCGGCCACGTGCAGAACCACCGCTCCCAACAGGAACGACTTCTGCTCGACGACCTCGAGACCTCGCTCGTTCATCATGGCGGCCAGCTCCTCGGGACCCGGCCAGTTCCACACCGACTCGGGTAGGTAGCGATAGGCGTCTACCTTACTTCCCGAGAACATCCGACCAAGCGTCGGAAGGACGCGAAACACGTAGAAGGAATACAGGGCCGAGAAGGGCCACACCGTCGGCTTGCTGAACTCGAGCACCATGAGGCGCCCGCCCGGAGACAGCACGCGTGCCATCTCGGCCAGGCCGTTGCCCGGGTGTTCGACGTTGCGAAGGCCGAAGGCGACCGTCAGCGCGCGGAACGTGGAAGCGGCGTAGGGCAGCGACAGGGCGTCGCCGACGAACCAACCGATGCCATGCTCCTTGGCGCCCTCCTTCTCGGGGGCGCGCTGCACCATCTCCTGACAGAAGTCGCCGGCATGCACGCGGGCACCGGCGTCCGCCAGCGCAAGCGCGACGTCGCCGGTGCCCGTGCACAGGTCGAGCACCCGATCCTCGGGACCCAGCGCCGGCAACCTCGCGACCATCGCACGTCGCCAGCTCTGATCGAGCCCCAGCGACAGCACACGGTTGAGGAGGTCGTAGCGCGGGGCGATCGACGCGAACATTCCGCGTACGGCGCGCCCCTTGTGAGGGTCCCGAGGGTCGGGTGTGGTGTCCGTCACTGCTCGAAGTAGGCGGACATCACGGGGACGTTGCGGCCGTTCGTGTCGATCACGTTCAGCAGCGTGCTCGAGTCGATGTCGAAGGCGTAGACGCGCGCCTTGTCGGTCGACAGGTAGAGGCGATCCGGCTCCCAGCGCGGTCCGTTCGTCGACGTCGGAACGATGTTGTCGGCGAGCGGGTACTTGTGGTTACGAGGCAGCGAGAAGATACCCGCTTGCTTCGTCGTGCCGCCTGCGTTGAAGAGGTTGTAGAACGAGCCGAAGTCGGTGTCCTCGAAGCGCTCGCGGTTGAAGTCCGGAAGGGCGACGTCGAGGCCGGCACCGGCCGGCTCCGAGCCCGGCACGACGTACTGCGAGATGACCTCGAAGACCTTCGTGCCGAAGCCGGCCGAAGCCGCCTGCGTGTTGAAGGTATCGACACCCGGCGAGGTGTCCTTCGTGTAGGCGACGCGCGTCACGACACCGCGGCCCTGCTCGTCGGTGTGAGCGACGAAGCAGCCGACCGTACCGCTGAACGTGTCGAGCGGCGTGATCGGGTCGTACGCGACGCCACGCGGGTTGAACATGTCAGCCCAGATGAGGACGTCGTCCGGTGGATCGTTCGGGCGCACGCTGCCGATGAGGTTGTCGAAGCCGATGCCCGCAAGACCGTCAGGGCCCGACTCGTACACCAGCACATTGTCACCACCGAAGTTCGAGATGAACCCGTGATACGTGCCCGACTGGAAGCCCGGCACACTGGCCGAACTCGTCTCACGCATACCAAGTGCGATGTCGAACGGGCGATCGATCTCGGCGCTGTTGAGCACCTTGCGCGGCGTCAGACTGTTGACGGAAAGGATCGTGACGGTGTTGCCGAGGAAGTTCAGCACGAGGGCGTCTTCCTTGTCCGGCGCGATCGCGATCCCGCGTGGACCGAAGCCCACGTCGATCCGCTTGATCTCCTGCATGAACGTCGAGCTGATCGGGTCGGCATCGATGACCGACACCGAGTTGTCACCTTCGTTCGTGACGAACAGAAGTTCGTTGTCGGGCGTCATGGCGAGGCCGAACGGATCGGGGAGACTGATCTCCTCGAGGATCTCCATCGTGTTCGAGTTCAGCGCGTAGACCTTCTTGTTCACACCGTCGGACATGAAGAGGAAGTTGCCGATCTGCTGACGCGACTGGTAGACGGGCGCCTGCAGGCCACCGGCCTGGAACTGACCCGGCGCACCGGCGTTGAGCGTGGCCAAGACCACGGCACCCGACGAGGACGTCTTCGGCTGCGGACCGGTTTGCACGTACTTCGGCTGACTCGCGGCACCGAAGCCCGGGAAGGGCGAGTTGAAACCGGCGCGCGGCAGCGGCGGCACGTCGAACAAGCTCGTGTTGCTCTGGTTCGAACGCGGGTTGAGCTGAATGAACCCGTTGATCGTCTGCGGCGAGGCGCCACCGATCGAGCCGTCGCTGTAGTTCATGAACCCGTCGGCCGTGAAGACCTCGTTGCCCTCGATGATGAAGGGCGCGGCTTCGAGGTCGCTCTGGTCGAACAGCACCGCGGTGTGCGGCAAGCCGACGGGGAAGCGCAGCGGCGGCGGGTTGGGAAGCGGCGGGTCCGAGATCAGGTTCGTGGCGACCGAGCCCTGTTGGGGTGCGTTGTACGTTCGGTGGTTGGCCGGGATGGCCCACGGGTTGTCCGGATCGAAGTAGACCTGGTCGAGGAAGTCACCCACCGTGATGGCGCGGACGAGCTGGATTTCCTTCGGCGTCAGGACTTCTTGGCCGGCGCTGTTGCGCGCCAGCGTCTCGTAGCCCGACGAGCCTTCGTTGATGCCGGGCTGCGGTGTGTCAGGGCCGACGCGGATCGGTGCGCCGGCTGCGAACTCCGACTCACCACTCAGGCCCGAGAGCCCCGCCGTGTAGCGGCTGAGCAGACCGAAGGCGCGCCGGTGATCGTTGGCCGCCACCGTGCCGTTGGCGTTGAAGTTGAAGTTCGACTGCTTGTTGATGAGTGCCGTCGGTAGGAAACGCGACACGATGAGGTAGTCCTCCGTGCCGACGTTCTCGAGCGC
>JAJDEO010000049.1 GCA_029259745.1 Planctomycetota bacterium
CCGAACCTCCGCTCCAAGCACGACTCCCCAACCCACCCCTGTGCCCAGCACCCCCGCACATCCGGCACCCACCGAGCCGTTGCGCGTCGACGACGACGCCGCGAGCGACTTCACGGCGCCGCACAAAACGCCACGCGATCCCCTAATCGCCAAGAGCCGTGCCCGAGCCGCGACGTCGTCGTCGACGCGCAACGGCGCACAAGCACAAGCACGAGCACAAAGCCACCTGCCCCCGACCTACCCGTCGCCAGCCGTCGACAACAACCCGAGATACCGCCGAAACCGCTGCCACATCAACTGCGGCCGCTTCAGCTCGCGCAGCACCCTCCCCGGCCTCATATAGAAGCGCCGGTAGGCCTCACGGATGTGCGACGACACCTGGTCGTCGGTCATCTCCTTGGCGACACCCACGGGCGTGGTGCCCGTGAACTTGGAGAAGTCGTACTCCTCGTCGCCCTTCGACTCGTTGTAGAGCTTCGTGTCGGGGTACGGCGTCACGGCCGTGAACTGCACCGTATCGGGATTCAGGTACACCGCGAGGTCCATCGTCTGACGGGCCATCGTCGGCGTCTCCTCGGGGAAGCCGATCATGAAGAACCCGCGCGTCGCGATGCCGTGCTTGCGGCATGAGTCCATGACGACCTTCGCGTGCTCGCGGTCCTTGATCTTGCCGCGGCTGTATTTCTTCTGCAGCTCCGGGTTGCCCGACTCGATGCCGAACGACACCGACACGCAGCCCGCACGCGCCATCTTCTCGATCATCGGATCGTCGAGCGTCTTGATCGCCGTCTCGCACTGCCACTTCAATCCGACGTCGGCCTCGATGAGCATGTCGCAGAGGTCGAGCACGCGCTCGCGGTCGTGGGCGAACAGCGGGTCGCGGAAGACGACGTTCGTGATGCCTTCGTGACGCACGATGTGCTCGAGTTCGTCGAAGACATTGCGCGCCGAACGACCGCGCCACGGGATGCCCTGGGCGACGACGTAACCGCAGTACGTGCAGTTGATCGGACACCCACGCGAGGACTGCACCGTCTGGATCGGACCCTCCATCGTGGGGATGCGATAGTCTTCCTTGGGCAGAAGTTGTCGTGACGGGAAGGGCAGCGCGTCGAGTGCATCGCCGCGCAACATCTCGCGATTGTCGTTGTGCGCGACCTCGCCGTTGCGCTGCACCGAGAGGCCGGCGACGCTCAGCGGGTCGTCGCCCTTCTCGAGCGCCTCGACCATCTCGGCCACAGTGAGCTCGGGCTCGCCGCGCACGACGGCATCGACCTTCGAGTTCACGAGCGCCAAGTCGGGCACCTTGCTGCCCTGACTGCCGGTGATGAAGACGATCGCGTCGGGCACGACCTTCTTGATCTCGTCGACGAGCGCGAGGTCGAGCTCGAGGGTCGCGCTCGACGTGGCCAGTCCGATCACGGCCGGCTTGCCGAGCTGTCGCATGACATCGCTCGTGGTGAGTTGTTGTGCCTCACCATCGATGATGCGCGCACGATGTCCGTTCGCCTCGAGGATCGAGGCGACGTACATGAGGTCGAGCGGCGGGTAGCAGAGCCCCTCGCCCACGACCATGCCGAACCCGCCCATCAGGCCTCGGGAGACGCGCTGACGCGGCGGCGGCGGTGGGTTGATCAGCAGGATGTCCATCACGGGCTCATCGTATCAAGAGCCCCTCCGGCCTGACGCCACTTTCGAGACGTCTCGTCGAGAACCGCCTCACGGCGGCCCGCGCGCCCGCTCCCGAACGCATCACTCCGAGACGCCGGATGCACCAGTTCCCGCTCGTCCTCAACTCACCCCTGGGGCGACCCGACGAACCTGGCAACCACTGGACACACTCCGTGAGGCACCACCGTGAATAAGCGCAGCAGGACCAGACGCACGTCCCCCCTCCCAGCGATCGCCCTGACGGCGGTTGCCGCCGGCTCGGTCGCATTGGCTCTCGCCGGAATCGTGGGTGGCAGCCCCAGCCCCTCGGCGCCGGATCGGCCGGCCAAGGCGCTCGTCGCCAGCGGGGGCATCGCAGCGACGATCGACGCGCCCCGCGCCCCCTCGCAGACGCCGTCTCTCGACATCCCGCAGCCCGCGGCGTTCGACGTGACCGTCGAGCGTCTCGTGGGTGAGGATCTCGTTTGGGGCGAGCTCGACCCCGACGACCAGGCGAAGATCGACAAGATGCTCGCCAAGATCGCGAAGCACGAGCTGAAGCTGCTCAACTTCGAGGCCAAGGTCGCGGAAGCCGAAGAGAAGAGCGCCGGACAGCTCGCCAAGCTGCTCAACGTCCAGGCCCTCCTTCCCGGCCTGGAGACCGCGATGTTCGCGGCCCAGCAAACCATGCTCGATCTGCTCGAGGCACTTCTGGCAGCCAAGGAAGTGCTTCAGGGCTGCAAGGCCGATGTCTCGACGGAGAAGGGCGGCCTGAAGCAGGCGAACAAGCTGCCCTCAGGCACGGCTGACGAGATCGCTGCCAAGGCGGCGGCACTCGCGGCGGCCTATGAAGCCGTCGTCGCCGCGCTCGCCGAGAAGGTGGCGGCGAAGGAAGCGTTGATCGCCGCGCGCAAGGAATACAAGGAAGGCGTGCAGGCCTTCAAGCTCGCGAAGGTGGCATGGAAGGCCGCGCTGAAGCTCGAAGCCTTGCGCTTGAAGAAGATCGCCGCCCTCGGCAAGAAGGTCGAGGCCCTGGAGGTCAAGCACAACACGATCTCGCTTGCGATCATCGATCTTGAAGAGTCGATCCAGGAGATCCTGGATTCCGACGACGGCGAAGGTGACCCCGGCGAGAACGGTGGAAGCGGTGGAAGCGGTGGTGGCGGTGACCCGCCGCCGCCGGACCCGGACGATCCGGCACCCGGCGGCGTGCCCGAGCCGAACCCGCAGAGCGGTCCGGTCGACGTGCCCGTCATCATCCAAGAGGCGATCCCGTCGGGTGCCAGCGGCATTGACCGCGCGGGTGCGGGCGTGACGTTCGGCGTGCCCTTCCCCGAAGGTGTCGTCTACGAGGTGCAGGGTCGTCCGTCGCTCGCGATGGACGGTGCCAGCCGCTTCCAGTTTTCGACTCTGTCGTCGTGGCCCGACGGTTCGGTGCGCTGGGCGCTCGCGTCCACGATCGCCAACCTCGACGCGGGCAAGAAGAACGCGTCGCAGTCGGTTGTCGAAGGCGGTGGTGTGTCGGGTCAGAACTCGATCGCCACGCAGCAGTCGTCGCGCATCGTGCTGAACACGGGCGTGATGCAGGTCGACCTGCTCACGTCGGGCACGTTCAACCTCTTCGACCGCGTGGTCATCAACGGCAAGCAGGTCGTCGACCCGGGCACGAGCCCCGGCATCCGCGGCCTGACGACCGACGGATTCCTCATGGGCCCGAGTCCTGTCACGAGCTTCACGATCGAACAGAACGGTCCGATGCGCGCCGTCGTTCGCGCGGACGGCAAGCTCCGCGCGGTCACGGGTGACGACATCCTCGACTTCAGCTGCTGGATCACGACCCACTACGGCTCGACGGACGTCGAAGTGACGTTCACGGTGCGCAACGCGAACATCTCGCGTCCGAAGCACGCCGTGATCGACAGCCTCGGCCTCGTCGTGCAGCTCGACACCGGTTCCGGTGCTCCGACGGCTCGCTTCGCGCAGCACAACGGCATCGCCGAGTTCGCGCTCCAAGGCAACAACGCCGCGTACCTCTACCAGGCGTACTCGAGCAAGGACACGCTCGGCGTCGAGGGTAAGGGGCCCGGCTACAAGCCGCACATCGCGAAGGACGAAGACGGCGTGCCTATCGAGAAGGGCTACCGCCTCGTCCACAACGGCAACGAGCTGCACTCGCTCGGCAACGAAGACCAGTACCCCGACCCGTGCTTCGCAGATCTGCGTGGCACGAACGGCGGTGCCACCGTGGCGATCCGCAACATGGCGCAGTGGTGGCCCGCGGCCCTCGAGGTCTCGGGTGACGGCAGCCTCGCGGCCGGTCTCTGGACAGGGCGCAAGCAGGGCGACTACACGTTCGTCTGGCGTCAGCATGAGAGCCGCTCGTGTGTCTTCTCGTTCCACGACGACGCGGGTGCGCCCGAGACCGTCGCGGCTCGTTGCGACGTTCCGCTCGCAGGCCGTGTGGCTGACTACTCGTATTACAACGACACGGGTGTCTTCCCCTATCACCTCGTCACCATCGCCGACCAGGAAGCGGTCTACAGCGACATGGGCATGCCCAAGGCTGTCTATGCCGCCAACTCACCGCTCGAAGTCACGCGCTTCCTCCCGGCCCACGGTACGGGCGGGACGAACAACCACGCGGGCATCGAGAAGGACCTGGCGGGCATGTGGATGCGTCACGGTCGCGGCGGCCCGTACCTGAACGGAATGGATCTCGCGCTGTACAAGTCGGAATGGCAGATCCAGCGTTCGGACGGTTGGCACGACCAGAACGATCCCGGTGCGAGCAACGACGAGATCGCGCACACGACGGCTCATGAAGGTGACACCGAGCACCGGTACCGCGAGGGCATCATCCTCGCCTACCACCTCACGGGTGACATGCGCTTCTACGAGGCGATCTTCGACGAGGTCGAGATCCTCTCGGACATCTACCTGGGTGCACAGGAGCGCGGCATGCTCCAGACGATCCGTGCCCAGGCGATCGTTGCCGAGTTCACGGACAGTGCCGTGATGAAGAACAAGCTGCGCGAACGCATCGTCTACAACACCAGCAACACCCTCGTTGTCGACACCGGCGTGGATGGCTGGGGTTGGCAAACGGAATCGCCCGACCTCGGTTCGCGACGCTACTTCGTGAACTCGGGCACGGCGAAGACGGAGCTGGGGCCCGGTGAGAACTACATCACGCGTGGTTTCGTCGCGGCGAGCTTCGGCCCGATCGCGATGTTCCATGCCGCACGTGTGCTTGGTCTCGACGATGCCGATGGCCTTCAGGCCCGCGGTCGTCTCCGTGACTACGCGTACTACACGCGCAAGGAGCTGCTGCCCTGGCAGCCGAACCCGGCCACGCGCTCGCTCGTGTACAGCTACGGCGTAAAGACGAAGACGGTGAACAGCTACCAGAACTCGAACAGTCACCCGATTCTTCTGGGACTGGGTGAAGCGTGGCTGGACACCGGAGACGATGCCTATCTCGACAAGGCCATCGAGTACGTCGAACAGTGCTACGCCCAGGACCACGGTGAGGGCTCGACGGACCTCGACGGCATCGAGAACCGGCTCGACTTCCAGCACTTCATTCGCATCTACCAGTACGCGACGGAGTCGGGTCAGTACCCCTGATCGCTGAGTCGCGATCGCACGACCATCGCCCATCGTGTGCGTTGGCTCGACGAATCCAACGATTCGTGGGGTCTCCGCGCACGGTGGGCGACGCTCGTTCACGGGAGACGCATTCGACGCAGCCCGTTCAATCCCCCGCTACCATGAGTTCACCGAGGGGAGCGCTCCGCCCCCCTTGCTCGAGAAGCACCGCGGACAGAGCGGTGAAGAGGAGGAGCACAGTGATCGACTCAGGCAACGGCGGACGAAATCCGTGGACACTCGCGCTCGCAGCGTCAGCCTTGTCGCCGCTGTTGTCGGCCAGCGACGGTTTGGTCGTGAATGAAGAGCTCGTCCTCAGCGGCGAGACGGCGCCCGGCGGGCAGGTCACGCTCGAAGTCCACGCCGATCCCGGTGAGTTCGCGCGCCTCGTCTTCAGCCCGGGCTTCCTCGAGACGCCCTTGTCTGTCGGCGGACGCCCGCTGTTCGTCGACGTCACCCTGCCGTGGTTCCTGCTCGACCTCGGCGTCGTCCCGGCCACCGGCACGCTGTCGATCACGTCGCCGATCCCGAACGACGCCTCGCTGCTCGGCGTCCGCATCACGATGCAAGCCGCTGCACCAAAGCTCTCCAACGCGACGACGCTGGCGATGCACAGTCCGTCGACGACCGTCGCTCCGACGCCCGCGCTCACGGGCTTCGGCGGTCAACTCTTCGTGGCCGATCTCAATGGCGATGGGCGCGACGACATCGTCACGAGCGCACTCGGTGCCGCCGGCGGCGCGGGCGAAGTGCACATCGCGTTCGGCCCCGGCACGACACCGAGCCTCGTGCTCAGCGACCCCACACCGCAGTCGGGCGGACAGTTCGGCGCCGGCCTCGCCGCCGTCGACCTCGTCGGCAGCAGCGACGTCGACCTCCTCATCGGCGCATTCGGCGCAGGGCCCGGCGGCCTCGCCGACTCCACGGGCGAGGTGTGGATCTTCGAAGGCCCCACGTTCACGAGCGCGACGCCGCTGACCTCGCCAACGCCGGAAATCGCCGCCGGCTTCGGGCTGCAGATCCGCACGGGCGACTTCGACGGCAACGGGTCCGTCGACATCGCCGTCGGTGAACCCGGCGCGACGGTTGGCGGATCAGCGCGCGCCGGACGCGTGCATGTCTTCGACGGCGCGACGCTTGGTCACACGCTCACGCTCGAGAAGCCGCTCGTCGGAGACACGGCGGCCGAGGCCCAGTTCGGCTTTGCCCTCGCCTCCGGCGACATCGACGGTGACGGGAAGGACGACCTCGCGGTCGGCGCCCCCGCGGCCGTCGTCAGCGGACTCGTGCAAGTCGGCGAGGCGTGGGTCTACAGCGGCCCGCTCGTCGCCCCACCGACGCGCGTGCTCGACATCCATGCCGGCGGCAGCTCGGCCTTCGCCTGCCGGCTCGAACTCGCCGACATCGTGGGTGACGCGCGGCTCGACCTCATCGTCGGCGTCCCCGGCGGCACGGGCACGCCCACGGGCTTCAACCCGACGAGCATCCGCGTCGGCGAGGCAGCGATCTACGATGGCGCCGACCCGCTCGCCGGCATCGCGTTCGACGACCCGACGCCCGAAGACCTCGGACACTTCGGCTTCGAGATCCAGACGGCCGACGTCGATGGCAACGGCGCGCTTGATCTCATCGTCGGCGCCAACCTCGCAACCATCCAAGGGCTCACGCACGCCGGCGCCGTCTTCGTCTACCTCGGCCCGGGCCTCGTCGAACGCATCGAACTCACCGAGGGCGTGCCGACCGCCGGCGCGCAGCTCGGGACGTTCGTGTTCGGTGCTGATCTCGACGGCAACGGAGTCGACTCGCTGATCGCGACGGCACCGACGGATGCTGGTCCGGGTGGCACGGGCACGGGCAGCATCGTCGTCTGGGATCTCTAGCCCGGACTTCACACAGCGATCGTCGCGAGCAGTCCGCGCCCACTCCCGGACCGGCGCGTCGGCGCTACTGGACGAGCACCTTCGCGGGAAGCGGGCCGCTGCCGGCGGGTCCTTCCCAGGTGACGTCGAGCTGCGCGGCACCGCCCTCGCCGTGCATCCAGACGAGGTGGAAGGGGTGATAGCCGGCGGCGAGTCCGATCGCACCGGAGCCACTTCCCTCGACGATGCGGCGTTGCGTGATCGTCAGGCGCGCCGCTGTCGTGGCGCGGACGGCGAACGTGTAGACGCCGCTCTTGGGAACCGCGAGGTGTCCGCGGAACTCGAGCGCGACGTCGGTGTCGCGCGAGGCCGGCGCCAGGTCGATCACGTCGACGACCTGTGACCCCGCGGCGATGACGTCGGCGGCGAGCAGCGCGTCGAGGTCGTCCCAAGCGCCCTCGCGTAGCGTGACGCGCAGGCCCGGGTCGGGCGCGCGGATGAACGAGACACCCTGGTGCAGCTTGCCGCCGTCGATCGGCACGAGGGGCGCCGGCGTCGCGGGGACCTCGGCGTCATCGGGGCGCGCATCGACGACAGCCGGCGGCTCGTCGCTCGACGGGGTGTCCGCCTCCGACGCCGTGCAGCCCGTCAGGCCGAGCACGACGAAGCACAGCATCGGCGGGCCACTTCGGCGGAGCGCTTCAAACATCGTGGTCGATCTCCTCGTGGGCCGGTCGTGGACCCCGCGCGACATCGTACGATGATCGCGTCCCTCCTCCCCACGTTGGTCCGCTTCGATGTCGAGTCGCACGCTGTCGGTCGTCCTGTCCATCCTCTGCACGACGCTCTCGGCCCAGGAAGGAGTCGACGACGTGACTCCCCCGCGCCCCGGCGCGTCGGGCGGAACGATGCTCCCCGAGCAGGCCGCGTTCGACGTCCGCCACTACGACCTCACGCTCGACGTCGACCCCGAAGCCGAGACGATCGAGGGCGTGCTCGTACTGACAGCCGACGTCGTTGCCGATCTCGCGCGCGTCGTGCTGCACCTCGAGCGCGACCTCACCGTCCACTCCGTGCGCGTCGGAGAGACCGAGCTCGCCCACCTCCACGCCGACGGCCTCATCACCGTCGACCTCCCCGAACCGCTGACGCGCGGCGAGGTACTCCACGTCTCGGTCGCGTACGGCGGCGCTCCGCGCGTGGCCCCGCGACCGCCCTGGGACGGTGGATTCACGTGGGCACGCACGGCCGACGACCAACCCTGGATCGCCACGAGCTGCCAAGGCGAGGGCGCCGACCTCTGGTGGCCGTGCAAAGACCACCCCGGTGACAAGGCCGAGACCTTCGACCTCCACATCACGGTGCCGACGGGGCTCACCTGTGCCTCGAACGGAACACTCCAGAGCACCGAGACGCGCGGCGACCGCACAGAGTTCCACTGGCACTCGTCCCACCCGATCGCAAACTACAACGTCGCGTTGAACATCGCGCCCTACGACGTGCTCGAGGAGAGCTACACGAGCGTCGACGGCACTGAGTTCCCCGTCGTCTTCTACGTCCTGCCCGAGGCCGCCGACCAAGCGCGCGAGATCTTCCCGCAGTTTCTCGCCGAACTGCGGTCGCTCGAGTCGATCTGCGGGCCCTACCCGTTCCGCAGCGAGAAGTACGGCATCGCACACACGCCGCACCTCGGCATGGAACACCAGACGATCTGCGCCTACGGCAACGGCTTTCGCGCGGGGCGCTTCCCCGACTACGACTGGCTGCACCACCACGAGCTGTCGCACGAGTGGTGGGGCAACCTCGTGACGTGCAGCGATTGGAAAGACATGTGGGTGCACGAGGGCATCGGCACGTACATGCAGGCGCTGCACCTCGAACAACTCCACGGCCGCGACGCCTACCTCTCGGAGATGGCGCGCAAGCGCGCCTTCACGCTCGTCAAGCCGATGGCCCCCGAGCGTTCGATGTCGAGCCAGGAGGTCTACTTCCAGCCCGACGGCGCCTGGGACAACGACATCTACAACAAGGGCTCGTGGGTGATGCACACGCTGCGCTGGACGCTCGGTGACGAGGCGTTCTTCGCTGGGCTGCGCGCGCTGTGCTACCCCCACGGCCCAAACGCGCCCGACGCCGGCCCGCGCTTCGTCGACACGACCGCAGTGCGCGCGGCCTTCGAGGCGACGAGTGGTCGACCGCTCGACTGGTTCTTCAACGTCTATGCCCGCACGCCGGCGCTGCCCGAACTCGTCGTCGAGCGCGGCGACGAGGAGCTCGACCTCACCTGGCGAGCACCAAACGGGCTGCCCTTCCCGATGGACGTCCCGGTGTCCGTGAACGGCGAGATCTTGCGCGTCGCACTCCACCACGGACACGCGCGCCTCACGGTGCCGGCGGATGCCGAGGTGGTCGTCGACCCCGAGACACTGGTGCTACGCGCCGACGCCCCCTGACACCGGGAGCCTCAGCGCGACGGCTTCTCGAGTACGCCGTAGAGCGAGACGCCGACAGGCAGGTTGACGCGCTTCTCGAGCGCGATCTCGGTTTTCGTGATCCCGGCGGCGAGCTTCTCGATCGGCCACGGAAACGGCACGGAGAAGTCGGACTCGGCATCCTCGACGGGCTTGTTCTGCCAGCGTCGGAGGGTGCGCATGAGGAACACTGGCGGGAAGAGCGTCATGCTCGAGTAGCTCATGCGGTGCGTCCGGTAGCCGACCCGCTCCAGGCGCGAGCGCAGGATCGGGCGGCGGTAGCGGCGCACGTGGTGGTACGCGTCGTCGTGCGGACTCCACAGCGACATGAAGGCCGGCACCGTGCACACGAGCACGCCGCCGGGCTTGAGCACGCGGAAGGTCTCCGACATCGCGCCGATGTCGTCGTCGAAGTGCTCGAACGCGTCGAGCGCGAGGACGACGTCGAAGCTCGCGTCCGCGAACGGCAGGAACATCGCGTCGGAGCGCACGATGCGATCGATTCCGCGGCGTCCGCAATACTCGATGGTTTCCTCGGAGATGTCGATGCCGCGCACGTCGCCGTAGTCGGCGAGGAAGCGGAACGACATGCCGGTCGCGCAGGCGACGTCGAGGATCTTCAGCGGACGCTGGTCGCCGGCATACGTGTCGAGCGCGTGGCGCACCAGGGCTCGGCGGCCCTTGTACCACCAGTGCGTCTCTTCGATCGCGAACATCCGATCGAACTCGGCCGGGTTCACGAGCCCCCCTCGCCCGCGACGTGATCGTCGGTCAACTCGGCCGTACCGGGCGCAGAGAGCTTGGTCTTGGCTTCAACACGCATCACGACGCGCGTGACGGCGAGCATGAAGACGAAGCTCAGTGAGAAGAGCAGGTACTGCCAGAGCGGTTCGGCGAACGCGGCCACGATGCCGACGGCGGCGAGGATGATCGCGAGCCCCCAGAGAATCACGACGGCCTCGGTGCGCGTGCAGCCACAGCGCACGAGTCGATGGCTGAGGTGCTGGTCGTCGCCGAGGTAGATCGGGCGCTTGTCGACGGCGCGCATCACGATGACGAAGGCCGCGTCGTAGAGTGGCAGCCCCATGATCAGGATCGCCGGAAGTAGGTGGTGCATGTTCAGCAGCGGACCGACGTCGAGGAATCCACGACTGAGATCGAACTGCGCCCAGGCCATCCAGAAGCCGACGAACATCGACCCGGCGTCCCCGAGGAAGATCATCGACTTCGGGAAGTTGTAGGGCAGGAAGCCGAGCAGTCCGCCGCAGAGCACGATCGCGAGGACCATCGAGCGTTCACTGTCGCTCGATCCGAGGTACACCACGGCGGCGAGGAACGAGATCACCGACAAGCCGGACATGAGCCCGTTCATGTTGTCGGAGAAGTTGAACGAGTTGATGATCGTCAGATACCAGCACAGGAAGAAGAGCTGGTAGGCCCACTGGCCGGCCGTGCCGCCGTTCTGGATCAGCGTCGAGAGATACGGCCACATCAAGACGCCGATCGCCGCGATCTGCCCGAGCAGCTTGGGCTGGAACGCCATGCTGTCCTTGAAGACGTCGTCGATCAACCCGACGAGGAACATGATCACGCTGCCGGTCAGCACCCACTTGAGCTGCGGCAGGTTCATCGCGAACCCGTCGACGTTGTCCTCGAACAGAGCCAGCGTCGCGAATCCGGCAGCCGTTGCAAGGAACACGCCGACACCGCCGAGCAGCGGTGTCACGTTGGCATGGATCTTGCGGCCGCCCGGCTTGTCGACCACGCCGAGACGCCGCGCGATCTTGGCGCACAGTGGCACCAAGATCAGCGCGGATGTCAGCGCGACGAGGAAGCCTTGCAGCGCGAGTTGATGCAGCGCGGTCACGGTGGGTCCAGCAGCGGAGCGACGGAGTGGCGCAGATTAGCCCGGAGTTCTCGCGGGAGTCCACTGCGACCTTCGGCGGAACGACTCTGGAACCTCTTCGGCACGTTCATCACCCGACGCTGAGATTGAATCCGCGTCGTTCGAACCACGTGAACACCCCGTCCACCTCGCACATCAGCTCGGCCACGTTGACGTCCTCGTTGACGGCAAACCGGCGCAGCTCCATGGGTGGCGTTCGGTGGGTGTTGAGGCCCGGCATCCCCGTGACGGAGTTCTGGAAACCGAGATCGCGCAGGATCTCGATCGTGTGCTCGTCGTAGTCCCACGTGCGGCCATAGGGATAGGCGAAGGACGGCACGCTGTGGCCCAACCACGACTCGAGGTCGCGTAGGCTGCCCTCGATCTCCTTGCGCTGCTTCTTCTCATCGAGGGACGAGAGAATCAGGTGGTTGACCGTATGCGCGCCGATTTCGACGCCCGCCTGGTCGAGCGCTCGGCAGGCGTCGGGGTCGAGATAGACCTCGGAGGCGAGCTTGACGTCGTCGCCCCCCATCTCCGTGAAGACGTCTGCCAGCATGCGGTCGCGGTCGTCGGGCCGGAGCTCGTACTTCAGGAGGCGTTTGAGCTGGTACTCGGCCTCGACAGGGTCTTTCGGGAGCGCCGTGAGGTCAGCCTGCAGATGAACCCTGTCGACGTGCTCGGCGAGGCGCCGGGCGAGGACGTGCGGGCCTTCGCGGTGCAGCACCCAGAAGTAATGGTGCAGCCAGTTGAGGCGCCCCTTCATCGGCCCCGTCTGGACGTAGACCGTGGCCACGGCGCCGAGACGACGCAGGATCGGCAGGAGCACGTCGTGGTTGTCTCGGTAGCCGTCGTCGAATGTCAGGACGACAGCATCCTCGGGCGTTCCCCCCTCGGCGAGCTGCTTGGCCAGCGCCCCGGCCGTCACCGTCCGGTAGCCCGACTTATGCAGCAGATCGATGAGCTTCTCGAGCCGCTTCTCGGACACCTTCATGTGAGCGGGCAGGTACTCGATCTGCGGTGGGTTGCCGACGTTGTGGAACATCAGGATCGGCACGCCTATGCGCCGGGAGCGGAACAGCCGGCGCAGACCGGTGGCGTGCAGCCCCGTGGCAACGAGGCGGCGTAACATCAACTTGAGCTTGTGCTTCACGTCGTCATCTCAGGGTGACATGTGCTCGGCATCGCGGTCTCCGTCGGTCAGGTGCCAGCGATGCATCGCGCGGTCGGCGTCGTGGTCACCATCGTCTGCGCAGCGGCGTACGATCCAGGGAAAGACATCGCGAAAGGGCTTGGTGCCGCGCGGGCGCTTGAAGCCCCAGCGGCGCAGCAACGGAACGATCGGAGCGTGGTCGAAGTGCAGCGCGGTGGCTTCCTCGGCATCGCGCTCGATCGCCGCGCCCACGAAGAACGCGACGAGACGCTCGGATGCGGCCGCGTCGCGGGCCAGGTGGTCGACGAGGTAGGCGTGGCCGTCGACGAACTCCGCGACGATGTAGCCGTCGAGACGATCGCCTTCGGAGAGCGCGAAGACCTCTTGGCGCTGTGTCGGATTGTCGATGTAGCGCCAGTTGAGCCATGCGGCGCTGCGTTCGCCGACGAGTCCTGTGGCCGGACAGCACTTGCCGAACAGCGAGTCGACGCGACCATCAAAGCGCTCGACGCGCTCGAGGACCGTCTCGCCGTTTTCGAGCTCATCGAGCCGCCGGAGCGTGACGCGCGCGCGCCAACCCAGAGCCAAGTCGACGAGCGGCGAGGCGAGCACGGCGAGCGGTGCGATGCGCCCCGAGCGCGCCAGGGACCGCCTCGAACGGAAGCAACGTCGCCAGAGCGGCGCGTGGCCGAGACACTCCCAACCATTGCGCAGAAAGCCCTTGAGCGAGAGACGTCCCGAGTAAGCGTAGGCCCACGGGATGCCGTCTTGCGCGGCGAGAGCGCAGACGATGTCGTCGAGCCCCGTGAAGATGCCCTTGCCCTGCCAGGCAGGCTCCGTCATGGCGTCCGAGGCCTGCATCAGCACCACCGGTTCGCCGTCGCGTCGGAAGCGCCGCGGGACGTAGCTGTAGCCGCCCACGACGGCGCCGGTCGCGGGGTCGCAGGCCACGCGGCTGATGGCTGGACCGTCGGGGTTCTCGTCGTACTTCCAGGCGAACGTGCTGTCGTCTTTCTGCTTGTTGAAGCAGAGGTTGAAGAGCCGACGTTGATCGGCGTGATCGGCCGGGGTCGCGGCGCGGTGCGCCCACCCTCGTCCGCTGTCGACGAGCGCTCCGTGCTCTGCGCGCTGAGGCTCGTCGGACACCATCACGCCAACGCCCCGGCAGGCGAGCGGTTCGTCAGCGCGCGGATCGCGCGCGAGATCTCCTTGCTGTCGAGGTCGTTGTCCCAGCGCCCGGCACGCTCGAGCGCCTCTTCGAGCCCGGGACCGCCTTCGCCGCGCTCGTTGGGCTGCCGGATGAGCACGCACGGACGCACGACCATGCGACGATCGGAGAACCAGCGCCACCAGGCCGCGAGGATCTCGCGCGTGTGCCCAGGGCGTCCGATCACGTGCTCGACGACCGGCGACATGCCCGTCGTGCGCACCGCGTCGACGGCGGCCTCGATGCGCGAGCGGCGTGGGTCGTCCATCGGTGCGAGCCCGGGAGCGCCGGGATCGCTTGGCGAGGCGACGAGCACCTCCGTGCACCCGCCGCGCAGCAACTGCAGCGCCATGGACGGGATGAGGCGGTCGGCCTTCACGCGACACGCCCACGGCACACCCGGGACGACACCCGACATGCCGCGCGTCAAGAGTTCGAGTTCTTCGGCGTTGGCGCCGAGGTCGCGGTCTGCGAAGACGAGGAAACGGGCGCCGGCGCGACGGACGGCGTGTCCGGCCTGCTCGAGCGCCTCGGCAGCCGTGGCCCCGGCAAGAATCTCGATGCGGCGGCGTGCGCCCGGGGCGTCGGTGTCGTAGGCCTCGAGCTTCAGCAGATGCCAAGCCGGGAGGAGCTCGGCGGGGAACGGCGGCGCCTCGCCCGGCACCAGCGCGATGCCGTCACTGCGACGCACGAGCGATCCGGGATGGTCGTCGGGCACCCACCGATGAGCCACCTCCTTCGACGCACCGGACGGCAGCACTGCCGCTAGCGCGTCGTAGCGTTCAAGGAGTTCACGTCCATGCCGCTTGCCGAGCGGTCCCATGAGCACGATCGGGCACGTCGACTCCCAGCCGGCCATGCACGCATCGAGCGGCGCGACATCGGGCAGCGGCCTGGCAGCGATCATGCTTCCGCCGGCCCAGAGGATGACGAGATCGGCGCGCCAGAGTTTCACCTCGCGGCGCACCGTGCGCTCGCTCATCTGCTCGGCGTCCTGATCGAGCACTCGCACCTCGGCGCCCCACGCGATGACCTGTGCAGCCCATGCGACCGGGTCACGCGGGGGCATCCCGCGCGCGTCACTCGACGGAAGGCGGGCGGCGCTCGGCGGTGTACGGAGCACGACGACCATGATGCGCCAGCGGGCGGTGATCACGCGGGGCCTCCGGGGAGAGAAGGGACGAGCGGCGGCACCGCGACTGCGGCGCTCCAGAACATCATCCGGATCGACCTCGCCCGGTCGAGCCCAAGTCCGCATACAGACGCTCGATGGCGTCGACCTGGCCGGGAATCGAGAAGAGCTTCTCGACCCGCTCGCGCGCGGCATCGCCGAGTCGACGGGCGAGGTCGGGGTCCATGAGCAGCCGCGTGATGCGTTCCGCGAGGTCGCCGATGCGCAACGGATTGACGAGGAACCCGGTGCGCCCGTCGTCGACGACATCGGACGGGCCGCCCCACATCGATGCCACGACGGGCCGGCGCGCCCGCATGGCTTCGACGTTCACGAGTCCGAACGACTCGAAGCACAGCGACGGTGTCGCTACGACATCGGCCACGCGGTAGGCCGCCGCGAGTTCGTCTCCGCTCAACCATCCCGCGTGGACGAGCGCGTCATCCATACCGAGGCGCGCCGCAAGCGAGAGCATCTCGTCGTAGAAACCGGGCAGGGCCTCGCCGACGGTGAGCAAGACCGCCGTGGGCACCTTGCGCCGCACGACCTCGAGCGCCCGCACGAGTTCGAGCCCGCCCTTGAGCCGATCGAGCCGTCCGCCGTAGAAGACCACCGGACGGTCACCGAGGCCCCAGCGCACCCGCAGCGACTCCACGAGTTCGTCGGGCACGTCCCCCGCGGCCGGATCGACCCCGTTGAAGATCACGCGTTCGACGGGCAAACCGTTGTGTTCAAGCGCACGGCCCATCTCGTGCGAGACGGCCACGAGCGAATCGACATCGCGTTCGACGGCACGTCGGATCGTTCGGTTGCGCAGCGGGTTGAAGCGCGCCTTGACGCACACGGCGCACTTCACGATCCCCGCTTCGTAGACGACCTCGTCGCCGGGCCGCAGACGTTCGTCGAGGTGACAGAACATCTTCTGATGACACACCGGCATGATGTCGTGGACGTGCAACACGACCTTCGCGCCGAGCGACCGCGCCGCCGCGAGCGAGGCATAGCTCAGATGCATGTGGAGGTTGTGGACATGCACGACGTCGGGTTTGACGTCCTCGACGACCTTGCGCATCGCAGCCACGCCGGACGGGTTGTCGAGGCTGCGACGCGAGCGCCAACGCAAGCTGTACGGCATGGTGTGCTCGATGTGCAGGTCGACGCCACCACGCATCTCACGCAGAGCCTCGCCCTTGCGCTGCGTCGTGGTCAGCAGCGACACGTCGTAGCCGCGCGCGGCGAGTTCTTCCGCCGTGGACACCGCCACGCCAGCCGCTGACGACCGTGCATAGAGATCGTTCGCGACGAGCACCTTCACGTCACAGGCCCGCTGAGTTCCCTCGGACGAGAGATCGTCAGATCTCGACACCCTCGTCGGAGATCGGCGCCGGCGCCTTCACCTTGCCGAACGAGAACGCACGCGCAAGGCGCGCCTTACCCTCGTCGGGGTTCTCGATGTAGTAGCGGATGCGGTACATGAAGCGACGCATCTTGGCCGGTGTCGACTCGTACCAGGCCTCGTAGTCTTCCACCAAGTCGCGCTTGATGCGGTTGAGCTGGTCGGTGTCGAAGTTCTCGTGGATGTACGGCGAGCGGTCGGAGTCGACGTACTCGGTACGGACGAGGTCGGGGTCGATGCGGTCCTTGTACTTCTCGAAGGATGCCGTGGCCGTGAGCGGGTTGAACAGCGAAGTACGCACGCGGTCGGGCATCGAGGCGCGCAGCTGCTTCGCCGTCTCGTTGATGTCTTCCATCGACTCCTCGGGCGTGCCGACGATCAGGAAGCACTTCGACCAGATGCCCGCGCGGCGGATCATCTTCAGGCACTCGACGACCTTGTCGGCCTGGTAGTCCTTCACGAGCGTGTCGAGGCTGCGCTGGGAGATCGACTCGACGCCGAAGTACATGCGGTTGAAGCCCGCACGCTTCATCGTCTTCGCCATGTCGTAGTCGATCATGTCGACGCGCGTTTCGCACGACATGTTGAGCTTCAGCCCACGCTCCATGATGCCGTCGCACAGGTCGTAGACGCGCTTCTTCTGACACGTGAAGAGTTCGTCGATGAACAGCACGTTGCCGGGCGTGTACTTCTTCGCAACCTCTTCGAGTTCGTCGAGGATGTTGTCGACCGAGCGCGTGCGGAAGCCGCGCCCCGTGAGTTCCTTCTGACAGAACACGCAGCGGAACGGACAGCCGCGGCTTGTGAAGATGTAGAAAAGGCGTTCCTTGTTCATCGCCGCGTAGCGCTCGAACGGCAGCATCTCCCACGCGGGGAACGGGATGCGGTCGAGGTCCTTGATCAGCGGCGGCTGCGGGTTGGAGAGGCGCGTACCGTCTTCTCGATCGAACGCGATGCCGGGGATCTGATCGACGCCGTCGCGGCCCTTGTCGATGCCTTCCATGAAGTCGACGACCGTGTCTTCGGCTTCACCACCGATGACGTAGTCGATGACACCGGAATCGAGGAAGGTGTCGACGTCGACCGTGGCGTGCGGACCACCCACCACCGTGATGACCTCGGGGCGCGCCTTCTTCACGCGCTCGGCGTAGCGCATCGCACGGTTGACGTGCGGCGTCAGCGCGGAGAGGCCCAGGATCTCAGCCTTTTCGAGGTAGCTCTCGATCTCGGCTTCGCTGCAGACCCGCTCGTCGCAGCACACGACGTCGCAGCCCGCTTCGCGCAAGATCGCGCCCAGGTAGATGATCCCAAGCGGCATGGCGATGAAGAAGTCATCTTGGCCGGGGGGCGTGACGTACATCAGAACAATCTTCTTCTTGGTCACGTCACGACCGGACATGGCACTCGGCGTCGTCATCGAAGAGAAACCCGGGGGATATGCGAGGAAGCCGGAGCGGACGACGAGAGGACGTCGACCGCAGGTTCAAACCTCGGCAGGAAGCGCTCTCTGCCGACGGAAGTAGATCCATATGTATACCAGATGGAGCAGCACCAGGCCCCGGCAAAGCCCCACTGCACCTGCCACCCCCATCGGCCCGTAGTGACGTGCTCCTAAAGCCATCACGACGAGGCAAATGCAGCTGTAGATCACGTTCTGGACGATCGAGTGCCTCAGCCGACCGGCGTAGATGTAGAACGGATCGGTGATGACACCGAATCCGATGAACAGGTTGCCGATGGCGAGCAGGCAGTAGTACCGGAAGGCATCTTCATAACCCGGCCCGTAGCCGTAGTTTATGACGAGCCACATGAACGGCACCGAGAGCACCGTCAGCAGCGCCGTGATCCCTCCCGCCGCAACGGACACCTTGCGCAGCACCCCCCCGAGTTCGCTGATCGGGACGTCATCTGTTCCCATCTTGAGCCCGAGCGTCGGCAGGAGCGTCGTCGGAATCGCGCTGACGGCGAACTGCAGCACGAGGTTCAGGACGTAGCCGATCTTGTAATGCGCAGCCTCGGACATCCCCTCGCCCGAGGCGACGAGCACCGCCATGCCTGGAATCACGAGCATGCCGATCTTGGTCACGACGCCGTGCATGCTCTTCGAGAGCGCGAGCATGTACGAGAGGCCGAAGAACTGACGCAGCGGGGCCGTCGGGAAGGCCGCGAACAGCGCGCCCCAGGACGGCGGCGCGAGCGCGGGGTCGCCGCGGCGCGCCCGGTTGTAGGCGTCGACGGCCAGGAACCCTGTCACGACGGAGTGCACGAGGTAGGCCACCACGACGACCCCCACTTCCGGGCGCCACAGAAGCGCCCCGCCGATGAACCCGACGCGCAGCACGTTGGCGATGATGTCGAACGTCGCGTAGCGCTTCATCTGCCGCGAGCCCGTCAACACGGCCATCATCAGCGCACGCAAGACCTCGCTGACACACCCGAAGCCGAGCAGGGCCGCGAACTCACCGACCTCGCGGTCGCCGTAGAACGACTCGGCCAGGCTCGGCGCGACGAGGAAACCGAACGCGAGGATCAGCCCGATCATGATCACACCGAGCTTCAGCAGCGCGGCGATCGCATCCGTGGCCCGCGTGAAGTCCCCGCGTCCCAGCGCCGCCGAGTACATCGACGTCGCGGCGCGCGCGAGCCCCATGTTCATCATGAAGTAGACGAACATGTACATCTCGAGCGACGTGCTCCAGCGCCCCATCTCGTGGTCGCCGAGGAGGCGCGCCGTGAGCACGGACGTGACGAGATACGTGCCGGCCTGCACGATGCCCGAGATCTGCATCACGAACGTGTCGCGCACGAACCGGTGCGAACCGAAACGTTGTACGAGTCCGCGGATCATCGCTGCGCCCCGATGAGTTCTTCGTAGATCTCGATGAGTCGGATCGCTGCGTGCTCCCAGGTTTGGCTCAACGCTCGCTCTCTTCCGGCTCGGCCCATCTGCGCGGCGAGTTCGTCGTCGTCGACGAGACGCACCAACGCCGCTCCCAATCCTTCGGTGTCGTCGCGGTCACGGATGAAGCCGTTCTCACCCTCGGTGATCGCGTCCTCGGCACCGCTGTCGAACACACCCACGACGGGACGCCCAGCGGCCCCAGCCTCGAGGAAGACGAGCCCGAAGGCCTCGAAGCTCCCCTCGACACTCGTCATCGGCGTCATCATGAACGCGAGGCAACCGCGCATCAGCGCAACTTTCTGCGCTTCGTCGACGTTGCCGAGGAAGTGCACGTGGTCGGTCGCGCCCGCTGCGGTGATCTGCGCGACGAGCGCCTCGTGATACGGGTCGTCCTCGGCGACCCGCCCCACGATCGCGTAGTGCAACTGCGGACGCTGACGCCACGCCTCGAGAAACGCCGGCACGGATGTGGTGTAGCCCTTGCGCTGCTTGACCTCGCCGACACAGAGCACATAGGGCGAAGGCACGCCGGGTTCGACACCGTGGGCGCGCCACGAGTCGTAGTCCTCCGGGACGACGCCGTAGCGCACGACCTCGGCGGCGCGCGGCTCGATCGAACGGCGCAACACTTTCAACGCAAAGGCTGCGCCCATGACGAAGCGATCCGCCTTCGCATACATCCAGCGGATGAGACTGCCGTGAATCTTCATCGTGAGCGGCGTCACGGAGTACGTGCCGTGGCCCGACACCACCACGGGCTTGCCGGCCAGGCGCGCGACGATCACGGCGATGAGCCCCATCGGATAATCGGACAGGCTGTGGACGACGTCGGCCCGGCGTGCGGCACGCCAAAGCGTCGGCAGGGACAAGAGCAGCACCCAGGCCAGCTTCGGCAGCGGCATGAAGGGGAAGTGGTTCGTCGGCAGCGTCGCGTGGATCGTGAGATTCGGCGCGCGTGGGACATCCTCGGCGAACCCGCGGTGGTCGCGCCCGAGGAAGACGTCGATCGATGAACAGCGTGGCACGAGGTAGCGCAGCGTCGAGCAGCCGACGCGCCCCACGCCGTCGACGCCCGAGAGCGAATGCGTCAAGGCGAGAACTCGTGGGCCCGTCGGTGGCGGCGCGTCGTTCACGGTGACAGACGCCAGACGCGGATCCACGGCCCCGGACGCGTGTACGTCCACAGCTGCGTGAGCGCGAAGCTCATGTCCGTCGGCAGTGCGGCCTCGTGGGGTGGCGACGTCGGCGTCGGAGACAGCTCGTAGACGAGCTCGCCGCGACGGGCCATCTCGTCGGTGACCGGCTGGCGTCGCGCATCGTCGGGCAGCCGATCGATCTGCACGTAGACGTTCGCGCCCCAGTCGTCGAGCACGGTGGCGAACGTGCGTTCGCGTGTGCCGAGCTTGTAGTCGGTCGGGTAGTAGCTGTCGAAGACATAGAAGCGCGTGATCGGGACGATGGCCCGTGCGTCGTCGGGATCGGCGACATCGGCGCGGTGCCAGGCGAGCCAGCGGCGCTCGCGACCGTTGAGGTCGACGGCGCTTTCGAGCGGCGCCAGCGACGCGCCGCTGGGGCGCAGCGGCGGCGCGTAGTAGCTGCCGTGGTGGTCGACGGCGAGGACGTCGTCACTCGTCGTGAGCTCGACGATCGCCGCAGCGGCCTCGACGCGCGTGTCGGTCTGGGCGATGAGCCAGTCGAAGCGCAGCGCCTGCACGATCGGCAAGGCGACGAGCAGCGCCGACAAGACCCGCGCGGCCCCACCGCGGGCCCAGAGGGCAGAGGCCGCGCACGCCGCACCGAGCGCGAGCCCGGCTGTCGTCGGCATGAGATAGCGGACGTGCGAGCCTTCGTAGAGCAGGAACGCGGCGGCGAAGCCGAACGTCGGAATGGCAACGAGCCACCAAGCTTGTCGACGCGCCTCGCTCGTGCTCCGCGCGAGCAAGATCAAGCCACCGAGTCCGAGCAGCAGCAGCGCCGGTTCGTATCCGAACCACGAGGCTCCCACGTCGATGAGCCGGCCGCCTTCGAACCACGTCGGGTCGAAGGCCTGCCCGCCGATCTGGATGCCGTCCTCGGCCGCACCGCCGGACTCGGCCGTGATCGAACCCGCCCCGGCGTCCTCGCCATAAACGAGCGCGTAGGGATATCCGACGCAAACCGTGAGCGCGACACCAACCAGCGGCCCGAGCAACCAGGCACCGAGCGTGCGCGGCAAGGCACAGAGCATGCCGACGAGCGGATAGCCGAAGGCCAACAGACCGAGCGGGTGACATGACGCTGCCAGCGCGGCGGCCACCCACGGAGCCGCGACGGCGCTCGCCGTCCGCTTGCGTCGCAGGCGCAGCGCGAACGCGAGCGCGACGGCGCCGAACGCGACACACGGCACCCATGGTCGCGAGGTGTGCGCGTATTGCACGACGAGCAGCGCGCTGCCGGCGAAGAGTGCCGCGAGCGCGGACGTCCCGCGCGTGCGATGCAGCTCGCGCGCCGCGCGGTAGACGGCCCACGGGAGCAGCAGGCCGAGCAACGCGTTGACGATGCGAGCAGGCAACCACGCCAACGACGCGTCGTCGTAGAGCAGATCGGCGAACTGGTTGGCCGAAGCCCACTCCCCCGTCGCACGCCCGACGGCGTAGCGCACACCGATGGCACCCAGGTGCGCATAGGGCAGCAGGTACGGATAGGTCGTGTAGGTTCCCGACGGCGGGACGAGTCGCTCCACGAGCGAACCCTCTTCCTTCATGCGCTGCGCGATACCGAGCGCGGCCTTCACGGCACTGTCGTCGGGCACGAAGCGATGCGGCATGCCGTGGTCGAGCGAGAATCCGAAGAGCACGGCGACGAGCAGGAGCACGAGCGTCAGAGGATGCTTCATGCCGCTCCGACCTGCAGGTGGTCACGTAAGAAGCGCGCAACGCGCTCGCCGCGCTGAGCCCACGTGTAGTTCTCGACGTCCTCGCGCGCACGCAGCGCGAGACGCTGAGCGTAGATGTCGTCGTCGAAGAGCGCGCTGATCCCCGCCGCCATGGCCGCGGGGTCGTCGGGCGCGACGAGGTGTGCGTTGCTGCCGTGCTCGAGGATCTCGCCGAGCGACGGCAGGTCGGTGGCGATGATCGGACGAGACGACGCCATGGCCTCGAAGAGCTTCAGCGGTGACGTGTAACGCGCCGAGATGCGTTCGGTGCCGCTGTTCGGCAGGGCGAGCACGTCGCCGGCCGCGAGATGGAATGGCACGGCTTGACGCGGCACCTGCCCGCAGAACGTGACCTTGCCGCGCGCAACCTTTGACGTCAGCGTCGCGAGACGCTCGAGGTCGTCGCGCTGACCGCCGACGACGACGAGCCGCACGTCGTCGAGCTTGCCGACGGCTTCCACCAGCGTGTCGACGCCCTTCCACGGATAGAGCTGTCCGGCGTAGACGATCGTCTTCATGTTGACCGGCAGGCCGAGGTGCGCACGCGCCTCCTGCGGCGACGGCAGATCCGCGAACATCGCGAGGTCGACGCCGTCGGGCGCGACGAGGATCTTGTCGGCGTCGAGCCCTTCGGCGACGAGGTCGTCGCGCAGGCCGTGGGTGATCGTCACGATCGCGGGCAGCGAGCGCAGGCACGCGATGAGCTGACGGCGGCGAACGTCGCTGTCGGGCAGGTCATGCACCTCGGCACTGACGCGCAGCAGGTCGCGATCTCGCAGCCCGCCGGCGAGCACGCGCAACGTGTAGTGGTCACGCACGAGAATCGCGGCGTCACGCTCGACGGCCGCGCGCGCGAGGGCCCGCCAACCGAACGACACCGACTGCGCCAGGAATGGAAGGCGCTGCCAGCTCGGCTTGACGAGGTCGATCGCATCGAGGCTTGCGATGCGCCGCACACGGAAAGTGCGCCGCACGCCGTAGTGAGCCCACGGGTCCATCTCGACGAACGGGTAGCGACGCGGGACGACGACATCGACGACGAGTCCTGTCGCAGCGAGGGCTTCGGCCATGGCGGCCACCTGGATCCCGTGCGCGCGCGGCCCGGGAAAGCGGATGTTGACGACGATGTCGAGGCGCAGCGGAGAGGCGCTCAAGGATCTTCGCCGTCCTTGGACCAGTCGAACTCATGAAGCGGAACGGGATCGAGGTCTTCCTCGAGCATCTCGTTCGGACCGAGCACGGGCGGGAGTGGGTCGTCCGCGGACTGCGCACTCTTCGTGCCGTCGAAGTACCCGAGTTCCTCGAGCATGCTGCGGCTCTCTTCGCTGTCCTCGTTGTCGTTCTGCTTCTTGAGCTGCTCGCGCAGGTCGGGCATCTCGCTGGCGTACTGCTCGGCGCGCTCGCGCAACAAGGTCTGATCTTTCTCCGAGACCCCCTTGTTCGGCGCAAACTCGTCGGTGTCTTCGCGAAGGTTGAAGTAGCGCGGGGCGAGGCTCGTGAACTGCTCGTTGCGGATCATCTTCACCGTGTCGGTCTGGATCGACAGGTAGCGGACGTTCTCGCTGAACGTGAAGAACTCGTCGGGGATGGGTTCGTTGCCGGCCGCGTCGGGTTCGAGCGAACGGCCGTCGGCGTTTGGCATCGAGCCGTTGTCCGTCACCGACAGGACGGTTGGCGGGATATCGATCATCTCGACAGGCCACTCGACGCGCGTGCCGGCGTGCTCGGCCTTGGGGAAGCGCATGACGAGCGGGACGTAGAGGTTCGTGTTCCACATCCAGTCGTGTTCGAAGACCTGGTGGTCGTAGAGCTCTTCGCCGTGGTCGGACGTGAAGATGATGAGCGTGTTGTCGAGTTCGCCGAGGCGCTCGAGCTGGTCGAGCAGATCGCCGAACATGTCGTCGGCCTCACGCACGCCGCCGTCATAGAGCGCGTTGAGGTGATTCCAGTCGGCCTTCGTGAAGTCGTACTCATCCGGGTAGTGCGTGATCGCGAAGCCGTGGCTCTGGAGGAACGGCGAGTACATTCCCGTGTATCCGGGGTCGTAAGCGTCGACGTACTTCTGCGGCGGATCGTAGGGCGTGTGGGTCGAGTAGTAGTGCACGAGCGCGAAGAACGGGCGGCTGTGCTGCTCTTCGATCCAGTCCATCGCCACCGTGTTGACGCGCGCGCGGTCGAGGGCCTGGCGGATCTTGTTGTAGAGCTTGATGAGCAGCATGTCGGCGCGCACGACCGACCAGCGGCTCGAACGCGTGACAGGCTCGTGACCGACGATCGCCTCGAAGTACGTGTCGAAGCCATCGAGCAGGCCGCTGTCGTTCGAGAGCGTGCCGGTGAGGAAGGCGCCCGTGACGTAGCCCTCGTCGGCGAGCGCGCGCGCCAGCGTACGGTTGTCCTTCACGTCGAGCCGCTGGTTGGGCTCCATCTTCAGTAGGCCGTGGTTGCGCGGGTACTTGCCCGTGAGGAACGAACCGAACGACGTCCAGGTGAAGGGCGCCTGCGCGACGGCCTTCTCGAAGACCACGCCCTCCTTCGCGAGCGCGTCGACGCGCGGCGAGATCGGCGGGTTGCGGCGGAGGTCGTAGCCGTAACAACCGAGTCGGTCGGCGCGCAGGGCGTCGACGACGACGTAGAGCACGTTCGGCGGATCGCCCTCGGGCGCCGTGCGATCGGCAAAGCCCGTCACGCTCTCCTCGTGCATGATCGCCCAAGCACCACCGCCGCCGACGATCAACGCAGCGGCCCACGTGACGGCGCCGCGCGGCGGCGACAACGCGGCCGGCCAGAGCGCCATCAGCCCGAGACCCCAGACGGCGATGAAACCGGCCGACAACAGCGCCCCTTCGGTCGGTGACAACGACCGGGCGCCGACGTGACTGTCGGCAAGATGGGCGCGCAGCCAGACGAGCACGCCGATGCTCACCGCCAGCATGACGCCCCGCGCGATCAGACTCGTCGCGCGACGACGCACGACGAGCCAGGCGATCAACCCCGCCGCCACGACCCACACGGCGTTGATCAACAGCCGCTTCGGGTGATGGAACGGCAGCCCCCACGTGGCGGCGAAGAACGGCTTCGTCGCCCAGAAGAGATTCACGAAGACGACGAGCGCGACCATGCCGCGCGCTGCGGCGAGACCGCGCGTCGAGGCGCCCGTGAGGAAGCGTCCGAGCGTCGCCGCAACGGGCAGGGCGAGCACGAGCCCGACGAGTCCGTAGCGCAGGGCCCCCTGCAGGACGACGGCCGCGAACCAGGTCGGGTCGGTGGCCGCCAGGTCTTCGGCCGTACCCCCACCAGGTGTGGGAAGGGTCACGTGCAGAGCCGCAGCCTCCAACGCGCCCCAGAGGGCGCCGATGACGGCGCCAGCGGCGAGGGAGGACGGCCAGCTCGAGACGGCCTCCGGCTCGGCGGACGGCTCGCTGGATTTCTCAGACGACGAGTTCACAGATGACCCCGAGAACCGGAGCCCGAGGACGGTTGATCCCTGCGGGCAGAAGTAGGGGAGTCTTCCATCGGATTGATCGATCCGCAAGCTGCGCTGGACCGAGGTTCAGTGACGCGTACGCTGGCGGCCGATGCCAACCCCTCCCCGACGCTTCGCGCTTCCGCTGATCCTCGCCGTCCTCGGCGCGGCCGCGGTCGCCTTTGGCCACGCAGGACTGCCCGTCGCCTGCGCCCTGCTGTTCTGCCCGGGTTGGGGCGCGGCGCGGCTGCTGTCTGTCGCAGATCGGAACTTCGGCGTCTTCGGGGCGGCGATCTGTACTTCGATCCTGCTTCTCGGGCTCGCTCCGCGACTTCCGTTCGTCGGCCGCGACGACCTCATGGCCCTGGTCGCCGTGTCCTCCGTCGTCCTCTGCCTCGCCGGCACCTGGCGCATGCGGCGCTACGATCGCTGGCTCGAGATGATCGGGCGCCCGAACGATCCGATGCCGCTCTGGCCCGCGCGGACGCCGATGTGCATCGGTCTGGCGATCGCCGCGCTCGCAGCGATCGCCTGGGCCCGACCGCTCGGGACGGCCTCCCTCGACGGCCACCACCTCGACGAGGCGGCTGCGGCGTTCGGCTGGCTGCGCATGGGCGAGAACCCGCTTGTCGCGGGCACGCCGCTGCCCGACGGATCGCTCGTCGCCGGCGCCACGGCCACCCTTGCGGCCGCCACGCGCCTGCACCCGCTCGTCTGCGTGGGCCTCATCAGCCTCGCGGCCCTCGCTGCCGTGCTCGCCTTCGTCGCCGAGGGCATCTCGCGGCTGTGGGGCAATCGTGGCGGAACGCGCGCCATGCTCGCGTTCCTGATCGGCATGAATCCGTTGGGAACGTTCTTCATGCTCGGCGCGCACGACATCGAGGGCGCTCGTGCGGCGATGTCGCCCGGTTTCGGCGACGGCATCTCGACGGCGTTGCAGCCCTTCGTCGACGGCTCGCCGCTCTGCGTGACACTCGCGTTCGTAGCCATGATGCAGTCGTGCACGCTCTCGATCCTGCGGCGATCGTCCACGCACATCCCGCGCCTGCTCGGCCTGTCGACGTTCGCGTTGGTGCTGTCGTCGCCCAGCGCTGCGATGCTGCTCGTCCCGGGCTGGATCGTGGGCATCGGGCTCTCGCACATCGCGTGCCTCGGGTCGATCGACAACGACCCGCAGCTCAACGCGAGCGTGCGGCGGCGCGGCGAGCCGCTGGTCTTGCGCTCGCCCTTCTGGCGGCCCGTGCTGCACATGACGATCGGCCTGGCGCTCGCCTGGCTGTTCGTGAGCATCCCCGACATTCCACCGCAGGCGAACGCTCGGCCGGTCGCATGGGCCTTGCTCTCGGCGATCGGACCGGCATGCCTGCTGTTCATGCCCGGCATCCGTCACCTCAACGCGAGCCCCGGGCGCGAAGCCTATTTCTTCGTCGGACTCGTCGTCGTCACGGTCACTCTGATGCTGACGTTCGACGTCTTCAGCGGACGTGGAAGCGTCGGCGTGCGCCTGCTGTCGCTGTTGCTCGCGGTGCCTTGTGCAAACGGCGCGATGAAGATGATCGAGATCTACGGACTGCGGGCGCGGCTCTCGTTGGCGTTGCTCGTGGTCGCGCTGCTGCCGGCGACGGTGGTCGTCCTACTGGCGACGCATCGCACCGAGATCGTCGCGGTCGTCGCGCCGCGCCCCGACGCACAGCTCGCGGTCGCCGTCGACAGCGTGCCGGGAATCGATCTCCAAGCGCTTGCAGACGTGCGCGCCATCGCAACGGACGACACCGTCCTGGCGCTCCCCGTCCTCGCCCCGACACGTGCCCACGCCTCGCTCGCGACGCTCCTTGCCGGAGTTCCGCTGCTCGCCCAGACCACCACACCGATTGCCATGCAGCGGCGGCTCCTCGTCGATCGGCTCCACCGCGGCGACGCGACAGCCACGTGGACGCTGCTGGCCGACGCAGATCTCAGCCACCGCACGATCCTCACCGTCGACAACGTCGTCTGGCCCGGCTTCGAGGTCCTCTCGCAGCGCAACGACGGACTCGCCGTCCAACGCGCGCGACGCGGTGCGATCGTGCTCGTCACAGCCGACCGCCTCACGATCGGCGACCTCTCGGTCGAGCACTTGCCGAGCTTCGCGCCGCACCTCGACAAGTCGATGATCTTCGAGCAGGCCGTCACACCGCGCCCGTCCGTGCCCGAGGCGCTCGCCGTGCTCCTGGCCGTCGACGCCGCCGACGAGCCCGCGCGACGGCCGTTGCCGCTCGAGCTTGTAGAACGTGGTGGACGCGCCGCAGCCTGGCTGGCAACCGACGACTCGGCGCTCGATCGCGCACTGCGCGCGGCCTTCGTGGACGGCTGGCACGTCGCGCCGGAACGCCCGATCGGCAAGCTCGTCGGCGAGGCGCTCACGTGGATCGGCGACCGTGCCGACACGCGCCCCCCGTTTGCCTGGATCCACGTCGGCGACGTCACGACTCCAGGTGCACGCAACGATCTCGACAGCGCGCTCTACCGTCTGCTCGCCGAGCTCCCGCCCGACACGCGCCTCATCCTCACGTCACCGCGCGGCGTCCCGACAGCACCGACGGGCGAACCCACGGCGTCGTCGCCGTCGATTCCCGCGGCACTCACCGAGCCCGCTCTGCGCGTCCCGCTCCTCATCCACGGCGGCGGTGCACCGGCCACTCGGACGACGCGCCTCGTGAGTCTCGCCGACGTGTGGCACCTGCTTACCGCCGGGTCGATCCCCGACCGCAAGGACGTGTCGCTCAGGTGGACCGACCCGTTGACCAACGAATCGTTCACCGGGCTGCGGACACGCACGACGAAGGTCATCAACGTGCCCGCTGACGCTGCGGGCGCGGGCGCCGGCGCGTGGACCATCGACCTCACGTCGCCGTTCGGCGAGACCTCACCGACCTGGACGCCGACCCCCGTCAGCAGCTCCAGCGACCCTTGATCTCGAGGCGACCGGCGTGCCCCCCCGGCCAGCGCACCGACGTCACGTCGCCGCGCGTCGAGACCGTCCCGCCGTCGCAGGACACCGCGATGTCGACGAGCCCGGCCGGCGCGATGTACTCGAGACTGCCCGCCGGAGCGCTCGCGTCGAACAGCAGGACATCCTCGAGATCGATGCCGTCCTCGGCGAGAACGTAGCGGCGGCGCGTCGTGACACCGGCAACGCGCGTGCCATCGTGATCGGCGACGCCGCCCTCGAAGACGAGCGTGCCGTCGGCGTAGGTGTGAGTCGTTGCGACGTCGAGGTGCGCGGCGCGCCACGGCGAGGCGGTTTGCCACGCCCGCTTGACGAGGAAGCGCCAGCCGATCGAGCAGGCCGCGAACGGACGCCCTGACTTCCACTCGAACATCGCGCTCCATGCGCGAAAGCGAAACTGCGAACGCTGCGACGCGTAGAGCGCCCGCAATCGCGACAGGCGCGCCCCGCCGCCGGCCGGCTTGAACAAGAAGGTCCCAGGTCGACGACGCTCGAAGCGCTTCCGCGGCGCAACGATCTCCTCGCCGTACGGCATGCGCGGGTCGGGACGCACGACGAGGCTCTGCAACGCCCCACCGCCGACATCGCACCCGAACAGATGCGAGCTGCCGCGGTGAGCGCCGCGCAGGATCGCCGTGTAGCGTTCACGCTCGACGTGCACGACGCCCGACGCGCGCAGATCGACGTCACGCGGTTCGCGACGCACGGCGTGCACGCCGACGCGCTCGATGATGCGCGCTACCCAAGCCGCGTGAGCCGACCAGAAGATCGGACACTGGTAGTTCTTGCCGGGGCCGTGATGGCTTTGCGCCCCACCGTCGAGCGCACTGATGTGCGCGATCCACTCCTCGACGGCGTGCGCGGCTTCGGCCTTCAACTCGGGACGCCCGAGATGTTCGGCACCGAGCTGCAGCGCGTAGGCGTCGAACGGATGACTCGCGACCTCGTATTCGGATTCCCAGTACCAGGCCTTGGCTTCGTTGTGCAGGACCTTGCGTCCGTTGCCGTCGCGCATCGCCACGAGCACGTCGAGCGCCCGGTCGACGGCTTGGCGCGTGGCTTCGTCGAGCGGCTCGTCGAGAACGTCGTGGATCGCGAGCAGGAAGCCGGGCGTGCGCGAGTGGTAGTAGGTCGAGAGGTCGGCGAGGCCGGGGTGCTCGCAGTCCGGAGCGCCCTCGGGAATGTATGGCGCGAGCCCGTCGGGCGAGATCTCCGAGACGGACAGCGCGCAGCCGGCGAGCACGTCGGCACGCCAGTCGTCACGACCGTAGCGCACGGCGGCGCGCGCCACGCCCGTCCCCGCCCAGAGACGCTGGGCGGGGATGGGACGCTCGCGCGCAGCGTGGCGGAGGTACTCCTCGACGTGCGTCGTCACGGCGACGTCGCAGCGATGACGCTCGTCGTCCGTGAAGATGTCGGGGACCTCGTCGAGCAGCGTGCAGATCGTGTCGACACACGCGCCGCCGTCGATGGCATTGTTCGAGCTGTTGCGTCCGTCGGTGCGCCCGGGCAGGAACACCTGCACACCCGAGCCGGCATCGAGGCCGAGGTTGTCGACGGTACGCAGCACGACGCGCTTGGCGACGTCGAGGTATTCGTCCTCGCGCGTGAAGCGCCAGTTCGCGAGGTGCAGCAACGCCGCGTAGACGTTCTTGCCCGTGTGCTCCACCTTGTGACGCGGACAGCGCACGCCATCGTCGGCATCCATCTGGCGAATGAAGAACTGGCTCATGCCGCGCAACACACCGAGCCTCAGCTGGATGTTGTCCGGTAGCGAACCGCGCCCTTGGCCTGCGGTCACATCAGGCATGATCGCGCTCCATGATCTCGACCATTGCGGGCATCAGGCGGCGCACATCGTGATGCGACACGACGTGCTCGCGCAGGGCGCGGCCGAGGTCGGTGCGCTCGTCGTCGCCGAGGGACAACAAGGCATCGAGACGCTCGGTGAGGACGTCGGTGTCGCCGTGCGGGAAGAGCAGCGTGCCGTCGGCGAAGTCGCGCAGGATCGGTTCGAACGACTCGTTGCACGACAGCGGGATCGTGCCGCAGGCCATGGCCTCGAGCACGACCTTGTCGACGCTTCCCGTCTGGCTGACGTTCACCATGATCTTCGCGCGGCGCATGACGTCCGCGATGCCGACGTACGGCACGGCGCCCAGCAGACGCACGCGCCCCGACCAGGCGGCGGCGCGGCGTGCCACCTCATCGGCGTAGGCCCGGTCGCGGGCGAGAAGGATGTCGCCGGCCACCTCCGTGACCGGCATCGCCGCGACCCCACCACCGCGCGCCTCGACGAGTTGCTCGAGCGCATCGAGCAACTCCCGCTGCCCCTTGCTCGGCGCGACGCGCCCGACGGTCAGCACGTCGGTCGTACGCACCGCCTCGCCGAAGTCGAAGTGCTGCGCGTCGATCCCGTGCCCCGTGACGACGCGCTTGGCGAACCCCGACTCGAGGCGAAAGCTCTCCTCCGACGCCGTGAAGACGCGCTTGACGAGCGGCACGGCCATGCGCAGCGAGCGGTCGATGCCGGCGTGCGTGTACCAGAGCGACATCGGGATCCCGCGCACGCGCGCAACCGGCGCCGCATAGAGCACGAAGCGCGGGACCATGTGCGCCCAGATCGCCGCCGGCTTGGGGAGTGTCATCAGCCCACGCGTCAGGCGCGCGAGCATCGTCGGCTTGCCGTGCCCGGCATCGCGCCCAAGACTCACGGCGCGCGCGTTGGACGGCAGGTCGATGTCACCGACGTCCTGCGCAAAAACCGTCAGTTCATCGACGCTCTGAGCGAACTCCACACACCAGGTGTGGAAGAACCCGAGAACGGCGTCGCGGCGGTCGAGGACCTGCGTGATGACAGCAAGGTGCATCGCGGCAGGATGCCCATTGGAACGCCCCGGCACCAGCGCACAGTCGTCAACGCAAGGCGAACTGCTCGTTGAGGACGTCGGCGAGGATCTGGTCGAGGGTGCAGACGGGCTCGAACGAGATGCGTCGCCGCAGCGCCTCGAGATCCGGTCGGCGGCGCGGTCGGTCTTCGCGGCGACGTGACGCGGGAAGGTGCCGGATGGGCGAGCGACTCCCCGCGAGGTGCGCGAGGCGCTCGGCGAGTTCGGCGATCGTGACGGCGTGCGGGCTGCCGATCTCGACGGCCTCGACGTCCCTCGCCCAGACCTGCCCGAGGAGCGCCACGACAGCCGTCACGAGATCGTCGACGTGCAGGAACGTGCGCGTTTGCCGGCCGTCGCCATGAACCGCCAGTGGCGATCCGCGCACCGCTGCGCGAGCGAGCGCCGGCACGACGGACCCGCGCGCAGCCGACTGCCCGGGCCCGACGACGTTGAACGGGCGCACGATGAGCGCCGCGGTGTCGCCGGCCTCGCCGCGCACGTGGTCTTCGGCCCAGCGCTTGGCGTGGGCGTACACGGCGCGTGGCCCGGAGCGTTCGACATCCGTGACCTCACTGCTCGAGAACGACAGCAGCGCCGCGCCCGCAGACCGCGCGGTTTCCAGCGCGACGGCCGTGCCGCGCCGGATCACGTCGTCGGTGCGCTCCGGCTGGGCCGTCACGGCGTCGACACCGACCACGCTCGCGAGGTGCACGATGAGGTCACAGCCGCGCGCCGCCGCGTGCATCGAGCGGCCGCGCCGCACGTCCGCGACGACGAGCCGTGCGTCACGCGGGAGATCGTCGACCCGGCCGGCCGACAGATCGTCGAGCACGACGACATCGAGCCCCTGGGCGAGGAGCGCTCGGGTGATCGGGGCGCCGAGAAAGCCGGCGCCACCTGTGACGAGTGCGCGCTTGAAGGGAATCGATCTCATGCGCTGTAGACGGCGCGCGCGCCCCTCGTCGTCCCGCCTTCGTCTGTTCACCGCGACATCGCCGCTACGGCCTCGACGACGGTGCCGAGCCACGCTTGGCTGCCATCGGGCAACTCGCGGCGCGTGCGTACGAGCGAGTGATCACCCCCCTCGACAACCGCGATTCGCGCGTCTGAGACACCGCGCAGCTCGCGCCGCAGGAGCGACAGCGTGCAGAGCGGGTCCTTCGTGCCGGACACGAACAGCTGCGGGACGCCGACGTCGGCCAGGTGCGCACTACGAAGCTTCTCGGGCTTGCCGGGCGGATGGAGCGGATAGCCGAGATGGATCGCTCCGACGACCGGCGCCGGATCGTCCTGCTCGGCGAGCCACATCGAGGCCATGCGCGCCCCCATCGACTTGCCCATCACGACGATGCGCCGAGTTCCCTTCCAGCGCGCGGCCTTCGCGATCATCGCCGCCCACGTCGCGACACAGATCGGCGCACGGTCGGGCGGGCGACGCTTGCCTTCCGTCACGACACGATGCATGTACGGAAAGTGGAAGCGCGCGACGCATACGCCGGCATCGACGAGCGCCTTCGTCGTGCCCTCCATCCAGTCACTCGTCAGCGGCGCGCCGGCGCCGTGTGCGAATAGCACGACCGTCCCGGCCGTGTCGCCGCGACGAGTCCAACGCGAGGCTCGACCTTGCACGTCGAGCGAGCCGTGGGCCGTGCGTGCCGTCGTCAAGGCGAGAACTCCCCGTGCAACGCAAGCAGGGCGCCCCGGCCACGCGACCGAGACGCCCTGCGATCAAGCAGACGTGATCAGGCGACCATGTCCTTGAGGGCCTTGAGCGGCTGGGCCTTGACGACCTTACGCGCGGGCTTGGCCTTGAACATCATCTCTTCACCCGTGAAGGGGTTGGTGCCCTTGCGCGCCTTGACGGCGGGCTTCTTCACGACGCGGACCTTGATGAGACCCGGAACGGTGAAGACACCGGGACCACGACGACCGAGGTCCTTCTGCATCACGTTGTTCATCGAATCGAAGACGGAGACCACGTCCTTGCGGGCAAGGCCCGTGTCTTCGGCGATCATGCGGAAGATCTCGGACTTCGTACGCGGCTTGCCGGCGGCTGCTGCCGTCGTCTTGCGCGCCGTCGTCGTCTTCTTCTTCGCTACCTTCTTCTTCGCCACTTTCTTCGCCATCGGGCCGTTTTCCAGTTCGGGGAACGGAGGAATGTTGGTTGAGCTGGCGACACTAGGGATCGAAATTTCGGACTTCAAGACGCAAAAACCCCTGTTTTTGCAGAGGGATCCGAAGTGCGTCCGCCGCGATCCCCTCGAAATGCAGGGGTTTGAGGCCTGCCGAAGGCGCCACCGAGCGCCACCGACACAGCCCGGCGACCACCGCCGAACCACCGCAAACCCCTTATTTCACAGGAGTTTCGGGCGTGACGCGGGGCGCGGACGAGCGCGTGGGGGCGCCGGGGTTCGAACCCGGAAGGCCCTTCGGGCCGGGGGATTTTAAGTCCCCTGCGTCTACCGATTCCGCCACGCCCCCTGTGCGATTCTCGCACGCGTTGAGTGCGATTCTCGCGAGTGTGCCGCGCGGGATAGGCCGACGCAACGGACGACGGCCACGCCGATGAACATCCTCGGCGCGGCCGTCGTGGCGACTCGGGGTGCTACGAGCGACTACTGGAAGTCGCCGCGCATCGCGTTGGAGAGCGCGACGCCCTGCGTGGCAGCGGCATCGGCGATGGCGTACTGGAAGTACACCGGCACGCCGGCCAGGCCCGCGGGCGTGACGAAGGGCAGCGTGAGCTCGCCGGCACCCGAGGTGGTAAGGCTGAAGGACAGCAGGATCGGCACCGGCGTCAGCGTGCCGCCCTTGAACGGGGCGTTGCCGGCTGACAGACCGACGAAGAGGATCGACAGCGCACTCGGTGCCGCGTCCTCGAGCTTGATCTCACCGGCTGACCCCGACGTGAGCGGGCCGTTGCCGTAGAGGAGCGGCTCACCGTTGACACCAGCCTTCGCGAAGCCCTCGTTGACCCACGGGCAATCGACCGTCACCGAGCCGATCATTCCGAACGCCAAGTGCGGGATGCAGACGTAGTCGTAGACGTTGCCGGCGCGCGGGTTCTCGAAGAGAAACTTCGTGCTGAACTCGTGCGTGACGTTGAAGTCTTCGAGGATGTAGTGGAAGGCGTCTTCGGGGTCGACCACGGGGTCGGTGCCTTCGGTGACCGTGTGGAGCCCTTGCGTCCAGACCCACTCGACCGAATCACCGCAGTCGATCGTGATGTCTTGGGGCGAGAAGCTGAGACCGAGTTGATCGACCTGAACCGTCTGCTGTGCCGAGGCGCTGCCGGCAAGCACGAGGCCAGCGCCGGCCGCGATCATCCAACGAGAGAAAGACATGGTGTAACCCTGGGAAGTGAAGAGGAGACGGGCACGGTGACCACGACGCTGGAAGCGTCGGTCCGCTTGCCCGCGAGTATCCTATCGCATCCTCGTCATCGGCTGGCTTGCCGCCTCACCTCCCCCGTCCGGTCGTGCCCTTCTCGAAGACCGACACCCCCCGAGCCGTCGGCGGGTGACGCGGACGGCGGCAGCGACTTCACGGCGCCGAAACACGCGCCACGCGATCCCACCGACGCATCGAGCCGTGCCTGAGCTGGGGGCCTGAGCGCCGACGTCCCCGTCACCCGACGACGGCGGCCAACACCCAAAAGGCACACCGCACCATCCCCCGTACGCCGCGCTCCGCCTGAGCTCCGCAAGGGCTCCACTCCGCGCGGCTGCCCTGACGACGAAGACCTCGTCAGGACGATCACGAGAAGGCAAGACCGGCACCCGACTCACCAGCACCAGAGGCCACCTGCAGACCCCGCCACACCCCCGCAGCCCCACGTCCCCGAGGATCATCGATCCCACGCGCCCTCCAGAACCCGACGACCGAACCTCCGCTCCAAGCACGACTCCCCAACCCACCCCTGTGCCCAGCACCCCCGCACATCCGGCACCCACCGAGCCGTTGCGCGTCGACGACGACGCCGCGAGCGACTTCACGGCGC
>JAJDEO010000050.1 GCA_029259745.1 Planctomycetota bacterium
GCCCCCCCGCCCCAACTGCCGGGCCCGTGCGCCTCCGCCTTCGTCTCCGGCGCGCGGCGGACAAGCACCCCCCCGCCGGCCCACCTCAGACCCCCACATCCCCCCATGTCTCCACCTCAAGCTCCAGCTCTTCACCACTCGCCGCCACGACCTTCGCCTGCACCATCTTCAGCAGCGCCGCGACGTCCGCCGACGTCGCGCCACCGCGATTCACGACGAAGTTCGCATGGCGCTCCGACACCATCGCCTCACCGACCGACATGCCCTTGCACCCGGCCTCTTCGATGAGCTTCCCGCTCGCACGTCGGAACGGGTTTCTGAACATGCACCCCGCGCTGCGCGCCGCGAGCGGTTGGCTGTCGCGCTTCTCGCGCAGCACTTCGGTCATGCGCGCGAAGATCGCGTCCTTCGAATCGGGGCGGAGTTCGAGCACACAGTCGACGATCACGCGGCCCTTGAACGGAGACGTTCGGTAGCCGAAGTCTTCCGGCTTCGTCGCGACGATCTCGACCTCGCCGTCGGGCAGCGCGATCGTCACCTCTGAAACGAGCTCGCCGATCCAACCGTGGCGACCGCCCGCATTCCCGGCCACGGCTCCGCCGACGGTTCCCGGAATCCCGATGAGCGGCTCGACGCCGGACAGCTTGAGATCGCGACAGGCACTGACGAGCCGTGGCGTCGTCGCACCGGCCTCGACGCGCAACGCATGGTCACGCCCTTCTTCGCCGTGGTGGTAGATGCCCTGCATCGAGCGCGTCACGATCACGATCTCGTCGACGCCGCCGTCGGCGACGAAGAGATTGCTCCCGCCGCCGAGCATCCGGAACGGGAGCCCGGCGGCGCTCAGCTCCTTGACGGCGAGGATCAGCTCACGGCGCGAGCGGGGCTCGACCACCCACGGCGCTGCGCCGCCGGTACCCAGAGTGGTGAGCGGGCCGAGCGGCATGTCCTCATGGACGAGCAGCTCTTTCAATGCGGTCGGCAAGTCCATCGATGCTTCCTGCGCCCATGACGACGACGACATCGTCGTGCTCGAGCTGTTCGAGAATCGTGTGTTCCAAGGACGCATCGCGCGCGTCGCCGCAGCGCGTGCAGCGCTTGCCGGCAGACTGCGCCAGGGCGTCGACGAGCGGCTCGGCCCGTTCGGGTTCCGTGTCGCGAGTGACGAAGATATCGCACAGGTGTACACGCTCGAAAGCCGCGAGTGAGCGCGCAAAGTCGTCGAAGAAATCGCGCGTGCGACTGACCTGGTGCGGCTGGAAGACCGCAACCACGCGTCGACCGTCAAATCGTGTCGCAAGCCCTCGACGCGCCGCGTTCAGGGCGTCGGGGTGATGAGCGAAGTCGTCGATGAGGCGCACGCGGCGGTTGCCCGAGAGCAGGATCTCGCCGTGGTCGTGAAGCCGTCGTGCCGCACCACGGAACGACGCTGCTGTCGCCGCGAGGTCGGCGAGCGCGACAGCGGGCGCCGCGCACGTCGCGACGGCCAACGCCGCCGTGAGGTTCTCGAGGTTGTGGGCGCCCATCGGATCGAAGCGGAAGGGCGCCGTCTCAGCACCGCGACGCACGAGCCCGCGGTAGCCGCTCGCATCCTCGCTGACCTCCTCGAGCCGCACGTCCGCACCGACGCGCAGGACGCGACAGCGCGCCGACGCCAGCACGTCGTCGGGAACATCGCGGCCAACCACGAGCACACCGTCGGGCGCAACGCGCGCTGCGAACAAAGCGAAGGCCTTACGCACGCCGGCCTCGTCACCGAAGCAATCGAGGTGATCGGCGACGACGCCCGTGATGATCGCCCAGCGCGGCGTGAGATTCAGGAACGAATGGTCGTACTCGCAGGCCTCGACGATGAACGGCGCAGCCGCCTCACCCCACGTGGCAGCCGAGGCCAGCGAACGCGGTGCCCCGCCGATGATCCATCCGGGATCGACGCCCACACCTGCGAGCAGGTGCGCGACGAGCGACGACGTCGTGGTCTTGCCGTGCGTGCCGGCCACGGCGACCGTCGCGCGCTGCGTGGTGAGACGGCCGAGCGCCTCGGCGTACTTCAGCACGGGCACGTCGTGTCGGCGCGCCTGCTCGACCTCGGGGTTGGTGTCGGGCACGGCGGCCGAGCGGATCAGAAGCTGCGCGTCACCGACGTGTGCCGCGGCGTGACCGCACTCGACGTGGATGCCGGCCTTGCGAAGAGGCTCGGGATCGAAGGTCGGCGAGCCGTCCGAGCCGCGAACGTCGTGACCGAGTTCGGCGAGCATGCGCGCCAGAGGGCCCAGACCACCACCACCGATCCCCACGGCGTGTATGCGCTGCGGCAGACCGGTGGATGTGGTGGTCATCGCTGCAGCCCGCGGGCACGCGCAGCGGCGTCTTCGATGATGTTCGTGACGACGTCGGTCGCGTCGTCATGCGCGACGGTGCGCGCGGCGAGGCTCATCGCCGCGAGACGTGCGAGCACATCGCGTAGGAGCGGCGGCGCGCTCTCGACGCCACGCGGATCGTCGTACGGCACCGTGACGGCACCGCCGGCCTCGACAAGTGGCGCGGCGTTGGCACGTTGATGGTCATCGTCGTGATACGGGTAGGGCACAAGCAGCGCCGGTGTCCCCGTCGCGGCGAGTTCGGCAACGGTGATCGCCCCACTCCGGCAGACGGCCACATCGCTCGCTGCGTAGGCGTCCGCCATCGTGTCGACGAAGGCACGCCGCACGATCGGGACGGATCCGTCCTGCACGGCTTCGACGCCATGAGCCGCGTGCCCCGTCAGATGCAGAATCTGCCAGGCCTCGGCGCGCTCGGCGAGCACGACGAGCAAGGACGGCACGAGCCGATTCACGTCGGCCGCGCCCTGACTGCCACCCATCACGAGCAACGTCTTTCGCGCGATGTCGAGTCCGAGCCGCGCACAGGCCTCTGCACGTTCGACGCGCGGCAGCGTGCGCAGCGGGTTGCCCGTCACGGTTGTCGAGACGCGTCCGGTGGGCATGTCTGCACCCGGGTACGCGAGACAGGCATGGTCGACACGCCCGGACAGCGCACGCTGCACCTTCCCGGGCGACGCGTTCTGCTCGAGCAAGACACTCACGCCACGCCGCGCAAACACGATCGGCAACGCAACCCACCCACCGAGCACGACCGTGACGTGCGGATCGAAGCGCCGCTCCAGCGCACGCCAACGCGACCAGGCGCGCAGCCAGACATCGAGCCGCCACGGTGCCGGACGTCCTTGGCCGCCGTCGAACAGCGCGTGGTGCTCGAGGCCGCGCGGGTCGAGCAACGCCCGCTCGACATCACGACCTGCGATCGCAAAGCACACATCATGGCCGTGGTCGACGAGCCGCTCGGCAACGGCGATCCCGGGCACGAGATGCCCACCGGTGCCGCCGCCGACGAACGCGACCCTCACGGGATCTTGAGCGTCTGCCCGACCTTCAGATCGTTCTTCGATTTCAGGATGTCGCGATTGGCGTTGTAGAGGTCGTCGGTGTACTTGATCGACCCCATGACCTTCGAGGCGATCCCGCTCAGCGTGTCGCCGCGCTGGACTTCATACGTGCCCGGGCGTGGTGCGTCGTCGGTGACCACGGGTGTGGTCGGTTCGGACGCGGCCGGAGCCGGATCGCCGAGCTGTCGACTCACCAAGATCATCTGTCCGATCTTGAGCGTCTCCGGCGTGATGCCGGGGTTCCACTCGACGAGCTGCTTCCACTTCGCCGACGACCCGAGGTATGTGCTGGCGATCGAGCTGAGCGTGTCGCCGCTCACGATCTCGTGCATCGGCGGACCACCCGCGATCGCCGGCTTGCTCGGCGCGACGGACTTGGCGGCGTTGGGCCCAGGGTAGGCGATGGGCGGCTCGTCGATCGTGAACGCGCCCTGCATGCCTTCGAGTTCCTTGACCCGGTGCTGGGCCAACGCAGCGGCGCTCTTCTCGCGCGTGCGATCGAGCGTGGTCGACGAGCGCTTCGCCTCGGGCTTCGAGGCCGGCGTCGTGACGGGCGCGAGGCGCTTTGAGTTGGCCGCAGACCGCTTGGCCGGCGGCGAGCCCGTGCGCGGGATCACAATCGACCGGTTCGAGACCTTCCGCCCTGCCTGCTCATCGACGAGCTCCGTCACCTCGGCCGGATCGTCGGCCCAGGGCATCTCGTCCTTCAGCAGAATCCCGAGCAGCAACACACCCATCACGCCCAGCGCGATGACTCCGTAGCGTTCGACGTCACTCATGTCCGTCTCCCTCGGCTCGCAACAGCGAGCCGGTTGGTTCCCGCTGCGGCCAGATCGGCCGCCGGACGGGCTTCGTTCCATGGATCTTCCTGTGGCGAGCGGGCCATTCCAAGCAGCAAACCCGTCGACGCGCACAAGACAAGCAATGAGGTGCCCCCGAGGCTCACGAACGGCAGGGGGAGGCCCTTCGGCGGCGCACTGGCCGTCACCACCGCGACGTTGAGGATCGACTGCACGACGATCTGCATCAGCAGCCCCGTCCCCATGACGAGGGCAAAGCGCGACCGGAAACCCATCAGGATCCGGACGCCGTGGAATAGCAGCACTCCGTAGAGCAGCATCAGCAGCGTCGTGCCAGCCAACCCCAGCTCCTCCCCGACGACGGCGAAGACGAAGTCGCTGTCGGCCTCGGGCAGGAACCCCCAGGTGGACAGGCCCGAGCCGATCCCACGTCCGGTCGCCCCGCCGTGGCCCAGCGCCGTGAGGCTCTGCCAGACCTGCGACCCGACCTCGGGCTCGGCGAATCCGGCGACGCGTTTTTGCACGTGACCGAGCTTCGTCCAGCCATAGATCGACACGACGGCAAGCGCCACCGAGAAGAGCCCGCAGAGGTGCGTGACCTTCGCGCCACCCACCCAGATCGCAAGCACGGCCATGAAGAGGATGACGACGGCCGAACCGTAGTCGGGTTCGACCAGCACGAGCGCTGCCGGGACCGCCGCAAGCGCGAAGGGCACGGCGACGCCGACCCAGAAGGAGTCGGCGCGGTGCCGCATGCGAGCCATCCACCAGGCGACGATCATGATCACAGCCACGCGCGCGAACTCGGATGGCTGGAAGGACGTCCCTGCCACCGAGAACCAGCGCCGAGCATTGTTGCGCACGACGCCGTACTCGAGCACGCCGCCCAGAAGTGCAACGGCGACGATGAAGGCGGGCCAAGCGAGCCAGCGCACGTGCCGGGCGCTGAGCCGCGCCGCGGCGAGGAACGCCAAGAGCGCGACGAACACCTTCGCGATGTGCGTGCGCAGGAAGATCAGATCGCCGAACTCACCGTGTTCGCGCATTGCCTCGGCCACGTTTGCCGAGTATCCAGCGACGAGCCCGAAGCCCATCAGCCCGAACATCGCGCCGACGACCCAGCGCCGACTCGCAGCGATCTGTGCATCGGGCGTGTAGTGCGATTCAGCCAACATCAGCTCACCGCCAGACTCGCAAGCCCGGCGGCTGCGAACAAGATCGACAGGATCCAGAAGCGCGTCACGATCCGCGTGTCCGGGACTCCGGCGAACTGGAAGTGGTGGTGGATCGGTGCACACCGGAACACGCGCCGCCCTCCCGTCGCCTTGAAGACACCGACTTGGAGGATCACCGACAGGGCCTCGATCACGAACACACCGCCGACGATCAAGAACACGAGTTCTTGCTTGACGACGACGGACACATAGCCGAGCAGACTTCCGAGCGGCAGCGATCCGGTGTCGCCCATGTAGACGAGCGCGGGGGCCGCGTTGAACCACAGGAAGCCGAGCGCCGCTCCGGCCATCGCCGTGCAGAAGACTGCGAGTTCCTGGCTGTGCGGTGAGTAGAAGATGCGATCGGGTGCGAGTTCGGGCGCGCGTCCCGCGGCCACGCAGAGCGCGCCCATCGCGAGCGCCGCGATCGTGACGCACCCGGCGGCGAGGCCGTCCATGCCGTCGCTGAGGTTGACCGCGTTGGAAAAGCCCGTCACGACGATGAGGACGAGGATGATGTGCGGAATCGCCATCGCGAACGAGAGGTCGATGCGGAAGTCGGTGAACGGGATGTGTAGCGACTGCAGCTGCTCGGCTAGGTTGCTGGGAAACTCGTCCGGGTAGCCCTCCGAGAGGTCACGCCCGAGGCGATCGAACACGAGCGTGATCCCGACGGCGACACTGACCGCCACGAGGAACTGCAGCAGGTACTTGCTCGCCGAGCGCAGTCCGCTGCGGTCCTCGTTGGTCAGCTTGATCCAGTCGTCGATGAAGCCGATGAGACCGTAGCCGAGCGTCGAGAGCAGCGCGATCTGAACGTAGAAGTTCTGCAGGTCACCGCACAGCAGCCCCGCCGCGAGGATGGCGCCGACGATCATCAACCCGCCCATCGTCGGCGTCGGTGGCTTGCTCGCGTTGATCTCGTCGAGTTCCAGCGAGTCGCCCTTGCGCTCCTTCTCGATGTAGCGCTTGCTGTGGAGCCAGCGCAGGACGAAGGGTCCCGTGATGAGTGCCGTGACGAACGCGAAGACGGCCGCCAGACCGGCGCGAGCGGCGAGCGAGCGGAGGCCGGCGAGGAGGCCCGTGTCGATCCCGAGATAGTCGAGGAGATGCAGGATCATCGCAGCGTCTCGGCGTGTTCGGCGAGGGCGCCGACGAGCACTTCGAGATGCATCCCTCGGCTGGCCTTGACGAGCACCGCGTCGTCACGCTGCAACGCTGCGGCGAGTCGAGCGAAGGCCTCGTCGCGGGAGGCACAAACGGCGACCGCGGGTTCGGGAACGCCGAGCATCTGCGCGCCGTCCGTGACACCGTCGGCGACGTACTGGGCACACTCACCTACGGCAATGAGAAGGTCGAGATGAGCGGCGACCGCGTGGGCGCCGACCTCGCGGTGAAGGCGCTCTGAAGCCTTTCCGAGTTCGAGCATGTCACCGATCACGGCGATGCGCCGGCCACGCACATCGAGTTGTCCGAAGACATCGAGCGCAACGGCGACGGAGCCTGGGTTGGCGTTGTAGCTGTCGTCGATGACGGTGAGCGTGCCGAGGTCACGCACCTCGAAACGGCCGTCGGGCGGCGGGACGTCAGCGAGGGCAGCGGCAGCGTTACCGAGCGGGACACCCGAGGCGCACGCGGCCGCGATCGCTGCGAGCGCGTTGAGCGCAGCGTGTCGCCCGAGGTGACGCAACGCGACGGAGCAGCGACCGTCGACTTCGAGCGTCGTGCCCGTTGCGTGACAGTCGACGGCCGTCGCCACGACGTCGGCGCGGTCATCGAGACCGAAGCTGACGACCGGTCCGGGCGCACGCTCGGCGAGTTCCTCGAACATGCCGTCGTCGCGATTGAGGATCGAGACGGCCGGCCCGACGAGCGCGTCGAGCAGCGCTCCTTTCTCACGCGCGATGCCAGCCAGCGACGAGAGTCCGTCGAGGTGCGCGGGCTGGATGTTCGTGATGACCGCTACGTGCGGGCGCACGATCGCGGCAAGTTCGGCGATCTCGCCGGGCGCATTCGTACCCACTTCGGCGACGAGCGCGCCGACATCGGGATCGAGGTCGAAGAGCGTGCGCGGAACGCCGATGCTGTTGTTGAACGAGCGACGCGACCGGACCGTCTTCCAGCGCGTCGACAGCGCCGCGGCACACAGATCCTTCGTCGACGTCTTGCCGTTGCTGCCCGTGATCGCGACGACGGCCTCGAGATGTTCGTCGGCCAGGCCGCGCGCGTAGCCGCCGACGGCCGCGAGCGCGACGCGCGTGTCTTCGACGACGAGCTGCGGGCCCGCCACGTCGACCCCGGCCTCGGTGATCACGGCCGCGGCGCCTGCCTCGAGTGCCTGGGACGCAAAGCGATGGCCGTCGAAGTTCGGTCCACGCAAGCAGACGAAGACGTCTCCGGTGCCGAGTTCACGCGTGTCGGTGCAGAGCATCGTCGTCCGCACGGCGTTCGCGTCGGCAATCCCGCTCAGGCGGGCGCCGACGACATCCGCGAGTTGCGCAAGGCTCAGAGCCTCCACAGAACGTCCCGCGCGACCTCACGGTCGTCGAACGGAATGAGCTCGGTGCCGACGATCTGCGCTGTCTCGTGCCCCTTGCCCGCGATGACGACGATGTCTCCGCCGCGCGCGGCGCGACACGCCTGCTCGATGGCGGCGCGACGGTCGGGCTGACGCGTGACCTTCGCCGACGTCGCGTCGGAGTCGATGCCGGCGAGCACTTCGTCGAGGATCGCCTCGGGGTCTTCGGTGCGGGGATTGTCGGACGTCACGTAGAGATGGTCGGCAGACTCGGCCGCCGCCCGCCCCATCATCGGTCGCTTCGTGCGATCGCGATCACCACCACAACCGAACACCACGCGCAACTGCCCGCGCGTGAGCGGACGCAACAGCGTCAGCACCTGCTCGAGCGCGTCGGGCGTGTGGGCGTAATCGACGAAGACGCGGAAGTCCTGGCCGCAGTCGACGGGCTCGAGTCGGCCCGGGATGCACGTCATGCTCGACAGTCCCGTGCCGATCGCCGACGGCGGAAGGTCGAGAGCCAGTGCAGCGGCGACAGCCGACAGTGCGTTCTCGACGTTGTGCCGCCCGACGAGTCGCATCGAGACGCCGAGCGAAAGCCCCGACGACGCGTGACGGAAACGCACGACGGTACCCTCGGCATCGAGGCGCGTGATGTCGCCGCGCAGATCGGCATCCTGCTCGATCGCGTAGGTCATCACACGCGCACGCGTGATGCGTCGGTAGCGCTCCGAGATCGGGTCGGCGATGTTCAGCACGGCCGTCGCTTCGGGAGGAAGACGCTCGAACAGGCCGCCCTTCGCCGTTGCGTAGTCTTCCATCGTGACGTGATAGTCGAGATGGTCGGCGCTGAGGTTCGTGAACACGCCGACGTCGAAGTCGATGCCGTGCACGCGCCCCTGCGCGAGGGCATGCGAGCTGACCTCCATGATCGCCGTCTGCAGGTTCTGGTCGACCATCTGGGCGAGCAGACGCTGGAGTTCGATCGCGTCGGGCGTCGTGTTTGCGAGCGGGACGTAGTCGCGGCCGATGTAGGCGCCGAGGGTGCCGACGAGGCCCGGAGAGATGCCGTCCATCGTCATGATCGCGCGCAGCATGAACGCGGTCGTCGTCTTGCCGTTCGTGCCCGTGATGCCGACGACGCGCAGGCGCTTGGACGGATGTCCGAAGTACTCGCAGGCGAGCAGCGCCTTGGCGAACCGCACGTCGTGGACCTTCAGGAACGGAACGCCGTCGGGCAGCGTCTCGGGACGCTCGCGCCCCACGATGGCGATCGCCCCGCGGCGGAGTGCCTCGGCGACGTAGGCCAGGCCGTCGTCGCGTACGCCCGGCGTGGCCACGAAGAGATCGCCGGGCTCGACGCGACGCGAGTCGCCGGCCAGGCCGCTGACACGGACGTCCGGGCCGAGGATCTCCGCATCGGGCAACTCGGCCCGTACGGTCTCGCAGAGGTGACTGAGGTCCAGGATGTTCACACTGGTCCTCATTAGGCGCCGCAGAGCTGTGGATTCAAGCGTGTTCATGGGCGAATCACGGAGCGTCGACGTCTACGCCGAGGTATGGCAGGGCGCCGCGGAGGATCCGCGCGGCCGTCGGCGCGGCCGACTGCGTCGCGTAACGGATGCCCTGGGGCTCCATGACGACGATCGCGAGGGAGACGATCGGGTCCTCAGCCGGAGCCAGGACGACGAACGAGTGGGCCTCGCGGTCGCGGTCGGTCTCGAGGTGAGCCGTGCCCGTCTTGCCGGCGAGCGCGACACCTGGGACGCTCAGGCCGGGATGCCGGGAGGCCTTCTCGTCGACGACGGACACCATCCAGCCCCGCACCCGATCGGCCGTGACCCGGTCGAAGACGCGGTGGCGCGTCGGTGCCGGGACGACGTGCCTCGTGCCGTCGCGGTCCGTGACCTCGGCGAGCAGGCGTGGTGCGCTCGGCATCGTGCCATCGGCGAGCGCCGCCGTTGCGGACGCCATCTGCAGGGCCGTGACCGCGATCTCGTAACCGAACGACAACGAGACAAGCGTGTAGTTGCGCGACCACTTCTCGAGTGGCGTCATGTAGCCGGCTGCCTCGCCACCGACGGGCACGCCGGTGCGCTGACCGAAGCCGAGGGCGACGAGCCGCTCGTGGATCGGGCGCATCGACTCGGATGCCGCGCGGCCGCCGGCGCCCGGCGGAACGATGCGTGTCATGATCGACGCCATCGCGACATTGCTCGAGTCGACGAGCACCTCTTCGAGGCTCAACGGTGCATCGCGCCGCGCGCTCGAATCCGTCACTGGACGCGAACCGAAGAGCAAGCGCCCGCCGTGCGTCTCGATGCGTTCATCGACGTCGACGAGGCCGAGCTCGAGCGCCATGGCGAGCATGAGCGGCTTCATCGTCGAGCCCGGCGGATAGCGCGTCTGCACGCTGGCGATACGTGCAGCGTCGCCGAGGCGGTCGGCAGTGACTGCGGGGTTGAGTGACGGCACCGATGCCAGTGCGAGGATGTCGCCCGTGCGGACGTCGATCATGGCGCCCATCGCGGCCGTGGCCTGCGTGCCCTCGAGCACGTCGGCGAGGGCGTGTTCGATGATGGACTGGATGCGCACGTCGATCGTGAGCGTCACGTCGTCACCGTGGATCGGGTCGACGGCCGCGCTGCGGTCATCGACGGCGAAGAGGTTCGCGAAGCCGTCCCAGCGCTGCACGTCGACGCCGTCCTCGGCCGCGAGCACATCGTCGAGCGTGGACTCGACGCCACCTCCGCCGTGGTTGTCGTCACCGACCCAACCGACGAGGTTGTGTCCGACGGCGCCCCAGGGATGGCAGCGCTTCCAGTTCCACTCGAAGTCGAGGCGTCCCAGCGGTGCGAGCTTGCCGCGCTCAGCGCGACGGTGCTCCTCGAAGAAGTCGATGATGTCGGGGTCGCTCGTCGGCTCACAGAGCGGCACCCAGCCCTTCGCGCGCAGCAGCGCCGTCAAGGCCTCGGGTGTCACATCGAGCTGCGGCGAGAGGAGGGCGACGAGGCTGTCGATCGTCTCTGCGACGTCGGCGGGGTCGCGATCGATCCACTCGCCGTCGCGTCGGTACTGATGGATGTTGCGCCAGTACGCGATCGGCTGGACCTCGAGCAGCGAGACCGCGAGTCGACGACCGTGGCGATCGAGGACCGTGCCACGACGTCCGAGCCGCTCGATCGACTTGCTGCTCTGCTGCATGAAGCGCGACGACGCGATGTCGGACATGCCGAGCTGCACTGCCGCGACACGTACCCACAGAAGCATCAGGAGCACGCCCATGCCCTGCGCGAACAGCATCACGAATCTTCTGGATCGCAGCATCAAGGAGCCCCCAACCACGGCGTGTTGCTCTGCACGGCGCGCATCTCGGCGAGGCGTGCATCTTCGATGGCCGCCCGCCGATCGGCGGCGAAGCAGGCCTCGCGGTCACTGGCCATGACCATGCCGAGGCAATGGATCTCGCCGCGGATACGCGCCGTGACCAAGCACAGCGTGATCAGCGCGACTGCCGCGATGAGAGTGGTGAATCGTTCCGTCATGATGAGCCCGCCTTGTGGAACGCGCGGAGTCGTGCACTGCGACTGCGGCGATTGATTCGAATCTCGTCGTTGTCAGCGACGAGAGGCTTCTTGGTGAGCAGCGAGCCGAGACCGTCACGCTTGGCATCGCGGAATGCGTTCTTGACGACGCGGTCCTCGCCGGAGTGGAACGCGATGACGGCGATACGACCGCCGGGCGCGAGCCAGTCCAGGGCGCGAGGGATGGCACGTTCGAGCTGACCGAGTTCGTCGTTGACGACCATGCGGATGCCCTGGAACGTGCGCGTCGCGGGGTGGATGCGTCCGCCTCGGCGGCGCAGCGCGTCTTCGATGACGACCCGCAAGTCGCCCGTGGTGCGGAAGCGGCGGAGACGGCGACGATCGACGATCGCCTGAGCGATGCGTCGCGCCCGCGGCTCGCCCCCCAGCGCGCCGATGGCATGCGTCAGGTCGTCGAGCGACATCCTGTTCACGACGTGAGCCGCCGTGAGCGTGGCGTCGGGGTCCATCGTCATGAGCAGTGGCTCGTCTTCGCGGAACGAGAACCCGCGCGACGGTTCATCGAGCTGCATCGACGAGACGCCCGCGTCGAGCACGATCGTGTCGGGCGTGAGGCCCGGCGCGAGCTCGTCGTGGCGTTCGAGGAAGCCCGCGAAGTCACTGCGGACGAACGTCACCCGGTCGCCGAAGGACGCCAGATTCTCGGCAGCGAGCGCGAGCGCGTTCGGGTCGCGATCGACGCCGAGAACCCGAGCGGTGGGGCTGGAGGCAGCGAGAAACTCGCCGGCGTGTCCCCCAGCCCCAACCGTCAGGTCAACCAACAACGACGATGTCGGAGGGTCGAGCAATCGCATGACGTCCCCCGCCATGACGGGCACATGCGCCATCGAGACCTCCCGCTCCGCAATCAACGGAGCACTTCCTTTGCATGGGTTTCGTACTCGCCGGCAGCGCGCTTGCGACGCTCCTCCCAACGTTCGGGCGACCACAGCTCCACGCGCCGTCCGACACCACAGAAGACGACCTTGCCGTCGATGCCCGCGTACTCCTTGAGGTGCGCGGGAAGCAGCAGGCGACTGCTGCGATCGATCGAACAGGCTTCGGCCTGGGTGTAGAACTCGCGCGAGAAGTTTCGGACTGCCTCCTCGCCGAGAGGCTTGCCATCGACTTCGTCCCCGATGGCATCGAACCCCTCTTCGGTGTAGAGGAACAGGCAGTCGTCGAGGCCGACCGTCAACATCACCCCGTCTGCGCTGTCGAGCTTCTTGAGGGTGTCGAGGATCTTGCGCGGGACCGCGACGCGGTTCTTCGCATCGACGCTGTGCGTGTAGCTCCCGGTGAACCGCCGCATTCCCCAGACACCTCCATTCAGCCCTGCGCACACGAGGAGCGCGCTGGAGGAACCACCTTCGGCAACACCGCTCGTCGAGCTTCAACACTCTCTCCCATTTCCCCCCACTTCGCAACCACCAAGCGGTGAAAGAGCCCCACCCGAAGCCCGCTGGAGACGGATCGGTTGCGCAAGGTGCTCGAAATCGGGCGCGAACAGGCTGATTGAACCCGGACGCAGCCGTGGGAGAAGCGGTGGGAGAATCTGCGCGCTCAGGCGCCGATCAAGACCGCCCGGTCCCGAGCAGGCCGCCGCAGGACCACGGTGGGCGCGTCAAGGACGCCACATGCGCGTCCCGGGAGGTTGTCGCTTCCTGCTGCCAGTCAGGCGGTAGAGCCCGATCAGGCCTTCGTGTCGCCGGCCTCTTCGGCCCGCGCGTCGCCCAGCTCGGCCTCAGCAGCAGCCTCTTCCAGCACCTCGGGCGGTGTGATCTCCTCGAGATCGGGCAGGTCGCCCTCGCCGAGATCGGCGTCGAGCAAGCGCATGAGGTGCTCGCGCGTCTCGACGATGTCCTCGGCCGTGAGAAACGGTGCGGGAACCTCGATCGACGGGTCTCCGGCCCTGCGCCGCACCACCATGACCTCCCGCCCATCGCGAGCCTCGAAGCCCTGCAGGCGCAGGAAGCGCTTCCGGACGAGGACGAGCCCCACGAGGTACGCAAGGCGTCGGTAAGCGGGCGCGTCCTGGTCGACGAGGCGCGCGAAGACATCGCGCAGCATGGCGTAGTCGACGACGCGCCGCTTGGACGCATCGCTCTCCGAGCGCGTGCGGCGCCAGTAGATGACGTCGTCCGCTTTCTCCACAGCCTGCCAACACGTGTCGCAGAGATCGCGTCGCTGGGGCCCCTCGGCTTCGAAGGAAAGCACCGTGGTGACGAGCTGACCCGGCGCGAGGTCGGCCTCGCAGCCGTCGCAGGTCGGGTGCTTCGCGGGGATCTTCCAGGCGTCAGTCACGGCCGCTCACTCGTCGGAGGGGATCCCGGAACATACCGACGCACCACGTCCCGGTCGAGCGTTCGTGCCGCACCCCACGCGCGGCTACGATGTCGCCATGAGCTCGCCGTTCGTCCACCTGCACACACACAGCCACTACTCTCTGCTCGATGGCGCCGTCCGGGTCCCCGACCTGCTCGACGCTGCCGTCGAGCACGAGATGCCCGCCCTCGCTCTCACCGACCACGGCGTCCTCTACGGAGCCCTGGAGTTCTACAAGGGTGCGGCGAAACGCGGCATCAAGCCGATCCTCGGCTTCGAGGCCTACGTCGTCGACGGGGACGCGACCACGACCGCCCCACCGGGCGAGCCGCGCAAGCGCCATCACCTCACGCTGCTCGCCACTTCGGCGCGCGGCTACCAGAACCTCAGCCGCCTCAGCAGTCTCGGCTGGGTGAAGGGCCACGACGGCCGCAAGCCCTGCATCGACCGCACGATGATCGCGGCCAACAACGAGGACGTGCTGGCTCTGTCGGGCTGCGCGTCGGGACAGATCGCGCGCGCGCTGCTCGACGATGACATGGCCCGCGCACAGAAACTCACGGGCGAGTTCCGCGACCTCTTCGGCGTCGACAACTTCTTCCTCGAGTCGATCCGCGACGGCACACCGAGCGCCTGCAAGGTGACGGCGGCACTCGAGAGCCTGTCGCGCGAATCGAAAGCACCGATCGTCGCCACGAACGATGTGCACTACCGTCACCCCTCGGGACACATCGCCCAGGACGCGCTCATCTGCATCGGCTCGGGCCAGAAGATGCACGCCACCGAGCGGCGCTTTCAGTTCGAGTCGAAGGAACTCTTCTTCCGCTCGCCCGCACAGATGGCCGAGCTCTTCGGTGAGGACGACGCCGCGCTGCGCCGCACCACCGAGATCGCCGATCGCTGCAACATCGAGCTCGACCTCGAGACGATGCACCTGCCGCGCTTCGAGATCCCCACCGACGAGACGCCCGAGGCGTATCTGCGGCGCCTCTGCATCGACGGCCTGCGCGAGCGTTACGGCGAACTCACGCCGCCCGTGATGGAGCGGCTGGACAAGGAGTACGACGTCATCACGTCGATGGGCTTCACGGCCTACTTCCTGATCGTCTGGGATCTCATCCGCCACGCGCGTGAGCAGGACATTCCCGTGGGCCCCGGGCGCGGGTCAGCGGCCGGCTCGATCATCGCCTACGCCCTGAAGATCACGCAGCTCGACCCGCTGCGCTACGACCTGCTCTTCGAGCGTTTCCTGAACTCGAGCCGCATCTCGATGCCCGACATCGACATCGACTTCTGTCGCGACCGGCGCGAAGAGATGATCGACTACACGCGCGAGAAGTACGGCAGCGACAACGTCTGCCAGATCGTGACGTTCGGCACCCTCGCCGCGAAGGCCGCGATCCGCGATGCCGGACGCGTGCTCGACATCCCGCTGCCCGACGTCGATCGCATCGCGAAGCGCATCCCCGAGCAGCAGCAGCGCGTCTCGCTGGAGAAGTTCCTCGCCGACGACGACGAGTTCCGCGAGATGTTCGAGGAAACCGCCGAGCTCCGCGAGCTGCTCGACGTCAGCCTCAAGATCGAGGGAATGGCGCGCAACACGTCGACACACGCCGCCGGCGTCGTCATCACGGACGAACCGCTGATCGACCTCGTGCCGCTGTGCCTCGTGCAGGACCAGGTCAACACGCAGTTCCAGATGAGCGACCTCGAGGAGATCGGTCTGCTCAAGATGGACTTCCTCGGGCTCAAGAACCTCACGATCCTCGAGAAGGCCAAGGACCTCGTGAAGCTGACGCGCAACGTCGACATCGACTACGCGACGATGGTCGACACGGACGAGCAGACCTACGCGTTGCTGAAGCGCGGCGACTGCGGTGGCGTCTTCCAGCTCGAATCATCGGGCATGCGTGAGCTCGTCGTGCGCCTCGCGCCGGACTGCTTCGAGGACATCATCGCACTCATCGCGCTCTATCGCCCCGGGCCGCTGCAGTCAGGCATGGTCGACAGCTTCGTGAACCGTAAGCACGGTGTGGAGCCGATCCGCTTCGGGCACGAGGTCATGGAGGACGTCCTCTCCGACACCTACGGCTGCATGGTCTATCAGGAACAGATCATGCTGCTCGCCCAGCGCATGGGTCAGCTTTCGCTCAACGAAGCGGACGGCCTGCGTAAGGCGATGGGCAAGAAGCAGGCCGACCGCATGGAGAGCTATCGCGAGAAGTTCCTCGCGGGCGCCGACCAGACGGGTGTGGGCACCGAGGTCGCGCAGCAGGTCTGGGACGACATGAGTCGGTTCGCGGAGTACGGCTTCAACAAGTCGCACTCGGCAGCCTACGGGCTCATCACCTACCAGACGGCCTATATGAAGGCCCACTATCCGGGCGAGTTCATCGCGGCGCTGATGTCGTGTGATGCGAACAACACCGCCAAGCTCGCCGGCTACGTCGAGGAGCTGGCGCGCGCGAACCGCGAGGTCCGCAACCCGAGCATCAACACGAGTCTCGGCGACTTCACCCTCGACGGCGATTCGATCGTCTTCGGCTTGAACGCCGTGCGGGGCGTCGGCTCGCGCGTCGTCGAGGCGATCATCGATGCGCGCCGAGACGGCCCGTTCACGTCGCTCGACGACCTCCTCGACCGCGTCGACATGCGCGAGATGAACCGCGCGAGCTTCGATGCACTCGTGCGCGCCGGCACGCTCGACGAGGTCGAACCGAACCGCCGCGCGCTGCTCGCTAGTTCCGAACGCCTCCTGCGCGACGCCCTCAGGTCGCAAGCCGACCGCGCGGCAGGTCAGGGCGCCCTCTTCGGCAGCGCAGACGCGCTCGCGCCGGCATCGTCAGACGGCGCGCGTCTCGACAACGTCGACATGGCCGACGATCAAGAAATAGCCGTGATGGAGAAGGACGCGCTCGGCGTCTGCATCAGCGTCGACCCCATGGCCGAGTGGCGCCCCGTCCTGCGCCTGCTGTCGACGCACACGATCGCCGAGATCATGACGAACCCTGAGGACAAGGCCGAAGTCGTGCTCGGCGGCACGGTTGCGAACATCCGGCACACCACGATCAAGGCGGGCAAGAGCGCGGGCCAGGCCATGGCGATGTTCCGCCTGCAGGGGCTCGGCGGCGCGATCGGCACCGTCGTGTTCCCGCGTACCTACTCGGAGTGCCGCGCCTTGATCCGCGACGGACAGGCGATCTTGATCCGCGGCACGGTCGACGCCTCACGCGACGAGCCGAACATTCTCGTCGACGAAGTCCACGACCTCTCCGACCCCGCGATCGCGGCCGGCAAGCGTCTGCTCATCGACATCCGTCCCGGAGCTCCGCTCGACGATCGTCTCACGGACCTCCGGCGCCTGCTCGACATGCATCGCGGCCCGACCACGACATACCTGTCGATCGACGCCGGCGAGGGCAACCGCCACACGTACAAGCTCGGCCCAGACTTCCGCGCGGGGCTGTCGGTCGAGTTCGTGCGCGAAGCCGAAGAGCTGCTCGGCGTCGGGGCGGTTCACCTGCGCTGAGGAGCCGGCGGCGGCGCCGGTGACTGACGATCGGCGCGGCCACTCGCCCGGGTATCTCAACGATCTCGGGCCACCGCGGCCTCGGCCCTCGTCGCGGCGCTCGAACGGGCACCGCTGACATATCAACGCGATCAAAGCACCAAAGCGCGTCAGAAGCACCGTGTCGCCCAGTCGCAAAGGCCCAGTCGCAAAGGCCCTGTCGCAAAGGCCCTGTCGTGTTCTCGTGACGACCGGGGGGAGCGAAGCCCGCGTTCGACTTACTCGTCGGGCGTGTCAGCCTCGAACGTGACCGGCGCGGGGAGATCGTCGCCCGCGGGATCGAACTGGAACCAGCCGGCGAGGAAATCCACCAGCTGCCAGGGCCGGAGCCCGAAACGCAAGCCGACGAAACCGACGAAGAGATCGGCCTCGAAACGGTCCCAATCCGAAGCGATGCGCTCACCACCGCGCTCGGCCTGCCACGCGACGGCGGCGTCCGGCGTCCCCGAGGAACTCATCGGGTCGACGGCATCGGTCAGCCGGAACTCGCGGAAGTCGACGCGCCGCCGGACCTCGGGGATCAGGAGTGCGCCGATCGATTCGCGGACGTACGACGGATGACGCCCGAGGTGCAGGACGTCCGGGATCGACCCGCGCGAGAACGTGCCCTCAGCTTGGGGCGCAGCGCGCATCGACTGCCAGCGATAGACGATCGGGACACCCTTCTCCCAGCGACTCTCACGGACTTCGACCGGCACCGGCGGGAGCTCGCCGTTCTCCTCGAGATAGAACGTCCAGGGAAACGACGCCGCGTACTCGCGCCAAACCCCTCGAACGACACGATCGTCATAGCCAAGCCGGCGCGCGCGAACCGGCCACGCGCTGAGCCCGACATGAAACGCCGACGTGGCCCGGAACGACATACCGAGCCCGTGACCGTACCCAAAACTCACAGGGATGACGTCGAGAGCGTCACCAGCCCGTGAGCGGAAGTACGACGACGGCGTGGTCTGACACCCCACCACGGCCAGCGCGAGAACGAGCCCGAGCAGCGGCCGCACGGGAATCACTCCGCGTCGTCTTGAGCGGCCGGTCCAGGTTCGTGGCCGACGATCTCGAGCAAGACGCGCGTGCCCTGATCACCGAGCCGACGCTGGCCGAGCTTGATGATTCGGGTGTAGCCCCCGGGACGATCCTTCATGGACGGCCCGATCTCGTCGAACAGTCGCGCGACGGCCGCCTTGCTTCCGAGGTGCTTGATGGCGTGGCGGACGCTGTGAAGGTCCTTCGTCTTGGCCTTCGTGATGAGCTTCTCAGCCATCGGCTTGTATTCCTTCGCCTTCGGCAGCGTCGTTTCGATGCGACCGTGAAGGAACAGCGACGAGACGAGGTTCTTGCCGAGCGCCTTGCGGTGCGATGCGCTGCGGCCGAGGCGACGACCCTTGATGCGATGTCTCATGGTTGACTCCGAGTGAGGCGCCTGCGGCCTGTGGTAAATGTGCTTTCGTTCGTGGTTGTGACCAGCGCGCCGAGGTCAAGGCGGCGGAACGAAGGCGAGTTGATGGATTCGTCGAGGTCCGCCAACGCGGAGATCGGCTTGCTGGGTGCCGCCACGAACGAAATGACGTTTTCCACGGGTCGCAAGGCCTCAGTTGACCAGGTCGTCGATCCCGGTCATGCCGAGCGAGAGGTTCAGGTTCTCGAGCTTCTTGTGAATCTCGGTGAGCGACGTCTTGCCGAAGTTGCGGACCTTCAAGAGGTCGGCTTCGGTGCGCGACACGAGGTCGCCGATCGTCTGGATGTTCTCACTGTCGAGGCAGTGCCGCGAGCGCACGGAGAAGTCGAGCTCGTCGATGGGACGCGAGAGCGTCTCACGCAGCGCCGAACGCTCGGAGTCTTCCTCGACGGCAGCGACGGGCTCGATGCCGCCCATGTCACTGGGCACACCCGACGCAAGGTCGCGGTGGTGCACGAACGCGTTGAGGTGCTTACGGAAGATCTTCGAGGCCTCACCAAGCGCGTCCTCGGGACGCACGGTCCCATCGGTCCACGTCTCGAGCACGAGGCGATCGTAGTTGGTCATCTTACCGACGCGCGTTTCCTCGACCTTGTAGCGCACGCGCTTGACCGGCGAGAAATTGCTGTCGATCGCGATCACACCGAGCACACGTTCACCCGACTCGTGCTCCTCGGCCGTGACGTAGCCACGACCGCGCTCGACCCGAATGGTCATCTTCACCGGCACATCGTCGGTGAGCGTGCAGATCACGTGCTTGGGGTTCAGCACGACGACGCCGACGGGTGCGTCGATGTCGCCGGCCGTGAGCTCGCCGACCTTGTCGCGTGACGCGACGAGGTCCATCGAGTCGCCCTGGTCGAGGTCGATCAGCAGCCCCTTGAGGTTCAGAACGACTTCGGTGATGTCCTCGAGGACACCTTCCATCGTGGTGAACTCATGGTCGACGCCTTCAATGTCGACCGACACGACAGCCGTCCCCTCGATCGAGGACAACAGGCAGCGGCGAAGGCCGTTACCGATCGTGTGACCGAACCCCTTCTCGAAGGGCTCGACGATGAACTTGCCGTACTCGGACGAGACCGACTCTTGGTCTACGGTGACGTTCGACGGCAGCTCGAAGTTGCGCCAGCGAATTCTCATGTGTTCTCCGGTCGTTCGCTCGGGGCGAACGTCTGTAGTGCTTCAGCAACGCGAGGCGTCATGCCTCGCAGGGGAGCGCCGCCATACGGCCGAGCGCACCCATCGATCACACGCGACGACGCTTGCGCGGGCGACAGCCGTTGTGCGCAATCGGTGTGCGGTCTTCGATCGCCTTGACCTTGAGACCAGCAGCCGCGATTCCGCGGACCGCCGACTCGCGGCCCGAACCCGGACCACGAACGCGCACCTCGACATCGCGCACCCCCATCTTCATGACCTTCTGGGCACACTTCTCGGCGGCGCGCTGTGCCGCGAACGGCGTGCTCTTGCGCGAGCCCTTGTACCCAGCGGTCCCGGCGCTGTCCCATGCAAGGACCTCGCCATTGTGGGGATCGCAGATCGAAATGACCGTGTTGTTGAACGTCGCCTTGACGTTCACAATCGCGCGCGACATCACGCGACGGATCTTCTTGGCAGCCATGCGGCACCAACTCCTTATCAGTGACCCTTGACCGACTTCTTGCCGGCGACGGTCTTCTTCGGACCCTTGCGGGTGCGTGCGTTGCTCTGAGTGCCCTGGCCACGGACGGGAAGACCACGGCGATGACGCAGCCCGCGATAGCTTCCGATGTCCTTCAGGCGCTGAATGCTCTGGGCAACCTGACGACGCAGCGGACCCTCAACAGTGAGGTTCGCGTCGAGGTAGGCAGCAATGCGCTGCACCTCGTCGTCGGCCAGGTCCTTCGCCTTCAGCTTGGGATCGAGCGAGAGATCGGCCACGATCTTCTTGGCCGTGGTGTGTCCGATGCCATGGATGTACGTCAGGGCAATCGGCACGTACTTGTTGTTCGGGATGTCGACACCGACGATACGCGGCATGTCGTGACTCCTTGACCGACTCAGCGGCTAAAGGGGGATGAGCGGTCTACTTGCCTTGACGCTGCTTGTGGCGCGGATCCGTGCAGATCACGCGAACCACGCCAAAACGACGAATGATCTTGCAGTTCTCGCAGATCCGTCGAACCGATGCTCTGACCTTCATGGCAGCGTCCTTCTCTTGATGTTCCGGGTGCGACGAGCGTCTGGCGCTCAGCCGCGATAGACAATGCGACCCTTCTTAGGGTCGTACGGGTTGATCTCGACTGTCACCGTGTCGCCGGGAAGGATGCGGATGTAGTGCATGCGCATCTTGCCCGAGACGTGGGCGATGATCTGGTGGCCGTTCGGCAACTCGAGCCGGAAGACGGCGCTCGGCAGGGCCTCGACGACCTTTGCCGGCGTGCGGAGATGCATCATTCTAGCCATCGATGCGCTCTCCATTTCCGGCGACGACCGCGTCGACCGCAGCCTCCACGTCGTCCATCGAGCGATCGCCATTCACAGCGACCAGGAGACCTTTCCGTTCATAGTATTCCTTGAGGGGTTCCGTCTGCTCGCGATAGACAGCCAGGCGTCGTTCGATGACGGCCTCGGTGTCGTCGGAGCGTTGATACGTCTCTCCGCCGCAGTTGTCGCAGACGCCTTCTTGGGACGTGGGGCGAAACGCGACATGATACGTGGTGCCGCAGGCCTTGCAAACCCGCCGTCCGGTGATTCTCCCAACGATCGCGCTGGCCGGGACATCGAGCTCGATGACCCCATCGAGCGGCTTGTGGGCCGCAGCGAGGCGTTCGTCGAGCCCCTCGGCCTGGGCCAAGTTGCGCGGAAATCCGTCGAGCACGAAGGCATCGACACCCTCGTCGAGGCGCTCGAAGAGCACCCCGAAGACGACGTCGTCAGGAACGAGGTCGCCGGCTTCCATGTAGGCCTTGGCCGCCACCCCTGACGGGGTCTGCGCCTTGACCGCTCCACGGAGCAGGTCACCAGTGGACAGGTGCACGAGCCCATGATCGCGACATGCGCGCTCGGCCTGCGTGCCCTTGCCTGCCCCCGGCGCACCGAGGAAGACAAGCCGACGAAGGGTCATGCAGCCCCCTTGCCGCGCTTGCTCGCCCAACCTGCACCGCCCGCCTGGCCGAGGCCTTCGTAGCGACGCATGACGAGCATGGCGTTGATCTTGTCGACAAGGTCGAGCACGACACCGACGACGATCAGGATGCTCGTACCGCCGAGGAACGTCGCGAGTGCCGGAGGCATGTTCGGGACGTTCGACGACAGCAGCTGCGGAAGCACGGCGATGACGACGAGGAACGTCGCCCCGGCGAGCGTCACCTTGAACATCACGCTCTCGAGGTAGTCGGCCGTCTTGGCACCGGGCTTGAGACCCGGGACGAAGCCGCCGTACTCCTTGAGGTTCTTGGCGATCTCGGTCGGCTGGAACATCAGCGATGTCCAGAAGAACGAGAACAGCATGATGAGGGCCGAGTAGAACAGGATGTACCAGAATCCGCCCCAGCGGAACGCGTCGCTGAAGAACGTCGTCCCGAAGATGCTGTCGAAGACAGCCGGCACGATGAACAGGAACGACGCGAAGATGATCGGCATGACACCCGCCTGATTCACCTTCAGCGGCAGGTAGTGGCGCTGGCCACCGTAGACGCGCCGCCCGCGGAACTGACGCCCCTGCTGGATCGGTATGCGTCGCTGGCCCTTCGTCACGTAGACGATGCCGAGCACGATGAGGATGTAGAGGACGATCAGCGTCGCAAGCGTCTGCGCCTGCTCGACCGGCTCGAGCGAACCGAGCAACTGCCCCACCATCGACGGCATCTGCGCGAGAATACCCGCCATGATGATCAGCGAGACGCCGTTGCCGACGCCGTGCTCGGTGATCTGCTCACCGATCCACATGATGATCATCGTGCCCGTCGTGAGGGCCATGACGAGGAACATCTTGTAGAAGGGGCTCTCGTACAGACCGCTGTCGATGAAACCCTGTTGGGCCGCCTCGGGAAGCACGCCGTAGATGACGAACATCGACTGGATGATGCAGATCGGAACCGTCGCGTAGCGCGTGTAGCGGTTGATGACTCGCTGGCCCGACTGTCCTTCCTTGCTCAGCGCCTCGAGCTGCGGCACGACCTTCACCAGCAGCGAGAAGATGATCGACGCACTGATGTACGGCATGACGCCGAGCGTGAAGAGCTTGCACGACCCGACCGCGCCGCCCGAGAGGGCGTTCATGATGCCGAGTGCGAAGCTCAGACCATCGCGCTCCGACTGCTGCTGAAACTGCTCGAGCACCGCCCAGTTCACGCCCGGAATCGGCACGTGGAACCCGAGGCGATACGCCAGCAGGAGCAAGATCGTCACCGTGAGCTTGTTGCGGATCTCAGGGACGCGGAACAGGTTCAGAAACGAGCTCATGAGGCGTCGTCCGAACCGCCCTCATCGGCCTTGGCCGCTGTGGGCGAGCTCGTCGCTCCCTTTGTCTTTTGAGTGGACACGACGATCGCGACCGAACCACCGGCCTTCTCGATCTTCGCGCGCGCCGACTCGGAGATGCTGTCGACCTTCACGTTCAGTGCGAACTCGACCTCACCCTTACCGAGAATCTTGACCCGCTCCGTCTTGTGCTTGACGAGATTGCGGCCCTTGACCGTTTCGAGGTTCACATCGTCGCCGGCCGCGAAGGCTTGGGCGAGGTCGCCGACATTGACGATGCCGTACGTGACTTTGAACAGAGCGTTCGTGAAGCCACGCTTGGGCAGGCGACGGGCAAGGGGCATCTGACCACCCTCGAAGCCGGGACGGACGTTGCCGCCCGAGCGCGAGCCCTGGCCCTTGTTGCCACGCCCGGCCGTCGTGCCACGGCCGCTGCCTTGGCCGCGGCCGATGCGACGTGCCTTCTTGAGGCGCGTGGCGGGGGTCTTCACATCGTCGAGCTTCATGAGATCGTCACTCCACGCAGGGCTTCAGCCTGCTTGCGGGTGCGCACGGCCTCGAGCCCGGCGAGCGTGGCCTTGACCAGGTTCACCGGATTGTTCGAGCCCATGCTCTTGGTGAGGATGTCGTGCACGCCGGCGAGTTCGAGCACCGAGCGGACCGTCGCACCAGCGATGATCCCGGTACCTGCAGCGGCCGGGATCAGCTTGACGCGCGCGGCGCCGAAGCGGCCGATCACCTCATGCTCGATCGTGCGTCCGTGCTTGAGCGGCACCTTCACGATGTTCTTGTGAGCGTCCTTGACGCCCTTCTCGACGGCCGACGGGACTTCCTTCGCCTTGCCGAAGCCGATGCCGACCTGGCCCTTGCGATCGCCCACGACGACGAGCGCCGAGAACGAGAAGCGTCGGCCACCCTTCATCACCTTTGCGCAGCGGTTCACCTTCACGACGGCTTCTTCGAAGCCCCCGACCGCGCGCTCTTCTTCTTGCTTGCTGCGTCGTCGTTCAGCCACCACTACATCTCCAGGCCCGCAGAGCGAGCGCCTTCGGCCAGCGCCTTGACGCGACCGTGGTACTTGTACCAGCCGCGGTCGAAGACGGCCTTCCCGAAGCCCTTGTCCATGAGCTTCTTCGCGATGTCCTCGCCCACTTTGCGGGCGCGGTCCGTCTTGTTGCCATCGAGGCCCGCTCGCAGCTCTTTGCCCAAGGTCGATGACGACGCGACGGTAACACCGGCGCGATCATCGATCGCTTGTGCATAGATCTGCTTCGACGAACGGAACACCGTGAGGCGTACACGCTGCGCCGAGCCACGCGTCTTTCGACGCACTCGACGAAGGCGACGCAACCGGCTCGCAGCAATCTTCTTCTGCCTGCCTTGCATGAGTTCTCTCAGGCTCCCAGCGACTTGCCGACCTTGCGGCGCACGTACTCGCCGACGTAACGAATGCCTTTGCCCTTGTAGGGCTCTGGCTTGCGCACGGCGCGCACCTCGGCGGCGAACTGACCGACAGACTGCTTGTCGGCACCCGTGATCTTGATTTGTGTTGGCGAAGGCACCTCGCATGTGAGGCCTTCGGGCACCGGCATCTGCACCGGCGCATTGAAGCCGATGTTCAGCACGAGCGTTGTGCCCTGGATCTTCGCGACGTAACCGACACCCTGAATCTCGAGCTCCTTGCTGAAGCCCTTCTCCAGGCCCTCGACCATGTTGGCCGCGAGGGACCGATACAGTCCGTGCATGGCACGCGAGCGCCGCTCGCTGTCACGCGTGGCGAAGGTTGCGGTGCGGCCGTCGTCGTCGATCTCGACTGCGATGCAGTCGGCGATCTCCTGCGACAGCTTGCCCTTGCTGGACTCAACCGTCAGCACGTTTCCGCTCATGGACACTTTCGTGCCCGAGTCCCACGTGATCGGCTTCTTTCCAATTCTCGACATGGCTCGTTACCAGACCGTGGCCAGCTTTTCGCCGCCCACGTTCTTCTCGCGACACTCGCGGTCAGACAACACGCCAGCGGACGTTGTGTAAATCGAGATCCCGATACCGTTGCGCACACGCTTGATGTCGCCAACGGAGGTGAACTCGCGGCGCCCCGGCTTGCTCTCGCGCTGAATGCGCTCGATGACCGACTCGCCGTCAGGGCCGTACTTGAGTTCGAGGCGAAGGACACCCTGGACGTTGCCGGGCACCGCTTCGTAGCTCGTGATGTAACCCTCGCGCTTCAAGACTTCGGCGATGCCGCTCTTGAGCTTGGAGGCGGGAACGTCGACGTGCTCACTGTCATTGCGAACCGCGTTGCGGATGCGCGTGAGCATGTCGGCGATTGGATCTGTCATGGTCATGTGTGTTGTCTCCCTGGCACCAGCGGCGTCAGGCGTCCTTGTCGTCGTCACGCTGGAACGGGACGCCCAGGCGCTTGAGCATGTCGAGGGCAACGTCGTCGGTCTCGGCGGACGTGACGATCGTGATGTTCATGCCCTGGAAGTTCTTCACGCGATCGAGGTTCACCTCGGGGAAGATCGTCTGGTCGTTGAGCCCGAGGGAGTAGTTCCCCTGCCCATCGAGCTTCGACTTCAACCCGCGGAAGTCCTTGATACGCGGAATGGCGATCGTGATCAGCCGGTCGAGGAACTCCCACATCCGCGCGCCGCGAAGGGTGACCATCGCACCGATCTCTTGGCCTTCGCGGAGCTTGAAGTTTGAGACCGACTTGCGGGCCTTGCGCGTGGTGGGCTTCTGACCCGTGATCGCCGTGAGGTCCGTGAGAGCAGCTTCCATGCGCGCCTTGTCCTCACGCGCAAGCCCCACACCCATCGACACGACGACCTTCTTGAGGCCCGGCACCCGGTGGACGTTCAGGATCTCGTGCTCTTTCATGAGCTCGGGACGAACCTCTTCGCGGTAGCGCTGCATCAGGCGCGGCATAGTTTCGGTGGCAGTCATCGAATAGTCCTCATGACTCGACCGTCTTGCCGGACGGTCGCATGACGCGCACCTTCTTGCCGCCCTCGATCTTGGCGCCCAAGCGGACACCCTTCCCGGTTGCAGCGTCAAGGTACGCGAGGTTGCTGAGATCGATCGGGTACTCGCGCTCGACGCGCGCTCCCTGTGGATTCTCCTGGCTCTTGCGCAGGTGCTTCCACTTCATGTTGATGCCTTGGACGACGGCCATGCCGCCGCTGCGGTTGATCGAGATCAGCCGACCGGTCTTGCCGCTGTCGGCACCGGACAGGACGATCACTTGATCACCTTCTTTGAGTCGTGTCATCAGACCACCTCGTTCGCAAGACTGATGATCTTCATGAAGTTGCGCTGACGCAGTTCACGCGCGACCGCACCGAAGATTCGGGTACCGAGTGGGTTGCCGTCCTTGTCGATGATGACGACGGCGTTGCGATCGAAGCGCACGCGCGAGCCGTCCCGACGGCAGATCTCTTTGCGCGTGCGCACGATGACGCCGCGCACGACTGCGCCCTTCTTGATCGACGCGGTCGGGATCGACTTCTTAACGGAGCCGATGATGACGTCGCCAACAGACGCGTACTTGCGCTTCGTGCCACCGAGCACCTTGAAGCACATCACGAGCTTCGCGCCGGTGTTGTCGGCCACGTCGAGAGTCGTCTGCATCTGGATCATCAGACTTCTCCCGCTCGGTCGACCACGCGCTCGAGGCGCCAGCGCTTCGTTTTGCTCAACGGACGGCAGTACTGGACGTCAACGACGTCGCCTGCCTTCGCCTCGTTGTTCTCGTCGTGCGCGTAGAGCGTGGTGTAGCGCTTGATGAACTTCCCGTACACGGGATGTCGCACCTTGCGCTCGACACTCACGACGATGGTCTTATCCATCGCCGAGCTCTTCACCGTTCCGCTACGGCGCACGATGTGTCGATCTGTCTCGTTCATCTGTTCAGTCTCTCGTCGGCGGGGCCGGCGTTCAGGTCTTCGGGGCCGCGCCGCGAATGCCGTTGCTGCGCTCGTGGAGGAGCGTCTTGGTTCGCGCAATGTCGCGCCTCAGGTTGCGAATCCGGTGCGACTGGGTCACACCCTCGGAACTCGACTTGAAGCGCATCTCGAACAGCTCCTTCTGCATCTGTTCGAGGTCGAAAGAGAGCTCGGAGTCGAGCTTCTCACGCAGTTCTACAGCTCGCTTGCTCGTCATCAGCGGGTCCTCCGGGCCACAAGCCGCACCTTGACGGGAAGCTTGTGAGCCACTCGGTTCATCGCCAGCTTGGCAACGGCCTCGCTGACACCACCGAGCTCGAAGAGCACGGTGCCGGGCTTGATCGTGGCTGCCCAGTACTCGGGCTCACCCTTACCCTTACCCATGCGGGTTTCAGCCGGGATCGAGGTGATCGGCTTGTGCGGGAAGATGCGGATCGTGACGCGGGCACCAGGAGCACCGCGCGTCGCAGCGACGCGGCAGGCTTCGATCTGGCGCGCCGTGATCCAACCGGCTTCGAGCGTCTGCACGCCGAACTCACCGAATGCCACGGTGTTCCCGCGCGTCGCGTTGCCGCGCAGCGAGCCCTTCTGCACCTTGCGGTGCTTGAAGCGCTTTGGCATGGACTTGGCCATCAGTAACGTCCTCCGGCCTGGTAGTCGCTGTACTTGCCGCGGTAGACCCAGGCCTTGACGCCGATGACACCGTGCGTCGTGTTCGCTTCCGCGAAGCCGTAGTCGACCCAGCCATCAAGCGTCGAGAGCGGCACCGATCCCAGGGCGACCTTTTCGTCGCGTGCGATTTCCGAACCGCCGAGCCGCCCACCGATGCGAATCTTCACACCGAGTGCACCGGCCTGCATCGTCAGCTGCGCCGACTTCTTCAGCGCGCGACGGTAGCTGGCGCGACGCTGGAGCTGCTCGGCCATGCTCTCGGCGACGAGTTGCGCGGAGAGCTCAGGCTTGCTGATCTCGACCGTGCGAATCGCGACCGGCTTGTTGCAAATGTCGGTGAGCTGTTCGTTGAGCTTGTCGACCTGAGCGCCGCGGCGACCAATCAAGAGGCCCGGGCGCGCGGTGTGGATGATCACCGTGACACGCTCACGCGTGCGCTCGATGTCGATCCGCGGCACCGCCGCGCTCTTGTACTCGGACTTGATGAACGTCCGAATCTCGTGGTCTTCCTTGAGGAGGACCGCGAAGTCTTCCTTGCCCGCGTACCAGCGCGAACGCCACGGCTCGTTGATTCCGATGCGGAATCCCGTGGGGTGAATCTTCTGTCCCATGGTTAGGCCTCTGCCTTCTGGGTGGCCTCGGCAGCTGCAGTTGCAGCGGCCAGCTCCACGTGAATGTGGCTCGTCTTCTTGCGATAGGGCATGGCGCGACCGCGCGCCGACGGGCGCCAACGCATGTAGCCGCCGAGAAGCGGCCCTTCGTCGACCCATGCCTTGGAGATCTCGAGCTGGTTGAGGTCGATCGCCCCACCTTGCTCGGCGTTCGCGACGGCCGAGCGCACCAGCTTGTGCACCAGGTACGCCGCGCGCTGCGGGCTCCGCTCGAGCGCCACGAGTGCGGTGTTGACCGGCTGCCCTCGAATCATATCGATGACCAAACGAGCCTTGCGCGCCGTGATCCGAGCGAAGCGATGAGATGCTTTGAAGCTGCTCATGGCTTACTTGCCCTTCTTGGCCGAGTGCCCACGGAAGGTGCGCGTTGGCGCGAACTCCCCGAGCTTGTGACCGACCATGTCCTCGACGACGTACACTTTGATGTGCTTTCGGCCGTCGTGGACCATGAACGTGTGCCCGACGAAGTCGGGTGTGACCGTGCATGCGCGTGACCACGTGGTGATCGGATCGCGCTTGCCCGAATCGTTCATCCGGAGCACCTTGCGCTCCAGCTTTTCGTCCACGTAGGGACCTTTTTTAAGACTACGGCTCACGGGGTTTTCTCGCTCGGCTCGTCTCTGTCGTTGCCTCGCCGCGACTCCGGCATCAGCGGCAACGAATCGATAAGGCGTCGTGTCTCGTGGAGGGTCGTTGTTTGTGTATCAGGGGCGCACTGTAGCGCAGCACCCGGACGAACCGGGCGCGGCGATCAGCGCTTCTTCTTGCGGCCACGCACGATCATGTTGCTCGAGGTCTTGCGCGGGCTGCGGGTCTTTCCACCCTTAGCCAGCTTGCCCCAAGGCGACACCGGCTGGCGGCCGGGTGACGTGCGACCTTCGCCACCACCCAGCGGGTGAGCAGCGGGGTACATTGCCGAGCCGCGCACTTTCGGGCGACGGCCCTTCCAGCGGTTGCGGCCAGCCTTGCCGATCTTGACGAGGCCGTGGTCGACGTTGCCCACACGACCGATGGTCGCGCGGCATTGAATGTTGAGTCTGCGCATTTCGCCGGACGGCATGATCACCGTGGCGTGGTCGCCGTCGCGAGCACTCAGTTTCAGAGCCGTACCGGCCGACCGTGCGAGCTTCGCACCTTCGTTCGGGACGAGCTCGACGCAGTGGATATCACTGCCGAGTGGAATGCTCGCAAGCGGCATCGCGTTGCCCACCGTCGGCTCTGCCTTCTGACCGGACATCACCATCGTGCCGGCGGTCAGGCCGTGCGGAGCGATGATGTAGGCCTTCTTGCCGTCCCGGTAGTGCAGGAGTGCGATGTGCGCCGTGCGGTACGGGTCGTACTGGATCGACGCGACCTTGGCCGGCACCCCATCGTGGCGACGACGCCAGTCGATGATGCGGTACTTGCGCTTGTGGCCACCGCCGCGGCGACGCGACGTGATCCGACCACGCGAGTTTCGACCCGAGTGGCGCTGGAGCGTGATCAGCAGCGACTTCTCGGGCTTGTCCTTGCTCAGCTCAGGCGAGCGGAGCGTGGAGGCACCGCGTCGTCCCGGTGAAGTCGGCTTGTACTTGTGGACTGGCATCAGTTTGCTTTCGCTTGGCTTCGCTTCGCGGAGCGATCAGGACCTAGAGGAACTCGATCGCGTGGCCGTCGTGCAGCGTGACGACGGCGCGCTTCCAGTCGGGGCGGTCGACCTTGCGGTTTCCGCGACCCTTCGTCTTGCCCTTGCGCACCATCGTGCGCACGTGCTTGACCTTCACATCGAAGATGTCTTCGACCGCCTTGCGAACCATGATCTTGTTCGCGTGCGGCGCCACATGGAACGTGTAGCCGTTCTGCGTGGCCGTGATGTCGCTGCCCTTCTCCGTGATGAGCGGGCGGCGGATGATGTCGTGACTATCGTTCTTCATGCGGCACCTGCCGATTGACGCTGGCGGGAAGCGAGACGCGAGTTCAGCACGTCCCAGGCATCGTCCACGAACAGCATGTTGTGATGGCGAAGGACGTCGTCGGCATTCAGATCCGCCGCACGCACGATCTTCGTGCGCGGCAGGTTGCGGAACGACTTGTAGACGGCCTCGTTGTCGGACGGCACGACGATGCAGGTGGCGCCGTCACACTCGAGTGCGTCGAGCACGGTCCTGGCGTCCTTCGTCTTGGGCGCCGTCATCGAAGAGGCGACCATCGCGCAGACTTCTGAGTCGCGCAGCTTGCCGAACAGGGCCGAGCGCAGCGCCTCGCGCAGAGCCTTCCGCGGATGGTGGAAGACGAAGTCGCGCGGGCGCGGGCCGAAGATCACACCACCGCCGCGCAGCAGCGGCGAGTTGCGGTCACCGCGACGAGCGTTACCGGTGCCCTTCTGCTTGTAGGGCTTGTTCTCGGTGTACGCCGTCTCGGCGCGCGTCTTGGTTTTGACCGTGCCCTGACGTCGGTTGGCTTCGTACATCCGCACGACCGCGGAGAGCAGGCGCGTCTTGACCTTGTCGCCAAGAGCGCTCGCATCAAAGTCGACCGAAGCGACCGAGCCGTTGTCCCAGCAGCGAACCTGAACCATCACTTGCCGCCTTCCTTCAAGCTCGTCTTGACGATCACCAGGGAGCCATTGGCGCCGGGCACCGGTCCCTTGACGAGGAGCTGATTGTTATCCGTGTCGATCCGCACGACCTCGAGGCCGCGGACTGTGACGCGGTCGGAACCCATGCGACCGGCCATGCGCTTGCCCTTGATCACTCGACCGGGGTACTTGCACATACCGATCGAGCCAGGACCGCGGACGTTCTGGCTACCGTGCGTGGACGGGCCGCGAGCGAAGCCGTGGCGCTTGATCGTGCCGGCGAAGCCCTTGCCCTTGCTCGTGCCGACGACGTCGACCCGCTTGCCGATCTCGAAGACCGTGTCGGCGGTGACCTGGTCACCCACCGAAAGCCCGGAATCGACGGTGCGCACCTCGCGGAGGTGGCGCAGCGGGGTGTCGATGCCGGCCTTCTTGAACTGACCGAGCTCAGGCTTCGACTTGACCTTCGCACGCACCTCTTCGAAGCCGAGCTGGACGGCGTCGTAGCCATCGCGGTCGACCGTCTTGACGGCGGTGACGGTGTTGGGACCGAGATCCAGGACCGTGACGGACACTCGCGTGCCGTCCTCTTGCCAGACCTGCGTCATCCCGCGTTTCTTACCGATCAGTGTATTCATGGCTCGTCTCCTCGGCCCGTCAGGCCTTGACGCGAATGTCCACGCCGGCCGGAAGGGTCAGCTTGGAGAGTGCGTCGACGGTCTTCGACGTGGGCTCGAGAATGTGGATGAGTCGCTTGTGCGTGCGGATCTCGAACTGCTCGCGCGCCTTCTTGTTCACGTGCGGCGAGCGCAGCACCGTGAACTTCTCGATGCGCGTCGGCAGCGGGATCGGGCCCGCAACGCGGGCTCCCGTACGACGGGCACCGTCGGCGATATCGGCAGCCGATTGGTCGAGCGTCTCGTGGTCGTAGGCCTCGAGGCGAATGATGATCTTCTTCGCTTGCATCCGGATTTACACCACGCGAGTCGACACGAAGAGGCCCCCCTCGCTTGCCCACTTACGCGGTGGGTTCACGACGAGGACTTCGGCCGCAGGAAAACGACGGTGAACCGCTCGGTTCGCTGCCGTTTCGGGCGCTCTCACCTCAGGGATTTGCCCTTAAGGCGAAAAGCTTGCGATTCTATGATCGCCCTGATCCGAGTCAAAGGGAATCTGCTCAGACGGGCCGAAAAGTCCCTGCGCGGAGACGAATCCGTGCAGCCCGGCCGATGTCTTGGCTCGACGCGCGGTCGAAGGCCGACGGGGCGCCGTTCCACTCTTTGACGCATGCGCTGGGATGGTGCGGCCGAAACGCCTCACCCCCCCGCATCACCGACGACAACTCCAGCGCAGTGCCCCCGCAAACCGTAAGCGCATCTGCCCCTCGCGTGCGGAGGATGCCTGCCTGTGCCTCGGGGGACGCCGAGTGCGACGTCACGGTGGGACCACCAGGCCGCGCGATCCAGACCGCACCCCGCGACATGAGGACGCGCGCAGCTCCCGACGTGACGTCACAAACCGCGCTGCCGCCCGGACCCACGCGAAACGCCCTACTTGCCTGCCGCAGGACCGCTGACCGGCTGGTAGCTGTTCGGCTCGACGGAGATCGACGCGCGCCCCTGGCTCAGTGAGCGCAGCGTGGTCGTGTAGCCGAAGACCTCCGAGAGCGGCACGAGGCCGCGGATCAGCGCCGGGTCTTCGTCCGTCACGAGGCTCTGCACCGTGGCGCGGCGCCCGGCGAGGTCGGCGTTCACGCCGGCGAGGAACTCCATCGGACAAGCGATCTCGAACGTCATCACGGGCTCGAGGAGCACCGGCCCGGCCGCCTTGACGGCCTTCTGCAGCGCCAGGTACGCCGCGTGCCCGAAGGCCGCCTCGTTGCTCTGGCCTTCGCGGTTCGTGGCGCCGAGCAGGCGGACGCGCACGCCCGTCATCGGATAGCCCTGCTCGAGTCCGCCGTTGACGGCGCCTTCGATACTCGAGATGAGTGCCGGAGCTAAGATCGGCGGAATCTCACCCTTCGGGATCTCGTCGACGATCTCGACCGACGCCACCTCGGGCGCGTGCTCGACGCTCAAGCGGACGCCAGCGAACATCGTGCGGTTCGGCAGGGCCTTCTCGAAGATCTCCTCGGCCTCGGCCGAGCGGGTGATCGACTGACGGTAGGCGACACGCGGCTCGCCGACGCGAACCTGCATGCCGAAGTCACGCTCGAGGCGGTGACGGAGGACCTCGAGGTGTAGCTCGCCGACGCCAGAGATCAGCATCTGCCCGGTCTCCTCGTCGAGCGACCAATGGAACGACGGATCGTCGCGACGCAGCAGGTCGAGCACGCGCACGAGTTCGTCCTTGTCCTTGACGCTGTGCGGCTCGACGGACATCGAGATGACCGGCTCGGGGAACGTCATCCCCTCGAGCACGATCGGGTCGCTCTTGGGACACAGCGTGTCGCCCGTGGCCGTGTGACGCAGCCCAACGACAGCGACGATGTCGCCCGCTTCGGCCTTGTCGATATTCTCGCGCGCATCGGCGTGCATGAGGAACATGCGGTTGACACGCTCGACCTTCCCCGTGCGCGGGTTCAACACCTGATCGGACAGCGACAGCGTGCCGGAGTACAGGCGCAGGAATCCGAGGTCCGTCTGCGTGCCCCAGATGGTTTTGAAGAGCAACGCACAGAGCGGCTCTTCGGGTGTGCAGTTGCGCGTGATGACCTCGCCGTCATGCGGGCGAATCCCCTGGATCGCCTTCTTTTCGATCGGCGAGGGAAGGTAGGCCGTCACGGCGTCGAGCACCGGCTGGACGCCGATGTTGCGGAACGCCGACCCGCACAGCGCGGGCACGAACGCGAGCGACAAAACGCCCTCGCGAATCGCCTCGCGGACGGTCGTCTCAGGGACATCGAGATCGTGTTCGAGATAGGCCTCGGCAAACGAGTCGACGCCATCGGCGATCGCCTCGAGCATTCCGAGACGCGCCAGCTGTGCCTCCTCGAGCAAGTCCGCGGGGATTTCCTCGTCGCCGATCTCTTTGCCGAAGGTCTCGACGTCGAAGCGCAGCGCACGCATCGTCACGAGGTCGATGGCGCCGATGAGTTCCTTCTCGGACCCCCACGGCATCTGCAGCGGGACGACCTTGCGATCGAAGCGCGTGGCCACGTGCCGGACCACGCGCTCGAAGTCGGCGCCGGTGCGGTCGAGCTTGTTGACGAACAGCAGCCGCGGGACCTCGTACCGATCGGCTTGACGCCAGACAGTTTCCGTCTGCGCCTGGACACCCGCGACACCGCAGAGCACGACGACGGCGCCGTCGAGCACGCGCAAAGAGCGCTCGACCTCCACGGTGAAGTCGACATGACCCGGCGTGTCGATGATGTTGATGCGGTGATTCTTCCACGGCACGGTCGTCGCCGCGCTCGTGATCGTGATCCCGCGCTCGCGCTCCTCGGCGAGGTAGTCCATCTGGGCCGTGCCCTCGTGGACCTCACCCAAGCGATGCGCCTTGTCCGTGTAGAACAGGATGCGCTCAGTGAGCGTCGTCTTGCCGGCATCGATGTGGGCGATGATGCCGATGTTGCGGACCTGCTCGCGCTTGATCTTGGCCACCTTCGCGGCTCCGTGTTTCGTTCTTCACGACACGAGCCCGCGGGGCTCATCGCCGCCGCGGGCTCGCGGGTCTTCGTCGTCAACTGGGTTCCGTCGAGGTGCCGTGAGATCGTGAGACCACTCGACTCCGACGAACGGACCTACCAAGCGAAGTGCGCGTACGCCTTGTTGGCCTCAGCCATCTTGTGCGTGTTCTCGCGCGTGGTGTACGCGGAGCCCTGCTTGTTGTAGGCGTCGTAGAGTTCCTCGGCGAGGCGGCGAGCCATGGGCTTGCCCTTCTTCGAGCGCGACGCGTTGATCAACCAGCGGAAAGCCAGGGCCTGCTGACGCTCGCGACGAATCTCGTGCGGAACCTGCAGCGTGGCACCACCGACGCGGCGACTACGCACCTCGACGAGCGGCTTGATGTTGTTGATCGCGGTCGAGAAGGCCTCGAGGGCCTCTTCACCGGGGATCTTTGCCGTGAGCAGGTCGAGCGCGTCGTAGAGAATCTTGCGCGCCGTCGACTTCTTACCGTCCCACATCAACGAGTTGATGAACTTCGCGACGAGCATGGACTCGAAGCGGGGATCGGGCTGCATGAACTTGGCTGTGGAGTTGTACTTGCGGGGCATCGGTTATCAGGCCTTCGGGCGCTTGGAGCCGTACTTGCTGCGTCCCTGACGACGGCCCTCGACAGGAGCGGCGTCGAGAGCGCCTCGGATGACGTGGTAGCGAACACCGGGGAGGTCACGCACACGACCACCACGCACGAGCACGATGGCGTGCTCCTGGAGGGTGTGCTTCTCACCGCCGATGTAGGCCGTGATTTCCTTCCCGGTACTGAGCTTCACGCGCGCAATCTTGCGCAGCGCGGAGTTCGGCTTCTTAGGGGTCTGGATCTTGACCTGGAGACACGTGCCGCGACGCTGCGGGCACTTCTCCAGCATCGCCGACTTCGACGCCTTGGTGAGCTTCTTCCGGCCCTTGCGGACCAGTTGGTTGATGGTGGGCATCCAGGACTCCAGGGCCGCAGGTTCAGTTTGCGGCTTGCGTACAGAAGCGCAGCATTCCAGCAACATCCGTCGTTGCCGTCAAGTGCAGAGGGCATCCAGCAGGCGGATACCCAGCAAAAGTCTTCGACCGGGGCGCACGTCGCGGCGCGCGCCCCGGCCTTCTTGATCAGAGAGCGCCTTCGGCGACCCCCATTTGCGTGGCCAGATCATCGGACACGGCCGGCAGCTCCGGCGCCTCGACCTTGTGGCGCACACGCGTGCGCTGCAGCGGTCGGAAGCCCGTGCCGGTGGGCACCATGTTTCCGAGGATCACGTTCTCCTTGAGGCCCAGCAGGTCGTCACGGCGGCCCGCGATGGCGGCCTCCGTGAGCACCTTCGTGGTCTCCTGGAAGGACGCGGCCGAGATCATCGAGTCGGACTGCAGAGCAGCCTTCGTGATCCCGAGCAGGACCGGTTCGGCCGTGGCCGGACGCTTCTTCGCCTTCACGAGCGTCTGGTTTTCAGCGCGGAACCTGAACTTGTCGACGACGGCATCAGGCAGGAAGTCGGAGTCACCCGGATCCATGACCTGCACCTTGCGAAGCATCTGACTGATGATGACCTCGATGTGCTTGTCGTCGATCGACACGTTCTGCGAGCGGTAAACGCCCTGGACTTCGCGCAGCAGGTAACTCTGCAGCGCGTCCTCACCGTTGATGCGCAGGATATCGTGCGGGATCAGCGGACCCTCGACCAGCGGGTGACCAGCGACCACACGGTCGCCGCTCTGCACCTTGAGGTGCTTACCGTGCGGGACGAGGTGCTCCTGCGTGATCCCCGAGTCGTCGTTCTTGACGAGAATCGTGCGCTTGCCGCGCTTCATCTCGCGCACGAGCTCCACGACACCATCGATCTCGGCCATGATCGCGGGTTCCTTCGGGCGACGTGCCTCGAAGATCTCCGTGACGCGCGGCAGACCACCGGTGATGTCCTGCGTGCCCTTCATCTCGCGAGGCGTCTTCGCGACCAAGGTACCGGCAGCAACCTTCGCGCCGTCCTTGATCTCGATGTAGGCCTTCTCGGGAATCGGGTAGTAGATGAGCGGCGTGCCGTCGTCGTCTTCGATGACGATCTGCGGATGCAGGTCGCCCTTGTGCTCCATGATGAAGAGCCGCTCGGAACCGCCGACGTCCTTTTCGCTCTTGGCCGTCTTGCCTTCGACGATGTCCTCGAAGCGCACCCGACCGCTACGGTCGGCGAGAATCGGGATGGAGTGAGGGTCCCATTCCGCGATGATCTCGCCCGACTTCACGGCGGCGCCGTCAGCGAAGGGCAGCATGGCACCGAGCGGGATCGCGTAGCGTTCGAGCTCGCGATCCTTGTCGTCGAGGATCAACAGGAAGCCGTTGCGGTCGAGAGCCAGCGTGCGACCGTCCTGGTCCTGGCCACTCTTCACCGTCACGTACTTGATGTTGCCCTTACGCGCGGCCTTGACCTTCGACTCGCTGAGCGTACGAGACGCCGTACCACCGATGTGGAACGTGCGCATCGTCAGCTGCGTGCCCGGCTCACCGATCGACTGCGCGGCGATGATGCCGACCGCAAGGCCAGCCTCGACGAGCTTGCCGCGTGAGAGGTCCATGCCGTAGCACATCGCGCACATACCGCCGCCTGCCTCGCAGGTGAGCGGGCTGCGCACGCGCACCTTCTCGTAGCCAAGTCCTTCGATCTTGCGGGCCACGTCCATCGTGATCAGCTGACCCTCTTCGACGATCACCTCATCGGTGACCACGTCGACGATCGTGTCGCGTGCGACGCGACCGCGGATCTGCTGGGCGAGCGACACATCGACCTTGTCGCCCTTCATGATGGCCGACTTGCTGACGCCGTTGATGGTGCCGCAGTCGTGCAGCGCGACGACGAGGTTCTGACCCACGTCGGCGAGCTTACGCGTGAGGTAGCCGGAGTCGGCCGTCTTCAGAGCCGTGTCGGCCAGCCCCTTGCGAGCACCGTGCGTGGACGAGAAGTACTCGAGCACGCGCAGGCCTTCGCGGAAGTTGGCGCGAATCGGCGTCTCGATGATCTCGCCTGACGGCTTGGCCATGAGCCCGCGCATGCCGGCGAGCTGACGAATCTGCTCGATCGTGCCGCGAGCACCCGACTGCTCCATGACGTAGACGGGGTTGATGATCGGATGATCGCCCGTCTGCTGCGCGCGCCACTCCTTCATCATCTCTTCACCGACGCGCTCACGCGCATGGGTCCAGAGGTCGATGACCTGGTTGTAGCGCTCGCCGTCCGTGATGATGCCGTTCTGGTACTGGCCGTTGATCTCGGCGACCTTCTCGTCCGTCCCTGACAGGATCTCCTGCTTCTGCAGCGGCGTGATGAGGTCGACGGCTGCGAACGACAGACCCGCGCGCGTCGCCGACTTGAAGCCGAGCTCCTTGAGCGAGTCGAGCATCGTGATCGTCGCGACCTTGCCGAGCAGCTCGTAGGCCTCGGAGATCACGCGCTTGATCGCGCCCTTGTCGAGCTCGATGTTCCAGAAGGGGCAGCCGATGGGAAGGATGTCGTTGAAGACGACGCGCCCCACCGTGGTGCCGATGACACGGCCCTCGGACAGCGTCGTGCCGTCGCGGCTGTGGATCGTGACCCCCTTCGGCAACCGCACCTTGATCGCAGCGTGGATACCGAGCTTGCCGTCGCCATAGGCGCGGAAGACTTCCTGCGGACTCGCGAAGACCTTGCCCTCGCCGTCCTCGCCGTTGCGGTGCGTGGTGAGGTAGTAGCAGCCGAGGACGATGTCCTGCGACGGGCTGATCACCGGCGTACCGCTTGCGGGGCTGAAGATGTTGTTCGTCGACATCATCAGCGCCGTGGCTTCGATCTGAGCCTCGTAGCTCAGCGGAAGGTGCACGGCCATCTGGTCACCGTCGAAGTCGGCGTTGAAGCCGGCACAGACGAGCGGATGCAGACGAATGGCGTTGCCTTCGACGAGCACGGGCTGGAACGCCTGGATGCCCATACGGTGAAGGGTCGGCGCACGGTTCAGGAGCACGGGGTGCTCGGTGATGACCTCCTCGAGGATGTCCCAGACCTCTTCGTCCTTGCGCTCGAGCATCTTCTTCGCGGACTTGATCGTGTCAGCGAAGCCGAGCTCCTTGAGGCGGCGGATGATGAACGGCTGGTAGAGCTCGAGGGCGATGATCTTCGGCAGACCGCACTGGTGCAGCTTCAGCTCGGGGCCGACGACGATCACCGAACGCGCCGAGTAGTCGACGCGCTTGCCGAGCAGGTTCTCGCGGAAGCGACCCTGCTTGCCCTTGATCATGTCGGTGAGCGACTTGAGCGGGCGGTTGGACGTGCCGAGCACGGGGCGGCGGCAGCGACCGTTGTCGAACAGACTGTCGACCGACTGCTGCAACATCCGCTTCTCGTTGCGGATGATGACCTCGGGTGCGTTGAGGTCGAGCAGCTTCTTGAGACGGTTGTTGCGGTTGATCAGACGACGGTAGAGGTCGTTCAGATCGGACGTCGCGAAGTTCCCCGAATCGAGCAGGACGAGCGGGCGCAGGTCCGGCGGGATGACGGGGATGACGTCGAGGATCATCCAGTGCGGCTTGTTCGGCGAGTCGCGAAGCATCTCGACCGTACGCAGGCGCTTGACGATCTCCGCCTTGCGCTGCTTGCTGCGCGTGGTCTTGAGCTCCTCGCGGAGTTCCTCGGACACGGCCGGAAGGTCGAGCGCGAGCAACAGCTTCTTGACCGCCTCGGCGCCCATGTCGGCCTCGAAGCTCGTGCCGTACTTCTGACGCGCCTCACGCACACCTTCCTCGGTGAGCAGCTGCCCCACTTCCAGAGTGGTGTCGCCCGCTTCGACGACGATGTATTCCTGGAAGTAGATGACCTTGTCGAGGTCGGACAGCTTGATGCCGAGCAGGTTGCCGATCCGCGAAGGCGTGGCCTTGAAGAACCAGATGTGCCCCACCGGTGCAGCGAGGTTGATGTGGCCCATGCGCGTGCGGCGCACCTTGCTGTGCGTCACCTGCACACCGCAACGGTCGCAGATGATGTTCTTGTGCTTGATGCCCTTGTACTTGCCGCAGAAGCACTCCCAGTCCTTGGTCGGACCGAAGATCTTCTCGCAGAACAATCCATCCTTCTCAGGACGGTAGGTGCGGTAGTTGATCGTCTCTGGCTTGCGAACTTCACCGAACGACCAGCCGCGGATGTCCTCATGGGACGCGAGGCGGATCGTGACGTAGGGGTTGTCGGTGGGGTTCGTGCGCAGCGAGTTCATCATCGACATGCGTGTGGTCTCCGGCTGAGGTTCGAGTTCCGCCTCAGCGGTTCCGATGCAGTTCCATGTTCAGGCACAAGCCACGGATCTCGTTCGTCAAGACGTCGAACGAGATAGGCGTGCCGGGTTCGAGCACGTTGGAGCCCTTGACCATCGACTCGTAAATGCGCGTGCGGCCTTCGACGTCGTCACTCTTCACGGTGATGAGCTCCTGCAAGATGCTTGCAGCGCCGTAGGCTTCGAGCGCCCAGACCTCCATCTCACCGAAGCGCTGACCACCGAACCGCGCCTTACCGCCGAGCGGCTGCTGCGTGATCAACGAGTACGGTCCCGTCGCGCGCGCATGCACCTTGTCAGCGACGAGGTGGTGCAGCTTCAGCATGTACATGTAGCCGACGGTGACCTTTTCATCGAACGGGTCGCCGGTGCGGCCGTCGAAGAGCGTTGCCTTGCCGTCGGCCGGCAGACCGGCCTCTTCCAGCGCTTCGGAGATCTGACTCTCCTTGGCGCCATCAAAGACCGGCGTGATCGCCTGGAACCCGAGGTTCCGAGCGGCCCAGCCAAGGTGCGTCTCGAGGATCTGTCCGACGTTCATTCGCGACGGAACGCCGAGCGGGTTGAGCAGGATCTCGAGCGACGTGCCGTCTTCGAGGAACGGCATGTCCTCCTCGGGCAGGATCACCGAGATGACGCCCTTGTTCCCGTGACGACCGGCCATCTTGTCGCCCACCTCGAGCGTGCGCTTCGTGGCCACGTAGCACTTGACCATCTCGAGCACGCCAGTCGGCAGCTCATCACCACGCGACAGGCGGTTGACGACCTTGTTCTTGTCGTTCTCGCGCTCCTCGATCTTGGCGTTGTACTCGCGGAAGAGCTTGTAGAGCCTCTCGCCCGTGCCGCGGCGGTAGTTCTCCATGCAGCGCTTGCGAATGACCTCGAAGACCCGACGCAGCTCCTGGCTGTCCGCGTCCTCGATGATCTCGAGCTTCTTGCCCGTGACGTCGTCCTTGAGCTTCTCGTCGGCGATCTCGTTGACCTCCGTGAGGAGCTCGTCGACCTTGCCACCGAGGAAACCCGTGAACTCGCGCTCGGCCTTTCGGATCGCGCGCAGGTTCTTGGCTGACTGTTCTTCCGACGTGTCGACGTTGCGCGTGAAGCGCCGCGTCGCGATGACCGTTCCGTAGACACCGGGCGGCACCTCGAGCGAGTCGTTCTTCACGTCTTCGCCCGCGCGCCCGAAGATCGCGTGCAGCAGCTTCTCTTCGGGAGTCAGCTCCGACTTGCTCTTCGGCGAGACCTTGCCGACGAGGATGTCGCCGGGCTTGACCTTGGTGCCGATGAGCACGACGCCCGTCTCGTCGAGACGCGACAGCGCCGACTCGGAGACGTTCGGGATGTCGCGCGTGAACTCCTCGCGGCCGAGCTTCGTCTCGCGGATCTCGACGTCGAAGTGCTGGATATGGATCGACGTGTAGACGTCGTTCTTGATCAGCCCCTCGGACACGATGATCGCATCCTCGAAGTTGTAGCCATCCCAGACCATGAAGCCGACGAGCACGTTCCGGCCCAGAGCCAGTTCGCCCTGCTTCGTCGACGCGCCGTCTGCGAGGAGATCACCCGCCTCGACCTTCTGCCCCGGCTTGACGACCGGGCGCTGGTTGAGGCACGTCTTCTCGTTGAGACCGACGAACTTGCGCAGGTTGTACTCTTCACCGCCGACGCGAATCGTGTCGGCATCGACGTAGTCGACGGTGCCGGGCTTGCGTGCGCGGATCACCATGCCGGAGTTGAGCGCGACCTCGCGCTCCATCCCCGTGGCGACACACGGCGGGTCGGTCTGCAGCAGCGGAACCGCCTGGCGCTGCATGTTCGAGCCCATGAGCGCGCGGTTGGCGTCATCGTGCTCGAGGAACGGAATGAGTGCGGCCGAGACACCGACGAGCTGCATCGGACTGACGTCGAGGAACTGGACCTGGTCCGTCTCGACTTCCGAGAACTCACCGTTGACGCGACTGAGCACGACCTCGTTGACGATCTTGCCCTTGTCGTCGACGAGCGTATCGGCCGGCGCGAGCACCGAGCGGTACTCTTCGTCGGCACGCAGGTACGTGACATCGTCACTGACCTTGCCCTTCGTCACGCGACGGTATGGCGTCACGAGGAAGCCGTACTCGTCGAGCTTCGCGTAGAGCGACAGCGACGCGATGAGACCGATGTTCGAGCCTTCCGGCGTCTCGATCGGGCAGATGCGGCCGTAGTGACTGAGGTGGACGTCGCGCACGTCGAAGCCGGCACGCTTGCGGTTGAGGCCGCCCGGGCCGAGGGCCGAGAGGCGACGCTCGTGCGTGAGCTGCGAGAGCGGGTTGCTCTGGTCGACGACCTGACTGAGTTCACCGCGACCGAAGAAGTACTCGATCGCCGACGACACCGTCTTGCTGTTGATGAGCTGACGCGGAGTCGACGTCTGGATCGTCTCCTGGTTGTTCATTCGCTCGGACGCGGTGCGACGGAGCTTCAGGAAACCCTTGCGGAACTCGTCCCCAGCCAGCTCGGCGATCGTGCGGACACGACGGTTGCCGAGGTGATCGATGTCGTCCACGATCCCGCGACCGCCGCGGAGCCCCATGATGTACCGCGTCGAATCGATGATGTCCTCGGCGAGGAGCGTCATGCCATCGGCGGCACTCTCGTCGCGCTCGAACTTGCGGTTGATGCGGAAACGACCGACCGGACCGAGGCGGTAGCGCGTCGGATCCTGGAAGCGTTCGCGGAAGAGCGTCCGGGCCTTCTCGATGTTCGGCGGGTTGCCGGGACGGAGGCGCGTGTAGATCTTCAGGAGCGCCTCTTCGTGGCTCCGCGCATCGTCTTCCTGGAGCGTGTAGAGCAGAAGCGGATCGTCGTCAGCGTTCGTGATGATCTCGATCGACTTAAGCGACGACGCCATGACGGCCTCGAGGCCCTCAGCCGTGATCGCCGCGCCGCTCTTGAGGATCACTTCACCGGTGTTCGTGTCGGCGATGTCACCGACGACGAAGCGACCGAGCAGGTCCTTGTCCTTGCTCCCCTTCAGCGAGACCTTCTTCGTCTCGTAGAAGAGCGGGATGATCTGCTCGTCGGTGCCGTAGTCCTCGGACATCGCGCGCAGGAACGTCGTCGCCGGGAACTTGCTCGACTGGTCGATCTTGATGTCGAGCACGTCCTTCTTCGTGACCGACAACTCGACCCAGCTTCCACGCTGCGGAATGATCCAGCAGGAGTGGAGCTTCTTGTCGCTCGTGTGCAGCTCGACGGAGAAGTCGACACCGGGCGAACGGTGCAGCTGACTCACGATCACGCGCTCGGAGCCGTTCACGATGAACTCGCCGCCCCCGACCATGATCGGGATCTCGCCGAGATACACCCATTCCTCGACCGGCTCGGGCTTCTCGAGACGCAAGAGGATCTTGAACGGCATGCCGTACGAGACACCGAGTGTGCGGCACTCGTCCGCGGTGTAGCGCGGACGTCCCAACTCGTAGCCGATGTACTCGAGCGACACGGTCTTGTCGAACGAGTAGATCGGGAAGGTTTCTCGCAGGATGGCTTCGAGCCCGATCGCCGTACGGCGATTGAAGGGCACATCTTCCTGGAGGTACTCCAGCCACGAGACGGTTTGGATATCCGTCAGGCTGGGTACGGCGAGCGGGCTGCGGAACTTACCGAAATGACGAACGGTCATACGTTGAGATCACCCACGGCGACGTCGACAAGTCGACGCCTGACATACGACGGACTCCATCCGCGAACGCAACCGGTGCGCAACGCGGATGGAGCGAGGAAGAGCATGAAGACGGGAAAGACCCTACTTGACCTCGACGGTCGCTCCGGCTTCCTCGAGCTCGGCCTTGAGCTTGTCGGCCTCGTCCTTGGAAACGCCTTCCTTGACGGCCTTCGGCGCGCCTTCGACGAGATCCTTGGCTTCCTTGAGACCCAAGCCCGTGATGCCACGGACGGCCTTGATGACCTGGATCTTCTTCTGGCCGACTTCGGTGAGAACGACGTCGAACGCCGTCTTCTCTTCGGCAGCGTCGCCGCCGCCTGCACCCGGAGCAGCGGCCATCATCATACCGCCGCCTGCGGCGGGCTCGATGCCGTGCTCATCCTTAAGGTAATCGGACAGCTTCTGTGCATCGAGAAGCGTAAGACCGACGATCTGGTCGCCGAGCGTCTTGAGGTTCTCGGGGACTTCGGTGGTGGCCGTATCGGACATGACTGGTGACCTCGTAAAAAAGTGTGAAGGGCGGCAGGCTCAGCCGGCCTTCTCTTGGTTTTCGATGTGAGTTTTGATTTGGCTGGCGAGCTTGCCGCCGACCGACGTGAGCTGAGCAGCGAGCTTGCGACCCGGGGCGAGGATCTGAGCCACGATCGTGGCCTGCAGCTCCGCCTTACCCGGCATCTTCTCGAGCACAGCGGCCTCGGACTCGCCGAGGACTCTGTGCTCCATGATCCCGCCCTTGATGGTCGGGAGCTCAGCTTTGTTTTCCTTGCGCCACTTCGTGACGACCTTCGCCGCCATGATGGCGGCGCCGTCCACACCCTCGCCCTTGGCGAGGATCATGGCCGACGGACCAGCAAGCACCGCCGACGCACCGTCGAAGCCGTGCTGGCCCAGAATGCGCGCGACAAGAGAGTTCTTGACCACACGCATTTCGAGATCGGCCTCGCGCAGCTTGCTGCGCAGGTCGTTGACGTCCTCGACACTCATGCCGACGGGCTGGACGACCAGCGCATCGAGCTCTTCAGTGAAGACGCTCTCGTATTCGGCGTGGATCGCCTCGTTCAGAATGTTCGGCATGGGATGTTCTCGCGGTCAGGACGCGGGGTCGACCTGAACGGCCGGCCCCATCGTCGTCGAGAGATAGACGTTCTTGAGATACGTGCCGCGGGACGTCGCCGGCTTCATGGCGTTGATCGCAGCGACGAACGCGCGGGTGTTCTCCGCGAGCTTGCCCGCATCGAACGAACGCTTACCGACAGGTGCGTGGACGGTACCGCCTGCGTCGGCGCGGAACTCGACCTTACCTGCGACGAACTCGCGCACGGCCGTTTCGACGTCCGCCGTGACAGTCCCCGACTTCGGGCTCGGCATCTTGCCTTGCGGGCCGAGCACCTTACCGAGACGACCGACCTGGCCCATCATGTCCGGCGCGGCGATGACGACATCGAAGTCGGTCCAACCGTCCTGCACCTTCTTGACGAGTTCATCGTCCCCCGCTTCCATCGCGCCGGCGGCCGTCGCGGCCTCCTGCTTGGTGGGATCCTTGACGAAGCAGATCACGCGCACCGAACGTCCCGTGCCATGCGGCAGGGAGACGGCGCCGCGCACGGCTTGGTCGGACTTCTTGGGGTCGATGCCGAGGTTGATCGCGATGTCGACGGTCTCGTCGAACTTCACGGGCTCACTGCCGAGAAGCTGGGTCACCCCGGCTTCGAGAGCAGTGACCTCGTGGGCGTCGAAGGCCTCGCGGTTCTTGCGGCTGCGCTTGCTTTTCTTGGTCATGGCTGTGTCCGTCTTCGTCAGGCGACGATGGCGATGCCCATCGAACGTGCTGTGCCTTCGATCATGCGGCAGGCAGCGTCGAGGGAACCGGCGTTGAGGTCGGGCATCTTCGAGGTCGCGATCTCTTCGACCTGGCTACGGGTGACCGTGCCGACCTGCTCCATGTCCGCACACCCCTTGACGATGCCCGCAGCGCGCTTGAGCAGCACGGCAGCCGGGGGCGTCTTCAGGATGAAGCTGAAAGAGCGATCCGCGTAGACCGAGATCTCGACCGGAATGATCAGACCCTGCTGGTCACGCGTCCGGTCGTTGTAGTCCTTGACGAACTGACCGAGGTTGACGCCGTGCTGACCCAGAGCAGGACCGACCGGCGGTGCCGGCGTGGCCTGCCCAGCGGGCAGCTGCAACTTGATGGTGCCAATGACTTCCTTGGCCATGATTCAGATCCCGGGTGGAGCGGCCTCAGGCCTGCTCCACCTGCCAGTACTCCAGTTCGACGGGTGTCTCGCGGCCGAAGATCGTGACGATCACGCGCACGAGACCCTTTTCGTTGTTCACTTCATCAACGACGCCGTCGTAGGACTCAAACGGGCCTTCGTTGATCTTGACGCGGTCACCGAGCTTGAACGAAATCTCGAGCGCCGGTCCTTCTTCCGTGGCCTGACGCATGCCCATGAGGATGCGCTCGACCTCGTGGTCGTCCATCGGCACGGGCTCATCGCGCGTGCCGCCCACGAAGTCGCCGATGCCGGCCGTCTCGCGGATGAGGAACCATGTCTGTTCGGGGATGTGCCCCTCTTCATCCACGGCCATCTCGACCATGAGATAACCGGGGTACAGCTTGCGGTGGACGACGCGCTTCTTGCCGTTCTTGATCTCGGAGATCGTCTCGGTCGGAACGAGCACGTTCGGGACGCTCTCTTCGAGATCGGCGTTGCGCAAGCCCGTGACGAGCTTGTCGCGCATCTTCTTTTCGAGGTTGCTCGGCACGCGGAGCACGAACCAACGGGTCTGGTGCGGCGTCGTCGATTCGCTCATCACAGCACCCAGTTGATCATGAAGCCGTTGAGGACGAAGTCCATCGCGGCCAGCATGAAGGTGAAGAAGAGCATCACGACGAAGACGACCATCGAGACGTTGAACGTCTCACCCCAGGTCGGCCAGTGACACTTGCGCATCTCGGTCTCGGTCTCGATCAACATGTCGGCCGACTTCGGCGTGTTCAGCAGCCGGTGGATCAACATGATCGAGCCGACGCCGACAACGACGGCGATCAAGAACGCCGGCGTGATCGGGAAGCCGAGCACAGGCACGTTGCCGCCCAGCAGATCGTTGCTCAGGAACGTCGGCGACGTGTCGTCGCTGCGCATCGACAGCAGGAAGTAGTACAGGGTGTACGCACCGTATGCAGCGAGCGCCCCCAGCATGAGGAAGCTGGAGGTGCGTGCGTAGGTTCCCTGATCCGGCTTGTACTTGGGCATCGTCCTGACCGTGCGACCAAAGGGTGCAGTGACACGCGCTGAAGGCGTGGCTTGCGAGAGGCGCGAGAGCTGCTGCTGAAGAGAGAAGATGAAATGGCAGGCCAGGAGGGACTCGAACCCCCGACCCTCGGTTTTGGAAACCGATGCTCTAACCAAACTGAGCTACTGGCCTCTTGTCGCTTCTCGCTCTTCGAAGCCCCATGACTGCGAACTTCGAAGAGCAAGACGTCGCGACCGACGTTGCTGCTTGAGCGATACTCGAACTACTCGATGATGGACGAGACCTTGCCCGAGCCAACCGTACGACCGCCTTCGCGGATGGCGAACTCGAGCTCTTCGTCCATGGCGATGAGCTTCGTCAGCTCGACCGTGACCTCGACGTTGTCGCCGGGCATGACCATCTCGGTGCCCTCGGGCAGCGTGACAGAACCCGTGACGTCGGTCGTGCGGAAGTAGAACTGCGGACGGTAGCCGTTGAAGAACGGCGTGTGACGACCACCCTCTTCCTTGCTCAGCACGTAGACGACGCCCTTGAACTTCTTGTGGGGCGTGATGCTACCGGGCTTCGCGAGGACCTGGCCACGCTCAATCGCTTCCTTGTCGATGCCGCGAAGGAGCAGACCGACATTGTCGCCGGCGAGGCCCGAATCGAGGGTCTTCTGGAACATCTCGACGCCGGTGCAGGTCGTCTTCGTCGTCTGCTCCTGCAGACCGACGAGTTCGAGCTCTTCACCGACCTTGACCTTGCCGCGCTCGATACGACCCGTGGCGACCGTGCCGCGGCCCTTGATCGAGAAGACGTCCTCGACCGGCATCAGGAACGGCTTGTCGACGTCGCGCTCAGGTTCCGGCACCCACTCGTCGACAGCGTCGACCAGGGCGAGGATGGGCTTGAAGCGCTCGTCGTCGATGCCGGCACCCTCTTGCAGGGCCTGCTGAGCCGCAAGGGCCGAGCCGGGAATGATCGGCGTGTCGTCGCCCGGGAAATCGTACGCGCTGAGAAGCTCGCGGATCTCCATCTCGACGAGCTCGATGAGCTCGGGGTCATCGACCTGGTCGACCTTGTTGAGGAAGACGAGCACCGACGGGACACCGACCTGGCGAGCGAGCAGGATGTGCTCACGCGTCTGGGGCATCGGGCCGTCGGCTGCGCTCACCACGAGGATCGCGCCGTCCATCTGCGCAGCACCCGTGATCATGTTCTTGACGTAGTCGGCGTGACCCGGGCAGTCGACGTGCGCGTAGTGGCGCTTTTCCGACTCGTACTCGACGTGCGAGGCCGCGATCGTGATACCACGCTCGCGCTCTTCAGGCGCCTTGTCGATGGTGTCGAATGCGCGTGCCTCGGCGAGACCCTTGAGTGCCATCGTGCCGCTGATCGCCGCCGTGAGCGTGGTCTTGCCGTGGTCGACGTGACCGATCGTCCCCACGTTCACGTGAGGCTTGGTGCGTTCGAAGTTGCCCTTCGCCATCTTTCTTGATTCCTTGCTAACGAATGACGGAGCTGGCGCCCGCCGTTGGGTCTGAACTGTGAGTTGTGATCGATTGCCCGGAACAGCCTGATCGGCGTCGAGCGATGGAGCTGCTGATGGGATTCGAACCCATGACCTCATCCTTACCAAGGATGTGCTCTACCCCTGAGCCACAGCAGCGTCGGTGAAGTTGTCTGTCGTTTGTCGTCTGCCGATCTTCTCTCGTGGGCGAGCCATCGAGGACGGTGGAGCGGGTGATGGGAATCGAACCCACGCGACCAGCTTGGAAGGCTGGGGCTCTACCATTGAGCTACACCCGCTGAGGTGGGCTCCCCCTCTGACCGCTCGCTGGCGTCTCAGGAAAAGGACGTGATGTCGGCCGAGGGAAATCCGATGGGCAGCTGTCTCAGAGGTTGAGGCGGTACGGGTGTGTGGTTGTGTCGCATCGGAGGTCGTCCGACACGGTCGTGCCTGGCGCTTCAGAGAACTTCAAAAAATGGTGGGGGAAGTAGGATTCGAACCTACGTAGGCAAAGCCAACGGGTTTACAGCCCGTCCCCATTAACCGCTCGGGCATTCCCCCATGGAAAAGCTCTGAGGCACCGAATTTTGCAAGAACGTGTCGAAAGAGCCCCTCGCCGGTTGCACCGCCTTTCGTTCCGAAACCTGGCTCGCGACGTCGCTGGATCAGTCGTTTGGAGCTAGCGACGGGACTCGAACCCACAACCGCCGGTTTACAAAACCGGAGCTCTACCAGTTGAGCTACGCTAGCCAGGTCTTCGAAGCGAACGGCAAAATCCGTCCGGCAAAGAAGGCGGAGATCGTAGCGACGCCCGAAAGGCGAGTCAACGGCTCGAGGCCTCTCTTCCGAGGAACATTCTCTCTTCCGGTCGGACGCGGTCCGCCGCGGGCCGTGGCAGGACCTGACCCGGGTCTCCGCTGAGCCTTGCTGGCAAGCCCAAGCGAGGTCTCTGACCGCAGGCGGCCCGGCTCGACCGTTGAGACCCGAAACGCCGCGCACGCAGCCAGCCCGAACTCGCCAAGCGATCGTCGCGAGAGCCTGACTGTGCCTTTGTGGCAGGCCAGGACGGAGCCTCTGACCCGTATTGGTCATGGAGGACCAGAACTGCCGCTCCAACGCCGCCACGCGGACACTGGCGCGGCCGCAGCAGATCGCGGTGAGAAGCCCGGGCTCGCCACGCGCCGCCGAGTCGAGACTTGGGCTCGCCGCCGACGGCCCCTACCATGGCGCGCCGCCCGCCCGCACCCGCGCGCTCGAGCCCCCATTGTCCTCCCCGCCTCCAAGGAGCGCGCCGTGAAACCCGGAACCAAGGCCATCCACGCCGGCCAGCACCCCGATGCCGGCTTCGGCGCGATCATGACGCCGATCTACTGCACATCGACCTACGTGCAGCCCTACCCGGCCGAGGTTCACGACGGCTACGATTACTCGCGCGGCAAGAACCCGACGCGGACGGCGCTGCAGGAGAACCTCGCCGCACTCGAGGATGGCGCCCACGGGCTAGCCTTCTCGAGCGGGCTGGCCGCGATCCACACGGTCATGCAGACCCTCGCACCCGGTGACCACGTAGTCGGCGGCGGCGACCTCTACGGCGGGACGTACCGCCTGTTCAGCAAGGTCATGACGAAGTTCGGCGTCGACTTCACCTTCGTCGACACGACGGATCTCGCCGCGCTCGAGGCCGCCCTGACCGACAAGACGAAGATCGTCTGGATCGAGACGCCCACCAACCCGCTGCTACGCATCACGGACATCGCCGCCGTCGCCGATCTGACCCACGCCCACGGCGCACGCCTCTGTGTCGACAACACCTTCGCCACACCGATGCTCCAGCGCCCGCTCGACCTCGGCGCCGACCTCGTCATGCACAGCGTCACGAAGTACCTCGGCGGCCACAGCGACGTGATCATGGGTGCGCTCGTCCTCAACGACGACGCCTGGGCCGAGGAGCTCGAGTTCCTGCAGTTCGCCGTCGGCGCCGTGCCCGGCCCGATGGACTGCTTCCTCGTCCTGCGTGGCACGAAGACGCTGCACCTACGCATGGAGCGCCACTGCGAGAACGCGCGCGCCATCGCCAAGCACCTCGACGCCCACGCGGCCGTCGCCAAGGTCATCTACCCGGGCCTGGAGGGCCACGCGGGCCACGCGATCGCGGCTCGTCAGATGGACGACTTCGGCGGCATGGTGTCGTTCGTGGCCAAGGGCTCCGTCGCGGACGGCATGGACCTCTGCTCGCGCACGAAGGTCTTCGCCCTCGCCGAGAGCCTTGGCGGCGTCGAGTCGCTGATCGAGCACCCGCCGTCGATGACGCACGCGTCGATCCCGGCCGAGCAGCGTCGCGCCTCGGGGCTCGACGACGGACTCGTCCGCCTGTCGGTCGGCGTCGAGCACATCGACGATCTCATCGAGGACCTCGACCAGGCCTTGGCGGGCAGCGGCCGCGGCTGATCGCTCCGGCGGCGCCCCCGCGCGTCCGGTGCCCGTGGCGCAGAGCTGCCGCGGCACCGGCGTGTGAAGCCCGGCCTCGCCGGGACGCACTTTCGCGGAGCGACGCTGGGTCAGTCGTCGTCGACGGCGCCGTCGGTGACGCGCTCGCGCATCACGCGCCCGACCTTGAACTTCACGACTTTCTTGGCCGGCACGTCCACCTTCTCGAGTGTTCGCGGGTTCTGCGCTCGGCGCGGGCGCCGCTCGCGAACCTCGAAGACTCCGAAGTCGCGGAACTCGAGCCGGTTGCCCTGGGCGAGCTCATCGATGATCTCGTCGAGGAACATCTGAAGGATCGTCTTGGTGACGACCTTCGTCTCACCCGTGCGTTCGGCGATCCGGTTGACGAGGTCCTTCTTCGTCACCGTGATGCCAGACCGCACATCGTGTCCCTCGCTGCCCTCATCCCCCGCTCCCGCCGGGGACGAGTCCGTCGCCGTGTCCAAGCCAAGCATCTCCGCGTGCGCCAATGGCGTCAGACGAGCTGTGCGCCCCAGGGCGACCCGCAAGGGACGCGCCTGACCCAGCAACGGCCGCCCGCGTCGCCCATGCAGGCTCGGTCGCACTCGCGACGATCGCCTTGCGAGGCACAGACTAGCCCCGCCCGAATCCGTGTCAAGTGCTTGCAATGCAAGAGCTTAGGACAGGCCGTCACGTTCGCGTCGGGCACTCGTCGGAGTTCAGCACCAAGGTGAAGGGCCCCTGATTGACGAGCTCGACGCGCATCTCGGCGCCAAAACGCCCGCGCTCGACGCGCACACCGCGGCGCTCGAGCACGCCGATGAAGTGATCGAGCCGCGGCACGGCGACGGCGGGCTTCGCCGAGGCCGTGAACGATGGCCGGCGGCCCTTGCGCCAGGCCGCCGCAAGCGTGAACTGCGGCACGACGAGCACCGCGCCGCCGACGTCGCCGAGCGCGAGATTCGTGCGCCCGTCGGCGTCGTCGAAGACGCGCAGGTCGACGACCTTCTCGGCGAGCCAGGTCAGCTCGTCGTCGGTCTCGTCGTCGACGGAGCAGCAGAGCAGGCAGAGGCCATGCTCGATCGCCCCGACCACCTCGTCACCGACGCGGACGGCCGCGCGCGCGACGCGCTGCATCACGACGATCACGTGTCCGTCACGGACGCACGCGCCAGGCCGACGGCCTCGCGTGCCCGACCGACGACCTCGCGCGCCACAGACCGCGCCGCCGTCGCACCGGCGCGTAGCACGTCCTCGACATAGTCGGGATCGCTGATCAACGCGCGACGCCGCTCACGCGCAGGTGCAAACGCCTCGTTGACCGCCGCCAGAAGCGCCTTCTTCGCCTCGCCGTAGCCGTAGCCTCCCGCAGCCAGGCGCGTCGCCATCTCGGCCGCCGCCTCCGGTGACGCCACGAGCTTGTAGATCTGGTAGACGGCGCAGGCCTCGGGATCCTTGGGCTCGTCGACCCCCAGCGAGTCGGTCACGATGCCCATCACGGACGTCTTGAGCGGCTTGCCCTCGGCGAAGATCTGGATCGTGTTGCTGTAGCTCTTCGACATCTTGCGCCCGTCCGTGCCCGGAACGACGGCGGCCCCCTCGGCCATCAGCGCCTCGGGACGCCGGAAGACCTCGCAGCCATACGCCTCGTGGAACGACTGGGCCATGTCCTGCGTCATCTCGATGTGCTGGACCTGGTCCTTGCCCACCGGCACGACGTCCGAGAGGTACGCGAGGATGTCCGACGCCATGAGCACGGGATAGAGGAACAGTCCCGCGCGCGGCGTGATGCCGTTCGCGACCTTGTCCTTGTACGAGTGGCCGCGCTGGAGCAGCCCGGTGCCCGTGACGGTTGCGAGGAGCCAGGTCAGCTCGGTGACTTCCGGGACGTCCGACTGGCGAAAGAACGTCGCCTTGGCCGGATCGAGTCCGAGCGCGAGGTAGTCGAGGGCGACGTCGCGAACGAGTTCGGCGAGGCGCTCGCGGTCCTGAACCGTCGTCAGTGCGTGGTAGTCGGCGATGAAGTAGTACGCGTCGCCTTGATCTTGCAGTGCGACGTGATTGGCGATCGCGCCATAGTAGTTGCCGAGGTGGAGCTTTCCGCTGGGCTGTACGCCTGACAGAATGCGACGTCGATCCGAAGTCTGACTCACGGCGATCTCCAAGATCGATTTGGCGTCCGTGTGAACTATGAAAAGGGGCCCGCAAGAATGCGCATTCCTGAGCGGCGCGGAAAGAGCAAGCTTGCCAGCTTGCTGGTGCTCGCTCTGGGCGGGCTCGCCGGCCTGACGGGCTGCGCGAGCTGGGGAGCGGTCCTGCCCGAGCTCGACATGAACCCGATCGTGCGCATCGAGCGCACGCCCGACGGTGGCGCCGATGTCGAGCTGCTCGGGCCGTTCGTCGACATGCACCTCGGCCCCGACGTCACGCTGCACCGCGTCGTGCCGCTCTTCCAGCACAAGCGATCGCTCTCGCAGCAGCGCTCCGTCACCGACGTCCTGCCGCCGCTCGGCTGCGTCATCGACAGCCGCGGCGAGACCCACGCCCGCGCGATCCCGCTGCTGTGGGACGGCACCTGGCGCAACGGCCCCGACGGACGCGAGTCCGACCTGCTGCTCTTTCCGCTTACGTTCTACGGCTCGGGTCCGACGCCCCGCGACAACTACCTCGGCGTCTTCCCGCTCGGCGGACGTATCCGCGGACTCTTCGGCGTCGACCAGTTCGACTTCGCGCTCTGGCCGCTGTTCATGCGCACGAAGATGAACGTGAGCGAGCCCTCCACGTCCACCTCGGTGCTGCTGCTCGCGGGCTGGACCGAGGGCGGGCCGCGCGACGGGAGCTGGCGCGCCTACCCCTTCTACGGCAAGCAGCAGTGGACGAACCCCGACGGCACGGCGCGCCTGCGTCGTCACACCGTGATGTGGCCCTTCCTCCACTTCGGTGACGAGGCGCTCGACACGCGCGCGCCGGCCGAGGTCTGGGGCCTGTGGCCGTTCTACAGCCAGGCCATCGCCGAGACGTGGCAGCGCCGCACCGTGCTGTGGCCCTTCTTCCGCTGGAATCGCGAGACGAATCCCGACGGCACGACTTTGGCCGGCGGCGACTACCTCTACGACACGCCCTGGCCCCTCTTCCGGCGCTGGAAGGACGGTGACGAAACCGGCTTCGGCGGTGGTCTGCCCCCGTATCACGACATCGACCGCCGCGACTCACACTCGACGAACCTGCTGCTCTACTGGGACCGCTTCGAGCGCCAGCAGACCGCCGAACTCGGCTTCCCCACACGCACGCTCGAGAAGTCCGACACCGACGTCTTCCCCTTCTTCCACACCAGCACGCGCGCCATCGAAGGTCGCGCTGGGCTCGACACGAACCATCAGATCTGGCCCTTGTGGCACCGCTCGACGCGCGTTCTGGACGACACGCTCGACCGGGGAACGCTCTCGCTCGTCCCGTTGCGACACATCGAGTTCTTCCGAGGCGCCGACGAGGTCTACTCGCCGCTGTTCACGATCTGGCGCCAGCGCCGGAGCAAAACGACCGATGAACATCGTGGACTCTTCGATCTGCTGCTCTGGCGACGCTCAGAGGCAGGTCTGCGCGTCTCCACTCCTCTGATCTATGCCCGCCGCCCCGAGGGAACCGATGTTGCCCGCCACCAACTGCTCTGGGGTCTGTCGACGTGGCGCACGGACGCCCACGGCGTGGCGTCCTGGAGCGTGATGGGAATCGACCTGTGGACTCGCTGATCGCCCTCATCGCCGCGCGCGGCCGCGTGCTGCGGCTCGCGCTCGAAGACGCCGGGTTCACGGTGCGCCTCCTCTTCGAGTCGCTGGCGCGCGTCGTGCCGCACATGCGTCGCCGCTGGCGCTTCATCCTCGACCAGATGATCGTGTGTGGCCTCTCGCCGCTACCGGTCGTCTCGATCGTCGGCGTCTTCACGGGCATGATCCTCGCGCTGCAGCTCGGCATCGAGCTGGCTGACATCGGTCAGGCCGAGCGCGTCTCGAACATCGTCGGCATCGTGCTGTTCCGCGAGATGGGCCCGTTCATGACGGGCATGATCCTGACGGCCTCGGTCGGCTCGGCGATGACGGCCGAACTCGGCACGATGGCGGTGTCCGAGGAACTCGACGCCCTCGAGTGCATGTCGATCGACACGACGTCGTTCCTCGTCATGCCGCGCGTCCTCGCGCTCACGATCATGGCTCCGATCCTGACGTTCATCGGCAACATCCTCGGCGTCGTCGGGGCCGCGCTCGTCAGCAAGACGCAGCTCGCCGTTTCACTCGACCTCTTCTTCCGGCAGGTGCTCGAATCACTCGAGGCCGACCCCGGCTTCGGCGGCTTTCCCGAGGAGATCTACACGGGGCTCATCAAGGCCACGGTCTTCGGGATGCTGATCGCGACGATCTCGTGCAGCAAGGGCCTACGCGCGTCCGGTGGTGCGCTCGGTGTCGGCCGCGCCGTGCGCCTCGCCGTCGTGCGTTCGTTCCTCATGATCATCGTCGTCGGCTACATGCTGTCGTGGATGTTCCTCCTCATCTGATGTCAGAACTCGCGAGTAACGCCCCGATGTCGATGATCCAGCTTCGCGACGTGTGCAAGTCGTTCGGCGCGAATGACGTGTTGCGCAATCTCGACCTCGACGTCGCCGAGGGCGAGACGCTCGTGATCGTCGGGCGCTCGGGCACGGGCAAGAGCGTGACGCTCAAGCACATCGTCGGGCTGCTGAACCCCGACAGTGGTGATGTTCATGTCAACGGACGCCCCGTCGTCGGTGCCTCGATCGATGAGCTGCGCGAGATCCGGCGTGACGTCGCGTACATGTTCCAGACTGGCGCGCTCGTGAACTGGATGACAGTCCGCACGAACATCGCCCTGCCGCTCGTCGAGGCGCGCCAGCTCAGCGCCAAGGAGATCGACGAGCGCGTCGAAGAAGTGCTCGCCTCGGTCGGGCTCAGCGAAGCCGCCGACCTGTTGCCGGCCGAAATCTCGGGCGGCATGCGCAAGCGCGCCGCCCTGTGCCGCGTGCTCGTCCTCGAACCCCGAGCGATCCTCTACGACGAGCCCACCTCTGGACTCGACCCGATCATGTCGCGAACGGTCGGCCGGCTCATCCGCGACGTCCAGACCACTCACCGCTGTGCAGCCATCGTCGTCACGCACGACCTCCCGCTCGCCTTCCGTGTCGCGACCAAGATCGGTCTACACGACGACGGCAAGCTCGCCGAGATCCTGCCACCCGACGAGTTCCGCCGCAGCGATAACCCCACCATCCGTGAATTCCTCGCCGATGCCCCGCGTCGCTCCGAGCCTCTCACCCAGGATTCCGAGTCATGACAACTCGTAAGCTCGACGTCCTCTTGGGCCTCTTGTTCTTCTCGGCCCTGCTGTCGCTGGGCGCCATCACCATCGTGCTCTCCGACTTCAGCTTCGTGGGGGAACGCCACGACTTCGAGTTCATCAGCCCCGACGTCGGCTACCTGCGCCAAGGTGACCCCGTGCTCGTCGACGGCATGCCGTCGGGCAAGGTCCAGTTCATCGAACGCCTCGGTGCGCCGCTCTACGCCACGCTCGAAGACGGCAGCGAGGTGCGCTGTGCCGTGAAGGTCAAGGTGCGCATGGACGTCGACCTCCTGGCGCTGCTGTTCGAGGACGCGAGCATCATCATCGAAGACCGCGGCGTGCTCGGTGGCCGCATGATCCGCGTTCTCGAGGGGCGCTCGGGCATCCCCCGCTCACCGGACAAGCCGCTCGTCGCCATCTCCTCACCTCCGCTCGTCCAGGCGCTCGGCGGCGTCGTCGGTGACAGCGCCGACGACATCCAGGCGACGTTCGCGAACATCCGCCTCGTCAGCGAGCGGCTCACGACAGGCGAGAGCGCGCTCGGCCGCCTCATCTCCGACGAAGACCTCTCGAACGACCTCACGACGATCATCGCCGATGTGAAGTCGGGCGCCGCGTCGTTCGCGGACTTCTCCGACTCGTTCGGAACCGAAGGCGACGGCACGCTCTCCAAGCTCATCAACGATCCCAAGCTCTACGACACGGCGCTCGCCGCCTTCGAGGACATCCGCGGATTCACCGGCGGCTCGGAAGATGGCAGCAACGAGGGCACGCTCTCCAAGCTCATGCACGACTCCGAGCTCTACGATCGCGCCTTGGCGGCCGTCGACGAGATCAACGTCTTCGCGACGGACCTCAACACGGGCGAAGGCAGTCTCGCGAAGTTCATCAACGACCCGGAGCTGTTCGACACAGCCAAGGCCATGGTGACGAACATCAACGATGTCGTCGAAGACCTGAAGGATGGCAAGGGGCTGCTGGCCACCGCACTCAACGACGAGGTCTTCGCGCAGCAGGCACGGGACACGCTGTCGTCGATGGCCACGGCCGCCGACGACGTCAAGTCGTTCACGGCCGGACTCGCCGAAGGCAAGGGGCTGCTGTCGGTGCTCGTGAACGACGAGGAACTCGCCGCCGATGTGCGCGAACTCCTCGCACAGTTGCTCTCAGGGCTCGAAGACGCGCGCGAGACAGCACCCGTCCAGGGCGTCGGCGGTTTGCTCTTCGGAACCTTCTGACCGATCGCAAGCCCCGCCCTCGCGACCCCGCGTCTGCCACTCGTCGCGCTGCTGTTCGGCGCGATCGGCATCGCATGGGCTCCGCTCTTCGTGCGCGAATCGGAACTCGGCGCGACGGCGACCGCGTGGTATCGCGTGCTGCTCGCGCTGCCGTTGCTGTGGGCTTTGCGTTGGCGTGAAGTGCGTCGAACACCCAAGACCGACGCGGCACCGACGCGCGCCTTCCCCAGGATCCTGATCTTCGCCGGCCTCTGCTTCGCCGGCGACCTCGCCGTCTGGCACCTCTCGATCCACAACACGTCCGTGGCGAACGCGACGCTGCTGCCCAACGCCGCGCCGATCGTCGTCGGCTTGGTCGCGTGGCGGCTGTTCGGCGAACGCCCCGGGCGTGAGTTCGTCCTCGGCTTCCTGCTCGCCATCGTCGGTGTGTCGTTGGTCGTGGGCGCCTCGTTCGGTGGCAGCGAGCGCGCGGTGTTCGGCGATGCGCTGGGCCTCACGACGGCGGTCTTCTACGCCGGCTACCAGATCTGCGTGAAGGTGGGTCGCGGCAACCACACCACCCTCTCCGTGATGGCGGTGTCGACGACCGTCTGCTGCCTCGCACTGCTGCCTGTCGCCCTCGCCTCGGGCGATTCGCTCTGGCCCACGTCGTCGCGCGGATGGCTCACGCTCCTCGGCCTGGCGTGGGTCTCCCACTGTGGCGGTCAAGGGCTGATCGCGTGGTCGCTGGCACACCTGCCGGCGTCCTTCTCGTCCGTGGCGCTGCTGTTCCAGCCCGTCGCCGCGGCGTTCCTGGCGTGGTGGCTCCTGGGCGAGAACCTCACACCGACCCAGGCCCTTGGCGGCGTGGTCGTGCTCGCGGGCATCGTGATCGTGCGGCGCGGATCACGCCGCGCACGCTGACGGGCGTCGGATCTGCTCGCCCTCGCTGCAACGTGCTACCTTGCCCGGCCCGGCAAACCCGGGTTCTTCACGGACGATCGTCGCGCGGTCGCAGCTGGGCCTTGCTGGAAAACGAAGCGACGTTTGGTCAGCGCTTCAAAGCTGCCAGCAAAGGGATCGAGGGCGACCGCCGCAGATCGGCCGTGAATCATCCGGGCGAACAGCCCGTTGAAAACTCATCTGGCGCGCCGCACGCATCCGAGCGCGCCTGTGCGAGCGCGGGAGCCTCGACGAATCCACGCGATTCGCCTGCGTTCCCACACTCGCACAGGCACTCGGTCACGCACGTCGCACTCAGAGCAGTTCTTCAACAGGCTGCTAACCCACCCGCTCGCACGGAGACACGCGTTGTCGACCACCCGAATCGTTGCGGCCTTCGCCGCGTGCATGCTGCTCGTCGCCTCCCTCGACGCCGAGTCGGTCGTCCTCGTCGACGCCGGACGCGGCCCCGTGTCCGTACGCATCCCCGATAGCTACGACGCGAGCGTGCCCATGCCGCTCCTCCTCGCGCTGCATGGCTACGGCGGAAGCGGCGCCGACTTCACGATCGGCACCTTCGTCGATGACCGCGAGATCCTGTACGTCGCACCGACGGGCACGATCGACCCGTCCGGCGCAGCGTTTTGGAACGCCACGCCTGGATGCTGCGACTTCTTCGGGTCGAACATCGACGATTCGAGCTACCTCGCGGCGTTGATCGACGAGGTCAAGGCGACGCTCAACGTCGACCCGACGCGGGTGCATGTCTTCGGCTACTCGAACGGCGGGTTCATGGCGCATGTCCTGGCGTGCGATCACGCCGACGTCATCGCGTCGCTCGCGAGCGTCGCCGGCGCGGCCTACAACAACCCCGCGAACTGCGACGCAAGTGAGTCGGTCCACGCTCTGCAGATCCACGGGACGAACGACACCGTGATCTCCTACACCGGCGGCTCGACGCCGGGTGGCAACTACCCCAGCGCCGCCAAGACCGTCGAACAGTGGATCGGCGTCTCGGCCTGCAACCCGGTCGGCACGCCGGGCGCTCCCATCGACCTCGTCTTCGACATCCCGGGTGCCGAAACCACGGTGATGTCGTGGACGACCGACTGCACCACCGGTGGATCGGCCGAGTTCTGGACCGTCAACGGCGGCGGCCACTTCCTCAACTTCCAACCCGACTTCCTCGACCGCCTCTTCGACTGGTTCGACGCCCATACTCAGCCGGTCGTCGGCACGCCCCTCTGCCCGGCGACCCTCAACTCCACGGGCAAGCCGGCTGCACTCCAGTCGTGGGGCTCGCTCTCGTCGACGGCCGGCGAGCCGATCAGCCTCGTCGCCGACGACCTCCCGTCCGGGCAGACGGGCGCGTTTCTCCTCGCGCCGACGGACACGACACTGCCCCTCGGCGGCGGCACGCTCTGTGTCGGCGTGCCGTTCCTGACCCTCCCGCTCCAGATCCCGGACGCGGCCGGAGAAGCACGGCTGTCCGGCGTCATGCCCGTCGACGCGACGCTCGCGGGCACGGTCGTCTACCTCCAGTACGCCTTCTTCGACGCGACCGGCCCCGCGCACATCAACCTCACGAACGCCCTGGTCCTGACGCTGACGCCCTGAACTGACGCACTGGCCCTCACCGCCGACGAACAATGTGGCCCAAATGCCCCGGCGGAGGCTTCGATCGCCGGTCGCACCACGCTTCGCCCAAGGATGCCCCCCTTGGAGATGTCTTTTGGCTTCGAAGCAACTGCAGTCGGCGGCGCCGGTGTGCGTCAGCCAGAAGGTCGACGTCGAGCTGACGCCCCTCGAGTTCCGCCTGCTCGAGTCGGCCCACTACCTCGACACCGAGGCGCTGAAGAAAGCCAAGCACACCAAGATCGAGATCGGTTCCGTCGCCGCCGACTGTTGCCGCAAGCTCGTCTACGCCGTGGTGCAGAAGGGCATGGTGACCGCGCTCGAGTTCGAGGACGAAGCCGACGTGAGTCGCGCGGCTACCTCGCCGGGGCTCGCAAAGCTCATCGAGACGGCGCTCGAGGAGACGGGCAACAAGAGCGCCGCCTCGAAGAAGCTCCCCGTCGCGTTCGGCGACCTCCTCCTGGCTCCCGGCGGGATCGTCATCGAGCACTGGACCTGCTTCAAGATCTGCATGTTCGGCTTCTGCCTCATCTGCTGCTACGGCAACGACAAGGGCGGCCCCTTCACCACCTGCACCTTCTCGTGATCGGCCAGCGCGCCTGAAACTCCGCAACGCTGCAATTGGTCCTGGGCCAGGGCTTCTCTTGCCCTTCCGGTGATGTTATCTCTTAGATCCCTGATCGATCGACGGCGTGGAGTCTCTTCCCCTGGACGCACCGGACCAAGGCCCTGCTGGCCCCAAGAGCGGCCCTCCCCACCGCAGGCTCCTCGTTGCGACCGCGCTCGTGTGTGGCGTCCTCGCGGGGCTCGGGTTTTTCACGCTCGGGTACGGCGATGGCATCGCGTACCTCAAGAATGACCCTGCGTCGTGTGCCAACTGCCACGTGATGCAGGAGCACTTCGACACGTGGGTGAAGTCGACGCATCACGGTCAGGCAACGTGCAACGACTGCCACCTGTCGCACGACCCGATCGGCAAGTGGATCACGAAGGCCGACAACGGCTTCTTCCACTCGCTCGCCTTCACGACGGGCGACTACCACCAGCCGATCCAGATCAAGGCCCGCAACCGCCGCGTCACGCAGGATGCGTGTCTGCACTGCCACTCGTCGTTCGTCGACGCGCTCAAGCCGCACGATTTCGGGGGCGAGATGACGCTCTGCATCCACTGCCACAACGATGTCGGACACGCCCTGAAGTGACAGGCCTCACCGACGCAAGGAACTCCAGGTCATGCAACGAATGAAGCGCCGGGCGACTGCCGGTTCGACCGTTCAACTCGTGCTCGTCTTCATCGCCGCCGTCCTCGCGACGCTGGCCGTCACCTGGGTGCTCGTGACGATGTTCGGGCGCAAGCAGGAGGCGCGCACGCCGTTCGTCCGCGTCGCCGAGATCAACGAGATCAGCACCGATCCCGAGCCTTGGAGCCTCAACTGGCCCCACCAGTTCGACGGCTGGAAAGCCACTGCCGGCGACAAGTTCCACGGCGGCGCTCACTACCTGCCTGAGAGCAAGCTCGACTCGCATCCGTGGTTGAAGCGGCTCTACGCCGGCTACGCCTTCAGCATCGATTACCGCGAAGCGCGCGGTCATGCCTACATGCTCTACGACCAGGGCGTGACCGAGCGCGTGACGAAGAAGCCCCAAGCCGGTGCGTGTCTGCACTGCCACGCGTCGAACAGCGTGATGTACCGCCGCGTCGGCCTCGAGGCGCTGGGCAAGCCGGCCGACGATGCCGCGCTCGCAGCGGGCTTCGACATGCCGGCCGTCATCCGCGGCTTCCAAGAGGTGAGCACGCTGCCCTACGGCGACGTGCTGGCGCTGATCGCGGCGTCACCCGATGGAACACCCGACGAGAACGATCCGATTGTCCCGCAGCCGCCCTTGGGCGGGTTCAGCGGAGAACTCGCCGGCGAGCTGCTGCCGAAGGGCCACGCGTTGCCCGGTGAAGTGCATCCCGTCTCGTGCCTCGACTGCCACGACCCGAAGACGATGGCGCTCCGTGTGACGCGTCCCGGTTTCGTACTCGGCATCGCGGCCCTCGCGGCCGGCGAGGGAGACGCGGCGCACATCCCGAGCATCGGACGTTGGCGCAACGGCGATCGCAGTCTCCCGTACAACCCGAACAAGGACGCGACGCGCGCCGAGATGCGGACGTTCGCCTGCGCCCAGTGTCACGTCGAGTACTACTGCGGCAGCAAGGACACGCTCGAGTTCCCCTGGGCCCAAGGGCTCGCGATGGAGAACATGGAAGCCCACTGGAACGAGAAGACGTTCCCGGACGGCTCGGCGTTCTACGACTTCGTCCACAAGGAAACAGGCGCCAAGGTGTTGAAGGTGCAACATCCCGAGTTCGAGCTGTGGAGCCAGGGCATCCACGCACGCAGCGGCGTGAGCTGCGCCGACTGTCACATGCCATACGAACGGCATGGCGCGATGAAGGTGAGTAGCCACAACGTGCGAAGCCCGCTCAAGAACATCAACAACGCGTGTCAGCACTGTCACAGCGTCGCCGAGGGAGAACTCGCCGCGCGCGTCGCGACGATCCAGAAGCGCACCGTCGACCTCACCGAGCGCGCCGCCGGAGCGCTGACGGACATGCTCGACGCAATCCTCGAGGCCCAAGCCGCGGGAGCCAGCGCCGAGGACCTCGCCCCGGCCCTCGAGCTGCAACGCTCGGCGGCGTGGCGTCTCGACTTCATCAGTAGCGAGAACTCGCAGGGCTTCCACGCCGACCAGGAGGCCGCCCGCATCCTCGGCGAGTCGATCGACCACAGCCGCCAAGCCCAGGCGATCGCACTACGCTTGTTGGCGCGCGACGGCGACTGAGCACACCGGCAGCCCGCTGAAGACAACACGCGTCACGACGAGTTCGCGCCGCGCAGCCGCAAACTAGGTCGCCCCGTCGATCGCGGCCAAGACGAGCCACGTCCCGACAACGAGCACCACCGCCACGAGCAACAGACGCGGTCCAAGACGTCGGGCCGCAGCATCGGCCGCGGCGCTGTGTGGTGCCTCGACCGCGTCGACGATAGCCTGCGCCGCGCTGAGCTCCCCGGCCATCACGACGATCGACACTTTGCCCGCAGCGCTGTCGTTCCAGGGCACCGTCACAGCGGTGTCCGCCGCGGTTGCGGGATGCAGCCCGCCGGCACGCAGGGCGGTCATGACCTCCTCGGCTTTCCCGATGGCGACGGTGGCAACGACTTGCTTGCCGATGTCCATGAGAGCGAGTGGTCCATGAGAGCGAGTGGCGCATGAGAGCGAGTGGCGCAGAGCAGGAACGGGTGGGACACGGACCCTTCGCACCCTCGTGGTGTGATTCAAAAGTTCGCGTCATTTGTTTCGCGCCCGCCTCGCCGCTGGCTGTGTTGCAGCTCCTCGACGAATCCACCCATTCGCCTGCGTCGACGCGCCTTGCCAGCGACGACGATCACACAAAACTAACTTCGCGAACTCTTGAATCACACCACGAGCAGCCCGTGGCAAGAGTCATTCCGCCCGTGGCGCCGCCCCTCTCCACGCCCCGTCACCCGACGACGGCGGCCAACACCCCCAAAGGCACACCGCGCCGTCCCCCCTTACGCCGCGCTCCGCCTGAGCTCCGCAAGGGCTCCACTCCGCGCGGCTGCCCTGACGACGAAGCCCGTGTCAGGGCGATCGCGAGAAGGCAAGACCGGCACCCGACTCACCAGCACCAGAGGCCACCTGCAGACCCCGCCACACCCCCGCAGCCCCACGTCCCCGAGGTGTACGGCCGGGCACATCGGTGACAGTGCGTCCGGGCACATGGGTGACAGAACGCCACGGCCGAACCTCCGCTCCAAGCACGACTCCCCAACCCACCCCTGTGCCCAGCACCCCCGCACATCCGGCACCCACCGAGCCGTTGCGCGTCGACGACGACGCCGCGAGCGACTTCACGGCGC
>JAJDEO010000006.1 GCA_029259745.1 Planctomycetota bacterium
GCCATCCAGGATGGTGCGGCCAGCGCGGGTTTCGCGCTCACGGACGGAATCACTGCCACAGCGCCCTGATGATTTGATGCAGTAGTGAATGCTGCTCGCGCAGCGTCGTGTCGGGGGGGGCCGATCGCCCGTGGGCCCCGCCCGACACGACGCTGCGCGAGCAGCATTCACTACTGCATCAAATCATCAGGGCGCTGTGGCAGTGATTCCGTTCGTGAGCGCGAAACCCGCGCTGGCCGCACCATCCTGGATGGCGGCCTGGAAGGTCAGGTCCGTACCCGTTGGCACGCCGGCCGGCCAGGAAGCCCAGGGGAACGAAGCGTCGCCGTTGGTGTCCGTCGCGAACCCGAAGAGGTTCACGAACGGGAAGGCCTCGAGCGTTCCGCCCTTGAAGGGGACGGGCGTGTTGGCGCCGACGGCGACGAACAGGCCTGCTGCCGCGCTGGGAGCGCCGTTGGCGATCGTGAGACTACCCGACGAGCCGGGTGTGAGGTCGCCGGCACCGCCGAGGAGCGGCTGACCGCTGACGCCGTCGAGGCCACTACCGAGGCCCGTCCAGGTCAGGTCGACGTCGATGCGCCAGGCCGTCTGCGGGACACCGAAGCCGGCTCCGCTGTAGCCGACGATCGTGCCGCCGTCGTCGGTCATGTCGACCGCGAACGAGAGCGGGTTGCCCGCGGGAAGAAGGGCCGTCGGAAGGGCCAGGCCGCGATCGGCGCACCACTGTTCAAGCGTCTGCATGCCAGCCGTTTCGGTCCAGGTCGTGGCCGAAATGACGCCACCGAACGGACCGGAGCTGCCCTGCCAGCCGATGCAATGGGCGCCATCGCCACGGATGGCCTCCATCGTTGCTGCGCCGCCGATCGACGGGATGAAGCCGATCAGCTCGGGGCCCGTCGCCTGCGACCAGCGGAAGGCGTCGTCGCCGTTGAAGCCCTGCTTGCCGCAGACCCAATCGCCGTCTTCGCTGATGCCCCAGATCTCACCGACGCCATCGGGGTTGCCCGGCAGGCCCTGCAGGATCAGCTGCTGTGCACCGCCGGAGACGGTCCAGAAGGACGCCTTGTTGTTGCCACTGTTCACGCGGTCCCAGCCACCGGCGAAGTTGCCGTCGCCTGAGATTGCGTTCGCGCGAGCACTCTCGGTGCCGAGCTTCGGGAGCGACTGCATGCCGCTGAAGGGCGTCCAGATGAATGCGTCGGTCTTGCAGCCGTTCCACGCCAGACCGGTGATGACGGTTGCGTCGTCGGACATGGCGTAGGACGTGCCGAAGTTGGGGCAGCCGCCCTGACCGAGACTGCCGAGGCTCAGCCAGGCGAAGTTGTCGAGGCGGTGAGGAGCGTCGCCGCCGAGACCATTGTCGTCGGCCGTGCCGGCGCCGAAGATGCCCGCCTCGGAGATGTCGACGATCTGCTCGGACGATCCGAGCGGGAGGACGAGGCCAGCGCTCCAGAGCACGGGGCCGAAGGAGTCGAAGCCGGCCAGCACGTCACCGTCCGACGAGACGGCCACGACGCGGCCATCGCCGACGATCGTGAAGGAGTCTTGGGCCGTCGCCGGGAGGGCGAGCAGTGCGCCGGCCGCGAGGGCGCCGGCGAGGCGTGTGGGGGAGGTCATCGTGGAAGGTCCATCGAGTGAACGGGGGGCGACGCCCGTGGGAGCGCGACGCGAAGAAGAGGCGAATGTACAGGCCAGGTGTGTCTCGGCAAGTGTCTCTGGAGACATCGTTGGAGGCGCTGGTGGCGCCGAATCAATCGGGCGGATGCGAGCGGCGGAGAGACCAGAGGTGTTCGAAGGGTCGAATGACTAAGTATTGAAGAGAAGATAAAGGTGTCTTGGCGACCCGCGCATCAACTCCGTGCGGCTGATCGGCGCACCGCCGCGTCTTCCGGACAGGTGGTCCATTTCGAGGCAGTCCGCGAGTCACCGCGACGCGGTCGATGCCGGCGAGAACCGTCCTCTCTGTCTTGATCTCGAGGAGCGCGTCGACGGTGGCTCGACGACGATCGGCGCGTGACGCCTGCCTGCGCGCCGCCGGCGACCTCGCGGACCTTTCGATCCGTCGCGACACGATCGAACGCTGCCTGCAAGCGACGATCGACCGGGGCCGCCGCCTCCCTCGTCGTCGGAGTCCCTCATCGCGAGCCGGCGTCAGGACGTCGCGGGAAGTCGTTCTCACGGGCGCATTGTGGTGTGATCCGCGGTCGCTCGCGCGTGCGCCCGCCGATGTCCTCTGAAGCGCGCGGCCCACCACGGCCAACGAGCCGGAAGTCACCTGACGATGCTCGCTGTGACACGGGTCGTCGCGGACCTCGGCGCTCTCGGGGAGTGCGTCCCGATCGCCCCTCGACAACCAGGCACGGGCGCGATCCCGGCGAGGCGCCCGGGTTATGATCCCGCGCCAGTGCGCCGCTTCGGCGCCGCGTGCGCAGTCTCCCGGGAGTCGCTCGATGTCGGACAAGGTCGCCAAGCTTCACGAACTCAACGCGGCGGCTGCCGTCGGTGGCGGCAAAGAACGCATCGCGAAGCAGCATGAGAAGGGCAAGCTCACGGCCCGCGAGCGGCTCGACCTGCTGCTCGACGAGGGCTCGTTCGAGGAGTACGGGCGCTTCGTGAAGAGTCGCCAGGCGAAGTTCGGCTTCAAGCCGGTGCTCGGCGACGGCGTGGTGACGGGCTTCGGGACGATCGACGGGCGCGCCGTGGCCGTCTTCAGCCAGGACTTCACGGTGAGCGGCGGCGCGCTCGGCGAGGCCCATGCCGAGAAGATCTGCGCGCTGATGGACAAGGCGCTGAAGGTCGGCGTGCCGGTGATCGGGCTGAACGACTCGGGCGGTGCGCGCATCCAGGAGGGCGTGGTGTCGCTCGGGGGCTACGCCGACATCTTCCTGCGCAACACGCTGGCGTCGGGCGTCATCCCGCAGCTCTCGGCGATCATGGGGCCGTGCGCCGGCGGTGCGGTCTACAGCCCCGCGATCACCGACTTCATCATCATGGTCGAGAAGACGTCCTACATGTTCGTCACGGGCCCGAACGTCGTGAAGACGGTGACGCACGAGGAGGTGACGTCGGAGGAACTCGGCGGCGCCAAGACGCACACGAGCAAGAGCGGCGTGGCGCACTTCCGCGCGAGCAACGACGCCGAGGCGCTGTCGTTGATGCGACGGCTCATGAGCTACCTGCCGCTCAACAATCGCGAAGACCCGCCGCGCGTCGCCACCGACGATCCGTCCTCGCGCGCCGACGAGTCGCTCGACACGCTTGTCCCCGAGAACGCGAACAAGCCCTACGACATGCGCGAGGTCGTCACGCGCGTGGTCGACGACGGCGCGTTCCTCGAGGTGCAGCCCGACTTCGCCGCGAACCTCATCGTCGGCTTCGCGCGCTTGGACGGACGCACGGTGGGCATCGTCGGCAACCAGCCGGCCGTGCTCGCGGGCGTGCTCGACATCGACAGCTCGACGAAGGGCGCGCGCTTCATCCGCTTCTGCGACGCGTTCAACATTCCGCTCGTCACCTTTGAAGACGTCCCCGGCTTCCTGCCCGGTACGGTGCAGGAGTACGGCGGCATCATCCGCCACGGCGCAAAGCTGCTCTACGCCTACTGCGAGGCGACGGTGCCGAAGCTCACGGTGATCTGTCGCAAGGCCTACGGCGGCGCGTACGACGTCATGAGCTCCAAGCACATCCGCGGCGACCTGAACCTCGCCTGGCCCACGGCCGAGATCGCCGTGATGGGTGCCAAGGGCGCCGTCGAGATCATCTTCCGCCGCGACATCGCCGCCGCCGACGACAAGGAGGCCAAGGCCACCGAACTCATCGCCGACTACGAAGAGAAGTTCGCAAACCCCTACGAGGCCGCCATGTACGGCTACGTCGACGACGTCATCGAGCCGCGAGAGACACGCGCGAAGTTGATTGCGGGCCTGCGCTTGTTGGAGACGAAGCGTGACCAGAACCCGCCGAAGAAGCACGGCAATATTCCTCTGTAGCGCAACATCGCGGCCGTCATTCCGAGCGGTGCGGCGCCCTGAGAGCCGAGGGCTTCGTTGCTCGAACTCGGCGACCAGAGAAGGTCGCCTCCGTCCGAGCGCCTCGCCCTCGACCCTCAGTGCACCACCCCGCACGAAAGCACGACCGCGATGTCCCGCTGATCTGGTGTAAGGAACAGCAGGTGCGCGTGATCTCTGAATGGACCGTTTCTCGATGAACACTCGCCCTCTTCCGCTCTGGCAAGTCGACGCGTTTGCGAGTGAACCGTTCACGGGGAATCCCGCGGCCGTCGTGACGTTCGGGAAGGACTCGATGCTCGACGAGACGTTGATGCAGCGCATCGCGAACGAGAACAATCTCTCCGAGACGGCGTTCGTCTGGCCCGTTGGGCCGAACACCTACGGCATCCGTTGGTTCACGCCGAACGCTGAGATCGATCTTTGCGGCCACGCGACGCTCGCCGCCGCGCACGTCATGTTCAGCGTCTCCGGAACCGTCGAAGGTGACGCGATCACGTTTCAGTCGAAGTCCGGCGACCTCGGTGTGCGGCGTCTCGACGACAACCGGCTCGAGCTCGACTTCCCGGCCAAGCCCGTGACGCCGCGCGATGTCGACGACGCTCTCTGCAAAGCACTCGGCGCCACGCCTCTCGAAGTTCACGTCGGCGATCGCGATCTGCTCGCTGTCTTCCAGCGTCGTGAAGACATCGAAGCCATCACGCCCGACTTCGGTGCGCTCGCGAAGCTCGACAAGGTCGGCATCATCGCCACGGCCTCCGACGACACGGGCGACGTCGACTTCGTCTCACGCTTCTTCGCACCTGCCGTCGGCGTCCCCGAAGATCCCGTCACGGGCTCGGCCCACTGCGCCCTCGCGCCGTTCTGGGGCGAGCGCCTCGGCACCGACACGATGACTGCGCGGCAGCTGTCGCCCCGCGGCGGTCACCTCACGTGCACGCTCGACGGCGATCGCGTCCGCATCGCGGGTCACACGGTGGAAGTGCTGCGCGGGATCATGAACGTGCCGGTGGAATGACGGGCGTTGAACCGCGCCCGCTCATCAAGCTGCCCCTTGTTCTCGACGAAGCGCAGCGACGACGCGGACTCTTGCGCGTTGATCACCGCCGTCGCGATGAAAGCAGCAACGAGTGCTGTGAACGTCCTGCTCCCTGACATGCTGGCTCTCCGCCGAGGCCTTCTCGGATGAACCCCATCGAACCCTTGGCCACAGCGTAATCCGATTTCACGATGCCTGGGGCTTGGCCCAGAGTTCGACGGTCCGCGTCCGGGTTGAACGGGTCCTGAATACCTGTCACGTGAGCCCGCATCAGCCGTCTTCCCTGATGTCCGATACACTGGAGGAGGCGATGATGCCGGAGACGACCGCGATGTCCCCTGAGGCCGAGAGGCTGCTCGAGTTGGCGCTGAAGCTGTCCCGCGAGGAGCGGGGCGAGTTCGTCGATCAGTTGATCGTGAGTCTCGACGGGTATCGCTTGAGCGACGAGCAGGAAGCCGAGATCGCGCGGCGCATCCGCGAGATCGACGAGGGGAAGGCCGAGGCGATCCCTTGGGAGGAAGCCCGGCGGAGGATCATGGAACCTTGACCGGTGCGCTTGATTCTGCGAGCGGCGGCCTTGGCGGAGGCACGGGAGGCTCGTCTTTGGTACGCCTCGCGGAGTTCCGTCGCCGCGAATCGTTTCATGACCGATCTCGAGGCAGCGCTCGCGACGATCTGTGAGGCGCCGCATCGCTGGGCCGTCGTGGGAGGCGCGCGTCGCTACGTCATGCGCCCGTTCCCGTTCATGATCATCTATCGCGTGGCGAACGAGGTCGTGGACGTGATCGCCGTGTCCCACACCAGCCGACGGCCCGGTCGCTGACGTCGCTCTCACCGCCTTGCACACATCGCGCCCGTCCTCACAATGGCGGCACCTCTTCCCTCGGGTTCCTCGGGCATGCGTGAACTGAAGAAAGTCCTCATCGCGAATCGTGGCGAGATCGCGCTGCGCGTGATCCGGACGTGTCGTGAGATGGGGCTGCGGACAGTGGCCGTGTTCTCCGATGCCGACCGCAACGCGCCGCACGTGCGCGCGGCGTATCAGGCCGTGCGGCTCGGGCCGGCGCCGGTGGGCGAGAGCTACCTGCGGGCCGACAAGATCCTCGAGGCCGCGAAGGCCACGGGCGCCGATGCGATCCATCCGGGCTTCGGGTTCCTGTCCGAGAACACGACGTTCGTCCAGGCCGTGCGCGACGCGGGGCTGATCTTCGTCGGGCCCTCGCCGGAAGCGATCCTCGCGATGGGCGACAAGATCGAGGCGCGGCGTCGCATGGTGGCGGCGGGTGTGCCCGTCGTGCCGGGGATGGAAGACCCCGTCACCGATCCCGAGCTGCTGAGGTCTGAGGCCGAGCGCATCGGGCTGCCGGTCATGATCAAGGCGTCGGCGGGTGGTGGCGGCAAGGGCATCCGCATCGCGCGCACGATGGACGAGCTGCAGTCGCTCGCCGACCGCGCGAGCTCGGAGGCCGCGGCCGCCTTCGGCAACGGCGCGATCTACCTCGAGAAGTACCTCGAAGAACCGCGTCACATCGAGGTGCAGATCTTCGGTGACAGTCACGGCAACGTCGTGCACATCGGCGAGCGCGAGTGTTCGATCCAGCGCCGTCATCAGAAGGTGATCGAGGAGCGCCCGTCGCCGCTGATCGACGACGAGCTGCGCGAGAAGATGGGCGCGGCGGCCGTGAAGGCGGCCAAGGCGATCAACTACGAGAACGCCGGCACGCTCGAGTTCCTCGTCGACAAGCATCGCGACTTCTACATGCTCGAGATGAACACGCGCCTGCAGGTCGAGCACCCGATCACGGAGGCCACGTCGGGCATCGACCTCGTGCGTTGGCAGCTCGACGTCGCGGCGGGCAAGCCGCTGCCGATGACGCAGGACGAGATCAAGCACGAGGGCCATGCGATCGAATGTCGCTTGTACGCCGAGGACGCCGACAACGGCTTCCTGCCCGCGGTCGGCACGGTCAAGCGGCTCGAGTGGCCGGGTGGCAACGGCGTGCGCATCGACTCGGGGCTTTACGAGGGCATGGCAGTGACGCCGCACTACGACCCGATGCTCGCCAAGATCATCGTGCACGCCCACGACCGCGACGCCGCGATCGCGCGCATGTCGCGTGCGCTGTCCGAGGTGCAGGTGACGGGCGTGGTCACGAACGCGGCCTTCATGCGGCGGGTGCTCCACTCCGAACCCTTCCAGTCCGGACGCTACGACACGCACACGATCGAGGGCCACCCGGAAGACTTCGCGCCGAAGCTGAGCGACGCGCGACGCCGAGACATCGCCTGCATCGCGGCCGCCATGGCCCACACGCTGCGCAGTCGTCGCGGCTTCACGGCGCGTGACAGCGCCCCGAGATCGTCGCGCTCGTCGGCCTGGGTCGATGCCTTCCGCCCGGGAGCTGCCTCGTGAAATACCATGTCCTCATCGACGGCGAACACCACGCCGTCACGCTCGCGGCCGACGGCTCGGCCTGGTCGGTGACGATGCTTGACGACGACGGCGCCCCGAGCGGCAAGCCCGTCCACATCGACATCGGCACGCTGCGCGAAGCCCATGCCTACTCGCTGCTCGTGAACCAGCGCTCGATCGACGTCGCCGTCGAGGAGCAGGGCTCGAGCCTCTCGATGGTGATCGGCGGCGGACGCTACAAGGTCGACGTGCTCGGGGAGCGCGAGTATCTCGCCCACTCGATCAAGGCCGAGCAGGGTGACGGTGACAAAACCGTCGAGGCGGCCATGACGGGCATCGTCGTCGACGTGCTCGTGGCCGAGGGCGATGCCGTCACGAAGGGCCAGACGCTCTTCATCCTCGAGGCCATGAAGATGGAGAACGAGGTCAAGGCATCGGTCGACGGCGTCGTCGCGCGCGTGGCGAGGTCTGCCGGCGAGACGGTGAACCTGGGCGACGTCGTGCTCGAGATCGAGTGAGCGTGCGCGCGACGCTCGCGACGTGGGTCGTCGCCGGGGTCTGCGTCGCCGTGCACCTCGCGCGTCTGCTCGGCGACCACGCCGCGTTCGTCGACGGCATCTACGCTCACGGCGCGTGGATGCTCGCCCACGGCTTCGAGCCCTACGTCGACTTCACGCACGTCGCGCTGCTGCCCGCCGACCTCGTGCTCGCGGCCGTGATCCGCGTCTTCGGTGCCGATGCACGCGTGCTCGAGGTCGCGACGACCGTTGTCATCCTTACGACGGGCGGACTGCTCGCGCTCGCGGCGCGGCGTGTCGCCGGTGGTCTTGCTGCGGGCATCACGGCGCTGCTCTGGTGCACGTCGCTGTGGGTCGTCCACTTCCATCTTTTCGAGCGCGAAACCTGGGCGGCGCTCGGGATCGCGGCCGCGCTGGCCGGCTACGCGCGCTGCGTGCCGACGCGTGACGGCGAAGGTCTCGCGATCGACGGCCGCCGTGCGCTGCTGATCGGCGCAGGCCTCGCGCTCGCCTTCAGCGTCAAGATCACGTCCGTCTTTGCGGCCGCCGGGCTCTGCGCGCACCTGCTGCTGAGCGGGCGCGTGCGTGAGGCCTGGCGACTGGGCGTCGCGTTCACGCTCCTCGTGCTCGCTCTCGCGGGCGTGCACGCGCTGGCGTTCGGCGACGGCTTCGTCGAGCAGGCTTTCCTGTTCGGGTTCTTCCGCCACGGCACGGCCGACCTCGCGACGAAGGGCCAGTGGATCCTGACGCACGGCGACCACGTGCTCGTGCTCACGGCGGTCGGGCTGGTCGTCGCCGCCCTGCGTCGGCCGCGCGGGCTCGCCGGCGCCGCGGCGTGCGTGTTCCTCGGCGACCTCACGTACATGCTCGCGATCAGCCCGACGCTCTGGGATCACAACCTGATCCCGCTCGCGGCCAGCGGCGCGCTGCTCGGCGGGCTCGGCGTCGCGGAGGCCTGGCGCGGCGGTGCACGGTGGCTCGTCGCGGCGGCTGTCGTCGCGGGGCTCGGCGTCGTCGCGATCGTTGCGGCGCCGGCACTCGACACGAGGCCCTACGGGAAGCCTGGGCCGGGCTTCGGAGGAACTCCGCGTCATGCGATCGAGCGGCGCGCCACGTTTCTCGAGCGACACAGCGCGCCGGGCAGCGTCGTCTTCTGCGTCGACCCTTGGCCGGCGTTCCTCGCCGAGCGCGTGACCTTCGTGCGCTACTGGGACGTCCAGCCCGTGATGGTTGGCATCACGAAGAGCGTCGCCGCCGACGGGTATGCCGCGACGTTCGCCCAGCGCGGCAGCCAGCTCGTGCTTGCCGCGGGTGCGCCGCCGCCGCCAAAGCGCGTGGCATCCCTGCCCGCCTACTCGGCGCGGCTGCTCGCGAACGCCATCGTGCACATCCGCCCGCCGCTCCTCGAAGCCATCGCCGCACGCGAGATCGCGCTCGTCATGGAACCGCTCGCGCCGCTCGTGCTCGAACCGGCCGACCTCGAAGCCGCCGGCTACGAGCGCTTCGGCGACCTGGGTTTCTTCGGCTGGCGCCCGGTCGACGGCGTCGTGCACACGCGCGTGCGGCCCGTGTACCCCGCGCGCTGACGCACAGCGCCGTGCTCAGTCGGCATCGAGCGCGACGAGTCGGCTCGTCGACATCGAGTGCGGGACCGGAGACGACGAACCGCACGCTCACAGCGGACGTGCGACGCGTGGCGTGCGCCGATGAACCTCGGGTGTCGGTCAGCGCTCGAGGGCGTCCGCGATGCGGTCGAGTTCTTCGCGGCCCGGCGCGCGCAGGTTGCTTGCCGCTGTCGCGACGTCGCCGTTCATGGCGAGCGTCAAGGCGTCGACGAGCACGGCGAAGGCCGGGTCGTTGAAGAACGTGATCTTGGCCACTTCGCTGCGCTCCAACGCCGTCGCCACGTTGCCGGATGCGACGTGGCCTTCGATCGAGACGAAGAAGTAGGGCGCGTACGTTTGCTGCGTGCGTTCGAGCGCTTCGTCGGCCAGCGACGCGGCCTCGCCAGGTTGGTAGAGCGCGCCGCCGGGCTTGAGGAAGAGCTCCGCGCGACGGTGCAGCAGGCTGATACCCGTGGTGGACGACGTGTCGACGGTTGCCTCGAAGATCTCGAGCTGCGCCGCCGCCTCGAAGTCGCGGTCGAGAGCCATCAGACAGCGCGCCTTGTTGAGCGGGATGTAGGGATCGTTCGCCGTGGCCAGAGTGGATGCGATCTGGTCCTGCAGCTCGAACGTGGCCAAGGCTTCGTCGTAGCGCTCGGCGTCGAGGTAGCAGATCGCGAGGCCGCGCGTGAGCAGCGGGTTGTTCGCGTAGGCCGGGAGCGCAAGGCCCTGCTCGAGCGTGAGGATGGCCTTGTCGAGGTCGCCTTGATCGGCCCAGTTGATGGCCTGCTCGAAGATGATGTCGGCCGCCGACTCACCGAGCTCGTCGAGCTTGGCGTAGGTGTCCTCCATCTCGTCGACCATGCCGCGCTGCGCGTACAGCGTGGCGAGCTGACGGTACGTGCCGGCCGAGGGGCGGATGCGGCTGAGGTGGGTCAGCGTTTCGAGCGCTTCGTCGGGCTGGCCGGCGCCGAGCTGGGCGCGTGCCTTGTAGTCGAGTGCGACGGGGTGCTCGGGTGCGTTCTTCAGCGCGCGGTCGAGGTCGGTGATGGCGTCGAAGTAGCGGCCTTGCTGTGCGAAGAAGCGACCGCGGTAGATGTACGGCGCGGCGAGGTCGGGGTTGAGCTTGCGCGCCTCGTCGAACATCCCGAGTGCCATCGTGACCTTCGTCTGGTCACCCTCGATCTCGCCGGCGTCGTAGAGACGCTCGGCCTGGAGCGACAGCGCGATCGGGCGACCCGCCTCGGTGTCTTCGAGCAGCTTGATCGTGTCTTGGAACGTCGACTCGTCACCGGACATGAGCGCTGACTGTCCCATGAGCTGAAGCAGGCGATCGTTCCCCGGGTCGACGGCGAGGCCGCGGCGGGCCTGGACGATGGCCTGGTCGAACTTCTGCTCCGAGTAGAGCAGGCCGGCGAGGTCCGTGAACGAGCCGATCGACTGGCCCGTGATATTCGTGGCCTGCTCGAGGTCGGACAGGGCACCGTCGGTGTCGCCCATGCCGATCTTCGCCTGCGCACGGTTCGTGAGGATGTCGCGCCGGATCTCATCGACGATCGCCGGGTCCTTGCCCTGCAGACTGCGCAGGATCATGTCGTACTGCGCGAGCGCTTTGTCGAACTGCTTGTCGGAGCGGTAGACGTTCGCGAGCTGTTGACCGGCCTGCAGGAACGTGTTGTCGATCGCGAGGGCGCGTTTGTACGAGGCCTCGGCCTTGGAGTAGAGCTTGTCGCCACCGTAAAGCGAGCCGAGCTGGTAGTGGACGCGTGCGCTCTCGGGCACGACTTCGACGGCCGACTCGAACAGCGTCCAGGTCGTCTCGAAGTCCTTCTGGCGCTCCCACGTGCGGTACGAGAACGCACCCACGATGATGAGCAGGATCACGGCCCCGACGGGCGTGACCGACCCGCTGCGGCGCGACGCGATCAGGCGATCGAGCACGGCCGCGACACACAGGGCAGCACCGGCCGACGGCAGGTACGTGAGGCGCTCGCCGAAGATCGTCCCGATCGGGACGATGATGTTCGCCGTGAAGATCGCGCAGCCGAAGAAGAACAGCAGGCCCCAGCTCAGTGCGGGGAAGCGCCCGGCACGGATCAGGCCGAACAGCAGGGCCGAGATCGTCAGGATGCCGCTGGCGAGGATCGCCGGGTCGCCGAGCTGACGCGAGATCTTGATGACGTTGTACGAGTAGTCGACAGAGAGGTGCTCGGGCCAGAGGAAGAGCCACACCTGCATGCCGAGCAGCTTGAAGCCGTTGATCAGACGCACGAAGAACGACTCTTGGATCAGCGGGTTGTCGAGGTAGCCGATCAGCGTCGTGTCGGGCTGCAGGCGGCCGACCGCGCCGTAGCGGATCGCGAGCATCGCGATCGTCACGACGAGCATCGGCAGATAGACCGCGAGCCGCTGGTTCATCGCCAGGCCCTGGCCGCGCCACGAGCGAACGTAGTCCGTCAGCAAGATCACGGCCAACAACAGCACGGCGCCTTCCTTCGCGAGCATCCCGAGGAAGAACGTGACGAGCAGCGCAAGAAGCCAGCCCATGCCGAGCGAGTCGCTGCTGCGGGTGGCGCGTTGGAAGAAGAGCAGCCCGGCGAAGATCGAGGCGGCGGCCAGCACGTCGGAAAGCCCCGCGACATACGAGACGGCTTCGACGTGGAGCGGGTGGACGGCGAAGATGAGCGCCGCCACGAAGGCCATGCGCCCGTTGCCGGTCACGGATCTCAGGGACAGGAAGAGCAGCACCACCGTGAGTGCGTTCGCGAGGATCGACGCGAGATGGAACGTCCAGGCCGGATAATCGGTGACTGCCGGTTGGTAGACACCGTCGGTCGCCCAGTAGAGCGCGGCCCAGATGAAAACCGTGAGGGGCCGGTAGAGCGCCTGCCCGCGCGTACGGAGTGCCTCAGCCCGCTCCGGGTTCACGCCTTCCCAGTACTCCTGCCCGAACAGATCGAACGCATTGCCGAAGCCGTCGCTGACCGCCGAGACGGACGCGTTGTTCCGGATCAGGAAGAAGTCGTCGTAGACGAGATGGAAGTCCAGCGACGGCCAGAAGAGCGCGAGCGACACCGCGACGAGCACCAACACGGCAAGGCCGGTGCGGGTCTTCGAGGGCGCCGGGTCGGCGGGCACGGCGGCGGGGGAGGCGGGCGAGGTGGTCTCGCTCATCGGCTGTAGATCCTGCGTTGGAGCCTGTCGCGTGCGTGATCGATCACCGAGCGGGCGTTCGTCGTCGCGAGAGAACGGGAGGTGAGGAGGATATCGTCTACGTGTGGAGCGGGCGAACCGTTGTGAAGTGCGCCGCGGATGTGGGACTCGAGTGGACGCGAGAGGCCCATCAACGCCAGCGCCGACACAGCCAACAGCTCGCGATCGGCAAGATCGAGGGTCGGCCTGGAGAGGATGCTGCCGTAGGCGGCATGCAGGACCCACGCGGAGAAGCCCGGCACGAGGTCGTCGAGGTGCTCGAGGACGGCGTCCGTGTTGTCGCGGTAGACGGCCGCGAACGTCGCCCGGCCGAGGCGGTCGGCGGTGTCGGGGTCGGGCGGCGTGAGCGGGACGAGCGTCGCGTCGGGCTCGTCGTCGAGCACACCGAGGGCTTCAAGACCAGCGATCGCGCTCGGGAAGCCTCCGAAGGCGACGACCTGCAGTGCCGTCTCGCGGACCTCGGCCTCGCCGGCTCCGTGGGCGCGGGCGAGGTCGTAGAGCGGCCGCACATGCTCGAGCAGCCGCGCGCACGTCGCGCCGTGTGCCAGGCTGAGAGCCCGGATCCGCGGCGTCGGGCCCGTGGCCTGGGGCGGGCCGAGGACGAGCTGCTCGAGATCGAGCGGGGAAGACACGGTGGGGTTGTCCATGGGAGGTGGTAGGCGGGCGGGGCAGTCAGACCCGACATCTTCCACAACGAACGTCTCAGACCGCTGCGGCTATTTCTCGCGGCCAAATGTGTGCAGTGACGGCGGCTCGGAGTTTGTGGTGAAAGTGCTTTCGTTCGGGGAGGCATCCGCTGGGCCGAGACCAAGGCCTCCAGAATGCAAGCGAACTGGTGAATTCGTCGAGTTCTGGCAACGCTGAGATCGGCCCAGCGGGTGGCGCCACGGACGGAATGACTTTTGCCACGGGCTGCGAGGCTCCGAAGGACGTCTTTTCTGCCTGTGGACCTCGCAGGCGCCGATCTTGACAGTCGCCCGCACCCTTCCGTGAGATACCCGGTCGCGGTCGATACGATCCCGATCCAACGCCGCGCCACCCCTTGGCCGTATCGAGCGTTCGGGCCAGTGCCCTCTCGATGTCCACCCGTCTTCCCGGAGACCCCCGATGAATCTCGCCCTCAGCACCCTCGCGCTTGCCGGGTTGCTCGCCTTCCCGTCATCCGCTGCTGCCCAGGAGGCGAACCAAGGTCTGCGTCTTGCGGGGGCCGATGGGGCTGCGCTCGACACCGGGACCCGGATCGCAGACATCCAGCAGCACCGGATCCGCTCGCTCGACTATGTGCGCCGCTTCGACGACATCGTCCACTTCGACGCTTCGGCCGTGGACACCGATGCCGACCCGGTCATGTGGATCGACGGCGACCCCGTCGCCCGTTCCGAGTTCCGTCGCCGCGCGACGATGTACGTCGGCGTCACCGAGGTCGACAAGTACATCCTCAACTACATCACGCTGCTCGAGCGCGATCGCCGCATCGCCAAGGGTGAAGACCCGGCGAAGTTCGCGATCAACGACGCTGTCGTGTCGCAGAAGATGGCCGACTACATCGACCTCGTCCGCTCTCAGGCCGAGCAGCAGGTCGAGCAGACCGGCACGCCCGACGAGAAGGAGCGCATCGAGGAGCTCAAGGAGCAGGCGGTCAACGACTTCCTCGCATCCGTCGAGAACTCGCCCGGCGGCATGGACATGTACCGCGACATGCTCTCGGCCGAGGCGAACTTCGAGCGCGTGTTCTTCCCCGATGCCACGGGCTTCGACATCGTCTCCGAGTCCGTCGACATCCAGAAGGCCCTGGCCGAAGAACCGCCGCGTCCCGAGTGGTACCCGCAGGGCACGTGGGATGCACTCGACGTCAACGACCAGACGAAGAACCTCCGCTACTTCCTCATGAACTCCGTCATCGACGGCACGGGGATCCCGGCGTTCTTCAAGACGAACATCGTCCAGCAGATCAAGGACGGCCTCATCACCGACGTCGGTCTGAAGTTCTTCTTCGACGACTCGACGCTGCCCGCGAACGCGCTTTTCCGCGTCGGTGAGCGCGTCGTGATGGTGGACGAACTCTGGCCGGTGATCGCGCCGATCCTCACGTCGATCGACATCGAGCTGAGCCTGCGCGAACTCGTCAAGCTGCGCCTGATGCGCGCCGAACTCGAAGATGCCGGCTTCTGGGTGTCCGACGAAGAGTTCGAGCAGATATTTGCCGATCACAGGGCGGAGTACGACGGCACGCTCTTTCCGCTCAAGAACATCATCATCTTCCGCGGCTACAGCTGGTTGGATCGCTACCGCGAGCACTACCGTCATCGCCGGGCCTACGCGTCGATGCTGCACGAAGACCTCAGCGACGAAGAGGTGCTGGCCCACTACCAGACCGGCGGACGCCTCTTCTTCGAGCGTGGGCACATCGTGCTCGACGTCGCGTTTGCGCCTGTCCAGGGTGGCTTCAACCAGCAGCTCTTCGACGACGCCCAGGCGAAGCTCGAGGACACGTTTGCCGACGTGGGCGGTGACTTCGCCGCGCTCGTGGCCGAGATGCCGATGTGGGAGACGCGCAAGAAGCGCGGCGACGATCGCACGTTCCAGCGCGCCCCGGCCCGCATGCGTCTCGCCGAGTCGGAGCTGTCGATCTTCCTGACGGGCTACAGCATCACGGACGATGCCTTCTATCACGGCGTCCCCGGCGAGATCTTCGGCCCGTGGCCGCAGCGTTGTCGCCGTCACGCGTGGGGTGGTGAGGCCAACGCCGGCGTTTGGATGCTGCGCGTCGAGGACTTCACGCGTCGCCAGGTCCTCCCGCCGTTCGAGGATCGCAACCGCACGCTCGCTATCGAAGACTACACGGACCTCACGTACCAGAACTGGTCCGAAGAGCTCTTGGCCGGCGTCCTTCCGACGGTGAAGTTCGCCGCTGACGGCTGAGCGCCGTGACGTCTGCTGTGCGCTGGCGGCTCCTCCGAAGTGCGGAGGAGTCGCCGGCGTGGAATCTCGGGCTCGACGAAGCGTTGCTACGTGACGTCGAGGCACGTCCCACGCTGCGCTTCTACGGCTGGAAGCCGGCGGCTCTCTCGCTCGGGCACTTCCAGCCGCTTGGCCCCTTCGAAGCGCTGGCGCGAGCTGCCGGCGTGCCGATCGTGCGGCGTCCCACGGGCGGTGGTGCGATCCACCACGTCGACGAGCTGACCTTCAGCATCGTCGCGCAGGCGGGTGCCGATGGGTATCCGGCCGAGACGGTCGAGGCCTACCGCGTCGTGCATGACGTCGTCGCGTCGGCCCTGGCCAGCTTGGGTGCTCACGTGGCAACTCGCGACGAGTCGCTGCCGCTGTCGGTGGCACCGGGAGCGGCCACGCTCTGCTTCCACGACACGACGGCGCTCGATCTCGTCGTTCCGCATGTCGACGGCCGCAAGCTCGTCGGCTCTGCGCAGCGTCGCATCGGCGAGCGTGTCCTCCACCACGGATCGATCCCGCTGAGTGTGCCCGCGCTGACGCCGGAGGCTGCGTCCGTGGAGCTGGCTGCGGGACGACGTGTCAGCTGGGACGAGCTGGCCGATGCTCTGGCGACGTCGGCTGCGGCGTGGCTCGGCCCGCTCGAGCCGGGCGAGTTGACCGAGAACGAGCAATCGGAGGCAGCGCGCCTCGCCGCGGAGCGCTATTCCACCGTCGCAGCGACTCGGCGCGAGACGCGCTGAACGGCTGCATCCCGGCGGTCGCGCGTGTCATACTCGCACTTCTGAAAAGCCGCAGACGCTCCGCGCAACAACGCGGACGCGGGTGTTCAACCCGGTGACGAACGCGCGGTCTGGAGAGCGACATGGATTGGTCCGAAGTGCTGACGGCGGGGGGCTTCTTCGAGAGCGCCACGACCTTCTGGCTCACGTTGTGCATCGTGCTCCTGATCCTCGAGGTCTTCACATCGGGATTCTTTCTCGGAGCACTCGCAGTGAGCGCCGCCCTCGCGGCTGGGATCGCGGCCCTGGGATGGAGCAACGAAACGCAGGTGATCGGTTTCAGCGTCGTCTCGATTGCATCGCTGATCTGGGCGCGTCCGTTGTTCATGAGCGCGTTCGGACCCGAGGACCTGCCGACGAATGCCGAGAAGCTCGTTGGAGCGACCGGTACCGTCACCCACCAAGTGCCGGTCGGTGGGATCGGGCGCGTGCGTCTGACGAACGAAGACTGGCGCGCGACGGCGTCGGAGCAGCTTGAGATCGGCCAGGCAGTGAAGGTCGTGAAGGTAGAAGGCAACACGCTCGACGTGCGCCGCGCGTAGCGTTCATGAGCGTCGGGTCAACCGACGCGAGACAGGGAGAACAGTCGGATGGAAAAGCTGCTCGCGGTCCTCGCGGTCTTCGCCGTGATCATCGTTTGGAAGGGCGTCATCGTCGTGCGTCAGGCGGAAGTCGTCTTGATCGAACGGCTCGGCAAGTACCAACGCCGACTCGAGGCGGGTGTGAACGTGATCATTCCGTTCCTCGATCGCCCCCGTGACGTCGTCTGGCTCACCGCAGGCAAGGGCGGCGTGCGCTCCGGCGCCGTGATGCGCACGCGCGACCGGGTCGACATGCGCGAGACGGTGCTCGACTTCCCCCAGCAGCGCGTCATCACGGCTGACAACGTGGTGACCGAGGTCAACGGCCTGCTCTTCGCTCAGATCACCGACCCGATCCGCGCGGTTTACGAGGTCTCCAACCTGCCGATGGCGATCGAGAAGCTCGCCCAGACAACGCTGCGAAACATCATCGGTGAGCTCGACCTCGACAAGGCACTGTCGAGCCGCGACGAGATCAACACCAAGATGCGCGAGGTGCTCGACGACGCGACCGACAAATGGGGCGTGAAGGTCAACCGCGTCGAGCTGCAGGACATCAACCCGCCGCCGGAGATCCAGGTGGCGATGGAGAAGCAGATGCGCGCCGAGCGCGATCGTCGCGCGACGGTGCTCGAGGCCGAGGGTCAGAAGACGTCTCAGATCCTGCGCGCCGAGGGTGTGCGCGATGCGCAGATCGCCGAGGCCGAGGGTGAGAAGCAGCGCCTGATCCTCGACGCCGAGGGTGAAGCCGGGGCTCTCAGGAACATCACGGAAGGATTGCACGGCAGTCAGATCGACCCGGCGCAGTACCTGATCGCGATGGAGTACATCCGCATGATGCGGGACATCGGCCGGAACGACTCGGGCAAGACCGTCTTCATGCCTTACGAGGCCGCCGGCGTGCTCGGTTCGATCGGGAGTCTGAAGGAGCTGCTCGGTGCGATCGAGGCACCGGACGGCGCTTCGGGCGACAAGGGTTCGGACGGCGGCTCGTCGTTCGGCCTCACCTGACGGGTCGCGGCGCCGCGAAGGTCTCGTTGAAAGCCGCGAGTGCGTCGGCTGAGCTGCCGATCCGCCAGTCGGGTTCGTTCTCGCGGCGCTTGTCGAGGTTGAACCAGATCACGCCGTGCACGTCGCGTCGAGCGACGAGCCAGGCGTGGGCTGCGCGGATCCAGGCGGCCTTCTGGCCGGGCTCACCAGGTGCGCTCGCGGTTTCACCGACGTAGATCGGCTTGCCTGGCGCGATCGCAGCCAACGTGTCGAGGGGCCCGGCGAGGACGTCTTCGAGCGACTCCCACGCGTGCCACTCATCGTGGTGATCGCCGAAGTTGTAGCCGTCGAGTCCGACCCAGTCGACGACGTCGTCGCCGGGATAGTAGAGGTGCATCGCGTTGTCATCCGTGCGCGGGATGCCGACGACGTTCGGACACCAGAACCACGTCACGTTCGTCGCTCCCGCGCGCGCGAAACGCGCGTGGATGTGACGCCACGCTACGACGAAGGTCGGCGGGTCGCCGCTCCACGAGAACCACTCGCCGTTCATCTCGAAGCCTGGGCGCAGTACGACGTCGCGGCCGTCCTCGCGAGCGCCCGCGGCCCACGCGTCGAACTGTTCGTCGTACGTCCCGGTGACGATGTCGTCGAGGTACGAGCGGTCGGATCCCCACATGCCGAGTTCGAGCGAGACGATCGGCGTGGCACCGTGACTGCGGATGGCTTCGCAGGCGAGCGCCGGATAGTCGAGGTGCGACAAGGCGCGATAGAACATCACGAAGTCGGGCGGTGACGCGAGGTGTTCGACGGTCTCGTCGAGCATCGAAGCGTAGGCGTGCGGCGCCCAGTGGATCTGGTAGAGACCCCACTGCAAGCGTTCGGGGCGTGACGGCGAGGTGGGAGCGCACGCCGCGAGAACGGCGCCGAGCGTCGCGAGGATTGCAGGCGTCTTCACGCGCTGAACTCCTCGAACGTCTGCCAGCGTCGAACGACGCGACGTGAGTCGCGCTCGAACGAGAAGAGGCACCCACCCGCGGTGCCCGGTTGGTCGTGACGGCGGCTGATCGGTGTGCCCGCGAGAGCGCAGAGCAGCAACGTGCCGACGCCGCCGTGCGAGACGACCGCCACGTCGCCCGGCGGTGACCGCGCGAGCACCTCGTCGACAGCGGCGTGAACGCGCGCTTGCGCCGCACGCGCCGTCTCCCAGCCTTGGACGGAGTCGTCGGGTTGCGCGAAGAACTCGTCCGCCAGGCGCGTGAACTCTGTCGCGGGCAGGTAGCCGGTGGCCGAGCGGTCGTTCTCCCCCAGCGACTCCTCGACGTCGATCGAGAGGCCCGATGCCCTAGCGAGGATCTCGGCGCCGTCGAGTGCCTTGCGCTCGGCGCTGGTGGCCAGGGCGCGTAGTGATCCGACGAACGGCGCGGCGGCAAGGAGCTCCATCCGCGCGCGGCCGATGGCGGACAGCGGCCAATCCGGCACGGGGACGTCGGGATCGATGACGACGTCGGGATGTGTGATGAAGAAGACGAGCGACACGGACGGACCAAGCCGGGGAGGGGCGTCGAGATCGCTCGATGTTATCAGCGCGTTGAGGAACTCATTCGGTGTTCGGCGTGCATCCCGTCGCCCTCATCTTCAACACGTGACCGACGTGGAGAACGCGCAGACGCTTCTCTTCGATGCGGGGTGTCCGATGTGCAGCGCCTCGACAGCCGCGGGCGTCAGCCACTCCTGGACATCAGCGCCGCCGCGTGACGCCCGACGAAGGGCACGCACGTCTTCGCGCGATCGAGGCCGCGACGTCGCGCCGACGCGGGAACCGACTCTTCGCGCGCCACGGCGTCGGTCTCGGCCGACTCATCGGTCGCCGGTCCTGCAAGGACAGTGCGCGCATGGTTTCCGCGCTGCGCGTCAAACCGAGCGACACGAGGCGCGGCGGCGGATGTCTCACGCCGCCTGCCCCGTGTCACCCTCCGTTGATGCCGCCGATCAGCCGAGGAAGGCCTTCATCATCCAGATCGTCTTCTGCTGCGTGTTCGCGAGATCCTGGAGCATCGTCTCGGTGGTTTCGTCACCCGCCTCGGCGGCGCGGTTCTGCGCGGCGCGCAGCGACGTCTCGAGCGTCTGGAGGTCCTCGACGATGTTCCCGACCATGCCCATCGCGTCGGGCTGATCGCTGTCTTCCTTCAAGTGTGCAGCGGCGAGCTGTTCCTTGAGCGTCGAGAGCGGGCGCCCACCGGCAGCGAGCACGCGCTCGGCCAGGTCGTCGATCGTGACGGCCATCTCCGTGTACATCGTCTCGAACTGCTGGTGCAGCCCGAAGAAGAACGGTCCGGTCACGTTCCAGTGGTAGTTGCGCAGCTTCTGGTAGAGCACCGTGTAGTCGGCGAGTAGGGCGTTCACGTCTTGGACGACGGTGTTCGACATCGGAGGACTCCTGAAATGGGGACTGACGGGAAGAGTACGCCCGAGATATAGCGAGTTCCGTGCCAAACGTCTCGCGCTCGAAGCGCCGCGTTTCGCGGGCGTTCGTGCCTTGCGGGCGCGCTATTTCGCGACCGCGGCGGTGGACAACGCGAGATCTCGCGCTCGCTTCAGGGCGTGATGTCGACGCGCTGAGCGTTGCTGATCTCGACGACCACGCCGGCGGCGTCGAAGAGCACCGCCTGGGTGCGAAAGACGGCGCCCAGGAGAGCGACGTCGGAGGGCACGGGCAGCGCCGAGACCATGCCGTTCGAGAAGGGCAGGGCGAAGAGCTGGTTCGGAGCCGTGGGTGCGACGCTGAGGGACAGCTCGTCACCGATGCGGAGCAGTTCGTCGAGCGGACCGAGCAGCAGCCACGCCGTGGACGCCGTGGCCTGCTGGGTGGTGAGTTCGACGGGCACGGTCGTCCCCAGCGAGGCCGTGGCCGGTGCCACGAGGTTGGCGGTCCACGTGGGCTCGTCGACAGGGCGTGCCGTGAGCGTGCCGAAGCCCGGGATCGGGAGAGCGAGCGAGTGGTCGGCGAGGCGCGGGGCCGTGCCCGGGACGTACGCGTCGCTCGTGTCGAGCGCGTAGTCGGGCGTCGTCGACCAGCGGGTGAGTCGCAGCATGAAGCCGTGGCGGTCGATGCTCGCGCCCGTCGCCTCGAAGGCGTCCAGCGCGCCGAGCGCCGTGACGCCCGGCATGGCCGCCGACACCTCGCGCACGCCGCGCGCGCCGGACACCTCGAGCGTTGCGCCTTCGAGCATCACGCTCACGCGTCCGAAGGCATCCTCGTCGCGCGTGTCGATCGAGAGGAACGACACGTCACTCGGGGCGTCGACGAGCGCGTCGAAGCGCTGCGGCCGACGCTTCGCACGATGCGCCGCGAAGAAGTCGAAGGCCTTCTTCTCCTTCAGGACGTACCACGAGTGCGTTGCTGGGAAACCGGTGTTCGGGTCGAGCGTGAACGCCGTGATCTTGATCTCATGCTCGGTGCCGAGTTCTTCGAACAGCTTCACAAGCCGCTTGTTCTGCTTCTCGATCAACGCCACCGAGTCGTAGTCGTCCCAGGTCACGTACGTCGGTGTCGAACCGAGGTTACGAGCCATCGACTCGAGTGGCAGCAGCGTTCCGGGATACGTCGGGTAGCTCGCCGGGTCGAAGTGCATCGCGCTCGTGCGCTTGTACGCGAACGGGTCGATCTCGGGCGACGTTCCGAAGTTCAGCGGCGACTCGAAGACCGCCTTGATCGGCGCGCCGCCTTCGTCGTAAGACATCGTCCAGTCGAACGATCCGCTGACGAGGCCGAGCGCGGCGATCATCACGCCGTCGGGGTCGCGGTGGCGCGCCGCGAAGTTCGCGGCGACGCCGGCGCCCATCGAGAAGCCCACCATGTAGAGGCGTTCTTCGTCGACGCGGTAGGTGTCGATCATCCAGCGGATCGCAGCCTCGACGTTCTTCTGCGCATCCAGCGTGCCGAAGATCTGGTCGCTGATGCCGGTGACCGAGAGGTAGATCCAGCCGCGTGCTTCGCACTCTTCGTCGATCGTCGAGAGCTTCGCGACGCTCGACGCCGAGTTGCTGTAGCCGTGGTACGCGATGACCATCGGGCGCAGCGGGCCGTTGTCGTCGTACTGCGTGCCGAGCTGATACTCGAACACCTCGGCGTGGTCGGTGCCCGTGCCGTCGGGCCCGGCCGGCAGCACGAACTCGACGATTTCCGGGCCAGTGCCGAGCGCCTGCGGAGCGAAGCGTTCGAACGGGTAACGGTCGGCGTTCTCGAGCGTGTCGAGACGACTGCGGTTCGTGAGCGGCGGCGGTGCCGGGAGATCGCGGACGCCGGCGAGTCGCTGCACGCGCTGACGCTCGACGTGACTGGCACGGTCGAGGCGGGTGTCCTGAGCGCGGATCGTGACGCAGAGGAACAGTGCGCCGGCGAGGGCGACACGCGCGAGGTGTTGAGCTGATGGCATGGGGGACGTCAGTAGAGCCGTCGGGTCGATGGAGAAGTGTAGCCCGGACTTCTCGCGAAGATCTGTGGTCCTTCGACGCAGCGCTCTCAGAATGCGACAGCAGCGGCGCAGTCGGGCCAGCGCGGTCAGGGCAGCGCGTTCTGGAGCCTTGCGAGCAGGGCGTCGGCGTCGGCGTCGTTCGCGAAGGCGCCTCGCGGGAGCGAGCTGACGCCTCCATCGCTCGAATAGATCTCGATGGCGACGTCGTCCTGCGCGACGTCGGCCACGTCGCTCCAAGCGATCGTCATCGTGTGCTCGCCGCTCGACGAGTGGATCCCCGTGTCGTCGATCTCGACGGCCACGGACATCGGGACGTCGCCGCCACGGGCCTCGACGGCCGCCGCCCGCAAGCGCTTGCGGAGCAGGCGTCGCTGCAAGGGCATGTACGTCGCACCGACGATGAGTGTCGTGGCGACGGCGCCGATCACGCGCGCGGAGGTCGGCAGGCTGAACAGGGTCAGTGCCGTGGCCAGCCCGGCGGCGGGCGCGAGGATCGCGATCTGCGCCCAGGCACGTCCGAAGACGCGCGAGCGTTCGAGCACTTTCATCTGCAGGTCGACGCCTTCATCGACGGTCGACTCGTAGGCCAGCGTGATCGCTGTCACGATGCGGCGGGTTCGCTGAGCACGACGCGGTTGCCGTCGGGGTCGGCGATGATCGCATCGCGCGCACCCCAGGGTTGGTCTTCGATCCCGCGGATGATCTGCACGCCCTTGCCTTCCATCATCGCGATGAGCGCGTCGAGTCCGCGCACCGTGATCTGACTTCCGCTCGAGCCCTTCTCCGCCTCGACCATCGACGCGCTGACAAGATGCAGCGACACGTCGTCGCGGCGCAGCACCGCGTAGCTCGTCGGGTCTTCGCCGTGCGGGTCGCGGTTGACGAGCTCGAGTTCGAATCCGAGCACATCGCGGTACCACTCGAGCGAGTCCTCGACATCACGGACGACATACGCGGGAGCTACATCTCGAAACTCGACTTCGTTGCTCACGCCGCCACTCCATGGTTGCTCGACGTTCCTCAGCATAGCAGCCTGTTGGAGAACTGCTCCGGGTGCGTGCGGCGCGCCGGACGAGTTTTTTGGCGGGCTGATCGACCGCGGGTGCCGCCGAACGAAAGTCGCGCGAGATCAGTCGTCGAGGGTGGCGTAGTGGGCGTCGACGTGATGAGCTGCGACGGCGCGCGCCAGCGTCTCGGCGTCGAGCGCCCGGGCCCACTGCTCGACGATCGCCGTCATGGGTGACGCAGGTGGCGTCCAACGCCGACGAGCGACGAACTCGAGCGCGATGAGGAGCCATGGACACAGGTCGTCGGGATCTTCCTTGGCCTGGCCGAGCAACTCCGTCGGTGTGGACCAACGCAGCGCCGAGATCTCGTCGGGGCGCGAGCCGCGAACGCTGTCGGCGTCGAGCACGGTGATGACTGTCGCGCAGACCTCGTTCTCGGCGCCGCGCGACTCGTCATCGGCGCGGTAAAGGAAGCGATTGAGGACGGCGATGTCGAGGTCGGCGTCGGCGGCGAGTTCGACCTCGTCGGGAAGGCGGCGTCGGGCGGCGTCGACGTAGCTCTCGTCGACGCGCGGGTGCGACGCGACCGTGCCGTCCCACGACCCCGACCAGAGTGTCTTCGTCGCGGCGCGCTGGGCCAGCAACAGGCGCGCGTCTCGATCGAAGACGAGCAGCGTGAAGGCGCGATGTCGCTGTCCCCGACCGCGGTGACTCGCCGCTTTGTCGGCCGGGCGTAGCGGTCGGTCCTGGTCGTCGACGAGGAGGACGTGATCGCGCGGATGAGAGTGGACGTCGGGGATCGCCATGTCGAAAAGATAGCGCGCTCTGCGGATTGCGGTTGGCCCGAGTTGACCCGGGTCATGCATGGACGATCGTCGCAAAGTCGCAGCTGGGCCTTGCCAGGAAGGACTCAGATGCGACGGCACCAGACCGTTCGTGAATCATGCGGGCTATCGGCCCGTTGAAAAACTCATCCGGCGCGCCGCACGCACCCGAGCGCGCCTGTGCGAGCGCGGGAGCCTCGACGAATCCACCGATTCGCCTGCGTTCCCACACGG
>JAJDEO010000051.1 GCA_029259745.1 Planctomycetota bacterium
CGGCGGCAGGACCAGCGGCAGCGGCACCAGCGCCCCGGCCGCCGCGACAAGCCACCCGCGGCGGCGCGTCACCCACCAGGCCACGGGGACGCCGATCAGCGCCGAGGCGGACGCCGTGGCCAGCCCGAGCGCCACCGTCCCGGCCAGCAGCGAACCGATCCGCGGCGTGCGGAGCGTCTCGACGAGCAGCTCGCCCTCACCCCACAGGCTCGCCAGCGCGGCTCCGAAAGGTGCGAGTCCGAGCACCATGAGCCCGAGGATGACGAAGACGACGTGCAGACGACGCATGGGCGCGATAGGAAGGAGTGTGTTCGGAGCGCACGTGCCGTGACGCTCGACACGGTATGCACTCCGGCCAACGATAACCCGGCGCCAACCGGACGCACGACCGCTCGCCGCGGCGCTGATCCGCCCGGCGCGGCCTCGTTGTGCGACAATCCGGGGCGCCTACCCCTCTCGAACCTTCCCGAAGCGAAGCCCCACCGATGCCCCGAACGTCGACGCTCGCCGCCCTGCTCGTCCTCGCCCTCGCCACGCCCGGCGCCGTCATGGCCCAGGACGGCCCCGACGCCCCCGTCGACCTGCCCATGGTCGAGGAGCCGCCCGAGCTGGCTGACAACCTGCGCACGCGCTTCGACCGCTCGCTGAAGCGACTGCGGAACAGCAACGCCGAGAAGCGCGCCAAAACCGAGCAGGAGATCGTCGAGTACGGCCGCGGCGCGATCCCGGGCCTGATCGACAAGTTGCACACCGACCACGAAGGCCTCGGCGAAGGGCTGGTCACGTGCCTGACCGAACTCGTCGACCTGCGCGACCGCGAGCTCGTCGCGTCCCACGCCACGAGCGAACACGTCTACGCGCGTGCCTTCTCGGCGCGCGCCGGCGGCAAGCTCGGACTCGGGTGGACGCTCAAGCCGCTCGAGCAGCTGCTCGAGGACGAGCGCCTGCTCGTGCGCGTCGAGGCCGCCCTGGCGCTCGTCCGCAACGGGCACGCCGACGGGCTGCCCGTGCTCGCGCTGAACTTCGAAGACGAGCGCCCGCGTGTGCTCGCGGCCCTGCCGGGGATCAAGAACCACGGCGATCACGGACCGCTGCTGGCGCTGCTGCGCATCGACGAGAAGCGTCAGCGCGAAGAGCCCGACAAGGCCGCCGCCGAACGCCGCGCCGCCGTGTCGATGCTGCGCGCGATCGCCGACGTCCCGGCCGTCCGCGCGCTCGGCGAGAGCCTCAACGACCCGCACAACCTCGTTCAACGCGAGGCCATCGACGCCGTCCGCGAGATCTGCGAGGACAAGGGCCCCTTCTCGGGCCAGTCGATCTTCCAGCAGCTCTCGGAGGTCAAGCGTCTCCAGGCCGTCGCGAAGACCTGGGTTCCGAAGGACGACTGACGCGCGGCAACGAAAGAAACGCCATGGCGAAGTTGTCGAACACTGACGTCGAACGACGTCGCAGCCGCGTGCCTTGGGCGGGCTTGCCCGAGGCCGGGCTCATCGCCGCGCTCGTGGCCTACGTAGGCGCGCTGCTGGTCTTCTTCGTCTACACGATCGTGACGTGGACACCGCCGGCCGGAGCCGCCGACTTCGCCACGCTCAGCGACGCGCTCACGGTCGTGAACGCGCTTTTCGCCGTCTTGATCCTCGTCCGACTCGTCGGTCTTGCGCGCGCTCGGCGCATCACGAAGCGCACCAGCGCCGCGATCCTCTGCGCCGCGCTCGTGCTGGTCGTGCTGCTGCAGATCCTGGCGTTCAGCCTCGCAGACGCGATGGCGCAGTGGTCGCTCTGACGCGACCGAGCACGCCCCCGCCGCGACTCACTTCATCTCGTCGCGGTCGGTGATGATCTTGTCGACGAGCTTGTACTTGAGCGACTGCTCGGCCGTGAGCCAGAAGTCGCGCGTCGCATCTTCGAGGATCTTCTTCGTCGGGACGCCCGTGGCTTCCGAGATGATGTTGTTGTACTGCTCGCGCAGCAGGATGATCTGCTCGGCCGTGATCGCGATGTCGCTGGCCGTGCCTTGGCTCTGCGTCGACGGCTGGTGGATCAGGAAGCGGCTGTTCGGCGTCATGTAGCGGTGACCGGGCGTGCCGCCGAGGTGGATGATGACCGCGGCGCTGGCCGCGAGGCCCATGACGATCGTCTTGATCGGCGCGCGCGTGAGCTTCATCGCGTCATAGATGCCGAAGCCCGAGTCGGCGTCGCCGCCGGGGCAGTTGATCACCATCGTGATCGGCGCCTCGGGGTCGGTCGTGTCGAGGGCCAGGAGCTGGGCCGTGATGTTGGCCATCAGCTCGCGGTCGACGGGCTTGCAGACGAGGATCGTGCGCTGCTCGAAAAGCGTCTTCTGCAGGAACGCCGGGTTGGCCGCCGGGTTCTTCTTGTCGTCGTCCTCTTCGTCGTCGTCGTCGTCGGAGCGGAAGCCGCGGGTCGTGAAGGGCGAGGAAGCCATGCGTTCGATTCTCGTCTCGGAAGTGCCGGGATGCGCGCGATACCGCGCGTGGGAAGAAAGCTAGCCAATCGAAAGGGGCGATGCGAGCCGAGTCGGCCCATCGCGCCTTCCTCTATCGGTCTTCTTCGAGATCTTCTTCGGGGTCTTCGGGCTCGTCGGCGATAAGACCGTTGACGTTCTGCTGGCCCACCACGTCCTCATCAAAATAGCCGATCTCCTCCATGCGCTTGCGGAGGGACTCGCTAACGGCCGCATCGACCTCGACGCGATGCGGCGCCCGGAAGCCCTCATCGTGGCTCGGAACAGCGCGCATCGATGCGTTCTCACGAGCCTCGGGCGTCATGAACACCGTGTAGGCCGACTCCATCGCTCGCGATCGCGGAATGCCAAGCAGCGCCAGAATCGTCGGCGTCACGTTCATGACCGAGCCGTGCGTGGGGAGCGAACCATTGCGCAGAAACGCATCGATCCCGCCCTGCTTTTGGATTCCGGGGCCAGCTGCCAGGATCGTCCCGTTGGGCGCCTCCGGGCCAACAGGGCGCCCCGTTCTCGGGTCTCGGCTCTGGATGTGATGACCTGTCACGAACTTGCCGTTCGGGCGCTCCGTCGACGAGGCGCGCATGCCGTGATCGGACAGGAGCAAGATCGTCGTGTCATCACCGACGGTGGCGACGAGCTCGCCGATCATGGTGTCGACCCACTCGTAGTAGCGCGGGATGACGCCGGCGAGCATCGCCGTGCCCTCCTCATCGGCCAGGACATCAGCGAGCGAGCGGTCGTCGTCGAGGGCTCCGAGCGCCTTGCGGGCCCACGCGTCGATCGCGGGGTTGTTGGGCCAGTTGTAGACGTCGGGTTCGTAGTAACGCCAGAAGCGGTGCCCCGAGACGTCCGGCCCACCGAAGTAGACCATGTTGAGATCGGAAAGCCCTTCCGAGAGCAGCGTGTTCGAGATTTCGAAGAACGTCTTGTCCGACTGCACCGACCACATCGTCTCGGGGATCAAGATCGTCTCCTCGACCATCCCGAAGTGCTCGCTGTGCAGCGCACCGAAGATGTGCTGCGCCTGCGGGCCGATGACGTCTGGGGCCCCGACCGTCTCCGAGAGGATGAAGACGTCGTCTTCGCGCTCCGGAGGCCACACCTGGTGCGGCGCTTCAGGCATGAGCGTCGGCTTCCAGTTCACGTCCGCGAACTCGCCCGAACTCGTTCCCGAAACCATGACGCCATCGATCTGGTCGACGGGCCACGTCGTCCACCATCCGACGACGTTGCTCGATAGCCCATGCTCGTGAGCAATGTTCCAGACCGCGCGTACCTTGCGTTGCGTCGACGTGTACACGTCGCCCTCGACTTCCGCCGTCGTCGGATCGTCGGTGCTGTCGTCGATGAAGGACAGGATCCCGTGATCGCGCCCCGTGCGGCCCGTGGCGATCGTGTTCCAGATGATCGGCGACAGGGTCGGCTCGATCGTTTGCAGGTGCCCCCAGCTGCCGCGCTCCATCAGCGCGCGGACGTTCGGCATCCCGCCGTCCTCCATGAGGTCGCGAATCACCGTCCATTCGAAGCCGTCGACACCGATGACGAACACGGGTGCGATGGGCTGCGGGCCCGACTCCTCGCTCGAGCAGGCCGCCAGGGCCAGCGAACAGCAGACGGCTGCGGTGAGCGCGGCGGCGAACGCGCGCGGGCGGGATCGGATCGACATGAGAGCGGCTCGGCGGGGGGACGCGGCGTGATCTTACACACGGCAGGTCCTCGATCGGCGTTGGATGTGCCCTTCCGAGGGCTTTGACCGCGTGCGCGGTCTCCGGAATGGTGGCGCCGCGCCCGGCTCGGGCCCGTAGAATGCCGCGGCCCTCAAAGGAGCTCCGCATGACGCAGATCTGGCTGAACGGAAAGATCGTCGACGAAGCCGAGGCCACCGTCTCGGGGCTCGCGCATACGCTCCACTACGGCGTAGGCGTCTTCGAAGGCGTACGCAGCTATGAGACGGCGAGTGGCGATGGCTCGGTCTTCCGCCTGCGCGACCACGTCGAGCGCCTCGCCAACAGCGCGCGCGTCTGCGGCCTGTCGCTCGGATTTTCGACCGAGGAGCTCATGGACGGCTGCGTCGAGGCGATCCGCGCGGCCGGGCTCGTCGGCGCCTACCTGCGCCCCGTCGCCTACCAGGACGACGCCAAACTGGCCGGGCTCGGCGCCAGTCCGCCCGTGCACGTGGCCATCTCGGCTCATCCCTGGGGCGCCTACCTCGGCGAAGAGGGCCTGCGGCGCGGGATCCACGTCTGCCTGTCGACGTACCGCCGTGCCGGCGCGGCGAGCGGGCTCGGGTCGGCCAAGATCTGCGGGCAGTACGTCAGCTCGGTGCTCGCGAAGCGCGAGGCCCTCGCGAACGGTTTCAACGAAGCGCTGCTCATGGACGAGGCCGGCTACGTCGCCGAGGGCACCGGCGAGAATCTCTTCATCATCGAGGACGGTGTGCTCGTGACGCCGCCGAAGTCGGCGCCGATCCTGCCGGGCATCACGCGCGACACCGTGCTGTGGATCGCCGAGCAGACGCCGGCCGTGCGCCGCATCGTCGAGGACCACATCCCGCGCGACCGCCTGACCCTCGCCGACGAGGTCTTCCTCACCGGGACGGCCGCCGAGGTCACCCCCATTCGCCAGGTCGATCAGCACGTGATCGGCCCCGGTGAGCGCGGCCCCATCACCGAGGCGATCCAGACGACGTACTTCGATCTCGTCAGCGGCCGCAGCGACGCCCCCGAGGCCTGGCGCACGACGTTCCAGGCGACCGCGACGCGAGCCTGACCTTGGACTCCCTGAGTCCCGAAGCCCTCTTCTGCATCGCCGTCACGGTCGGGGCCTTCGTCCTCTTCCTGACAGAGATCGTCACGGTCGACATCGTCGGCTTGCTGGCGATCGTTGCGCTGATTCTCGGCGGCGTGCTCACCCCCGACGAGGCGCTGCAAGGCTTCGCCAACCCCGCCATCATCACGATCGGCTCGATGTTCGTGCTGGCCGCGGGGCTCAACCGCACCGGCGTGCTCGATGCGTTGAGCCAAGGCATGAAGGTGCTGGCCGGCGGGTCGCGCGTGCGCCTCATCATCGCGCTGTTCGGCACGGTGGCCGTGTCGTCGGCGTTCGTGAACAACACGCCGATCGTCGTCATCTTCCTGCCCGTCGCCCTCGGCATGGCCGCCAAGCTCGACCTCGCGCCGAGTCAGCTGCTGCTGCCGATGAGCTACGCGTCGATCCTCGGCGGCACCTGCACGCTGATCGGGACCAGCACGAATCTGCTCGTCTCGCAGGTGGCCAAGGAGCACGGCTACCCACCGATTCCGATCTTCGAGATCTCCGGCGCGGGGCTCATCTTCGCCGCGATCGGCTTTCTGTTCCTCGCGACGGTCGGGCGCAAGCTGCTGCCGCGGCGCATGTCAGTCTCGTCGGCGGTCGACGCCGGCAAGATCCGCGAGTTCGTCACCGAGATCATGTTCCTGCCCGACTCCCCCTTCGTCGGCAAGAGCTACCAGGAGGTGATCGGCAAGATCCCCGGCATCGCGCCGCTGATGGTGATCCGCGGGGACGACATCTACATCGCGCCGCTGATCAAGAACCCGGCCACGCAGTTCGTGCGCGCCGGCGACATCGTGCTGCTCAAGGGCGAGCCCGGCGCGATCAACGCGATGATCGAGCGCGACGGAGTGACGCTCCCGCCCGAGCTCGGCGAGCTCATCGAGGCCGAGCAGAAGGGCAAGACCGTCACGATGGTCGAGCTCGTCATCAACCCCAACTCGCCGCTACTCGGTCGCACGATCGCCGGCGCCGACTTCCGCAAGCGCTACGGCAACGCTTCGCCGATCGCCGTGTTGCGACGCGACGAACACATCCGCGAGCGCGTGAGCGACATCCGCCTGCGATTGGGCGACACGCTGCTCTGTGTCGTCGACGAAACTCGCCTCGACGACCTGCGCAACACCGGTGCGTTCATCCTGCTCGAAGGCGTCGAACAGCGCCTCGTGCGTCGCGACAAGGCGCCGCTGGCCGCGTCGATCATGGCACTCGTCGTCGTCTTCGCGACGCTCGACATCCTGCCCATCTCGGTGCTCGCGCTGCTCGGCGTCACGCTCATGGTGCTCACGCGCTGCGTGCCGATTCGTCTGGCCTACGCGTCGATCGACTTCTCGATCCTCGTGCTCATCGCCGGCATGCTTGCGCTCGGATCGGCGCTCGAGAAGACGGAGGTGATCCACGCCGTCGCCACGTGGTCGGTGACAGCGCTCGACGACTTCGGTCCGACCTCGATCCTCGCAGGCATCTATCTGCTTACGGCCGTGCTCACGGCGACGCTGAGCAACAACGCCGTCGCGGCACTCATGACACCGCTCGCGATCGACGTCGGGGAAACGCTCGGCTACCAACCGGCGCCGTTCCTCTTCGCAGTCCTCTTCGGTGCCTCCGCCTGCTTCGCGACCCCGATGGGCTACCAGACGCACCTCTTCGTCTACGGCCCGGGCGGCTACCGCTTCACGGACTTCCTGCGCATCGGCATCCCGCTGAACATCGTGCTGTTCATCGCCGCGATGGTCGTGATTCCGTGGATCTGGCCGCTGATCCCGCTGGGGTAGCGTCGTCACTCCGGTCACTTCTGCACAGGCTTCGAGAGTGCGTCGACAGGCTTCACGTCCCGATCAACGCTTTGATCTCGGCCACGGCGACGTCGCAGCCGATGATCAGCACGCTGTTTCCGTCTGGCGGCGCGATCACTCGCAGTGACGACAACACCTGGTCGAGGTGATCCAGTCGCTCCCCGCCAACGGTCGATGAGAACGAGATGGACTTCACGTCGTCAGAAGCACTCGTTGCCTCGATGATCCTCGGATGCATCGGCCTGGTCGTGCTGCGGATCGGCTGGAAGGAACGGCGTTTTCCGCAGCTCGGCGTCGGCATGGCGCTGATGATGCTGCCCTACTGCGTCACGAGCTTGCTGCCCATGACCGCGGTCGGCGGCCTGCTCCTCGGCGTCCTTTGGGCCACGCGCCGGGGGTAGCCGGGCGGCGGGCGCAAGCCGCTGGAGGCGATCCGGCCGGGCCCGATGAAGGCCTCCCGAGCCCTCCGAGCCGCAATCCTCAGCAATCGGTGTCTTGAAAATGGACGCGCGGCGGTGACGATCGTGCCGTGACCAGCAACGTTGAAGATCTGCTCAGCCGCACTCCGTTGATCGTCCGGCGCGGGCCGTACGCGCTCGGCTCGTGGCTGCCGGCTCAGATGTCGGCCGTCTACGCCGGGCTGCTGCGCGCGCAGAACTGCTTCTTCAACCTCGCGCTGCTCGACGAGAAGGAAGCCACGGCGCTGATCCTCGAGAAGTACCTCTTCGAGCTCCCGCCGGCCCGCAAGCTCGAGAAGGGCTGGGCCGTCGTCACGCTGGATGTCGACCTCGCGTGGGACGTCGTCGGCGTGCTCAACCGCATCGCGCAGCATCTCTCCGCCGCGCGCGTGCCGACGGGCGCGCTGGCAGCCTTCAGCCGCGATCATTTCCTGATCCAGCGCGATCGACTCGACGATGCCCTCGCGGCGCTCGAGCCCGTCTGCGGCGACGTCGTCTTCCACGACTGACCTGTCATGTTCACGGCGAATCTACTGCGGACGCGCATGAGCCAGCAGGACTGCGCGCCCGAACGTCGCCTGCGCGTCGAACGATGCCGTGCTCCATGCCATGCGGCCTCACACAACAAGCCAGGCGCCCCGTGACGACGCCTCCCCACATCTTCCTCAGTGCCGGCGACATCTCGGGCGACCAGCACGCCGCGCGCCTCGTGACGGCGTTGCGTGCGCGCGTCGACGGCGTGACCTTCGAGGGCCTCGGCGGCCCGCGCCTCGCGTCCGTCGGAGTGCCGCTGCACGAAGACCTGGTCTCCGCCGCGATCATGGGTATCGGCGCGGCGCTGAAGGCTCTGCCGGAGATGATCGGCCTGCTGCGGCGCGTCGCCGGCATCCTCGACACGCGCCGACCCGACGCGGTCGTGCTCGTCGACTACCCGGGCCTCAACCTCTTCGTCGCACGCCTCGCGAAGGCGCGCGGAATCCCGGTGTTCTACTTCGTCCTCCCGCAACTCTGGGCCTGGGCGCCATGGCGCGTGCGACGCTTCGCGCGCGTCGTCGACGAAGGACTCGTGATCTTCCCCTTCGAAGTCGGCTTCTTCCGCGACGCCGGCATCCCGACGACCTACGTCGGTCACCCGCTCCTCGACGCACTCCCCACCGAGCCGCCGCTGCGCGAAGACATCGCGTCACGCCCCTGTCCGATCGCGCTGCTGCCCGGCTCGCGCCCGCGCGAGGTGCGCGGCAACGGGCCGTGGATGCTGGCCGCCGCGAAGCAGCTCCTCGCGCGTCACCCCGACGCGACCTTCCACGCGGCGCACACGTCACCCGAGCAACGCGACAACCTCGCGATCTTGGCGCGCAACGCCGACGTCCCCCTGCAGATCCATGCTGACGACGTGCACGGCGTGATGGCCTCGTGCCGCGCCGCGGCCGTCGCGTCGGGCACGGCCACGCTGGAAACCGGCCTGCTCGGCACGCCGATGGTGATCGCCTACAAGATCTCGCCGCTCGAGCGACGCCTGGCCAACCTGCTGCTCGTCCCCCGCAACGTCGGTGTCGTGAACCTCGTGGCCGGCGAAGAGCTCTGCCCCGAGGTGCTCAGCATCGAAGGCGACGTCGACGCCCTCGTCGCAGCGCTCGAGCCGCTGCTCACCGACAGCGATGCGTGGCAGCGTCAGCGCGACGGGCTGCAGCGCCTGATCGCCGCGTCACCCGGCCCCGGCGCCGTCGACCGAGCCGCAGCACGCATCGCCGAGCAGTTGTGAACGCGCTGCGGCGTGATCGATGCGTCCGATCACAATGCGCGAGCGCAGGCGACCTCAGTTGCGCAGCGACTGAATCGGCGGCGGGACCTGGCCGCCGCGGCGGGCAAAGATCGCCGCCGACTCGGTGTGGTACGGCATGACGGGCGCCGAGCCGAGCAGCCCGCCGTAGTCGACGATCGCGCCGGCCTCCGCGCCCGGGACGGGGATGATGCGCACGGCCGTGGTCTTCGTGTTGACCATGCCGATCGCGAGCTCGTCGCCGATCAGGCACGCGAGCGTCTCGGCCGGGATGTCGCCCGGGACGGCCACCATGTCGAGCCCGACCGAACACACGGCCGTCATGGCTTCCATCTTGTCGAGCGTCAGCGTGCCCGCCTTCACGGCATCGATCATGCCGGCGTCTTCGCTGACGGGGATGAAGGCGCCCGAGAGTCCGCCGACGTAGCGCGCCGCCATGGCGCCGCCCTTCTTGACGGCGTCGGTGAGCAGCGCGAGCGCGAGCGTCGTTCCATGGCAGCCCGTGCGCTCGAGGCCCATGAGTTCGAGGACGTCGGCGATCGAGTCGCCGGGCGCCGGCGTGGGCGCGAGGCTCAGGTCGACGATGCCGAAGGGAACGCCGAGGCGTGCGGCGACTTCGCGCCCCACGAGTTCGCCCATGCGCGTGATCTTGAACGCCGTGCGCTTGATCGCGTCGGCGAGTTCGCCGAGGTCGGCCTGCGGGCTCAGCTCGGCGAGCACGGCGCGCACGACACCGGGCCCCGACACGCCGGCGTGCAAGACGATGTCGGGTTCACCGACGCCGAGATTCGCACCCGCGACGAACGGGTTGTCCTCCACCATGTTGCAGAAGACGACGAGCTTGGCGCAGCCGATCGCATCGCGGTCGGCCGTGCGCTCGGCGGTTTGCTTGATGATGCGCGCCATGAAGAGCGTCGCATCCATGTTGATGCCTGACTTCGTCGTGCCGAGGTTGACCGAGGCGCAGACATGGTTCGTCTGGTCGAGCGCCGACGGAATCGAGCGCATCAGCGCCTCGTCGGACGCCGTGATGCCCTTGTGCGCCAGCGCCGTGAAGCCGCCGATGAAGTCGACACCGCACTCTTTGGCCGCCCGGTCCATCGCGATCGCGAGCGGCGTGTAGTCGGCCTCGGGGCCCGCGTCGCAGGCCGACGCCACGAGCGACATCGGCGTGATCGCGATGCGCTTGTTGACGATCGGGATGCCGTACTCGGCCTCGACCGACCGCGCCGTCGCCACGAGGTTCGACGCATGGCGCACGATGCGCTCGTACACCTTGGCGGCCACCTGATCGATGGACCCGCCGCCGCAGGGCAGCAGGTTGATGCCGAGCGTCGTCGTGCGGGTGTCGGGATTCTGGATCTCGTCCATCCGCAGCGTCGCGAAGATCTAATTCGGCTCGAGGGTCACGGGGGCAGCCTTGCGAGGAGTGCGGGTTACAGGCGGTGCATCGCGCGGAAGACGCGCTCGTCGACGACGGTGACGACGTAGTCGGTGGGCTCGGAGAGGGCCTTGAGCGCCTCGGCGAAGGCCGCGAACGCCTGCTTCGCGCGTCGGATGTCGACGACGAGGATCGCGTTGAAGTAGCCGCCGGTGATCTTTTGGCTCAGGTCCTGGATGTCGCCGCCGAGCTTGCCGATCGCATCGGTGACCTCCGCGAGGACGCCGGGTCGGTTCACGCCGACAGCCGTCACGATGATCGTCTGCGGGGTCTGGCCGCCGTGCCGTGCGCTCGCGTCGTGGGCGTGCACCGCATGGGGACCGTTCGTCGCGTGGGCATCCGTCAGCACCGTGGCAGGTACTGGCGCCGTTGGCGCGCGTGTCGGCGCCCTGCCGGCCGTCGAGGCCACCTCGCCGCCGTCCACGATCGTGACCCCGCGCCGACGTGCCAGCTCACGTGCCGGCGGCGTGATCGTCGTGTTGTCGTCGACCGTGAGGCGATGGCCCTCGGGGAGCTTCGCGACGTCTTCGGCAGTGATGAATGTCCGTGCCATGGAAGCGTCCTCTAGCGGCGACGAGGCATGAGCCCCGGGCCTGTCGATGGAAGGATCGAGACGGGCTGACCGTCGCGCACAGCGATGAGATAGGTGCCGTCGGGGAGCCCGTCGAGCACCGACGCGCCGTGAGCGCACGAGCCGCGCGATTGGCACGTCGAGCAGCCGCCACCTCCGCACGACGCGCAGGACGACGCCGCGGGCGCGGATGCCGCTGCCGGCGTGGGCGGTGCGAGGCCCTCCTCGACGATCGACAGCCCCCTCGCCCGCGCGCGATCGCGTGCCGCGGGTGTGATGACGGTGCCCCGCGTAAGCACGATCGGAGACGTCACGCGCCCGTGCAAGATGTCGTCGTCGGTGATGAGTCGCTCGATGCGCGTCACGGGGCGAGTACCTCCGCGAGCCCGTCATGCGGGTTGGGGATCACGACGCGACGCACGAGCAGGCCGGCGTCGCTCGCGTCGGCAGCACCGCGCTCGATGCCCTCTTCGACGTCGCCGATCGGCCCCGTGAACGTCACGAAACTCTTGCCGCCGATGCCGCGCGCAAGTTCGATCGAGATGAGTCGCAACGAGGCCGCTTTGGAGGCGATGTCGGCCGCGCGGATCGTCGACGCGACGCTGAAGGTTTCGAGGATGCCGACGGCATCGAGCTGCGAGGCATCCGGCGCGGCCCCCCCGATGAGGTCGAGCAGCGTCGGTTCGATGTTCGGGATGAAGAGGCTGTCGATGAGCACATCAGCGGCGAGCTCGCTGCCGCGCCGCAGGGCCGACGAGACGTCCTCGACCTGGCCCGTGAAGAGGATCACGAACTTGCCCGGGCTCACGGCCTCGGCGACGAGTACGCGCACGTCGGCTTCTTTCAGAAGGCCGTCGACGACCTCGTAGCCGGCCGCGATGCTCGCCAGCTCGAGCAGCGCGACGCAGGGGCCCGTGCCACCGACGACGTCGTTCACGGTTCGCTCTCGCGGCCCGCGATCGTCACACCCTCGTCGACGGAGATGTCATCGACGATCGCGACGACGGCCACCTGCCAACCGGCGTCCTGCGTGCCGAGCACCGTGCGTGCGGCGCGGCCGAAGGCGACGAGCACGGTTTCGCCGGGGCCCGCGCCGATCGGATCGGCCGCAACGATGATCTCGTCGGATGCCCGTTCGCCGAGCGCCAGCGGCTGCACGAGCAACATGCGCAGACCCTCGAGCGTGGGGTCCTTCTGGGTGGCCCAGACATTTCCGACAACGCGTCCGACGAGCATCAGCCGAGCTCCGAACCGGTGCGGTCGTCGACCACGGCGACGATGGCCGCCTCGACGGCGATGTCGTGCCCGCGACCGAGCGCCGTGCGCCCCGCGCGACCGTAGGCGACGATCACCTCGTCCCCCACACCGGCATCGACAGCGTCGGCCGCCACGACGAGCCCCTGGCGCTTGCCGCCCTCGAGTCGCGCGGCAACCTCGAACGGATCCACGAGCAGCAGCTTGAACCCCTCGAGGGAGTCATGCCGCTGCGTGGCCCAGATCTCGCCGACGACGCGTCCGGTGAACACGCGCGGTCAGCCCCGACCTTCGTTGGGCTGGCCTTCGATGTTCGACAGGGCCTTCTCGATCGCCGTCACCGCCTCGCGGATGTGACTCTCGGTGCCGCCCAACTGAAGCCGCCCGAAGGCGCCATAGGGACGCATGTCGATGAGGTTGATCGGAGAGGCCTTCTCGGCCTCGTTGGCCGCGAGCGTGACGTAGGCCGCCGGGTGCACCTCGAGGATGTAGAGCGTCTCGCCGCCGAGCAGCATCATGCCCGAGCGGTTCCGGTTGACGAGCATCGTCTGGTAGTCGTCGACACCCGTGATCACTTCCGAGGTCATGATCTTCGGCGTGAGCCGGTCGGTCTCCTCGACCTCGAGGTAGTCGAGGATCTGACGACCGGCCTCGAGCACTTCGGCCTGACTTTCGTCGTGCACTTCGAGCAACCCGAAGGCGCGTTCGACGACCTGCACGGCCGGGCGCACGTTCGTGCGCTTGAGAGCGATGTCGGTGACGCGGTTGATCGCGATGCCGGGTGCGATCTCGACGTACAGCGCCGCCTGCCCGCGAATGGGAAGGTAGCCCTTGGCCGTGCTCGCGACGAACGACGCGAACTGCGGCTGCATGGAGTCGAGAAACGTGAACGTGCGCAGTTGAACCATCGGATGCCTATCGCGAGCGAGACCGGGAGGTACGTCCTTGCCGCACCGACGCGCGCGGCATCAGTGCGAGGCGAGGACGAACGGCGAGCGGGACGGTGCGTCAGTCGACGGCGGCCGGCGCCTCGGGCAGGATCTGCTCGACCTCGCTGTGCGGGCGCGGAATGACGTGCACCGACGCCAGATCGCCCACGCGACGTGCGGCAGCGGCGCCGGCATCGGTGGCGGCCTTGACGGCACCGACTTCACCGCGGCAGAGGACGGTCACGAAACCACCGCCGGTCAGCTGCTTGTCGAGCAACTGGACCTTGGCAGCCTTGACCATCGCATCGGCGGCTTCGACGGCCGCGACGAAGCCACGGCACTCGATCATTCCAAGAGCGATCTGACTCATCAGGAAGGTGTCTCCGATGCCCGCGCACGACGTGCAGCGAACATCTCATTCGGGGGAACTAAAGTGGTTTGGACGGCGACGAGAAGGTCCGAGGCTTCGGGATCTCTCCGCCTTCGTACGGGGGAGCTGCGCGCGACACGTGCCCGCTGGGCGCGGTCGCGCTGGGACTGCTGGCTGACAAAGGATTCGACGGGTGCGTCGGATTGCCCTGCCAGACGGGGTGGTTTGGCGGCGGCGACTTCGGCAGCGAGGCCGAGCCGGTGGCCCCCACGGCGCCTGAGCCGCTCGCGGCGCGAACGCCGGGCGCCGGAGCCGCAGGCTGGGGCTGGAAGCCGAACTCGCTCGGCGGGCCCTTGCTGAAGTCGGGGAAGGACTCGACGAAGCCCTCGTAGACGTAGCCAACGTGCTTCGTGAGCACGAGGTTGTGCGCCGAAATGTTGTCGGACGTGATATTACCGCCAAAAGACCCGCAACCGAGTGTCATCGACGGCACTAGGCCTGTTCCGAAGCCGACAGCACCCTGGGCCGAGGGCGCGTTGATCAGGATCCGGTGCGTCGGCTTCTCGTAGACGAAGGTCCAGATGACGTTCTCGTCGCGCGAGTGGATCGCCAACGTGTGCCCGCGCCCACCGAAGTTCAGGATCTCGATGCAGCGGTCGCACCCGGCTTCCCAGCCTTCCTCGCGGTAGACCGAGAGGATCGGTGAGAGCTTTTCGACCGACAGCGGATGGTCCCAGCCGACGCCGGTTTCCTCGGTCATCAACACCGTGGTCTTGTCGGAGATCGTGAAGCCCGCCATGGCCGCGATCTGGACCGGGAAGAGACCGACGATGTCGGCGTTCACGCGACGCCCGCGCACGACGAGCTTCTCGAGCAGCGCCCGCTCTTCGAGCGTGCACCAATGCGCGCCGTTGCGCGTGAACTCCGCGCGCACGTCGTCGTAGATCGGCGAGTCGATGACGACCGACTGCTCAGAGGCGCAGATCGTTGCGTTGTCGAACGTCTGGCTGCCTACGATCGCGCGCACGGCATGGTTGATATCGGCCGTGCGCTCGATGAACGCCGGCGCGTTGCCGGGCCCGACGCCGTACGCCGGCTTGCCCGCGCTGTAGGCCGAGCGCACGAGCCCCGGCCCGCCAGTAGCTAGAATCAAAGCGGTTTCGCGCGCGCGCATCATCTCTTGCGTCGCCTCGAGCGTGGGCGACGAGTGACACAGCACGACGTCTTCAGGAGCACCGGCCGAGCGCGCCGCGTCGTTCATGATCCGCGCCGCCTCGGCGATGCAGCCCTTGGCACGCGGGTGTGGGCTGATGACGCAGGTGTTGCGTGCCTTCAGCGAGATGATCGACTTGTACATCGCCGTGCTGGTCGGGTTCGTCGTCGGCACGATCGCGATGATGACGCCGTACGGCTCGGCGACCTGGTAGTAGCGACGTTCGTCGTCGCGATGCACCACGCCGACCGTCTTCAGGTCGCGCAGGCTCTCCCAGAGCATGTCCGTGCAGAACTTGTTCTTCTGGTACTTGCCGACGACGTTCCCGAAGCCGGTTTCTTTAACGGCCATCTCGGCCAGCTTGCGCGACGCCTCGGACCCAGCTCGGGCCATGGCCTCACAGATCCGGTCGACCTGCTCCTGCGACATCCGTCGCATGGCATCGGCCGCCTTGCGGCTGCGACGCACGAGGTCGCGGGCCTCCTGGATCGACTGCAGATCGGCATCGGCGAGAATCATGGCCGGGACGATAGCACATCGAGCCACGTGCCAGACATGCGCAAGGACGAACGCCACTCGCCCGTCTTTGCGGGTCATTTAGGCAACCGTAAACACCCCATTGGTCTTCAGCAGGAAAGCCCGACGTCACGCGAGCCACGGCCCCTCCGAGCCCGACCGTCGATCCAGCCCACCGTAGTGGCCCCACGACGCGGGGTCAGTCGACGCCGGCGTACCCGAGCCCCCATGAGACCGGCCCGCCATCCAGGTACCACCGAAGTGCGTTGTCGCCCGCCGCATCCGGCGCCGTGACGCGGACCAGGGGCGCCGCGCGGCGCTGATCGTCGACGCCGCGCCAGGTCGTCGACCACCTCACCAACGCAGCGCGCGCACCACGATGTACCCCGCGATGCGCGCGCTGAAGACTCCCACTGACCCCGGTGATTCACGGACGATCGCTTGCGGTCGCATCTCGGCTGCACCCTCGCGACGATCGTCCGTGAAGACCCCGGCTCACTCAAACGGTCACGGGAAGATGCCCATCTGGTTGTAGGTCGTGGCGACCTTGCTGATCGAGACGACGTAGGCAGCCGTGCGCAGGTCGTGGATCTGATCGTTCTCCTTCATCGCCGCGCGCATCTCTTTGTAGGCATCCGACATCGTGTTCTCGAGCCCCGAGCGCACGAGGTCGATCTCGTCGGCGCCCTCGGCCAAGCGCTCACGGCGAGCTTCCGTGAGCGGCTTGCCCGACATGCGCTCCATCAAGCTGATGTAGCGTTCGTCACGCGCCTGGTCGAAGCGCTTCGACATGCGACCGAAACGCATGTGCGAGATGTTCTTCGTCCACTCGAAGTACGAGACGGTGACGCCGCCGGCGTTCAGGTAGATGTCCGGCACGACATAGATGCCACGATCGAACAGGACCTGCTCGGCGCCGGGCGTCGTCGGGCCGTTGGCCGCCTCGCCGACGATCTTGGCCTTCACCTTGCTCGCGTTCTCCAGCGTGATCTGATTCTCGAGCGCCGCGGGGATCAGGATGTCGCACTCGATCTCGAGGCTGTCGCCCGACGTCGGAAGGTCTTGCGCGCCGGGGAAGTTCTGCACGTAGCCCGTCTTCAGCTTGTGTGCGTGGAGCGCGTCGACATCGATGCCGTTCGGGTCGTAGACGGTGCCGTTGTACTCGCCGATCGCGATGATCTTGGCGCCGCCCTCGTGTTGAAGAATGCGCGCCGCGTGGTAGCCGACGTTGCCGAAGCCCTGCACGGAGATCGTCTTGCCGGCCACACCCATCTGCATGCCGAGCTTCTGCATGACGTCTTCATCTTCGCAGACCTCGCGGATGCCGTAGTAAACGCCGCGGCCGGTCGCCTCGGTGCGACCATGAATCCCGCCCTGCGAGACCGGCTTGCCCGTGACGCAGGCCAGACTGTTGAGGTCGCCGTGGTGGATCGCCTGGTAGGTGTCGGCGATCCAGGCCATCTCGCGCTCGCCGGTGCCCATGTCGGGAGCCGGGACGTTCGTGCCCGGGCCGATGAAGTTCTTGTGTGCGAGCTCGAACGTGAAGCGCCGCGCGACGGCTTCGATCGTCTCGTCGTCCTCGCGGTACGTGTCGATGCGCACGCCGCCCTTGCTGCCCCCGAAGGGCACGTTGACGAGCGCGCACTTGTAGGTCATCAGGGCTGCAAGGGCCATGACCTCGTTCTCGTCGACTTCTGCCGCAAAGCGCAGGCCGCCTTTGAGTGGCTTGCGGTGATGGCTGTGCTCGGCGCGCCACCCCTGGAACATGCGGATCTTGCCGCCGACCTTCACGGGGAAGTGGAAGGTGTAGATGTTGTTGCAGGCTTTGATCTGCCCGAGCAGGCCCTCGTCATACTTCGTGAGCGCGGCCGCCTTGTCGAACTGGGTGGAGACGATGTGGTTGAGGTTGAGATCCTCTTTGATCGTCGGAGGGACCGAGGTGCTCATGACGGGGCTCGAGATGTGCGTGGTGGGGACAATGACGGCGACGCGTCGTCGCCCGGGGCGCGGATTCTACATCCCCCCCGCGCGTGCGCGCATCCCCTCAGGACGACACTGGCGGGTCTTCTTCGTCGCCGGGCGCCGGAAGCGCCGATTCGGCGAGGGCACTGGCGTCGACGCCGGTCGCATCGGGGTCCTCGCGGCGCACGATCGCGAGCGGGACGTCGGCCGTCCGCAGGTGCAGATCTCGCTGCGGGAAGGCGATCTCGATGCCCGCCGCGCGGAACTCGCCGTCGATCGCGCGGTTGAGCTGGTGGTGGATCGTGCGGTACATCTCCGGCGAGGCGACGAAGAACCTCAGCTCGAAGTCGAGCGTCGAATCACCGAACGCCGCGAACACCACTCGCGGCCCTGGATCCGAGAGGACGTTCGTGTTCTCGCGGGCGATCTTGTAGAGCACCTTCTCAGCCCGGTCGATGTTCGAGCCGTAGGCGATCCCGACTCGTACGATCACACGTAGAACCGAGTCGCTCAGAGTCCAGTTGACCACCTGCGTGGTAATGAACTCCCGATTCGGGACGATCAGCTCCGTGCGGTCCCAGGTCACGATCGTGGTCGCACGCATGCGGATCCTCGTCACGGCGCCCGTCACATCGCCGACGGTCACTGTGTCTCCCACGCGCATCGGGCGCTCGAAGAGCAGGATCAAGCCCGAGACGAAGTTCGAGAAGACCTCCTGGAGGCCGAACCCGAGACCGACCGTCACGGCCGCCGCGAGCCACTGCACCTTGCCCCAGCCGATGTCGACGGCCCCGAAGGCCGTGATGATGCCGATGATCAGGATCAGATAGCGCGAGATCGTCGTGATCGCGTAGCGCCCGGCAGCCTGGAAGGGCAGCTTCTGGAGGACGGCGATCTCGAGCAGACCGGGGAGGTTGCTGCCCGCGACGAACGTGATGACCAGGATCGCGATGGCGAGGAGCACGTCGCCGAGCGTCACGAAGTCGGAGAACGACTCGGTGAGGCGGTCGACGCTCCCGTCGGGGTTGTTGACGACGGTGGTCTGCTGACGGGACGTTTCCCAGAGCGCCACGTCGACGTCCTCGGACGTCAGGGCCGGGAGGACCTCGGACCAGACGATCCACAGGCCGGCGAGGAAGGCGATCGAGACGGCGAACTGCACGAGGCGTCGGCTCTGCTCGCTGACCGACTCGACATCGATCTCGTCGACCTCGGTCTCCTCGCCCTCGACGTCGCTCAGCTCGCCGCTGTCAGTTCGTCCACGGCGCTTCAGGTACTGCTGCACCGCGAGTCGACGCCGCGCGACGTGCAGCCAGCGCATCAACAGCGCGCGACCGAAGACGACGCTGAGGATCAGCATCAGCGTGTCCTGCATCCGCAGGGTCAGCTGCAGCGCCGAGTAGGTGTACCCGAGTACGGCCAGGAAGATGAGCGTCACCGGCAAGCCCACGGCGAGTGGGAACCAGAGCGCGCGCAGTCGGCTGAGCCAACCGTTGGGAAGCTCGTCGAGCAGCGACGAGATCACGCCCCGCTCGGGGTGCAGCACGCGGTACGCGAAGATTGCGATCACGAGCTGACCGGCGATGAACGCGCAGCGGCCGAGCGCATCGCCGAAGCCCGTGCCGTAGCGCGCGATCATCGCCGAGGCGACGAACTGGCAAGGCAAGGCGAGGGCCAGGAACCAGCGCAGATTGCGGCGCATCGATTTCAGCGCCGGGGGCGGCCAGCGGAAGTGGACCTCCGCGAGCCCCTGGGTACGACAGGCACGTACGACGAAGCCGGCGACGAACAGCGCCCGCGAAACGCCTTCGAACCCACCGGCCGCAGCGCGCACGACCTCCCCGCCGTCGTTCATCCCGAGCGCCGCGCCTCGCAGCAGGTGCGCGAAGAACCACAGGAAGAGCGGCACGCCGAGCGCGACCAGCGCGGTCAGCCCGAAGACATGCACGGTGTGACCGAACTGATCCGTCCGCAGGCGCCGCACGAGTTCTGCGATCGCCTCGATGCGTCGGCGCAGTGCAGGGCGCAACGCCAGGAATGCGATGAGCAGGATCGTGCGGACGGCGATCAGCAGGCCGTCGCGCTTGAACGCCTCCGAGAGGGCTCGCCCGAACTCCACCCACGCCGAGACGTTCACGAGCCACTCGAGATCGTCGTGCAAGCGTGGCCACAGCTCGCCGATGTCCTCGTAGATCGGTGAGGCGATGCGCACCCAAAGCACACGTTCGTCGATGAAGTGTGCGAACGCTTCGGTCTTGGCGATGAGATCGCGCTCGGCGAGTTCGAGATCACTCGCGAGGCGCAGGTACTCGCGGTAGTCGCTGGAGAGTTCGTCGAGGTACTCGCGGCGCCGCTCGTACTGCTCGCGGACCAGGTCTCGCACGACAGCCCGCTGGCCGGCGTCGACGATCGGCGGTCGCAGCGACTCCATCACTTTCTCGACGCTCGCCTCGACGTCGATCAACTCCGCCGAGGCGTCCTTGGCATCGAAGCGCTCGAGCTGGGCCTTGCTCGTCACTTCCTCGCGCGACTCGAGCTCGCGCTGGAGCGAGGCAACCTCGGGCAGGCGCGAGCGTTCCTCGACGAGCAGGAAGCCGACCGACTGTGAGCCACCCGCCGCTTCGCTGCGCTGGCGAACGCGCGTGTGCCGGGCTGCGAGGTCAGACGCCTGCTTGCGCGTCTCGTCGAGTTGTCGCGAAAGGCCCGCGATCCGTGCGACGAGCCCCTCGGGCCCCGTGCGCTGCAGCGCGATCTCTGCATTCCGCGTCGCAAGCTGCTCGACGGCCGGGTGACTTTGTGCCGCGAGACGCGCCGCCTCGGCTGCCGTGACTGCCGCCGCCTCGGCCTCGTCGCGGCGCAGGGCCGCGAGCCGTGCGCGCCAGATCTCCACCCGCTCCTCGAGCGCCGCGCGTCGGCGGGTGGCGGCCCTGAGCCGCGCGCCCAACAACTCGTCGCGCACTTCACTGCCCGCGCGCTCCGTTTCGTAGGCCTCGATCTCGGCGACGAGTGCCGTGCGTCGGGCGCGCGCCAGGAGCCGCTGGACCTCGTCGAGCTCTGTCGGCCCCTCAACAGGCGCCTGCTGAGCGAGGCGTGCGTCGACTTCGGCGAGCTGCGATCGCGCAGCCGTGAGGACCTCGGGCAGCGACGTGCGCCGTTCTTCGAAGAGGTTCAGTTCGCGCTCGAGCGCCTCGACTTCGAGCTGCTTGGCGCGCAAGGCCGCCTCGATGTCGGCGACGAGCGGCGCAAACTCGCTCGCCGTGACGTCGGCAGCAACTTCGGCGGCGGCGATCGACGGGTTCTGTCGATCGGCCTCGAGTTGGGCGAGTTCGCCAGGGCCAGCTTCGACCTCGCGTGCCGTCGCGGCGACGGCGTCTCGCCATCCGGCGGCAGCCTGGAGCTGTGCGGCGGCTTGGTCGAGCGACGCGAGGAGTTCGCTGCGCAGCTCGTCCGTGAGACCGTCCCGCCCCTCGAGCGTACTGCGCATGGCCGCGACTTCGGCCGCGATCGCGGTACCGGCGTCGTCGACGGCGGGCGCATTCTCCTGAGCCGCAGACCCGACCGCCAGCGTGAGGACGAACACTGCGAGACAGGTGAGCACGAGTCTCACTCGTCCAGCGCTGTGCCGCACGTCTGCTGTGGTCAAATCCGCTCCGTCCAGGTCCGCCACGTACGAACCGTCGCGCCTCACTGCTCGAAGAACACGACGGGCCGGCGTCGCGCCACGTCGAGCACGATCGCCACACCTAACCACGTCGACAAGATCGATGACCCACCATAAGACACGAACGGAAGAGTCAAGCCTGTCACCGGCAACAGACCGGTATTGATTCCGAGGTGCATGAGCGCCTGGCCACCGATCAGAGCGCCGACGCCCACGCAGACGAGGCGCCCGAACGGCTCGCGCGTGCGGTAGCCGACGCCCAGGATCGCCGCGATGAGGCAGGCATAGAGGAGCACGACGGTCGTGGTCCCGACGAGCCCCCATTCCTCGCCGATCACCGCGAAGATGAAGTCGGTTTGTTGAGCAGGCAGGAGGTTGGAGTTGTTCTGGATGCCTTCGGTGAGTCCGGCGCCGGTGAGGCCGCCGCTGCCGATCGCGACGACGGAAAAGAACTGCTGCCGTCCCGTGCCGCGCTTGAGTTCACGGATCTGACGTTCGGTCTCGCGGGCCTCGTCGTGCTGGCGCGCTTGGCGCAGCTCACGCGCCTCGACGAGCATGACGTCGATCGGGCGCAGGTAGGCGTCGATGCGGTCTTTCTGATACGGCTCGAGAACGCCCGGCAGGAAGTATGCCGCCGGGACGATGAGTGCGACCGAAGTCGCCACGAGCACGATGTGAGCCAGGCGCGCCCCGCTCACGACCACCATCGACACGAAGACGGGCAACAGCACGAGCGAGCTGCCGAGGTCGGGCTGACGCATCACGAAGAACCACGGCACGACCGTGATCGCGAGCGGCGCGATGTAGCTCCGCCACGTGTTGGTGATCCCGCGGTGCTGGAGATGTCGAGCGAGGGCCAGCACGAGGCCGATCTTCATGAACTCGGACGGCTGGAGCTTGAAGCCCAGGGGCAGGCGGATCCAGCGATCGCTGCCGGCCGTCGACGGCTCGGCGAGCAAGGGCATCGCGATGAGCACGCCGAGGACAGCGAGGTAGCTGGGAACGGAGAAACCGGCCAGGAACCCCGGACCGAAGCGCGAGAGGATCGGCGCCACGGCCAGCCCGGCGAGGACGAACAACACCTGCCGCGGCCACAGCGACACGGCCCAGTCGCTCGTGGCCGAGTAGACGAACAGCACGCCGATCGTCGACAGGGCCAGGGCGGGCAGCGCCACGGTCCACTCGATGCCTGACGACTCGCGGCGACTCACGGGGCCACCTCGCGCGCGATGTAGTTGCCCATCGCCTCGCTGGCGAGCAGGCGGCGCAAGACCGGCACGCACGCGTCACCGCCGTGTTCGCCGGTGTGCTCGAGGAACACGGCGAACGCCATGGTCGGGTTGTCCTGGGGCAAATACCCGGCGAACCACGAATGCGTCTTCCGGCCCTGGATCTCCGGCGTCCCGGTCTTGCCGGCCACGGTCAGTTCGTAGGGCGCCAGGTCGGGCGCATTCCGCAGTTCACGCCCCAGTGCGCGCGCCGTCCCCACGGCCGAGTCGACGACGGCCTCGAGCCCCTCGCGCACCGTGGCCAGGTCTGCAGGCGAGGCGCGCAGGTCGACGCGTTCGCGCGGCGGCAGCTCGCCGTAACCCTCGACGGCATGGATCAAGCTCGGCGGCACGCGGTACCCGACTCCGAAGGCCCCCATCATCCCGGCGACCTGCAGCGGCGTCACGATGTCGAGCGGAACCTGCCCGATCCCCATGCGCATGATCTTCGAGGTGTTGCGCGGCACTTCGATCTCGTCCTTGACCCACTCACGCACGCCGGGACCGACGACGAGACCGTGAGCTTCGAGCACCTCGTTGCCGCGCAGCAGTCCGGTCGGCCCCTCGAAGCCAAACAGACCCGCCGCGGCGTGCAGTGCGTCGCCGCCGATGCGTTCGGCCGCGTGATAGAAGTAGATGTTGCACGACTTGGCGAGCGCCCGCGTCATGTCGATCTCGCCGTGCGTGTAGAGACAGCTCAACGTCTCGCGCCCGACGGCGAGACGTCGGTTGCAGGGGAACGTCACAGCGCCGTCGAGCACGCCGGCCGAAAGCCCGGCCAACGCTGTGACGGGCTTGAATGTCGAGCCGGGCGGAACGGGGATGCCCGAGCCGAGCGCGCGCTGGGCGAGTGGGTTGCTGTCGTCGGCGAGAAGGTCGGCGTAGGCGTTCTGGAGCTGCGCACGCGAGGGGCGCGGCGAGCTTGCAAGTGCCAGCACACCGCCCGTGCGCGGGTCGAGAAGCACGATCGCACCGGGCCAGCGGCGCTCGCGTCTGCGCTCGGAGAAGGGAAATGCCGGCAGGTCGAGCGCGCCCCGCCAGGGCGTCGGCCCCGACGCTCCGGTGTCGTGGAAGACCTCGTCGAGCACGCGTTCGCATGCCGCTTGAAGCGCGAGGTCGAGCGAGAGCGACACGTTCAAGCCGCGCACCGACGGTGCCGCGTCGACAGCCTCGGCTCCAGCTTCGGCCGACACCGACGTGGCGATCCACCCGCGCTTACCGCGCAACAGGCCTTCGAGCGCGCGCTCGAGGCCCGTGATCCCGCGCTCCTCCTCGAAGCCGTAGTCGATCTCCCGCACGTGGACGCGCAACCACTCGTACTCGTCGAGCTCCTCGGCGGTGAGTTCTTCGAGACTGCCGAGATCGGCGAGACGCGTGCGATGGCGGAATGTCGCGGCCATGTCGTCGGCCGAGGGACTTCCGACGCGGCCGACGAGCAGTGGCGCGGTGTCCGTGACGCGCCCGTCCGCCAGGCTGCCCTCGGGATAGACGCGTCGACGGCGAGCCGACACGTCAAAGCCGCGCAGCTCGTCGCCGCGAATGCCGACGAGCGTCTCGGTGTCGTAGACGACGTCGTCGACGAGGACGACCGGGTCGCTGTCGAAGTCGGTGTGCAGCGTGCGCTCCAACTTGAACATCGCCACGGCGCGCGCTTCTTCATCGATGAGCGGACCGTCGCTCCGCGCCGAGCGCCCGAGCGCGATCGCCGGGTCGCGCTCGTCAACGCCGGCAAGATCGACGTCTGCGGCAGCCGCCTCGGCCTCCGCTTCGGCCTCCGCCGCCGCGAGAGCGCGACCGACCCGCTCGTCAGCCCGACGGATCGCCTCCGTCATGCCGCCGAGGACGTCGACCTCGGAACGCGCCCGCGGCTCGGCACCCTGCTCGCGAGCCAGCGACTCGAGATCGGCGAGGGCGGTGGCCTCAGAACGCGCGGCAAGCACCGCGTCGTCGAAGGCCTGCTCGAACCCGTCGAGGTCACGCAACGTCGGCGCGATGTCGAAGCGCTTGTCGGCCATGCGGCGGAAGTAGTCGGAGCGCACGCGGGTGCCGAAGAGCTTGCCGAGGTAGTAGCCGAGGTCGGCACGACGCTGGCGCGGCTCGAGCTGAGCCACATCTTCGAGACGCAGACTCGCGACGCCCGCGAGGTAGGCCTCGGGGCGTTCGTAGAGATCCCAGAGCGTGGGGCGATCGCCGTTGACGAGCCAGTAGATGAGCATCGTCTGTCCGGCGGCTGCGCTGCGCCGCCAGTCGCGAAACGTGAACGTCAGCGAGCGCACCTCTTCGGTCATCGCCAGCGGCTCGCCGTGACGATCGAGGATCCACCCGCGCTCGAACGGCAACGTGCGGAACTGCCGCGTGGTGCGGCGCGTTTCGCGCGACCAGAGTTCGTTCTCCGTGAGCTGGAGCCGCACGAGCCGAAACTCGATCGCGCCGAGACCGGCGAGGAGGATGAAGAAGATCAGGAAGACGCGCTGCCGCCTCATGGCGCGATCAACCGCGAGCGTCGCCGCGCACGGCCACACCGACACCGGCGATGAGGCGTGCGAGCGGAATCGCGAGGACACCGCCGACGAGCAGCTGCTCGCCGTCGAGGAGCGAGTGGTCCGTGCAGAGTTCGCTGAGCCAGTCGGCGAAGACGAGCGCACCGCCAGCCAACGCAGAGGCGAACACGAAGCTGGCCCAGCGCCGACCGTCGAGCGAGCGGCGTTGGCTTGCGACGATCGCGACCGTCCACCACGTGGCGAGGATGGTGAGGCCCGCCGGCTCGATCATCACGGCGGCGCGACTCCAGCCCAGCGCCACGGCGAGCAGCGTCGTCGAGCGACGCCCACCGTAGAGGCCTGCGAAGGCCGCGAGGAGCACGGTCGGGTCGGGTGCGAAGTCGCCGATCCAGCCCTCGCCCACGAGGTGCGCCTGGTTCAGCAGGAGCGAGACGATGAGGAGCGCGAAGGCCATCTCACCGCTCCACGACGGTGACGGTGCGGTCGGTGCCCCAGACGACGGGCTCGACATCGAATCCGGCCTGCGTGACGTCCTTCACGGTGCCCATGAGCAATCCGCCGAGACGCCCGTGCCCGGTGACGACGCGGTCGCCGACCTGCGGCACCCAGCCTTCGGGCCAGCTCGCAGCCTCGGTGCGGCAGGGCACGACCGACCCGCCCGCCCCGATCACGAGCAGCGTGCCGCGCGGGACCTCGCGCTCGACGATCGACGACGTCCAACCGACGACGGCAACGCGCCCGAGCCAGGCTCCGTCTCGCACGACCCAACACCCTTGCTCGACACCGTGGCGCGACCCGACGTCGAGTCGCACAGAAGTCGTCTCGGAGCCACTCGTTACGACACGCAACGCCGACACGGTACGGGCCTCGCGCTCTGCCGACGGCAAGACTTCGACCGTGACGATGCCGAGGTCGTCGGCGGCGATGAGCGGCTCGAGTTCCAGCTCGCGGGTTGCACCGAGCCCTTCGGCGGCGCCGCCGGGAAGGTCTTGCTCGTCGGGCTTGACGACGCGTCCGAGCAGCAACCCCGGGGGAAGGTCGTCACCGAGGGCTGCGACGGAGCGCGTCCACGCCACCTGGCCGGCCGGCGGTGCGACCGTGCTCGAACGACTCTCGACGAGCGCCGTGCCCTTCTCGCTGCCGAGCAAGAAGTGCACCGGGCGTGCACTCGGCGCCGTCTGCCACTCGGCGGCGAGGGGCCGTAGGTCTTCGTCACCGATGAGCGCCACCTCGGCAATGCGATCCTCGACGTCGACCACGAGGCCGACGAACGCGCCGCGGTGCGTGACGAGTGCGCCGTCGGGCACGCCATCCGCGGGCACCGCGATCTTCATGCGCCGTCGACGCTCGGTCGTGGCGACGGACAGCACCGGCGCCAGAGCCACCTTGCGCCCCGGCAGGCAGACCTCGCCGGGGCCGCGCACGGCTTCGACGTACGACGCCCATGCGAGGTCGGCTTCACGGCGATGGTCGTCGACGACCTCCGTGCCTGCAGGCGCGTGGGCCAAGGGCGCGAAGAGCGCCTCGCCGATCGACAGCATCGGCCCCAGCGCCTGCTCGGCGCGACGGATCGGCCCCCACCCGGCGACCGACGCCACGCAGGCCGCCAACACCACGGGGGTCCAGATTCCGCCGCTCTTCACGTCACGCCCTCAGTACGACACGGAGATCCTCTCGACGACACGGGCAGCTTGTGGCCCGCACGCGCTACGCCGCGATGTCGTCGTTCGTCTCCTCGAGCACACGGCTGTAGATGTCGAGCTGGTTCAGGAACTCGCCGGTGCCGCGCGCCACGCACGTCATCGGATCGGAACCGATGCGCACGGGCAGCTGCACTTCCTGCTCGACAACACGATCGATGCCGCGCAGCAACGCGCCACCACCGCACATCGTGATGCCCTGCTGGACGAGGTCGGCAGCGAGCTCGGGCGGAGTGTTCTCGAGCGTGGCCTTGATCGCCTGGACGATCGCCATGACGGGCTCGAGCAGCGCTTCGCGAATCTCGGAGCTCGTGACGATCGTGCGCCGCGGAAGACCGATCATCATGTCGCGACCAGCCACTTCCATCTCGAGTTCCTCTTCGAGCGGAACCGCCGAGCCGATCATCATCTTGATCCGCTCTGCCGTCTGGTCACCGACGAGCAAGTTGTAGTTGCGGCGCATGTAGTTGACGATCGCCTCGTCCATCTCGTCGCCCGCGATGCGGATCGACTCGCTGTGGACGATGCCGAACAAACTCATGACGGCCACCTCGGTGGTACCACCACCGATGTCGACGACCATGCTCGCGAGCGGATCAGCGACGGGCATGCCCGCACCGATGCCGGCCGCCATGGGCTCGGACACGAGGTAGACCTTGCGCGCGCCTGCGCGTTCGGCCGAGTTGATGACCGCGCGACGCTCGACCGCCGTGATCCCGGACGGGATCGCGATGACGATACGCGGGCGCACCATGAAGCTGCGGTTGTGCACCTTGCGGATGAAGTACCGCAGCATCTTCTCGGTGATCTCGAAGTCGGCGATGACGCCGTTCTTGAGCGGGCGGATGGCCTGGATGTTGCCCGGCGTCTTGCCGAGCATCTCCTTGGCCTGGAGGCCGACAGCGTCACCATCGAGGAGAACGTCGTTCGTGCCCTTGCGGACCGCGACGACGGACGGCTCGTTGAGAACCACGCCCTCGTTGGGGATGCAGACGAGCGTGTTCGCCGTCCCGAGGTCGATGCCCATGTCGGTGGAGAACTTCCCCACCATCCATTCGAATGCCTTCATCTGTCTGCCTATCGCCGGCGCCTAAGGGCGCGTCGGACGCCTCATCTCGAGACATGCGACGCTTGCGGTCGAAACGGCGACCGCGAACCGGACCCTCCCGTGGCCATCTCCGCGAGCGATCGGCCGTCGAAACGGGCGTTCGTCGTCGAGCACGAAGGGATCAGCCGTATTGGAGCAGTCGACAGCCCCCAGACGAAGACACCACTGACCTCAGGTGTTCGATTTCTCGGCATACGACATCTGGTGGTGGTGGATATGCACCGACACCAGGCTGCGGGGACGCATCGAACGAATTCCGTCTCGCGCCGAGAGCCGCCCGATCGCGTCCCACGGCTTCGGGTGATTCATCCCACCACGGGGCTCGGGGACAGCTCGCCAGCCCTCAAACCGCTTCCAGAGCTGGACTTCACCGCCAAGCGCCCCCCGGCACCGGCACGTCGCGCGGGTCTCCCGACAACGCAACAAACCCTGCCATCGCTCTTGCGATGACAGGGTTTGTCGTCGTCGCGCCGAGGCGCGGGTCGGGTCAGCCGAAGAGGCCGGTCCCGAAGTCGTTGCTGGCCTTCATCCAGAGCGCCACGAGGGCACCCAGGAGCGCGACGAACATTCCGAACATCATGCCGTCGTACATGTTTGCGCCGGGCTTGACGGGTGCGTCGACCTCTTCGACCTCAAGGTCAGCGTCACCGCCGCGCGCTCTGCGCCCACCACCACGCTTTGCCATCGTTCTCTCCTGGTTCTGTGGGCCGGGCTTACAGGTGCGTCGTCGCGCTGTCGAACTTGCTGATGCTCAAGCCATCGGTCACGAACTCGATCTGCGCCGTGGCGTAGTTCGGGTGGACCTGATCGACGCGCACTTGACCCTTGTACTGCTTGCCGCTGTAGATCTCGAAGACGTAGCCGCGCTGCACGTTGGCGTTCGAGCCCTTGTTCAGGATCACGAAGTTGTACTCGCTGTCGACCTGGGCCACCTGGGCCTCGATCAGCGGCGCTGCGATGATGTCCGTCGCAACAAAGCCGGAGTTCTTCGCGACCTCGAGCAGACCCGTGCTGTTGCGCAGCTCGGCAAGCAGGCCGGTGACTTCGCCCTGCATGTCAGCGAGCTGGCCCTGAGCGGCCTTGAGTTCGTCCCGTGCGGCGTTCATGGCCGTTTCGGCGCGACGCTGCGCGTCCTTGGCGTCCTGAGCTTCACGGCGGAACGTATCGTTCGCGTCAGCCAACTTCTCGTTGCGGCTCTGCGCCGCCGAGAGATCGTTCGCCAGCGTATCGATCGACTGCTGGATCTTCGTGACGTCGTCGCGAAGGTCCTGGTTCTTCTGTTCGAGCGCCGCGTTGGCGTTCTGGAGGCTGCGCACCTGGACGTCGAGGCTGTCGCTCGACTCCTGGAGAGACGACTTGTCGTTCTCGAGTGCGGTCTTCTCAGCCCGTGCATCGCTCACGGTCTGCTCGAGGTCGGCCTCGAGGGATGCAATCTGCGCGTTCGCGGTGTCGAGATCGCCTTGGGTTGCGCTGCGTTGCTGTAGCAACGAGCCCGCACCAGCAACGACAACAGCTGCGAGGAACAGATTGATGACTACGAAGGTCTTGCCAATACCACTCATGCCGTCTCTCGTTCGGGCTGCATCAGCGCGCAGGAATCGGGGCCGTCCGGACCGTTGGGGACGGTCGGACATACAAGTGCGGGAGCGTAAGAAGGGGCCGAACCAGTGTCAAGGAACGCTGTCCTGTCGTTGGCGGATGAAAGGCACCAAAAGAGCCCCGATCACGCACAACCAGGCCGTCATATCGCCCCAACGGACGTAGGGCGTTTCGTCGTCGCGGACCGGCACTCTGCGCGCAAACGTGCCTCCCACGGCGCGATCGCGCCCATCCACGGTGAACTTCTCGACGCGGCCATCGGGGTGAACCAGGCACGAGATGCCCGAGTTCGTCGACCGAAACAATGCCCTGCGGGACTCGACGGCCCGCAGGATCGAGTGCAGCTCCATATGGTCGAACTCGGTCGACTCGCGAAACCATGCCTCGTTGCTCAGATTGACGTTGAACTGTGCACCGAGCCGCACACCGTCTCGGAAGTAATCCCCGTAGGCGTTCTCGTAGCAGATGGTGACACCAAAGACGGGCCCGCGGTCCCAATCGAGCACGGCCGCGCCCGGGCCCGGCGTCAGCGTCGCGACGAAGCCGGCCAGGCTGTCGATGAAGCCCGAGACGAGTTCACGGACGGCGGCCGGGAGGTCATCGGCATACGGGATGTACTCGCCTCCGGGGACGAGAACATGCTTGTCGTAGCGCTCCAGACGCAGTCCGGAGGGGTCGTAGAGCAGTGCGACATTGCGCAGCACGACCTCGTCGTCCACGTTGCCTTCGTAGTGCGCCGCGCCCAAAAGCGCCCACGGAGGCTCGTGACCGGACGGCACGCTCGCGTGGATCAGCGCGAGCATGTCCCGCTCGAAACGCGCGCCGTCCTCGGGCCCGAACTCGGACCCCTGGAACCAGCGGTCGTCCGCGCTTCCATCGCCGACGGGGTAGGGAAAAATCGTCTCCGGCCAAAGCAACAGATCGAGGTCAGGGTGCTCGGCGAGCAGCGCCGCTGTGCCTTCGAGGCAGATGCGTGCGCGCTCATGAGGCCCCAAGCCCCCCTCCTTGAGTTCCTGGCGGATGTTGGGCTGGATCGTCCCGAGCAGCGGGCCCTCGCGTGAGGGTGCCAGAAGCCCGGGGCGCACGGCCCCGTAGACGACTGTGGCGACGACGAGCGCCGCACCCCCGAGGGCGCAGAGCCTCTGACGATCGGCCCACGACCAGAGCGCCGCACCCGACGAAACCGCCACGAACGACACGAGGTGCACACCGCCGAGGTCGGCGATCTGGACGACGTTGCCGTTCGCGGCCCACGCCATGCCCGCGAGGTTCCACGGATAACCCGACATCGGCAGGTGATGCCGCGCGAACTCGATCGCCACCCAGACGATCGGCAAGACGGGAAACGCCGGACGCCCGGGCAGCGCCGCCCGCGCGACGACACCGAACACGCCGAACCAGAAGGCCTGCACGAGTGCCACGCCGACGAGATTGAAGGGGCTCGAGGCTGCAACCCAGAGGTTCCCCAACGCGAAGAGCACGAGTCCGACGACGAACCCGCGGCCGAATGCGCGCGGTCCGGAGGTGGCCGACACCATCGACGCGCCCAGGCAGACGGCGCCCAGCCCAGCCAGCGGCCACAAGCCGAAGGGCGGGAAGGCCGCCAGGAACAGCAGCGTCCCGAGTGCCGCCATGATCCAGGGGTTCGTCGTGACGAGGCGCCGCCCGAGCGAATCGTTCACCACGCGAGGAAACCCGCACGCGGAAGCGCGAAGTAGGTCGCCGGCGTGCCGGCCGTGCAGAGCCCTTCGCCGCGCTCGAGGTAGGCAAACCCGCTGCGCTGCGCCATCGCCGTCAGGTCGCCCGAACCGTGCCAGCCGCCGAAGTGGACGCCCGCAGCGCGCCGCTCGACGGGCAGCAGCAGGTCGCGCCAGCTGTTGCGCGCGACGTCGTTGAGCAGCGGGAGCTGCTCCGTCGGCCACTCCTCGACTGCGTGCCCGGCCAGCCGTGCGAGCGCCGCCGCGACGAGCACGCGCCCTGTCATCAGTGCCGCCACGGGGTTGCCCGGCAGCCCGAAGACGAGCTGCTCACCGCGCGTCGCGAACATCGTCGGCTTGCCCGGCTTGGCGGCGATCTTGTCGAAGTGCGTCTCGCATCCGAAGGACGCCAGGACGTCCGACGTGAAGTCGAACTCGCCCACCGAGGCGCCACCCGTGAGCACGACGACGTCGGCGTCGAGGGCACGTTCGAAGAGTGCGCCGAGGGCGTCGGGGTCGTCGGCCGAGACGCCGAGGTTCGTGACATGCGCACCCGTCGCCGCGAGCAAGGCCGCGAGCATAGGACCGTTGCTCTCGCGGATCTGACCGCGCTCGATCGCCGCGCCCGGAGCGACGAGTTCGTCACCCGACGTCAACAGCGCGACGCGTGGGCGGCGGACGACGTGCACCGTTCCGGCGCCGGCGCCGATCAGCACCGGCAACGTCATCGCATCGATGAACAGGCCCGGCTCGCCCACCGAGCGCCCACGCGCGAGATCCTCACCGCGCGGCGCGATGTGCTGACCGATCTCCGGCGCCCGCAGAAACCGGACCGTGTCGCCGTCGGCGGCCTCGGTCCACTCCACGGGAACGACGGCATCGGCGCCCGGCGAGATCGGCGCCCCGGTCATGATCCGGTGCACGGCGCCGGCGGGGAGTTCGTCGCGGGCCTCCTCGCCTGCCGCCACGGTGCCGGCGATCGGCAGCGTCACGGGTGCGGACTCCGACGCGGATACGAGCTCCGCGGCGCGCACGGCGAACCCGTCCATCATGACCCGGTCGAAGGGCGGAAGGTCTGTGTCCGAGACGATGGTCTCGGCAAGGATCCGGCCCACGGCATCGACGATCGGCAGCGTCTCGCTCCCGCGTGGACTCGAGGCGTGGGCGAGAACGGTGCTGCGAGCGGCTTGGATCGAGATCATCGGCAGGCCTCCTGGGCGAGCGCGTGGTGACGCGAGAGCGGCGGTTCCGCGGTCAGCTGGCGCGGCGCCTTGATGCGCCCCGCCCAGCCCGACCAGCTTCTCCGAAACGCCACGCATCAGCGGCACGGCGCGGTCGAGAGCCTCGCCATTCCGGCCCCACGATGCCAGCACCCGCCCGAGCCAACCCCGCGCCGTGCGCAGCCGCGGACGTGACGATCCGATGACAGGCCTGTCGTGTGCGGCGCGAACTCCTATCGTGGCGGGTGACGTTGTTGCCCCTGTCGCCCCCGGTCACGCTCTGCGAGTCATCCATGCATCACGTGAGGTCGGCCCGCTGGGTCGCCATCGTCGCCGCGGCACTGTTGGTGGGCTGCGAGGTCCAGACTGGCGGGGACGCGGGGAGCGACGACCAGGTGACGTCCGTGACCGGCGGCCGCGAAACCGTACGCGAGACGCTCGTCGTCGTCGCGCCGCTCGTGGTCGGTTCGGTCCGCGACGAGGTCGTCGTCTCGGCCCGCGTCGAGTCGCGTGCCGCGGTGCAGGTCTACCCGAAGCTCGCCGGCCTGCCGGTCACCTCGGTGCTCGTCGAGGAGGGCGCACGCGTCACGGCCGGTCAGCCCCTCGTCACGCTGTATGACGAAGAGCTGCAGCTCACCGAGCAAGCCGCGAGCGCGGCCTTCGACGAAGCGCAGCGCAACATCGAGCAGGATCAGCTCGACCGCGACGAAGTCGGACGCAAGATCGCACTCCTCGAAGAGCGCATGGAGATCCAGGAGGGCGAGGTGCAGCGGCTCGTCGAACTCGGCGACCTCGTCACACGCAAGGAAGTCGACGATGCGCGCGTGGTGCGTTCGCAGATGCGCGCCGAGATGAACGACTCGCTGGCCCAGCGGCGCGGGCTCGACATCAAGACGGCGCTCGCGGAGATCGGCGTCCGCAAGGCGCAGATCGAGTGGGACCGCGCCAAGCAGGACCTCGAGCACGCCGTCATGCGCGCACCGATGGGCGGCATCATCGCGATGCGTGACATCGAGATCGGGGAGATCGCGTCGCAGTCGGCGCCCGCCTTCCAGATCGTCGACGACAACGACCTCATCCTCGATCTCCGCGTCCCGCAGGACGCCTACGCGCGACTCGCCGCAGGCCAGACCGTGATCGTGACTCCGGTCTCCGGTGACGACGCCACGTACCACGGCGTCGTGCGCACGGTGAACCCCGTGCTCGATCAGGACACAGGCACCGTCCATGTGATCGTCGACATGGAAGAAGAGCCGGGCCTCGTCGCCGGACTCTTCGTCGAGGCGCGAGTCATCACGTCTGAGCGTCCCGCGGCGCTGCTCGTCAGCAAGCGCGCCGTCCTCTACGACGACGACCAGCCCATCTTCTTCGCGCTCGACGCTCCCGTGCTCGCCACGGGTGAAGCTGCTGGCGCCAACCAGGGCCTCGCCGGGGCGACGCGCAGCTCCGTGAGCAAGGTGCCTTTCGTCGCCGGCGCCGCGACGGCGACGAACGTCGAGATCCTCTCCGGACCCGACGGCACGCCGATCGACCCCGAGTTCCTCGTCGTCATCGTCGGCCAGGAGAACCTCAAGGACGGCGCCGCCGTGCGCGTCGTCAAGGAGGCCTATTGAGCGCCGATGAGTCGCTGCAGCGCAGCGGTGAAGCCGCCGGCCCGCTGCGCCTGACGGTCTTGCGCCCGGTCGCCGTGGCGATGGTGTTCGTCTCGCTCGTCGTGTTCGGCGTCGTCTCGCTGACGGGGCTGCCGCTCAACCTGCTGCCCGACATTTCCTATCCGCGCGTCACGGTCCGGGCCGAGTACCCCGGCGCGGCGCCTGAAGACGTCGAGGAGCGCGTCACCAAGCGCCTGCACGAAACGCTGTCGGTGCTGCCGGGCCTCGAGACGATCTCCAGCGTCTCGCGCGCCGAGCTCACCGATGTGACGCTCGAGTTCGTCTGGGGCACGAACCTCAGCTACGCCATCCAGGACATCCGCGAGCGCCTCGACCGCAGCAACCTCCCGCTCGAGGTGCCGACGCCGATCATCCTGCGCTACGACCCGACGCTCGACCCGATCATGGTCGTCGGACTCACCGGCGGGCGCGACCTCATCGAGCTGCGCCTGCTCGCCGAGGACCGTCTCGCGCCGATGCTCTCCACGGTCGAAGGCATGGCGGCCGTGCGCGTCCGCGGCGGGCTCGAAGACGAGATCCAGGTGCGCCTGCGGCCCGAAAAGCTCGCGCAGTTCAACCTGCGCCCGACCGACGTCATCGCGCGGCTTGCGGCCGAGAACGTGAACATGGCGTCCGGCACGGTGCTCGAAGGCGACACCGAGTACCTCGTCCGCATCCTCAACGAGTACCAGACGCCCACCGAGATCGGACGCACGACCCTGCCGGTGGGCAGCGGCACCGAGGTGCGGCTCGAAGAGGTCGCCACGATCCGCCGCACGCCGAAGGAGCGCGACGTCATCACGCGCATCGACGGCGAAGAGTCGGTGCAGCTCGAGATCTTCAAGGAGGCCGACGCGAACATCGTCGACCTCGCCAAGCGCGTGCGCTCGCGTCTCTTCGGAACGGCCGAGCAGCGCTCCTACGTCCGCGATCTGCGTGACGGCGTGACGCCTGACCCCGACGATGCGTACGACGCCTTCCTCACACGCGTCGAGGCCAACCCGACCGAACGCGCGGCGCTCGAACGTATCGCGAAGGCCCGCGCGGAGTCGTCGATGTTCGGGGGCCCCGACGGCGGCGGCGCCAAGAACGACGCGCCCGAGGACAACCGCACCGACGAGCAAAAAGCCCTCGACGAAACCCTGCGAGCCGAAGAAGACAAGCTGCTCGCCGAGGTCGCGAAGAAGGAAGCGGCCTTCGAGTACGACGCCGCCACGCTGCCTTCCGACGTGCGCGTCCAGCTCCTCAGCGACCAGTCGCGCTTCATCGAGGACGCCCTCGGTGAGGTTCAGAGTTCAGCTGCCATCGGCGCCGTGCTGGCCGTGTTCGTGCTCTACCTCTTCCTGCGCCAGCTCGGCACCACGCTGATCATCGGCGTCGCGATCCCGGTCTCGGTGATGGTGACATTCGTCCCGCTGCGCCTCACGGACACGAGCCTCAACGTCATGTCGCTCGGCGGGCTCGCGCTCGGCATCGGCATGGTCGTCGACAACGCGATCGTCGTGCTCGAATCGATCGCGCGCTGCCGCGAGCGTGGACTCGCGCGTGGCGCGGCCGCCGTGGCGGGCGTGCGCGAGGTCGCCGGCGCGGCCACGGCGTCGACACTCACGACCGTCGCCGTGTTCGCGCCGATCGTGTTCGTCGAAGGCATCGCGGGGCAGATCTTCCGCGACCAGGCGCTGACCGTCGTGGCGAGCCTCATCGCGTCACTCATCGTCGCACTGTTCCTTGTCCCGATGCTCGCCGGGCTCGGTCGCGACGGGAGCTCGGGCTTCTCGGTCCGCTCGCTGCTCGGGTCACTGCGCCGCGTCGTCTTCGGCCCCAGCCTCGCCTTCGCAGCGTTGCGCGGCGACATCAAGCGCTTCGGGATGCCCTGGGTCGTGCTGCTCTTCCCGTTCATCGTCGTCGCGCGCGTGCTGCACTTCGCCCTCGAAGTTGCCGGACGGGTCCTGCTCGCCTTGCTCGCGCTCGTCGTCGGCGCCGTGGCCCTCGTAGCCTGGCTCGTCGCCAAGATCTTCGTGCTCGTGATGTGGGTTCCGTCGAAGATCTTCGCCGGCATCTTCGAGGCGTTGCGTCGCATCTACCCGCCCGTCATCCGCGGCATCACGCGCTCCCCCATCGCCTCGGGGCTCGTCCTCCTCATCGCCGGCGCGATGATGGTCTGGACGGTGCAAACGGCCGGCAAGCTCGGCTCCGAACTCCTGCCCGAGGTCCACCAGGGCGAGATCATCAGCCAGCTCTCGATGCCCGTCGGCACGCCGCTCGAGGCCACCGACGCCCTGGCCCGGACGGCCGAAGAGACGCTTGCCGGCCACCCCGACGTAGCTTGGGTCTCGGCGGTCATCGGCGTTCCACGCGACGAGATCGCCGAGGCCGACGAAGGCGAGCACACCGCGCGCCTGACCATCGGCCTGCGCTCGAATCTCGAAGACGTCGTCGCCGCCGAAGAGTCGGTGATGAACACGCTGCGTGAACGCCTGCATCGGCTCCCCGAGTTGCGCGACGTGCGCTTCGAGCGCCCGGCGCTGTTCGCGATGCGCTCACCGATCCAAGTCGAGATCAAGGGCGACGACCTCGCCGCACTGGCCCTCGCCGCCGCGGCCATCGAGGCCGAGCTCTACTCGATCCCGGCGCTGCGCGACATCCGCACGTCGATCCAGCCGGGCAGCCCCGAGGTCATGCTCACGTTCGACCGCGACCTGCTCGCGCGCATGGGACTCGACTCGCGCACCGTCGCGACGCTCGTCGCCGACTCGGTCAAGGGCAACGTCGCGACACGCTTCACGGACGCCGACCAGAAGCTCGACGTGCTCGTCCTCACCGACAAGAAGCGCCTGACGTCGATCGAGGACCTCATGGCCCTGCCGGCAAACCCTGCCAGCGCAGCCTCCGAGCCGCTCTCGTCGCTGTCGCGCAGCCGCGTGCGCGAAGGCCCGCGCGAGATTCGGCGCATCTGGGGCCAGCGTGCGGCGATCGTCTCGGCGTCGCTGTCGGGCTTCGACATCGGAAGCGCAGGCGAACTCATCGAGCGGCGCGTGCAAGAGCTGATGCGCACGACCGATCTCAACATCACGCTCGGTGGACAGGGCCGGCAGATGAAGGGCGCGCTCGAGCAGATGTCACTCGCGCTGCTGCTGGCCGTCTTCCTCGTCTACGTCGTGATGGCGTCGATCTTCGAGTCGCTGCTGCAGCCGCTGATCATCCTCGTCACGGTGCCGTTGGCGCTCGTCGGCGCGATCGGCGCGCTTTGGCTGCTCGACATCCCGCTCTCCGTCGTCGTCTTCATCGGCGCGATCATCCTGGCCGGCATCGTGGTCAACAACGCGATCGTCTTGATCGACGCCATCAACCGGCGTCGGCGTATCGACGGGATGGGTCTCGACGAGGCCGTCGCCGTGGCCTGCGAGCTACGCCTGCGCCCGATCTTGATGACGACCCTGACGACCGTCCTGGGCCTGCTCCCGCTCACCGGCTGGCTGCCCTTCACAGGCGGTGAAGGCACCGAGCTGCGCGCCCCGATGGCCGTGACGGTCGTGGCCGGCCTGTCCATCTCGACGCTCCTCACGCTCGTCGTGATCCCGACCGTCTACACGCTGGTCGAGCGGATGCTCGAGCGGGCCCGCGATCTGCGCACCGACGAGGCCGCGAACGCCGAGGCTGCCGGTTGACCCACCCCCATGCGGCGCCCTAACATCCGCGGCGTCCTGGGTCGCTAGCTCAGTTGGTAGAGCGCTGCGTTCGCAATGCAGAGGTCAGGGGTTCGAACCCCCTGCGATCCACCACACTCTTCCTTCGATGACGAAACCGAAGGTCCTTCGATGACGAAACCGAAGGTTCTTCGATGACGAAACCGGAGGCCCGTCGATGACGATGCCGAAGGTGGCAGTCTCCGGGGCGCTCCCCGCCCCACGCAGGGGCGCCCCGAAGCACCGGCACTCAGCGACGCCGACCGGCCTCACGCAGGGTGTCGACGTCATCGCCGTCGAAGGTGTCGAACGCGTCGCGTGACGCGATGGCCGCGCGCAGCTGGCGAACAGTCGCATCGTTGGGATCGAGTGACGACGCAAGTCCCGCGTGACGACGGGCGCTCTGCTCGTCTCCCAGAGAGGCATAGACGTAGCCGAGCTCGACGTGCACCTGCACCTGCGTGTCGGTCAGACTCATGCGGAGACTCTTGTGAGCTTCCGTCGGTTGGTCTCCGGCGAGTTCGTCGAGCTGTTCGCGGGCCTCGTCGAGCGTCTCTTCGGCGCCGAGCAGGATCTCCGTGGCGTCCTCGAGATCTTCGAATCTCTTACGCCCTTCGGTGAGCGCCGCGTCGGCCTCGTCGCTCAGAGTGTAGATCGCGTCGAGCTTCTCGTCGGAAGCCGCGACGCGCCGACGACGATCACGCTCCGAGGACGCCGTTTCGCGCGCCGAGGCGTCCGCATCGATCTCCTCCAGCGTGGCGCGCGCCGCGCGGGCCGCAGCCACGTCGCCGTACGACGCCGCGTCGCGGAAGTAGCGCAGCGCGCGATCGAACTCGCCGGCCGACCGCAACATCTCGGCTCGCTCGAGTCGCGATGCAGCACCGGCAGCAATGGCAGCCTGGCGCTCCGTCTCGATGGCCTCGGCGTCCTCGGGACGCAGCTCGGCCAGCGCGTCGAGCACGTCGACTTTCTGGAAGTGGAGGTCGAAGCGACCCGCCCGGTCGGCGAGGTCACGCACCGCGGCGGCGTCCTTCATGTCGACATCGCGCGAAAAGTGCGTGAAGAGCGCCGCGTGGGGCATCTTCTCGACAGGCAAGGTGGCGCGTGACCCGGGCTTGCCGAGCATCTCGATCGTCACCTGTGACTCGTCGACCGAGAGGATGCGGCCGAGCAGCCGTCCGACCTTGACGATCACGCCGCCGCCCGCCGTGCGGGAAATGTCGGCCGAACCATCAAGGCCGTCCGCGCGCTTGGGCGACGTCTCGAGCCGCTGCGGATCACCGACCCGGGGCACGTCGTCGGACGCGTCCTGTTGGCCGCGCGTGCGCGTCGTGTCGTCTTGGAGATGTGTTTGCTGCGGCGCGGTGCTGAACAGCACGGCGGCCGCGAGGAGAACGGGTGTGGGGAACATATGGAAGTGACTCCGTGGGGACGTGTAGCTACGTGATGTAGCCTCGCGCCTGCACCGATGCACCTCGACCCCGTGTGGTTACGCCGAGACTCGCGGCGCCCGCTCGGCCCGCGCCCAGCGCTCCATCACGGCCACGAGTTCCTCGCGCCGAACGGGCTTCGTGAGGTAGTCGTTCATGCCGGCCTCGAGGCAACGTTCCCTGTCGCCTTCCATGGCGCACGCCGTCATGGCGATCACCGGGGGCCGCGCACCACCCAGCATCTCCGTCAGCTTCCCCGAAGCCTCGTAGCCGTCGAGGACGGGCATCTGGCAGTCCATGAGGATGACGTCGTAGTGGGCGTCCTGGGCCGTGGCCATCGCGACGGCGACGGCGCCATCGTCGGCGACGTCGACTGTGCAACCGAGCTTCGAGAGCAGCCGCGTCCCGACCACCTGATTGACGCGGTTGTCGTCGACGAGGAGTACCTTCAACCCGCTCAACGCCGACTCGGGCAGGGCCTCGGCGAGACTGGCCGGCTCGTCACCCTGACGCAGCTGACGCGCGATCCGGCGCACCGTTTCGGCGAGGCGCGAGAGGGGCACCGGGTCGCGCACCGTCGCGTGGTAGGCCGCGCGCACCTCTTCCGATTCAGCACCGCAGAGCAGTCGCGGTGAGAGCGCCGACTCGGGCCGACGACCGAGCTCGAGGGCGATCGAGAGCGCGCTCTGCGCAAAGTCGCCACCGGCCGTCGAGACGATCAGCGCCGCACCGGGATGTTCGTCGAACGTCGCGATGGCTTCATCGTGTGCGACGCAAAGCACCGTCGTCGCGCCCTCTTCGAGCAACACGTCGCGCGCGCGACTGGGCACGTCACCGACGAGCACGACGGGGCCGAGGGCCGCCGGTTGAATCGCGTTCGGTGACTCCTCGGCACACTTGAGCGGCACCGTGAGCGAGAAGACCGAGCCGTGTTCACGACCGCGACGCGCTGTGAGGCGCCCGCCCATGAGCTCTGCCAACTGACGCGAGATCGCGAGCCCCAGACCGGTGCCGCCGAAGCGGCGCGTGGTCGAAGAGTCGGCCTGGGTGAAGGCCTCGAAGACATGTTCGATGACGTTGTCGGGAATGCCGATGCCCGTGTCCTCGACGTCGAAGACGATCGACTCACCCACGACGGAGATGGCGACCCCGACGGAACCCTCGGACGTGAACTTGATGCCGTTGCCGAGCAGGTTCACGAGGATCTGGCGCATGCGCGTGACGTCGCCGAGGAGACGCCGCGGGACGTCGAGGCCGATGCGCTGCGTGATGGCGAGTTCCTTGTCGGCCGCGCGCACCGCGACGACATCGAACGTCCCGTCGAGCAACTCGAGCACGTCGTAGGGACGCTCTTCGAGTTCCATCTTGCCGGCCTCGATCTTCGAGACGTCGAGGATGTCGTTGATCAGGCCGAGCAGGCCTTCGGCCGAGTTGCGCACGACCGCGACCATCTCGTGTTGTTCATGGTCGAGCGACGTGTCAGCCAGCATCGTCGACATGCCGATGATCCCGTTCATCGGCGTGCGAATCTCGTGACTCATGTTTGCGAGGAACTCGCTCTTGGCGCGGTTGGCCTCGTCGGCCGCGTCGGCAACGGCGGCGAGTTCTTCGCCGCGTGCGTGGGCCTGACGCTCTGACGCCTCGCTGGCCGCGAGTCGGAGTGCCTGGTCTTGAGCTCGCAGCGCGGCGCGCTGGTCGCGCATCGTGACGACGATGGCGCCGAGTCGATCCACGAGGGCCGCCGAGAGGACGACGGGAATCGCGCACTCGGAGTCTTGTGCGATGTCGTCGGCCGCTCGCAGCGCGAGGTGTTCGTCGCGCTGAATCCCGCAACGTTCGGCTGCGACGAGGATCGAATCGAGGGCTTCGCGGTCGTGATCGTGCGCGAGCAGGTCGTGGATCCGCATCCCCTTCTGCTCGCTCGCCGAACGTTGAAGAAGCCGTGCTGCCTCTGCGTTCGCGCGCTGAATCCGGCCTCGTGGCGTCACGATCCAGAGCGGCTCGCCCATCGTCTCGAGGATGTTCTCGATCGACGACTTCTCGTCGCGCAAAAGCTCGTTCGTGGTGTCCAGCTCGGCATTCTTGCGACGCACACTCCGGACGAGGCGCACCACGAGGCAAAGACTGATGGCGCAGAGAACACCGAACAGCGCGCGCATCGAGCGGGCGTGTGCGAGGTCCAGCGCCTGGTTCTGTGTCGCAGCGGTCTGGAGTTCACGCACGACACAACCGACGTCGACATCGACATCCAAGACGCTCGCGAGCACGGCATCGACGACCGACGCTCCATCCAGAACCGAACGCGCATGGAGGGCGACCGCGCGGCCCTGCGCTGCCACAGGTGGCTTCAGCGAAGACGCGGCCACGAGCTGCTCGAAGGTCTCCATGGCCACCCGCGCCTCGTTGGCCGAACGGGCTCCGCGGCTTTGAATGTGAACGAGCATCGTGCGCAACACGTCGTTTGCGGCACACACGAGTTCGACCCGCTCGTCGGCGGGAAGGTGCTCGTCGCTGACGAACGAACTCACGAGTGCCGGGAGTGCTTGCCGCGAGTTGTTGACGGTCGCGTTGACTGCGATGAAGTCCTCGAGCAGCAGCAAGCGTTCGACATGCTTCTGGCGCGCCTCATCGACGAGCTGTGCGAGGTCTTCGTGCTCCGTTTTCGCGACCGTTTCCTCCAGCAGCTCGAGGTCCCGGTCGAGCATCACCTCGAGCTCGCGAACGCTGTCGTAGTGGACCTCGACACCGTACCGCAGCTCGACGATCTCGCGCGCCAGGCGGCTCTCGAGAACCGCGATCTGCGCGGCCGTGGCGTCGAGCGCGGTCGAGTCGACAGCCGAGGCGTCGTCGCCGCCGTCGAAGAGGATCGCAACCGCCACGAGTGCGGCGGCCAGACCGATGACGAGCATGGGCACCGTCGTTTTCATCGAGGCGGAAGCTGTCCCGTCAAAGATTCGAGAAACGCGACGAGACGACGCGTGTCGCCGGCGGCCAGTTCCAGACCGAGTTCGTGGTACGCCATGAGCTCGACGGTCCTGCCCAGGTCGTCCACGCTGCCGTCGTGCAGGTCGGGCGCCGTGAGCGCGACGTTGCGCAGCGTCGGAACCTTGAAGCGCTGGCGGTCGGCTTCTCGGCCCGTGACGGCGAAACGTCCGGCGGGGATCTTCGGGTCGTCGCCGGCCTTCGTCGCGAACGGACGCATGTGTCCGAACTTCTGGAACATGTTTCCACCGAGATTGACGCCCTGGTGATACGTCACGCAGCCGAGGTCGAGGAACAGCTCGTACCCTTCGAGCTGCTCGGGATTCAGTGCCGTCGTCTCGCCGCGGAGGTAGCGATCGAACGGCGCATCGGGCGTCGTGAGACGACACTCGAAGCTCACGAGCGCATCCTTCACGGTTTCGTCGCTGACGACTCCACCGTAGGCCTGGTCGAAATCAGCGCGGTACGAGACGTCGTCCTCCAGGAAACCGACGACGTGCTCCCAAGCTCCGTCCATCTCATGCTCGGCCAGCCTCGGACCGTCGATCTGATCGTGGAGATTGCGCGCCCGCCCGTCCCAGAACTGACGGAAGTTGAAGACGGTCGGAGCGTTCGCGGTTCCCACCGCGCCCTTGACCCCGACCGAGCGCGCCAAGCCGTCATCGCCGCCGACCGAGAGGTCGTGACAGCTCGCACGCGAAATGTCTCCGTCACTCGACAAGCGCTCCTCGTGGATGAGTCGATCGCCGAGCGCCACACGCTCTGGGTCGAGATTGACGATCCGCGGGACCGGCTGGATGGCCCCTACGACAGGCGCATCGAGGGCATAGATATTGCCCGGGGAAAAGTCCGACAGGCTGGTGTTCGGGGGCGCCGGCGAGGCCGAGGGCGCTGACGCCAGAACGCCCGCCACAGCCACCCTCGCGGCCATGGCACACGCCACGATGACGAGCCCTCGGGTCCCCATGACGAACATCTCCAGGTGTGAACAGCTCCGAGACCTTTCTCGGCATCTGTTCAGTTCATCCTGAAGACGGTTGTCATGCCCGTTCGCCCTCGACGCGCCCGCCGCGCCTCGAAACACGCCGGCCCACGACGTCGGGAGTTGGATCAGGGCAGAGTGTCGAGCACTCGACGATCGTCGTTGACACGCTTCCCGAAGAGTTCGCGGGTGTAGATCGACAGGTCGATGAAGTCGATCATGGGGTCGTCGTCACCGTTGTAGACGTGGGCGTTCCAGCGGTGATCGAGACCCTCGCCCCACCACGCGAGCTTCACGTCCCAGCCGCGCCGACAGGCGTCGAGCATCGGAGCCGCGAGGCTGTAGGAGTCGGAGAGGACGACGATCGTGCGATCCTCGGCGAGGCGCGCGATCGCGTAGGCGATCCGGGTGTCGAAGCGCACGAGTTCGCGCAGCATGTCGGCCTTCGGCGAGCGCGTGTCGGCGGCGAGTTCCGCGAGAGCCTCGCGCGGCTCGACGGCCTCGACCTCGAAACCGAGGTGCTTCTGCACGTAGCCGATGAAGCTGCTCTGACCGTCGTTGCTGCGGTCCCAGGCCGTCCATGCGTAGCGTGGCTCGAGGGTCTGCTCGACGGCGTCGCGCAACAGTTCGAGCAAACGCTCGTAGTCGAGGCTCTGGTTCATCCCCAACGAGCGGATGAAGAAGTACATCCGGCTCAGATCCGCCAGGACAGCTGCCGGGCGCGCTTGGTCTGACATGGCATCACCTGCTCAATAGAAACGGCATATGCCATCCAGGCTAGCAGGCATTCTGCACTCGCGGCAAAGTCAGCCGTCGAGTACGGACACCGTCGTGCGCACCGCGGCCACGGCCTGGACGAGCATGGCCTGCGTCCACAGCAGCGGCGTGTTCTCGTTTGCGACGCGCTTCTCGGGCGCGCTCCCGTCGGGCACCCAGTAGGCCTCCGGACACGCCCCGCCGGCCCGCTCTGGCGTCGCGCACGTGATTTGTCGCAACGACCGCTGGAGGTGCTGCAGTTGCGCGGCGGCGTCGTGCGGATCGTGAGTGGCGAGAAAACGCCGCCCGAAGATCGACGACAAGACCGGATCGAAGAGGCACCACTGTGCCTCGGTGCCCGGGATGAGCGCGCGGTCGCGGTCGGCGATGTCCTCGCCGAAGCCCGCCGTGCGTTGGTTCTCGTCGAGGAGCGTCGCGTAGTCGGCGCACCAGTAGGAGTCGCCGTTGTAGCGGCGGATCCCCCACGGCCCGCTGAGTTCGCTGCGCACGGCGTCGACGATGCGCCCGATCATGGGCGGCGGTGCCACGAAGAGCGGATGGATGAGGAAGAGCAACGCCGCGTCGGCCGTGCGGTCCAGGCTCGGATCCGCGTTGCCCATCGATTCGTTCGGGAGCAGCGCCTCGAGTGCCTGGCGTCCCTTCGTGACGAGCACGTCGAGCGACGTCACCGACATTCCCTCGGCCTTCAGCGCGGCCTCGAGCGCAGGCTCCTTCGTGACACGCGGTGAGCGCGACAGCCCTGCCAGCCCGCGCACGCCGGCCAGCGCCGCGCCGACACTCGAGGCGTTGACGCGGCGATACTCTTCCCAATGGCCGCTGTCCTCGTCGTGCCAATACTCGATGGCACCGAGGTAGCGGGCCACGAGCGCCAGCGCGCCGAGGTGCCGGGCATCGAACGTCAGGATGCCTGACAGCATCGCCCGCGCGCCCAACCACAGTGCGTAGCCCCAGGCATCGTTCTGGGCATGCGGCCACCACTGGTCGACGGCGGTCAACGTGCGTCCGTCGAAGCGGATGTGCGGACGCTGCATCGGATCGCGCAGATCGCTCCGCCCGGCGATGGCACTCTCGAAGCGATCGCGCTGGACGTCGATCCAGCGAAAGATCGCGTTCGTGGCGGCGCGCACGGCGTCGATCTCGTCGAGCTCCCAGAGCGCGTTCGTGATGTGGACGCTGTCACGCAGCCAGGTGTGCTGGTAACCCGTGACGGGGTCGGGTTCGCGTACCGCCGAGAAGAGCCCTGTGGGGAGCGCCGGGAAGTCGTAGACGCCGAAGCGCCGCAGCGTCTCCTCGAGTGCATCGACATCGTCGAGGCTCAGGCGCGGCGCGGTGAAGCGTTCGAGTTCCGGATGGACCTCGGGTCCCGTCATGAAATCACGTCCATGACGGCCGCCAGGATCGACTGCTCACGCTCGGCGACGTGGCGTTCCATCTCCTCACCCTCGGCGCGCACGGCGGCAATGCGCTCGGCGTCCTTCATCGACGAGAGGTTGATGACGACGTTGATCCACGCCGCGCGGTAGCCGGCGGCCAGGGCCAGGGCACCCACGGCGACGTCGCTCGCGAGGTGCTTGTGGACCGTGTTGCACAAAGTGGCCAGAACGTCGAGCCCACCGACCGCCGTCCGACAGGTCTGCAGCGGCACCTCCATCGCCCCGCCCAGCGCGACTTGAATCGCAGCGCGGCGCGCCGCCTTGTCGTCCGGCGTCGCGTGCGGAAGGGCGTAGGCATCCGTGACGCCCCCGAACGCTTCGGCATCGGCGTCCACGAGTTCGAGCAGCGCCACCCGCAGCCCGTCGAGGTCCGCGATCGCGGCTGCGAGCCGTGGCTCGGCCTCGGCGAACTCCTCGCGCCCCGACGTGAAGCGCGCCGCCATGGCGCCGAGCGCGGCCCCGAGCGTGGCGAGATAGGCCGCCACGGCACCGCCGCCCGGCGTGGACGTCCGCTCGGACGTCGCCGCCGCGAACTCGGCGAGACTCTGATCGATCAACATGCGAGACCTCTCGTTCTGGGGCGAGAAGGCGCGGAGTCTAGCAGGCCGGAGCCGCAGGATTCGCTCCGTTAGCAGCACTGCCTTTATGGCGGACAATGCGCCAATACGACACGCACCCACGCGAAGACGCGCCTGAAAATGGCTCGCAACGCCGTTCTGGCGTACGCCCCTACTGGCACGAGCCTTGCTGTATGTCATCCGTATTCGTACCTCGTGCCGCCCGGCCCTCAGCCGGCCCGCACCCCGGAGAGACGCCATGAACGACCACTTCACCCAGCGTGCCCGCGATGCCATCGCGGCCGCCGTCCACGCAGCCACCGCGCGCAAGCATCCCGAGGTCAGCCCGGCCCACATCGCCCTCGCCCTCTTCGAGGACGCCGATGGACAGGCCACGACGATCCTCGAGCACGTGGGCGCGTCGCGCACCGACGTGCTCGCCGACATCGAAGGCCTGCTGCGGTCGGCCCCCGTGGTCCACGGCGGAGAGCCCAACCTCAGCCGCGCCGCCGCCTACGCGATCGGCGAGGCCCAGGCCGAAGCACGCAAGCGCGGCGATCAGTACACGTCCGTCGACCTGCTCCTGCTCGGCGTCCTGCGCTGCAACGACGCCCCGCTCGTCGCGGCGCTCGGGCACCGCGGGCTGACGCCGAAGGCCGTCGAGGCTGCGATCGAGTCCGTGCGCCACGGTCGCACCGTCGACAGCGAGAACCCCGAAGCCACCGGCGAGGCACTCGCCAAGTACACGCGCGATCTCACCGAGCTGGCCGAGCAGGGCAAGCTCGACGTCGTGATCGGACGCCACAGCGAGATCCGTCGCGTCATCGAGGTGCTCTCGCGACGCACGAAGAACAACCCCGTGCTCATCGGCGAACCGGGCGTCGGCAAGACGGCCATCGTCGAAGGACTCGCTCGACGCATTGCCGACGGCGACGTCCCCGAGGGTCTCAAGAACAAGCGCCTGCTCGCACTCGACCTCGCCGGGCTGCTCGCCGGAGCGAAGTACCGCGGCGAGTTCGAGGAGCGCCTCAAGGCCGTACTCACGGAGATGGACGAGGCCGCTGGCAGCGTGATCCTGTTCATCGACGAGCTGCACACGCTCGTCGGCGCCGGTGCCTCGGAAGGTGCCGTCGACGCTGCGAACATGCTCAAGCCGGCCCTCGCGCGCGGCGCGCTGCGCTGCGTCGGTGCCACCACGCTCGACGAGTACCGCAAGTACATCGAGAAGGACGCCGCGCTCGAGCGACGCTTCCAGCCCGTCAAGGTCGACGAGCCGAGTGTCGACGACACGATCGCGATCCTGCGCGGTCTCAAGGAGGCCTACGAAGTGCATCACGGCGTGCGCGTGCACGACGAGTCGCTCGTCGCGGCGGCACGCCTGGCCGACCGCCACATCACCGACCGCTTCTTGCCCGACAAGGCCATCGACCTGCTCGATGAAGCCGCCTCGAGCCTGCGCGTCAACATCGACTCGATGCCGCCCGAGCTCGACACGATCGAGCGGCGCCTGCGTCAGCTCGAGATCGAGCGTGCGGCTCTCACGCAGGAGGGCGACAACGACACGCGCCTCGCGGAGATCGAATCCGAGATCGCGGCCGTTCAGGAAAGCGCCTCCGACCTGCGCCTGCGCTGGAAAACGGAGAAGGACCTCATCGCGGCACAACGCGACGCCAACGAGCGCATCGCCGAGCTGCACCAGGCGGCCGAGACAGCCGAGCGCGAAGGCAATCTGGGCCGCGTGGCCGAGATCCGCTACGGCGAGATCCCGGCCCTCAAGGCGCAGGTCGCCGAGACCGCCGAGCAACTCGAACGCGCCCAAGAGCGCGGTGCGCTCCTGGCGCAGAGCGTCGGCCCCGAGCAGATCGCGGGCGTCGTCGCGCGCTGGACGGGCATTCCCGTCACGCGCCTGCTCAGCGAAGAACGCTCGCGCTTGCTGCACATGGAAGATGAGATCCATCAGCGCTTCGTGGGACAGCACACGGCCGTCGCCGCCGTCTGTGATGCCGTGCGACGCTCGCGCACCGGCCTCGCGCCGCCGCACAAGCCGCTCGGAGTGTTCCTCTTCCTCGGCCCCACGGGCGTCGGCAAGACGGAGCTCGCGCGCACGCTCGCCGAGCACCTCTTCGACGACGAGCGCGCCATGGTGCGTCTCGACATGTCGGAGTACATGGAGAAGCACTCGGTCGCGCGACTCATCGGCGCACCGCCCGGCTACATCGGCCACGACGAAGGCGGCGCGCTGACCGAGGCCGTGCGGCGTCGCCCACACACGGTGCTGCTCCTCGATGAAGTCGAGAAGGCCCACCCGGACGTCTTCAACGTGCTCTTGCAGCTCTTCGACGACGGTCGCCTGACCGACGGTCGCGGGCGCACCGTCGACTTCAGCCAGTGTCTCGTGCTGATGACGTCGAACCTGCGCGGGGAAGCTCAGATCCACGAGTTCTTCCGACCCGAGTTCATCAACCGCATCGACGAGGTCGTCGAGTTCGATCCGCTCTCGGACGAGCAGCTCGAACGCATCGTCGAGATCCAGCTCGACGGGCTGCGCAAGCACGTGGCGACCAACGGCATCGAGCTGTTGGTCAGCGACGAGGCTGCAGCCTTCCTGGCCCGCGTCGGGCACGACCCGGCCTTCGGCGCACGGCCGCTCAAGCGTGCGATCCAGAAGCACGTCACGGATCGCCTCGCCCGCGCGCTCATCGACGGCAAGATCGAAACCGGCGACCGCGTGGAGGTCGTCGTGGCGGCGGACGGCGAGAGCCTCGAGGTTCGGCGGCTCAGCGAGGAACCGAGCAACTCGCACTGACCCAACGAAGATCTGATGCACTGAACCGGAGCGCGGCACGCGCAGCTCGCTGATGAGCTGCGCGTGTCTGCGCCTCGACAAGGGCGCGCTCGTGGGCGCAGGGCGCGTTGCTATGCTGCGCCGATGTCCGCGCTCGCCCGCCTCCTTCGCCCGCTGCACTGGAGCAAGAACGCCGTCGTGCTGGCGCCGGCGCTGTTCGCGGGACTGTTCGCGGACGCCGAGGCGCTCACGCGCGCGCTCGCCGCGACGGGCGTCTTCTGTCTGCTCGCATCGGCCATCTACGCCTTCAACGACGCCCACGACGCGCGCTGGGACCGACTCCACCCCGCCAAGCGCAGCCGCCCCGTCGCCGCCGGACTCATCTCCCCCACGCTGGCCCTCGCGCTCGCTGTCGGCCTCGCGGCGGCCGGGTTGCTCGGCGCCCGCGCTCTCGACGTCAGCACACGCGCGGCTGACGCCGATCACATCCATGTCTTCACGGGCTGCGCGCTGTACCTCGGCCTCAACGTCGCCTACACGCTCGTGCTCAAGCGCGTTCCGTTCGTCGACCTCGTATGCCTCGCCGCCGGGCTCGTGCTGCGCGCGCTCGTCGGCGCGGCCGTGCTCTCGCTCGTGCCGTCGTTCTGGCTCGTCGTCTGCTGCTTCTGTCTGGCGCTCTTTCTCGCGGCCGGCAAGCGACGCCTCGAAGTCTCCAAGCTCGGTGTCGACGGCGCGCTCGCGGCGCGGCCGCTGCTGGCGGGCTACTCGCGCTCCGTGCTCGACAGCGTGCTCGTCGCCACGGCGATCGCGACGAGTGCGTCGTACGTCACCTACACGCTCTCGCCGATCACAGCGGCCAAGATGGGCGGGCGCGGGCTCATCGTCACCACGCCGTTCGTTTTGTTCGCCGTGGCCCGCTACGCACGCCTCGTGCTCGACGAGCGGGGCCACGACCCAGTCGCGCTCCTGATCGGCGACCGCGCCATCCTCGCGGCCGGCCTGCTCTGGACGGCGACGGCCGCGGCCGTGGTGTACGGGCCATGGTGAACGACAGGCCGACCTACCGCGTGCTCCACCGCGACGAGTCGCTCGTCGTGATCGACAAGGCCTCGGGCGTGCTCACGGTCTCGGCGGGCAAGGCCGGCCAGCGCTGCGTGCTCGACGACCTGCGGCGTGACGGGCTCGCCGTCGCGCCGGTCCATCGCCTCGACCGTGAAACGAGCGGCGTGCTCTTGCTATGCCTCGACAAGGCCCAGCGCCCCGCACTGGAGGAGCTCTTCCGCAAGCACGAGATCGAGAAGGACTACCTCGCCCTCGTGCACGGCACGCCGCGCCCCGACCGTGGCACCATCGACGTCCCGATCCTCGACCTCGGCGACTCGGCCGCGATCGATCGCCGCGGCCGCCGCGCCGTCTCGCACTTCGAGGTCCTCGAGCCCCTCCAGCGCGCCGCGCTCGTGCGCGTGCGCATCGACACCGGCCGCCACCACCAGATCCGCCTACACCTCGCGCATGCCGGTCATCCCGTGGTCGGGGATCGCAAGCTCGGTCGCCGCGGGGCCTCCGACCCGGGCGCCAAGCGCACGCTCCTGCACGCCGCGCGGCTGGCCTTCCGCCACCCCGTCACGGGCCGCCGACTCGTCATCCAGGCCCCGCTCCCGGAGGACATGGAGACCTGGCGCCTGTCGGCCGGGGGCTCCCGGGAGGCCCCGCCGATGCCCAGCGGCTCACCCGTCGCGCCCGCCCGAAAGCGCCTCCCCGGCAAGCGCCGCCGCGGACGCTGAGACTGCCCTTTCCGATGAGGCCAGCCGAACGGACTGTAGGTGCGGCCACGCATGCGTCGATCGAGGTCCTCGTAGTCAACGTCGTGACGGGGGCGATTCGTGGGCTACGATGAACCCGCATCTCGACGCAAGCCCGCGCGTGGGCCCTCGAGAATCCCGGATATCGCCGGGAAGTCCGCTCCCCCTCGATCGTCCAAACCCACTATGAGAGCGTCGAAGAAGACGAATCCGATGCCGCTGATCGTGGGCGGCCTGGTGTTGGTGACCGCCGTGCTGGCTGGTGCTTTCTGGGCACTGACGGCCGATGCGGGCCCCAAGCTGGACGACAGCGAACTCGTGTCCGAGATCGAGACGCCGGAGCGCCCAGGGTACGAGCTTCCCGCGCCCGTCGTGGCGTCGAGTTCGGGGGCCAAGGTCCTCGAGCGCCCGATCGCCGACGTCGACCCCGACGCGGAGATCATCCGCGCGGTGGATCGGACCGTCGGTTGCGCCGCCGGGGTCGTCGTCAACTCGCGCGGACAGCCCGTCGCCGGCGCAACGCTCGAGGTCTTCCGCACGAACAACCTGCTGGCCGGCAACTTCCCCGGCGCTCGCAAGCGCGTCGACGTGACGGGCGTCTCGGGCGCCGACGGATCCTTCGAAATCTGCGGCATTCCACCCGCCAAGCGCCCCTACATCATCGTTGCCGAGCATGAGAAGTACGCCCGCAGCGAGTCCGGCACCTTCGTCATCCGCACCGACCGCGATGCCCGCGACATCACGCTGACGATGGAGCTCGGCGCGACGATCCGCGGCATGGTCACGGAAGTCGACGGCCCGCCGATCGCGAACGCGCGTGTCGAGATCTACTTCACGATGGAGATGGCCTTCCAGAAGGTGGCCGACCAGAAGCCTTGGAAGGTCGTGTTCACGGACGCGTACGGAAACTTCGAGTTCGAGCACATCTCGAGCAACGCGATTCGCGTGCGCGTCAGCGCCGATGACTTCGAGACGAAGTCGCTCATGCGCAGCTATGCGCTGCAAGGGGCGCCAAAAGACGAGCAACTCACATTCGAGCTGCGCCGCGGGCGCGACCTCGGGGGCCGCGTCACCGACGGCGCCGGCCTGCCGATCGCGGGCGTCGACCTCGAGGCGACGTCGCTGACGAAGGAGTACCAGAGCACGTCGCGCGCGACGAGCGACGACAACGGCTACTTCCTGCTCGAAGATCTCAGCGACGACTACTTCCAGCTGCGCGCGAAGGCTGACGGCTACACCACGGTCACGCGCCAGAAGATCCACGTGACGGCGGGACAGATCAACGTCCTCATGCACCGTCAAGGCAGCGTCGAAGGCTGGGTGACGAATCCTGAGGGCGTGGGCCTCTCGACGTTCACGGTGGTGCTCATGCGCCATCGCGCCGAGGGCGAACCGACGTACATGAACGACATCCGCTCGTTCCGCAACGCCGACAAGGGCTACTTCCTCTTCGACGGCATCGAGCCCGGCGAGTACGTGCTCGAAGCACGGGCCAACAACTGGGCCGATTCGCGCAGCCAGCCGTTCACGATCGACCGCGCCTCGGCCGAAGTGCCGGTGCAGGCGCAGATTCCAATGTCCGCCGGCGGACGTCTCGCCGGCGTCGTCGTCAACCATCTCGGCAAGCCGGCCGCCAACGCCGAGGTCAGCCTCAACGAGAACGGCTTCATCGACTCGGCGATCGGACGGTTGTTCGGCTCGATTGCGCCGTCCGGTGAACGCGTCCGCACGGTGATCGCGGGCCAAGACGGCAGCTTCGAGTTCACGAGCGTCCCGCCCAACACGTACCAGCTCGCGGCGAAGCACCCCGACTCGGCGGCCCGCACCATCGACGATGTGCGTGTCGGCGAGGAGAGCCTGGCCGGCGTCACGCGTCAGGACATCGCCCTGCCGCCGGGCTCGAGCATCGGTGGCCGCGCCCTGTCCGCCAACTCCGCGCCGCTGGCCTTCTGCAAGGTGCAGCTGAGTCAGAAAGGCAACGGCTACATGGAGGTCGTCAACTCGGACAAGAACGGCAACTTCATGTTCGAGAACCTCAAGTCCGGCGACTACACCGTCACGCTCAGCCCGAGCGTCATCGACGGCAAGCAGGTCGGCGCCTTCATGACGATCCTCTACGCGCAGAAGTCGCAGCGCGAGATCTACGTCGGCGAAGGTCAGCAGCTCACCGACGTCACGATGGTGCTCACGAAGAACTGAGTCGCGCCACGAGGTCAGCGAGGACTTCGGCGTTCGCGGGCAAGAACCGCAGCGTCTCGAGATCGCGTGCATCGGCCCAGCGGATGCGCTGTCCGTCGAGCGGTCGCGGCGTGCATGTCGCGTCGGCAAGCCGACACTCGACGAACGTCACATCGACGGTGCGAGCCGGGTAACTCCAGCGCACGATGCGCAGCTCGCGCTCGGCGCGCACCTCGACGCCGAGTTCCTCGGAGCACTCGCGCACGGCGCAGTCGGCCGGTGACTCGCCCGCCTCGGTCTTTCCGCCGGGGAACTCCCAGTAGCCCTCGTAGTGAGCGCCCGACGGGCGTGTCTGCACGAGCACCCGGCCGCCGGCTACGATGACGGCGGCCGCGACCTGCATGACGGCATCGGTGCCCCTCGTCATCGGTCCGCGCGCACGGAGTCGTACCAGCGCGACATCAGGATCGCCCCGGCCATCGCCACGTTGAGGCTTTCGACGCCCGCGTCGTGAGCGATCGTCACGGCGCGCACGCCGATCATCGGCACACCGCGCGTCTCGTGACCGAGCAGCAGCAGACAGCGCGGCGGCAGTCCCGAGGCCTCGTCGCCCTCGGCTTGGTTCGGCGCGGCCGCAGCGGCCACTTCGAGCGACGCCTCGGCCGCCACAGCCAACCACTCTTCGTCGCTCTGCACCCGGCCGATCCCGAGCCCGAAGACGGCGCCGGCCGTCGCGCGCACGACCTTCGGTCCGAAGGGATCCGCCGTGCCCGGAGCAAGCAGCACGCCCGCGGCGCCGAACGCGAGCGCCGAGCGGACGATCGTTCCGACGTTGCCGGGGTCTTGCAGGCCACAGAGGCCGACCACGAGCGCGGTGCTCCCCGCCGGGGTCGCCGTCACGCTCCACGGTGCGGGGATCTGCACGGACGCCACGAGGCCCGGCGCGTGGGCGCGGTCGGAGACGCGCCCGAGGCGCGCGCTCTCGGCCACGGCCACACGTGCGCCGGCAGCGATCGCACGGGCCACGACGGGCTCGCCGGCAAGCCGCGGCTCGACGACCACGAACGTCGCGCGTGCCCCGGCGCTCAACGCCTCGCCGAGCGCCCGGCCACCTTCCACGAGGCACTGCCCCTCATCACGCCGCATCGCGGCCGCGCGCAACGCGCGCAGGTGCGCCAGCTCGGCCTTCGTCGCCGCGGGCAGCTCCGGTGGTATTGCCGTCATGGCGATGTTCGCATGATTCAGTGACGCCAGAGATGGTCGACGCGCGAGCTGCCGTCGAGACGTCCCCACCCCGCCGACATCTCATCGCTGTTGTGAGCGAGACAAACCTCGCCGTCGGCCGTCACGAGGATCAGACCCGAGGCCCCGCGCTCGTCGCCGGGGAAGTCGACGAGCTCGTCGAGCGCCCGGCGCGCTGCCTCGTTTGCGCTGCAGCCGTCGGCGAGCAACTGGACGCAGCGCCGCGCCGTGCCCTCGCGCATGAGCGCCTCGCCAACACCGGTCGTCACGCAGGCGCCCCTGCGGTCGTCGGCCCAGAAGCCCCCGCCGACCACAGGTGAGTCGCCGACGCGGCCGCGACGCTTCAGGCTCATGCCGCCTGTCGACACCGCGGCTGCTGTGCGCCCGCGGGCATCGATGGCCACCGCCCCGACGGTGTCGAGGTACGGCGTCGCGCGCCGGCGCTCGGTGTCGATCGCCAAACGACGCTGCCAGATCGAACGCGCGCGCTCGGTGACGAGGTGCTCGGGGTCGCAGGCGCCGCACGATACGAGGGCCGCGAGCTCGTCGACCTCGGGCGGCGCCACGAAGCGCCCGTAGTCACCGTCGACTGTCAGGTGCTCTGCGAGCAGGATCGGATTCTCGGCCGTCCGCACGCCCGTGACCGCACCGTAGCGTCGCGTCGCGCCGTCCATGAATCCCGCGTCGAGGGCGGCCTTGCCATCGTGGGCCAAGGTGGCTCCACGGCCGGCGTTCATGATCGTGTGCGACTCCATGTACATCGTCGCGGCACGCACGGCCGCATGGGCTCCTTCCTCGAGGTGAGCCAACCCGGCCTCGAGTGCCGCGCCGACGCCTTCGCGATAGGCCGCTCGATCGGCGTCGCTCTCGAGTGATCCGGCACCGCCATGCACGACCAACACAGGTGTCACTTCGACCATCGACGCTACGCTCCCGAGGTGTGAGCCGCGAAACAGACGGCTCGTGTCCGCCGGGTTTACCAGACGCGCAGCCAGAGCGCCTGGAGATACTCGGTCTCGGGGCACTCGAGCAGCACCGGATGGTCGGGCGCCGCTCCGCTGACGCCGAGCACCTGCACGACGCGATTCGCCTTGCGCGCCGCCGCCATGACGAGTTCGCGAAACCGTTCGAGCGACAGCAGCCCCGAGCACGTGCATGTCAGCATCGTGCCGCCGGGTTCGACGAGCTCGAGCGCGAGTTTGTTGAGATCGCGGTACTTGCCCTCGCCGACTCCGATCTCGCTGCGCAGCGGAATGAACTTCGGCGGGTCGACGACGATCGCACCGAAGCGCCGGTCGCCCTGGCCGATCTGGCGCGCCCAGTCGAACGCGTCGGCGTGCGTGAATGATACTCGCACCTGGTTCAGGCCCGCGTTGCGCTTGGCCGTCTCGAGGACCTTCTCGTCGAGATCGATCCCCGTGACGCTGCGCGGTGCACCGAGCGCCGCCGCCGTGATGCCGAAGCCGCCCGTGTAGCAGCACAGGTCGAGGACGTCGTGGCCGTCGACCCAGGCCGCGAAAGCCGCGCGGTTGTCGCGCTGATCGCAGAAGAAGCCGGTCTTGTGTCCGGTGTCGAAGCGGATCTCCCAGCGCAGCCCGTGCTCACGCACGCGGAACTTCGCGGGACGCTTCGGGTCGTGCACCATTTTCGGTCGCACGCCCTCGAGGCGCGCAATGCGCGGGCTCATGACCACATGGTGGTGACGCGTCTCGAGCTCGGACGCGAGCGTCTCGATGATGATGTCGAGCCAGCGCGCGTCGGCCCACCCGGCCGAGTGCAACTCGATCGACAGCACGTCGCCGAGCTTGTCGACGATCAGGCCGGAGAGCCCATCACCTTCCGAGTGCACGACGCGGTAGACCTCCGACGATTCCACGAGGCCGGGAATCGAACGACGCAGACCGACCGCGCGACGCAACGCCTGCACGAGCGCGGCCTCGTCGAAGCGCACATCGCCCTGGGTGAGCCGACGGGCGGCGATGTCCGACTTGGTGTTCCAGAGCGCATCGCCGAGCACGACGCCGTCGGGGGACAGCAACGTCACGATGTCACCGGTGCGCGCCGTGCGCGGGGCATCGCGGACAAGCCCCTTGCGCACGAACGGATGCGGACTCGGGTGGATGCGGAGGTGGACGTCGTGAGTGCCGGGGCGTCGCGTGGAAGGCGACGATTCGGACGGCGAGGCTTGCGTCACTGGCGGAGTCCCTGGACGGCGTTCGTCGCCGCGAAACCTTCGACGGCACCGGCGTCGCCGATGAAATATTGCAGGTAGAGCGGCACGCCGATCGGCACGTCCTCGGGCATCTCGCCCGAGAGTTCGAGCGCGCCGTCATCGCCGAGCACGAAGCCCGTCGTGATCAGCGGCGAAGGTACGAGCGTGCCACCCTTGAACGGCGCGTTGATCGCGACCGTGCTGATGATCAACGTGACGATCGAGTTGGGGAGCGCGTCGACGAGGCGCACCGTCGTCGTCGACTGGAACGTCAGCGGTCCATCGGCGCCGAGGCGCGGGTAGAGGTCGTCCGTTCCCGAGATGCCACCGTCGATCGGCGTCCAGATGGGAGTGCCGATCGAACCGTTGAGCGTCAGCAGCCAGACGGCACCGCGGTCCGAGGAGCTCCCGGACGCACCGCCGTCATCGTCGCCGATCGCGCCCGTGACGATGCGCGGAATCCCGTTCGCCGTGCTCGCGGCCAGCACGCCGAGCGACGTGCCGAGACGGTCATCGCTTTCGATGGCGCCGACGAAACCGCCCGAGAGGTCGCTGATCTTCGTCTCGGCCAACACGACGCCGTCGAGCCCGAGGAAGAGCACCCAGAGCGCGCCACCGTTGACACCCCCACCGGCGACGTCGTCGTCGCCCGGCGCTCCGACGATGAGATCGGGGACCGCGTCGCCGTTGAGGTCGCCCGGCGCAGCCACCGACGTGCCGAACGCGTCGAAGTTGACGAGCGTCGAGCTGAATCCGCCCGAACCCTCGGCGATGAGAACGCTGTCACGTGCCGACCCCTCCGAGTCGAGGAAGATGATGTACACGCCCCCACGTCCCGAACCACCTTCGTCCTCGCCGGGCATGCCCACGGCGATGTCGGGGATCTGATCGAGGTTGAGGTCACCGACGGCGACGACCGACGCACCGAACAGATCGTTGTCTGCAAGCTTGTCGTTCACACCAGCGGAGAAGTTGCCGAACTTCTCACTGACCTTCGCGGTGACGTCGACCGTCTGGTCGTCGGCGAGGAAGAGAATGAAGACGGCGCCACGGTTGTTCGACGCGAACCCGCCGTCCCCGTCGCCCTCGGAACCCACCGCGACCTCGGCCTTGCCGTCGCCGTTGAGATCACCGATCAGTGCGACGGATGAGCCGAAGCGATTCTTGGCCTCGAGCGGTTCGGGGTTGCCGGTCGGCGTCTGCAGGTTGCCCACGACGTTACTGATCTTCTGGTGGCTCTTGACCGTGCCGTCGGCCTTCAGGCGCAGGATCCAAAGAGCCCCGAAGTTCGAGGCCGACGTGGCTCCGCCGTCGTCGTCGTTGGGCGCACCCACGGCGAGTTCGGTGACACCGTCGCCGTCGAGATCGCCCAGCGCCGCGAGCGAGGCCCCGAAGCGATCGAACGAATCGAGCACGCCCGTGAACCCGCCCTGCGTCGCCGAGATCTTCTGCGCCGACCCGACGGTGCCGATGTTCGTCATGAACAGGATCCAGACGGCGCCGGCGCCCGAAGCGCCGTCGTCGTCGAACTCGGCCCCGACGGCGAGATCGTCGATCCCGTCGCCATTGAGGTCACCCAGGGATGTGACCGCGCGCCCGAACTGGTCTTGGTCGTCGAGCTGCCCGGGGAAGGCGCCGAGGAAGGAGCTGATCTTGCTCGTCTGCAGCACAGAGCCCGGCCCTTGGGCCGAGACGTCCGAGGCGAGCGGCAAGACGATCGATGCCGCGAGTGCGGCCGTCGAGGTGAAGCGGCGGAGGTGTGAAGTCATCAGCAGGGATCCTCGCGCATGACGAGGCTCGGGGGATCGGGAGGGGCGAGGCGAGCGTCGTCACGACACGCTTCGCGGCCAACAGGACAGTGTAGCCCGAAACGGCTCTCACCATCCGTCGCGCCTACGTCGCGGATCGGAACAGCTCGTTCATTCGACGTACGAGAGGCTGGCGATCCGACGCGGGAGCTCCCACCGAGGCCGTGAGGCCCGGAGAATCGTCGTACGAGCCCCGAACATCGCATGCCGCAAGGAACGAGCGTCTCAGGGCGTGACGCGGGCGACGGCCGCGAGCACCATCTCAGGGGTCAAGCGCGTCATGCAGCGGTGGTCGATCGGGCAGACCTTGAGCTGACAGGGGCTGCAGTCGACGCCCGAGCGGACGACCGCCGTTCCGTGCAGGTTGGTGTTCGTGAAGCGCGGATCCGTGCTCCCCATCAGGCACACCGTCGGGACGTCGAAGGCCGGGCCGAAGTGACGCGGACCGGTGTCCGTGGTGATCAGCAGATCGAGCCGCTTGACGACGGCCTTCAGCGTGCGCAGATCGATCGTGTCGGTCGCCGCACTCGCGACGGGATGCCGGCAGGCCGCCTCGATCGCGTCGACGAGGGGACGTTCCTGAGGCCCGCAGAACAAGATCGTCGGCGCACCCCTGCGCTCGAAGAGCGCGTCGGCGACGGACGCGAAGTGCTCGGGGTACCAGAGCTTGCTCGGACCGAACGACGAACCGGCGTGGATCGCGTGGCGCGGAACGTCGTCGCCATCGAGCCCCTGCCGTGCGAGCCACGCAGCGGCCGAGGCGACGTCTTCATCGCTGACCGCGAGCTCCATGTGATGATCGACTCGAGGAACGCCGATCGACTCGAGCAAGCGGAAGTAGTACTCGACCATCGGCATCGGCATGCGATGACGGCCGGCCTCGGGCGGGTGCGCGAGCGAGTCGGTGAGCAGCAAGCCGCGGCCGTTCTCGGCGTAGCCGGCGCGCCGTGGGATCCCGGCGAGGCGCATGACGAACGCCGACGACCAGGAGTTCGTGAGCAGCACGGCGAGTTCGAACTTCCCCGCGCGCAGGCGCGCAGCCCCGCGACGTAGCGCCGAGTTGCCGTCCGCCTTGCGCGACGGCAACGCGATGACCTCGTCGACGCTGTCGAGGCCCTCGAGGATCGGTTCGGCATGCGCCGGTCCGGCCACGGCGATGTGCGCGTCGGCGAAGCGCGTTCGGAGCGCGCGCAGCGCGGGCGTCGACATGACGATGTCGCCGATCCAGTTCGGCAGACGCACGACGAGACGCGCTGGGCTGAGCGGCCCAGGCTGGGTCACGACGCGCTGTCTCCGTCGCGGATCTTGGCGAGCGTGGTCGTCGTGGAGTACCCCGCGCGCACGTCCGCCAACACGAGCCGCCCGCCGTGCTCCTCCACCCACTCTTGCCCCACGACGCCCTTATCGGCCCAGTCGGCGCCCTTCACGAGCACGCTCGGCGTGACAGCCTTGATCAGCGCCAACGGCGTGTCCTCGGAGAAGATCGTCACCAGGGACACGCACTCGAGCCCAGCGAGCAGCGCGGCGCGGTCGTCGTCGCGATTGACCGGGCGCGACGGCCCTTTGAGACGCTGCACCGACGCGTCGTCGTTCACACCGACGACGAGCAGGTCGCCGAAGCTGCGCGCCTCCGTGAGATAGTCGAGGTGGCCGACGTGGAGGACGTCGAAGCAACCGTTCGTGAAGACGATCCGGCGTCCGGCCGCGCGCTCGGTCGCCACGCGGGCCACGAGGTCCTCGCGTGACAAGATCTTGCTCGACGTCAGCACCGAACCGGTGAGCGCTGAACGCAGCTCGTCGAGCGTGATCGCGGCCACACCGAAACGCTGCACGGCCAGGCCCGCAGCCGTGTTCGCGAGACGGATCGCCGCCTCCCAGCCGGCGCCGGACGCCAGAGCGTAGCCGAGCGTTGCGATCACGGTGTCGCCCGCGCCGGTCACGTCGTAGACCGAACGCGCCTGGGCAGGCATCGACCACTCACCACTTCCATCGGCGAGCCCGCAGTACATGCCACGGGCACCGAGCGTGATGACCGCGGCCTCGAGATCGGCGCGTTCGCAGAGCAACCGGCCGGCCTCGCGGATGCGTTCATCCGTGTCGAGCCGCAGCCCCGTAGCCACTTCGGCTTCGTGCTTGTTCGGTGTGACGGCGCTCGCGCCTCGGTAGCGCGAGTAATCGGTGCCCTTGGGGTCGACGAGCACGCGCGGACCGTCGTGGCGCCGACACAGGCGACGCAAGACCGCCTCCGTGAGGACGCCCTTGCCGTAGTCGGAGATGATGACGAGGTCGACCTCGGCGGCGCGCGCCTCGATGCGATCGAGCACGGTTCGCTCGACGCTCGTGGAGAGCGGGTCGAGGCGTTCTTCGTCGATGCGCAAAAGCTGCTGGCTCTGACTGACGACGCGTGTCTTGCGAATCGTCGGACGGTCGATGTCCGTGACGAGTCCGCCCGAATCGACGCCGGTCACATCGAGCAGCTCGCGAATCCGGCGCGCCCCCTCGTCGTCCCCGACCACGGCGACACAGTGCACGTCGGCACCGAGCGTCGCCATGTTGGCCGCAACGTTGCCGCACCCGCCGAGCCGATGTTCCTCGTGATCGGCGGCCAGCACGACGATCGGCGCCTCGGGTGAGATCCGCTCCGTCGCGCCATACTGATAGCGATCGAGGATCATGTCGCCGACGATGAGAACACGCGGCCGACGCTCGGGGCGTAGCAGCGCTTCGAGTTCGACGGTCATCGTCCCTCCTCGGCGGCCAACTCGCGCAGGACCGCCCAGCGCAGCAACGGCACGTTGATCTCGTGATGCCCGGTGAGTTCGAAGGCCTCGCCGCCGGGGCGTTCGAGGACGTTCACGCGGGGACGGTAGTGACGCAGCATGTCGAGGTTCGCCGTGCAGAAGTTGCTCACGTCGGCACCGAGGTTGCGCGCCACGTTCAGCGCTTTGACGAAGACCTCGGGCAAGACGACCGCTGAGCCGATGTTGAGATACACACCACCGGACAGCGTGGCAACGATCGATGCGAGCCGGCGGAAGTCGTTCATCGAAGCCTCGCCGATCGCGGCCCCGCTGGCATTGTCGTGCATGTGGACCGTGTCGGTGCCGAGCGCGACGTGGACGGTGACGGGAATGTCGAGCCGCGCTGCCGTGGCGAGCAAACTCAACTGGCGATTCGGCAGCTCACGCTCGTTCATCCAGCCGCCGAGCGTCTCACCCAAACCGCGCCCTTCGTCGCGCGCGCGACGCGCGCTCTCGTTGAGCGCGTCGGCCGTCTCGTGGACCATCCCCCAGCGCCCCTGTTCGAGCCCCGGGCCGACATCCTCGGAGCTGTGCCCGACAGCCGCGATCTCGTAGTCGTGGATCGCGCCCGAACCGTTCGTCGCCAAGGCGTGGACCACGCCGCGCTCCATGAGGTCGATGAGCAACGGAGCCAGTCCGGTCTTGATGACATGACCACCGAAGCCGACGACGACGGGCGCGCCGTCACGCACGGCTTGGGCGATGCGTGCCGCGAGTCGGCGCAGGGTCGCGGCACCGAGCAGATCGGGCATCGTGTCGAGGACGTCACCGCCCTCGGACGGATCAAGCGCTCGTCCGAACAGACCCGTGTGCACCTTGTGCTCGCGCTTGCCGACCGACGTCGTCGTGATCTTGGAGAAGTCGAGCGGCGGAAATGTCCTCTTCGGAGGGCGGTCCATCAGATCGCCTTCCATGACGGCGGGATTCTCAAGGCAGTGACTCCGCGACGGAGGGCGTCGGCCCGACAGCATCTTCACCGCGCCACGCTGCCTTCCAGCGATCGTGCAGCCACAGCCACTGGTCGGGGTGGCGACGCACCTGGGCTTCGAGCGAAACGGAGACGCGGCGCGTCATCTCGATCTCGGCGTCACGCGCTGTCAACTCGGGCAGGGGCTCTTCGATGGGCGCCTCGAACACGACGCGATACGCCCAGTCGTCGTTCTCGGCCGGTCGTTCACGCAAGACATAGAACGGCATCAGCAACGCCCCGAAGCGGCGCGACAACATGCCCGCCGTCTTGAAGTGTGACGCCGGGCGCCCGAGGAACGGAAGCACGACTCCATGGCCGCGCGCGCGCTGGTCGAGCAGGAGCGCCATGGGCTCACCGCGTTTGAGCGCACGTGCAAGCTTCGGAATCCCGCCTTCTTTGGGCACGACGCCTCGCACCGTTCCTACGCGGACCCGCTTCGCGAGCCACGCTTCGACGTGCGGGTTGGCAACGGCACGCGCCATGATCCAGATCGGGTGACCGAGCTGCGCCATCACGGATGGAAACACCTCCCACGCGCCAAAGTGACCGCCGCAGAAGACAACTCCGCGCCCACTCGCGAGTGCTGCTTGCAGGTGTTCTCTGCCCTCGATCACAAAATGATCGTCGAACACGAAGTCGTCCTCGGCCATGCGGCGGCGGAGCAACTCCGGTTCAATCATGTTCAGCGACATGGAGACGAACGCACCGCGCGCAATCTGGGACGCTCGGTCGGCATCGACACCAAGACATTCTTGGACGCGCGACTGGGCGGTTTGACGTCGTGAACGGCAGACACTCGCCGCGACTCGCCCGAACCACCGCATGCCGCGCACCGCAACGCGATCGGGGAGCGACCAAAGCAGCCCGAGGACCATCCGGGATGCGGCTCCCTGCAACTGCAAGACGGCGGGATGATGCTTAGACATGTGTCTCGCAACGGGTCATTCGTCGAAGTGACGAGTGGTGCATTCTCTCGCTCAGGCCGTCCGGAAACAACTCGCCAACGAGCAAGGCGAACCACCGAAAATCGATGGAGACGCAAAACATCCTGAGCTATGCTGCGACTTGGCGGACCAGTGGGTGGGCCTTCACAGGCTACTCTTCTCCCCTTCTTCCCCTTTTCCCCAGAGTATCACTCCCTGGTCCGCCTTATTTCCCTCCGCGTCAACGCGACGACCTCCTTCACGAGGTCGTTTTTTTTTGCCCGAATGGACGTGTCTTCAAGCGCCCGCTCCGTCGGGAAGGTCGCCAAGTCGGCGCTTGACCCGACCGTTCGCGACGCGACGCCATCCATTCCCAACACGTAGCCGAGCACGCAACCGTTGGCCGTGATGCGCGCACCAAACGGCTCGCGGGCCGCCACTCAGGATGACGGCCCGCGGCACTCCACGTGACATTGCAAACGCCGACCAACGTCAGGCGCTGGCTTCCACGGTGATGTCGTCCTCGGCACCCGCGATGTCGTCGAACGAGCGCCCCGACGCCTGCGACTCCTCGACCTGTTCCATCGTCAGGCTCAGCGCGCGGCTCACGCCGTGCTCCTGCATCGTGATCCCGAAGATCGTGTCGGCGTAGGACATCGTGCGCCGTGCGTGCGTCACGACGACGAACTGACTCTGGCCGAGGAAGTCCTCGAGCACCGTGCAGAAGCGATCGATGTTCGTTTCGTCGAGCGCGGCATCGACTTCGTCGAGCAGACACACAGGACTCGGCCGCGTCTTGAACAGAGCGAACAAGAGCCCGACCGCCGTCATCGTGCGCTCGCCACCTGACAGCAGCGAGATCGAGCGAGCGTCCTTGCCCGGAGGCGCCGCGACGATGTCGACGCCGGCCTCGAGGACGTCGTCGCCCTCCTTCATCGTGATGTCGGCCTTACCGCCGTGGAACAGCTTGCGGAAGATCGTCCGGAAGTTGTCGCGCACCTCCTCGAACGTCTTGATGAAGCGTTCCTTCGACTCCTTGTTCAGGCGCGTGATCGTCTCGGCGAGCTTGCCCTTGGCCGAGTCGAGGTCGTCGCGCTGCCCGGTGATCTCGCCGAGGCGTTCGTCGACCTCGGCAAGTTCGTCGATCGCGCCGAGGTTGACGTTGCCCATGCGCGCCATCTTCTGGCGCAGCTGCTCGATCTCGGCTTCGATGGCATCCCAGTCGAGTTCAGCGACGGGCTCGGATGCGACGTGTTCGGTGGTCGCCACCTCGTCGGCGGCTTCAGGCTCGGTCTCGGCCTGTACCTCGTCGACGACGTCACTCCCTTCACTCTCGTCCGACTCTTCGTCGTCGTCCGCAGTGCTCGCCGCGGGCAGTGAATCGAGCGGTTCGACGGCCAGTTCGTCCGTCTCAAGGTCGACGTCGAGTTCGTCGATGACCTTCTGGCGCAGTGTGTCGCGGTGAATGCGCGCTTCCTGCTCGCGCATCCGGTGCTTGGCCAGGCCGTCGGCCGCCGCCTCGAGCGCCGACTCGGCCGTCGCGATTGCCGCGCGGTGCTCCACGAGCTTCTCGTGCAGCTCGGCCCCCACCTGCTTGGCCTGCTCGAGCTCCTTGGCGCAGCGTTCGCGCTCACTCTCGACCTCGCCGGTGCGCTCGACGAGTTCGTCGGCCTCGACGCGCTGCGCCGTTTCCTGGTCGCCGAGCTGATCGAGTTCGGCGCGCGTCCGGCGCAGGTCTTCTTCGCGTTCCGTCAACGCGCGCTGGGCCTGACGAAGTTCCGTCGTCAGGCCTTCGCGACGTTCTTCGCGACGGCTCAGCTCCGACTGCGCAACACCGACAGCCGCCTGCGTCTTGGCGACGGTCTCGTCGAGCGAGCCACGCTGTGCCGTGCGCGCCTCTTCCTCGGCCTGGTCACGCTCGACGGCCGCTGCCAACTCGGCCTCACGCTCCTTGGCATGGCGCTGCGTGGCGACCACGTCGACGAGTTCGCGCGCGAGCTGCTCGAGATCGTGCTCGTGTGACGCAACATCACGGCGCAGCGCCTCACGCCGCGCGACGACCTGGCGCTGCTCCTCGCGTGCGCGCTCGCGCTCGGCTTCGAACTTGCGGACGCGCGTGTTGGCCCCGTCGAGATCGCCCTCGAGCGCCACGAGCATGTCGAGATGCTGAGAACGCTCGGCCGTCACGGCGGCCAGCTCCTGACGCAGGCCAGCCACGACGCGCTTGAGTTCGTCGGCCTCGGCCTGACGCGCGACGAGCCCGCCTTCGCGTCCCGAGCGACCGCCGCGTAGCACACCGCGCTCGTCCATCAACTCGCCCGACGGCGTGACGTATGCCGTCACCCCGTCCGGCGTCACATCGAGGAAAGCCTCGGCGCTGGAGACGAGCCGCACGTGCCCGAGCAGCGTGTTGACGGCCTCGCGCTCGCCCGTGATCGTGAGGCGGTCGATGAGTCGCTCGCCCGACGCAGCTCCGTCGTGGGGACGCGTGCCCGCGCGCGGAAGCAGCATGACGCGCCCGGCCTCGCGCTCGCGCAGCACCTCAAGCGCCTCCAGGCCATGGGCACGCGAAGAGACGATGACGGCCTCAGCCGATGCCCCCAGCGCCGCCTCGACGGCTTCGGTCAGGTCCGTCGGTGCGCGCACGTGGTCGACGACGAGACTCTCGACGCCGTCCATCTCCGACTCGAGCAGCGTGCGCGCGCCGTGCGAGACACCCTCACGCCGTGCGATGAGTTCTTCGATCGCAGCGCGGCGCGAATCGTTGGCCGCGAGCTGCTCGCGCAGCGTCACCTGACGGCTGTCGAGCACCTCGATCTCGCTCGCGAGACCGTCCTTGCGACGCCGACGTTCCTCGACATCCTGCTGCGCGGCCTCGAGCGACGCGTCAAGATCCTGCGTGCCGAGGTCGAGCTTGCCTTCGATCGACTGGTGCTCAGCGAGCTGCGCGCCCAGAGCCACGCAACGCTCCGAGATGCGATCGCGCGACGCCGAGAGCCCGGCCTCGCGTGACCCCGTCGTCGCGAGGAGGTTGCGCGTCTCGGTAAGTTCGGAGGCGCGTTCGAGCGCTTCGTTGCGGCGCACGGCGTCGGCGCGCAACCACTCGTCGAGCGAGCGCTGCGCAGCCGTGTGCGCGGTTTGCTTTTCGGTGAGCACGGCGCGGCACGACTCGCTCTCGCGCGTCAGTTCCTCGCTGCGCGCCTCGATCGCCGCGACCTCTTCACGGCGATCCGTGAGCCCGTTCTCGAGCAACTCGATGCGTTCGGAAAGCGCCGCACGTCGCTCGGCGAACTCGGCCAGCCGCTCCTCGAGCGCGTGCTTGCGCTGACCGAGAGCCTCGGCCGCACCCGTCGCCTGGCGGAAGGCCTCGGCCGCTGCGTCGACCTTGCCGCGGGCGCCATCGAGATCCGTCTGCATGGCCTCGAGCGCCGCGCGCGCTTCGTTGACCTGCACGCGCGCCTGGGCTTCGCTCTCTTCGAGCCCGCCGCCGGCGCCGCTGAGTTCATCGAGCTGGTCGCCCAGCTCCGACCAGCGATGCGAGTAGAAGAGCGCCTTGAGCTTCGTGACGCGTTCGCGCGCAGCGACGTAGCTGCGCGCGCGTCCGGCCTGGTTCTTCAGCGACCGCGAGCGCTTCTCGAGCTCCTCGACGATGTCGCCGAGACGCAGCAGGTTCTGCTCGGTGCGGGCCAGCTTCAGCTCGGCCTCGCGGCGCTGCGCGCGGTAGCGACTGATGCCGGCCGCTTCCTCGAAGATGCGCCGCCGCTCGGCCGGGTTGGCGGAGAGGATCGCGTCGATGCGCCCCTGCTCCATGATCGAGTAGGCCGACGTCCCGAGCCCGGTGTCCATCAGCAGGTTGCGGATGTCCTTCAGGCGCGCCGCCTGCCGGTTGATGAGGTACTCGCTCTCACCGGAGCGGTAGAGGCGCCGCGTGAGGACGACTTCCGTGAAGTCGATCGACATCGAGCCGTCGCTGTTGTCGAAGACGAGCGACGCCTCGGCGAAGTTGCGCGCTCCACGCGCGCCGTTGCCCTTGAAGACGACGTCCATCATCTCGTCGCCGCGCAGGTGCGTCGGGCGCTGTTCGCCGAGCACCCACTTCACGGCGTCCATGACGTTCGACTTGCCGCAGCCGTTCGGGCCGACGATCGCGGTCAAGCCCGCGGGCAGCTCGAGCGTGGTGCGGTCGGCGAACGACTTGAAACCAAAGAGTTCGATGCGAGTCAGGCGCATGGATGTGGGGCCAGGGGCAAGGACGACAGCGAATGCAAGAGACGGTCGCGGCGCCCGACGGTGCGGGGCAGCGGAGCCATGGGATGCAGCGGGAGCGAGGTGAGGAGCCGCGCGAGGGCGCGCCCGTCGGACGAGCTGGCAAGCGGGACATCGTAGGCGAAGGCGACGCGCTCGGTGTCGAGCTCCCAGCGATCACGCAGGTGCGGATGACGTGCGAGGTCCTCGGTCCCGAAGTGATGCAGAAGACGGCGTGGTGCCGGGTGGACGAGCCGCCCGAGTGTCGCGCTGAGACGACGCGCCAGGCGCAGCGCAGCGCGCGGCGAAGTGACGCCGAGCAGCCCGAAGGCCACGTCGAGGCCCGCGATCATGAGGCGTCCGCCCCGCGGGCCGGGGATCGCGACGCCGTGCGCGGCAAGCGTCGCAGCGTTCGGCCAGGCCGGCGCCCCTGCCATGACAGCGCGCGCGTCGAAGGCTTGCTGGGCGAGGAGTGCCGTGCGCGAGACGCGCGCGAGGAAGCGGTCGATGGCTCCGGCCGTGTCGACGACGTCGAGCGCGAGGCCGGCGGCGTTCAGCGTCACCGCGTGTTCGGTGACACCGCAGCTCGGGGCGCGGCGCCGAATCGTGAGCGTGTCGCGCACGCTTTCTTCGCGGGACCAGCTCTGCGCGGCACCGGGCGTGGCGAGCGCAGACATCACGACGGATCCGCGCAGCGCACGACCGCGTCGAGACGTGACGAGTTCGAGCAACGCGGGCACGAGTTCGGGGCGTTCGACGACGTACTCGACGTCGGCCCAGCCGGGGCGCGCGATGACGTCGACGAGCTGCCGTGCATCGGACACCAACACGACGACCGGCGCCGTGCTGGACGCGCGCAGGACGGCGAGCTCGTGCACCGTCACGACGGCCGCATCCACGACGACCTGGTCGACGCGCCCGGGCACGAGCACGTCGTCGAGCGCAATGTGCCCGCGCTCGTGGGCCGCCATGACCGCCTCGGGATAGATCTCGCGCGCGGCGTACTCGGCGAGCACTTCGCGGCCCGCGCGACGCACGACATCGTCGCCCGGGCGGGCGTCGGCGAGGCGCTCACGCAGCGCACGCGGCGAGAGAAGCGCCGCGCCGCGACCGACGCGCCCCGCGAGACCGCGGCGCGCGAGTTCGTGGTCGACCCATTCACGCATGAGCCCGTCGTGAGGTTCGATGAGACCAGACGCGAAAAGGCGGCGCTCGACGGCCTCGGCGACATCGTCGGCCACGCTGCGCTCGACGGATGCATCACTCGCCATCCACTCGACGAGCCGGCCCTTCGAGAACGTGTCCTCGGCCGTCGCGTGCGAACCCGATCCACGCCAGTGTCGGCGCGCGCGATCGACGGCGCGCCACGCGTGGGCGGCACCGGAGCAGCCCGACGACTCGAGCACCTCGACGGCCAGGGCCGCCACGTCCGTGCTCGTCCAGACGGCCTCGCGCTGACTCGACAGCAACGTGGTGTGCACGATCTGCGCGAAGTCGTCGCCCAGCGACGTCCCGGCCGGCGCTTCACCCGACGCCGCGAGGGCCTCGGACAACGCGCGCCCGAGCTTGTCGCGCTCGAACGGCTCGCAGCGCCCGTCGCGCTTGTAGATCTCGCCCGCGCGAGTGACGGCCTCAGCTCTACGCACCGGGCAGCTCCTCACTCGTCGGGTGCCGGTCGTCGACGGACCGTCCGAGCAGCGGTCGCAGCTCGTCGATGAACTCGTTGACGTCCTTGAACTCGCGGTAGACGGACGCAAAGCGCACGTAGGCGACGTGATCGACGTCGCGCAGGGCCTCCATGACCCGGTGGCCGACGTATTTGCTCGCGACCTCCTTGTCGAACATCTCGTGCAGCTGGGTCTCGATGTCGGAGACGAGCGACTCCATGGTCTCCGTGGTCACGGGCCGCTTCTGGCACGCGATCATGAGGCTGCGCAGGATCTTCCCGCGCTCGAACGGCACCCGCGTGCCATCCTTCTTCACGACCCGCAGCGGCGTCTCGCCGACGCGCTCATATGTCGTGAAACGCCCGTTGCACTCGAGGCATTCACGCCGACGGCGGATGACATCAGCCTCGCCGGACGTGCGCGAGTCGATGACACGATCGTTGTTGGCCTTGCAATAGGGGCAGCGCACCGGGGGCCCGTCCTCCTCCTCGTGTTCGAATCGCTGGTGGCGTGCCCGCTCACCCGCAGCGACGCAGTATCCCACAAGATGGAGCGTTTCCAAGTCATCCAACCGCAAACCCTTGCGTTGAAATCCGAACACCGCTGCGATCCGGCCCGAAACCCGGGATCGGTCGCGGCCGGCGGGCTCTAGCGGCTCGTCCGCTCGACGAAGCGCGACGGTCCGCCCAGGATCACGCGTTCGAGCACGATTCCCTTCTCCGTGGGGTTGCCCTCGGGGTTCATCGAGATGACGCCCGTCACTCCCGGCCACTCGCGGATCGAGTCGAGGCGCTTGGCCATCCCCACGCCGTCGAGCGACGGATCGAAGACCGAAAGGACGGCCCGGGTGCTGTCGTACATGAGGGCCGCGAAATCCGAGGGCGGCACCTGGTGGACGGCCGTGTAGCGTTCGACGAAGGGAGTCACGGAGGCCTCCCGGGGGTCGTCGACGTGGAAATGGCTCGTGTGATAGGCGTCGCGGACCTTGGTCGGCAGGATCTCGCGCAGCTCGTCGCTGTCCCAGCCGTCGCCGCCGAGCAGGACCAGCTCACCGAGGCGCTCGTGGCTCGCGGCGCGGACCATGCGGGCCACGTCACCGCCGTAGCCGGCCATGAGAGCTCCGTCGACATCGAGGGCGGCCACGCGATCGAGCACGTCCGCGCTGGACGGGTCGTCGGCCCAGTAGCCGATCTCGGCCACGATGACGCCGCGCTGGCGCGAGAATGCCTCCTCGAAGGCGCCCGCGAGCCCGACCGAGTAGCTCGTGCCGAGGTCGACGACGACGGCGATGCGCTTGAGGTCGAGCGTCTGGCGCGCGAAGGCCGCGAGGGCCTCGGCGGCATCGCCATCGTCGTAGCAGAAGCGGAAGGCGAAGGGGTTGTCGGCCGTGACTTCGACGCCCGTGGCGGAGGGCGTCAAGAACGGCACCTGATGCCGACGCGCCACGACGGCCGCGGCCTTGGCGGCGTCCGTCCCGATCGGCCCGATCACGACCGTCGCGCCCTGACGCACGAGCGCCTCGAAGGCGCCGATGGTTCCGCTGACCGTCCCGCCGGTGTCCTGGACGATCGGCTGGAACTCGGTACCCGAGTCCTCGACGGCGAGCATGAACCCCTCGTAGGCCTCGTTCCCCCATCCCGAGAGGTCGTCGCTCGTGAGCGGCAGAAGGACACCGACGGTCGGTTTGCGCTCGACGCACCCGCCGACGAGCAGGCCGAACAGAACGAGCAACGCGGCAACTCGCTGCCTCATCGGTCCCCCTCGCGAGCCATGCGATAGCGGTGCTGGATCCAGCCCGTCTCGTCGCCGCGGAACACGACGGTGAGCAGCTCGAGGTCTTCGGGCTGTAGCGCCTCGAGCGTCTCGAGCACGTGGAAGCGCACCCAGGGGTCGGGCGACCGCGCGATGTCGGCGACGTGCTCGGCCACGCTCGGGTCGCCCAAGGCGGCGATGGCGCGCAACACGGCCACCTTGCCCACCCGGTCGTCGCGCTCGCGCAGCGCATCGACGAGGCGCCCCAGGCTGGTCGAGTCACCCACCTCACCGAGGACGACCGCCGCGTTCTTCGCAACGAGTGAGTCGGGATCGCCGAGCAGCCGCTCGAGCGCCAGCAGCCAGCGCCGACGCCCTTGGGCCGTGGTCTCGCGGCCGATCGCATCGCGCACCGCACGCACGGTGCGTACCTTCGTCGAGCGCAGCGTCTCGGCGAGCAGTGGCGCCCCGGCGCTCCCCATCGCCAACGCCACCTTCACGTCGATCGTGCGCAAGCGTTGCAAGACGAGCTCGAGGTCGCCGGCATCGAGCAACCGCGTGACTTCGTCGGCCATCTCGAGGATGCGCCGCTGACGTTCATCAGGCGAGAGGTCGACCGCCAACTCGCTCGCGCTCTGCAACGCGCCCAAGGTCTCGGGGTCGGAGATCGTGCGCCCTACTTCTTGCAAGATGACGGACGCCCGTCCGCCGCTCCCACCCTGAACCGTGAGAGCCGCGAGCAGCGCGACGATCGTGAGCCCCATGCCGGCCAGCGCCCACGTGATGCGGTTGCGCTGCATCGAGCGCGCCAGGCGTCCGATCGGACCGAGCGGCCGCGCCAGGATCGGCTCATAGTTCAAGAAGCGCCGCAGGTCGTCGCCGAACTCGGCCGCGCTCTGGTAGCGCTTGTCGGGGTCTTTCTCGATCGCCTTCATGACGATCGTCTCGAGGTCACGCGACAAGCGCGGGTTGATGCGCGTCGGTGGCGGCGGGTCTTTTGTGATGATCTTGCGCAGCGCGTCGGCAACGTCTTTTCCCGCGAACGGCTGGTGCAGCGTCAGCAGCTCGTAGAGCGTGACACCGAGCGAGTAGATGTCACTGCGCTCGTCGATGCGCGCACGACGCGAGCTGGCTTGCTCGGGGCTGACGTAGGCCGGCGAGCCGACGAAGTCGCCCGTCTTGGTCAGGCTCTGGTCTTCGATGCCCTTCGCAAGACCGAAGTCGGAGAGCTTGACGTGCCCGTTTTCGGAGAGCAGCAGATTCGAGGGCTTGATGTCGCGGTGGATGATGCCGTGGGCATGGGCGTGACGCAGAGCGTCGGCAGCATCGGCGGCGATCGACGCGGCCATGTGCTGGTAGTTGCGCAGGTCGATGACGATGCCTTCGGGCGCGCGCGGGTCGCCGGGCACGGTGCCGACGAGCTTGCGTCCCCGCGCCCACTCGCTGACGTCGACGTCGAGGTCGGGGCCGCTGATGAGTACGAAGCGACGCCCGTGCGTGCGCGCCGAGCGCAGCTTGTCGACGATGTCGGCGAGGTCGAGCCCGCGCACGAGTTCCATCGCGAGGTACGCCGAGTCGCCACTGATGTTGAAGCCGTGGACGGCGACGATGCGCGGGTGCGAAAGGCGCGCGACAGCCGTCGCCTCGCGGCGGAAGCGATCGACGGCGCGCTGGTTGCGCAGCGCGCCCGAGGGCAGCACCTTCAGAGCGACCCGGCGCCCGAGCGAGAGCTGCTCGGCCTCGTACACCATGCCCATGCCACCACGGCCGATCTCGCCGATGATGCGGTAGTCATCGAGCTCCGAGCCGATGCCGACATGCCTGCCATCGCGCACGTCGGTGCTGGCACCTGAACCCGCGCGACGTTCGGCACGGCGATGAATCGCCTTGAGCGCGTCGGGCAGGCGCGGGTAGCGGCGCCGAAACTCGTCGGCGTCGATCGGGTGGTCGACCTCGAGGACACGCGACATGTCACGCACGACACGCGCAGGCGTCGCGTGGGTGCTGCGGTCTGTCTCGCGGTCGGGGGGCATCGCCGTAGAATAGCAGTCCGTTCAGGAACTGCTTCGGAGGGGATGTGTTGCGAGGGCGTGGCTGCGTCTGCAGGGCAAGGAGAATCAGCATCTTTCGACGCCGAGGCCAAGGACCACTTCGTTGAGCGCAGGAGGCGTGTTGTTCGACGGTTCTGATCCTCAACGGCCAACGCAGGCCGCCTCCGGTCAGCAACCTCGCTGCGCCTTGCCAACAAGGCCCAGCCGCGCCCTCGCGACGATCGTCCGTGCATATCCCGGGCTTGACCACGTGCCGTCGCCGACGTGACCGACGGGGGTCGCAGCAGGCTACTTTCCGACGCAGAAGGTCGCGTAGATGCGGTCCAGGACGGCATCGACGACGTCGCGGCGCGGTTTCTCTGCGCCCCCACTGGCGTCGATCGCCTCGAGCGCCTCGCGCAGCGTCCACGCAATGGCCGGCAACGTCGCGCCGATCGTCGCCCCGCCGGCCAGCTCGCCGATGAGCGCGACGACCTCACGCGCCGCGGCGCGCACGCGGGCATCGGCGACATCGGGCGCCCGCGGTGCAGGAGCAGCCGCGACGATCGCGTCCCACAAAGACGCCAGCCCGACGCCGGTTTCGGCCGACACGGCGAGCACGTCGCCCGCGTAGTGCTCCACGAGATCGACCTTGTTGACCACATCGACGCAGGGCCGCTCGCCGACGATCGCACGCCGCGCCGCGCGCCGCCCGGCATGCCCGGCCCGACCGACGTCCTCGACGTCTACGACGATGCCCGCCCGCGCGCACTGCGCGACGAAGGTCTCCATCGCCGCGACATCGAGGGGCCCGAGCTCGGGGTGATCCGACTCGAGTCCCGGGCCGTCGAGGATGCGGAAGCGGCGCCCGTCGTGTTCGACCTCGGCTTCGAGCAGGTCGCGCGTCGTCCCGGGCACGGACGACACCGTCGCGCGCGCTCCGGGACACAGCGCGAGGAACAGGCTCGTCTTGCCGGCGTTCGTCGGGCCGAGCAGCAGCACATCCGTGACGCCGTCACTCGGCGCGAGCGCCTGGGCGCAGCGGTCGAGTGCTGAGGCGGTGCCGGCTGCGCGCGCGAGCCCGGCGCGCAGCTGCGTCTCGTCGATCTCCTCGGTGTCCTGCTCCTCGAAGTCGACGTGCGCCTCGACGAGCGCGAGGGCGTCCAGCAGCGCGTCGGCGAGTTGTGTCACGAGCGGTGACATGCCCGTCGTCAGCACGCGTGCGGCCGCAGCGGCCTCCGTCGGCGACTGCGACGCGACGAGCGTCCCGACCGCCAGAGCCGCTTCGGGCGACGTCCGCCCGAGGATCAGCGCCCGCGCCGTGAACTCGCCGGGAGCCGCTGTGCGCGCCCCGGCTCGCACGAGCCGCGCCACGAGCTCGGTGACGAGTGACGGCCATCCCGGCACATGGAGCTCGACGAGATCCTCGCCTGTGGCCGAGCGCGGGGCCGCGAACGCGAGGACGCCGACAGCGACCGACGCACCAGGCGCGAGCTGCAACGTCGCGTGGACACGCCGGCGCGGGGCAAGCGTCACCGCACCGACGAGCACGCTTCCCGCGAGGCGCCACGCTGCGGCGCCCGAAAGGCGCACGATCGCAACGTCCCCCGACCCCGCCGCCGTGGCCGCCGCGACAATCGTGTCGACCGGCGCGTCCGCGCTCACCCCTGCGACCCTGAGCGTCGCCAGAAATCGACGACATCCGCAAAGTCGACCGCGCGGCGCTTGGCGCGAAAGCCCGTCGCCTCGGCCAGCGCCGTCGCATCCGCGATCGCGTTGCGCATCTCGCCCTGCTGCTCGGGGCCCATGATCGGATCGGTCCCTGGCGCGAGGACGTCGAGCACGCCGCGCGCGATGTCGTTCACGGACGTCGCGTGCCCCGTGCCGACGTTGAAGATGCGCCCGGCGACGGCCTCGGTCGGTGCCTCGAGCACGGCGAGGTTCGCGCCGACGATGTCCGAGACGTGCACGAAGTCGCGCCGCTGCTCCCCATCGCCGAACACGGTGATGCCCTCGCCGGCGAGAAGCCGGTTGATGAAGATCGTGATGACACCGACGTACGGGGTCGGCGTCTGGCCCGGCCCGTAGGTGTTGAAGTAGCGCAGCACGGTCGGCTCGAGGCCGAGCGTCTTACCCATCATGAGCCAGTACTTCTCGGCCGCGAGCTTCGCGATGCCGTAGGGCGAGATGGGTTCGGTCGGGGAGCTCTCAGGCATCGGCGTCGGCGTCGGCGAGTCGGAGTAAACCGCCATCGACGAGGCCAGCAGCGCACGTGTGATGCCCTTGCCGGCCATGCGCTGGAGGAGATTGAGCGTGCCCGTGAGGTTCACGTCGGCATCGTTCGCAAAGCCTTCGATCGACGCGCGGATCGAGACGATCGCGGCCTCGTGGAAGACGATCGAGACGCCGTCGAGGGCCTCGTCGACGGCGGCCGGGTCACGCACGTCGCCTTCGACGAAGCGCACGTCCTCGGGGACATTGCTGCGTTTGCCCATCGAGAGGTCGTCGAGCACCGTGACGTCGTGTCCGCGCGCACGCAGGGCCGCGACGAGGTGATGTCCGATGAAGCCGGCGCCGCCGGTAACGAGGGCGCGAGGACGAGTGCTCACGGGGAGTCTCCCTGGGGACCCTTGGCGTCAACGGCAGTCGATGACGTGGTCGGGCGTGATGATGTGGCGGTGCAGGTCGACGGCGCTGTCGACGATGGCGCCGGGGAAGACGAGGCAGTCATGCAGCGTGATCGGCGTCGTGACCTGACAGCCCTTCATGAGGACGCTGTGCGTGGCCGACGCGCCGGGCGCGAGCTGGACCCCGTCGCCGCGATACTCGCCGCCCTCGCCGAGCACCTGCAGGTTGATGTCGAGCAGGTCGCCGGGGTAGCTGAGGTTCAGATCGTCTTCGATGACGCGCGCGGCCTTCACGGCGTGACCGTCGTCGATGAAGATCTGGATCGCGTCCGTGATCTCGTACTCGTCGCGCAGCGCCGAGCGCGGCGTGCGCCGCACGGCGTCGAAGAACAGCGGATCGAAGAGGTAGAGGCCGCAGCCCTTGAGCGTCGTGCGTGGGTACTGGGGCTTCTCGATCACCCGCCGCACGAAGCCTTCCTCGTTCTCGAGGACGACGAAGTTTCGTCGGATCGCCGCCATCGACGGCTCTTCCTTCACGGCGAGCACGCCGTGGACGTTCGGATCGCGCAGCGTCTCCACCATCGACCCGAGATCGCGATGGACGAAGAAGATGTCACCGAGGAAGAGCATGAACGGCGCGTCGATGCGCTGCTCGAGCTTACTCACCGCATGGGCGATGCCGAGCGTGGGCCCCTGGTCGACATACTCGATCGACACGCCCAGGTCGGCCCCATCGCCGAGCGCCCGCACGATCTCGAAGCCGAGGTGCCCGATCACGATGATGACGCGGCGCACGCCGAGGTCACGCATGATCTCGACCTGATGCTGCAACACCGACTTGCCGAGGATCGGGAGGATCGGCTTGGGGTAACGCTCGCTGAAGGGCTGGATGCGCGTGCCCTTGCCGGCGGCGAGAATCACACCGAGCAGCTCGTCACGGGGTGGCGTGTCGGTCATCGCGCGATCATGGTTCGAGGAGGATACGGGCCTTGTTCAGTGCGATCTTTCGGCGCAAGTACAGCAGGAACCTGAACATCGCCCAGGCCGTTCGGAAGGGATGGAGCTTACTCGCCCCGGCGGCCCGCTCGCGGTGCGTGACGCCTTCTTCTCCCATGTGCATCCCGAGCGCGTGCAGGCGCACGCAGATTTCGGTGGGCGTGGGGTATCCGCGCGCCTCGATGTTGAGGCCGCGCAGGACGTCGCCCTGGGCGACTTTCAGGGCGCAGTTGGTGTCGCGCAGGCGCACGCCGAACATCAGGCGCACGAGCTTGTTGAGCCCGCGGTCGGCGATCACGCGGAAGAAGCTGTCCTGCTTGGCTCGGCGATACCCGGTGACGCAGTGGTATTCGCCCTCTTCGAGTTCGGCGAGCAGCGCCATGGCGTCCGAGAGGTCGAACTGCCCGTCGCTGTCGATCGTGACGACGTATTCGCCGCGGGTGGCGTCGATGGCCGCCGAAAGCGCCCGTCCGTAGCCGCCGTTCTTCTCGAAGTCGACGACGCGGACGCGCCGGAAGCGCACCTGCAACTCCTTCAGAACGTTCCGAGTGTTGTCGGTGGAACCGTCGTTGCAGAGGACGATCTCCGTCGGGTACGGGAAGTGGTCGAGGATCCCGTTCCACTCCTCGACGACTTCGGTGATCGCCTCCTCCTCGTTGTAGCAAGGAGCCGCCACCGACAAGCGCGGTGCGGCGTCGTCACTCAAGGCACCAACTCCAGCAAGCCGTCCGCGACCACGCGCGCCTTCTGCAGGGTGCCCTTGGCGTTCATGTGCACCGGATCGCCGAACATGCCTTCGTACGGCATCGTCGACGCGAGATCGATCACCGTCGCGCCGTGGCGTTCGCCGATCTCCTTCATCGCGCGGTTGTAGCCCTCGATGCCGCGCACCATCTCGTCGCTGACGTACTCGTTGCCGCGGTCGATGAGGAACGTCACGAGCGCCGTCTCGATGCCGTGCGCACGCGCAGCGCCGATCATGGAGATCAGGTTGCGGCGATAGGCGCCCGTTCCCGAGCGCTTGATGAGCTCGTGACGCGGGATGTCCGTCGCCGGGGCGTCGAGCTGGATGTACGGGTTGATCCCGCCGCGCAGCTCGGCCAAGTCGCTCTCGGTGGGGTTGTCGAGCGTGCCGTCCCAGACCTTGCGGTAGTGGAAGTAGGCGCTGTCGTAGTTCGCGTAGCCCCGCGTGCGGAGGTCGTTCGCGGCCTGGTAGAGCACGATGACGTCGGGCTCGAGGTCGATGCAGCGGAACATGAAGTTCGCCAGACTCTCGGCGGACGTGTACGACGGCACGCCGGCGTTGATGACTTCGATGTCCTGCCCCGGCCGACGCTGCTCGAGAATGCGCTCGAGGTGCACGGGGTAGGTCTCGTCGTCATTGACGAGATCGGAGTACGTCGTCGACCCGCCGAGACACACGATGCGGAATCGCGACGCAGGCTTCGGGAGCTCGATCTCCGGGCCGCGGAAGCCGAGGGTGTTCGAGGTGCGCACGAGGTCGCGCGCGCCCGGCGCTCGCGTGTTGCTCGGTTCGAGGCCGTAGTTCACGTAGGGCAACGGCCGAAAGGCGAGCTTGCCGCCCTCCGCCTTCGTGAAGAACTGGAAGGCGAACCACGACGCCGCAGTGAGCCCGGCGACGAAGAGGAACAGCCCGAGACGGGACTTACGTTGGCGTGTCTTGGTGGTCATGAGGACCGAGAGGATACGCCGCCGAGCAGCCGATGCCCACCGCCGAGAGCCGAGACGCGTGCAGCCCACCGAAGGAGTCTCCGGCGGGCTGCAGCGATTCCCTCACGTCTCGCGACGAGCCGAGCGCGCGATGAATCCACGATTCGCGCGCCTTCTGTGTCCGAGACGCCCCGCCGAAACGTGGCCGATCAGGTGGCGGCAGGAGTCGGCGCGGCATCGCCGACCGGCCACTTCTTGCGGATGACCTGGATCTCGAAGACGCCGAGCAACGACGACGTCAGGATGTAGAGCGCCAGTCCCGCCGGGTAGCCGTAGAGCAGGAACAGCATCATCACGGGGAAGATCGTGGCCATGATCTTCTGCTGCTGCGCTTGGGTGTCGTCGGCGGGCTTTGGCTGCGCCTTCATCGACAACACCATCGCGCCGGCCATGAGGATCGGCAGCACGTTGAGTGTCTCGAAGCCGAAGAGGCCCAGCGGCATGCGGTCGGGCTGGGACAGATCGGTGATCCACCCCATGAACGGCGCCTGGCGCAGCTCGATCGAGGCGCGCAGCACCTGGTAGAGCCCGATCCAGATCGGGAACTGCAGCAGCATCAGCAGGCAACCGCCGAGCGGCGGTCGCACGCCCTCTTCCTTCATGAGCTGGATCTGGGCCTCGTTGAACTTCTTCTGGTTGCCCTTGTACTTCTCCTTGAGCGCGTCGATCTTCGGCTTGAGCCGCTGCATCTTCGCGCTGTGGCCCATCATCTGGCTCTGCTGCACGCGGCTCAGCGGGAACAGTATGCCGCGCACGAGCACCGTGAGCAGGATGATCGCGACGCCCCAGTTGCCCGTCAGGCCGTGGAAGAACTCGAGCACCGCGAGCATCGCGCGGTTGATCCACGCCATCGACCCGTAGGCTTCCGAGACGACCGACTTGAGGAAGCCGAAACCCGGTTCGTCGGCGAGCTTGCGGTCTTTCGGACCCGCGTAGACCGTGAAGCCGTATTCGAGGCTCTCGCCGGGCTTGGGGCGCGTGTGAGGGAACGACAACAGCACGGACGCGTTCGAGTCGCGGTAGTCGTCGGCGAGCTGGCGGCGCCAGCGCTCGCGCTCGGCCTCGTCGAAGGGCAGCTTCTCGTCGACGGCCTTCTCGAGCTCGTAGTGATCGAGCACCGGCACGGGCTGGACGACGAACTCGTGCGATTCGTGCGGAACGAGGAGCGAGGCGAAGTAGTTCGTCATCGTGCCCGCACAGATCAGCCGCTGGTCGGGCGCGAGACGACGTGCCGTGCCGTCGAGTAGGTCACCGCCCTTCCAGGTCTCGACCTCCGTCGTGCCGCGCTCGTCGACGATCGCGATCGCCGTCGGCCCCTGCACGAACGCCGCTGTCGTGTCGTTCAGGACACCGGGTGGCCCGAGCATCGTCAGGTTGAGAATCCCGCCCTCGACGTCGCCGATGTTCTCGACGCGCAGCAGCAGATCGAAGGAGAAGGGCGCGCCCGTCGAACGCAACTCACGCGTGAAACGCAAGCCGTCTTCGGTCGTGTGCGTGAGAACGAGCTGGGTCCCGTCGCGCGTGACCTCCTGACTCTCGATCTCCCAGGCCACGCGATCGAGCGCGTAGCGATCGCCCGAGGCCGTCAGCGTGAAACCGAGACGCTCGGGATCGACGGCACCGATGAGCCGCATCGGCTCGCTGTCATCGCCGCTCAGCGTGTAATCGTCGAGGTCAAGGCGCGAGATTCCCGCCCCGCGCGTCTCGACGACGGCCGAGAAGCCGTTGCCCTCGAAGGGCAGCGCCTGCGACTCGACGGGCAGCATCGCCGTCGGCATCGGTTCGGCAGGCGAGCCCGCATTCGGCGACGCCGGAAGCGCGGCCCCAGTCGGAGCCGAGAGCCCCGTGTCGGGCAGCGTGTCAGAGACGACCGTCTCACCGCCCGGCGCACCCTCGGTGCCCGGCTGCGGAAGAACAGTCGACGTGTACCAATAGAACACCGCGACGCAGAGCATCAGGGCGAGGGGCAGCCGCTTTTCCATGGGGCTCCGGAGGTCGCCGGGTCGCGGAGTACGCGATTACCAGGCGAGGCATGCGTGCGCGGGGTGAGTGCGCGTCAGGTGAGCTGATCGAGTGGGATGGACTCGTCGATCAGCATGATCGGGATGCCTCCGCGGACGGCGTACAGCACCTTGCCGTCTTGACGAAGAAGGCCGGCGTCGAGCGGCCGGACGATGACTTCACCGTCGCGCTGCTTCAGCGTCTCGGCGGCGATGGCCGCGTTGACGCGTGCAAGCAGCTCGGCGTCCGCGAGGGCGACGGGCTCCTTCGTTTCGGGGCACGCGAGGATCGCGAGAAGGTCTTGGTCGAGTTCGGTCGACGGCATCGTTGCGTTCTCCACATGCAAAGACGGGCCACGAGTCAAGCTCGGTATCCTCCCATACGGGTTTCCAGGGCGCCATCGTCGTCCCGCACGCCATCCCTTCGCCGCATCCCCACGAGGCCCCATCCGATGCCGACTTGCCCCTGCCTCGCCCTTCTGCCGCTGACGCTCGCTGCCACGATCGCCCTTCCGAGCTGCGGCCCCAAGCCGGCCGGAGCCCCGAACGCGCCCCAAGCGACGAGTCCGCTGGCCGATCTGCCTCCCCTTCCCGGGACCCACCCCGATCAGCGCCAGTGGTTCTGGCGCGACGTCCTTGCGGCACCACTGCCCGACCAGGAGACGCGCCTCGACCTCGCCTGGCAGCAGCTCGACGACCCCGCCGCCATCATCGACGCCCTGCTCAGCATCCCCGAGGACGGCTCGGTCGCCGCCGGTCCGTCGCTCATGCCCGCCCTCCGGCACCCGCAGGACGCCGTGGCCTGCGTGGCCGCCGCCGAGCTCGGACGACGCGGGATCGTCGAAGCCATCCCGCGCTTGCTCAAAGGCATCGGGCCCTATCCCGTCGACTTCGACATCCCCGTCGCCGTCCGCGCCGCCGAAGCCACGGCCCTCGCGCGCCTCGGCCACCCCGCCGGCGTGCCCTTCCTGCTCACCGTGCTCGCTGAGAAGACCGCCGAGCAGCTGCCCGACGCGGATCTGCCCTGGATGCGCACCGAGCGCGTGGCGTGGTTCCAGGAGCTCGCGCTCGACGGCATCCTCGCCCTGGCGGGCCAGGACTTCGGCGACCATCCGACGGCCCCCATCGCCACCCGGACGGCCGCCGTCCGGGCCATGCAGGCCTGGTGGGACGAGCACCGGGTCGAACTCTGGGCAGCCACGACTCCGCTGCTCGACGACGACGACCTCGCCCTGCGCACGCGCCTGCTCGTCGCCAACCTCGGTGCCTACCAGCTGCGCCAGATCGACGGCGCCCGCTTCACCCTCCACCACCTCGGCCCCGGCGTTTTGCCGTTCCTCGAAGAAGGCCTCGGGTCCGACGACCATTACATCCGCCTGCACGCACTCGAGATCATGGAGCGCCTGACGAGCTTCGCCGACGACGCGCTACGCGCACAGCTCGTCGCGGTCGCACGCGCACCGCTGATGAACGACGCCTCGACGGCTGTCGCCGCCCAGGCCGCGAGCCTTGCGGCAGCCGCCGGAGGTGTCGCGCCGCACCGATGCCTTCGTCGCGATGCTGAAGTCGCCCGATGCGTCGCTGGCGTTCGCGGCCCTCGAGCG
>JAJDEO010000052.1 GCA_029259745.1 Planctomycetota bacterium
TCTTTTATCTCTTATCCTCCTCGTCGCCGGTCGATCCGTGTGGCAGCCCCCCCCCCCCCCCCCCCCCCCCCCCCCCCCCCCCCCGACGGCGTCCAAGCACACCCCCGCCCGCACACCCCCGCCCGCACACCCCAATCCAAGCCCCCCATCCACTACCATCACCGCCATGCACACCCTCCTCATCACCACCCTCCTCGCCGCCCTGGCCACCCCCGCCTGCACCCAGACCACGCCGCCCACCGCCACCAACAACACACGTCCCGTCGCCGGCACGCCGGGCGCCGGCTGGCGGCTCATGACAGCGCAAAGTCCGTACCTGCGCCAACACGCCGACAACACCGTCGCGTGGCACGAGTGGGGTGACGCGGCATTCGCGCAGGCGAAGGCCGAAGACAAGCCCGTCTTCCTCTCGATCGGCTACAGCTCGTGCCACTGGTGCCACGTCATGGAGCACGAGTCGTTCGAAGACCCGTCGATCGGCGCGCTGCTCGGCGAGCACTTCATCGCAATCAAGCTCGACCGCGAGCAGCACCCGGCCGTCGACGCCCACTACATGACCGCGACGACGGCCATGAACCAAGGCCGCGGCGGATGGCCCATGACCGTCTTCATGACGCCCGACGGCGAGCCCTTCTTCGCCGGAACCTACTTCCCCCCGACCGAGCGCTTCGGGCGCCCGGGCTTCACCGAGATCGTCCAGACCATCGTCACCGACTGGTCGACGACGCGTGACGACCTGCTCGCCTACGCGGGCACGGTCCAGGAGTTCCTCGGCCGCGACCGCCTGGGCCAGTCGGCGAGCTGGTCGGCCGACGACCTCGCGCGCGCCACGCGCGCCCTCGCCACCACCTTCGACCCGGTCCACGGCGGCTACCGCGGCGCACCGAAATTCCCGCCGGGACAGGCCCTGCGCTTCGCGATCAAGCGCCACCTCCGCGACCCCGACGAGATGCCCGCCGATGGCATCATCCTCACGCTCGACGGCATGGCCTGGGGCGGACTGCGCGACCACATCGGCGGCGGCTTCCACCGTTACACCGTCGACGGCGAGTGGCGCATCCCACACTTCGAGAAGATGCTCTACGACAACGCGCTGCTCATCGCCGTCTACGCTGAGGGCTACGCGCTCACCGGCGAGGAACGCTTCGCGCGCGTCGTGCGCGACACGATCCGCTGGGCGCAGGACGAGATGCTCAGCGAGACCGGCCTCTACTTCTCGGCCCAGGACGCCGACAGCCTGCCCTTCGGCGACGACCTCGCGCCCATCGCTGACGCGCACATCGAGGAGGGTCTGTTCTACGTCTGGAACCAGGCGCAGCTCATCGACGTGCTCGGCCCCGACGACGGCGCCCGCGCGGCCGAACTCCTCGACATCACGGAGGCCGGGAACTTCGAAGATGGGCTCTCACACGCCCAGCCCCGTCGCACGCCCGACGAACGCGCCGCGTGGTTCGCGGGCGTGGAGTTGCGTGAGGTCACCGACGAACACCGTGCGGCCGCCGACGCCTGGTGGGACGACGTTCGCGCGCGCCTCGCCGCGGCCCGTGCGCCGCGGCCGCATCCCTTCCTCGACGAGAAGTGTCTCGCGTCCTGGAACGGCTACATGCTCAGCGGACTCTCACGTGCCGCGAACCTGCTCGACGACGACGAGATCCGCACGTCGGCGCAGAACCTCGCGTACTCGGTCATGCGACGCTTCATGCTCAAGCGCCGCGACGCCGACGTCAGCCTCGTCCACCAGTACTTCGAGGACACACGCAGCGGGGAGGCGACGCTCTCCGACTACGCCGCCGTCGGGCTCGGAATGCTCGACGCGTACGAGGCGACCGCCGACGCCACGCTGCTCTACCAGTCGTTGCGCACGACGCACGAGATGATTGCGCTCTTCGAAGACGAGGACGGCGGGTTCTGGGAGACCCGCGCGGTCGACCCGCTGCTCGACACTCGCATGCGCGACGTCACCGACGGCGCGGTGCCCGCGGGGTCGAGCACGGCCATCGAGCTGCTTGTCCGCCTCGCGCCCTTCGACGACAGCTCGGCCTTCCTCGCGTCGTCTGAACGCGCGCTCGAACGCGTGATGCAGGACGCGGCCGGCAACCCGCCTGCGTTCCCGTCCGTGCTCATCGCCGCCGACGCGTTCCTAGGCCCGTTCCCGGAGATCGTGCTCGCCGGAATGCCCGGGGACGCCGACTACGACGCGCTCCTCGCCGCGGCCCGACGCCAGCTCCTCCCCGCGCAGCTCCTCGTGAGCGATGCCCCCGGGGCAGCCGACGTCTTCGTCGACACGGGCAGCGTGCCGGCGCTCCTCGAGGGTCGCCACGACGAAGACGGCGGCGGCACGGCCTGGGTCTGCACGCGCGGCGTCTGTCAGCTTCCCGTCGAGACACCAAGGGCACTCGAAGAACAACTCGCCACGTTTGTCGGAGCCGACCGATGAAAGCACCGCCGGGTCTTGAAGACGTCGCCGCATGGCTCGTCGCTCTCGAGAACGAAGAAGCCTCAGCACTCGCGGGACGCCGCGACGAGGTCACGGCGATCGTCCGACGCCTTCTCGACCGCGTCGCCACGATGGACGCCCTGCTCCTCGAGTGCGGTCACGTGACACTCTCGGACGCCGAGGCGCAGGGCCTGTCGACGCAAGTGCTCGACGGGCTGCACATGGCCGAGGCGTTCGGCGAGCCCAACAGCCAGGAGAAGTACGACGCCCAGGTCGTCCTCTACCGCAAGCTCGAACGCCTCTCCGAGGCGCCTTCCGCGCGCCACCTCGTCACGCGCATTCGCACGATGGTGGATCGCGGCGTCTGAAGCGCGGCACTTGAGGCGCGGCCGCAGGATGACTCGCGGCACACATCCGGTCTGAACGTCGGCGAGGGCGGCTCGCTGACCTCGCGGCGACCTCGCGGCCGAGTTCGCACGTGCCTGGCGGTCGGCTGCGCGGCAGCACGCCGGGCGCCGGCGGCGACGCGCGAAATGGTGGGGGCACTGGGGCTCGAACCCAGGACAAACGGCTTAAAAGGCCGCTGCTCTACCAACTGAGCTACACCCCCACGGTGTCGGCTGTCAGCCTTCTTGGATCTGCTTGACGCGGTCGGCGGCGAGTTCGTCGATCGCCGTTTCCATGTCCTTCGTGAGCTTCTGGATCTCTTCCTTGGCGTCGTGCTCGAGGTCCTCGGAAAGCTCGCCATCCTTCTTCGCGGCCTCGACGATCTTGTTCTGATCGCGGCGGATGTTGCGCACCGTGATGCGCGCCTCCTCCGACATCTCCTTCACCTTGGACGCGAGCTTGTCACGCTGCTCCTGGCTCATCATCGGCACGTTGAGTCGGACGACCTTGCCGTCGGTCTCAGGCGTAATGCCGAGATCGCTCTTCAGGATCGCCTTCTCGATCGCGGTGCACGTCGAGGGGTCGAACGGCTTGACGACGATCTGGTTGGAGTCGGGCACACTGATCGTGGCGACCTGGTTCAGCGGCATCGGGTTGCCGTAAGCCTCCACCTTGATGCCATCGACAAGCGCCGGCGTCGGGCGCCCGGTGCGCAAGCCCTTCAGGTTCTGCTCCAGGAACTCGACACCCTTCTGCATCTTCTCACGGGTCTCATCGACGATCGGCTTGATGTTCATCTCGTTCCTCCTTGGATGACGAGCAGGCTCTGGTGAAAGTGCTTTCGTTCGTCGTGGTGCCCACCGGCCCGAGATCAAGACGACAGATCGCGGGCGAACAGATGGACTCGTCGAAGTCTGGCAACGCAGAGATCAGTTCGGTGGATAGTGCCACGGGCGGAATATCGAATGCCACGGCTTGCTGGTGGTGTGATTCAAAACTTCGCGCGATTCGTTTCGTTCTCGTCGTCGCTGTCAAGGCACATCGACGCAGGCGAGCTGGTGGATTCGTCGACGGACTACGCCAGCCAGCGACGAAGAGCTCACACCACGAGGAGCAGCGCGCCTGACGCGGCGCGACCGTCCCATGATTTGCGCATCGGCGCGGCGCGACGTCAAGCGACCGCCGCAGAACTCAGACCGTCGGCTCGGCCGCCGAGACATCGGAGACGAGCGTCCCGATGCGTTCGCCGGCGACGACACGTGCGAGGTTGCCGCTCTCGAACACGTCGAAGACGCAGATCGGCAGGCCGTTGTCCATGCACATCGTGATCGCCGTGAGATCCATGACCTTCAGATCGCGCTCGAGCACGTCACGGAACGACAGGTGCGAGAAGCGCTTCGCGGCCGGGTTCTTCTCCGGGTCGGAATCATAGATTCCGTCGACGCGCGTCGCTTTCAGCACCACATCGCACTCGAGCTCTGATGCGCGCAGGGCTGCCGTCGTGTCCGTGGTGAAGAACGGATTGCCTGTCCCGCCGGCGAGCACGACGACGCGACCCTTTTCCTGGTGACGCAGGGCACGGCGGCGAATGAACGGCTCGCAGATCTGGTGCGCCGACACGGCGGACATCAGGCGCGCCTCGAGACCGACCTTCTCGAGCCCGTCGACGATCGCCAGCCCGTTCACCATCGTGGCGAGCATGCCCATCTGATCGGCCGTCGCGCGCACCTCGATCGTGTCGGCGACGTCGCGGCCGCGGAGGATGTTCCCCCCGCCGACCACGACGGCCAACCGACACCCGGCCGAGACGACATCGCGAATCTGGTTCGCGATGACGCTGATGGCCGTCGCATCGAGGCTCGCGTCGTCTGACCCGAGGGCCTCGCCGCTGAGTTTGAGGAGGACGTTGGAGTACGTCACGCCCGCATCAACCGCCGATTTCGTAGCGCACGAAACGCCGGATCACGATGTTCTCGCCGATCTTGCCAACGGTCTCAGCGCGGTGCTGCTCGATCGTCTTTTTGTCTTCCTTCACGAACGGCTGCTCCATCAAGCAGCACTCGGCGAAGAACTTGCCGATGCGCCCATCGAGGATCTTCTCCTGGATGTCGGCCGGCTTGCTCTTGTCGATCTGCTCGGCTGCGATCTCGCGCTCCTTGGCGACGACCTCGGCCGGCACCTCGTCACGCGTGAGGTACTCCGGCTTCATCGACGCGATGTGGAGCGAGATGTCGCGGCAGAAGTCCGCGAACTGCTCGTTCTTGGCGACGAAGTCGGTCTCGCAGTTCACCTCGAGCAGCACGCCGACGCGGCCGTTGTGGTGGATGTAGCTCGACACGAGCCCCTCGCCGACATCGCGGTCAGCACGCTTGGTCGCGGTTTGGATGCCCTTCTTGCGCAGCCATTCGATCGACTTCTCGAAGTCGCCACCCGTTTCGGTGAGCGCCTTCTTGCAGTCCATCATCGGCGCCCCGGAGGCGGCGCGCAGCTTCATGACGTCGGATGCGGAAATCGTTGCAGACATCGGAGAGTCAAGCCTCGGAAGGAGTTGCGGGGGGAGTTGCAGGAGCGTCGCTGGCCGCTGTCGCCTCGGCGGCATCGGGCTTCGCTGCAGCGTCGGGCTTCGCGGCGTCGTCGGAAGCGGTCGTCTTGGCGGCGGCGGTGACCTCGTCCTTCAGGCCAGACGTCTCGAGCATGTCGGCGGCCGTGATGGCCTGGACCTGCTCGCCACGCACGCGGCCGACGGCATCTTCCGGCGCACGTCCCGACTGCTTGAACGCGGCCGAGCCGCGAGTGATCGCTTCGCCGATGGTGCCGAGCAGAAGGCCGATCGAACGCATCGAGTCGTCGTTGGCCGGGATGCGGATGTCAACGCCCGTGGGGTCGCAGTCGGTGTCGAGAATGGCGACGACCGGCACGCCCATACGACGGGCCTCGGCGATCGCGATGTGCTCGCGCTTCGGGTCGACGACGAGCACGGCGCCGGGCACACGCGTGAGCTCACGCAGGCCATCGAGGTTCTTCTTGATGCGCCGCGCTTCGCGGTTCGCCATCGACTGCGCCTTCTTCGGCAGCGCGTCGAGCTGACCGTTCTCCTCCATCGTCTCGAGCTCCTCGAGACGCGACAGGCGTGAACGCACCGTCTTGAAGTTCGTCAGCGTGCCACCGAGCCAACGCTCGGTGACCCACGGCATCTCACACTTCACGGCTTCCTGGTGCAGCAGCGAGCGCATCTGGCGCTTGGTGCAGATCATGATGATCTGGCGCCCGGTCATCGCGACCGACTCGAGGAAGTGCGTGGCCTTGGCGAGGCCACGGATCGTGTGGACGAGGTTGATGATGTGGATCTTGTTGCGCTTGGCGTGGATGTACGGCTTCATGCGCGGGTCCCACTGTTGAGCGGGTGCGCCGAAGTGAACGCCAGCGTCAAGGAGATCCTTGAGGGACGGCAGGGCCATGGGTGTCTCCAGGAGAGCTGCCTAGCAACGCCGCATCAGCGACGAGGACCGGCCGTCTCTCCAGGCTTGTAGGTACTGGAAGAGATGTCCCGCATCTGGTGCGGGCACACGAGCCCAGGAGGGTATCAGCAGCCCGAGGCCGGACGCAATGGCGGGCCTTTCAGGCGTGATGGGCGAGAGATTGGCGCGCCCGATGGAAAGTCTCTGCAAGTGCGCCAGAGATCGCGGCCCTGGGCGGCAATCCAAAGGTACGGGCCTCTGCCTTACTGACATCGCCGATCCTCCCGCTGCGAGCCTCTCCATGGTGCGATTCCTGCTGGCGTCCATCTTCCTGCTGCCCTCCGCCGTGGCCCAGGGCCCCGCCGAAGTCACCACGCCCGGAATCCCCGGCACGAACGGGGCGGTCCCCGAGCTCGCGCTCGTCGGGCCTGCGACGCCGGGCTCTTCCGGGAATGCGCTCGTCGTCAGCGACGCCCTGCCCGGAGCCGCGGCAACGCTCGTCGTCGGCCTCAGCGAACTGGCTGCCCCCTTCAAGAGCGGCATCCTCGGGCCGAGCCCGGACCTGCTCATCGCGGGTCTCGCCATCGGAGGAGGCGGTGACCTCGCCGTCCCCTTCGACCTTCCCGACGACAGCGCTCTGCTCGGCACGGCGCTTTGGCTGCAGACATTCGTTCCGGACAGCGAAGCGCAAGCTGGGCTGGCGGCCACCAACTCGCTGAAGATGACGATCAAGGCCTTCAGCGCCTCGTCCCTCGAACTCGCCGGGGCGCCCGAGGCGATCGACGTCGGCGACCTGGACGAAGACGGAGCACCTGACCTCGTCGTGACCGATGGCGTCACGGGGACCGTGTCCGTGCTGATCGGCACGGGCGACGGCACCTTCGACGCCCCGACGGTCTTTGCAACCGGGTTCGCGCCGCGTTCCGTGACGGTCGCCGACATGGACGGCGACGGGTATCTCGATGCCATCGCGACGGACACGACGAACGACGCGCTCGTCGTCATGTCAGGCGGCGGCGACGGCAGCCTGGGCGTCGCTGTCCCATCCCCGGTGAGCGCCCCCGCAGGACTCGACCTGCGCGACGTGAACAACGACGGCGTGCTCGACGCCCTCATCGCAACGGGCGTCAGCGACGGGCTGCAGCTCATCTACGGAATCGCCGATGGCACCTTCTCACCCCAGGTGGCGTACGTCACGCCCAGCGCCCAGGCGATCGATGTCGCGGACCTCGACGGCAACGAAAGCCTCGACGTCGTCGTCGCCCACATCGACCCCATGACCCCAGGCGTCAGCATCGTCTTCGACGTCGGCACCCCCACCGCAACCGTCGTCTCCTACGCCACCCCCTTGGCAGTCCGTGTTTCGATCGCCGACCTCAATGGTGACGGCACACCCGATCTCGCGGCTTGCGGTGATGCCGTCTTCACGCTGTTCAACCAGGGGGACGGGACGTTCGGGTCGCCCGTGACCGTCTCGACTCTCGCGACAGCCGCGGACATCACCACAGCAGACATCGACCGCGACACGGTCACCGACCTCATCGTCGCTGACCCCACCGCGACGCAGGTCTCGGTCTTTCGCGGACTTGGCGACGGCACGTTCGACGTGCCATTTCACTGCGTCGTCGACGTCAGTCCCGCCTCGGTCGTCACCGCCGATCTCGATGGAGACACGATGGTCGACGTCGTCGTGAGCGACCAAGCCGGCGCTGATGTCGTCGTCCTGATCAATGAGCTCAGCCCACCCGACGGGCCGCTGTTCCCGAGCGAGGAACACGCCGTGGGAGGTGTTCCTCGCGACGTGCTCGTCGGCGACTTCGACGACGACGACATCATGGACGTCGCGACGACGATCAACAACGGCGCCGCCGGCCGCGTGGCCATTCGCTTCGGGAACGACGACGGTGCCTTCTCTCCCCCGGTCACCTACACCGTGGGCCGAGACCCGCTCCGCATCATCGGGGCAGACTTCAACGGCGACTCCCTCCTCGACCTCGCGACGGCGAACACACTCGACGACTCCGTCTCGCTGCTCTACGCCACAGCCCCCGGGAGCTTCTCCCCGGCCGTGACGCTCGCGACCGGTCCCGCGCCCCGCGGCCTCGTCCATGCCCACCTGAACACCGACGCCCACATCGACATCGCGGTTGCGGGCGACGACGGCATCGACATCTTCCTGGGATCCGCAGGGGGCGGCTTCACCGCCGGCACGACGATCCCGACGGCGCTCCCGGGATTCGGCCTCGCAACGGAAGACTTCAACGGCGACGGCACGGCGGACCTCGGCGTGACCCACCCGTCCGACACATCGATCGTCCTGGGTAACGGAGACGGCACCTTCGCGCCTCCCACCCTCTTCTCGTTCGGCGGTGGGGACGACATCACCGTCGGCCACTTCGATGACGGCGACACCGTCGACCTCGCGATCGCTACGACGAGTGGCAGCGTCACCGTGGCCCTCGGCGCCGGCAACGGGACCTTCACGGCGAGCACCGTCGCGACGCCGTCCCAGGCGATCGCGATCACGACGGCCGACATCGACGCCGACGGTGACGCCGACCTCGTGACGAGCCATCGCTCGATCCCAGGCGTCATCGCCTTGCTACGCAACGACGGTTTGGGAGGGTTTGCGCCCGCCGAGACCCTCGGCTCGGGCAGCTACAACCAGGGCATCGCACTCGCTGACATGGACGACGACGACGCACTCGACATCGTCACCGCAACGGCCTCGACGGCGAGTTTCTCGGTCGTCTTCGCCGATGCCCCGGGGTCATTCCCGACCTACGAGAACGTGTTGATGGGTTCCACTGTCCGCAGGCTCTTGGCGGGCGACCTCAACGCCGACGGCGCACCCGACGCCATCGCCGCGACCTCCGCTGGCGTTGCGATCGCCTTCAACGCGGGCGATGGATCGTTCGGCTCGGCTTCAACAGCGGGCCTCGGAGTACCTCCCCGCGAACTCGCCGTCGGCAAGATCGACAGCAACGACACCCTCGACCTCGTCATCGCCAACTCCGACAACGTCTTCATCGCCCTCGGGAACGGCGACGGCACGTTCGGCCCCGCCGCCTCGCACGCCGCGGGAGACGCCCTTCGCGCGGTGGCCATCGCCGACTTCAACGGCGACACGCATGCAGACGTCGCGACGGCGAATGCAGGCGACAACACCGTGTCGATCCTCCTCGGCGACGGAGCGGGGTCCCTCGGTGTTCCCACGACGATCGCTGTCGGGGACGGCCCACGCTACATCGCGGTCGGGTTCATCGACGACGATGCGATTCCCGACATCGCCGTGGTGGGGCTTGGGCTCCAAGTCACGATCCTGCTCGGATTGGGCGATGGGACCTTTGCCCCAGCCACCTTTCTCTCCATCAACTTGCCGCAGGACGACGTCGACCTCGCAGACCTCGATGGCGACGGCGACGACGACCTGATCATCTGCGCGGATGCCCTCCTCGTGCGCCTGAGCGCGGGTGACGGTTCGTTCTCAGCGCCCATGAGCTACGGGGCCGGGACGAACCACAGCGCAGCATCCGTCGGCGACTATGATCTCGATGGCATTCCCGACATCGCCACCGTCAACATGTACCGCTATCAGATGAACATCTTGATCGGCAACGGTGACGGCACGTTCCAAGAACGCCTCACCTTCTCGAGTGGCGCACGCGGCATCGATGTGACGTCAGCGGATGTCGACCTCGACGGAAAGCCCGACATCCTCGCGATCGAGGAGCAGATGTCAGTCCTCATCAACCAAAGGTGACGAACTCCTCAGCGTCCCGCGATCGCGCGTGCCACCTGGTGCGCCACCTGCACCGCCCGGAGGCCCTCATCCGCGCTGCAGCCGCGCAGATCGAGCTCGTTCTCCTTGCCGCGCGCGGCCATGAGGAAGGCGTGGATCTCGTCGGCCAGCGGGTTCGTCTCGTCCATGTCGATCTCGCGCAGGGTCATGAGACCCTTCTGGACCCACTCCTTGAACGAGTCGTCGGGGTCGATCTGCTTCGCATGGGCAGCCGTGAGCGAACCCGGGTCGAAGCCATCCGCGAGCGTTGCGACGAAGGCGCGCCGGGTGCCGAAGTCGAGCGAGACGAAGGCGCGCTCCGTGAAGACGCGGGTTTTCCGCATCGGCTCGAAGGACACGCGACTCGCCGTGACGTTGGCGACGCAGCCGTCGGCGAAGGTCAGGCGCGCGTTGGCGAGGTCGGTGTGCTGGGCGAGGAAGTTGCTGCCCGAGGCGTCCACGCGGTCGAGCTTCGAATCGACGAGCTCGAGCACGAGGTCGAGGTCGTGGATCATGAGATCCATGACGACGGAGACGTCGAGCGTGCGGAAGTTGAACGGCGCGAGACGGTGAGCCTCGATGAAGCGCGGACGCAGGCGCAGTTCGCGCAGCACGCGCAGCGCCGGGTTGAAACGCTCGATGTGCCCGACCTGCAACACGAGGTTGTTTGCATCGGCGAGCTCGGCCATCGCTTCGGCGTCGGCCTCGGTGGCCGCCATCGGCTTCTCGACGAGCACGTGCACCCCGCGCTTCAACAACGCGCAGGTGATGTCGTGGTGATAGACGGTGGGCGCCGCGACGGTTGCCGCCTGCACCGAGTCGGGCAACTCGTCGACCGACGCGTATGCGGGCACGTCGAGCGGCGCAGCGATGGCGCGCGCCTGCTCGATGTTCGCGTCGACGATGCCGACGAGCTCCGAACCTTCGGCCTGCCCCATCAAACGGGCATGGTGGCGGCCGAGGTGGCCCACACCGATCACGGCGGTTTTCAGCGTGTCAGCTCCCACGGAGCGACTCCCGGTAGCGGCCAAAGCGTCCGGCCTCCTTGCGAATCAGGAACTCGGCCAACTCGCGCACGAGCGGTGAGTCGTCATTGATGAGTGAATGGGCTTCCTCGAGCACCGAACGTCCGAGGCGGAAGATCGTGCGGTAGACGTGTTTGATCTCCTGCACGTCCTCGGCACTCACGCCGGCGCGCTGCAGACCGACGTCGTTCACCGTGCGCACCTCGGCCGGGTCGCCCATGACCTTCACGAAGGGCGGCACATCCTGCACGACGCGCGAACTGGCGCCGATGTAGGCGAAACGCCCGATCGACGTGAACTGGTTGACGCCGACGAAACCCGACAGCACGCACGAGTCGCCGATATGGACGTGTCCGCCGATCAACACGCAGTTCGTGAGGATGATGTCGTTGCCGACGACGCAGTCATGCCCGATGTGACTTCCGGCCATGACGAAGTTGCGGCTGCCGATACGCGTGACCAGCTCTTCCTTCGGCGTTCCGCGGTTCAGCGAGACGTACTCGCGGAACGTGTTGTCGTCGCCGATGATGAGTTCGCTCTCGCAGTCGACACTCTTGAGGTCTTGCGGGGGCGTGCCCATCGACACGAAGGCCGTGAGCGTGTTGCGCTTACCCAGACGCGTGCCCGCTGCGACGAGGCAGTGCGTCCCGATCGAGCACCCCACGTCGATCGTGACGTTGTCTTCGATGATCGAGTACGGACCCACCTCGATGTCGTCGGCGAGTTGGGCGCCCGGATGGACGATGGCTGTCTCGTGGATGTTCATCCTGCCTCTACTAGCGTGAAGACCATCTGGGCCTCTGCCGCGACGTGTTCGTTCACGTAGGCGCTGCAGTTTACGCGTCCCATCGTGTCGCGCACCTTCGTTGCTTCGACTTCCAGTCGCAACTGGTCGCCCGGGACGACCGACCGTCTCAGTTTGACCTTGTCGATCGCCCAGAGCACGGGCAGCTTCCCGCTGTACTCCATGCGCCGCAAGAGCAACGTTCCGGCGAGCTGGGCCAAAGCCTCCAAAATCAGCACTCCCGGCATGATGGGCTGATTCGGGAAGTGACCTGGAAAGAAGGGTTCGTTGATGGTGACGTTCTTGATGCCGACGGCGCGACGGTAGCCCTGGAGCTCGATGACGCGGTCGACGAGCAAGAACGGGTACCGGTGCGGAAGCAAGCGCGAGATCTCCGTGATGTCCATCTCGGACTCACGCCGCACGCGGCCGCTCGTTTCGGTGGCGGAGATCTGCTCGACGAGCTTGCGGGCCAGTTCGTGATGGAGCGCGTGTCCGCTCTTCACGGCGACGACCCGCCCGCGGAGCTCGGCTCCGACGAGGAAGAGGTCGCCGAGCAAGTCGAGGAGCTTGTGACGCGCGGGCTCGTCGGGGTAGCGCAGGCCGTCGGTGCCGTTCTCGGTATCGATGATGATCGTGTTCGAGGCGTCGGCGCCCTTGCCGAAACCGGCCGCTTGCAGCGACTCGATCTCCTGCGCGAAGACGAATGTGCGAGCGCCGAGCAACTCGTCGCCCAGGTGTTCGCCCGGTGCCGCGACCTCCACGTACTGAGGCGCGAGCCCGTAGCCCGAGTAGTCGAGCGTGTACGAGAGCGCCAGGCCCTCGTGCTCGTCGGAGTCGGGCGGAAGGGCCGTCAAGCTCGCGCCACCGACCGAAACCGAAATCGGTTCCGTGATCACGTGAATCTTCGCGGGGGCCTTCTGCTCGAGGATGCCGGCCGCGGCGATGCGCTCGAACCACGGTCGTGCGCTTCCGTCGAGCCCGGGCATCTCGGGCCCGTCGATCTCGATCTCGACGTTGTCGATGCGGTGCGCGGCGAGCGCGGCCAGCAGGTGTTCGACGGTGTGCACTTCAGCGTCGTCGAGCCCGAGGACCGTGCGACGCCCAGCCTGCTTCACGGACGCGATGACGCCCGGGATCGGATCGCTGTCATCGAGGTCGGAGCGCACGAACATCACGCCCGTGTCCGCCTTCGCTGGACGCACCGTCACGCGCACCGACTCGCCCTCGTGCAACCCGATGCCATGCATCTCGAACGACGACTTGAGCGTGCGTTGACCGCGCGTCATCGCTCGCCTCCGTGCGCCCGCATCCACTCGGGCAGCTTCGCGAGCGCGGCGACCTCACGCGCCCAACGCCGGCCCGGACGCGCCGGAATGCCTGCGACGTACTGCCCCGGTTCGGTGTCCTTGACCACGAGCGAGCACCCGCCGACGCTGGAACGCTCGGCGAGCGTGACGCCGTTGATGATGCCGCTCCGCCCGCCAACGAGTACGAAGTCCTCGATGACGGCGTGTCCGGCAAGCGTGGTATGCCCGGCGATGGCGCAGTGCTTTCCGATGCGGCAGTTGTGGGCGATGTGGACCTGGCTGTCGATCTTCGTGCCCGCACCGACGATCGTGGCATCGAAGCGTGCGCGATCGATCGTCGTGCCCGATCCGATCTCGACGTCGTCATGCAGCTCGACGGCCCCGAGCTGCGGGATCTTCTCGTGCGCGCCGGCCACCTGGCGATAGCCGAAGCCGTCGCCGCCGAGGATCGCACCGGCTTGGATGACCACCCGCGCGCCGAGCTCGCAGCCCGACTCGAGGATCGCTCCGGCGTGCACGCGGCAGAGATCGCCGATCACGACCCCCGCACCCACGATCACGCCGGCGTGCAGCACCGTCCCGGCACCGACCCGCGCGCCGGGCCCGACGACGACACGCGCGCCGACGTGGACCGACTCGTGGAGTTCTGCCGTGGGCGCGATGACGGCCGAGGGATGCACGCCGGCGCTGGGCCAGTCGTGCGTAGGAGCGAGCTGCGACACGAGGGCATCGAGCGCTCGGTCGGGGTCCGCGACGCGAATCACGCTGCCGCCGTAGCTCCGAGGAACCTCGGCATCGAGGCCGACGAGCAGGCAGCCGGCGCCGCAGCGGGCGGCCTCTGCGAGCCACGAGCGACGGTAGACGGGCACGAGCGCCGCGGCGTCGGCGAGGTCGGGCCCGACGATCGACGTGAGCCTGTGCGCACCGTCTCCCTCGACGTGACCGTCGATCAGAGCAGCTATGTCGTCCACCGAGTGCGCGATTTTCATGAGCGCGCCGATCATCCCGGATTCCGACCACGCATCAAAGGACGCGTCAGCGCGAGCAGCCGGAAAGTCGACATGCGGGCAGACGCCGGAGGGCGGACTCATCGCTGGCTGCGCCCGCCCTCCGGTCACCGTTCGGCGGCGTCACTCCCTGAGCGTGCCTCGCCCCTGCCGGTCGAGCGCACGCTCGGTGACGCCCCTCAGCCCTCGCGAAC
>JAJDEO010000053.1 GCA_029259745.1 Planctomycetota bacterium
GTTCACTGCCGTGTAGGCAGCTAAGAAAACGTAGGGCGCACACTATGCCGATACCTCGTAGTTCACTGCCGTGTAGGCAGCTAAGAAATTCGGGAAACTTGCTGAGATAATGAGTCAATAGTTCACTGCCGTGTAGGCAGCTAAGAAAGATATCAAGACCGTGGATATTGACGGCGACCAGTTCACTGCCGTGTAGGCAGCTAAGAAAACATCCCCCGCATTGTTTGCATACTGTTCAAAGTTCACTGCCGTGTAGGCAGCTAAGAAAGATTAATGAGGCGAACTGTTCTCGATCCGCCTGTTCACTGCCGTGTAGGCAGCTAAGAAAGGGATGACGGCGGAGGGTGGGATGACGTCAAAGTTCACTGCCGTGTAGGCAGCTAAGAAAATTACGCCACCTCTAGTATGTGATTGATTGGTGTTCACTGCCGTGTAGGCAGCTAAGAAATTAAAACGCCGTTATACGGCTACAGGGGTTAAGTTCACTGCCGTGTAGGCAGCTAAGAAACACGAGTGGCATACATTAATTCGTTGAACTCAGTTCACTGCCGTGTAGGCAGCTAAGAAATGCATAAATAGCTCATCCATATGCAAGGCTTCGTTCACTGCCGTGTAGGCAGCTAAGAAATTATCAATGAACTATCGGTTTTGTATTGAGTTGTTCACTGCCGTGTAGGCAGCTAAGAAAAAGCAGTAAGGCGCGAGCCAGATTGGGCTGCTGTTCACTGCCGTGTAGGCAGCTAAGAAAAGCAGAACGCGCTTGCCTTCGCACTCTATAAGGTTCACTGCCGTGTAGGCAGCTAAGAAAAGATCGTATGAGGTGGGACTAACACCAGAGGCGTTCACTGCCGTGTAGGCAGCTAAGAAAGCCGATACCGAGCAACAGTGCGATTGAGAAGTGTTCACTGCCGTGTAGGCAGCTAAGAAACCCTGAAAAATAGTTAATAGCCTTACCACACTGTTCACTGCCGTGTAGGCAGCTAAGAAAAGGAACGCAGCTTGTTTTTCAGGCGTGATGCCGTTCACTGCCGTGTAGGCAGCTAAGAAATCGTAGCTAACGGTCTTGCGCCTGACGGTAAGGTTCACTGCCGTGTAGGCAGCTAAGAAATTTTTTGAATGGGTCAACTCATGGTCGATGATGTTCACTGCCGTGTAGGCAGCTAAGAAATGGTCTACTTGATTATTTTGCACATGATCTTGGTTCACTGCCGTGTAGGCAGCTAAGAAAATGGACATAATCACTGACATAATCAGGATCGGGTTCACTGCCGTGTAGGCAGCTAAGAAAGAAATGACAGTCATCCTTGACCAGATCGAGCAGTTCACTGCCGTGTAGGCAGCTAAGAAAACGCCACCGGGGGATTGCTGATCGCTCAAAACGTTCACTGCCGTGTAGGCAGCTAAGAAATCCCAGACATAACGCGTAGTCATTGTGTGTTCGTTCACTGCCGTGTAGGCAGCTAAGAAAAACGGGGATAGTCATAGTCGCGCAAATGAGGTGTTCACTGCCGTGTAGGCAGCTAAGAAATGGTATTGAGGCGAAAAAAAGCCCGCTCAGCGGTTCACTGCCGTGTAGGCAGCTAAGAAAATTTGCGCCAATGAATCGACCAGCTCATCAATGTTCACTGCCGTGTAGGCAGCTAAGAAACTTAAAAAAGGGCTAAGCATGTTCGGCTTCTGGTTCACTGCCGTGTAGGCAGCTAAGAAATGATAATCACCACGGCATCCCTTACTGTAGTCGTTCACTGCCGTGTAGGCAGCTAAGAAATGGTACAGATCAAGGCTACGAAGTGGTTAACGGTTCACTGCCGTGTAGGCAGCTAAGAAATGGAAGCCGCCATCATGGAGCTGAAAGATAATGTTCACTGCCGTGTAGGCAGCTAAGAAAGCGTATAGCAATTAACATCATCAGCCTGATCCGTTCACTGCCGTGTAGGCAGCTAAGAAAACAACGTCAAGCAAGTTAATTTTAATTAAAATGTTCACTGCCGTGTAGGCAGCTAAGAAAATTGAGCGGGTTTTTTTTCGTCTCCAGGACAGGTTCACTGCCGTGTAGGCAGCTAAGAAAAAATTCAGTGATATATGCCCGCAATTCATATATGTTCACTGCCGTGTAGGCAGCTAAGAAAACCGGGTATTTGGCAAAGTACATATCTAAGAAGTTCACTGCCGTGTAGGCAGCTAAGAAAACTGACCCGGCTACAGTAGACTCAACGGGTAAGTTCACTGCCGTGTAGGCAGCTAAGAAATAAAATATTTATTGAAGACGGCATCACCTATGGTTCACTGCCGTGTAGGCAGCTAAGAAAATAGTTTGTTCCATGGCCTTGAGGCCTGGCGAGTTCACTGCCGTGTAGGCAGCTAAGAAAAGCGGGGCCGATAACAGATATACACCACACTCGTTCACTGCCGTGTAGGCAGCTAAGAAATAAATACGCTTTCAAAACATCTATCTAAAGACGTTCACTGCCGTGTAGGCAGCTAAGAAATTGAAGAACTTGAGCTGTTTCTTATTCTCGAAGTTCACTGCCGTGTAGGCAGCTAAGAAATTCTCGACCCGCCGACCATGTACTTTTCGTATGTTCACTGCCGTGTAGGCAGCTAAGAAACACAGGCAACGCTTCACCACCTTGACCGCGATGTTCACTGCCGTGTAGGCAGCTAAGAAATCGTCCGCGCACTGGCCGCTATCGATCAGTAAGTTCACTGCCGTGTAGGCAGCTAAGAAAATATCAACCCCGCTCCTGTGATAAGTTAATGCGTTCACTGCCGTGTAGGCAGCTAAGAAAGATCCAGAACACATCATGAAAATGATGGAAGTGTTCACTGCCGTGTAGGCAGCTAAGAAAATTGCGACTTCTGAATCGTGGAAGGACAAACAGTTCACTGCCGTGTAGGCAGCTAAGAAATTTATCGGGGTGCCCTTATCCTGCATGTGCTGGTTCACTGCCGTGTAGGCAGCTAAGAAAGCTACGGCCAGCGGCCAGCTGCTCACACTCACGTTCACTGCCGTGTAGGCAGCTAAGAAAAAGGCGAGACGATCCAATGTTCATATGCCTCGGTTCACTGCCGTGTAGGCAGAGGCTTTAGACTCATTTCATTTTGGACAAGGCTTCGGCTTGATCGGTGAGCCGAATACCCATATTATATGGCTCATGTAGTGAGCTGAATGGCTTTGTTAATCGGCTCACAGGAGGTGATATCGATGGTTTCTAATCAAACAACCTGGATTTGGCAGCAGCCTGATTGGCCCCGTTTTACCTGGGAGGATGATGTGATCCAGCCGCTACTGCGCAGTGCGCGCTTAAAGCAGGGCATGTTGCTAGGCAAGGCGGGGTCGGTGAGTGGCGAAGCCGATTCGCAAGCGGCGCTGGATCAGTTGTTGCAAAACATCATTACCTCGTCGGCGATT
>JAJDEO010000054.1 GCA_029259745.1 Planctomycetota bacterium
CGCTCTCACGACCGTCACGCGATCCCACCTACGAAACCCGGCGGGCCCGAGCGTCGCCGCCCCCGACATCCGACGACGGCGGACCAGCACCCCCAAAAAGCCCTACCGCCCCAAAGCCCCCCTAACACCCCCAGCCCACCGCGATATCACCCCCCTCATCCCGACGCCGTCCAACAGCCGCGCCGCCTCCGCACGCCGTCCACCGCACAACGCCACATGCGCCCGCAGCACGACGAGTCGGCTCGACTCGCCTTCGGCTTCGATCAGTTCATCGACGAGCGCCTCGCACGCGGCGCGCAGCTGCCTCGCGTCGGCCTTCGACAGACCCCGTGGACTCGTCATTCCAAGGCGCTTGCAGAAGATCTCGATCTCTTCAACGATCTCCGCGGTCGCCCGTCGTCCCGCAGGCCGAGCAGCGCCATCGGCACTCCGCGCCGCGACGGCCGTCGCAAGTTCCTCGGCGAGAAGTGCGAGCCGCAGCCGTCCCGCCCGGTGGGCCTGCTGGACGATGCGATCGACGCGTCCGTCGCCGCTGCGACCTTCGCGCGAGAGCCACCGCAGTGCATGGGTGGCACTGCCGCTGGCCGGGACACCTGGGCGCGTGTTCATGGAGCAACTCCTCAGCTGTGACGGTCGACGGTGATGGCGCGTTGCGAACAACGGCCAGAATGCCCGTGACGTCGAGATGACGCCACCGTCAGCGCCGAGTCACACCTGTTCACTCCGAGAAATCCGACGCTGTGCCTCTGGCACACGCCGCTCAGGTGGCCTCGCCTCTCTTCGCCGCACCCCGACGGCGTCGATCCCGCTCGAAGACGGCCAGATTCCGCTCGCTGGCACGGAACCAGATGTCGAAGACGTCGCCAAGCACGGGAACCGCTCCGACGAGCGCGTCAATGCCGATGTTCGCAACCATGCGCCCGAGCGCCGGCTTGCTCGCCCCCATCTTCCAGGCCTGGTACGGCACCCACAGCGCCATCCCGGCGCCGAGCGCATCGCCGATGCCGGGGATCAGCCCGACGATCGAGTCGAGCCCCCAGCGCCAGGGGGTCCAGGGGATCCCGTAGGCCGCATCGAGTCGACGCGCGTGCCGGCGAAGACGTTCGACGTCAGGGTCGTGCTCGAGGTCGTGCTCGTCGTTCGGCATGGGACCAGCGTGACGAAGGAGGATCGTGGCCAGAACATAAAAAGAGGGCGTGAGCGACACAGCCGACCGACCCAAGGGGTCGTTCGTACTGCGTCACTCACACCCTCGGTGGCGCTCGATGCTCTGAGCACGACCGGGCTCCACTGCTCGCGACCGACCCGTCATCGGCCTCCGTGATGCGCGCACCTGTGAGCTGCGCGCCGTGGAGTTGAGCTGTGAAGCGGGGATCACGCGAGCCCTGCATGCCCGCGTTCCCATTCACCCGTCTCCGTTGTGCCCGGAGAGCGGGGAAGCGTCGTTCTAGCGCTCGGTTCCTGACCAGAGCGCGCCACCTTTTTCATCTCGGAGATCGAACGTGCGATCTCCCATCTCAATGGAGTTCGCGACGAAGATCACGTTGCCGCCCCAAGGAAGCTTCGTGCCGTCGACCGTGACGACAGCACGATGGGAAGCCTCGAAGTCTTCGCCGTCGAGGAATGATTTTGGTGCGACAAGGACGTCGTAGATCGGGCCGGTCTTCGTCCGCACCGTCAACCAGACGTCGTTGTTCACCGATGCCGTAGCCTTCTTCACCTGTTCGGACGTCAACCCGTCGCGAGTCTTGTCGCTGAAGTATCCGTCATGCGACACGTCGATGATGGTTCCGACGATGCGCGTGTCGGGACGGTCACGTACACGTGACGCGAGTGCGCTGTCGGAGGCCTTCGGAATCGCGTACGGCGTCCAGACATAGATGCGACGAGCGTGATGGTTCTCGTTCGACTCGTCGGTGGTGTCAGTCGTGTCGCGCCAACTGTCTTCGTCGAGCGTCTTCGCCGCAGCGACATCGCGTCGCGCGTCCTGTCCGCCTTCGGGAGCAGTGATCGCCATCGCAGGACTGCGGGGGAACGGCTCGTTCAGCTGCCGCGCCTCGTCGAAATCTGCGACGTCGGCGGCGACGATGAGTTTCCCTTCGCCGTAGCGGATCGTCTCGAGCGGGATGGCGAAGTGATCTTCGCCCATGCCGAGGAAACCGCCGCTCGCCAGGATGCCGTAGGCGCTCCCGCCGTCCGTCAAGCTCACGACGACATCGTCGAGTTCGCCGAGGGATTCGCCGCTCCAGTTCTCGACGTCGCAGTCGATGAGCCGCGAGGCACGCATGATGTGCTTGACGCGCTTGAGGCCGTGCTCACCGTCTGCGTCGGTGTCGTCATTGACGAAGGAGTCGTTGTCGCGCTCAAGCGACGCGGGCCACATCCGACGGTCGGCCGCGATGCCGAGCGCCTCGGCCGAAGAGGCGTCGAGCTTGAAACGACCGTCCGTCCATCCGCGCGACAGTCCGTCGATGCTCGTCGCGAACGTCTCGCCGTCCAGCGTGTAGACCAAGAACTCGACTTGCCCGTCGCGCATGTCCAGCACGACATCCTTGATCTCACCTTCGAGTTCGGACGGCGGCATGCTGATTCGCGAGCCGAGAAGGTCCGAGACTTCGATCACGTCGGAGGCAGCGGTTGCGACGGATGCCGTCGCCACGAGCAGAGCCGCGCCGGAGCGCAACATCTGGGCCATACACATGGGAGTTCCTTTCGAGCGGGTCTGTGACTTCGCATGCCGTGCGGGCGTGCAGCGCCGCTGCGGCAGTGAAATGCAAAGCAATAGGCGTGCCATCCCCGACGATCCGCCGGTTGAAGAAATACTCCGACTGCGACGTGCGTGACCGAGTGTGCCTGTGCGAGTGTCGGAACGCTGGCGAATGAGTGGATTCGTCGAGGCTCTCGCGCTTGCACGGGCGCTCTCGGGTGCGTGCGTCGGCGGAATGAATTTTCAACGGGTTGCTCGCGCCGCACAGCGCGAACCGGGGCCCCGGGCGCTCAAAAAGGCGACTCTCGGAACCGACTTCTACAATCCGCTCCCGATCCGTCAGCTCGGCGTGGCGAGTTGAAGCGCCGCGGGGAGGACCGTGATCTCGGTGGGCGACGAGCCCTCGATCTCGCCGTCGACGGCGAGGATCTCTGGCGTGCGCGACTCGATGCGCACGCGGCGCGCACGCCGCACGATCACACGCTCGTCACTCACGTGCGCTCCGTCGAAGACGCGCTGCAAGAGTTTCGTCATCGCCAGGCGCCCCATTGGCCGCACCGCGACGAGGTCGAACTCGCCGTCACCGAAGCGGGCCTCGGGCGCCATCTTCATGCCCGTGCCTGTATGGATCGTGTTGCAGGCGATCGCGAAGAGGAAGGGCCCCTCGATGACCTCGTCGTCAACGAGCAGCGCCGCGTCGTGCACGGAACGCCGTGCGACGTCGACGAGACTCGCCCACGTGTAGCGCGCCGAGCCGAGCCGTCGCCAGCGCTCGGCGCGCCGGGCGACGTCGGCGGCCATGCCGTAACCGACGACGTTGAAGGCGTGGTGGCGACGTCCATCGGCGTCGTCGATGCGCATGATGTCCAGTGGCTCGAGGTGGCCCGCGATCAGCCCGTCGACGCTGCCCAGCGGGTTGTGCAGTCCGAGGTCGTGAGCGAGGGCGTTCCCTCCGCCGGCCGGCACGAGCGCCAAGCAAGCGCGGGCGCCTTCGTCGTGCGTCATCAAGCCGGCGACGACCTCGTGCAACGTGCCGTCACCACCGACACCGACCCACGCGCGGACGTCGTCAGCATCGCGCACGATGTCGACAGCATGCCCGGCCCGCTCGGTCTCGATGACTTCCACGGGCCAACCCGCCGACGCGAGACGCTCACGCGCGGCCTGCGCTCGCTCGCCGGCGCGACCACTTCCGGCCTTGGGATTCACGAGGATGACGGTCCGTTTGCTCACGTCCCCATAGTGCAATGTCCGTCGCGGCCGCCCAAGCCATCGATTCGCCGTCTCGCTCGCCACCCGCTCTCGCGCTGGCGCCTTATGCTGACGCCCGTCTTTCTCCAGGAGAACGCGATGTCGAAGGTCGGGCAGACTGTGGCGCTCATTGCTGCGCTTTCGTTGGCACCTCAACTCGTCGCCCAGGGCGTCGAGTCCACGGCGACGGCGCCTTTCGCGAACTTCGAGTCTGGAGGCATCCGTCCGCTCGTCCTGCTGCCGGGCAGCGGACGACTCGCCGTCGTCAACACGCCCGATCACCGCGTGGAGTTCTACGCCGCCGCTGTTGGACAGGCGCAGGTGACGGCCCCGTTCCGGTTCCTCGGCGAGGTCTTCACCGGGCTCGAGCCCGTCGCGCTCGAGGTGAGCGACGGCACGCTGTTCGTCGCCAACACGCTGTCCGACACCGTCGCCGTCGTCGACCTTGCCACGCAGAGCGTCATCGCGACGATCGAGGTCGGCGATGAACCGCGCGACCTGGCGATCGCCAACGGCAAGCTCTTCGTGGCAACGTCGCGCTCGAGTGCACCTTCGCTGGTGCCCGGCACGCCGATCGACAACGCGCTCGTCGTCGTCGACCTCGCGGCGCCCTACGATGTGCTCGAGCGCATCGAGATCCCCGGCCACATGCCACGCGCCCTCGAGGTCTTCGGCGACCACGTCGCCGTCATCCCGCAGAACTCGGGCAACGAGACGACGATCCTGTCGCTGCCCGAGATGCAGGCGCTGAACCTCCAACCGCTCGACCTGCTCGGCGTCGACGAGGCCTTCGAGGTCAACCCGGCGCTGGTTTCACCGGGCTTCAACGTCGGTGGATTCAACACGAACATCTTCGGCGTCAACGGCTGGGTGATCCCCGAGACGAGCCGCATCGTCCTCGACGACGAGTTCCCCGGGCGCACGGTCGATCTCGCCGACGACGACCTCTTCCTCGTGAACGCCACGACGTTGCAGATCGACGACACCGTGCAAGGCATCGGCACGAGCCTCTTCGACGTCGTCACCAACCCGGCCACGGGCGACCTCTGGATCGCGAACACGAACTCCAACAATCGCACGCGCTTCGAGCCGCGTGTCCGGGGCGCGACGGTCAGCAACCGCGTCACGATCGTCACGGCCGCCGGCGATGTCGCCGAGCACATCGACCTCGCACCGCCGCTGACCACGATCCAACACGCGCAGCCGACGGCCATCGCCTTCTACAACGGCAGCGACCACACGCCGCTGGCCTACATCGGCTGCGCGGGAAGCGGCACCGTGGTCGTGCTCGATGCACTTACCGGCGCGCTCGTCGACGAACTCGACGTCGGCCTGCTCCCGACGGGCCTCGCCGTCGATGACGATCGCAGCCTGCTCTACGTCTTCACGCGCATCGACGACACGATCCGCGCGTTCGACATCGCGAACGGCCACGCCCTCGCGGCGCGCCCGACGCCGCTGAGCTACGACCCCGAGCCCGAAGCGGTCAACATCGGCCGCGAGCATCTCTACAGCGCGCGCTCGGAAACCGGTCACGGCAACGGCAACACGAGCTGCGCGACGTGCCACATCTCGGGCCACATCGATCAGCAGGCCTGGGACCTCGGCGACCCCGAGGGCGGCATCGGCTACTTCAACCCCGAGATCATGACCGGCTCGGTGAGCTTCGGCGGCCAGAAGGTCGCGCAGAAGAAGACGAGCATGATCCACCCGATGAAGGGCCCGATGACGACGCAGAGCCTGCGCGGTCTCGGCGTCGACGGTTCGGCGCCGTTTCATTGGCGCGGCGACCGCCCGTTCTTCCAGCACTTCCAGGGCGCCTACGTCGGACTGCTCGACGGCGGTGGGATCTCGAACGCCGACATGCAGGAGTTCGCGACATTCGTCGATTCGCTCAGCTACCCCCCGAACCCGCTGCAGCCGAAGAACCGCGAGTACGTCGACGACGCGGCGAACGGCGCAGCGATCTACGGCCTCGTGCCCGGCGTGGCGGGCAAGCCCTACAACCAGAACTTCCCGGGCGGCACGTGCAACTCGTGCCACACCGCGAACTTCGCCGACGGCAGCGACTTCGACGGCAGCCAACCGACCGTGAACTTCGACGCCGAGCCGCAGCTCTTCAACGCCGCGCAGCTGCGCGGTGCCTATGAGAAGGAGTTCCGCCACCTCACGGGCTTCGGGACGCTGCACGACGGCTCGCTCTCGGGCACGTTCGACTTCCTGACGAATCCGCTCATCGGCGGCGACCCCTTCCCGCTGCTCACGATCGACGAGCGCCTCGACCTCGAGGCTCTCGTGCTGCAGTGGGACACCGGCACGGCACCGGCCGTCGGAATGCAGGCGAGCTCGAGCACCGACGTCCCGAACGACGTCAGTGGCTTCCTCGCCTTCGCGGAGAGTCAGGCCATGGAAGGTCACGCTGACCTGATCGGCAAGCTCGCCGTGAACGCCGGTGTCGCCGCGCCCGTCATCGGTGTCCACTTCGCATTCGACGACCAATCGAGCACGTGGAGCTACGAGGCCGACACCGGCCGGCGCGCGACGCAGGCCGACGTCCTCGCGGCGATCGGACAGTCGATCGTCGACGCGACATTCACGCTCGTGCCGCCGGGAACGGGTCGGCGCCTCGGCATCGACCGCGATGAGGACGACCTGCTCGATGGCATCGAACGCGCGCTCGGCACATCGCCGCACTCGCCCGACACCGACGGCGATGGCTTCGCGGACGGTCACGAAGTTGTCTACGGAGGCCACCCGCGCATCGCCAACGCGACGCTTCCCGGCGATGTGATCGCCCCGGAGCTCACCACGCTCGAGGCCCGCGCGATCGCAACCACCACGGCCACGCTGCACGTGCAGGCCGACGAGGCCGCGAGCCTGTCGATCGCACTGGGAACGTCACCCGGCCTCGACGACCTCGGCACCGTCACCGTCGCTGCGCTGCGGCGCGTGCATGCCGTCGTGCTCGACAGCCTGCCGCCCGACACGGAAGTGAACGTCGACGTCACGGCGTCCGACCGCAACGGCTCGGCATCCACGACATCGACGACATTCCTCACGGCCCCGCCCGAGTACAGCGTCGGCGACCTCGCACTCGACGCCACGCTCGACGGCTCGACGGGCGAAGTCACCGTGACGGCGCGCGTCCTGCTCGTCGACCAGGACGGCACGCCGCTGCCCGAGATGCCCGTGCGCGGACTGTGGGCCGGTGAGATCGGCACGGCCGACTTCTTCCCGATCCTCGACAGCGACGTCGACGGCTGGGCCACCTTCACCCTCGGCCCCTTCGTCGCGACGAGCGGTGCCGAAGTCACGTTCAGCCCGGCCTACATCGGCACGAACACAACCGGCGCAAAGGGCTTCGTCGGCTTCGGCGGCAACCGCCCCGACTTCTTCTACACGCAGATCCGCAACGCCAAGAACTCGCTCACGATCGAGCTGCCGTAGCACGCGTGGTCCAACGGGGCGGCAACTCAGCCCAGCGCTGGGCCGTCGAGGCGATCGATCGTCACCACTTCGGACACCGGGAAGCGCTCGGTGCGGTAGGGCTTCTCGCCGCGCTGCTTGCCGAGCGTGACGAGCATCACGGGGATGTGCGTCTCTTCGTCGAGGCCGACGATGTCGGAGACCTTCTTCGGATCGAAGCCGATCATCGGACACGTCGCGAGACCCATCGTCACGGCCGCGTTCATGAGCACCATCGAGGCGAGTGATGCGCTGCGGATGGCCTCGTCGCGCTTGAGCTGCTCGTTCGTCGCGTAGAAGCCGCCGATCATCGGCACGAGCTTCTCCTGCACGGCCGGCGGCGCACTCGCGTAGACGCGCGCGGCGTCGTCATGGGCGTCGAGCTTGGCGGCGACGACGATGCAGACCGAGGCCTCCGTCACCTGCTTCTGGCCCCACGAGGCGTCCTCGACGCGCTGCCGAACGGTCGGGTCACGCAGGACGATGAAGCGCCAGTGCTGGAGGTTGTAGGACGACGGAGCACGGACCGCGAGCTCGAAGAGCGCGTGGAGATCGGCGTCGCTGACGTTGTGGTCGGGCTCGTAGGTCTTGATCGAACCGCGTTGGTGAACGGCGTCGGCGTAGTCCATCAGCTCGGGCTCCGGAGGGTGGGACGAGCACGATAGCGACGTGACCTTGCCGGGGGCAGACTCGTGTTCGGACCTCGACGCTGGTTCGGACTTTGTTAGGGTGCGGGATGTCCCCTCTGGAGCGCCCGTTCGTGCCCTCGTCGTTTCGATTCGTCCACGCTGCCGACCTGCACCTCGACACGCCGTATCGCTGTCGCACCGGCGAGCTGCGTCGCCAACTCCAAGCCGCCGGCCGCGCTGCCTTTCGCGCGCTGATCGACCTCTGTCTCGCCGAGCGTGTGCACGCGCTCGTGCTCGCGGGCGATGTCTTCGACCACGATCGTCTCACCCTCTCGACAGAGGGCTTCCTCGGCGACGAACTCACGCGCGTCACGCAGGCCGGGATCACCGTCGTCGCGATCAGCGGCAACCACGACCCGGGCCAGGAGCACGACCGCGCGCGTCCGATCGGCTGGCCGACGGAGCGCTTCACGCTCGTCACCACGCACGAGACGCAGCAGATCGACGTCACGCACGGCGGCGAACTCGTCGGCACGATCGTTGCGTCGGGCCACCGCACGCATCGCGACACCGAGAACCTCGCGCAGGGCTACGACGTTCCACAGGTTGACGTGCCCGCCGTGGCGGTGTTGCACACGCAGGTCGAGAGCGCGCACGAGTCGGCCGCGCACCGCCCGTACGCACCGTGCTCCGTCGACGACCTGGCCGCGCGTGAGTTCGACTACTGGGCGCTCGGACATGTGCACCGCCGCCAGCGAGTGCTCGAACGTCCCACAGCACACTACTCCGGCAATCTCCAGGGCCGACACTTCGCCGAGACGGGCGCCAAGGGTGCGTTGGTCGTCGAGGTCGCGTCACGCGGCTCGGTGCCCGAGGTCACGTTCCGCCCGCTCGCGCCCGTGCGCTGGGAGCGCTTGGCGCTCGACGACCTCGACGATGCCGAGACGTTGGCCGACCTGACCGAGCGCGTGCGCCAAAAGTTCGACGTCGTGCGCGCGGGGTCCGACGTCCTCGACGACCAGCGCTGGATGTTGCGCGTTGAACTCTCGGGAGCCTGCCCGCTCGCTGCCGAGCTGCGCCGCGAAGACGAACTCGCCGAGCGCTTGGCAAGCGAGCTGTCGCGCCACGGCGTGCTCGACGTCGAGCTGCGCGATGTCGGCGTCACGGTGCCCGTCGACCTCGACGTCCACCGTCACCAGCCGCACCTGCTCGGCGAGGTGCTCGCCCTCTGCGAAGCCGCGCTCGAAGACGACGCGCTGCTCGAACGCCTCGCCCCCGAACACCTCGCGCACAGCGACCTGCCCGGCGGCACATCCGACGACGCCCTGGCGGCCAAGCGCGACTACCTGCGCTCACTGCTCGAAGGGCTCGACCTCTCGGCGGCCGAGCTGCTGCTGCGTCCCGAGGGAGCGTCGCGATGAGGATCGACGGGTGGAACATCGAAGCCTTCGGCGCGCTGCAGAACTTCGTCGTCGACGACCTCGGCGACGCCGGCGTCGTCGTGATCCTGGGCGACAACGAGTCGGGCAAGTCGACGCTCGCGGCGTTCTTCGAGACGATGCTCTACGGTTTCCGGCCGGCGAGTCGCGACAAGCATCCCTACGTGCGCCAGGACAGCCAACGCGCCGAGGGCATGCTGCGGCTCGAGCTGTCCGACGGGCAGGTCGCCGAGGTTCATCGCCGGTTGCTCTCGGCGCCGAAGGGTCAGGCCACGATCACGCCACGTCCGCCGCGGCGCCGGCGTCGTCGCGAGCAAACGGGCCCGACGCTGTTCGAGGCCGGCGCCGACGGCGCGTCCGCAGAGGTCGCGCAGCCCGAGGCCCCCGCCACGAACGCCGCCGCCGTGCAAGTCGACATCGGCAACCAACCGCTCACGTGGGTCGAGGCCGTCCCGCGTCCCCTCTATCGCAGCCTGCACGCACTCACGCTCGACGACGCACGCGAACTCGATCAGGGCACGTGGGAGCAGGTCGAGGACCGTCTCCTCGGCGGCGCTCACCTGCCGTTCTTGCGCCCGGCGCGCGAAGCCATCGATGAGGCCTCGAGTCAGGCCGACGCCCTGTGGCGCGCCGACAATCGCGGCAAGCCACGCATCAAGCAGCTGCGCGACGAACTGCGCACAGCGCGGCAAGCACAGAGCGATGCGCGCGACCGGCATCGCCGCTTGCGCGAGATCCAGCGCGAGCTCAGCGACGTGGAAGCCCAGAGCACCGAGGCGCGACACGAACTCGAACGCCGTAAGCACGACCTCGCGCGCGCGCAGCTCGCCGTGCGTTGGCGTGCGATCCAGGCTCTCGAACAACGCGCCGACGCCGTGCTCGCCGATGTCACCCTGCCGGCCGACCCACAGACCACGCGCGCCGAGATGCTGCGTCGTGTCGAAGAACTCGACGAGCAGCTCGACGAGAAGCTGCGCGCGCGGGCGCGTCACCGCGCCGAAACCGAGCCGTCGGACGAAGCGCAGGCGCTGCTCGCGGAGGCCGATGAGATCTCCGCGCTCGGCGCCGTCCGGGGCGCACACGACCAGGACCTCCGCGATGTCGACGACCTCGGCCGCACGGCGACGGCGCTCGACGCAACGTTCGCGGAGCGCGCGCGCGGCTGGTTCGACGGGGAGATCGACACGGCGCTGCTGGAGTCGCTCGACGGAGCCACGCTGTCCGACCTCGCCGAACGCGTCGAGCACGCCGAGCGAACGGTGATCGATGTCGAGCGCGCACACGATGCCGCGCAGGCCGCGCATCGCAAAGCAACACGTCAGCTCGACGCCCTGCCGAGCGCCGAGGCCGAACGCGAGTCGCGCGCCCAGCTCACGAAGCTCCGTCAGCTCTCCGAGCTCGAGAGTCTGCTGCGCATGCCGTTGTTTCAGCGCGACGTCGTCGACGCGCGCCCGGGCGACCAGCGCACGAGTCGCTCCGTGGCCATCGCGCTCGTCATCCTCGGCTCCGTGCTGGCCGTCGTCGCCGTGGTATTCCCGGCCGATGAGATCCTGCTGTCGTTCGTCATCGCCGCGATCGGCGCGCAGTTCATCATCGGCGCCCTGATCCTCGTCGCGCTCGATCGACGCCGCGCGCCCCAGGCCGTCGCCTCGCCGCTGGCGCAACGCGACGAGCTCCGGGCCGACCTCGGGATCAACGAAGGCGATACAGAGACGGCGATCGACACGGCCGAGGACACCGTGCGGCGTGCCACCTGGCGCACTGCCATCGAGCGCGAGATCGCCTCGACGTCCGAGCATGCCGCCGAGGCCGAGCGGGCCGTCGCGCTGGCCCACGAGGCGCGCGACAAGGCACGCTCGAGTTTCCTCTCGGCGCTCGCAGGTTGGCCGCTCACCGACCGGGCGCGCAAGGCCCCGACCACAGCGCTCGTCGCGGCGCTCGACCGCGTGGCGTCCGTGGCGCGCGAACGCGCCGAGGCCCAGATCCGACTCGACGCGGCCTCGCAGCGCGTCGAAGAGCGGCGGCGCCGGGCGAATGCGCTCGTCGCCCGGCTCGATGTCGCAGCGGGCGACGAACCGATGAGCCCGATCGCGACGCTGGCACGCAAGCTTTCCGACGCTCAACAGCTCGCCGGCAGAGCGGAGCTGGCACGCCGTGAGTTGCCGGAGGTCGACGCACTCATCGAAAAGCTCGACGCGCGCAAGCGGGAGGCCACGACCGAACTGGCCGCGCTGGAAACCACGCTCGCGGAGCTCGGTGACGGTGAACGTCACGACGTCGCAGCGATCGAGAGTGGCCTGGCCCACGCGGTCGCGGCCATTGATGCCCGGCGACAGGCGCGCGCGCGCCGCGAGGCGCTCGACGACGGCTGGGAAGACATGCTCGCCGAGGGCGCCGAGGAGATCGACGAACTCGAGACGACGGCCGCCGTCGCGGAGCTCGAAGAGCGTTTGGGTGACTTGCGCCACCGCCGCGGATCGCTCGAAGAAGAGCGCCGCACGCTGGGATCGCTGGCCACGCTCGACGACGCCGACGGCGCGCTGGCCGCGCTCGAGGACGAGATCACGCACGTCGAGCGGCAGCGTGATCGCTGGGCGCTGTTGGCCTCGCTCGTCCGCGAAGGCGACCGCCGCTACCGCCAAGAACACCAACCCGACGTCGTGCGCCGGGCCTCGCGCGATATCGCCGCACTGACGGGCGGACGCTACACGGCTCTCGATGTCGAGTCGGTCGACGGTCGCTCGCGCCTGCGCGTCGTCCCCGCCGGTGACGTCTACCCACGCCCGGTCGAGAGCGCCCACCGCCCGCTGAGCCGCGGCACCCGCGAGCAGATCCACCTCGCCTTTCGCCTCGCCCTGGCCGAACACCTCGACGCCGCCGAGCCCCTGCCGCTGCTGCTCGACGAGATGCTGATGACGTGGGACCCGAAGCGCCTCGACGAAGGTGCGGCGCGGTTGGGGCGCGTCGGCAAGAACCGCCAGGTGTTCGTGTTCACGTGCCAGCCCGAGCTCGCCTCGCGCCTGTCACGCGCGATCGGTGCGCGGATCGTGAAGACGCCTTCACTCCCGCCGGTGGCCGAGGCGCCTTCGGTGGCCGAGACGGCGCCCACGCCGAACGAGTAAAGTGGCGGGCATGCAACCCGCCGAGTTCGTCCCGCTCACCGATCGCTACGTCCCGACCACCTCGCCCGAGGAGGCCTCGGCGGCGTTTCACGACGTCATGCGTCGTCGTCGCACCGTGCGCATGTTCAGCGACGCGCCGGTCTCGCGCGAGACGATCGAGAACGTCGTGCGCACGGCGACGACCGCGCCGAGCGGTGCGAACAAGCAGCCGTGGCGCTTCGTCTGCGTGCAGGACCCGGAGATCAAGCGCAAGATCCGCGAGGCCGCCGAGGAAGAGGAGCGCGAGTTCTACGGCTCGCGCGCGGGCCAGCGCTGGCTCGAGGATCTCGCGCCGCTCGGCACCGACGAGAACAAGGAGTTCCTCGAGATTGCGCCGTGGCTGATCGTCGTCTTCAAGTGCGTGAAGGGCGACGACGGCGGCGCGGTCTATTACCCGGCCGAGTCGGTTGGCATCGCCACGGGCTTCCTGCTCGCGGCCGCCCACCACGCGGGTCTCGCGACGGTCACGCACACGCCGAGCCCGATGAACTTCCTCTCCGAAGTCCTCGGCCGCCCGGCCCACGAGCGCGCCTTCGTGCTCGTCCCCGTCGGCTACCCATCCGACGATTGCATGGTCCCCGCCGAGGCGCTTCATCGCCGCCCGCTCGACGAGGTCATGATCATCGATCGCGGAAACGGTTCACCCGCCTGATTCTCGGACGATCTGCTGCGGTCGCCTCTGATTCCCTCCTGCCCGTGTTGAAGCGACGTTTCTGACCCTCGCCGGTCAACCCTGGTCAGAAGCCGCGCTTCGCCTTGCCAGCAAGGCCCGGCCGTGAATCATCCGCGTCAACCGCCTGTCGCGGTCCGTGCGCACGGGTGCGCCTTGAGACAAGCGGCTCGCGGCTCGCCGCGGCTGCCGACGGCACGCACCGACGCGTGGGCCGGCGCCCCGGAAAAGTCATCTCTCGCGTCGGTGCGTGAGATCGCCGGCAAATCGGGGGATTGACGCGCGCCTGTGCAGCTCGCGCGACGAACTCATGCGTGTGCTCGCGCGCGACTTCGGATTTTGTCGCCGCGAAAAGCGGGGTTCGTGCGGATACGGGGTCCAGATACGGACGTCGTGGCAACACGGCGCTGAAAAGGGACGAAGCGGACCCGAGACGGCAAGGACCAACGATGCGAATGACGAGGCGGGCGTTCGACGCAAGTATCCATCGTCGGACACCAGAGCCGACTGTGAAGGCCCTACCAGCCCTTGGCGGAAGTCATCGGGCTTCATGAAACGGGAGTGCACGCAGCATGAGCGGAAGGTTGCTGAAGTGTTTCGACAACGCCGAGTGACACAGATTTCGGCAAGTCGACAGCAACTCCCGGACCGCTCCTCCCGCAAGTCGTCGCACATCTGCGACGAAATCGCTGATTCGAAGATCTTGGCGAATCGGCTGTCGACACTTCGCCATGCGCGTCGTCCTGGCCTGCCGTGCATGGCAGTTCTCTGACGCGCCGCTGCGATGAGGAACTGCCGCTGTGGTTTTCGCAGCCATGCGGTGTCCCTCAGAGAGAACCGGACAATTGGGGACAGCGAAGAGCTGGGCAATCTGCCGAAGAGAATCGAGTTCGGCCCGGGGCGAGAATCCGCTTGGGATCGCCGGAGACGATTCGTCGGAATCGGAAAAGGTGGAGGAGGAATGATGAACACACTGATGACGCGTGTGGCGCTGGGCGTCGCACTGACCGTGATGCCGGCCTCGGCACTGAGCCAAGTTGAATCCACAGCGCTGGTGAGCGCGGCCAAGGAACTCGAGTTCGACATCGGTCGCAAGACCGTCACCGGCGCGAAGGTCGAATCCAAACTGCGCCCCGCGATCGTGATCGCGCTGAACGACTGGGCGCCGCTCGCACGCGAGCTCGGCCTCAACGTCGTCGTCTGCGAGGAAGCCGACTGCATCCTGCTCGGCACCGTCGACCGCAAGAGCTTGCGCGAACCCGCCAAGAGCATCGACGAGGCTCACGAGCTGTTCGCCGATCTCCTCGCTGCGGCCGCCGAACGCGACTACGAACGCCTCCCCGAACCGCGCGCCGCCGTCGGCTTCCTGTTCGACCGCGAGGGCTTCGGGAGCGACGCCTGGGACGTCATCCTCGACGAACTCGCCGACCGCCGCTTCCTCATGGAGAGCACGGCCGAGCAGTACAAGCGCGACCCCGGGCCCCTGGCACTACGTCGCGACCTCGTGTTCCTCCAGTCGACGGACGATCTCGCAGGCGATGCCGGCGCAGGTGACGACGAGTTCCGTCTCGAGAACGAAGTGGCGCACAAGTACACCCAAGCGCTTGTCCGCCAGCACTTCGGTCAGGTTCCCGAGGCACTGCGCTACGGCATGGGTTACGTCGCCGAGCAGCGCGTGCACGGCGACATCTACACCTTCAACATGTCCGGCTTCGTGTCGACCGACCACCACTTCGGATGGCCGAAGAAGGTGGCCGACTTCACGAAGGACGTCTCGAAGGACTGGACGCCGACGAAGGCGTTGCTCGACGAGACAGCGTCCGGCCTCGCCGAACCATCACAGATGTTCGCCTGGGCGACGCTCGACTACCTGAACTCCAAAGAGCCCGAGCTGCTGTGCGACATGCTCACGCGCCTCGCCGACGCCCACGCCGACAACGACCCGCAAGACCGCGCGATGTCCTACAACGGCGACGAGGATGAGACGGTCGCGATCCTCGACGAATGCTGCGCCGACATCACGGCAAAGACCCTCGGCAAGCACATCAAGCGCGTAAGGTGACGCGCCGCCCAGCCCCCTACCGCACCGAACGTCGACGGTTGCGCATGTAGTCGACGAGCACGAACGAACCGATGTCGTCGGGGCGACTGTAGTAGGCGCGACCGTGATTCACTTCCGTGAACGTCTCGATGAAGTTCACGAGCACGGGTTCGTCGGTGAGCATGAACGTCGTGATCGGGATGTTGAGGCGACGGCACTGCGCGGCTTCGTCGAGCGTCGCGTTGACGATGCGCTCGTCGAGACCGAAGGGGTTCTTGTAGAGGTCGCCGTTGCGTTCCGTGATCACCGAGGGCTTGCCGTCCGTGATCATGAACACCTGACGGTTGGCCTGGCGCGTCGTGCGCAGGATGTCCTGGGCCATGCGCAGGCCGGCCTTCGTGTTCGTGTGGAACGGTCCGACACCGAGGTACGGAAGATCGTCGAGCGGGACGACACTGGCTTCGTCACCGAAAGTCACGACGTGTAGCGCGTCCTTCGGGTACTTGGTCTTGATCAACTCGGTGAGCGCGAGAGCCACGCGCTTGGCCGGCGTGATGCGGTCCTCACCGTAGAGGATCATCGAGTGGCTGATGTCGATCAGAAGCACCGTTGCGCATGACGAGGCGTGCTCGGTTTCGTACACCTGCAGGTCGTCCTCGGTGATCGACAGCTCGCCGCTGCCACCGAAGGCCGTGCGCTTCAAAGCGTTCGACACTGTTCCCGGGGCGTCGAGCAACGACAGCGAGTCGCCGAACTCGTAGGGACGCGTTTCGGGAAGCCGCTCGTTGCCGACACCCCCGTGCGGTGTGCGGTGATCGCCGGCGGCGTCGCGCTGCAAGTTGCCGAAGATGGCGTCGAGCGAATCGCTGCGGATGATCTGCTCGCCGCGTTTCGTCAGCTGCATGCGGCCCTTGGCGTCCGTCGAAACGGCCCTCTGATCTTCGAGATACCGACGCACGTCATCGATCGTGAAGCGTTCGTTGAAGAGCCCGTTGCGACGACCCCACTCTTCCATGTGCTGCAGCGCCAGCTCGACGTCACCGTTCGTCTGCAACAACAGGTGATTGAAGATCTCGTGGAGCTGCTGCAACAGCTTGCGCAGGTTGCGTTCCAGCGGATCGAAGCGGCTGTAGCGGAACTCGACCATGGCTTACGAGTCGCGCAGGCTTTGGGCCATCTCGTCGAACACGTCCTTGTAGACGCGCCCGCCGATGATCTCGTTGCGCGCAACGAGCGAGGCCTGGTGCAGCCCCTCGAGCACGAGTTCCATCACGGCGACACGTTCGGCACCGTCCTTGATGTCGAGGTGTGCCTTGACCACGTCTTCGAGCCCGGGGACGTCACCGAGCTTCGTCGCGAGCTCGGCGTCGGACAGCATGTCCGAGACATCGAGTGAGTTGCCGGCACCGAACCAGTCGAGGATCGGCTTGTACTCGGCACTCGTGTCGGCTGCCTTCGGAGCCCCGGCGCCGAGCGCGTCGGGGAAGTGCACGTCGAACACCTCACGCGTCGCCTTGCCGACGAGGTGATGCGCGACGGACTGGGCGCCTTCGCGCTCACCCTCGAACACCAGCTCGACCTTGCCCGTGATCGCCGACATCGCCGACAGCACGTCGGAGACACGCGTCGTCGCGACGGACGCTCCCGTCAGCAGCGCGCGCCGCTCGGCATTCGAGACGACGTTCTCCATCAGCGAGATCGTCATGCGCGCACTCACGCCGGAGTTCTGGTCGACGAACTCGCTGTCGCGCGCCGCGAACGCGACCTCTTCGATGAGGATCTGCATCCACTCGGGCACTCTGACCTCGATCGACTCGTCGCCGTCGCGCTTCACCCACGCTTCCTGGCGCGTGATCTCCATCGACTCCTCGACCGTGCGCGGGTAGTGCGTGAGGATCTGCGAGGCGATGCGGTCGCGCAGCGGCGTGATGATGTTGCCGCGGTTGGTGTAGTCCTCGGGGTTGGCCGAGAAGGTGAGGCACATGTCGAGCGGCATGCGGATCGGGAAGCCGCGGATCTGGATGTCACCCTCTTCGAGGATGTTCAGCAGGCCGACCTGGATGCGGGCCTGGAGGTCGGGCAGCTCGTTGATCGCGAAGATCCCGCGGTTGGCGCGCGGCACGATCCCGAAGTGGATCACGTCGGGGTCGGCGAACGTGAGCTTGCGGGTGGCCGCCTTGATGGGGTCGATGTCGCCGATGAGGTCTGAGATCGTGACATCGGGCGTGGCGAGCTTCTCGTGGTAGCGCTCGGCGCGCGGAAGCCACTCGATCGGCGCCGCGTCGCCCTCCTCGGCCAGCAGCCGATGCCCGAACGTGCTGATCGGCGCGAAGGGGTCGTCGTGAACCTCCGAGCCGGCCAGGAACGGGATCTCGTCGTCGAGCAAGCGCGGCAGGGCCCGCAGCATGCGCGTCTTGGCCTGGCCTCGCAGCCCCAGGAGGATGAAATCGTGACCCGAGAGAATCGCGTTCTGGACCTGCGGGATCACCGTCTTGTCGTAGCCGATGACGCCGGGGAAGACGGGCTCGCCGGCGCGCATCAAGCGCACCAGATTGCGACGCATCTCGCGTTTGACGGTGCAAGGCGTCCAACCAGAGGCCTTGAGTTCTCCGAACGTCGTGGGCTTCGTCATCGGTGTGCGGGGCGGCCTGGGGGTGGGAAGTGGGAAGCGCGACGGTAACACGCTGTAGCCCGGCGCTGCCGTCGGCGCCAGGCCGTGCTGCTCGGGGTTCGCGACAAATCAACGCAGATCGAGGTGAGCGTCAAGCCACCCCGGGTGGACTGCCGATTGGAACGTGACGCGTTCCCCTCACTCCACCCCATCTGCGACGACCCATGGCGACGTTCCAGTTCGTGCATTGCGCCGACCTCCACCTCGACAGCCCGTTTCATTCTTCGGTCGGACGACTGCGGCGACACCTCGACGACGCACGCCGCACGGCGGTCGTGCGCCTCGTCGACCTCTGCCTCGCCGAGCGCGTCCACGCGCTGCTCATCGCGGGCGACATGTTCGATGAAGCCCGCCTGACCCTCGAAACCGAGGCGTTCCTCGTCGAGCAGTTCCGACGCCTCACCGATCAGGGCATCACCGTCGTCGCCGTCGCGGGCAACCATGACCCAGGCCGGGACAACGGACGACTCTCCCGCGTGCCGTGGCCGAAGGAGCGCTTCCACCTCCTGCGCGGCCCCGAGCCGCAAGAGGTGATCGTGCGCGACGACGGCGGATCCCCCGTCGGACGCGTCTACGGAGTGGGCCACATGACGGCCACCGAGGGCGGCAACCTCGTGGCGGCCTTCCCGAGCGTCGAGGGCAACGACCCCGCGGTCGGCATCGTCCACTGCCTCGTCGACGGCGTCGATTATGCATGGCGGCATCCCCATCGCGCACCCTGCTCGATCGACGACTTCACGGACCACGGCATCCACTACTGGGCCCTCGGCCACGTCCACACGCGGCAGGAGGTGCTCGACCAACCGGTTGCCCACTACCCCGGCAACCTCATCGGCCGTCACTTCGCCGAGCCGGGCGCCAAGGGCGCACTCGTCGTGTCGGTGAAGAGTGGCGGTGAGACGAACGTCACCTTCCGCCCCCTGGCGCGCACGCGCTTCGAACGCGTCGAGCCCGTCGGCCTCACGATGGTGCAGGATCTCGCCCAGCTGACGGCGGCCGTCGAACTCGCCTTCGAGGGCATTGCCACGTCGCCTGAGGTTCTCGACGACCAGGAATGGCTCGTGCGCGTCGAGCTCAAGGGGGCCTGCCCGATCGCCGAACAGCTCGGCCGCGAACAGGTCCGCGGCGAACTCGCCGATCGTCTCCAAGACGCCCTCGGAGCGCTCGACGTCGAAGTTCTCGACACGGGGCTCACGCAGGTGCGCGACGTCGCCGAACACCGCGGTCAGGCCGACCTCCTCGGCCTCTCGCTCGAAGTCATCGACGACGCGCTCGAAGACTCGAATCTGCTCGACCAACTCGCCCATGGACTGCTGACGGTCTCGGAGATGACCGACGTCGGAGCCAAGCGCCGCGCCGTGCGCGAGCTGCTCTCCGACCTCGACCTCCTCGCGGCCGAAACGCTGATCGCCGAGGCGAGCCACACACCACACGACAACCTCACCAGTGCTGACGTCTTGGACGTCCACAACAACTCGGAGACCACCCGATGAGACTCGATCACATCGACATCCGCGCATTCGGAACACTGCGCGACGTGTCCTTCAGCGGGCTGGCCGGTCACGACGTCGTCGTCCTGTTGGGCGGCAACGAGAGTGGCAAGTCCACACTCCGTGAGTTCCTCGGTGAGAGTCTCTACGGCTTCCGCCCGGGTCGCCTCGCCGACCACGCCTATGCCCCGCAGGACGGCAGTCCGATCGCGGGCAAGTCGGGCTGGGTCCTCGACGATGGGACCACAGCCGCTGTCGAGCGGTCGCTGGCCAAGATGCCCGAGGGCATGCTGACGACGGCCGGCGGAACCGAGGCGATCGGCAATCACCCGTTGCCTTGGGTCGGCTCGCTATCGTCGTCGATGTTCCGCTCGGTGCACGCGATGACCTTCGACTCGCTCAGCACGCTCTCGCACGAGGCGTGGGACGAGATCGAACGGCGCCTGCTCGGCGGGACGGCGAGCTGCTCGCTGCGCTCGATCGACAGCGCGCTCGCGACGCTCGACCGTCGCGCCACGATCGAACACGACGGAAGCGTCTCGACACGCTCCGTCGACGGACGCCTCGGCGAACGCCTGCAGAAGCTGCGCGGGCGCCGTGAACTCGCCGCCCAGCGCCTCGCACGCCTGCTCGAAATCCGCGCCGAACTCGCCGACGTCGAGGTCTCGATCGAGCTGACGCGCGACGAGCTGCAGACGAGTCGTGCGCGCCTTTCGCGCGCCGAAGTCCTGCTGCCGGTTCTGCGTCGTCTCGAGGAAGTCGCGCGCCTGCGCACTCTCTCGACGGAGTGGATCGACAAGGACGACCTGCCCGACGACGTCCGCGGCCAGTACGAACGCCTCAGCCAGGAAGCGCGCCAGCTGCGCACCGAGGCGGCGCGGCTCGACGGCGAGATCGAACAGCAGCGCCGACGCGTCGAACTGACCGACGCCGAGCACAAGATCCTCAAGCACGAGGATGCGGTCCGCTCGCTCTTCGACCAGTCGGCCGTGCACCAGCAGGACCTCGTGCACGTCAACGACCTCGACCGTGACGAGACCGCACAGCAGGCCGTGCTCGACTCCGGCGCCTCGCCGTCGCTCTCCGGACCGTTCGACGCCGAAGCGCGCGCGGCTCTCGACCGGCTCTCGTTCCCCGAGCTGCGCGAGCGCGTCAAGGCCTACGAAGAGACACGCCGCCAGCCCGAGCACGCCAAGGCCTCCGTGGCGTTGCTGAACGAGACCGTCGAGCACACGAAGAAGGAGCTCGAAGCCTTCCCGTCCGACGACGAGATGAAGCGCCTCAATCAGCGCGAGCGTGCGCTGATGTCGGTGCAGATGCACGAGCAGGTGCTCGCCGCACTGCGCAAGGAGCAGCGCCATTCGGCTTCGTCGAAGGACGCCAAGAACGCGTCGAAGATGAAGGAGATGATGCCCGCCTACGGGATGATCGGCGCGGGCATCGTGCTCGTCGGCCTACTCATCGGCGGCGCCGCCTCGGACATCGCTGTCGTCGGCCTGATCGCCCTGGCGCTGATCGGCGCAGGCGTCATGAAGATCAAGGGCAGCGGCTCCAAGACGGCCAGCAGCGGCAGCGAAGACCGCATGAAGGTGCTCGAAAAGGACGTCCGTCGCCTGCGCGCGAGCCTCGAGCTCGACCAGGACGCCGACGTCGCTCCGCACCTCGAGGACATCCGCGCCAAGCTCGCCAAGACGCGTGGCCGCGAGGCGCTCGAAGCGCGCATGGTCCAGGCCGTCAAGAAGGTCGAAGAGACCGAGGCCGACCTGCTCCAAGCGCAGTCGAAGGCCGACGCCGCCAGCGGCGCCGTGGCCGCGCTCCTCGCCGGCTTCCCGATCGCCGAGCGCGCCCTCGCGAGCCCCGACTCGGACCTCCTCGTCGAGCTCGAGAAGCTGCGCGACTCGATCCGTGCCGTGACGAAGGCCAAGCTCGAGCGCGAGGCCATCGTGAAGCGCTGCGAGCAGCGTGAAGCGCAGGCGCAGATCGTCGCCGCGACGCTCGGTGAGACGCTGCGCGGCAAGGCGATGGACGCCGTCGGACTCTGGTTTGAGCGTCTTCAACAGGCCGTCTCGTCGCGTCAGCGCGCGAGTGAAGCCAGCGCCGAACTCGAACGCCTCGAGGCCGACCGGGCCGAGACGCAGACGGGCATCGATGGCGCGGGCCGCGAGTTCGACACGCTGTCGACTCGTCTCCGTCAGCTCGACCCCGACAGTCAGGATCCCGGTGAGGGTCTCAACCGCCTCGAGCAGGCGCGCAGCTACCTGCGTGACGCCGACTCGCTCGAACGCTCGCTGCACGCCGAGATCCCGGACTGGGCCGAGCGCCGCGACGAGGCTCAGCTGCTCATCGAGAGCGGCGAGGATCTCGACCTTCCGGCCGAGGAGCGCGCCTCGCTGCGTGACTCGATCCTCGACCTCGACCGGTCGCTCAACCGTGCTCTCAGCACCCAGGCCCGCCTGATCGCCGAACGCGACGAACTCGTCACACGGCCCAAGCTGCACGACATCGAGGGCGAGATCGCCGGCCTCGAGGAGCAGCGGACGCGCTCACGCGTCACGCACGACCGCATGGCCCTGCTCAGCTCGGTGCTGCGCGAAGGCGAGTTGCGCTACCGCGACCGCTACCAGCACGAGCTGCTGCGGTCGGCGTCGAGCTACGTGTCGGCCTTCACGGGCGGGCGCTATTCACGCGTCTCGGTCGACGGCTCGACGCTGTCGCCGAGCGGCACGCCGACGCTGAGCGTGGTCGACATGGCGAGCCCCGACGAGCCCAGCGTGCCCGTCGCCTCTCCGATGAGTCGCGCGACCCGCAGCCAGATCCAGCTCGCGCTGCGTCTGGCGCTCGCGGATCAGCTCGATGGCGCCCAGGCCCTGCCCGTCTTCCTCGACGAGGCCTTCGTCGATTGGGACGACGAACGCATCGGATTCGGGGCCGCGACGGTGCGTGACCTCGGTCAGCAGCGCCAAGTCATCGTTTCGACATCGCGCGCCGATGTCGCCCAACGCCTGGCCTCCGAGGCCGGCGCTCGGGTGATCGAACTCGGTCCCGCGCGGCGCGCCAGCTCGACCATCGAGACCGCGAAGGCCTGGTCAGCAACGCCTGCTTCCCTCGCCTGACGAACTGACTCGATTCGAGACACACCCTCGTCCTCACATCTGCGGGGACGAGGGTGACACGGACCTTCGGGTCGATCTGAGTTCACTCTTGTGTTCTCAGCGTCGAAAAGAGGGCTGCTCGAATCGACGAGATCGGGCATCATGGAACGCTCAGCAACTATCCGGGGCCACCTTCTTGTCAGGGGGGTGGACGAGCTGATGATCACACCACCGCCGATTGCCGACCGCGTGTCGGCACTCCATCGATGCGTACTCTGTGCGCTCACGGTGGCGGTATGTACCTCGATCATCTCGGCTCAGGTCAGCAGCCGCGTCACCTGGAAGCGCCTCCTCGACCGCGATGATGCGAACCGGAACGGTCGGATCGAGGCCGGCGAATACAGCGGCAGCACGCGTTCGTTCGCGCGCTTCGACAAGGACGACAGCGGCTCGCTGAGCGAGGATGAACTCGGCGTGCGCCTCGACGCCCGCCCCACCACCACGGCATCAGCGCCGATCTCGCGCCGCGCCGCGCGTGCCGAGGCTCGCCAGGCCGACGCCATGTCGCAGCTGAAGCTGCGCCAGGCCGCGCTCTTGATGTTCCAGGTCGATGAGTTCGACGACGACGCACGCACACTGACACGCGATGAGTTCCTGCGCGGATGGTCGGCACACGACATCGATCGCGACACGCGCTTGACGCTGCGTGAACTGACGGCCGCACCCAGCGAGGGTCGCCGCCGCCTCACGGGCTTGGCCGCCGAGGCCTACGCCGAGCTGCTGCACGAAGCGATCGACACCAACGAGGATGGCTACGCCGATCGCGTTGAAGGCCTGCGTTGGTTCGACGAGCGCGCCACGGGGCTGCGCAACGACGAGCTCACGATCGACACGCTCGACGACGACCGCTCGGCGATCGTTCGGGGCGCGTACGACGAAGTCTCGACGAGCCGCTCGGCGCCGAGCCGTGACGACCAACTCGCCGCGACGCGTGAAGACGACATCACGCCCGTCGAGCGCCCCCAACGCCCGGCGCGCGAGGACGACATCGCGTCGGCCACACCCGTTCGGCCGACACCCGCCCGCGTCGCGCTGGCCAAGGAACGCGAGACAACTCCGACCGACGTTGCCCGCGCGCCGCAGCGCACCGAGGTTCGTGACGGCACGCCCACTCCCGCCCCCGCCGCGCGCGTCGATGACAGCGCAGCAGTGGCCACGGTGACTCGACCCGTCAGCGCGGGCCGCGGCCGTGAAACCGTGGCAGCAACACGCGGGGCGGCCGGTCGCGACGAAGCCGAAGGTACGGCACGCCCCGTCGTTTCGCCGCGCGCAGGCGCGAGTGACACCGCGAGTGAGACAGAGAAGCAAGTCACGCGCGGTGACCTCACCACGTCGCTGCGCGACAAGACCGAAAAGCAGCGCACGCACGCCGCCGAGCCCGAGCGCACGGACGAGCAAGCCGAGCGCGTCGTCCAGCCCAAGCCGCGTGTCGAGCCCAAGAAGCAGCCCAAGAATCAGCCCAAGGCGAAGGGCAGCGCGAAGAGTGGCGACAAGAAGGACGGCAAGAAGAAGAAGGACGCCGCCGCGACGACGTCAACGAAGCCGCGCGGCAAGGCCCGCACCGACGACAGCCCGGCCGAGCAGAAGAGTGCCGACGCCGAAGAGCAGCCGGCGAGCACCGAAGAGGCCCCGCGCACCAAGCGAGCAAAGCTCAAGAAGGATCGCTGAGGCGCCCCGCTACTCGCGGTAGGCCCGTGCTCCACCGAGGCCGAGCTTCTTCATGCGACTGCGCAGCGTGTTCGGATTGATGCCGAGGATCTCGGCCGCCCCACCGTCACCGTAGAGGCGTCCGTTGGTATGGCGCAGGACGCGTTCGATGTGCGCGCGCTCGAGGTCGGCGAGCGTCGTGAGCGCGTCGGCTGTTGCGTCGAGTGACCGCGGTGCAGCGGCATCCGACTCGAAGGAGAGCGATTCGCTGTTGGCCAGGATCGTCGCGCGCTCGAGCGAGTTGACGAGTTCGCGGACGTTGCCCGGCCAGGGGCGTCGCGTGAGGTCTGCGCGTGCCGCGTCGTCGAGCGTCCAGGGCCCTCGACCGCTGCGGCGCGCCAGTGCCGCGAGGAACTGCTCGGCGATCACGGGGATGTCCTCGGTCCGTTCACGCAACGGCGGGACGAGGATCGGAAAGACCGCGAGTCGGTAGTAGAGGTCTTCGCGGAACGTGCCGTCCGCGACGGCTGCGAGCAGGTCGACGTGGGTGGCGGCGAGGATGCGCACGTCGACTCGCACCGAGCGATCCGAGCCGACGGGCTCGAAGGTCCCTTCCTGCAAGACCCGCAGCAGCTTCGCCTGCAGCTCGAGCGGCAGCTCGCCGATCTCGTCGAGCAGGAGCGTGCCGCCGTTCGCTGCACCGAAACGTCCGATGCGCGACGAGGTCGCCCCGCTGAACGCGCCCTTGACGTGGCCGAACAGCTCCGACTCGATCAGCGTGGCCGGCAACGCGGCGCAGTTCAGCGTCACCATCGGCTGGTCGGCGCGGCGACTCCAGCCGTGGATCGCTTGTGCGACGACCTCCTTGCCCGTGCCTGTCTCGCCGGTGATGAGCACCGGCGTGTCCGTAACGGCGACCTGGCGCGCCAGTTCGGCGACCTGGCGCATCGCCGGACTGTTGCTCGCGTCGACCAGCGTACACGCGTCGTTGCCCGCCCCGACCTGCTCGGAGAGGACGCGGTTGTGTTCGGCGAGCTGCTCACGCAGGCGCGTCAGGCGTTCGGACTGCTTGCCGTAGCGCAGCGCGACGGCGAGCATCGATCCATAGACACCGGCGAGCTCGACGACGCTCTGCGGGTAGACCTCGCACTGCTCGCGGTCGAACGTCATCACGCCAAGTGTGTCAGTGCCTGTGTGCAGCGGCACGACCATGCACGCGTGACCGTTGGGGAGATCGAGCACCCCGTCGAAGGGATCTCCGTCACCGTCAGAGTGGTCGTGCTCCGTGAACGCGTGGGCCGTACCCTCTTCGAGCACGGCTCGGAGGCTCGGCCAATCGTCAAGGTCGAGTTCGTGGCCCACCACCGACGCGTCGGCCAGCTCACCCGTCGCGACGCGCACGCGGAGCACGTCGCCGTCGCGCTCGAAGATCGTGGCAAGGTCGTACTGCACGACCTCGCGTAGCGTCGCGAGTGCGTTGCCGAGCAGCGTATCGACGTCGGCGCGCGACGTGCCGAACGCCTCGGCGGCCGCGAGGTCACGTGTGAGGTCGAGGAGCTTGGGGGTCTCGTCGGTCATGGGTTCCCAGGGTAGCCGGACACCACCTGAGATCTCACGCCCGATCGCCGAGCGGAGGCCCTCTCACTCGCGCCTCACCACGACACGGTCCGCGAGCTCGTTCTCATCGTCGGGTGTGCCTGGAGCGTGGCCGGCGAGAATGTCCCCCACGAGCTGCAGCGCATCGATCAGACCGGTGCGCAGCGAGCCGGCCCGGATCCCCGCCAGGACGGCCCGATCGACGGGCACCCAGGCGTCGTCGGCCACGTCGCTCGCGATGCCTTCGTCGGCCAGCACGACGACGCGTCGCTCGAGCAGGCTCACGAAGACGAGCACGCCGGTGCGCCCCACGGTCTCCTGGAGGCCCTGGGTCACGAACTCCTGGAGCGCTTGCTCTTCGGCGACTTCCGTGGCCCGTCGCTCGGAGATGAATGTTCGCTGGACGTCCGGAAGGAACGCCGCGAGGAGCGCGCCAAGCGCCCCGAGTCCGAGCTGGCAGAGCAGCAAGAGGATGGGCGAGGTCCACGGAAGGATGTCGATCAGCAGCAGCGACCCGAGCAGCAGCGCCGCGAGCGCCGCCCCCCAACGCGCGCCGGGGTGACGGTCCGAGCGTTCGACGATCACGGGCACGACTTCACCGACTGTCCGTGTCTCGGCCGCGCGCACCGCAGCACGCACGTCGGCCTGGGCGGCCTCATCGAGGACGACGACGGCGCGGTAGCGCTCGCGCCGCCACCACGCCCGCAGCAACAGCGCCACGAGGGCGATGACCGCCACCCAGGGACCGAAGCGCCCGAGTTGAATCAACAGCGACTCGCCCACGTCGGCCGGCGTCCACTCACCCTCGTTGGCCAGCAACAGCGCGAGCGTCATCTCGAAATCACCAGCCACCAGAAGCCCCTCCACCTGAGAACCCGCCACCGCCACCGAAGCCCCCGAAACCACCACCACCACCACCTCCGAAGCCGCCACCGCCGCTCCCGCCCCACTGTCCGCCGCCAGTGCGACGGTGCGACGACGACCACATGCTCGAGGCCAGCCACCACGTCAACCACCCGCCGCGTCCACCGCCTCCGCCGCCTCCGCGAAGTGCGCTCAACACGACGAACAGCAGGATGAACGCGACGAGCGAACCGGACTGCGTTCGCTGGCGCGGAGAGCGTGCCGACTTCTCGAGCACGGCATAGTCGCCGCCTGCCGCTGCGTGCAGCGCCTCGATCCCGGCGCGCATGCCGCCACCGAAGTCGCCTGCCTTGAAGCGCGGCGTGATGACGTCGCGGATGATACGGCCGGCGATCGAGTCGGGGATGACACCCTCGAGTCCACGGCCGACTTCGATGCGCATCTTGCGGTCGTCGCGCGACACGACGAGGATTGCACCGTCGTTGACGTCGGCTCGCCCGATCTCCCACGTGCGCGCAACTTCGCGCGCGAGCCCCTCGATCGTCTGATTGCCCAGAGCGGGCACCGTGAGCAGCGCGATCTCGTGCCCGGAGCCCTCCTGGTAGCTCTCCATCAACTCTTCGAGCGCACGCTCTTCGCCCGCACTGAGCATGTCGCCGAGGTCGGTCACCCAACCGTCATTGGCGGGAATCTGCCCCACGACCGACGGCACGGTGACGGCGAGCAGACAGGCGACGACGAGCGCGCGCAGATTGAAGGGGCGCGACGCGGCGATCATTTGTCTCCGCCGAAGTCGATCACCGGAGCTTCCGTCGTCCCTTCCTCGAAGTCGAGCTGCGGACGCTCTTCGAACCCACCGAAGCCGGCGACGAACACACCCGGGAAGGTGCGCACGGACGTGTTGTAGGTCTTGACGGCGCTGATGTAGTCGATGCGCGCGACGTTGATCCGGTTCTCGGTACCCTCGAGCTGGTCTTGCAACGAGAGGAAGTTCTGCGTCGCCTTGAGCGTGGGGTACTGCTCGGCGACGACGAGCAGGCGGCTGAGCGCACCGCCGAGCGAGCTCTGTGCCTTGAGGTATTCCTGGAGCTGCGCGGGGTCGGTCGGCGCTCCCTCAGGAAGCTGCATCCGGCCGACAGACGCGCGCGCCTCGGTCACGGCTTGTAGCGTCGAGGCCTCGAAGTCGGCCGCGCCCTTCACCGTCTCGACGAGCTGTGGCACGAGGTCGAAGCGACGCTTGTACTGACTGCCAACCTCGCTCCAACGCTGCTCGACGAGTTCATCGTTCGAGACGATCGTGTTGTACGTGCCCACCGTGAAGCGATACGCGATGAACAGGATGATGAGCAACCCGACAAGCGAGAGGATGCAGCCCTTGCCGACGGCGCCGCGCGTAGAGCGCTGAGGATGTGTCGAGGTCATGAGGTCTCCAGGGTTCGGGATATGGGGCCGTGGGCCCCAGATCGCTGTTAGTGGGAATCGGCAGCGCCGTCTTGTGCCCGTTCACGTGGTTGACGAGACGGCCGATGACGCTCCCGGGCCCGGCGTCGAACGGAAGGGATCGAGAATCTTCGAGCGCCAGATGACGATCACGGTCGTCACCATCAGGACGGACGACACCACGAACACCGAGCGCAGGCTCAGTGCCGCGGCGATGAAGCCGCCCGCAAGCGGTCCGAGCGCAAAGGCAAGCGCGAGCGACGAGAATGCCAGCCCGTGCGCACCGCCACGCTGCTCGCGCGTGGAGCTTCGCGAGGACAGAGCATAGACCGCCGGGAGGACCCCCGCCATGAAGGCGCCGGAGGCAAAGCGCAGGAAGAGCAGCGGCTCGACGGTGGTGACGAGTGCTTGGGGGAACTGCGCCAGGCCCGTGCCGAGGCCGCAGAGGATCAACGTGCGACCGTAGCCGTGGCGGTCGCCGATCCACGCCCACAGCGGCGTACAGAAGAGCGTCGCCGCCGCGCGCACGGAGTGGGTGTAGCCCGTCGTCGTCGCGACACGCTCGGGATCGACGCCATCGAGCGTCGGAACGAAGAGCGCGAGGATCGGATCGGCGAGGGCCGAGCCGAAGCGGAGCGTGAAGACGGCGATGAGCAGCGTCCGCATCGGACCACCACCGAGCAGGATGGCGACATCGGCGAGCACACGGCGCATGAGCTCGACGACCGGGAGGTCGCGGAGCGCCGAGGTGAGCGGCGGGCGCGCGTTGCCCTCGCCGTCGGTCGACGGCTCGACGGCGAACAGCGACACGACCAGCACCGCGACGAGTGACAGAGCCGAGGTGATCAGGAAGACGGTCTCGAAGCCGAAGCGATCCGCGATCGCACCGCCGAAGAACGCGCCGCCGAGCATGCCGACGAGCACGCCCGTCTGCAGCGTCCCGGCCACGCCGGCCTGACGATTCTCGGGCGCGTCGACGGACACGAGCGTGATCGAGGGCGCGATGTAGCCCGAGAACAATCCCTGCAGCAGACGCAGCGCGAGCAGTGACCACGGTCCCGGCGCAAACGCCATCAGGCCGACGAAGACCGTGATCGCCATGTTCGCACGCACGATCATGACCTTGCGGCCGAGACGATCGCCGAGCGCGCCCCAGACCGGAGCCATGAAAGCCGCGACGAGCGGTGCCGCACCCGTGATGACGCCCGACCAGATGCGAACCGTCGGTGCGTCACCGATGCCCATCTGCTCGAGATGCAGCGGCAGGAACGGAACGACGGCCATCATGCCGACAGCCGTGATCAGGTTGGCGGTCCATACGACCACCGCGTTTCGTCGCCAGCGCTCCATCGCGTCGAGGTTAACCCGTCGTCACGCTCCACCGCGAGGAGCGGACGGGCGCAGCGCGGCGCGTGTCGGCCACGGCCGTCACCCGCGCGAGGCGTGTACCTTCGCGCGCAGGGCTCGCACGTCGCGGTCCTGCGCCTCGGCGCCGGGCGCCGGTCCGTGGTCGAGACGCGCGAGGACGGCGTCCCAGAGGGCTGCTCGCAGATCGAGACTCCAGAGGGCCCCGCGCCGCACGAGCGCCGCGTCCGCCGGAGTGGTCACGAGCCGCCGCAGCGCCTCCGACATCCACGCACCGTGATCGACATCCTGCTCCTGGTGGGCCGTGAAGTACAGCGCATCGGCCGCGGCGACGCCGTGGGCCTCGAGCGCCGGAACGATGCGCGAGAACATGTCCGGGATCGCCCACTCGTGTCCGGGCCCGAGGGCGCCGAGACCCACGAGGTACGGCTCCGAGCGACACGTCCGCAGGTGTCCCTCGACGAAGTCCCAGACCGTGTCGTCGAGCGGTTGGCAGTCGATCGCATCGGCAGCAACGCCGAGCGACGTCAGGAAGCGCCGGTAGAGCACCTCGTGGTCGTCGCCATCGGTGCCCTCGCCGTACTCGTTCACGAGCACCTTCGCGAGCCAGAGCTTCTCCATCGACGAGGGCGCGCGCAGGAGGAGCCACTCCATGTACGTGGTGAAGCAACCGACGAGAGCGACGTGTTGGAGACCGAACACTGAGAGCGCGGAGCGGTCGCGGGCGAGGCGCTCGAAGAGCGGATGACGCACGGCACGGTGCGTGAGCACCTCGCGCTCGAGAGCGTCCATCCAACTCGGCAGTCGGGACACATCGGCAGCCGGTTCGGAAAACGTCGACATCACATCGGGTCTCATGGAAGGCGTGGCGCAGGGTGATAGCACGATGCACACGGCGAAAGCCAGCGGCTCGACAACGTGCCACGGGGCGGCTCCCGAATGTGGGAACCGCCCCGTGATCAATCACGTCAACTGCGTGCGACGACTACTGGATGTCGATGCGCAGGCCGTTGGCCAGCTCGATCAGTGAGATCGGGCCGGTGGTGACGTCGCCGGCGAGAATGCCGACGTTGAGACCCGAAGCCGAACCGGGGATGAAGAGCGGAACGCTGACTTCACCACCGACGAACATCACGGGCGCTGCCGGGAAGAGCACGAAGTCGGCCAGCGGGATGCCGTCGACGTCCGAGATCGCGAAGAGCGCGTGGTCGGTCCCGCCGCGCATCTCGATGTTGACCATCCCGCCCGGTGCCGGACCCACGACGTCAGCCGTGAGGTTCAAGCAGGCCGGAGCGAGCGTCGCAGCGTTGAGGATGTTCGCGCCGGGACCCGCCTCGTGCATGCCGAGAACGCCGTTGCGCGTGCCCGGAGCCTGCGTACTCGTGAAGCCGAAGCTGTAGAGGTACTGCAGCTCCAGCGGACCGGCCTTCTTGCTCTCACCACCGACGAAGACCTCGGGGAAGGTCCAGGTCAGGTTCCCGCCCGAAACAACCGCCTGCCAGTCGTTCGACGGATGCGTGTCACCGTCGTAGAACTGGATGTCGGTCGGGTTGGCGCAAACCGGAACGCTGAACGAACCGACGTTGCGGTCCATCGTCCAGTTGAAGAGCGAGTACTCGTAGCGCCAGGTGCCGTTGCCGTTGTCGATCGTGTTGACAGCGAGGATGGCCTCACCGTCAGCCGTGCCGTTGCCCACCGTGGTGATCATGTCGGCATCCGACCAGCGCAGGATCGCCGGGCCTTCGACGAGCGGGTTGCCCGATGCACTCGACGGCGTCTGGAAGCTCCACGAGAAGCCGTTCCAGTTCATCGTGCAGCGACGCGAACCGATGTTGTTGAACTTGTTCACGTCCTCGCGGACGAGGTACATGGCTTCGTAGTAGTACGTCGCACCGGGGTTGTCGAGGTCGGAGTCGAGCACCTCGAGGCGGTGGTTCACCGGACCGAGGCCGCTGCCGGTCTCACTGCGGTTGCAGTCGACGGGCGTCCCGTCGAAGTACGACCCCTCGCAGTCCCACTCGCTCGTGAAGGCGTTCCACTCGTTGCGCGGGCCGAGATAGAAGCGATCGGCGTTGTTGAACGTGCCGTAGGTGTCCGAGCAACCGATGCCGAGGAACGTGCCGTTGCTCGGGACCTGACACGGGATGCACTGGCTGTTGCTCAGCGCGAAGAATCCGTGCTTCATCCAAGAAGTGCCGACCTGCTCGAACTTACCGTCCAGCTCGCGGTAGAGCGTCATCGCAATACCGGGGTGGTTCTCCTGCATCGGCGCCTGCCACGGCACGTTGACGCTGCCGAAGTTGCACGATGTCGTCGCCATCGAAAGACCGGCGGTGCCGTTCGGGAACGTCCCCGTGCGGCCCATCTGCGTGATCGAGTTGAGGATCCCGAGCGTGACGTCCGTGCTGCCGCCGTCGCCGAGGTCGTTGAACTCACCCGTGTAGGGCGTGTTCGGGTTCTGGCCTTCGGGGTAGCTGTAGGGACGGTTGAACTCGATGGCCGTCATCTCGGCATGGCCGACGCCGATCACGAGGTCCGTGAGGTCGGGGCGACCGAGCTTGCGCGACAGCGTGTCGGTGATGAAGAGGTCCCAGGCCTTGACGCGCAGGACGCTAGGCGGCTCGTGGTCGCCCGGCGTCGTGTAGCCCGCCGTCGGACCGTACATGACCTTGACGTAGCAGAGGCGCATGTCGTCACCCTGCGTGTCGCCCGGCTGCGTCAGGAAGAAGTAGTCAGGATCCGGCTCGCCGCCCGGTCCGTCGTTGAAGACGTCGGCAGCGCGGATGTCGAAGTTCGTGAAGTCGACCGTACGGCCGGTGCTCGGCGACGTGATGCGGAAGCCACCGACGGCACGAATCGTGCCGCCCAGGATGCCGTACGGGACGAAGTTGCCCTCCTCGTTGACGAGGAAGCGTAGGTCGGACGTGGGGTCGATCTCGAAGGAGACATCGACGCCTTCCATTTGGATCGACTCGGCGTCGACCTCGGCCGTGGGAAGCAGCTCAACCTGCAAACCGGCGTCGGCCAGGTTCGCGTCGAGCAGGTTCAGCGCGAGCGTACCGCCGTCGACGCGGTAGGCCTGGTACTCCTGGGCGACCGCGGGAACAGACAGGGCGCAGGCCAGCAGGAGGCCGTGAAGAGGTTTCATCTTGGGGTCCGAGAGAGGAGCGGAGAGAGGACGCGCACCGCGGAGACGGGTATCGGGAGAGAGCCGCGGGCTGTCACAGTCTATGCCGGAGTCAGGAAAGCGTCGACACGGCGTCTCGATTCAACACGGCGGAATCCAGGCGCCGATTGAGACGACCCCGATGAGCGCGCACACTGGCTGGTCCACGAGCATGCCGCCGGAGCCCCCATCGCCGTGAATGACGCCCCAGCACCGGCCGTCGTGCGCCTCCGAGAAATCGTTCCTCTTGGGCTCATCGGCCTCGCCGTCCGCGCGTTGAGCTGGTCGACGACCCCCGTCATGATGAACGACGGGCCCGACTTCCTCTGGCAGGCGGATCAGCTCCTCGCCGGACAGGCCGGCGCCGCCCTCGCCCACCCCTATCACCCGCTCTATGGGGCCCTGATCGCCGCGCTGGCGTGGATCTCCAACCTGGCCACCGACAGCGCCGCCATCATCGTGTCGATCCTCGCCGGCGTGCTGACCGTGGTCGCCATCACCTGCGCCACGGCACGGCTCGTGCGCGGCTCCGGGGCCCGCCGCGTCACCCTCGCGACGGGCCTGGTCGCCGCCGTCCACCCGCGGGCCGTGAACTACTCGGCCGAGATCTCGAGCGACGGCGTGTTTCTGGCCTGTGTCACGCTCGCCGTGGCCACGCTCCTCGCCGGCATCGAGCGGCGCTCAGCCTCGCGCCAGGTCGCCGCCGGACTGCTGGCCGGCCTCGCCTACCTCGCTCGTCCCGAGGGGCTCTTCGTCGGCGCGGTCGTGGCACTCTGGATGGCGACGACGGCCATGCGCGAGCGCGAGGTCGGGCGCGTGGTCTCCGTCGGGGCCCGCGTCGCACTCGGAACGGTGATCGGCGTGGCGCCCTACGTCGGCGCGATCCACGAGATTTCCGGGGAGTGGGCTCTCTCGATGAAGCCGTCGGTCGGCGCCGTCGGCCTCACGAACATCACCGAAGAGACGGGCGAGGTGCCCGCGACGTCGCCACACGGTTGGGCCGAGGTCGTACCCGCTGCGGCCGCGAGCCCCGCACCGAGTGACCAGACCCCGCGGACGCGCGTGATCGTCGCCTACCCCGCGCAGCGCGACGACCCCATCGCGAAAACCGCTGAGGTGACGCTCGGGACACTGCGCCCCGAAGGCGTCATCCTCTTCGTGATCGGCGCCCTCGCCATGGCGGCCCGCCGCGACCGACGCGCGCTGCTCGCCGCGATCGTGACGCTCATGCTTGCATGGTGCGCGCTCACGACCGTGCACGTGGCGAGTCACGGCTACATCAGCAATCGGCATCAGATGATCGCGTGGGCCCTGGCGACACCCTGCATGGGCGCCGGTCTCGTCGCTCTGGCGCGCCGCGACCGCCCGCTCGCCTGGCGCGTCCCGGCCTGGGCCCTGCTCGCACTGCTGCTCGTCAGCATGACGCACTACGCGACGTGGCCGCGTCGCTACGACGAAGTCTACGTCGCACACGCTGCCGAGTGGAGTCGCTCCGTCACCGAGCCGGACGCGGCCGTGGCGATTCCGCGCCGCCGCTGGGGACACGCGACGGGACGCCGCGGGCTGATCGTGAGTTTCCCCGTCCACGAGAGCGACATGCTCAAGAAGATGCGCCGCGAAGGCGTGACGCACTACGTCGGCAAGCTCGAAGACGTCGACCCCGCCTGGCTGTCGCCGCAGCGCTTCGAAATCGTGGCGGTCTTCGGGCCCGACGAGACGCACCCCGCGCACCGGTCCACGCCACGACCGTGGTGGTGGCGCTGGGGACTGCGCGAACCGGATGCCGACGACACGGCCGTCGTCCTGCGTTGGAACGGCAACTGACCGACGCGCCCGAAGAGTCAGGCAGCGCCTACTCGGCGAGGAGTTCCTCGACGGTTGCCGTGAATCGCGCGCGCAGTGCCGTGTAGCGCTCGCCCGTCGCGGGACCTGTGAAGCCCGTGTGGACCGAGTGCACGCGCCCATCGCCGTGCAGGAAGATCGTCGTCGGATAGGAGCGCACGCGATCGAGCAGGCCGAGCGTCGCGGTGGCCTTCGACTTGTCGGCCAGGCCCGCGACGAGGATCGGGTAGCTCACGCCGTGGGCCTGGGCGTAGGTGCGCACCTGACGCGCGTCGCGCTCGAAGTCACCGGTCAGCTCGAAGGCGAGCCCGAGCACGGACAGCCCCTCGTCGCCGTACGTCTCGGCGAGACGCACCATCTCGGCGCTCGCGTCATGGCAGTTCGGGCACCACGAGCCGAACACGTGCAGGATGCGTGCCTTTCCGGCGAACGCCGGGTCGGCGAGTGAGCGGCGCACGCCGTCGAGGTCGGGGAATGTCAGGTCGGCGAGCGACGTCGGACCGCCCGTCCAGCGCGTTTGCTCGTAGGCGCCGGGAAGCGTCATGTCGGGTGCGCGCGTGGCCGTCCACGTGTCGTGCCACTGGTTGCCGGACCAGAAGTCACCGACGACGGAACCGTCGTCCTGCATATGCGCATGAAACAGGAAGGCATGTCCGCCGTCGAAGCAGCTGAGGCGCAGCCGCCGACCGTCTTGGCGCCCCGCGAGGAAGCGATAGTCGCCCGTGGTCGTGAGGAACGTGCCGGACGCGCGGCCTTCCGGGTCGACGTCGAACTCGCCGACGGCCGCGTCGTCATCCGTCGCGAACGTCACCTTCCAGCGCCCGGTCAGCGGCTCGTCGACGCCGGGCTCCCCGTCGATGAAGCGTTCGCTCTCACCGACGACGGCGTGGAAGTCGACACGTGCCCAGCTGTCGGCGCCGCGGCGCTTCGTCCACGTCCCTTCGAGCAGCGCGCCTCCGGGTGCCAGCACAGCCTCGATGCGCGAGTCGTAGTGCGTGATGTCGAGCACGAGCGTGCGGCCATCCCACGACACGCGCGGAACGGCGATTCGTTCGTCGCCGTTGACGAGTGTCGCACGCCATTCGTCGCCGTCGGCGATGCGACCCAAGTCGAGACCGAACGGCAGCGCGCCGCCGGGCGTCGAGAGCCAAGCACGCCAGATACCCGTCGCCGGAACCTCCGACGATTGGGGGACAGAACCAAGCGCAGAGACAGACATCAAGAGCAAGCTCGACAGAAGCATAGAGGTGGTCATGGGCACGTCATACCAGACGGATTCTGCTCCGAGCACCGTTCGTACTTTTCTGAGCACCCGTTGCTCCAAATCCCCTGATACACTCCCAACCTGTCAGAGGAACCATCGTCGCCCAGCAGTTGCCGTGGGGGTCACGGTTCGTCGCTCGACACTCTTGAGTTCGAACGACACGGCGTTGTGTGCGGGCAGCACGCAACGCCGCAACTGCTCGCGACGAGTCTAGTGGTCATGGAAAGCGGGGCGCTCCGTCCCGGAGGAGGCATCTAGTGTCAACAACTCGAATTCTGCGGCAGGCGTCTGCGGTTGCAGCGTGTTCACTCATCGGATCAACACTCGCGGCGCAGGGCCTCGAAGGTGAATCGATGATCGACCCGCTGCGCGGTCAGTTCGTCGAGCGCGCCCTTCAGGCCGGACTTGACCACCTCGCGATCGCGGGCATGGATCGCATCAACGAAACGGGGATCACAACGTGGGCTCAGGCTGGTATGGCGACCGGTGACCTCGACGGCAACGGCCTGCCGGACGTCGTCGTCGCGGGCGGCGTCGCCAACAACTCCGTCTTCCTCCAGCAGCTCGATGGAACGTTCATCGACGCCACCGTCGCCGCCGGCATCAACGCCGGAGAGTACGACCGCTCGGTCGCTCTCGGGGACATCGATCGCGACGGCGATCTCGACCTCTTCCTCGGTGCACTCGACCGCGGTGCCGGCGCCATGCCTGGCCGCAGTCGTATGTACATAAACGACGGCAGCGGTGTTTTCAGCGACATCACCGCGCTGTCGGGTACGCGTGGCTCGGGCCACTCGGTCTACGCCAAGTTCTTCGACATCGACGCCGACGGCTGGCTCGATCTCTACGTCGGCGAGTTCCACGGGACGAACAACCACCTCTATCGCAACAACTCGAACCTGTCGTTCACGGACGTCACCGACGCCGTGGGGCTCACGGCCGGCGGCTCGACCCACGCCGTGGCGATCGGCGACATGGACAACGATCGTCGTCCCGACGTCGTCGTCGGTCAGGACTACACGGTGAACAACATCGCGGGCCTGCCGAACAACGACGACGACGGCCTGTTCTTGAACCACGCCACGGGGTCCTTCACGGACGTCGCCGTCGGCGGCCAGTTCAACACCAAGGCCGCCGTGATGGGACTGGCGCTCGTCGACGTCAACTACGATGCACGGGTCGACGTCTACAAGACCAACGCAGGGCCGAACTTCCTCCACATCAACCACGGCTGGCCACACTCCGGCCTGCCCTTCACGGAAGAGGCGGCGGCGTACGGCATCGTGGGACAGTTCATCGTCGACGAAGGCGAGACGGCGCCGGGAACGGACGCAGCCGTGGGCTGGGCGGCCCTGTTCTTCAACGCCGACCTCGATCCGTGGCTCGACCTCTACGTGACGAACGGTCACATCCCGGGCGGCGACCCGATGGTGGCCGGCACAGCTCTGTACCAGGAGAACTTCTTCTACCGTGGACTCGGCCCGTCAGGCGGCTTCGGCTTCCACGAACAGGCCAAGGCCAAGGGGCTGTTCTCGGAGATCGACGACCGCGGGGCGGCCATGGGTGATCTTGACCTCGACGGCGACGTCGACCTGCTCGTGATGTCCCCCGGCGGACGGCTCCGCTACTACGAGAACCGTCTCGACCGCCATGATCAGGGCTTCCTCCGTGTCGACTTCGCGACGACGTCGTCGGCGCCCAACGGAATCGGCACGCAGGTCGCGCGCATCGACGACAGCAACCGCCGTCACCTGCGGCTCGTCGGGTCGAGTGGCCCGACGGCGTCGAACAATGCCATCGAGGCGCTCTTCGGTCTCGGCCACGAGCCCACGGCCGACTTGCTCGTCCGGTTCCCGTCGGGCATCGCCATGCCGCTGACGGACATCCCGGCGAACACGCACCTCACGGTCGCCGAGCCGCTGCTCGTCACGGTCAGTGACACGGTGGTCATCGCGCTCGACGACCTCGGTCCCACCGATCCGCAGACCACGTCGTTCACGGTCACGGCCCACGCCCACTCGAAGTCGGGCCAGCCCTTGAGCTTCGACGCCGTCTGCTCCATTGAGTGCATCGATGCCACGCCCCTCACGGGCGTCGTCTCCCTCGGCAGCGGTTCGTTCCGGCGCGAGTTCCGCGTGCCGAACTCGCCCGGCGAGCTGCGCGTGGCGACGACGTTCGACGACTTCTCGCCGATGATCGAGCCGCGCGTGCACGTGCTCGGCGCAGTCGACGCCGCGCAGTCGCTGATCACGATCACGCCGGAGAGTGTGCGCGCCGGTTCGGGCGACGTGGTCACCGTCACCGTCACTCCCCGTGACGCGCTTGGCCGCGCGTTTCCGCCTGGAAAGACCGTGCTCATGAGCCTCGATGGACTGGGGCCGATCAGCCCACCGGTCGACCTCGGTGACGGGCGCTACGAGGCACAGTTCGCCGCGCCGGCACTCGCGGGTTCGGCATCGCTGGATGTCTTCGTCAACGGCGTCGAAATCCTCGACGCGGCGGCCGTCGAGGCCGCCGACAGCGTCTCGGCCACGGAAACGATCGCGACGCTCTACGAGGAAGTCCCCAACCCACTCCACCAGCTCAACGCTCACATCATGATGGTCGAGCTGACGCCGGTGGATGGCGTGGGGCGCCGACTCGGTCCCGGCGTCGACGTCGAGATCGCGCTCGCGCTTGCGCCGGGTTCGGTTCCGGCGACGGTGCCCGTCGAGCGCATCCTTCATCAGAACGACGGCAACATCGGTTTCGTCATCATCAAGCCGATCGAGGAGATCTTCGGCGGTACGGCCGAGGGGATTTACGAGGTGACGATCGACGGCACGCTCGTCGTCTCGCAGGCCTTCGCCTTCTGAGTAACGGCTGCGAGATTCAAGGCTTCGAACACCGCGCCCCGTCGCTCCCCGAGCGGCGGGGCGCGGATCGTTGTGCGCGGCTGTCAAGCGTCGTCGCCGATGACAGCGCCCATGTCGAAGTTCAGCGTGACGCCGACGTCCAGCTCACGGATCAGCCGCAACGCCGCCGGCGGAATCCCGACCAGTCCCCCACTGTCATCGGAGAGCAAGCCAAGGCAGACGTCCGCGTGATCAGCGTCCGCGATGCACTCGGCGAACACGCGCTTGTGCTGCTCGACGACCGACCACAGCAACTCGAGCTGTTCGTGCATCTCCAGCGAGCGATCCGAGGTCGCGTGGAGCACCCATCCGTCGTGCTCGCAGCGGAACTTCGTCGACACTCCCTGCGGGTCGCCCTTGCGGTACTCGTGCGTGGGACGCACGCCCTCGAGTTCAGCGAGCCGTGCGTGCCACTGGCCGGCACCGAAGATCCGCAGGCTCACGGTGAACTCTGCGGCGCGGGCTATCGCGACACCTCATCCGCGACGAGCCGTACGCACTGGTCGTAGAGGGCCGCGCCGCCGCCCGCATCCGTCTCGCGCGCCTCGATGAGTGCGTTGGCACAGCGCCCGTCGCGCAGCTGGCCGCCCTTGGGGAGCACGACGAGCCCCGGGCGGACGGTGTCGTCGTGCACGACCGTCACGCGCATGGCGCCGACAGTGCTCTCAAGCGTTGCCGTGCTTCCATCCGCGTGGCCGCTGGCCGACGTCGGGTGGACGCGTGCGGACGCGAGGGCGTCACCGAGGTCGATCGACCACTGCGACGACTGGGCCGCGGAGGTCGAGATCGCCATGAGCGTGAGCGGGAAGTTTGCGTCGGCGGGCGCCTCGTGGGCCGGCACGCGATCGAGCAGCTGCACCTTGCCGGACGCCGTCGCGACGCGGCCGTCGTCGAAGAGGACCTCGCGTGCGAAGGGGTTGCGCACGGGGCCCGCGCGAAGGGCGTCGATGCCCGCGTCGACCGTGTCGAGCCGCTTCGTCACGCGACGTTTCCAGTCGTCGATCGAGCCCGCCATGACGTCGGCGAGCCCGAGGCGTTCGGCCAGGCCCTGGAGGATATGGAGTTCATGCCGCGGCCCGGGCGCGTGGGGATCGAGCGGAAGACTCGACGCAGGCGGCGCGACGGCCGGGCGCGACTCGCGCAGCCAGTGGTTGCCGTAGGCGCCGACGAGATCGCTGTCCTCGAGCAGCGTCAGCGTTGGGAGGACGAGCGATGCGACGTCGGTGGTGTCGGTCGGGTGGGTGTCGACGACGATGGTGAAACGCTCGGCGAGGGCCGCGCGCACGACGGGCGTCTCGGGCAACATCGCGACGGGATTGCCGGCCGTCACCCAGACGACGTCGACGGGCGGGCTGCTCGCGGCGCGCAACTCGCGCCCGAGGCACGGTTCGCTCAAGGATCGCGGCGCGACGTCGAGGCCGCGCACGAAGTCCGTGTCGAACGCCGTGCGTCGACCGAAGTAGTAGCTCGCTCCGCCGCCCGGAACGCCGAGGTGTCCGACGAGCGCCGCGAGGGCGTCGATCGCGCGCACCGTGGCCGCGCCGTTGAAGCGCCGCGCCATGCCCCACCCGACGAGGATCGCGGACGGGCCCGCGTCGACGTAGCGCTCGGCGAGCTGTTCGACATCGCGCGTCGGGACGTCGGCGAGCTGTGACCAGCCGGCCACGTCATGCTCGCCGACGAGCGCGAGATACGTCTCGAGGTTGTCGCAGCGCTCAGCGGCGGATGCATGCACGCGACCGTGATCGAAGGCCCAGCGCGCGATCGCCAGCGCGAGCGCGGCGTCACCACCGGGGCGCGGCTGGATGAACGTCTCACAGAGCGAGGCGGCCTGCGTGCGCACCGGATCGATGCCGACGATCGTCGCACCGCCGGCACGTGCATCGCGCAGGATCGGCAGCAGGTGCACACCCGACACGTGCGGGTTCTTGCCCCAGATGACGATCGTCTTGCTGTTGAGCAGGTCGAACGCGTCGTGACTGTCGGCGACTCCGAAGTCGCGCTCCTGCGCCCACTCTCCGGCACCCGAGCAGATGTCGCCGCGCTTGATCGTGACCGGGCCGAACTGCTCGAACAGATAGCTGCTCGTGGCCTTGAGGATCCCGAGGCTGCCGCCCGACATGTAGTGCATGATCGCGGCCGGGCCGTGCTCGGTGCGCGCTGCGAGGAGACGTTCAGCAGCCGCATCGAGCGCCACGTCCCAGCTCACGGGTTCGAGTTGGCCCTTGCGACGCAGCAGCGGTTCGGTGATGCGATCGGACGCGTACTGTCGGGCCAGGAAGCGGCCCGTGCGCTCGCAGAGAAAGCCGCGCGTGATCGGATCGTCGCGGCTGCCGCCGAGTTTGATGGCGCGGCCCGACGCGTCGACGGTGACGGCGAGCGTGCAGGCGTCGGGGCAGTCGCGGTTGCAGGCCGTGTTCACGATGGACGTCATCGGCGCAGGATATCAAGACGCGCGGAACCCATGACCCACTGAACCTGCGACTCACGGCTCGACGAGCATGAGCTCGACGTCGGCGTCCTCGCCGGCCGCGAGGGTGACCACGTGTGGCTCGCTGACGGCTGTCGATTGCACGCCGGTGAGCGTGTACTCACCGGGCAGCAAGTCGTCGAACACAACCCGGCCTGACTCATCGGCTCGGCGTGGGCGCCATGAGCGCCGACCGTCCTGCGTGGCAAGCTCGACCTCCGCGAACGGAGCCAGACCACCGGCGCGGCGGACCGTGACGACCAGTCGCGCAGCGCGCGGAAGGTCGACGGTGACGAAGGGCGCGTCGCGCGCGGCGACGAGAACCTCGGTTTGCACGATCGAGTGTCCCTCGGCGTGCAGCGTGAAACGGTAGCTCGCGCCGTCGACGAGGCCCGTGATCGCGTGCAGTCCGTCTTCGCCGGCACGCGAGAGTCGGCGCGGTCCGTCGACACGCCAGGTCTCGCCCTTGCGCCGCTCGCGCGCCAGCAGCACGCGCTCGACGCGTCCTCCGCCGACCGAGACGACCTCGAGACGCAGCCCGGCAGCTCCGCTCTCGACCTCCTCGGGCAGCCCTGACACCGGACGCCCGAAAGGCCCGGTCGGCTCGGCGACGGCGTCTCCGCGGACGACGAGGACGTGCCCCTTCGTTCCCGGCCGGACACCGTGCAGCTTTCCGCCGCGCGCGCTCGTCGCGATGACCGTCGACCCGGGAGGCGCGTATGCCAACGCGTAGAACCCCGCCGGCTCGATTCCCTCGAGGACGAAGCTGCCGTCCTCGCCGACCGAAGCGTGCGGCGTCTCGGCGGGGACATCGAAGTACGCGATGTCGGGCGACGTCCAGCGCGCGACCACGCTGCCGAGCGTGATGTTGTCTCCGCGCTGGTCGACCACGACACCCTCGATCGTCGTGAGCGGGTCGAGCATCAGGACGACGTCGCGCTCGCCCTCGGTGCCCTGAAGGAGGAGTTCCCGCGACGCGGATGTGCCCCAGCCCTCCGCCCACACGCCGAGTCGGTAGCGCCCAGCGAGCGGGAGCGGCAGCTCGAAGCGCCCCGTCGAGTCCGTCACGACGGCGGCCGACACGTCCAAAGCAACGATCCCGGGCGGCAGGGAACGGTCGACGCTGCGAAGGATCCGCACGGTGGCGTCCGCCAGAGGAGCGACAGGCCCTCCTGAGCGCCGCCCCGACACGGAACCGACCACGGCGACGGCGCCCGGAAGATGCAACGTGATCTCGCGCGCCACGGAGAGATCGAGCCACGCAATTTCCGTCGTCTCAGTGCCGAACCAAGCCGAAACGCCGAGAACGCCCGGCTGACCGGACAGCGTGACGACGCCGTTCTCGTCTGTGCGTCGCTCACCGTGCGCCCACGGTTCAGCGCCCTGGAAGTCGAAACGCGCGATGTCGACGACGACGACCGCGTCGGCGCTCGGTGCGCCGCCGGCATCCACGACACGCACGCGCAACGTCCGCCCCGCCTCGACGACGAGCACGCCGCGCCCTTCACCCAACTCGATCCCCCGCTGCGCGCGCGAGATCTCACCGGCGTCCGTGCGTGCCACCACGCGCGCGTTCGCCGTCACATCTTCGAACGCGACGCGACCTTCGCCGTCCGTGCGTGCGCTCGCCGTCGGCACGAGCGCAGCTTGCAAGGAGAGCCCTTCGGCCCGCCGCCGTGCGAGGTCAGCATCGACCCGTTCGGCGAACACTTCCACGAGAGCGTCGGCCACCGGAGCGCCGCGCCCATCGATGACGAGCAGATCGATCTCGAACCCCTCGATCGCAACGCTCGGCTCGAAGGGTGTGATCGTGCGACGCTCGACGACGAGTGGGCGCGACTCCGACGTCGCATCGACGCCGGTCGGTGTCGAGGGCGCGGTGAGTGCCTCAGCGGCGCCCTCCGGTTGCGTGACGTCGTACGGCGCGATGTCGGTGCCCGGCGCCTCGCGCAGCAGCCACATCGCCGTCACCGACACGGCACCGAACACGGCGAGAATCCACGGCAGCTCACGCACGAGTTGAACGTTTCGGCGGGCCACGACGAGAATCCGGGGAGAGCACTTCGCGCGTTCTCACGGGCGCGTGCAGAATAGGCGCGGGCAGGGCTGACGACGCCCCGCCGAGACGAGTCACGTGATGGTATCACCCTCCGTTTCGAGGACACCTTGACCCCGCAGATCCGGCCCGCCGCGCTGAGCGACCTGTCCGCGCTCACGGCCCTCTACAACCACTACGTCACCACGACGGCCGTGACGTTCGACATCGAACCGTTCACGGTCGAGGCACGTCGGTCGTGGTTCGACACGTTCGACACGACCGGACCACACCGACTCTTCGTCGCTGTCGACACCGAACGCGGCGCGGCCGACCTCGCGGTCGACGACGGCACACTCGCGGGTTGCGTGTTCAGCGGCACCTTCAAGACCAAGCCCGCCTACGCGACGACGGTCGAGTCGTCGATCTACGTCGCACCGAACGCCACGGGTCGCGGCCTCGGCCCACGCCTCTACGAGACGCTCTTCGATGCCCTGGGCGGCCTCGACTTGCATCGTGTGTTCGCCGGCATCGCCCTGCCGAACCCGGCATCGATCGCGCTGCACGAGCGCTTCGGCTTTCAGCGCGTCGGCGTGCTCGACGAGGTCGGACGCAAGTTCGGCCGGTACTGGAGTGTCGCCTGGTACGAGAAGCACCTCGATGCGGTCACGCATCCGGATCGTTCCTGAGTCGGCGTCACGTCACACGGGCACGCTTCTGCGGATCGAAGGAAGCGACACGGTCGGCGCGCGCGGACATCGCGGGCGACCGTGCCTTCGGTGCGTAGGCCGCCGGTGAAGGGAAAGACCATGGAGAATGCCGAGCCCGCGCTCTCGTTCGAGGCCTACGAGGTCCTCACGGAGCGTTTGGCGCACTTGACGACGCATGCCGAGTCGATCCGGCCGCGCCCGTGGCAATACGTCATCGCTGCGGCAGTCGGATGGTTGGTGTGCGGCCTCATCAGCGTCGCTCTCACGTCGGTGCCGGGCTCCTCGGCCGAGACCACGCAGACTGCGATCACGGGCGGGTTCGCGCTGCTCGGAGTCGTTCTCGGCCCGCTCATCATCGCCCGCCGCCGAGCACGCCGGGCGCTTGCAGAGCAGATCGATCAGACCCGCGATGCGCTCATCGAGCTCAATCGCCCGGTGCCTGAAGCCACCCCTGACAACGCCGGCAAGGCCGCTGAGCGCGCCAAGTGCCGCGTGTTCATCGCGCACGGTCACGCGCACGAGCACCTCACGACCGTGAAGGAGTTCCTGCGCGCGCTCGACCTCGACCCGATCGTCATGACCGAGAAAGCTCGCAGCGGCGCGACGGTGATCGAGCAACTCACGGCTCTCGGCGATGTCGACTACGCCGTCATCCTCATGACGCCCGACGACATGGGAGGCCTTGCCAGCGCACCACCGGAAACCTACCGCCCGCGCCCGCGCCAGAATGTGCTGCTCGAACTCGGCTACTTCGTCGGACGCCTCGGCCGCCAGTCGGTCGGCGTCCTCACGGCGCCTGACCTCGAGCTGCCCTCGAATCTCCACGGCGTGCTGCACACCAAGCTCGACGAGGGCGGTCGCTGGAGGTTCGACCTCACGAAGGAACTCCGTGCTGCCGGCCTGCCCGTCGACGCCAACTCCCTCGTGTGATCAGACGTCCATCGTCGCTGTGATCGCGAGGATCGCGCGCGCATGGCTGCCCGTGATGTCCGCGTGATCGAAAACCGCGATCTCGTCGTCGAGGTCGACGCGCGTCGTCATTCCGCGGTGTGTGACGTTGGGCAGCACCGCAGCGCGTGAGTGACGTCCCCGGCTGCGCTGACCGTGAAGGCGCGTGGCTTCGTCGACGAAGTGCCTCGCGATCGCGGGTTGCGCTTCGTCCTCCTGAATCACGCCGTTCAGGCGCGGCGCGCCTTCAAGATCGCCTGGATGAGCTGTTCGGGCACGTCTTCGGCCGGCGCCTTGCCCGCGTCGTCGCACAAGACCTGCGTCGCCTTCACCGTCACGTCGTAGCTACGCAGGTAGGACACGCAGGGTGGGCACATCGAGAGGTGGCTCTCGAACGCCGTGCGCTGCGCGTCGGGCAGCTCGCCGTCGCGGTAGGCCAGGATGAAGTCGACGAACTCGCGACAGTTGATGGAGGTGTGGTCGTCGGAGGTCATGCCGCAGGCTCGCGGAAGTGGGGATCGAGGAGTGTGCGCAGGGCCTGGCGGGCTCGATGCAGGCGCGTCTTGACGACGCTCTGGGTGACATCGAGCCGCTCGGCAGTCTCGGCCGTGTTCAGCTGTTCGATGTCACGCAATACGAGGACGGTTCGGTAATCCTCGGGAAGTCTTTGGATCGCTGCGCGGACGAGTTCGCGTGACTCATTGCGGTTCACTTCCGCGAGGGCCGATTCGCCCCAGTCGTTGATCGGCTCGACATGGTGCGCCGCGTCGTCGTTCGCGAACTTCGGCAGCAGATCGTCGATCGCGACCTCCGGCTTGCGCCGGCGTGTGCGCAGCTTCATCAGAGCCGCGTTGACGACGATCCGATGCATCCAGGTCGACAGCTTCGAGCCACCCTTGAAGCGGTCGATCGACTTGAAGGCCTGGAGAAACGCGTCCTGCACGGCGTCCTGGGCATCGGCTTCGCGCGGGAGCAGGCGCCGCGCCACGGACAGCAGACGCGGCGTGAGGCCGCGGACGAGCTGCTCGAACGCCTCCTCGTCACCCGCCTGGAGTGCCGTGAGCAGCTCGGCTTCGTCGCGGTCGCGCGGCTTAGGCGCTGATCCGGGGGACATCGGAAACTCCTGGAGGTTGGCGTCGCTGGGCGGCGGCTCGGTTCCGAGCGCGTCGAGAGCAGTCCGGGTCAGGGAGATCGTGGTCGGATCGAGAGCCCGCCCGACGAGCGCAGCTCGATGACATAGCGCCCATTCTCGCGTGTTTCGACATACGGCGCCTCGCCATGCAGCGCGCGCACGCCGAGCTCCGCCGCCGCCTCGGGATCGTTCGCGTAGTCCCAGAAGCGCCGCCACAGGTCGCGCAGCGCGGGGTCCTCGCCGTCTCCGTCATCGGCATAGGGCGCCGGTTGGTCGCCGATGGGGTCGAGTTCCAAGCCCTCGCTCGGCGCCTGCGACTCCCCGAAGAGACGTCGGAAGAGCACCAACGACGTGCCGCGCAGGGCGTCGCCGCCCTCGACGAACTCGTCCTCGAACTTGATCACGAGGCCGTCGACGTAGACGACACGCCCCTCGATCGTGGTCGCGCGCGGGCTACCGAGGCGCCGGCCGCCGTCACCGACCTCCTGGAACTCGATGTCGGTGAACACCTTCCCGTCGGCGTCTTTGTACTGACGCACGACATCGAGGTGCGCCACGCGGTGGTCGACTTTCAGCAGCTTCAGCGCCACTTCGAGGTCGGCGACGCGCTCCTGGCTGTCGGCGAGGTCGTTGGCGAGCACGGCGATCTTCGCGTCGCGCTCGATCAGCGCCCGCTTGTGGTCTTGCTTGGCCTCGTCGAAACGGTTGAAGCCGAGGTAGGCGAGCACGACGACAGCCCCGTAGACGAGCGTCCGCATCGCGATGTTGATGTTGCTCATCGTGCCTCCTCTACGCGTTGTCGGAGCGCCGGATCGGTCTGCCGACTCAGACGAGTCCTTCACCACCACCGGCACCGTGCGGAACCCACTTGTGCGGGCCTTCGTGACGTCCGAGGTGCTCGACGACGCGCAGGTTGCGCCCGTTGAACTTCGCCCCGTTCAAGGCGGCGATGGCCGCGTCGGCCGCGTCGGGCTCCATCGTGATCATCGCGAAGCCGCGTCCCAGCCCCGTGACGAGGTCGAGCACGGCGCGCGCTTCGTGCACCGTGCCGTAGGACGCGAAGACCTCCGCGAGTTCATCGTTCGACGTGCTGGGCGGGATGTTGCCGACGTAGATCGTCTTCACGGACGGGAAACCTCTGGACGGACAGGGTGGTGTGATCGGCCGGTTGACGACGTGTCGTCGACGGGCATTGCAGGGCCGCATCCTAGCGAATCACCATCGTGCGCCCATCACCCATCGCCGGGCTCGTCCGCGGTCTCATCGAGATAGCCCATGGCGCGCAGGGCCTCGACGGCAGCGGCATCGAGCGTGGCTGCATCGCCTCCACCGGCGACGGGCGTGAGGGTCGCCTCGAGCTCCGCGAGACGCCGACGCAGGCGCTCGACGCGCTCGGGCTGGCGCGCCGCGAGATTGACCGTTCCGGTGGGATCGGCGTCTTCGTCGAAGAGCGTCACCCGCTTGCCGGGGCCGAGCATGAGGACGAAATCGCCGTCGCTGAGTCGGCGGAGATCGTCGAGTGACGCGAGCAGCGGCCGGTCCGGCGCCGCCGGCTCGAGCAGCGAGACACCGCTCATCTCGGCCGGGATCTCGGCCGCGGCGAGGTCGAGCAGCGTCGGAGTGATGTCGACGATCGTCGAGCGCCGGGCGCTGCGCGGGTCGCGCGGCGGCAGGCCCGCACGCGCCGGCCACTGCACGACGAGCGGGACGTCGATGAGCTCGGCGTGCAGCGAGTGTCCGTGGCCGAGCGCGCCGTGCTCGAAGAACTCCTCGCCGTGGTCGGACGTGATGAAGACGGCGACGTCGTCGAGGTCGATGACGTCGCCCATGGCCGTGAGCGTCTCGACGACGATCTCGTCGATGCGCGCGGCGCCGGCGTCGTACATGCGCCGCACGTAGCCGATGTCGTCGTCACTGAGCGTCAGCCGCCCCTCCGTGAACGGAAAGATGACGTCCGTGTAGTCGACGTCTTTTCCGGCGAGCTGACCGTCGTACGGGTTGGCGGGATTCTCGAAGCGCGGATCGTGCACATACGTGGCGTGGACGTAGTACGTGTGCAGCAGCAGGAAGAACGGACGCTCGCTGCGACGTGTCGCGAGCCAGTCGACGGCCGCGCCCCACTCGGGTACGCGATCGTGGTCCGAACGTGCCACGAAGACGTCGAAGCCGCGGTCGAGTCCGAAGGGTCGCGCCACGTAGCCGCCGCCGGTGTACGCGCGCGTCTCGTAGCCGACGTCGCGGAGCAGCTCCGCGATGTGCGGGAGCCCCGCGCCCATGGTTTCGTTGGCTTTGTCGACGGTGTGCTGCGCGGGGTCGAGCCCCGAGAGCATCGAGACGGTTGCGGGCAGCGTCCACGGCGCGGGCGAGCGCGTCGTGACGTAGCGCGTGGCGCGCCCCTCGGCCCACCGGTCGAGCGCGGGCGTCGTCCGCGGCTGCTGCTTGCCGTACGTGTCGTCGCGCAGCGTGTCCAGGACGATGAGGATGGCGCTCGGGCGGGCTGGCGCGGGCATCCCGCGTCCGACGCTGCGCAAACCCGAGAACGCCACGTAGTCGAACGCCACGTCGTCGGCCTCGCCCCCATCGGTGACGAGCCACAGCGTGCAGCGCGGATCGTCGAGCACCCCGCCGAGCGGCACCGTGACGTCGCGCCAGGCCTCGCCCGGCTGCACCGTGTCGCTCCAGAGCTCGACGCGCTCGAGCTGTCGTTCGACGACCAGGGACACGCGTGCCCCGTCCGAAACGGCCGGCTTCCGAACCGGCGAACCCGAGACCGACACGAAGCCGTAGTCGACCATCCCGACAGCGAAGGAGATCGCCTCGACGTCACGGACGTCGACGTCGAAGCCGAGCGCGCCGGGCGGCGGAAGGAGCAGGGCGTCGCGCGTGGTGCCTTGGAGGTCGATGCGACGGACGAGCACGTCGGCGTCGGGGAGCTCGTCGGGGTGCGTCAGGACACGCGGAAACGCGCTGTCGTCGAGGCGCTCCTCGTCGATCCCGCCCGACCACTCCCAGGCTCCGCGCGAGGCGCCGTCGTCCCCCGCGTAGCGCACCGTGAACGACGTCGGTGGCGCTTCCCCCAGCAACGCCAACCTGCCCGTCGCGGCCGTGAACCAGACGAGCACGCCGACCTTCGGGCCCACGAAGACGACGTCCGCCGAGTCGACCTCGGCCCACTCTTCACCGATGCGCAGCAGCTCGTCACCGTCGCACGTGACGGTGCACTCGCCGCGCGGCAGATCGAGTCGGATCGCGTCGCGCAGGTGCCAACGCCGAGCGTCGCTCGGCAACTCGGCCGAGCCGGGAAGACGGTTGAGAAACACCTCGATGTCGGGACGCTTGCCGAGCGTCCAGTCGGAGGCCTCGTACGTGACCTCGAGCGGACCCGACGAGGCCGACTCGATCTGCGGCGGCAGGCTGCTCGCGGGAAGCGACACGAGGCGCGCGTCGTCGACCGCCTCGAGTAACGACATCCCGGGCCTGAACGCCACGTCGTCCGGCGAGACGGGCGCGGGTCCGCAGGCCGTGAGTGCCGCGAGAATCAGCCCGGAAACGTAGCGCAGGGAAGCCATGGTCGGGCGAGGTGTCTCGTGGTCGGAGGACGCGGTTGTCTGGCCCGCGGTGCGATCTTCACTCGTCGGACGTCGCACGTCCACCGCCAGAGTCTCCCGCGTCGCGTGCGCGCGACCGTTACACTCGTCGACATCTCGTGGGAGTTGGCCGGCATGCTGAATCGACGTACCGTCCTCGCAGCACCCGCGGCCTTCGCGGCAGCTCACGCGCTGACGCCGAGCGCGCCGGTGGATGCCGAGCGCGTACGCGAGGCCCTGGCCGCGGTGGTGGCACGATCGCCCGACGACCTCGCTCGTGACAACGACTTCTGGGCATCGATCGCGCGCGCCTTCGACGTCGACCGCAGCCTCGTGAACTTCAACAACGGCGGCGTGAGCCCGACGGTCGCCACGTCGCTGACGGCCATGAAGCGCCACCTCGACCACACCAACACGGCGCCCTCCAAGGTGCTCTGGACGACGCTCCGCCCCCAGCGCGAAGCGGTACGCCAGCAGCTCGCGCATGCACTCGGCACGAGCCCCGACGAAGTCGCGTTCACGCGCAACGCCTCCGAAAGCCTGCAAACCGTGCAGTTCGGTGTCGACCTCGCGCGCGGCGACGAGGTGCTGGCCAACGACCAAGACTACCCGCGCATGATCAACTCGTTCCGCCAGCGCGAGCGGCGCGAAGGCGTCGTGCTGAAGACGATCGCGATCCCGACGCCGTGCGAGGACGACGACGAGGTCGTGCGCCGCTACGAAGCCGCGATCACTCCGCGCACGAGGCTGATCCTCGTCTCGCACGTCATCAACCTCACGGGCCAAGTGCTCCCCGTCACGAAGATCGCCGCGCTCGGTCGGCGGCGCGGCGTCCCCGTGCTCGTCGACGGAGCCCACGCCTTTGCCCACATCCCGACACCGATCGACGAGATCGGCGCCGACTTCTACGCGGCCAGTCTGCACAAGTGGCTCTTCGCGCCGATCGGCACGGGCTTCCTGCACGTGCGACGCGAACGCATCGCCGAGGTCTGGCCGATGATGGCCGCCCACGAGGGCATCGAGTCGGACATCCGCAAGTTCGAGCAGATCGGCACGCACCCGCTCGCGCCGCTGCTCGCGATCGCCGAGGCGCTGACGTTCCACGAGACGCTCGGCGCCGAACGCAAACTCGCGCGGCTCGTGCACCTGCGCGACAGCTGGGCGCGGCGGCTGCTGGAGAACGATCGGGTCCGCCTGCACACGAGCCTGAAGCCGGGATTTTCCGGCGGCATTGCGACGTTCGAGATCGAGGGGGTCGATACTCGGGATCTGTACGGGTGGCTCTGGAACGAGCGACGGATCCTCACCTCGCCCGTCGTGCGCGACGACTTCTCGGGCCTGCGCGTCAGCCCGAGTGTCTACACGACGATGGGTGAGATCGAGCGCTTCTGCTCGTCCGTCGAGCACGTCCTCGAGCACGGTCTGCCCACGTGACGCCGCGCGACGAACTCATCGAAGTGATCGCGCGGGCGCTGGGCGACGAGCACCGTGTGCGCGCGCTGTGGGAGGCCGGGTCGACGGCCTTCGGGCGCAACGACGAGCACTCCGATGTCGACCTGATCGCCGTGGTCGCGGACGGCACGACCGACGCCGCGCTCGCGCTGCTCGACGAGAACCTGCGCGCGTGGAGCGCCGTCGACGTCGTCTGGCACGTCCCGCGCCCGACCTGGCACGGGCACGCGCAGGTGTTCTATCGCCTCGAGCGCGCCGGTCCGCTGTGTCTTGTCGACTTCGTGGCCGCCGAGTCCTCGTCGAGCAGCTCCAGCTGGTTCCTCGAGCCCGAGCGCCACGGCACACCGCGCGTCCTCTTCGACCACGACGACCTCGTCGCGCCAGCGCGCTTCGACGCCGACGCGTGGGCCGATACGATCAAAGAGCGCCGCGAGCAGCTGCGCCTGCGCCACGGCCTCTTCACGCACTTCGTCGACAAGGAACTCGCTCGCGGCAACCTGCTCGGCGCCCGTGCCGCGTTTGACGACTTCGTCCTGCGGCCGCTGCATGAGCTGCTGCGCACCGTTCACTGCCCTGAACGCTACGACTACGCCTGGCGCTACTCGCACACCGATCTGCCGCGCGAGATCGTGACGCGTCTCGAGTCGCTCGTGTTCGTCGGACACACCGACGACCTGCGCCGCAAGACGGTCGAGGCGCGCGCATGGATCGACGAGCTGCTTCGGTCAGCGTCCTGACGGCCTATACTCCCCCGAGTCGCCACGCCCTCGAGACCGCTCGTTGCCCAAAGCCCTCGCACGCCTCCTGCTCCTCACCGCCGTGACGGCCGTGCTCATCGCGCTCGCCGAGCTGGCCGCGCGCGCGCTGACGCCGCCTCCCGCGCCCTTCCTCGAGCCGCGCACGATCTATCGCGCGCAGGGCAAGCGTGGCCCGGTCGGGAAGTGGTCGCTTGACGCCGTGATGCGCAAGAGCACCGACCCCTACCTGCGCGAGCTCCACGGCGAGTTCTTCCCAGATGTGAAGTTCCGCATCTGCTACGACGCCAGCACGGGCGATCGACGTCCGTACATGGACGAGAACGGCTGCGTGCTGGTCGAGATCAACGAGGATCGCCTGCGCGGTCCACGCGTTCCTCTCGACAAGCCAGCGAACACGTTTCGGGTCGCCGCGATCGGCGACTCGTTCACGTTCGGCGACGGCGTGCCGTGGGACATCACGTGGCCCGAAGGCGTGCGGCGACTGCTCGGCGAACGTCTCGCCGCCCAGCCCGTCACGAGCGCCGATGGCGAGACCTGGCAAGGCTGCGACACGGTCAACCTCGGCGTCCCCGGCTACGAGGTGCGCGACTGCGAGGTCTACATGCGGCACCGCGCGCTCGACTACGAGCCCGACACGATCGTCTACGCGCTGTTCCTCAACGACATCCTGCCCGAGAAGTCCGACACCTCGCAGGACATCGAACTCGCCGAGGCCTATCGCCTCGCCAACCTTCCGCCGACGTGGCTCGAAGAGCGCTCGTACCTCTGGCGCATGGCGACGAAGTCTCGTGCGCAGGATCAGCTCGCGAGCGTCCTCGCGCACCAGTACCACGACGCGATCGAGCCCGGCAGCAAAACGTGGAAGCACGTCCGGCAGTGCGTCGGGCGCATGAAGACCGGGGCCGACGCGCGCGACATCGACTACCGCATCGTCATCTTCCCTGCGCTCGTCGGCCTGCACGACGGCTACCCCTACGACGCCGTCCACGCTTCGCTCCACAGCCTCTTCGATATCTACGAGATCCCGTGGATCGACATGCTCGACCACTACCGCGGCTACCGAGCGAGCGACCTCTGGGTCCACAGCACCGACCACCACCCGAACGAGATCGCACTGGGCCTCGCGTCCGAGGCGATCGCCGAGTGGATCATCGACGACGTGTTCGAAGGGGAAGAGTGAGTGCGCGGGCCTGGTGGACCCCGGCCTGCCCAGAGCGCCCCCGGCACCGCAGGCGTCTTCAGCCTCGGAGCCCGAGTCGCTTACCCTGAAAATTTGAACTCAGACTTCAATTCTTCACGGTGCGATCACTGTCGATGATCGACCGCCCGGGTGCCCTCACCGACCTCCGCCGAACGGAGCGACGTCAACGCTGGCGGAGACGCGCCGCCCCCGCGCTACTCGTCGTCATCCAAGAACACGTTGAACGTCGAGCCTTCGCCGGCGTGCAACAGCTCGTAGGCGTGGCCGGGTGACTCGGCGTGGTAGAGCTGGCGCTGGATCGTGCGGTCGGACGTGACGAGGCGCGCGAGGGCGGCGAGCACCTGGAGGTGGCGGTCGCGTTCGTTGTCGGGCGTCGCCAGGACGACCATGCAGTGGACGGGAACGCCGTCGGGAGTTTCGAAGGGCAGGCCGACCGAGCTGATGCCCATCGCGCCGACCATCGCCACGCCGTTCTCGAGGATGCCGTGCGGCACGGCGAGTCCGTCGCCGAAGCACGTCGACATGTCGCGCTCACGTTCGAGCACCGACGCCAAGAGCTCGTCGCGGTCGGCCTCGAGACGGTTGCTGCGGATCAGCACCCCGACGAGTTGCGTGATCGCCTCTTCCTTCGTCTGCGCGCGCAGGTCCGTGACGATGTTCTCTTCGTGCAGGAAGTCGATGAGCCGCGCTCGATCCTGCCCCGCGTCGCCCGACTTCATCAGCGCGCGCCGGCCCAAGATCGGGCCGATGATCTCGTTGATCGCCACGGTCGTGAGGCCGATCGCGAGAAGCGTCGGCGCGATGCTCTCGAGCGCCGGGTCGTCCTGGATGAAGAGCAGCAGACCCACGGCGACACCGGCCTGCGGGACGAGCGCGGCGCCGAGATGCTTGCGGACGCTCTCGGTGGCCTTCGCGACCGTCAGCGCGAGGCGCGCGGCGATGATCTTTCCGAACATGCGCGCGAGCACGACAGCGGCGACGAGTCCGCCGGCGACGCGCAGCTGACCGAAGTCGAGATGCGCACCGGCAAGCGTGAAGAACACGGCGAAGATCGCGTCGCGCACGTTCACGAACGCCGACTCGACGATCTCGTCCTTGTCGGGCGTGAGGTTCGCGAGCGTGACGCCGAGGAACAGGCACGCGAGCATCGGTGAGAGCCCCAGCGCGTCGGCGACGCCCGAGGCCAAGAGCACCGTGATGACCGAACCCGTCGCGAGCTTCTCGGATGAGAACACATGCCGCGTCGCGAGGACGAGCGCGCCGCCGGCCGCCGCGCCGAGCAGGCCGGTCGCGAGGATCTCCTTGAGCGGGCCGATCACGTACTCGGATGCGGATGGCGTCCCGAGTCCGTCGAGGCCGACACTCGCGGCACGGTGCGCGGCCTCGAAGAGCGCGATGCAGGCGATGTTGTTCAGCGCGACGGCGCCGACGAGCGTCTTCGTGAAGACACCCCGACTGCGCGTCTCGTGGACGAGCGCGACGATCGTGGCCGGCGCCGTGCTGATCGCCAGGGCCGCGAGCAGCAACCCGACGCGCCACGAAGCGCCGGCGAGGTAGACCGTCGCGCCATAGACGACCAGCGGCGTGATCGTCACTTCGGCCAAGAGCAGCAGACCGAGCCGCGTGTGCGCGTTGCGGAGCCGCCTGAGATTCAGATGCCCGCCCACCGTCACGGCGATGAGCCCGAGCGCGAAGTGGGTGACAGGTTGGAGGCGCGCCACGTCGACGTGCGAGAACGCGTGCAGCACGCTGTCGCCGAGGATGATGCCAGCCACGATCTGGCCCGTGACGCCCGCCATGCCGAGGCGTCGCGCAAGCGCGCCGAACGCGAGCCCGGCCACAACGACGACGGCCAAGACGAGCAGTGGGTCGGCGTCGGGGATCAACGGGTCGACGATGGGTCGGCTCCAAGGGACGGGCAAGGCCCAGACGATCCACAACCCTCCGCCAGCGATCAAGCACGACCCGACTCCGACGTCGCCCCCGTTCGACCGGACTTCACGATTCTGTGCGTCAAGGCTTCGCCACGAGACACCACCGCCATCCTTGTTCGGCGTCCCCGATCACGCCTCTTCGACTCTCAGCGGGGCGACACCCGCATCATCCCCAAGGAACACGGAGACATCTCCGATGAAGATCGAGACCGCACTCTCAGCACTCGCATCATTGGCTCTCACGGCCGCGGCCCCCGCCCAGACGGGTGGCTACGTCTCGATTTCCCCCGTCGAGACGTACGGCCAGAACATCGCGACGCACGACGGTTCGTGTCATTCGTGCAACAAGCACGTGCCGTTCGTCGGGTACCGCAGCTTCTCGCAGCAGGCATGGGGCGAGCACCACGGCGAGGCCGCTGCGCTGCGGGACGCCTACTTCCACCGCGCGTTCCCCTACGGACTGACGATCGGTGACGCACGCGTCGCGCCGGGTCCGACCTTCGGCCTGCAGTTCACGTCGAGCTACGGCGTCGAGTGCTTCCTGCCGAACGAGTACGACCCGACGAGCCTCCACATCAGCGCCGTCAACCCGGCCGGTCCGGTGTACGGCAGCGGCGGCGCCTTTGCGGGACGTCTCATCGCGGCGAAGCTGAACGCCGAGTTCGATCGCATCGGTGTGCTCGGCCTCGCGCCGCACTCCACGCTCGGCGAGATGATCGTCGTCGGCGGCGTCGACCACGACCTGCGCGGCTACACGGTCGACCACATCATCGAGATCGCCGACCAGACGATCGCGGGCGTCTTCGGTCACCTCCACAACCACTACGACATGGAACGTCGTTGCGTGGATGTGAACGGTGATGGCTACGCCGACGTGTCGGCCGAGGAACTGTTCGACGCATTGCGCACGATCAACAAGAACTTCCGCGACGGCTATGAAGATCGCGGCAACCTCGCCGTGCCCTTCTGCTCGGCCTGCACGCAGGTGAGCGTCTACAAGCCCGCACCGGTCTACCCGAAGCCCTACGTCAAGACGGTGGTCTACGGCACCTGCCACGTGCACGGTGACTACGGCTACGGCAGCGCCTGTGCCTACGGGAAGTGCTCGGCGCCGCACGGCAAGGTCGTGTTCCACGGCAAGAAGGACTACGGACACGACGACGACCATGGCCACAAGAAGAAGCATGTGTCCGTGAGCGTCAACCTCGGTCACGTGTCGATCAACGCCGGCAAGTCGTACGCGACTGGCAAGAACACGCCCTACGGCCAGAAGAGCGGCAAGAGCGCCCAAGGTTCGAAGCAGCCCGTCGCGACAAAGGGCGGCGGCAAGGTCGTCTTCAGCAACGTGAAGCCTCAGGCGACGAAGACGACGAAGAAGGCACAGCCGCAGAAGTCGAAGCCCCAGAAGAACGCGGCCGCGAAGTCGGTCGCCGCGATCAAGACGCGGGCACGCCTCGCCGGAGTGAACCCGCGCCGCGTCCTGCGCAAGAGCAAGCCCTGACCGCGAATCACGCGCCGACGTCACGCGCCCCGCGTCACCCTTTCGAGGGTGGCGCGGGTTTTTCACATCCCCGCCATCAAACATCCCCCGCGTGCAGAGGGAATGTGCTCGGCGATGTGGCATTTCCCTCGCAGAGCCCCGAGAAACGGTGCCTTCGCGCGAGGCACGCGAACGTCACCGCCCTCGCCAGGCACCGAACGCGTCTCCGCAATCAGAGGCGATCCCCGATCCGCCTCACTGATCGCAACCCTTGGAGATGACACCATGAAGAACCCCACACGACGTGCTCTCGCGGGCTGTGCCGTGCTCGCCCTCGGCTTGGCCTCTGCACAGGACGCCGCTGTGCGCGGCGACGACGTCAAGCCCGCCGAAGACGTGGCCGGCAAGGTCGGCATCGACGCGTTCCACACCTACTCCCAGCGCGCCTGGGGCGACATGTGCATGGGCACCGACGCGCCGTCCTGCTGGCGCGACACGCACTTCGCCGCGCTCTTCCCGATGGGCCTGGTCATCGGCGACACCGACGGCCTCGACACCGACGACGCCCACGCGCTCGTCTTCGAGACGCCCGAGGCACTCGGCGAGTTCCTGCCCCTTGCGGACGACGCCGACGTGACGTCGCTGCAGCAGTCACTGACAAACCCGGCGCCCACCGAGCGCGGCCTCGGCGGCGCCATGACGGGCGAGTTGATCGCCGCGAAGCTCAACGTCGCGTTCGACCAGCGCGGCCTCATGCCGACGTCGATGGAACGTACCGCGCTCTCGGAGCTCGTCTACATCGACGGCGTCACTCCGTCGCTCGTCGGACGCTCCGTCGGCGACATCATCCGCCTCGCTGACGACGCGATCGCCGGCGTCCACGGCCCGTTCGCCAACTCGGCCGCAGTCGCGACGAAGAGTCTCGACACCGACGACGACGGAACCGGTGACACCTCGCTTCACGACGTCCACATCGCGCTCGCCCTGCTCAACGGCAACTTCGCCAACGGCAAGACGAACGCCGGTCACCTCGCCGTGCCTGTCGAACGCCTCGCCGACAAGCTCGAGAAGCAACGCCGCGCACGCGCTGACACGGCCGACGCCGAGAGCGACACCGACGGCACGCCCGAAGACGACAGTGACACCGACGATGGCGGCGGCCGTCGCTGACGCGCAGCAAGGCTGAAACGCGAGCGTCCCCCACGCCCGCGTTTCGGCCGAGTATCCCCCCTGCGAGCCGTGGCGTTTTTCCACGGCTCGCAGCGCCCTGCAGAGGCCTCAACTCCCCACTCCTCGCTCGACACACCGACGAGGCCTCTGCGGGGCATTTTCATCTCGGCCGCTGCGGCACTCGCAGCGGATGTCGCATTTTCCGCGCATCACGCGGTCGCGTTTCACGGTCATGACGTGGGCCATTTATCCACGGATGATCACTCATGAACGCCATGCGAACTCTGCTATTCGGCACAGCCCTGACGATCGGGATGTCGACCACTCTTGCCGCCAACTTCGCGCCCGTCACGACGACCGACGAGTACATCGGCTCACTGCAGTCCCTGAGCGTCGACCTCTGGGGCCAAGATCACATCGACGTCGCGAACAACTGGGTGATCTTCCTCCTCGACTCCCCGGCGAATCAGCTCGCAAGCGTCGACGGGAACTACCTCGGAAACCCGTTCACGCTCGACATCTCTTACGCGCAGCTCCTCAACAACGACGAGATCGCAGCCGACCCGTCGGCGCCTGCGAACGCTGCGACGACGATGGCCTCATGGGGATTCGAAGCGTCGTTCATCGCCGCATCGATCAGTGCTCCGGGCAGCACGGACCACGAGATCACGGCCAACACCTACACGGCCACACTTCCAGGTATCGGTCTGCTGCACTTCATGCAGATCTTCAATCGGCTCGACGAGGCCTGGCCCGTCGACCTGACGGCCCCGGACACCGCGGCGGCCACTGCCGAACGTCACGTCGTGAAGCCGCGGAAGTTTTTTCCCGGAGAATCGACCGCAAGCTATCTCGCACTCAGTGATCCGTGCGCGAACCCCGACGATCCCCAGGCGCCGCAGGACCTGCCCACGACGACAGCCGGCTGGCCGTGCGGGTATGACGACCTGCTCGCGCCGATCTTTTGCCAGCTCTGCAATCCGCACGGCGTGCACTTCATCTTTGATTTCGAGTGCCAGAAGGTCTGCTGTGATGCGTACCAAGCTGCCATGGTTGCGGCAGCCACGGCCTGGAACTCGGCCTCGGACAGCGCGTGGACGACGCGCAACGACTGGGTCACCTCGGCGAAGGCAACACTGGAAGGGGAAGGCCGTGCAGCGGGGATCGGCGGCGGCAGCATCATGGTCGCCGGCCTCCTCACGATCGTCGCAGGCGTGGCGACCGGCGGCGTTGGCGCCGTGATCCTCATCGCTGCCGGCGGAGGCACGGTGATCGGCGGCGGCGTCGGCACAGCCGCCTACGTCGAAGGTGCGCTCGACACGTACAACGCGTCGGTCGCGAGCTACAACGCGAGCTACTGCACCAACATCGGCAACGCACTGAACGCCTTCAACAACGCGGCGAACGACGCACTCGCCAAGGCGTTCGAATGCCTGTGCATGTGCTGCGAGTTGATCCACTGACAGACAGCAACGAGCAGACAAGAGCGCCCGCGTCTCGATACCCGAGACGCGGGCGTTCCGATGTCGTCACGCCCCGACGAGATCGAAGCGTTGCCGCAGAGTCCATTCTGCGAGCCGCGGCGACAAGTGCGCGACCCAACGGCGATCACGGTTGGAGAAAAAGCGGCACCGGACTACTCGAGAAGAACGCGATCCCTCCGGGCTCGAACAGCACGAACGCATGGTCGACCTTCGTACCGATCAGGAACTCGGGCGCTCCGGGATCGACGATGATGTTGACCGTGGCCTGGCCGAGTCCGTCGAGGACGCCTACGCTGCCAAACTTCGCCTGGATATCCGCATCGCCGAAGAGCAGCGCAAAGTACGTGTCCTGGTTCAGTGGGATCTGGACGCCGCCGATCTCGATGCCGGGTAACGTGCCGCTGGCCGAGCCGAGCACGATGAAGTCCTTGCCGGCGTTGGCGGGCCCAGCGTCGAGCGTCAACACCTGCGTGCCGCCCGCCGAGACCGACACGACGTCGATGTCGGACGTCAGCGCAGCCTGGGGCTTGATCGTGAACGTCAGGTCGTAGACGTAGAGACCCGGGACACTCGGGTTGTCGAGCAGGTGGACGAGCTGCTGCGTGATGTCGGGCGCCGGGCCGCCGGTAGTGTCCTCCGAGCGGGTCGTCGTCCAGGCGTTGACGACGTCGCCTGAGCCGCCGACGTCGTACGACACGCGCGATCCGTCGGGACCCGTGCGGGCGACGAGCGCGAGGTCGTAGGTCGACAGGTCGAAGGCGTCGGCGCGGACGTAGCGCCAGCCGGTGTTCGACACGAGAACCTCGATGCGGCCCATGAGGTCGGACGGGCTCGGCGCCTTCGTGACTGTCGCGTCCATCTCGACGCCGCCCACCGAGTACGACGCGCGCACGGTATCGACCGCGCCCATGCTGCCGTCGAGGCGATTCGGAAGGCTCGCGAACGTGACGGGGTCGGTGGCGAGCGGCGCCGTCGGGTCGATCACGAGGAAATCGGCGAGGCCGTCGTCGAGACCGGACGGCACGAGCGGCGAGTTTTTCTCGACCGCGTGGAACAGGTCGTGGATCGCGATGCCGTCGATCAGCGAGAGGTCGGACGAGCCGGTGCCGCCGACGTGCTGGAAGGTCACGTCCATGTCGATGAACTGGCCCTTCAGCGACGACGTCATGAGCCAGCGCGCGACGGTGCTCTCGCCACCGGGGAGGTCGCCGAACGCGACCTTGTCGAGCGCGGGCTTCGCAGCGCTACCCGCGATCTCGGCTCCGAGCACCTGATAAACGACGGCCAATCCCATCTCGTTGCTCGTGAGCTCAGGCTCCGAAGTCTTGATGCTGAGGTTCTTCGCGTCGCCGAAACCGACGTTGCGAACACGCAGGCCGAGGTTGAAGGGTTCGGCCGGCTCGACGATGTCGAACGTGAACGGGTCGTCGGAGTAGACCGTCGACTGGAGGTAGTAGTCGAGCAGCAGACTCGGCTGCGGGGCGACCTGGACCTCGACCGGGAACAGCGGGACGACGATCGGCGTGCCGGCGAGTTCATGGCGCAGCTCACCGCCGATGAAGAATGTCTCGGTGTCGGGACCGGGGACGGCAGCGTCGAACGCAAGGATGTCCCACCGAGCCGTCGTCTTTGCCTGGGGGAAGCCGTCGCCGAGGGCGAACGTATCGGGAGTGCAGCCGGTGAACTGCGTGACGAGCCCCGGTCCCACAACGCCGGTAACTTCGGGCGGTGGCACGAAGAAGAGGTCGTTCGCGGGCTGGCCGTCGGCGTCGGTGATCTCGAGACAGACCTCGATGTCCTCCAGCAGCTCCGTCGTGGCGTTGTCGATCGTGAGGGTCGCGCTGAAGGCTTGGCGCGTCAGCACGAGCTGCTGCTCGATCTGGATCGTGACCTGGGCGCAGAGCGCGTCATCGGGCGTCGCCGCGCCAAGGGACGGCGCGAGCGGCACTGCCAGCGCAGCGCTGATCAGCGCCACTCGCATCGTCTTTCCACCCATCGTGGTATTCCCCTGCTTCCGGATTGTCGTCTGGTTCGTGTGGTTGTGTCGCATCGATCAACCCTCCTGGCAGCCGGCGGGCACAGTGATCGGGGGAGGGGGCGTGGTGATCGGCGCAGCGGGGCCGCCACCGCCGCTGCCTCCTCCGCCGAACGTTCCGCCGTCGCCGCCCTCCGGTCCACTGGCCGTACCACCGCCTCCACCGGGGTTGCTCGGGTCCGGCGGGATCGGCGGGGGCGGATCCGTCGGCGGCGGAAGGTCGGTCGGGGGCGTATCGCCGATCGCCGTCGGGCACACGCCCGACGGCGTCTTGTAGAAGAGCGGGCTCCAGTAGTCGGCAGCGTTTTCGCCGAGCAGGAGCCAGTGGCGCGTACCCCAAGGCACGGACGTGTTACAGAGATCGGCCGGCGCGTCGGAGATCCGTTGCACGACGAGTGGGACGACGACGCTCTGGAACGCACCGAGCTCGCCGATCGTCACGAGCTCGGGCTCGACGTCGAATCCCGGGAGGTCCGGCGTGAAGAGTTCCATGCCGAACGCGGACACGAGCCCGAAGTTCGTGACCGACACGTCGATCTGCCGGGTCTCGCCGGGCAACAGGTCAAGACAGAGTGGGCTCGGCTGCAGGATGATCGTCGGCACCGGGACCGCCGTCTCGAACGTCGCCTCGATCGTGATGTCGTAGACGTCCTCGACCTCCGTCGGCTCGACGGTCCACGAGTAACTGACCGCCTGGAACGAGATGAACCGCTCCAATTCGGTCGTCACGCCCGGGACCACTTCGACGTTCCAGGACGTCGTGTTGTGCTGCTCGGCGGAGATCTCGAGGCGGTACACGCCCTCGATCACCGTCGGGAACGTCACCTCGCCGTTCAGGCCGGTCTTGCCGCGGTGGCGCAGCGTGCCGTCGATCGTGTCGAACAGCTTCACCTCGGCACCGGCCACCTTCGGCCCTTCGCCGTCGAGCAGCGCATCGCGAATCGGCGGCGTGCCGCCCCCGCCGAGCGGCGGCGAGCCGGGCGCGAAAAAGGCCGGCGTGACGGACGGCGCCGTGTCGACCGTGGACGTCCCGCCACCGCTCGGGAACCAGCCATCGGGGCCGAGGAACGTCAGCTCGTCGATGACCTCGACAACGAGCGAGCCTGTGGCCGTCGACGTGACGAGCAGGTCGAACGGCATGTCGGCGATCGGCTCGTTCCCATCGAGGTCGACGACGCCGGCGTACCCGGTTCCGGCCGGCACGGCGAGCGACGGTGTCACGTGCACGACGACGTCGACGCTCTGCCCCGGCGCGATCGTGCCGATGTCGCTCGGGCTCCCGAGTGCGAGGATCGAACCGAGCGGGCAGTTGAACCCGGGGTTCGCGATGCACGGGACGCTGGCCGTCACACCGGTGGCCGGCGCGCCTCCGACGTTCGTCAGCGTGAACGTCAGCGTCGTCAGGTCGCCCTTGACCACGTCGGCCTCGAGCTTCGCGACGCTGGCGACAATATCGGGCACAGCCGTGCTCACGAAGGTCGGCACGTCGACCATCTCGACGAGGACCGACGACGCACCGACGTCGGCACTCACCTCGAGCGCGACGTCGATCGGCGTCGACGGGTCGGGTGCGGGCCCCGTGGCCGTCACCTCGAGCACGAGCGGCGCCGTGCCGTAGGCCGAGATCGCCGAGGGCGCCGTCACGCCCACGAGCTGCACGAACGGCGGCAGCCCGACGACCTGCACGTCGATGCCGGTCACCGTCGCGTCGCCGGGGTTGCGCAGCGTGGTCTGGACCGACGTGGTCTCGCCTTCGGTGACACTGAGCACGACGAGCGACGGGATCGCGTCGAGTCCGACGAGCGTGAAGCTGTCCTGCGGCGGGTCGATCTGCGGGTCTTCCACGACGGCCGGGTGGTCGGCGTAGAGGTCGAAGGTGCCGGCCTCACCGGGGACGGGTTCGAACAGCAGCGAGTAGTCGCCGTTGGCGTCGGAGACGACGTCGTAGACGCGGCGCGTGTTGCCGACACGAACGCGCACCGTCGCCTCGGCGTCCGGGATCGTGACGAGCGGATCGGAGACGTCGACGATCTGGCCGGTGATCGGGATCAACACGTCACCGGGGCCCTCGGATGCCGCCGCCACGTCGACGGCCGTCGCGACCGTGGCCGTGTAGCCGGGTCCGACGACGTCGATCGGCAGGGCGAGCACGTTGTTGCCCTCGTCGGTCTCGGCGATCGTGCCGAACACGTCGGCTTCGAACAGCACGAACCAGTCCCCCGCCGCGGCCGGCAGCACGAGCGACGCGACGTCCTGCGGGTCGTCCATGCCGGGCTCGAGGAAGCCGTTCTCGGAGCGCGTCGCGATCAGCGTGTCGCCGCCGCCGAGGAACGCGTCGGCGGACAGCCATGCGCGCGTGGAACGCTGGCCGTAGGCCGTGCCGAGGCCGTCGCCGTCGGAGTCGACGTTGCCGACGGTCCACGCGACGGTGGCGTGCGTGCCGATGAACAGTTCGCCGTACTCGCCGTCGATCGAGCCGGACACGACCTGCAGGTCGGGCAGCGACGACTGTTCGATCAGCGTGACGTTCGGTGCGGCGGTGGTGTTGTCGCTCTTCGTGATCTCGGTCACGAGCTGGTTCAGCGCGTCGGTGCGGACGATCACGCGGTACGGGCCGCTCAGCCCAGCCGGGACGTCGACGGTGACCTCACGCAGCTCGCTGCCGTCGGCCGGCAGGTCGCCCGCCGACGCCGTGAACGGGAAGGTGCCGACCAAGAAGTCGCCGCCGAAGAACGCGTCGCTCGACAGGTACACGCGGTCCTGCCACACGCCGACGGCCTCGCCGGTGCCGACGTTCGCGGTGTTCCACGTCACCGTCATCGGCGCGCCGTCGCCGGCCGTCGCGGGGGCCACGAGGCCCTGCACGACGAGGTTCGGCTGGGGGAAGGGCGTGACGAGGATCGGCGTCGGAGCAAGGCCGGTGTTGTTCAGCTCGCCGCCGGGTTCGTCGAGCACGTCGGTTGCGTCGGTGATCACGCCGAGCCAGTACTCGCCGTCGAGCCCGGCCGGCAGCGTGACCGACGCGGTGTTGGCGTCGACGGCGCCTCCGACGAGGTCGACGTCGCTCGCGAACTCACCGAGCAGCACGTCGTCGGCGTCGCCGAGCGTCGTGTCGAGGGACAGCACGACGCGGTCGACCCACGGCGCCTCCGCCGTGAACGTGCCGATGTTCTCGACGATCCACGAGACCTCGAGCGCGTTGCCCGAGACGGCCTTCGTGACCGTCGACGACACGCCGGAGAGCTTCAGGTCGATCGCCTCGGCGTCGACCCACACGATGAGCCCGTCGGGGTCGAGCAATGGATCCTGCGCCGGGTCGTCCTCGAACGGCTCGCCGCCGAAACTGCCGCTCCAGCTCAGGAACGCGATCTCACCGAGCGCATTCGCCGGTCGGAACACGTTCTCCGTGGCCGACGAGGCACCCTTCTCGAACGCGAGGTTCACGAACTGCCGCCCACCCGGCGTCCGCACATCGAACAGCACGCCGTCGCCGCCGTCGAAGAGCCCGTCGCGCACGTCGTTCGGCGCCGGCGCGACGGTCGACGTCTCGGAGACCAGCAGCCCGTCGGAGTCGGTCCCGCGCACGACGAAATGTCGCGCGGCGAGCGTGCCGTCGACGGTGATCCCGAAGCCGTTGGAGCCGGGAACGCGTTCGAGCACCGCAGGGAGTGACGGCGCACCGACGAGCGACAGCGTGCCGGTCGGCGTGACGACGTGGTCGGTGCCGTCGTCGAGTCGGAGGGAGACGCCGGGACGCACGAGGACGGTCCCCGCGATCGTCGCGCCGGAGTCGCCGACGACGAACGGCGAAGCCGCCGCCGGAATGTCGAGGACGCCGGCGGGCGTGACCTCGAGGTCAGCGGTAGTGACCGGCGAGGCGAGGGTGGTCGTGCCGCCCGCGATGCGGAGGCGGTTGAAGGCAGGGACTTCACCGTCGATCACAGACGCCGTTCCCACCATCTCGACCCATGCGAGTCCGATGTTCACCACGGACGCACCGGTCCACGTTCCGTGGCAACGCAACACACCCTGCTGGAAACCCGAGTCACCCGTGTTCAGCGAGCCGGACTGCACGACGTTTCCAATCACATCGACGATGGCACCGTTCGATATCCCAAGCGAACCCGAAGTGAGCGTCAGCACTGAAGGCACGTTGAGCCGAGCTGTCGACGAACCGAGGACGACGTTGCCGCCGTCGACCTCGAACTCAGCGACGGTCACGTCGTCGTCCGTCACGCTGATCGGCCCTGCGAGAGCGCGGACGCGATGCAGCACCCCTTCGCCTCCGACGATCGTCTTGCTCGACGTCCCCACGAGGTCGAACGAGCCCGGACCCGTCGAGCTGCCGCCCGTCGCCTGCAGCCGCTCCGTGACCGCGACCGTCGTCTCGATCGTCGTCGCACCCGATGCCAGTCGCAGAAGCTCGAATCCCGGTGAAGCGCCCGTGATGACGGTCGACGACCCAGCCATCTCGACCCACGCCAGTCCGATGTTCACCACGGACGCACCGGTCCACGTTCCGTGGCACCGCAACACGCCCTGCTGGAAACCCGAGTCACCCGTGGTCAGCGAGCCGGACTGCACGACGTTTCCAGTCACATCGACGACGGCACCGTTTGATATTCCGAGCGAACCCGACGTGAGCGTCAGTACTGAAGGCACGTTGAGCCGAGCCGTCGACGAGCCGAGGACGACGTTGCCACCGTCGATCTCGAACTCCGAGGCCGTCACGTCGCTCGACGAGTTCAAGAACAGCGTCCCGCCCTGCACGCGGCACTCGCCGAACGTCACCGCACCTGACGAGATCGTCGTCGAGCCGGCCTGCAGGCGCACGCGATGCAGCGTGCCCGCCCCGACGTCAATCGCCTTGCTCGACGCCCCCACGAGGTCGAACGATCCCGGACCCGTCGAGTTCCCGCCGGTCGCCTGGAGACGATCCGTGACCGCCACCGCCGTCTGGGCCGTCGTCTCACCGGACGCGATCCGCAGGCGATCGAATGACGGCGCCGTCCCGTCGATCACCGACGACGCGCCGACCATCTCGACCCAGCCGTTGCCGATATCGAACGACGCGGCGCCCGTCCACGTCTCATGACACCGCACGACCCCGTCGTACGACGAGAAGCTCAGCGGAGTCACTGCGCCCGTCTGCTCCACGCTACCGATCACCTCGATCGCTGCATCGGTCCGGACCGCCATGGCCCCCGACTCTAGCGTCAGCTTCGTCGTCACTGTCAGTGACGACGAAGTGCTCTGCAGCCACAGCTGACCGCTCTCGAGCCAGAACTCCGAGGCCGTCACGTCGCTCGAGGAGTTCAAGAACAGGACCGCGTTCTGCACGCGGCACTCGCCGAACGTCACCGATCCCGACGAGATGCTCGTCGAGCCGGCCTGCAGGCGCACGCGATGCAGCGTGCCCGCGCCTCCGACGATCGTCTTGCTCGACGCCCCCACGAGGTCGAACGATCCCGGCCCCGTCGAGCTCCCGCCGGTCGCCTGCAGACGCTCCGTGACCGCCACCGCCGTCTGGATGGCACATGTCCCATCCGCAACCCTCAATCGCCGAAACGACAGCGCCGACCCGGCGATCGACGAACCGTCGAGCATGTCCACCCACATGCCCGTCGGCGCGAACGGCGCCGACGACGTCCACGCTCCCGCGCACGTCAATCGGGAGTCCGTGGCCGCGGACGACGTCACCGCGACCGTCTGGATCACATCGCTGTCCACCTGGAGCACGGACGTCGAAGAGTCGGCGTCGACCTGCGCGCCGTCGAGGCGCAGGAGCGTCGTCACGACGAGGGTGTCGCCCGAGTTGACGTTGATCGTGCCCGCGTCGCCGTCGAGTGTTCCGACGGTCGACGGCTCGAAGCGCCTGAGGCCACCCGCAACGACCACGTTCGGGACGACGCTCGTCCCCGTCGTCATCGTGCCGTTGCCGGTGAGCACGACGTCGCCGCCCGCCACCGTCGCCCCGGTCGAGATCCAGTCGCGCGACACGTCGACGCCGGCCGCACCGACCGCCAGGCTTCGCGTCGGGAGGATGGTGACATCGTAGAACCTCGGCCGCTCGGGGGCCGTGATCGAGGTGTCCCCGTCGAAGACCACGAGACTCGAGCCGGGAACGAAACCGTCGGCGTCGGCCTGGGTCCAATCGCCTTCGATGTAGAGATCGCCGCTGCTCGTGCACACGAGCACCGCCGTGCCGCCCACATCGGACTGGATCTCGAGGTCGCCCGTCACGCGGAACGTCGACGAGCCGGCGATCGACAGGGTCATCGTCGCACCGGGCTCGAGCGTGAGGTCGCGGACCTCGAAGCCGCTCGAGCCGAGCGAAGGCCCGGGCGCGACCGACGGGATCACCACGTCGGTCGTGCCGTCCGGCACCACGCCAGCCGACCAGTTCGCGGGATCGGCCCACGACGCACTCGTCGCGCCGGTCCATTGGACCTGGGCCTGAGTCAGTCCCACCAGACCGAAACCGATCGCGAACGCAACCCGCAGCCCAACCGTCAACGCGTGTGACACGTCACCCTCCTCCACTTCCCTCGATGCGGACCGCGGTCCGCAGTTCTTCCGGTTGATCAGAGGGCATCGGGTGCTCTTCGAGCAACACACCGATGCCGTCACTTCCTCCCGCCCGCGTGCGTATGCACGTCGCGGCGGGATCCTACGGGATCACGATCTCGTGCGCATCACTTCCCGCGAAGACGCCGTTCGCCGGTGGGTTGAAGCCGCCCTGCAGCGCGAAGGCCTGGATGAGCACACTGTTTCCGCCGAGTGAAGGAGGGATGACGACGTTGACGGACGTCCCTCCGGGCAGGACCAGAGCGCAGCCGAAGCCGGCACACCCGAACCCGTTGAGGATCGGAACGAGTTGCAACGGGTCGAGGGCCAGACCCGGGATGCCCGTGGCGGGCGGGAACCCGGTCGGGAACAGGTTGGCACCGAGCACGAGCGGCGCGTAGTCGAACGTGCCGTTCGGGCTCTCGACGCGCAACGACAGGATGTCGAGTGCGGCGGCGGTCTCCACGTCGTTGCCGGGCCCGCTCGTCGGCGGACCGTTCACTCCGGAGAAGAGCCGCAGATCCTCACCCGTGCCCGGGAACTTGGACGGGCCGCCGAGGAGCGTGTCGTAGACGACGACCTCGATGCGGTCGGCGAGGGCGAAGGAACCAAACGGGCCGCCCGCGTCGTCGAACCGGAGCGTCACGTCGATCGTCGACGTGCCCGCCGGGACCGCGAAGTCGCCCTCGCGCTGGATCAGGACCGTCTGGTTCATCCGATCGGCCGCGGTCACCGGGCCGAGCTGCTGGAACCCAGCGGCGCCGCCGACCTGCCCGCCGAACGCGTTGCGGAAGACGATCTCGACCGAGGCCGTGTCCAGCGACGTCCCGGCCCCGCCGAGCCAGCTCGAGGCGTAGAGGCGGTACCGGCCCGCGTCGATCAGTACGGTATCGCCCGACACATCGAACGAGCGCGTGAGGGCCGCATCGCCCTCATGGCTGAGCGCGAGGCCGCCGAGCCCGTTGGCGAGCGCGAAGGACGTCGGCGGGAGGTTCGGTGACGTCCCGTAGGACAGCACCTCGAGCAAGCCACCGAACGCCCCCTCCCAGCCATCAGGGTTGTCCAACTCGAGCGGCGAGCCGGGGAGTGTTCCCGACTCGAAGCTGCCGTTCGTCGCGAGGTTGTCGTTCAACGCGACGGACTCTGTCGGCTCCCACGGCAGGAGCACGGCGCTGATGTTGTCGGCGGCGCCGAACGAGCCAAATGGCCCGCCACAGCACAACTCTTCGAAGGCGACCGTGATCTCCGCGAACGCCGTCACACCAGGCAACAGGAAGGACGCCTCACGCTTGACGACGACCGTCTCGGAGTTGCGCACGAGCTTCGTCACGGGCCCCACGAGGCCGATGGGCGTCACCGGATTCGAGTCGGCGTCGAGCAGCCTCACCTCGATCTGAGCGTTGTCGTCGGAGGTCGTGACGCCACCCAGGTACGCCCCGACCCGGAGCACGGTCGGCTCGGCGGCGAAGTCCGCCGCGTTGCCGCGCAGGTCGATGACCTGACGCAGGCGAGCGTCACCGACATGGCTCAGGAAGTTGCCGGCCCCGCCGAACGTGCATGACGTCGAAGGAAGGCCACCGCCGATCTCGCAGGACACGAGCGAACTGAGCGTGAGGGGATCCGCGTCCGAGTACGGCCTCACGACGACGGGCTCGATCCCCGCACCCTCCCAGCCGCTGGGGTCGTCGAGCGTCAGCGGTGATCCGCCCGTCCAGCCCATCTCGAAGCGCGGGTTGACGAGGAGTTCCTCGCCCAACGGCTTCGGCGCCGGCACGAGCGGGTCGTCCACCTGGTCGACGAACAGCAGATCGGCCGAAGCCTGACCGCTGCAGCAGAATGTGTCCTGGAACTCGATGCGAGCGACGGCCTTGGCGGCTCCCGCGGGGATCGCGAAGAGCGACTCACTTCGCAGCAGCACGGCTTCCTCGTTGCGGGTCGCCGGTGTGACCCAAGGGAGCGGAACGAAGGCGATCTCGTCGTCCGCTGCATCGAGGAATCGGATCACCAACCGGACGGAGTCGTACTGCCCCACTCCGCCGAAGTAGCCGCCGACGAACAGATGGGGCTCGGCGGCGAGGCTCCCCAGCGACACGACCTGCTCGACGACGGCCTGGCCACTGGTGTTGTGGAGCAGGCGCGTACCGCCGCCGATCTTGCCGGCGACAGCGTTCGACGGCACGTCGACGGCGCCGTAACTGGCGGCTGCGACGTTCGGCACGACGACGGTCCAGCCGGAGAGTCCGTTCTCGAAGCTGGGGTTCGTGAGGAGGTTCTGGGCGTGCAGCGTTCCGGCGCATCCGAGCAGCAGCCCGAGCGCGATGCTGTGCAAGTGTGATCTGGCCACGGCGTGACTCCGAGGGGATTCGGAGGCCGTCCAGACCGCATGACGGCACTCCCGACCCGCTGAGCACCGTTTCCGCGCGGATGGGACGCGCGAATCGGAAAAAATGGTCTACCGGTTCAGCGACCGCACCGGTCGGACGCCCGTGCTTCCGCCAGCGACCTCCGGACGAGCACGATCCCGTGCTGCTGATCGCCACTTTCCCGACTGCATGCTCTCGCCACCGCGCGCGATCCTGTTGACACGCCCGTCGCCCTCGCCGAGTCGCAGTCCGTCGCCTTCGCGGTTCGGGTAAACGTACCTGAACTGTGCGTCGAGGCACCACTCATTGACGTTTCCGACCACGTCATGCAGTCCGAAAGCGTTGCATCGGAACGAGCCGACGGGTGCACGGGTGACGTAGCCGTCTTCGACGGACTGTTCGTACCCAGTGTCCCTACGCCAAAGGGTCGACGTCACGTCAAGGATATTTGCGTACCCCTGAAGCGAGGTCACGCTCTCACCAGTGAAATACGCGGTGGTCGTCCCCGCGCGCGCTGCGTACTCCCATTGCGCCTCCGTGGGAAGAACCAGACCATGCGTCTCGAGAACGGACTTCGAGCGATGCCAGTTGATATTCTCCACCGGATGTGTCTCATCGACAACGACCCCGCCAATATTTTCGAAGCCAACGTTGAAATGCGAAGGCCAGTCACCTTGTGTTAGACGCGCCCATTGGGCCTGCGTCATTTCATACTTTGACGTGAAGAAAGCATCCAGTGCGACGGTGTGAACGGGACTCTCCTCAAAATCATACGCTTGAGGGTCATAGTGAGCATTCCCTGGCTCCTTGCTCTGCGCGCCAATCGTCGCCGTGCCGCCCGGGATCAACACAAACACCAGTCCCGTCTCGGGACGAATGATCAGGTGGCCCGCGTGCGGATCAATGTCCGGCGCCTCGTCGTCGCGCTCGCCCGAGCGCAGGTGCACGAACTCCCAGAGCTTCGACTCGGGGTCCATGCCGATCGGGACGAGGCCGATCTGCGGTGTGATCTCGAGACCGTTGTAGAGTTCGCTGGCGAGTTCACCGTCGCTCTCACGGATCGAGAGGATCGCCTCCTGCCATTTCACCCAATGGTCGTCGATCGAACGGGTGCGGATCTCGCGGGCCCAGGCGAGGTCCTCCTCGACAGCCGGGCGGTAGACGTCGCGAAGTTCGGCAATGCCGTCGAGGATACGGGTGTAGGAGTTCGCGAGGAACGAGACGTTGTCGCCTCCCGCCGGTTGTGCGCCGGCACGGAGCGCGGTGAGCTCGGACTCGAGCTGCGGCACGATCTCGTCGAGCGGCTCGACGAGTTCGTGCAGCCACGACTCGAACTCGGGCACCATCTCGGGCCACGCCGGCTGCATGGTGTCTAACTTCGCACGCGCCTCCTCCACGCGTGCCTGGGCTGCCAGGAGGCTCGTCGTTCGCAGGGCCTCCTCGGCCCGCGCTCGTTGGGACTCGGCATCGTCGGCCGCGCGGCGTGCAGTGTCGCGTTCGTCGTCGGCGCGGTCGGCGGCCGCCTCGGCCAGGTCGCGCTGGTCGATCGCCGCTTCTGCAGCGAGCAAGGCCAGCGCCCCCACGACGAACACCACCGCGACGAGCGTCGCCACGACCGGCTCGCGTTGGGCCCAGCGCAGCAGACGCCGCGCCACGCTCGGCGCCCGCGCGGCCACGGACCGGCCGTCGACGAGCGCGCGCAGGTCGTCCGCCAACAGCTCGGCGGTCGCGTAGCGGTCGAGCGGGTCGAGTGCCATCGCCGTCTCGACGACGAGCGCGACGTCGCGCGCCAAGCCGGGACGCACGTCGCGCAGTCGCGCCACGTCCCCTTTCACGACGGCCGCCATGACGGCCTTCTCGGACACGCCGGTGAATGCCCGCTCTCCGCTGAGACACTCGTAGAGCACGACGCCGAGCCCGTACACATCCGACCGCGCGTCGCCCGCCGTCCCCTCGAACTGCTCGGGCGCCATGTACGCCAAGGTGCCGACGTACTCGCCGGTTGTCGTCAGCATCTCGGACGCCTCGCTGTGAAGCGCCAAGCCGAAGTCGAGCAGCACCGGCGAGCCGTCGGGACGCACGATCACGTTGCCGGGTTTGATGTCGCGGTGGATGACGCCTCGCTCGTGCGCATAGTGCAGCGCGTCGGCGAGGTCGGCGCCGAGGGCGACCCAGCGCGCGACGTCGTCACCGTCGGCCGCGACACCCTCCGACCGGCGATCGGCGAGGATCTCGTGGAGCGTCCGCCCGTCGATGAACTCGAGCACGAGGAACGGGCGCTCGCCGTCCACGAAGTCGATCACGCGGGCGATGTTCGGGTGGACGAGGGCCGATGTCCGCGCCTCGCGGAGCTGCCGCGCCCGCGCCTTCACCGATCCGGCCAACTCGGGCCGCACGAACTTCAGCGCGACGTCACGACCTGTGTCCTCGTCGTGGGCACGCTCGACGACACCCATCCCGCCCACGCCGACGGATGACACGATCCGGTAGCGTTCTACGACGAGTTCGCCGTCGTCGACGACGCGCACGCGCAGGTCGGCAAACATCGTGCGCGGCTCGTCGTCGCTCTCGTCGCCTTCGTCGAGCAGCCCACGCAACGTACTCGCGTCGTCGGGATACAACGCGCACAGCTCGTCGATGGTCGCCGGCTGCCCAGGCTCACCTCGGCGCCCGTTGAACTCCTTCGCGATCGCGTGCAGTCGCGCGAGCCGATCCGTCATCCCTTCCTCCTCCGGCGCGCTACACTAACCCACATCGGAGATGTCGTGAAGATGATCGCGGCGCCGCAGGGGGAAGCACGCGCATGGACACATCGGACAACCACTCGCCGAAGTCACGACCGCTCTGGAGCCGCCACCGTCGCGGCGATCCCGACGCACTCGGCGAGCTCCTGACGCAACGCGACCGCAAGTGGATCCAGCGCTTGGCGCGAAGTCTGCTCGGGCAACGCCTGCGTGCCGAGGTCGACTCCGGCGACGTCGTCCAAACGGCTCTCACGCGCATCCTCGCCGGGGCCCGGCGCCACGCCTTCGATTGGGTGCAGGACCGCCGCTCGCTGAACCGCCTGCTTGCGACGAAGGTCGAGCAGACGATCCGCAACGAAGCGCGCGCTCGCAACGCCGTCAAGCGCGGTGGAGCGGATGCGGTACGCGTCGACGGCGACGTCGAGCGCCTTGCGATGTCAAAGGAACCGGCCCCGCTCGAATCGCTCGTCACGCACGAGAGTGCCGACTTCCTGGCACTCGCACGGTCGGCCCTGTCGTCGCGAGACCGACGGCTCTTGAAACTCCGCCTCGACGAAGGTCTCGGCTACGACGAGATCGGCGAGATCCTCGGGATGTCCGCCGAGTCAGCGCGACGCGCGAAGAACCGAGCCGTGAAGCGCCTCGCGGAGATCATCCGCCGCCTCGAACGCGGCGCGCCCTGACCCCCTACCGCTCGTACACCACGAACCGCAGCGCCTCGTTGTCCTCGCCTCGCCACTGTTCACTCACGCGGTAGCGCTGCGCGATCCACTCTTCGTCGAACGGGAAGAAGACGTCGCCCCCTTTGATCTCCTCGCTCGGCACGTACGTGACGATGAGGCGATCGGGGACGAGCGGGCCGCAGCCTTCGTGCGGCGCGTCGGCGTCACCGTCCAATGGTGCCAGCGTGAGGCGGAAGATCTCGCCGCCGCCGAGGATGAAGACCTCGCCCGTGGGTGCGGCGCGTTGTGGCTCGCGGTCGATCCAGTCGGCGACGGCGTCGAGCGACGAGAACCACGTGCCGCCGTCGCGCTCGAGGCCGTCCTCGCCGATGCCGGTGCCGCGCTCGTCGGCCACGCCGCGCGACACGACGACGTTGAGCCGCTTCGGGAGTGCGCCGTTCGTGCTGTCCCAACTCTTGCGCCCCGCCACGACGGTGTGCCCCTTCGTGCTGCGCTTGAAGTGACGCAGATCCTCGGGGTAGTACCACGGAAGATCGTTCGCGCGTCCGATCAGGCGCTCGGGTGTCATCGCCACGATCGTCGTGATGCGCACATCGCCGATCGCCATCGAGCTAGACCGCGACCTTGAAACGAATCGGGCCCTGGTGCTTGTAGCCGACCAGCTCGAAGTCCTCGAACGTGAGGTCATCGAGCGGCTTGTCGGCGATCACGAGCTTGGGCAGCTCTCCGGGCGTGCGCAGGAGCTGCTCGCGCAGACCCGGGACGTGATCGAACTCGGCCATCGAGCCGTCGGGCTTGTCGGTGTAGACGTGCGCATCGACGATCGTGTGCGCGAAGGTGCCGACCTCGAGGCCCGATTGCTGCGCGAGGAGCTGCGTGAGCAGCGCGTAGGCCGCGAGATTGAACGGGATGCCGAGCGCGATGTCGCCGGAGCGCTGCGTGAGGTGACAGTTGAGCCGCCCCTCGAGCACTTGGAAGGCGTAGGTGTAGTGGCACGGCGGGAGCTTGCTGCTCCACGCGTTGCCCGGCTCCCAGGCCGTGACGACCATGCGTCGGCTTTCGGGCTGCGTCCGCAGGGTGTCGAGCACGTTCTTGATCTGGTCGATCTCGCGCACGTCCCAGCCGCCCTTCCCGTCCGGAACCGCGCTGGGAAAGCGACGCCAGTAACGACCGTAGGCCGTGTCGAGGTTGCCCTCGTCATCCGCCCACGCGTCCCAGATCTTCGTGTGCTTGCGCAGGTTACGAATGTGGTCTTCGCCCGACAGGTACCACAGGAGCTCATGCAGCAAAGAACTCCACTGCATCTTCTTCGTGGTCAGCAACGGAAAGCCGCGCTGGAGGTTCACCTGGTAGTGGGCCGAGAAGCACGAGATCGTGTCGATCCCGGTGCGGCTCGGCTTGCGCACACCGTGGTCGAGAACGTGCCTGACGAGATCGAGGTACTCCTTCATGCCGCGGAGTCTACCGTGCGAGCCGCCGCGAGCCGAAGGGGGTTCGGATGCGATGTGCGTCGGGCGCGGCGCGTACCCCCATGATCGATGTGCTCGACCGGAAGCGGCCCCCTCTGACACCGCGCGACGAGTTGTGGAACGATAGCGAGATGACGACGATTGACCGATCCCCGTGGGGATACGCGCTCGGAGCGCTCCTGGCCCTCTGTGCGCCGGCCTGCGCTCAGCGTGACACTCCGGCCGCCGCGCTCGCCCACGCTCTGACACCGGCGGGCACGCTGGCCGTCGATGCCATCGAGAACGGCGGCTTCGAGTGGATCGCCGACAGCACGACCACGCCGCCGAAGTACGGGGCGTATTGGGTCGGGGCGTTCGTGGCCGCGGAGGGCGACGCGACGGACCTCGTCGCCGACGACGTCGCGTGGCGCGGCGAGCGGTCGCTCGAACTCGCGGCGGGCTCGGCGGTCTCGCAGAAGCTCGTCGCCGACGAACGCTGGAGCGCGACGACCGTGGTCCGGCTCGCGGTCCGGACGGGCACGAATGCGCTCGACGTCGCGCTCGAAGACGGCCCCGGTGAGCGCGTCACGCTCCGGATCGGCGCGGGAACGAGTTCGTGGATCGACGTCGAGACCCCGGCGGCTCGCATCACCACGGCGACAGCGCCAACGCGCGGCGCCGCGGGCTGGCAGATCGTCGAGATCCCGATCGGTGCGGCGTTCGCAGCCGCCCACGGCCGGGCGCCCACGCCGCGGCTCGTCCTGCACCTCACGGCCCCGGGCACGAACGCCGCACCCGTCTACGTCGACGACGTCGTCGCGCGGGTCCTCTGGCCCACGGCCTCGCGCAGCGATCTGCTCGCCCGCGCCCGCGAACTCGTCGACTGGCAACTCGAGCTCTGGTGGCAGCCGCGCGACGAGGGCGGACTCGGGCTCGTCGACCCGGCCACCGGCTACGTGGTCACGGCGCGCTACGACGTCAACATCGGCGCCACCCGGCCCACGGAGCGCTTCGGGCACCTGCACACCGTGCACACGCTGCTCGTCCGCTGGCTGCACCTCGCCCACGAGCACGGCTGGGACGACGAGATCACGCGCTGGACGCCCTATCTGGATCGCTTCGTCCACAGCCTGCTCGAGAACAACTTCAACAGGCGCACGCAGCTGCCGCGGTCGGTCGAACTGGCCGATCTCAGCCCGCGTGACGACGCCCCGATCACCGTCGGAAGCTACGTCGGCTTCCTCGTCGACGCCGCCGGGCTCGTCGGCAACGACGCCCTCGCAGCTCGCTGCCGGCGTCAGGCCCGCGCCACGGCCGATGCGCTCGTCTGGCTGGCCAAGGTGCATGACAAGCCGCGCGCGCAGAAGAACGCCCTCGCCCTCGACCAGGCAACCGGCGTGCTGGAGGGCGACGTGGTCAACTGGTTCGGCCACATGCCGCCCAAGCTCGCGCCGAACGGCAAGATCGACCAGCCGCGGCGCTTCAACTCGGCCTGGGCGATCGCGACGGGCCGGCCCTTCTGGTACCACCTGCTCAAGACTCCCGCGGCGCTTGCGCGCGTGCATTCGATCGAGCCGCGACGCGGCGACATCGAGGCCATCGCGAAGGCCGTGTCGCTCTACGAGCGCGACTGGGACGCAGCGCGCTACGACCTCGAGAACGACACCGACGACCACTACGGCTATCACGCCGAGGACATCGTCACGATTCTCGAACACGTCCCGCCGGGCTCGATCCCGCGCGCGATCGAGTCGCTGCACGAGGCCACCGAACATCGCCTCGGACGCGCCGGCGGGTCGATCGACGACATGCTCTGGATCCAGGCGATCCGCCTCGGCACGGCCTGTGCCGGCGACAGCCCGCGCGCCTTCCAGGGCGTCGCGGCCTTCCGCGCGCTCGACGCGGAGCGCAACCCGCGCTCGTCGGATGACGCGCTCTACCAGGCCGCGATCCTCGAGCTGGCCCGCAACGATCTCAAGGGCCGCCAGCTCACCAACGGTCAGTTTACGGAGAGCTTCTTCGAGCACTGGGAGATGGTCTGCATCTGCTTCCGCGGCACCTACCAGGGCGACTGCCGCGAGCACCCGGCCGACTACTGGCACGGCGACGTCGGCGACACCTTCGGCGGCCCGCCGACGACGGGCCTCGAAGCCCAGAGCCTCGCTTTCGCCGTCGCGCCACCCGCGCGACGCCAGGAGTTCGCGGCCGCGCTCGCCCTCGTCGACGAGGTCACGCAGACGACGATGCGTCGCGAGTACGGCATGCTCTTCGGGCTCGACGAAGCCATCGCCCGTCAGTACGAGCTGCCCGAGAAGTACACGATCGGCGTCAGCGACGGCGAGCCGGCCGCATTGGCGTATGCGATGAGCTGGCTGCGCTGCGCCAGCGACATCGCGTCGGTGCCGGCCGATCTCGGGCGCGTGCGGATCGAGCGCGACGACAACGATCAGCTCGTCGTCGTCGGCCCCGCGGGTGCCGAGGTGACCCTGTACGCGTGGGGCGCGTCCACCGTGGCGATCACGCGTGTGGCAGACGACGACCGCCGCATCATGGCCGGGCTCCCGATCGGCGCGAAGACCCAGCGGGTCACCCTCGATGCCACCGGGCGCGCCACGATCGACGGCAGCGCGCTGACGCGCAGTGTCATCATCCAGCCGACTCTCCAAGACCCCGACGGGGGCGGGATCCTGTCCATCGGCCCTGCCATGGCGCTCTGAAGCGGCCATAAAGCATTACCGACAAGTGCGTTAGGACAGGACTTGGACGCGTCACGAAACCGCGAGGGCTCCTTGCCGAGAAAGTGATATCACTTTGCTATCTAGCTTCTGGAGGAGCCCCTGATGTCCGAACGCACTGCACCCGCCCCGATCCGCGACCCGTCCAACGAGCGGGCCATCCACCCGACCAGCGGCTGGGCCTACTTCGTGGCCTTCGTCGGCACGATGATCGCACTTCCGGTCCTCGCAGCCGTCACCGGCACCAACGACCCAGCCGTCGCCATCCCGATCGTGCTCGTCGAAATCGCGCTCTTCGTCTGCCTGTTCGGCTTCTTCATCGTCGAACCGAACATGTCGCGCGTCCTCGTGCTCTTCGGCAAATACCGCGGCACGGTGCGTGAAGACGGCTTCTTCTGGGTAAACCCATTCACCTCGAAAACCAAGGTCTCGCTCAAAGCGCAGAACACGGCCTCCGAGACGATCAAGGTCAACGACCTGGCGGGCAACCCGATCGAGATCGGGGCCGTGCTCGTCTGGCAGGTGCTCGACACGGCCCAGGCGCAGTTCGACGTCGAGGACCACTACACCTACGTGAACGTGCAGCTCGAGGCGGCCGTGCGGCAGCTCGCTCAGAATCATCCGTACGACGAGAACTCGGGCCCGTCCGACGTGCCGAACCTGCGCGGAGACACGACCGAGGTGTCCGACAAGCTGCAGGACATGATCCAAGACCGGCTTGATCGCGCCGGGATCCGCGTGCTCGAGGCACGCCTCAGCGAGCTGGCCTACGCGCCGGAGATCGCCTCGGCGATGCTGCAACGCCAGCAGGCCCAGGCCGTCGTGGCGGCGCGCGAGACGATCGTGGAAGGCGCCGTCTCGATGGTCGAACAGGCGTTGGCCAACCTCTCGGCCCGAGGCGTCGTCGAGCTCGACGACGAGCGTCGCGCGACACTCGTCGGCAACCTGCTCGTCGTGCTGTGCGGCTCGGCGCCGGCCACGCCGGTGCTCAACACCGGCTCGCTTTACAACTGATCGAGTCGTCGCCGGCAGCGCGGAACGTCTTCCCGCGCTGCCGGCACGCTGATCGACACGATGCCAGCCCCACCGAACACGCCCGATTCCACGACGCCGCCCGAGGAGGACGGCGACGCCGAGGGTGGCGATCCGCCGCCACGCAAGGGCGGGCGGCCGTCGAAAGGGCCTCGCAAGGGTTTCCTCCTGCGTCTTCCGCCGGCCCTGCTCGAGGAGCTGCGCTCGTGGGCCAACCAGGAGATGCGCAGTCTGAATGGGCATCTCGAATACGTGCTGCGCGACGCGGTGCGTCGGCGCGGGCGCTCCCTTGACGACGAAGACGAGGACGAGCCGGAGGGCACGGGACCGAAGGACAGCGCCTGATACGATGCCGTTTTCCCCTGGTCTCGCCGATGTCGCCGCCCCTCACCGCCTCCTCGACTCCTTCGATCACGCCGACCGACTGGCGTGATTGGCGTTGGCAGCACAACCACGCCGCGCGCTCACTCGACGACATCGAGGCGCTCTTTCCCCAGCGTTTCGCGCTCGCTGACCTGCGCGCGTCCCTCGCCGGCCTCGACCTCGAGTATTCGCTCCGCGCGACGCCCTACTACCTCGACCTGGCCCGCCGAGCGCGCGACGACGACCCGCTCTGGGCCCTCGCCGTGCCTTCACCGCGCGAAGCCCGACTGACGCCCGACGAACGCCACGACCCGATCGGCGACGAGCTGCCCCAGCACCGCCCGGTGCCCGCGATCACGCGTCGCTACGTCGATCGCGCGCTCCTCTACCCGACGTCGCTCTGCTCGGTGCACTGCCGCCACTGCTTTCGCAAGCGCCTCGTCGGGCGGACGGACGCCATGCCGCAGCCCGGCGACCTCGACCGCGCCATCGCCTGGATCGAATCGGAACACGCGCTGCGCGAGGTGATCCTGACGGGCGGTGATCCCCTCACGCTCGGCGATGCGCGCCTCGGCGAGCTGCTCGAACGTCTCGACGGCATCGACCACCTCCGCGCGCTGCGCATCCACACGCGTATGCCGGTCGTCAATCCGTTCCGGGTCACCTCCACACTCGCGGAGATCTTCGCGTCGCTCCGCAAGCCGCTCACGCTCGTCACGCACTTCAACCACGCGCGCGAAGTGACGCCCGAGGCGCGCGCCGCCGTCACGAATCTTCGCCGTGCCGATGTCGATGTGTTGAACCAGTCCGTGCTGCTCGCCGGCATCAACGACGGTGTCGAGAACCAGCGAACTCTGCTCTGGGCCCTGTCGGATGCACGCGTACGTCCCTATGCGTTGCACCACGCCGACCTCGTCCCCGGCACGAGCCACCTGCGCACGACGATCGCAACGGGCCAGCACCTGATGCGTGAGCTGCGCGGCACCCTTCCAGGACACTTGATCCCGCGCTATCTTCTCGACGTCCCAGGAGGTCACGGCAAGATCCCCGCCGAACCCGCTTGGCTCGTCGAACACGAAGGCGAGTACACGGCCGAGGCCCCCGACGGGACACTCTCCCCGTATCCTGCTTCTCCTCCCCCCGGTGACGGCTGACTGCGGCGCGCTTGTTCAAGCACCAACAGCCTGTGTCAAATGCCATTCCGTTCGTAGCAGCCCCCGCTGAGCCGACCTCTTCGTTGTCAAGCCTCGACGAATCCACCGATTCGCTCTCTTGGCGGCTCGATCTCGACTCAGCGGACACCGCCACGAACGAAAGCGCTTTCGACGCAGACTGCGACGTTCGGTGCGCCAACGAATCGCCCTGCCGGGCCCTGTCCTTCTTGTCCCTCGCACGTCGCTCCGCGTAAGATCCCGACACATCCGTCGGGTGAGCGGAAAATGCGAGACATGGCGTGGCGCACGAGCAGTCCTCATGCGCCATCGTTCGTCTCTCGCAGATCACCACGGCGGCGCCTTCCGTTCTTCTGGAATCGTCCATGATGAGATCGCCCGCATCGCTTGCGGCGCTGGCCTCGGTCGCCTTCCTCTCGCTCGGCTTCGCGCCGATCGACGATGAAACCGACACCTCGGCGCATCCCCACGACATTCACGCCCGCGCTCCCCTGAACGTCGAGTTCTCCGTCCTCGAGGACGACGTGCTCTTGGCTGCCGGCGAGGACTATGCGGAGACTCTCTTTACTCGTTTGTCCGAAGAGTTCCCCGATCGCTTCTCCTTCGATGAAGAAGACGAGATCTGGAGCGACTCGGAGGGCGAGTTCTTCTACGACGAAGACGAAGAGGTCTACTGGCAGCACATCTCCAAAGAGGTGCTCTCGGCCGGCCGCGCCGACTACGTCCAGTTCTGCGCCTCCTGCCACGGTTTCGAGGGCAACGGCTACGGACGTTCGGCCCGCGCGCTGCGCCCGCCGCCGCGCGACTTCCGCCAGGGCATCTACAAGTTCGCGAAGGTCGACCCCGACTACATCCCGTCGGACGCGGCGCTGCACCGGATCATCAAGAACGGTCTGCACGGCACGCCGATGTACCCCTGGGACATTGCCGACTCGCGCATCGACAACATCATCCAGTACGTCAAGTCGCTGTCGCCGCGGGCGATCCCCGAGGACGCCGACGAGGATGATCCCGCGATCATCGCGGCGATCGAAGCCGGCACGATGTCCGAAGACGCCGTCGGTTGGCGCGACCCGTACAACGACATCGCCGATCGGTACGACATCGGTGGCGATCCATGGTCGAGCCGCGACGAGGCGATCGCGCGCGGCGAAGAGATCTACCACGAGATCGGTTGCTACAACTGCCACCCCGCGTACGTCCCGGTCCCGCGTCTCCGCGAGATCCTCGGCGCAACCGACGACACGACGTACCGCGAGAACCTGACGTTCAGCAAGATCGTCGAGGAGAGCAGCTACACGGTGCTCGGTGATCCCGTCGCGATCATGCCGCCCGACTTCACGTGGAACCCGATCCGCGTGGGTGCCACGGCCAAGGAGATCGGCACGACGCTGCGCTCGGGAATCCCCGGTGCCGGCATGCCGGCCTGGGATCTTCCGGCTGAAGACCTCTACGCCGTCGGTCACTACATCCGCAGTCTGATCGACACCTACCAGAACGACCCGGCCGCGCGCGCGCTGTACATGCGCACGCTGCGCTGAGTTTCCCCGCACCATGCACACGACAGGGAGTCTTGTCTTGAACGTCCTGCGTTCATCGCGCTTGCGGTGGATCGTCGTGGGGCTGCTCGCTGCCGTCGTACTCGCACCCGCGAGTTCGGCGCACGCATCAGCGTCCTCGACTCACCTCGCCGCCGCGCCCGTCCTAGCCGTCGCCTTGCAAGACGCCGACGTCGATGCCGACCAGGCCGACGCCGCGCCGATCGTCAAGCGCTACGGCCCGTTCGAGCCGGCCTCGTCCTACGGTCATCGCTTCGACTGGCTGTTCAACTTCATCACGATCTTGATCAGCGTCAGCTTTCTGCTCGTGTTGATCTTGCTCTTCATCCCGGTCGTCCGCGATCGCGCGAAGCCGAACAAGAAGGCGCACTTCGACCACGGCTCGAGCCTCGCTGACAAGCGCTTCACGACGATCGTCTCGGTGACGGTGTTCATCGTGCTCGACGCGCTCGTGCTGTACTTCGCGATGATCGATCTGCGTGAGGGCTACTGGAACATCCCGCGCGGCGAAGACGAGCTCGCGGAGGCCTACCAGGTCGAGGTGCTCGGGCAGCAGTGGGCGTGGAACTTCCGCGCGACGGGCGCTGACGGTGAGTTCGGTACGGCTGACGACATCGTGACGATCAACCACCTCACGGTTCCCCAGAACCGTCCGGTCGTCCTCAACCTCGCCAGCAAAGACGTCATCCATTCGCTGTACATCCCGGACATGCGCTTCAAGCGCGACGCCAACCCTGGCGCCGTCAACGAGGCCTGGTTCGAGCCGATCAAGTCGGGTGACTTCGCCATCCTGTGTGCCGAGCTGTGTGGCTACGCGCACTACCAGATGGAATCCACGTTGACGGTCCTCCCCGCGGACCTGTTCGACGAATGGGAAGCCGACGCGAGCATCATGGCTACGGCCGGATACGACGAAGACGACACCGAGGCCCAGTGGGCCTGGGACTTCAGGAACTAAGACGATGAGTCACGACGGAATCCATCCCGAGCCCACGAGCTTCTGGCGCAAGCACGTCTTCTCGGTCGATCACAAGGTCATCGGCAAGCAGTTCATGTGGTTCGGCTTCGCCTGGCTCGCCATCGGCGGAATGATGGCCATGATGATCCGCTGGCAACTCGCCTACCCGGGCACGCCGTTCCCCGTGCTCGGCGACTTCTTCTTCCCCGGCGGCGTCGTCAGCCCCGAGCAGTACAACACGCTGTTCACGATGCACGGGACGATCATGATCTTCCTCGGCCTCACGCCGCTGTTGATCGGAGCGTTCGGCAACTTCTGCATCCCGCTGATGATCGGTGCGCGGGACATGATCTTCCCGCTGCTGAACTGCCTGTCCTTCTGGACGCTGATGATCGGTGGCGCGGTGGCCTTCTACTCGCTGACGGTGCCGCTCGGCGGCTCGGAGGCTGGTTGGACCGGCTACCCGACCCTGTCGACGACAGTGGGCACGCAAGGGTCGGGCGAAACGCTCTGGGCGATCGCCGTGTTCATCATCGGCGTCAGCTCGATCATGGGCGGCATCAACTACATCACGACGATCGTGCGCCTGCGCGCGCCGGGCATGACCTGGACGCGTCTTCCGCTCACGGTCTGGGGGCTCTTCTTCACGTCGATCCTCAACGTGCTGTTCCTGCCCGTCATCGGCTCGGCGATGATCCTGCTCGTCCTCGACCGCGTCTTCGGCACCACGTTCTACGTGCCCGCGACGATGGCCGAAGGCGGCGCCGGCGACCCGATCCTCTACCAGCACCTCTTCTGGATCTTCGGTCACCCCGAGGTCTACATCCTGATCCTGCCGGCGTGGGGTTACATCTCCGACTTCCTCTCGTTCTTCTCGCGCAAGCCGGCCTTCGGCTACCGCATCACGGTCGGTGCGATGGCCGCGGTCACGATCCTGTCGGCGGTCGTCTACGGGCACCACATGTTCACGACGGGCCTGTCACCGATGCTCGGTGAGAGCTTCATGCTGCTCACGATGATCATCTCGGTGCCAGGCGAGATCCTGTTCTTCAACTGGCTCCATACGATCTGGCGCGGCTCCCTCCGGATGACCACGCCGATGCTGTTCTCGATGGGCGTGATCTTCGTCTTCGGGCTCGGTGGCCTGACGGGCATCTACCTCGCGACGATCTCGACCGACATCTATCTGCACGACACCTACTTCGTCGTCGGCCACTTCCATCTCACGATGGCGGCCTCGGCGCTCTTCGGTGCCTTCGCAGGCGTGTACTTCTGGATGCCGAAGATGTTCGGCACCGTGCTGAACGAGTTCTGGGGCAAGGTGCACTTCTGGTTCACGGCCGTTCCGCTGACCATCGTGTTCTGCACGATGTTCTGGAGCGGCTACGCCGGCATGCCGCGTCGTTACTACGACCACACGTACGTCGAGTACCTGCGCGACCTGCAGCACCTCAACGTGATCACGACCCACGCCGCGCTGCTGCTCGGCGCCGCGCAGGTGGTCTTCGCGTTCAACTTCATCAAGAGCCGCTGGTTCGGCCAGAAGGCGACGGACAACCCCTGGGAAGTCGGCACGCTCGAGTGGACCACCGCGTCCCCGACGCCGTACTTCAACTTCCAGGAGATCCCGGTCGTCCACTGTGGTCCCCACGAGTTCAGCAACCCGAACATCCCCGGCGGCGCCGACTGGATCTTCCAGACCGACGTCCTGCCTGGGGAGCCCGCGCTCCCGGCCACGCACGCACCGGCCGCCGAGCCCGCGCACTCGGCTTGATGTCACCCCTGTTCCGGGACGCTCGCGCTGCGGGCGTCCCGGAGTTCGACTCCACCTGCACAACCCCAAGCACCCCGCACTGACATGACGGCTGCCCAGACCATCCCCGACATCGCCTCGACGGCGCCCCGCGAGAGTGCGCGCGATCGCACCAACGCGCGGCTCGGGATGGTCGTCTTCATCATGTCGTGGGCCATGGGCGTGGCCGTGCTGGTCGTCTCGTTCCTCGTCCTGCGCGACCGCCAGCCCGCCTGGCCGCCCGAGGGCGTGAAGCTCCCGAGCCTGCCCGTCGCCCTCGTCGCCACCGGCCTCCTGGTCGCGAGCAGCTTCACGCTGCACCGCGCCGTCGACCGCCTGCGCCGCGGCTTCCGCCAGGTCAACGGCCTCTGGGCCGCCACCCTCATTCTCGGTCTCGTCTTCAGCGGCCTGCAGTACTGGCTCTGGATGGACCTCTGGACGGCCGGGCATCAGCCCTGGGCCGCCGGTATGTTCGAGTCGGCCTTCTACGGCCTCACGTGGTTCCACGCGGCCCACGTCATCTCGGGCCTACTCGCCCTCGTCGTCGGCCAGATCGGCCTCGCGACCGGGCGCTACGGAACACACAAGACGTCGACGGTCGCCAACATCGCGACCTTCTGGCACTTCGTCGACGTCGTCTGGATCATTCTCTTCGTCTGCTTCTTCGTGCTCTAGGAAGACTTCCTCATGACGGACTCGCACGCTGCGCCAGCCGCGGTGCCGGTGGACCCCCACGTGGGTGCTGCCACGGGCGGCAAGGTGGCCATGTGGCTGTTCATCGCTCAGGACGGCATGTCCTTCGGTGGCCTGCTTCTCGCCTACGGGATCCTGCGTGTCACCGCGGGCGACTGGCCGGTGCCGGAGGCCCTGCTCGGCATCAACCTGACGGCCATCGCGACCTTCATCCTGATCTGCTCGTCCGTCTCGATGGTGTTCGCCGTCGACGCGGCCAAGAACCGCGATCAAGGCGGTCTCGTGAAGTGGCTGATGTGGACGATCGTCGGCGGGATCTCGTTCCTCGGGATCCAGTACTACGAATACTCGCACCTCCACGACATCGGCATCACGCTGACGTCCACGGTGCACGAGGGAGTCGTCCAGAACCCGCTCTTCGGGGCGACGTTCTACGCCGTCACGGGCTTCCACGGACTGCACGTGCTTTCGGGTGTCATCTACCTGATCTGCATCCTCAAGAAGGCGACCACGGGCGCGTACACGGCCGGCGGGATCAGCCACAGCCCCGTCGAACTCGTGGGCCTCTTCTGGCACTTCGTCGACCTGGTCTGGATCCTCGTCTTCACGTTCATCTACCTGCTCTGACCGACGCGTCACCGCGCCCTTCAACAGCCCCTTCCTGGGAACTCCACGATGTCCGGTTCGTCACCCCACGCTCATCCGATCGATCAGAAGTCGACGGCGAAGCAAAAGTACATCCAGATCTTCCTGATCCTCACGTTCCTGACCGTGATCGAGGTCTTCGTGCCGAAGGTCTACTCCGCGGAGTGGAACCAGAACACGAAGATGCTGCTGCTCGTGATCCTGGCTTCAGCGAAAGCCCTGCTCGTCGCGATGCACTTCATGCACCTCGACCACGAGAAGACCTGGGTGAAGTACATCGCCGCGACGCCGATCTACATGGGCATCTTCGCGATCCTGCTCATGCTCGAGTCGGTGTACCGATGAACATCCTGCGCACGCTTCTCGTGTTGCTGGCCGCGACGGCGAGCGCGTCGGCATGCCCGTCGTGCTCGCTGGCCCAGGCCGGCGACACGCTGCTGTACATCATCGCGTTCATGTTGATGCCGTACGCGCTCGTGTCGGGTTCGGTCGTCTGGATCAAGAGCCTGCTCGCCGAAGAGAACGACGAAGACACGCCCGACCACCTCTGAGCTGATGCGAGCGCCGGGGGCAGCCGCGCGCACGACCGAACTGCGCCGCCCATGACGAATCCCCCCGACGACGCGCCCCCGACGGCCGCGAGTGAGCGCAGCCGGCTGCTCGGCCGCCCGATCTTCTGGGTGCTGCTCATCGGCGTGCTCTGGTCGCTGCCGCTGATCAAGTCGCTGACGAGCGAGATGCCGGACATGTTGCCCGGCTTCGACGACGCCCCGCTCGAGTTCGCGCTCGTCGACGACACCGGCCGTGAGATCGCGGCCGAAGACCTGCGCGGCCACCTGCTGATCATCACCGAGATGACGCTCGCGAACGCCGACGCGATGAACGCGACGTTCGACGACCTGCGCGGACTGCGCAAGCGCGTGCGCGGCCTCGGGCACGCGGCGCTGTTCGTCGTCTTCTGCCACAGCGGCAAGCCGTCCGACCTCACGACGCTGCTCGACGACCGCAAGGCGCGCAAGCCCGCCAACGTCTTCATGCTCGACCCCGACCGCGCGGCCTTCGAGGACGTGCGCCGCCAGGCCCGCTCGCGCTCGGCGACCTTCTTCATCACGGACACCCACGGCCGCGTGCGCGGTGTCTACGGCGCCGAGGAGGAAGACCGCGACCGCATGGTCGGCGCGCTGGGACTGCTCGCCAACTGGCGCGCCTCCGACCCACCGCTGCCCGAGAGCTGAGCCGCTCGGCGCGCACGACCTGCCGCGATCCCGAAAGCGCCTCGGTCACGGAGCGCGGAGATCACCCGGCGGCGTGCTACCCATGACGCTCCCCGCCGGCCACCCGCGGGCTCTTCTCGGAGACTTCCCCTCGATGCCCGCCCGCCTGCTGCTCCTCGCCCTCCTCGCGCTCGTTCCCGCCTGCCAGCGCGCGGCCTTCGACCCCGTGATGTCGTCCGACGACGGTCCTGAGCACACGCGCGTCGTGGTTTTCGTGCAGCCCGACAAGCCCGTCGACATGGAGTTCGTCGCCGACTGGCTACCGGCTGTTCGCGAGGAGGCGGACGCTGCGGGCCTGCCGGTCACCGTCATCGACGTCAGCCGCGGCGCGCCGCCCGCCGTGACCGTCACGCCGCTGATCGCGATGCACACGCCGCTCGGACGCTCGCTCTACCAGGGCCGCTACACCACGCTCGACCGTCTGCGCAACTTCCTGCGCACGGCCCGGCGCGTCCCCCAAGCGCCCGGTGGGATCACGCGCGATCACGTCGCCGCGATGGCCTTCGGACGCAGCCAGCTCGCCGCGCCGATCAAGATCGCGGCGGTGACGGGCACGCGTCCCGACGGCCACGACGACGAGACCTTCGAGCGCGAGGCGCGCCGCGCCATCGCCCGTGGCTTCCACCGCTTCGACATGGCCGCGAGCGTCGAGCAGCAGCGCGCCGACCGCGCCTTCTACATGGACTTCTACCCGTGGCTCAGCGACGACGGCACGCTCTACCTGTCGCTCGCGATCTACTCGCAGTTCCACTGCAAGCAGCCCGTCTTCATCACCGCACCCGACGTCCCGCTCGTCGCCCCGTGGAACCAGCGCGGGCTGCTCTTCGCGCGGGCTGCACGGCTGCTCGAGAAGGAGGTGCTGCGCCAGGTGACGCTCGGCGAGACGGGCGACGGCATCTCGCCCGTTGCGAGCAGTCTGCGCGACATGACCTGGGATGCCCTCGGCATGCCGCTCGTCGCGAACACCCGCGGCGCCGAGCGCGCGGCCGTCATGTCAACCGAACCACTGCCCCTCGAGTGGACGCTCGAACGCGGCGACGCGCCGAGCCTGCTCTTCCACCTCGCCGCCCCGCTCGACGGCTACGCGGGCGAGGTTGCCGGTGTTGCGGCGGACATCACGCTGGCCCCGGCCGAGGGTGATGCGATCGCGGCCCTCGTCGGCGCCACGGGCACGATCAAGGCGACGACCCGCACGGTCACGATGGGCGATGCCGACCTCGACGAGGCCGTGCTCGGGAGCGCGATGCTACGCGTCAGCCGACACCCCGAAGCGACGTTCACGATCGATGCCATCGACGCTGACGCCCCGCTCGCCTACGGACGTCTCACACCGGCGTCGGCGCGCGGCACCTTCTCGCTCAAGGGCATCGACATCCCGCTCACGCTCGCCTTCCAAGTGGAACCCACGGTCGCCGACGACGGCACACCGCGCCTGCTCGCCGACGGTTCGTTCGCCATCCGACTGCGTGACCCCTTCGGCATCGTCGGCCTGTCGGAACCGATGCCCGCCGCCGACACCGTCGAGTTCGACTTCGCGTTCCGGCTCATGCCGCGCGAAGACTGAGGCCCGTCGTCAGGGATTCGTGATGAGCACGGCGTTCGACGCCGCGATCTTCAGCATCACGCCCGGGTCCTTGATGATGAACTGGGCCCAGATCTCAAAGCCCGGCGGCAGCCCGATCGGCCAGCGCCCTTCGAGCAACAGCCCACCTGCGGCCGGCATCGTCAGCGGCCCGACGACGAGGTCGAGCGACGGCACGAGCGTCGCCTTGCCGAGCGGGATCGACAGCTCGGAGACGCCGACGACAAGCCACGTCGGAAGCCCCGGCGTGACCGTGTGGAGCTCGAGGAAGACGTCCGCGTTCGGCTGAAGCGTGCTCTCGACGAGCTGGATGGGATAGCTCGGCCCGAAGCCGAACGACCCGGGCGACGCCTGGCCGAGGTCGAGGATCGGTTCGCTCGCGCCGTACGTGAAGTTGCGCAGGACGCGCAGCTCGGTGGTCGTCGGGAAGCCTGAGTCGACAACCAGGAGGTCGGGCCGTCCATCGGCGTCGAAGTCCGATGTGCTCATGAATCGGATGAAGCTCAGCGACCCGAGACTCACGATCACGTTCGGCGTGAACGTCCCGTCGCCCTGACCGAGGAAGAGATTCACCGTCCCGGTGTTCAACGCGATGAGCGCGATGTCCACGATGCCGTCACCGCTGTAGTCGGCGACGTTGAGTTCGCCGATCACGTTCACGTCAACGTTGACGCTCGACGGCGCAGCGAACGAGCCATCACCGGCACCCAGCGACACCTCGACGTTCATGCCCGAGCCGAGCACCGGCCGCACGGCCGCGACGAGGTCGAGATCGCCGTCGCTGTTCACGTCGACGAGCTGCGCCTCCGTCACGAAGGCCTCCGCGCCGCCGAGCACAGGAACGTTCGAGAGTTGTGTCCCGACGCCAGCCGGTGAGATCGAGAAGATCCTGCGATCCGTGAAGACCTGCGTGGTCGTATCCGTTTCGAAGACGATCACTTCCGTCGCGCCGTCGCCGTCGAGGTCGCCGGTCACAGTCGTCGCCGAGTTGATGGCGCCCTCGTCAAGAATCGCCGTGGCGGCGCCGAACGTGCCGTTGCCGAGCCCCGGACGCACCAACACGCGCAGCGGCGTGAAACCGATGAATGTCGGAGCTTCGATGACGAGGTCGGCGAAGGCATCGCCCGTCCACTCGCCGAAGCTCACGCCGAACGCGAAGTCGTCGAGCGTCGTCATCGTCACCGGGCCGAACGTGCCGTCGCCGTTGCCGAGCGCCGTCGAGAGGATGTTCACCGACAGTCCCGCGAGGTCGACATCGCCGTCGCCGTTCAGGTCGACCGTCATGATCTCGTCGACGGCCGGGAAGACGATCGCGCTGGGCGCCGAGAACGCACCGCCGCCCGAACCGAGCAGCGCGTAGGTATCGGGCGAGTTGCCGCTGAAGACGAGGTCGAGGAGGCCGTCGCCGTTGATGTCGGCTTCAGCGCTGCTCGTGAAGGCTCCACCGGCGACGAAGGACGCCATCGGCGGCTCGAAGACGATCTGCGCGAAGGCGCTCGGCGCCGCGAGGAGAAGTGCCATCATCGTGGCCGGTCGTGTGTGTGTCGTCATCGTTTTCGTGTCCGCAGTCGTGGAGGCCCACGGCGAGTGTCTCACGAGAGACGCGAACCGCCTACCGACGAGTACGCATCATCGCGATGACTCTACGCATGTCGCGGAAACCGCAGCGCGGCGAACGAACGCCCTTGCGCGATTTCAGAGGGAGCCGTGAGCACACGGCGTTCGAGGCGGCGATGCCCCCGTCGGCATCGTCGTCGTCGGCGATGATCCGGGCCCAGAACTCCGCACCTTCCCCGCGGCGAGTGTAGCTGGCATCGCGCGATGAGCGTCGCCGAACCGTCGTGAGTTGCATCGACCGCGCATCGAGCCGGCGAAAGATCCGTGAACGACGAGGTGCAGACGACCTTGACGACCCACCCTGTGCCGGCCCGCGTGTCCCTGAACAGCACACCGAGCCGCATGGACGCGGACCACGCTACTCGTAGCGCATCACACTCGAGAGCTTCATGCCGTTCGCGCGGATCACCGGCAACACCACCGCCAGGACGGAGATGAACACGGCGCCGGCGATCACGCCGATCACGGCCGACGGTGCGAGTTCGAACGAGAGGTCGAGGTGACTCTCGAGGGTGAGCGCGCGCGTCGTCAGCACGGCGAGCGGGACGCCGAGGATCAAGCCGAAGAGTCCGCCGAGGACACCGAAGGCGCCCGACTCCGTCAGCAGCATCTTGGCGACCTGTCCGGCGGTCAGGCCGACCGAGCGCAGCAAGCCGATCTCGCGGCGACGTTCCATGACGGCGATCACCATGGCATTGAGGATGCCGACGGCCGCGAGGATGATCGTCAGGACGAGGATCGCGTAGAAGATCTGGAAGTCGGAGTCGAGGTCGGCGAGGTAGCTGTCGGCGATGTCGCGGCCGGTGCGAAGCTCGAGGACGGTGTCGGCGCCCAACGCGGCTTCCATGCGTTGCTCGACGTCCGCGAGCGCTTGGGTATCAGTGAGCGCCGGAGCGAGTGGGCCGCCGCGCGCGTCGATGACGTACCAGCCCGGCATGCCCAAGGCCGTCTCGCAGAAGTAGCGCTTCAGGTTGGCCGTCGACATCGCGGCGAAGACGCGGTCGTCGGGCGCGAAGCCGTACTCGTCCGTGATCGCGAGCACGCGGAAATCGACGGCGCCGTCCGAGCGCGTGTTGAGCGTGACCCAGTCGTCGACCTCGTAGCCGAAGTCGTCGGCGCAGCGCGTCGAGAGGATCACGGCGCGGTCGGTGCGGAAGGCGTACTGGGCTGCGTCGCGCTCGGCGAGACTGCCGGTGAGCAAGGCGTGACCGTCGATGCCGCGCACGATGAACGGGCTGAGCACCTCGGCGCCCAGGCCGACGAGCGGGAGGAAATCTTTGTCCGACGACCGAAGCTCGGCGACGTTCGCCGCACCGTCGGCGTCGATGCGCGCGAAGATGCGTCCCTCGAGCGCGTCGTTGCCGAAGACGCGCGTCTCCGACTTCAAGCTCTCGAGCACGGACACGATCAGGAAGACGGCCGCGAAGACGAGCATCAAGCCCGACACCGAGCCGAAGACACGATGCTGCGACGAGCGGATCGTCTTGCCGGCCAACACCACGGCCGCACCGCGTCCAAAGAGTCCGACGATGCGCGCCGCGAGGTCGGGCAGCACGCGCGGGAAGACGAGCAGCAGGATGAAGATCCCGCCGACGACGCCGAGCACGGACAGGATCACTTCGTAGAGCGCGGCCGATACGAAGGTGTTCGTGGGCGCGCCGACGATCCAGGCCACGGGCACGAGGCCGAGCACGCCGACGAGCAGCGTGCGCCGGATGCCGGAGAAGGGATCGCGCGAGAGTTCGATGACACCGCGGCGCAGGGCGTCGATCACCGACAGGCGCGAGGCGCGCAGGAAGGGATAAAGCACGCCGAGCAGGCAGAAAACGATGCCAGCGATGAGCACGAGCACGATCGTGTCCCAGGGCCAGACCGTGACGGTGAGCCGCGGGTCGTAGCCGAGCGTCGAGATGCCGTGGGACGCCAGGAAATCGACCAGCCACCACGCGATGCCGAGCGACAGAGCCGCACCGGCGACAGCGAGCAGCGCGCCTTCGACGACGAACAACACGAGCAGCTGGCGGCGCGTGACGCCGAGGGCGCGCAGCAGACCGATCTGCCGCACGCGTTCGACGAGCGACATCGACATCGTGTTGAAGATGATGTACAGCCCGAGGAACAGCGCCAGGAAGCCACAGAAGCGCACGCCGCTGCGGAAGGCCACTTCCTCCGGCGCCTCGCTCGACGGCGCGCGCTCGGGCTCGACGACGAGGAAGCTGCCGCGCAGGTCGGACTCGAGGCCGTGGTAGTCGATCTTGGCGCGGTCGAAGTTGGCCCAGAAGAGCGGGTTCATGTCCTCGCCGATCACATCGCGACCGGCCGTGAACGTCGTGAGGACGCGCGTGCGGGCGAAGCCGAGCTGCGTCGGCGCGAGGATGCCGACGATGCGGAAGGGATGTGTCTCGCCGCCGGCCACAGGGCGCTGCTTGCGCGCGTTGCGCTTCGGGGCGCGCTTGACGAGCTCGCCGTCCTTGCACTCGTAGCTGACGGCGCGGCGCTTGTCGCGCTCGGCGAGGCCGACGACGTCACCGACTCCGAGCTCGTACTGCGTCGCGAAGGAGCGCGTGACGAGCAACTGCGGCTCGTCGGCGGCCCAGTCGAGGTCGTCACCCTCTTCGACCACGTACGCGCCGTGGTCGCGCGAGGCGCCCTCTTCGATCGCCATCAGACTGACGGAGGCGATCGTTTTCTCACCCTGGCGGAACGCGAAGGTCTTCTGCGCATAGGCCGTGACGCCGAGCAGATAGTCGGAGTTGCGCAGTTCCGCGACGACGTCGACGAAGTCGCGGTTGACGTTCGCGAGCGGCTGCAGGACGAGGTCCGTCGCCGGCTCGGTGCGCTCGACGCCGGCGGCCCGCGTGAGGATCGTGTTGTGGTCGAGGGTCAGCACCGTGATGACCGTCGCGATGCCGACGCCGATGCCGAGGATCGAGGCGAACGTCTTGCCGGGCCTGAAGGTCAGGTGTCTCCAGGCCAGCAGCAGAAGAAGCTTCATCAAAGCTCTCGAGAGGGACGGCGACGCGCAGCGCGCCACGTTGTAACAGGACGGACGTCGCAGGGTTGCGGCAGCACGTCTTCTGCAGACGCACATCACGACAGTTCGCATACCTACGTTCTGACCGGATCGACATGCCAAACGGCCCCAGGTTCGGAGCGTCCGCACCCGGCGCGCTTCGACGCGTCCGATGCAACCTACGTCACAGAAAGATGTTACGTGCACAGAGACGTTGCACGCGAGCCGTGAACCGAGGACATCTCGCGATCTCGACTCCCCGAACTCTGCGTCCTCGGGACACCGGTCTCCGCCTACGTGGGACGGGCCACCGGCCGCGGAGGCAGCGCCTCTCCTTCGGTGCTTGCAGGCGTGCGGCCGTATGACGATGGAGGTGTTGGTCCGTGCGTCGGCCTCGGGTCTCGCGTTCGACGCCGACAACGGAAGTCTCTCGTGGGTGAACGCCAGCGTCGGCGGGCCGGCGTCTCGAAGATGCGCCTGGACCTCACCGGCAAGGAGGTCGACGACACCTCGGTGTCCGGCAGCTTCGACAGTTGCGTCGATCGCGACTTCGTGATCGGTAACGAAACGACGGGCAACCGCGGTTTCGACGGCACGATCAACGACGTCAAGACTTGGACGCGCGTGCTCGACAAGGATGAGCTCGAAGACAACGCGGACACGTTCGTCGACTGACTCGGCACGAGCAGGCGACGCCCGTGCGCGGCGCCGGCCTCGCGTGTTTCACTTGACCACGAGCGGCGGTTCCTCATCGAGCGGCCGCCGCTCGTGTGCTTGATGGGCCAGCTCCTGACGCCACGGCGCCGGTTCTCGGCGGCCGAGCGAGTGTGATGTGAGGATGATCTCGTCTGAGATACTGTGGAATACCATCTCGCTGGTCCCCAACCTTTCGATGACATGCTGCTGGGTTCGCGCTGAGCGAACGTGCCGATCGCGCCAAGGAGAGCGTCTCTGATGTCGACGAAATCCCGCGTCTTGCTCAACATGCTCATCGCCCTCGGGATCCTCGGCATCCTCGAGGGCGCAAGCGTGATTCGCGAGGGCGATCTCAAGTACCTCAGCGACGACACGCTCGGCTATACCCTCGTGCCGTCCTACCGCGAAGACGGCCAGTGCATCAACGCGGTCGGGTTTCGCGGCCCCGAGCTGCGCGCACGTGCCGACGTTTCATTCCGCATCCTGTGCATGGGCGGATCGACAACGTTCGGGAGTCACGTCGATGACGATGCGACTTGGCCGAGATTCCTCGAGAAGGAGCTGCGCGAACGCGGCGTCGACGCCGAGGTGCTCAACGGGGGAGTGAACGGCTACGGGCTCGAGCAGGTGATCGCCGCGCTGCGCACACACCACCTCGATGAGTTCGAGTGCGACCTCGTGCTCATCTACTCTGGGTGGAATCACGCATCGATCGCCGACAACCCCACGATCGCAAAGTACCGCGAGAAAGCACGCGACTCGCGGAGTAAAGGCCTGCTCTATCACAGCGCCTTCGTGCGCTCGCTCGACAAGTTCCTGCGCGAGCTGCGCACCGAGAACATTCCAAGAGTGGAGCGCGTCGAGCGTCGCGAAAGGATCCGGTCGATCATGGCCGAGTCGTTCCCGCCGCTCTGCCGAGAGCTCCGCGACGTCTGCAAGGCGCACGGCGTGCCCGTGGCCATGATCATCTACCCGGGCTCGGTACAGCTCCTACACGCTGACGACGAGAGTTTTCCGGAGGACGCCGTGGCGCTGCTCATGCCCGAGAACAACCCGGGGCTCACGGAGCGAGAGCTCGTCGCGAACGCGATCGATCAGTATCGCTCCGGGGTGGACATCGTGCGATCGAGTGCGCGCGACGCGGGACTGATGGTTCTCGACGTGGCCGCTCGTCTGGAAGAGATCGTGACGGGCGACGGCCTCACCGAGGCGGCCAAGGCGAAGTGGACGAGCTATTTCCGAGATCGCATGCACAAGTCGTCGGACGGCAACGCAGCGATCGGCGCCGTCGTCGCCGACCTCTTGGCCGAGACGAAGCTCGTGTCGCTCTGACGCCCCGTGCGTCAACGGCAGGTAGCTGTCGCCTACGCGACACCGTTTGGCGCAACATCGTAAGCCGGCGAGCCGCTCCGCCCGTAGCGTGGTGTCCCTTTCCCCTCGGACGTCCCTCGCCATGATCACGATCACCTCACGCACCCTCGTCGCAGTTCTCGGCGCCTTCGCGCTCGTCGCCTCGCCGCTCCTGCCTACGCATCAGGACGCTGCCCCCGAACACGCCGCAATCGCCGCCGAAGCTCGCGTCTTCGCAACTCACTACATCGAGACGCTCGAAGGCAAGAACGAGGACGCCATCCGCACGCTCTTCGTCGCCGACGAACGCTTCGCCTGGTACACCGACGGCGCGCTGAGCTATGCCGACGCCGACGACGTCATCGCAGGCATGCGCGCCTACGCCGGGATCACGTTCAAGACGACGCTCGCCGACATCACGCCCGTCGTCCTCGACTCGCGCCGAGTGTCCTTGCGCACACGTTTCGAAACGACGCTCACGATCCCCAACGCCGACGATTTCACCTACGGCGGCGTCATCACATGGCTACTCGAGAAGTCGGAGCATGACAACAGCTGGCGCGTGCTCCTCGGCCACACATCCACGCCGTCCGGCCCGCCCTCAGGCAAGTAGCCCGGGATCCCTCACGGCGATCTGCGCACGTGTGCTCTCGGCACTCTGATCCTCGACGACCGAAACGGGTCGGACGCACCGCTGCTCACAGCCAGCTTCAGATCGAAAGCGACTTCAGCGCAGCATCGATGTTGTCGGACGTCACAGCGTCGTCCTTCAGCGAGCGGTCACCGTGCAGGCGGCCATCCTTGAGGAAGTGCACCTCGTCGCTGTAGGTGGCATCGCGCGGGTTGTGCGTGACGAGCAGGATCGTCTGGCCGAACTCGTCGCAGCACGAGCGGAAGAGGCGCATCACCTCTTCGCCCGCTGACGTCGAGATGTTCCCGGTCGGCTCGTCGGCCATGACGATCGCCGGACGCGCGATCAGCGCCCGCGCGATGGACACGCGCTGCATCTCGCCGCCGCTGAGCATGTGCGGGTACTGCGCGAGGTTCTTTTGCAGGTCGAAAATCTCGACGAGTCGGTCGAAGTCGGGCCCCTCGCGCTCGGGCTCGCTGCCACCGCCCCCCGCCGTTGCCAGCGCCGGAGCGCCGGCGCCGATCATCAACGGCAGACGGATGTTCTCCTCGGCCGTGAGGTTCGGGATGAGGTTGTAGAACTGGAAGACGAAGCCGACGTAGTCGCGACGCAGCAGCGTGCGCTTGCGCTCGGTGATCCCGTAGAGGTCCTGCCCGGCGAGCGTCGCCGAACCACCCGACGGCGGCTCGAGCCCCGACACCATGTGCAGCAGCGTCGACTTCCCGCAGCCGCTCGGCCCCATGATCGTGACGAAGCGCCCCGGGTCGACCGAGAACGTGACGTCTTGGACGACGGGCGTCGCACCGAAGATCTTGATCAGGCCGTCGGCCTGCAGGATGGGTTCAGTCATGGTGTGGCAAACCGCGTGGGGAGGATCCGGTTGCGCGATTCTGCCTGATCGAGTGACGCGTTGGGAAACAGCGGCTCGCCCTGCCTTCCGCTTCGCTCAGCCGATGCGGGTCATCTCAGCCACGGAGAAGTCGGCGATCGCGCCCTCGGTGGCCGCGCTCCAGGCCGCGAGGTGCGGCGCCTGCATGTGCGCCTGCCACAGCGCGCGCGACTCCCAGTTCTCGTAGAACGTGAAGTGCGCGGGATCCTCGTCGTTCTGATGCAGGTCGTACTGCACGCACCCCGCCTCGGACCGCGTGATCGGGATCAGCTTCTCGAGCTCGGCCTTCACGAGCTCGATCGCTGCGGGCGCGGCGTGGATGTTGGCGATGATCGTGAGCATGGGATGGGACTCCCTCGTCCGGGATGAGACTTGCTTTCACAACGTGGCTTGGCGAGCACGCATGCTGCCTGGCACATGACCGTGAAGACACCCGCTCCGACCCTGTTCTATCCGAGGACGACGTTGTCGTGGATCGAGCGTGTCACACCGATTCGGGGAAGTCGGCGAGTTCTCGCCAGTCGATCTTCGGGACGCTCGCGCCGGCGGCTTCGTCGACGAGGCGACGGCTGACATCGACCGACTCGGTGGCTGTCTCGGCGAGGATCTTCGCGACACCGCGCATGATCGCCGCGGCATCGATGTTTTGATACTCGTTCACCTGGTCGGGACGTCCGCACTTGCTGAACTTGCGCACGGCCAGGGTTTCTTGGCGCACGCCGAGCACCGAGCCGATGTTGTCGAGCAAGCCGGCCTCACCGTCGTGCACCGAAACCACCGGCACGCGACGTCCGGCCATCGTGACGAACGTGGCGCGATCGTCGACGGCTTCGGTCGGCGCGAGGTGCAGGTTGCTGTCGAGCCCGAGGCCGTGGCGCAGGTGCGCGAAGTCGTTCTCGGCCGCGAGGTTGCCGAGCAGCAGATCGGGCGAGCTCACGGCGATGACATTCACGTAGACGCCCTGCTCGCGCAGCGCGTCGGAAGCCTCGAGCGCCTCGGCTGCGAGCGCCCCCATGCAGAACATGTTCACGACGTTGACGCCCGGCTCGTAGTCGGGCTGCCCGCGGAAGTCGACCAGGTAGTACGCACCCGAGAGACAGTCCTTGCGCGCCTGCTCCGTGATCGTGTCGTCGTCGAGCGGCTCGGACTCGAGGTCGTGCGGGTTCGTGCGGAAGCGCGGGTGACGACGCAACCGACGCCCGAACTCCTTCTGTTCGATCGCACGCGTGACGGCACGAATCAACACGCCGCGGCGTCCCTCGTTCTCATCGTCGAAGTGACGGCGGATCGACTCGCAGAGGATCCAGTCGACTTCGATCGTGAAGATCGGCTCCCACGTGATGAGGTTCGGGATCTGGATGTCCGACTTCCAGCTGTGTTGCGCGCCTTCGGAACTCAGCGTGACGCCCGACGGCGTCCCCAGGATCACGAACTCGGCACCCCAGTAGAGGTTGTAGTAGAGCTGATCGAGAGCGCGCTTGATGAAGAAGTCGTAGACCGTCATCACGGGGAAGAACGGGATGCCGGCGTAGTGCCCCATCATCCCGAACGATCCGACGGCTGACATCGCGTTGGCCTCGGCGATCTCGAAGCGGATGTGTCGCGTCCACGGTTCGGTCGTGGCCATCAGCGCGGGGCGTCGACGCGTTTGTCCGGTACGAACTTCGACGTCGTGCGCCTCTTCGTCGTGCTGGTCGCCCGGACCGTAGATGCGGTCGTTCATGACCGGGTTGAGCTGCGTCGACGTGCCGACGTCGGGTGACATCGTGAGCATCAGGTCGGCGGCCGGTTCCCAGGCGCGCTCCGAGTCCGTGAGGTCGGCCACGCCCTTGCCCTCTTCGCTGCGCATCTCGGCGGACGTGCCGATGCGCGCGAGCTTGGCGGCGAGCTGCCCCCACATCCACTGCGTGTGGGCGCGCGGGAAGAGCGAGGTGTCGATGTCGAGCGTGGTCGGGATCCCGCCCGCCGCAGCGATGCGATCACGCACCCACTTGCGGTTCCGGTGACGCCACTGACGCGCGCCCTCGATGCCTTCACGCAGCACGGCGCCGCGCTTGGCAAGGTACTTCGCCTCGTCGCTTCCGTCTTCGAACGTCGCGAAGGGACGCTCGGACGTGAGCCCGTCTTCCTCGAGCAGCCGGTCGATCTCCTCCTGCTTGTTCATCTCGGAGTGGTTGCCGGGCGCGGCGTACATGTCCATGCCCCAACCCTTGACCGTGTGCGCGACGATCATCGTCGGGCGCTTCCGGTCTTCCTTCGAGGCCTTGAGCGCCTTCACCAGCTCTTCGGTGTCGTGACCGCCGAGGTCCGTGAGCACCCACTCCAGCGCAGCGTCGTCGAGCGTGTCGAGCACTTGCTTGCAGCGCGCGTCGCGTTCGATGAGGAACTTGCGCGTGTCCTTGAGGTCGCGCAGCAGCAGGTGCATCTGCAGCTCGTAGTCGGACAGGCCATCCTCGAGCACGGCCTGCAGCGCATCACCGCCGGGCTGAGCGAAGGCTTCGAGGCGACGCTTACCGTGCCGCACTTGGATGACGTCCCAGCCGTTCGCGCGCGCCATGTCCTCGATGCGATCGGCGTCCGTGCCGCGCAGTCCGCGCTTGTTGGGCATGCGCGCGCCGTCGAGGTTCTGACGGTTGTAGTCGATGATCCACGTGACGTTGCCGAGCTCGCGCTCCGCGACGTCGGGCATCGCCTCCATGAGCGAGCCTTCGCGGAACTCGCTGTCGCCGATCAACGACCAGAAGTGCAGGTTTTCGGGGACCTCGGGAAGTTCCATGTGATGGTCGCGGGCGTAGTCGAACGCGAGCGCGAGATACACGGAGACGACCGGCGGGATGCCGACACTGCCCGAGGGCAGGAAGTGGAAGGAGTCGGGGTCGGTGCGCGCGTGGTAGCTCTGGAAGACGGGCATACCGTCGTGCGAAAAGTCGCGCAGCCGGTGCATGACCGCCTCGATCTCCTCGCGCTCGAACCACGCCCCGTCGTTCTTGTGACGCAGCAGGCCGAGCAGCCCCTGGAGCGTGTGGTCCATCGGTGCGGCGTGCGGCTTGCAGCAGATGAAATCGTGCGGCTCGCGCACTTCGCAGTGCAGCGCCGTCAAGATGTGAGCCGATGACGAACAGGATGCAGGGTGTCCGCCGACCTTCGGGTCGGTCTTGCGCGCCTCGGGCCGGTGGTTCGCGATGTGGATCATCACGGCCGTGTGGACGAGCGCGCGACGCGCGATGCGATCGAGGATGACGGACATGCTCGTGGCTCACTTCGGGAGATGTGCGCAGTGGTGTGACAGAGACAACTGCGCGCCGAACACCTCTGCGCGGAGGTGCTCGGCGCGATCGAGCAACGACGATCAGCCCAGCAAGTCGCGGATCACGTCGCGCTCACCTTCGAGTTCCTTCACCGACGCGTCGATCTTGGCGCGTGCGAAGTCGGAGATCGCGAGGCCTTGGTGCACAGCCCAGCCGCCACCGCCCGGCGAAGTCACCGGCACGGACGCGATCAGGCCTTCCGAGATGCCATAGCTCCCGTCCGAAACGACGGCAACCGAGTGCGTCTCGCCCTTCTTCGTCGCGTGCATCAGATCGTGCACGTGGTCGACGAGGGCGCTGGCCGCCGAGGCCGCCGACGACAGGCCACGGGCCGCGATGATCGCCGCGCCGCGCTTCTGCACCGTCGTGATGAACTCGCCTTCGAGCCAGGCGCGATCGCTGATCGCGTCGTGACCGGCCTTGCCCTTGATCTTGACGTTCTCGAAGTCGGGGTACTGGGTGGCCGAGTGGTTGCCCCAGATCGTCATGTTCGAGATGTCGGTCGTGTGCACGCCGGCCTTGCCCGCGAGCTGCGCCATGGCGCGGTTCTCGTCGAGACGCGTCATGGCCGAGAAGTTCTGGTTCGGGATGTCGGGCGCGTTGTGCATCGCGATGAGGCAGTTCGTGTTGCACGGGTTGCCGACGACGGCGACGCGGCAGTCCTTGCTCGCGTTGTCGTTGATGGCCTTGCCCTGACCGACGAAGATCGGACCGTTCTCCTTGATCAGATCGCCGCGCTCCATGCCCGGGCCGCGCGGCTTGCTGCCGACGAGCAGCGCCCAGTCGACGTCGCCGAAGCCCTCGGCGAGGTCGGACGTGCAGGTCATGCCGGCGAGCAGCGGGAAGGCGCAGTCGTCGAGTTCCATCGCGACGCCGCTCAGCGCGGCCATGGCCTTGTCGATCGGCAGTTCGATGAGGTTGAGGTGGACGGGTTGGTCGGGTCCGAACATGTCGCCGGACGCGATGCGCGGAAGCAGGGCGTAGCCGATTTGACCGGCCGCTCCGGTGACAGCCACGCGGATGGGGGACTTGCTCACGTCTGTTTCGCTCCTGGGAGATGAAGCCGCCCATTGTGACGTCTCGGGTGGCCTCCGCGCGACCCCTCCCCACCCTGGCTCGAGGCAGGCCGCCATCACAGCAGCGACGGCCAGGTCGTGGGCCGTCGGCGGCTCCCGGGCGAATGCGTCAGGATTCGTGCAACACCTGTCGCCCTGTGCCAAATCACTACACTTGCGGCGCTCGCTCTCGGGCGTCCGCCCCCCACCGCCCATTTCACCCGGAGTCCTCCATGTCCTCGCCGACGACCACGTCCTCCGCGGCCGCTGCAGCCGAGCTCGACCAAGCCGTGCGCGACCGCTACAGCGAAGGCGCCGGCCAGGCCGTCCCCGCACTCTGCTGCCCCGTCGACTACGACACCGAGACTCTCGCCGTGATCCCGAAAGAGGTCATCGAGCGCGACTACGGCTGCGGAAACCCGAGCAAGCACCTGCGCCCCGGCGAGACGGTCCTCGACCTCGGCTCCGGCACGGGCAAGATCTGCTTCATCGCCTCGCAGATCGTGGGCGCCGAAGGGCGCGTGATCGGCGTCGACATGAACGACGACATGCTCGAAGTGGCACGCCGGAATGCGCCCATTGTCGGTGAGCGCGTCGGCTTCGAGAACGTGTCCTTCTTCAAGGGACGCATCGAGGAACTCGACCTCGACCGCGACGTGCTCGCCGCGTGGCTGGCCGACAACCCCGTGCGCAGCGAGGGCGACTTCGGACGGCTCGAGCAGCACGTCGAGCGCCTGCGCAGCAGCTCGCCGATGATCGCGTCCGACTCGATCGACGTCGTCGTCAGCAACTGCGTGCTCAACCTCGTCATGCCCGCCAAGAAGCGCCAGCTCTTCGAAGAGATCTTCCGCGTGCTCCGCAAGGGTGGCCGCGCCGTGATCTCCGACATCGTGTCGGACGAAGACGTCCCGCTCGAGATGGTCAACGACCCCGAGCTCTGGAGCGGCTGCATCTCCGGCGCGTTCCGTGAAGACGCGTTTCTGAAGGCTTTCGAAGACGCGGGATTCCACGGCGTCGAGATCCTCGAGCGCGGAGCCGAGGCCTGGCACGTCGTCAACGGCATCGAGTTCCGCAGCCTCACCGTGCAGGCCTACAAGGGCAAGCAAGGGCCGTGCATGGAGCACCGCCAGGCCGTGATCTACAAGGGCCCGTGGAACGCCGTCATCGATGACGACGGCCACACGTTGACGCGCGGCCAGCGCATGGCTGTCTGCGAGAAGACGTACGGGCTGATGACGGATTCCCGCGGGCCCTACGCCGGACAGATCATCGGCGTGCAGCCGCACGAGGCCGTCGACCCCGCCGCGGCCCAGCCGTTCGCCTGCAGCGGCGATCGCGTGCGTTCGCCGAAGGAGTCGAAGGGCGCCAACTACGTGGAGACGAAGGCGGCAGCAGAGGACTGCTGCGAGCCCGGCACCTGCTGCTGACGGCTGGCGGTCGTCGGTAGAGAGCAGGTTTTCGCGGGGACGCACGGCGCCGTGCGTCCCCGCGCAACATTTCCCTTCACGTCGCGGTCACCGTTTGGCCGCTGCGACACGATCCTCTTGGATCCCAGAGCGACGGCACACTGGCACTCGTCGATCGCGTGACGTTCTTCACGCAGAGGCTATCTGTCGAGTCGGGCGAAAGGGCGTAGGATGTCCAGCGCCCGCTGGCGCCCGTCTTCCTCGCCGCGACACCCCTCGCATGTCTTCCGCGTTTTCGCCCTCCCGCGCGTCGAACCGATTCGACGCGACCCTCGCCGCGCACGGCGTCGCGCCGCTCTCGCGACGCACGCCGACGACGCTGCAGGTCAACATGGGCAAGCTCTGCAATCAGGCGTGTCGGCATTGTCACGTCGACGCGAGCCCGACGCGCACCGAGCTCATGGACGCCGCAACCGTCGAGCGCGTGCTCGCCGTGCTCGAGGCGAGCCCGTGCATCGAACACGTCGACATCACGGGCGGTGCCCCCGAGATGAACCCGCGCTTCAGGATGCTCGTCGACGGCGTGCACGCGCGCGGCCGACGCATCACGGTGCGCTGCAACCTCACCGTGCTCTTCGAAGAGGGCCAGGACGACCTCGCCGAGTACTACGCCGCCCACGACGCCACGATCATCGCGTCGCTGCCCTGCTACACGGCCGCCAACACCGACACCCAACGCGGGAGCGGCGCCTTCGGTCGCAGCATCGCCGCGCTGCTGGCGCTCAACGCCGTCGGCTACGGCGACCACCAGGGCGCCAAGGCACCGTCCGACGGCCCCGCGCCGCGACGCCTGAACCTCGTCTACAACCCGCTCGGCCCGTCGCTCCCGCCGCCGCAAGCAAGCCTCGAGGCCGACTACCGCGAGCGTCTGCGCACCGACTTCAACGTCGTCTTCGACGAGCTGCTCACGATCACGAACATGCCGATCCACCGCTTCGCCGACGACCTCGAGCGCCAGGGCAAGCTCGGCGAGTACGAGCAGCTCCTCGTCGATTCGTTCTCGCCGCAGACCGTGCAGCAGGTCATGTGTCGCGACCTCGTGAGCGTCGACTGGGATGGCAAGCTCGCCGACTGCGACTTCCACCAGATGCTCGACATCCCGCTTGGCGCGGGTGCGAAATCGATCTTCGACGTCGACGACTTCGCGACGTTCGCGGGTTCGTCGATCACGACGGCTGCGCACTGCCTTGGCTGCACGGCGGGTCAGGGCAGCAGCTGCGGCGGCGCGCTCGACGGCTGACAAACCCGAGGCAGACGTGCTTCCGTCCGTCGGCCCGTCTGACTGCTGTGCAGGCGCAGTCACGCCCCCGCGATCATCGCCCAGGGACAACCCGGGTCAGGCGTTCGGGGCAATCTCCGCCAGCACGGCGAGTGCAGCCGTCGCGCGGCGCACGCGCTCGGCCTTCCAGTCGCTGCCGGCCCGTCCGGCGGCTCGGTCTGTGAGATACGCGGCCTCGGGGTGCGGCCACAAGCCGCGTGCGTCGGCTTCCATCCACGCCTCGGCGTACTCGCGCAGCGTCGGCGCCGTTCCGGCCGTCCAGAACTCGCGACAGAGAATGCGCGCGACGGCGCCGTTCTTGAACGCGCCGCCGGTGAGCGCTTCGAGCGCGTCGACCAGGGCGGGATCGTGCTTGTCGTACCACCCGTAGTAGAGCCGATCGGAGGGACGAAAGCGCGGCGGCGGATCCGAAGGCGCGAGCACGGCCTGGCGAAACACGGTCGGCCCCGGAACGCGCCCCGTCTTCAGGTACGTGCGGACACGATCGAGCACCACGGACTTGCGATCGATGTCGGACGTGCGGCGCAGCGTCCCGTCGGCCTCCTCGCGCATGATCGCCCAGGGGATCCCGTGCGCGCGACAGAAGCCGCGCATCTCGGCGAGGTTGACGTAGTTGAGGTCGTCGAAGAGGCGACGACGATCGGCGGCTGTCAGCTGCGTGAGAAGCGATGGCATCGGGCAGTGCCGTCAGAGCACGGGGATCGTCGTGAGCGCCCCTGCGTACACGCCACGCGTGAAGTCGGGGCGAATGACTCGCGCCGCTCGCCGTCACAGCGAGTGGCGCAGGCCCAGGACCAGGTACACTCCGCCGCATGATGTCATCCGCCCGCCTCATCGTGCTGGGAAAGCCTCCCCGGATCGGTGAGGGCAAGTCGCGCCTTGCGGCCGATGTCGGGGCTGCCGCTGCAGCTCGACTCGCGCGGGCGTTCTTGCTCGACACCTGGGCGTCGGTCTCGAGCTTCGTCTCGCAGACGGCCGAACTCGACCTCGTGTTCGCCCCGTCGGCGACGCTCGACCGCTACCCGAAACTGATGCCTCCGCCGACGATCGTGCGCCAGGCCGAGGGCGACCTCGGCCGCCGCATGGCCACGCTTGCCGTCGGCGCACTCAACCAACACCCGCGCACGCTGCTCCTCGGCAGCGACAGCCCCGGCCTGCCGCACGAGCACATCCGCGCGGCGCTCGCGCTGCTCGACGAGGCCGATGTCGTGCTCGGCGACAACCCCGACGGAGGCTTCTGGTGCCTCGGACTGCGCTCGGGTTCACCGGCCTTGAGCGGCAACACGTGGCTCGACGACCTCGACTGGGACGACCCGCAGACGGCGAGCCAGGTCGAGACGCGCTGTCGGCGCCTCGGGCTCACCGTCACGCGCGCCCCACTCTGGGTCGACATCGACGTCGCCACGGACCTCGGAGCTCTCGACGAACTCCTCGCCGGCGACACCTCGCTCGTCGAACACACCGCTGCGGCACGCGCGCTCGGCGCGGACCACGCGCCGCTGTCGATCGTCGTGCCGACGCTCGACGAGGGCACACGCCTCGACGCCTGCCTCGACGCGCTGGCCGCGCTTCCCCACCGTGACGAACATCCACTCGAGATCGTCATCGCCGACGGCGGCAGCAGCGACCGCAGCCCCGAGCGCGCCGTCGGTCGCGGGCACATCGTCGTGACGGCGACACCCGCCGGACGTGGCCGCCAACTCGCCGCCGGCGCGGCGCTGTCCACGGGCGCGACGCTGCTCTTCCTGCACGTCGACACGCGCCTCCCCTCCGACGCGTTCGCTCAGATCGAGCGCGCGTTGCATGAGGGCGCCGAAGCCGGGGCCTTCGTGACGCATACCGTCGCCGACCCCGGCGTGCCAAACCGCGCCGGCCCGATGCTGCGCCTCGCCGACATCCGCTCGCGCGTCACGCGTCATCCCTACGGCGACCAGGCACTGTTCGTCACGCGCGAGGCCTACGCCGCTGTCGGCGGCTTCCGCGACATGCCGATCATGGAGGACTACGACCTCACCGTGCGCTTGGCGAAGCGTCGCCCGCTGGCGCGCATCAACTCACCGGTGCAGGTCTCGGGCCGCAGCATCCAACGCAACCCGCTGCGCGCCGCGCTGCTACTGCGCGTCATCCCGCCGCTCTACCGTCTCGGCGTGAGCCCGACGGCGCTCGCACGCTTGTACCGGCTCTAGCGAGCGGCGTGCGTCCGGCGAGACACCGTTCACGTCGTGCGCCCCGCTCGGACGAGACGCGACAGCGGGCGCCACGTCAGCGCGATCACCGTCAACTCGGCGAGTCCCGCGATCACGAACGCCCACGTGTAGCCGGCCTCCCACCCCGAGGACGCTGCAACCGTCTCGCTCACGGCGCCGCCCACGAGCGGCCCGGCGATGAAGCCCAGCGACCCGGCGGCGTTGAACCCTCCCATCGCAGCACCGCGCGCCTCGTCCCCGGCAACCTCACTCGCCATCACGAGCGACGGGACGAACATCACGGCCGACGCCACGCCGAGCGCGAGCATCAAGACCCCGAGCGACGACGCCGGCCAGGCTCCCACCAGCATCACGCCGACGCCGTAAATCGCGCTGCCGCCGATCATCATCGCGCGTCGGGAGCGGCGTTCGGACAAACGACCGAAGGGATAGGACAGCAGCGAGAACGGGATCAGGAACATCGCCAAGAGTCCGCCGATCGCGGCAGAGTCGAGGTCGTGGATGCGCTTTGCAAACAGCGAGAAGGTCGTCGTGAAGAAGCCGACCGTGAAGCGGTCGACGAAGGCGAAGGCGAGCGGAACGACGAGTGCCGGGCGCTCTCGGATGATCGCGAGCAGCGAGCCGATCCCCGACGACGTACGGCGCGCTGCGCGTCCCTTCTCGACGACGAGGAAGGTCGCGAGCACCGCGGCCGTGACGAGCACTGCCGAGCCGATGACGAGCGGACGCTGCGGATCGTCGCGACCGAGAATGCCCCCGAGTGGCGCGCCGAGCGCCACGCCGAGCGTGATCCCCCCGCCGACCATGCCCATGATGCGCCCGCGCTTGCCCGGCGGCGCCCCGCTGGCCGCGACGGCGAGCACGAGCGACAACGCCGTGATGTTGGCACAGCCCTCGACGAACCGAATCGCCATGAACGTCCCGAAGGAGACGTCGAGGGTGAGCGCAAAGAAGCACAGCGCGTCGAGGAGGATCGCCGCAACGACGAGACTGCGCACGCGGCCGAGTCGGTCGGCGAGTGCGCCGGCAAAGGGTGCGGCGAGCACCGCGCCGATCATGTTCACGGACATGAACCACGACGTCGCGAACTCGGAGACGTCGAAGCGTTCGAAGACGAGCCCGCGCAGCACGGCCACGGGCAACGTGTTCGGGACGATCGTCAGCAGCGCGACGAGCGCGAGCCCGGCACCTTCACGCGCCGTGAGGACCGCGGGCTGCGGCATCGGTGACAGCGACGTCTCTGTGGTCCGGGCGGGCATCGCCGAGCGGAATAGCACACTGCGTGCGACGTGCGCCAGCGATCGCACCCATCAGCGCGACGCGAGTTCTTCCTTGCGCGCTTGGTAGGCCTCGAGCACGACCTTCGCCTCGGCGTGTTCGCCCCGCAGACGCAAGGCCCGCGAGAGCATGTACTGCGCCTTGAGATGGTTGGGACGGGCGGCAAGCAGCGATCGCAGATGGCGCTCGGCCGACTCGGGTTCGCGCAGCGTGAGGTCGACCTCGGCACGCACGAGCTGGGCCTCGATGTGGTCGGGACGTTCGGTGAGGACGGCGTCGAGCATCGCTGCGGCCTCGTCGAAGGTGCCCCCGCGGAGGTGGCAACGCGCCAGACCGATGCGCGCGTCGATGTCGCCGGGACGCGCTGCCAGCACCTGGTCGAAGCACTCGCGAGCGACGTCGAGACGATCCATCGAGCGGCAGACCTCGCCGTGCATCGACGTGAGCGCGAGACGTTCATCGGTGTCGGCATCGTCCCGCTCGAGCCCCGCGAGGACGATCTCCTCGGCGCGCTCGTTGCGGTTGAAACGGACGAGCGCGCGGGCGAGGTCGATGCGTACGTCGACTCGGCTGTCGTCGAGCTGCAGCGCGCGCTCGAGCCGCGGGACGGCCCGTTCGACGCGATCGACGTCCTCGAGCTCGCGCCGCCCGCGCTCGTGCAGAAGGTCGATCTCCACGTCGCGCCGCAACACGTCCGACATGGTGCTCGGGATCTCGTCGAAGGCCTGCGCCGCCTCGGCATCTCGCCCCAGCTGCACGAGCATCCGCACACGGAGCGCGTGTAGGTCGACGTGCTTGGGCGCCGTCTCGAGGCTTCGTTCGACCCCGGCGAGGACATCCGGAGTTGCTCCGCCGAGTGCGGCGAGTCGCAGCGACGCGATGACCAACGGCAAGGCCGCGCCGCGCTGCTCCGATGTCAGATCGTGCGCCGAACGCTGCGCGTCCTCGAGGCGACCGGCATCGAGCAACGCTTGGATCGTCTCGCCGAGAACACGCGGGTCGCGCGGCGCCGAGGCTTGCTCGAGGACGACGAGCGCCGCCTCGGGGTGGCCGTTGCGGCGCAACTCGCGGGCTGCCTTGGCGGCCTTCGCCGGATCACCTGCAGCGTGCGCCCAGGACGACAGGGCGAGCACGACGAGGAGCGCGAGCCCCGACAGTCGGGCACTCATGGCTGCGCCTCGCCCTCGCCGCGCACCAGCGTCAGCACCTTGCCCGGTTCGAGATCGTCGAAGACTTCGACGAGGCCGTCGCGCCAGCGCACGCGCGCGCTCAGCGTGTCGTCCGCGTGCAGTTCGCCGAGACCGAAGTGCAACGCGCTCGGTTCGGCGCAGAGGAACGACGACCCGCAGCGCACCTCGGCACTCCGCGTCGCGTCGCCGACCGTCAGCTCGACGCGCGCGCCGACCGCGATCGCCAGCGGGCGCAACCCGACGACCGACCAGGCTCCCGACGCCCGACCATCGTTGCGCAGCAGCGTCGGCGGCCCGTCGAGGTTCACGACGAGCACGTCGACGTCGCCGTCGCCGTCGATGTCGCCGGCGACCGAACCACGCGACGAAGCCTCGACGACGAAGCCCGGCCCGGCCGCCTCATCGATCGGGCGAAAACGTCCACGCGCGACCTGCTCGAACATCCGATTGCGCTGAGCGAAGCTCGTCTTCGTGATCTCGCATCCGTCGACGTGCGGGTAGACATGGCCGTTCGCGACGAAGAGATCGCGGTCGCCATCGAGATCGGCGTCGAAGAGATTCGTGCCCCACCCGAGATCGAAAAACGACGGGCGCCCGATTCCGCTGCGCTGTCCTTCGTCGAAGAACAGCATGCCCATGTCGGAGTCGCTCTCGTTCTTGAAGAGGGCGTTGGCCTCCTGACTGAAGTTCGTCATCACGAGGTCGTCGCGACCATCGTCGTCGATGTCGGCCACGGCCACACCCATCGCGGCCTGCTCCTTGCCCGTGTCCGAGAGGGCGACACCGGCGAGCAGGCCCTGCTCCTCGAACGTCGGCGCGCCGCCGGGCTTCGTCGTGTTCGTCCAGAGCGCGTTGGGAACGGAATCGTTGGCGACGAAGAGGTCGGGGTCGCCGTCGCCGTCGAAGTCGGAGAAGACGGGCTGGAAGGCGTAGGCGCGCTCGGCGTCCGCGAAGCCGAGCTCGTCCGTCATGTCCGTGAAGTGACCGTCGCCGTCGTTGAGGTAGAAGCGATCGGCCTGGGCCTCGAGCCCCGCCGGGCCGCAGGGCACTTCGCAGCCGACCCAGCGGCACAGTTGTCCGCCACCGATGCGTTCGTGCTCGAGGTCGTGGGCGAGGTAGTTCGCGACGTAGGCATCGAGGTCGCCGTCCCCGTCGACGTCGGCGAAGGCCGCCGCCATCGACCAGTGCTCGGCGGCGCCCGCGAGACCGTTGCCGTTCGGCGCGCGTGTGAAAACGCCCTTGCCATCGTTGAGCAGCAGCTCGTTGAACCCGAGGTTGGCGATGAAGAGGTCGACGTCGTCGTCGCCGTCGACGTCGGCCGCCGTCACGCCGAAGCCGAAGCCCTTGCCGACGTCGCCCTTCGTCGCGCGCGCGAAGCGTCCGGCTCCGTCGTTGAGGTACAGCGCATCGCCGGCGACGTCGGAGCCGTCGATGGGACGCCCGTCCTCATCGACCGTGCCGCCCTGCACGAAGTAGACATCGAGGTCGCCATCACCATCGACGTCGATCAACCCGAGACCCGGACCCACGCATTCGATCATCCAGCGCTTCGCCGTGCCGACGCCGCCCGACCGGTGCGCCCAGTCGAGCCCCGACGCGGAGGCCGGCACGTCGACGAAGTGCATCGGCACGTCGTCGAGACACGCCGCGGCCGTGTGCCATGATGCCGCGAGCAGTGCGCACACCCTGACCACCGACGACAGTCCATCGCCGAGATTGCCGGCACGCAATGCCGACAGCCTGTCCTGGTTTGCAGAGATCTGCACACAATGCCCGTCTACCATCGCCGGTGGCATGCACGCCCACGCGCAGCCCCGCGACGGATCCGAACCGAGAGTCTAACCCCATGCACGAAGTCTCGACAGTCCGCGCCCGTGGCGTGAATCTCCGATGACGGCCGAGGCCCCCCATCCCGGCGTCTACCGCCATCCGCCCCTTGCCGCGTACGAGCTCATCGACAGCGGACACGGCGAGAAGCTGGAGCGCGTCGGCGAGATCGTCCTACGCCGCCCCGACCCCCAGGCGATGTGGCGTCCCACGCTCGGCGAGGACGACTGGCAGCAGTGCCACTGGCGCTTCGAGCGGGAGTCGGATCGCGGCGGACGTTGGGCGCGTGGGCGCGCCGCGAACACGGCGCCGCCCGAAGCGTGGGTGATCGAGCACGGCGCGGCGCGCTTCGAGATCCGCCCGACGCCGTTCAAGCACATCGGACTCTTTCCCGAGCAGTCCGCGAACTGGGAGTGGACGGCCGAGCGCGTCGCGGCGTTGAAGACTGCGGGTGACGAACGTCCCGCGCTGCTGAACCTCTTCGCGTACACGGGCGCGGCGACGGTGATGGCCTCACTCGCGGGTGCATTCGTGACGCATGTCGACGCCAGCAAGCCGGCGCTGCGTTGGGCACGTCGCAACGCCGAGCTGTCCGACCTCGCACCCGACGCCGTGCGCTGGATCGAGGACGACGCGCGCGCGTTCGTCGCGCGTGAGGCGCGCCGCGGCCGTCGCTACCGCGGCATCCTGCTCGATCCCCCGCCCTACGGTCGCGGGCCGAAGGGCGAGAAGTGGGAGTTCGAGCAGCATGTGCCCGAGCTGCTCGAACTCTGCGGCCAGATCCTCGACGACGGCCCGGCCTTCCTCATCCTCTCCTGTTACGCCGTCGGCACGACGCCACTAGCCTTCGAAACGCTGCTCGAAGACATTGGGGACGGACACGTCACGGCCGGCGAGCTCGCCTTGCCGCAAACCGCGTCACCCAACCCCGAACGTTCCCGCCGACTTCCCGCCGGGCTGTGCGGACGTTGGATGCGGGGCTGATCCGCACCCGCTGCGATTTTCCTGAAACTCTAGAGGTAACTGTGACGCCCCACATTCCGCCCCAGGTCGTACGCACTCGGCCGCTCACCCACCTCACACTTCTCCCTCCGGAGCGCTCCATGTCGCGCCTCGCCGTCCTCGCCCTCATAACTGCGTCCCTGTGTTGTCCGACGGCCCTCGGGCAATCGATCCCCGAAGGCACGACGGCCTTCGAGCACGGCGGCGATTGGACGGCGGCCTCACAGACCGCTGTCTTCAGTGACACCTCCACACTCGACCTCGACGGCACCCTGCTCCCCGACCTGGTGCTCAAGGTGGGCGTTTCGATCGCCGTCATGCATGACGTCGGCAAGATCATCGCCCGCAGCACGCCCGTGTCGTCGTGCTGGGACTTCGACGTCATCCCGGCGTTCGGGAGCCAGCCGCCGTCGATCGTGTATGTCGACGCCGACGGCCTCCACACGACGTCGATCGTCGATGGCCCGCCGCGCGCCTGGCAATCGACGCCTCTGCTCCTGACGCCGCTCGGCTCGGGAAGCCTCGTGCAGGTGGCCGACATCGACCACGACGGCGACATGGACGTCGTCGGCTTCAACGCCACGCTCAACGCCTTCCACACGTTCATCTGGAACGGCTCGTCGTACGTCCTCTTCGGCTCGCCCTTGACGGTTCCCGTGGCCGTCGAAGCCTTCGAGCTGTTCGACCGCGTCGGCAACGGATCGGCGCTGCTCGAGCTTGCCGCGGCGTCGGCGGACTCGTTCACGGTGCTCACGCTCGGAGGATCGGTGACGGCAACACGCGGCGGACCCCAGTACACGACCGACGATCTCTGCATCGTGCGCCACGGCGACACCGACGCCGAATGGGCCGCATGGCTCTACACACAGGACGCAGGCACGACGAACGAGGTCCAGCGCATCGCATTTGGTCAGTCGACGATCGGCACCGGATACACCGTGCCGGCCGCAGCGAAGGCCGCGAAGCTCGACGCCGGTGACATGACCGGCGACGGGCGCGACGACATCGTCCTGAACATCGCCGAGACCTTCGAAGTCGGACTCGCCACGAACACCGGAACGACGAGCCCGTCACTCTCGATGAGCACCGACATGCGCATCGACCCGATCCCGCATCACTCCAACGACCCTGCGGACGCCAACCCTCTCAACGGTGCCGTTCCCAACATCGCGGCAGACCTCGACAGTGATGGCGACAAGGACGTTGCCTTGCCGTATGAGATCGACAACCTCGTGGCCACGCCGAAGGACATCTACATCCGCCGTTCGGGCCTCATCGACGAGACGACGATGCAGCCGACACTCACCGGTCCGAACGGCCCCGAGCTGGAACTCCACGGGCACTCCGCAGACACGTCGGATCTCGTGATCCACGTCGCCGCGCCCGCGACGATGCCGACCGCCCCGGGAGGCAGCCTCCCCTACATCGAACTCACGTGCTGGAAACAGGACACGATCAACGACACGATTCCCTCGGCTCCGCACTCCGGCCCGCACTACCTTCCCCTCGTAGCGGGCACGCCGTCCTACACCTTCACGATCGACCTCGGCGAATACGGGACGACCTTCGACTCGATCTGGTTCTGGACGCAACGCATCGTCTCGGCCGACGACGACACCGAAGGCACGATCCTCGCTGTCCACCCGGCTTCGAACCACGCCTTCGCCTCGTACCTCGTCGGGACGCCCGAAGGCGACGCCCTTGCGGCCTACCTCGTCGAGATCCAGACCGGCCCGCCGATTCCCGTCACGATCACGCCGATCTTCACCGGAGGTGGTGGCACGGGTGGTGGCGGCCTGCCGCTCGAGTGCATTGGACCGCATGACGATGACGACATCCCGCGGCCCCCGACCGGCACCGGCGGGACAACCGGCGGCGGCGGCTGAACTCAGCGGCGACGCCAGACGTAAGCTGCAAACACGAGGACGCTGAACACGCCGATCAGCCCCCAAAGGATCGAGCCCGAGTGCACCACGCGCTCGGGCTCGATCTCCTTCGGCACCGGCACGTGCCCGAGACCGTGGACGTCGAGCAGACACGTGAAGTACGGGTCGTCGAAGCCGGCCGCAGCGACCGCGACGCGCGCGCGGCGCAACGCCTCAGCCGGCGCAACACCTGCGAGCACTTCGTCGACGAACGCGGCCGCGAGTTTTCGCGTGGCGTCGTAGGAGACGTTCGCCGTCGACTCGACGACGCAGTGCGCACCGGCCTCGAGGAGCGCGCCGCCGAGCGTCGCGGCACCTGCGTCTCCAGAGCGTCGCGGACCGCGCGCCGTCGCACACACTCCGAGGAAGGCGATCGGAGGCGCGGAGATCGCCCGAAGCACTGGCGAGAAAACCCGTCCGTCGTGCTGCGGCGTCGGTGACAGCAAGACGCCAGCCGGCACGGGCTGTGCAGCGTCGCGCACACCGTGAGCGATGACGACGAGCAGCGACGCGGCACGCGCGTCCAGTGTGTCGAAGGCATCGACGTTGGCCTCAGCGCCCGAAAAAACGCGTGCATCCGGCGCGCGCCCCACCACATCACGTAGTTCCTCGTCAGTCATTGCGAGCGGCAAGACGTCGACGTCCGCGCCGTGCGTCGGCGAGGCGATGACAACCAGCCCACTCGTCGCGGCCTTCGCGCGACTTGCGAATGCGTTGGCGAGCGGCATCGAGAACGGTGAGTGCGTTGCCAACGCAAGGCCGAGCGATGTTGCGCCCCATGGCAACGCAGCGATCGGTGTTCCGGCGATGAACTCAGCGCCCACGAAAGAGACCGAAGTCCAGGTGCGCACGCGCTCGCCGACCGCACCGGGGAAGAGCGCGTCGCGGAGTTCAGCTCCGAGGCTCTCGAGCCGACGCGTGCGGAGCTCGCCCCTTGCGCCGCCCGGTGCCGTCTCGAGTTCCTGCTGCCAGTCGGTCGCGAGCTTGCGCAGGTTCTGGCCCGACGTCGTCGATTCCGAGACGCACCCCGTGACGTCCACCGCGAATACCGTTGAATCGAGCGGTCCGACAACGAGGACAAGCGCCCCGCCGTCGGGCGGGATTCCGTCGCGCCTGAACTCTTCGAGCGTCCCGCCGTCATGGCCCAGGCCGTGCAACAGCGTGCTCGCCGTCTGCGCGAAGAAGACGTGTTCGAGCGCGCGCTCGTCACCGTGCTCGGCATCGAGCGCGAACTCGACGGCGCACAGAGTCTGCAGCACGAAGCGCGGGCGAAAGTACGCGAGCAACCCACGACCGCCTTTGATGATCGGTGCCGCTCGCCAAAGCTCGACGAGCATCTCGAGAGCCTGGATCAAGTCATCTCGATGCGCCTGGAGTTCGTCCCGCGCAGCGGCGTCGTCGATCGCAAGGCGGCAGCGAACGGCATCGAGAAACGCCAGCTCGAGGCGCGCCCCCGGCCCGGCCACATCGAACCCCTCGAGTTCGGTGTGGGCGGACGCCAAGGCTGCGAGGGCCTCGTCGTCGCGGCCGCGCATCCATTCGAGGAACGCCAGGCGCGACCACGCGATGAGGCGCAACTCGGCGTCGCTGGCGTCCGCTCGCGCGACGCCAGCGAAGAGCTGCGCCGCACGGTCGACGTCGTCATCCGAACGCCGTTCCAAGAGGAGCGCGAGGGCTGCCGCAAGGCGCGACCTCTGGGCCAGGCCCGCGTTCTTCTCCATCGCCATCAGCGGCGACTCGATCAACGCCTCGGCCTTTGCGAGCGCTGCACTCGTCTGACGCCCGTAGAGCAACACCTCGGTATCGATCAACGCGAGTGCTGCGCGAGTCCAACTCAGATCGTCACCGCCCTTGTAGCGAGCCTCTGCCTCGGCGTGGGCGCGAGCGAGTGGTTCCAGCGCGTGATCCACGAGGCCGAGGTCGATCCAATACAGCCCCTTCTGCAAGTAGATCTGCGGCACGAGCGACGGCGTGCGCACGGTGTCGATATCGATCGCGTCGAGATACTCCAGCGTACGATCGCCGCCCGTCAAGCGCTCGAGGGTCGAGAGCCCCACGAGCACTTCCGGCCGTCGGCTATGTGATTCGCCGAGCACATCGTGAACTTCGAGGAGCGCAGACCGCGCGGCGCCGTACTCACCGCGTTCGAAGTGCACCTCGTAGCGATGATGTGCGAAGGTCGCCGCGTAGCCGAAGTAGTCGCTGCCTGCTGCGAGGCTCTCACGCTGGCCGAGTTCGGCGAAGGAGAGGCGGTCATCCGTTCGATCACCCTCCGTCGCAAGAGCCTCGGTGATGTCCAACGCGCCGGTGGCGAGCGCCCACCGTTCGTGGACTGTGCGCGATTGCCGGGCGTCGAGATCGCGGACGAGCTGCTCGAGTTCAGCGAGCAGGACGGCATCGGTGACGAGCGACACCTCTCCGCGCCTGATGGCAGCGTGGATCTCTTCGATGCGGTCGATGCCGGACTGCTGTGCGAGCGCAGGCGTCGCTGCGCAGATCAGCGATCCGAGAAAAAGCAGCGCACGGAGACCGGCGCCCCGAGCGAATCGCCCGTCGGCCCAAAGGCTGCAACGGTCACGAGCACCTCGTCGGGCCATGTGCTGGTTCTCTCGGGCGTGGGTGTCCAGCTCGTCGTTTCCCAGCGAAGCTCGCCATCGATGGACTCAACGCGACGGCTCGCTACGGGGTCCTCGACGACGATCGTGTACCACGTTCCGAGTTCGCCGTCATCCGTCCACGAGAACGTGACATCGGCCGTGATCGCACCGGCCGGTTCGAGTGTCAACGTCGTCCCGAGGACATCCGGACGCACCGGGAGCGGCGCATCCGAGAGGGCCCACCACCCGAGCCCCGCCGCGACGACCAACGCCGCGGCGAGCTTCCACCAGCCCGTCCAGCCGGAGGGCGACGCAACGACTTCGGTGGCCGCGCTCGGGTCCGCCGACTCGCGGCTCCGATCTCCGTGCAGCAGCTCGAGCACCTGCGCGACCTCGTCGTCGCTGGCCTCGCCGGCGCTGTCCGCGAGGACGCCTCGCTCGAACTCCACGCCGGCGTCGAAGATCCGCGCCACGCGCTTCATCTCGTTCAACTCCTCGGCGAAGCCCGCATCGTGCCGCAGCAACTGCTGAACTTCGGGCGACGACTCGTCGAGAACACCGAGCAGGACATCGCGGAGGATCTCGTCACGGTTCACGGGAACTCTCCCTCGAGCCGGGGTGCGAGCTTGCGTCGAAGTCGTTGCAGACTGCGGTAGTAGTGCGTTTTCGCCGTGTTTGCAGGGATGCCGAGCCGTTCGCCGATCGCGTCGAACGTAAGGTGCTCATAGTGCTTGAGACGAACCACGTCACCAGATGGCGGTTCGAGTTCGTCGAGAGACTGTGAGAGAAAGGCGTACGCCTCAGGGCTGTGAGTTTCGACTTTTTCCTCCGCCAGCGTCTCGAGTTGATCGCTCAACACTTCGCGACGGCGATCGCGGCGACGCAGCACATTGCGAATCTCGAAGAACACGAAACGGTGGATCCAGCTCTCGAGCGACGCACGTCCCTCGAAGGTGTCGAGCTTGCGCCAGGCCAGGACGATCACGTCCTGGGACAGATCGGCGACCTGTTCGGGTGTCAGTCGGGCCGCCATGCGGCGATTGAGGGCACCCACCATGCGCGGGACGCAAGTCATCCGGCGAGCGTACGCTTCGAGAGCCTCGGCATCGCGAGCCACCGCGCGCTGGGCCAACTCGCGATCCTCGTGGTGCACGACGGAATCGGTGGCGTCGGCGTCGCGTGACATGGGAGGAGGATAGGAGCGGTTGCGTGCGAGGGCAAACAGCAGACGCCCGGGACTTCTTTCGCGGCCGAGCGGTGAGCAAGAACCGACCGTCCCCACCGGCAACACTCGTCGGCGTTGGCACGACGCGGCTCGTTTCGCCGCTCGTGACGACAGCCCCGAGGACGACAGCCTGGGACAGCTCGCTCACGATCCAGCGGCTGGCGGCGATCAACGCGCCTCATCTCCCTTCGACGGGTCCGCGGCGAGGGCGACGTTCCGCGTCCGCAACCAGCCGATTGCTATGCTGCGCGGCTTTCCCGCCCATCTCAGAGTTCGACCCATGCCCTCGTCGCCCGTCGCCCCGCTCGATGCCCTCGAACAGTGGCTCCCGCCGGAGGTGATCTCCGTCGTGGAACGCGAGACGCCGATTCCGACGATCGCGCAGCTCGCAGGCGCGAAGGCCATGGAGGACCCGGGACTCGTGCGCGGCGACATCGGACAGATCGTCGGCATCGACCCCGAACTGGAAGTGCTCTACGGACCGCCCGTCGGCCTCCCCGACCTGCGGGCCGCGGTCGCCGACATGTATCAGCGCGCCCTCGGGTGGACTCACGACGACACGCCGCTCACGGCGGCGAACGTCACGATCTGCACAGGTGCGGCCGAGGCGCTGACGCTGCTCTTCAAGTGCTTCGCCAAGGACCGCACGGTCGGCCTGCTGCGCGGACACTGGGAAAACTATCGCAACGGCGTCGACCTCGCCGGCGGACGCACCGTGATCGTCGACGTCTTCGACGAGGCTGGGAACTTCACGCCCGACGGACTCGAAGCGCAGATTCGCGAGCACGACGTGCGCGTGTTGGTCGCGAACTTCCCCTGCAACCCGACGGGTGCGGTGCTCGACGCCCACGAGATGGCGCAGCTCGCGCAGGTCGCCGAGCGCACGGGGATCATCGTGATGGCGGACGAGGTCTACGCTCGGTTGCGTTACGACGGCAAACCGCCCGAGACTCTCGTGCGCTACGCACCGGGCCACGCGATCTCGCTGTCGTCGGCCTCCAAGGAGTATCTGCTGCCCGGTGCGCGCGTCGGCTACGTCGTGTCGGCGCGCAGCGAGGTCACCGACCGCGTGCTGCGCAAGCTCGTGCGAGCCAACACCGCGAGCCCGAACGTCCTCGGCCAGAAGCGGCTGCTGAGCTGCTTGAACGCCGACCTCGCCGACATGCGCGCCGGCAGGCCGCCGGCTCTGATCACGCGCATCCGCGACGAGATGGCCAAGCGCCGCACGCGACTCGTCGAGATCCTCGAGCGGCATGACATGTCGCTCGTCGGCCGGTCCGGACACGCGCCCGTCGGGACGATCTTCCTCATGGCCGCGCTGCCGAGTTGGTTCCCGCGTGACGATACGGCGTTCAGTGAGGAGGCGATCGCGGCGGGCGCCGTCTCGACGATCCCCGGTTCGGCCTTCGGGATCCCGAGCTCGGTTCGCTTCTCGTACGGCGCGATGACGCTCGAAGCGCTCGAACGACTCGACTCGAACCTGACCGCGTTCAAGGCGAGCTTCGCCAGCTGACACACCTCTCGCGCACGCCGTGACGAACGGCTGCACGGGAAAGTTGAAACTCGAAGCATCTCTCGTGCGGCTTACTCCGCACGACGACGCGAGACAACGACCGTCACGGAGCGGCGCGCTTCGGACCAGGGTCGTGTCGGCCTCGCCGTGATCAGCGGTATCTTCCCGCTCGGTCTCCCGCACGAGAGAACCCATGACGTCACTGCGCATGCTTTCGGCCACGTGTTTGGCCTCGCTCACAGCTCCACTCTTCGCGGCGGACATCAACGTCCCCGCAGACTACGCCACGATCCAGGCGGCCATCGCTGCGTCGAGCAACGGTGACGCGATCTGCGTCGCACCCGGCGCCTACACCGAGAACATCGACTTCCTCGGCAAGGCGATCACGATTCGCACGGCGGCGAACGGCGACGTCGTCACGCTGACGGGCGCAAGCACGGCCGTGTCGACCGTGACGTTCGCGTCCGGAGAAGGCACCGACTCTGTGCTCGATGGCCTCCGACTCATCGGCCACGTTGCGCCCAGCGGCGGTGCCATCTTCATCGACAACGCGAACCCGACGATCACGAACTGCCTCCTGCAGAACAACACCGCTGTCCGAACGATGATGATGGGCGGCAGCGGCGGCGCGGTGTACATCTCGAACAGCACCGACGTCACGTTCGACAACTGCACGTTCTTCGACAACGGCGCGGAAGCATTCGGCGGTTCGCTCTTCATGACCGGCTCGAGCGCAACGTTCGACGATTGCCTGTTTGAGTTGGGCTTCGCCGATCGCTCAGGCGGTGCCGTGCGGCTCGAAGACGAAAGCACAGCCCACTTCGCGCGGACGCGCTTTTTCGACAACCGCACGTTCGAAGATGGTGGTGCTGTGTCGGCCTTCGACGCGAGCGTCGCAACGTTCAAGAGCTGTGAAATCGTGCAGAACGAAGGTGGCTCGGGCGGTGGCGTCCACGCGAACGACGATACGTCCGTCGAGTTCACGGGCTGCACCGTGGCCGACAACGACGCGTCCTCGAACGGCGGCGGTCTCTATGCGAACAATGCGCCGAACGTCGACATCCGTAACACGATCTTCTGGGGTAACACCGCAACGACCGGCACGCAGGGCTATGTGATCGCCAACAGCTCGGCGTCCGTGCTGGATGTGTCCTACTCGACACTGCAAGACGGCATCACAGGCTTCATCGCATTCGGGACGATGCTCACCATCAACATCGGTCTCGGCATCAAGGGACTCGACCCGCTCTTCCTCGACCCCGCGAACGGCGACTACCACCTCCGGACGTTCTCGTCCGGCGGTGCGATCTCACCTTGTATCAACGCCGGTGACCCCGCCGACACGCCGGCCGACTGCGAACTCGACATCGACCGCGAGCCACGCGTGTTCGTCGTTGTCGACCAGGGAGCGGACGAACGCGGCCCGCTCGGCGTGACACCTCATCGCCTTGGCATCGCCGGTGGCACGGTCACGTTCGACCTCTTCGCACCGACGAACGCGAACCAGAGCTACATGATTCTCGGCTCGATCAGCGGCACGAAGAACGGCTTCGTCATCGACGGAGTCAACGTCCCGCTGAACATCGACGCGTACACCACACTGACGCTTTCGGGCACCGTGGGTAGCAACTTCTTCGGCACGCTCGACCCGTCCGGCCAGTTCCCGGTCGCACCGACGCTGACCCTGCCCGGCAACCCGGCGCAGCCGACGATCGGTCCGCAGCTCATCGGCCTGCAGCTCGACCACGCCGTCGTGACGTTGAGCGGAACGACCGTCGTCAGCGCGAGCAACGTCGCGAGCTTCATGATCGACCCCTTCTGACCGCTCCACTTCTTCACCTTCGCTGTCCGACCGCCCTCACGGCGCCCGTCTCACGGGTCCGTGGGGGCGGTTCGTCGTCCCGAAGCCATCTACATCGAAGATTCATCGACCAACGACTCGCACGACATCGCCCCTGCCGATCCTTCCCTGTGTCGAGCCCTTCCCGCGAGATCGCAGCGATGACTCACGACATCCGAAACGTCCTCTTCCTCTGCACCGGCAACGTCGACCGCAGTCGCTTCGCCGAGGCGCTGTTCCGACACGCTTCGTGGACCCGGCGCCTCGGGTGGGTCGCCCTGTCGCGCGGTCTCGCCGGGGACTTCCGCACGCTGCGCCCCGACGGGCCGCTTTCGCCCCACGCGGTCACGGGCCTGCACCGCCGCGGCATCGCCGTCCCCGAACCGATTCGCCCGCCGCGCGCCGCCCACGTTCACGACCTGCGCAGCGCTCACCACATCGTGGCGATCGACGAGCACGAGCACCGCCCGCTGATCGAGGCTCGCTTTCCGGCCCATGCCCATCGCGTCGAATACTGGGACGTCCCCGACATCGACCACGCCGACCCGATCGAGACCCACGCCCGCCTCGCCGACCGCGTGATCGAGCTCGTCGAACGCCTCGAGCACCTCGACGGGTTCACGAGACGCACAGCCGGCCAAAGCGTGGCCTGACCCCGCTGCTGCCAGCGCCCCCCTTGCAGCCCCACGACCCGGCTCGGTATCCTCCCGACGCTTCGCGAGCGGCACACCCGCTCGCCCGTGGCGGAGTAGCTCAGTTGGTTAGAGCAGCGGAATCATAATCCGCGTGTCGGGGGTTCGAGTCCCTCCTCCGCTACCACCGTAAGTCACTGTGCTTGAGTGACTAACGCCAACCCCGGCTAGGCAGCGCCAGTTGGGCCAGCCCAGCGCTGGCCCGAAACGGGGTCAGCTATCGACCGACCGGCGCGACCATTTCTGCACACTCGTGCGCCCCCGCGGACACCGTTGCCGCCCTCGCGCATGAGAGCGCGGTGCTGGCGCGATGCTCGGATCACACACGCTGGTCCCTGACGCACTCAACGAAGACGGCTTCCTCGACTCCAGCCCACATTGTCAAGCACATCGGCAAGATCGCCTCAAGCCTCCTCACGAAGGAGCTCGCTGCGACCATGAAGACCTGGGCCTCGTCGGTTGTGGAGTTATGCGAAGCGCGGTAGACGCCGTGAAGACGGACCATCGCTGGGTTCGGAAACCGCCGCGAAGAGCGCGGGAGCACCTGCTCAGGGAGCCACGGAGTCAGAGAGGCGCCCCGAGAGCGGACCATCGACTGCGTTATGGTGAGCTGAGCCCAAATTAGTGAGGGCCACGGCACGCTCGTCGACTTACAGCTCACAGGTCTCGCCGACCGATAATGTCAACGAGACCGGGAGTTGCCGGAGGGGCGGGAGCACTGCCGCCTGATTGCGTACACTTTCGTCGCGAGTCCGTTGATCGGGAGGGTTGAGCGTGTTGTGGGGTGGCTTGGCAGCGATCGCGGTTCTTGTGTTCGTGTACCTGCAGCGGCGTGAACCCATCGAGGTGGGTCACTCGCTCTCGTCCAGCGGTGTCGGCGAAGAGGAAGGCCTGTGTTCCCGTTCCGGCCAGTTGTCCGACAACCCGGTATCGAACTGTTGGGTCGGCCTCTACGGAACGCCGACGGTCGGTGGTGCACTTGTGTCCGGAGGCATGGTCTATGTCGGCAAGCATCTTCCGAGCATCGCTAACACACGCAGGCCTGATCCTGCTCTGATCAACGCCGATCTTCCGGTGGACCTCAAAGAGGTCGACCACTTCGGCCTCGGGATGAGCTACTGGCCGTCCTACAGCGAGGTCAGCTCACAGGCTCGCGGGGCCTATCTGAAGTGGCTCGAGGACGGACGCCGGACGCCCGGCACCTACATCGGGTATGTGTTCTTGTTCTTCTACGGGCTTGAGAGGCGCGTCCTCCTCGACGCCACTCATGATCAAGCGGCGGAGTCTGAACTCCCTCAGATCGCCGCTGAGATCGAACAGCTGCTGGCGATCTACGGTGACAATCGATCCTTTCGGGGCTACGCCACAGGATTGCTCGATGTCATCTCACTGCGCGCAGGTAACGAGACGGTCGGTGCGAGCACAGTACACACCGCTCGATCAAGTCCGCCACTCGCGCTTCGGCGCACGCTGGGGAACAACGCACTGCGCGGTACGCCCCTCGACGCACAAACAGCCTTCGCGTGGGTTCGCTCCGACTCAGAGATTCGTCTCCGAACACCGGCCACGCGATGCGCTGATGAGTTCGAGGCGCTCTTCATTCTTCGCTATGCCGAGGAGCACGGCGAAGGACTTGTCATCAAGCCTTGCAAACGCACACTCCGCGTTGACTACTCGCCGGCGAGCGCCTCATTTTCTGGCGAGACCTTCTCCGTCACAACGGACATTCCGGACGTCACGTCACTCGTTGGACCACGCCGCGTCCTCCAGAACATCGCCCTAGAATGCGACGAAGCTCTCGGCTCGTTCAGTCGCTGGATTGGCAAGAACCCCGAAGGGCGAGGCACGCTTCAAGCGTCTGCCCACTTGCCCGCAGCGCTCGTCGCGCATGACCCGCCCGAAGCGCTCGAAACACTACGAGGTAACCTTGAGACGGCGCTCGGCGACTCGCGTCGTCAGGCGCTTCCCGTCGACGGTTTCGTCGCCCCTTGGCTCACTGAGGAAGGTCGTCAGCGCAAGAAACAAGCTGTTGAAATGGTTTCGCTCCTCGAACAAGCGGGCTTCGGCATGGAGCCCGATGTGCGCTTCGGTGGGAAGCCACTGACACGTGGCGACACCGCGGTCTTCTTCCGGCTTGAGGATGAGTCGCCCTCTGCTCCGACGCCTGGCTACTCGGCCGCGGCGCTATATCTGCATCTCGCGGCGATGGTCACGACCGCTGACGATGAGATCGACGACACTGAGAAGCGCGTCCTACAGGAACACCTCGCGAGAGGCCTCCTTCTCTCGCGTGCTGAACACGAACGGCTCGAAGCGCATCTCGAGTGGCTGCTGACCTCGCCGCCGAGCATCGCGGGGGTGAAGAAGCGTGTGGAAGCACTCACGCTCTCTCAACGTCGTGACGCCGCGCGGTTCCTCATTGAAGTCGCGCTGGCGGACGGAAAGGTTGATCCAAGCGAGATAAAGGTGCTCGCGAAGATCTACCGAGCGTTGGAACTCGATCCCGGCACTGTCCATGACGACCTCCATCAGGCCACGGCTGGCGGACGCAGCGCCGTTGACGCCGGTCCTGTTGTCGTCCGTCGCTCGGACGGTGAGCCAAGGACATACGCGATCCCCGCACCTCCTGCCCCGGACGAAGATGTCACACCTTGCCCAAGCTCGTTCAAGGACGAGCCGGCGATTGTTGAGGTCTTGGCCTCGCCCTCTCATGCGCTCGACTTCGCTGCGATCCAAGCGAAGGTCGCCGAAACGCGCGCCGTCTCGAGCCTCCTCGCGACCGTGTTCGACGACGGCGAGCGCCTTGAGCCGCAAGAGCATTCAAGTCCGGCGACCATGGTGGCCTCCGCTGACGACGACATGGTTCAAGGACTAGACGGCCCACACACCGAACTCCTTCGCGCCCTCGCTCATCGCCCCGCGTGGGCACGCGATGAGTACGACGCCCTCGCCGAGCAGCTTCATCTGCTTCCCGATGGCGCGCTCGACACACTCAACGATGCAGCCTTCGACCTCTGCGATGATCCGCTTGCCGACGGCGACGACCCCATCGAGATCGATCAAACCGTGATTCAGGAGATGCTCGCGTGACCTCACCCATCAAGAGCAAAGATCGTGACGCCGTGATCCAATCGCTTCACTCGGGCGTCGTCCCGAAGCGCGGACAGCAGCATATCCAAGTCGGTCGCGCCGACGAGGTGCGGGCGTTGCTCCGCGACATCGATCGCATCGCGGATGGTGGCTCCGGTGTCCGATTCGTCATCGGGGCCTACGGGTCGGGCAAGACGTTCTTCTTGAATCTCATCCGGATGATCGCGCTTGAGCGGAAGCTCATCACCGTGCATGCCGATCTCACGCCTGATCGCCGTATCCACTCGACGGGTGGCCACGCACGTGCGCTCTTCGCCGAGCTGATGCGCAACATGTCGACTCGCGGAAAGGCTGACGGTGGAGCACTCCCTGCCGTCGTAGAACGATTCGTCTCCACAGCGCTCACATCAGCTCAGAAGCGTGGCATCGAGCCAGTGATGGTCATCCGTGAACGCATGTCAGCACTCTCGGAACTCGTGGGTGGGTACGACTTCGCGCAGGTGATCGAGTGCTACTGGCGCGGACACGACACAGGCGACGAAGATCTCAAGCTCAACGCGGTGCGTTGGCTTCGCGCGGAATACAACACCAAAACCGATGCGCGTCGCGATCTCGGTGTGCGAGCGATCATCGATGACGCTGACATCTACGACCACCTCAAGCTCCTCGGCCGATTTGTGCGCCTGGCCGGCTACAAGGGTCTTGTCGTTTGCCTCGACGAGCTCGTCAACCTCTACAAGATGTCGAACACTCGCGCTCGCAACACGAACTACGAGCAGATCCTCCGTATCCTCAATGACGGACTCCAGGGTTCGGCGGAAGGCCTCGGATTCCTCCTCGGTGGGACTCCGGAGTTCCTCACGGACCCACGCAAGGGGCTGTTTAGCTACGAGGCATTGCAGTCTCGCCTTGCCGAAAACTCGTTCGCTCGCGACGGCCTCGTCGATCTCTCGGGCCCCGTCATCCGCCTCGCGAACCTCTCTCCTGAAGACGTGTACGTGTTGCTCCAGAACATCCGCAACGTGTTCGCGAGTGGTGCCCCAGAGAAGTGGCTCGTCAGCGACGATGCGCTCCAGGCCTTCATGGCGCACTGCAGCGAGCGAGTTGGTGAGGCGTACTTCCGCACACCACGCAACACGATCAAAGAGTTCGTACACCTCTTGTCGGTGCTCGAACAGAACCCAAGCACTTCGTGGGAACAGCTCCTCACCACCGTAGCCATTCGCGATGAAGGCAACCCAGAACTCGCTCCATTGCCGGAGGACGCCGAGGATGGTGACGACTTCGACACATCAGAGCCCGCCGTTGCCGGGACGCCGATCGAGGATGACGATGACCTCACGACCTTGCGGCTTTGACCGGTGTCCTCAACAGCCGACGAACGATCTGACTCCTCCGCGTTCGAGCGCCTGCACGCCGGTATTCAGAGATGGATCTATCGGCAAGGGTGGCCGGGCCTCAGAGAAGCACAAGAGCGCGCAGCACCGTACATCCTAGATGGCGAGCGCGACGTCATCGTCGCGGCAGCAACTGCGGCGGGTAAAACGGAAGCCGCTTTCCTCCCGATCTGCTCACGTCTCATTGATCTCGATGGCATTGGCATTAAGGCGCTCTACGTCGGCCCACTGAAGGCCCTCATCAACGATCAGTTCGAGCGCTTGACCGACATCTGTCACGACCTCAACATCCCGGTTCATCGGTGGCACGGAGACGTCAGCTCGTCGAAGAAGCGCAAGATCATCGAGAAGCCGGACGGCATTCTGCTCATCACGCCCGAGTCGCTCGAGGCGATGTTCGTGATCCACGGACACCGCGTGGCTGCACTCTTCGCACCGCTCGCGCATGTCGTCATCGACGAGCTCCACGCGTTCATCGGCTCCGACCGCGGGCGTCACCTCCAATCACTGCTGCACCGACTCGAGAGCAGTCTCCGGCGTCGAGTTCCACGCGTCGGCCTCAGCGCGACGCTTGGCGATATGGGCATGGCCGCGGAACACCTACGACCGGGCGCTGGGGAGCAAGCCGAACTCATCGAGGTCGCCGGCGATGGAGGTGAGTTAAGCCTGCAGATCCGCGGTTATCGCGACATAGCGGGAGCCGAAGAGCGGGATGAGACAGACGACGAGGATGAGGACGAAATCGAGTCGCTGACGGATGGTCTGACGGGACGCGCCGATCGCGACATCACGCGGCACATCTACCGAGTACTCCGCGGGGGCACGCACCTGATCTTCGCCAACAAGCGCACAACCGTGGAGACGACGGCCGACGACCTACGACGCATGTGCGAGTACGACAAGCTGCCAATCGGTTTCCTCCCCCACCACGGCAGTCTGTCTCGTCAACTGCGAGAGGACGTCGAGGAGCGACTCAAAGACCGCTCCGTACCGCTGAGCGTTGTCTGCACGTCGACGCTGGAGATGGGCATCGACATCGGCGATGTCGAGAGCATCGCGCAGATCGGCGCTCCGTTCTCGGTGGCGAGCATGCGCCAGAGACTCGGTCGCTCAGGACGGCGCGGCGGCCCGGCGACACTCCGCCAGTACTTGCGTGGTCGCGAGATCACCGATAAGACGCCATTGCTCGACACGCTTCACATCGAACTCGTCCAGTCGATCGCGATGACCGAGCTCTTGGTTCGTGACAAATGGTGCGAACCGCCCGCGAAGACATCGCTCCAGCTATCGACGCTCCTCCACCAAACATTGTCCGTCATCGCCCAGTGGGGTGGCGTCACCGCGGCCGACGCGTTCGAAGTCCTCTGCAACGGCGGCCCCTTCCGCTCCGTCGAACGCGACCTCTTCGTACGCTTGCTCCGGCAGATGAAAGAACGCGAACTCATCGAGCAGGACGCGGACGGGGCGCTGCTCTTGGGCCGACGCGGCGAACACATAGTGAACCACTACTCCTTCTTCGCGGTCTTCGACACACCGCAAGAGTTCCAGCTCACGCACAACGGCAAGCAGCTCGGCACCATGGGCTTCGATCAATCGCTCGTCGTCGGCGTCTCTGTCATCTTCTCGGGGAGGCGCTGGAAGGTACTGAGCGTCGACACGGATAAGAAGGTCGTCGCCGTGACACCCACTCGCGGCGGCCGTCCACCGAAGTTCCTCGGGGGATCCCCGGGACGCGTTCACGATATCGTTCGTCAACGAATGACCGAGGTTTACCTCGACGGCGCGATCCCGCTCTACCTCTCGGCGACCGCGGCCGACATGCTCACCGAGGCACGGGCCAAGTACCTCCAACTCGGCATCGACGACGACGTATTTGTCGCAGACGGAGCACAGACGGTCATCTTCCTCTGTCGCGGCGACGCGATCATGAACACCCTGATGGCCATGATGCTCACCCGCGGCATCGAGTGCTCGCTGGAGGGCGCTGCTCTCGTCGTGGATACAGGCACAGACGACGCGCGTGGCCACGTACAGGCTATTGCCGAGACCGACTTCGCTGCCCGCGACCTCGCCATGAAGGTCGCGAACCGGACGGCGGGCAAGTACACACGCGAACTTGGTGATGACCTTCTGACCGAGGACTACGCGTCTTGGGCATTTGACATCGAAGGAGCACGTCGCGCGACAGAGCGCCCGTAAGTCAAAGCTGCGGCAATGGAAGAGAACGACGCGTGCACGTACACAAGGCGCAGCTTCGACCATCGGCCACGGACTTGGCGAATTACTTGGCGTGTCGCGCCATCTGACGGAAGTGAATCGAGCCGTCCCACGCGCTGATGTGCTCCCGCCACGGCGTGAAGAGCACCCCAGCATCCGAGTCCGCCCTCCGAACACGCCTCAGCGCAGCGCTTCGAGTCGCTTGCGGAGGAGCGTGTCGTCGGGGGTGAGCTCGAGGGCGGCGGTCCAGGCGGCTCGCGCGAGGTCGGGATTGCCCGCGAGCCATGCGGCGCGGCCGCGCCAGGTTTCGGCGGATGCGGCGACCGCTGGGCGATGCTCGGTGAGCGTGCGCACCTGCGAGAAGACGAGGTCGGCGGCCGCGTGGTCTCGGCGTAGGATCGCGATGACGCCGGCGCGCAGGAGCGTCTCGACGTCGGTCGGGTCGCGCACGAGTTGCGCGGCGTAGCGCTCCCACGTGGTTTCGAGCGCGACGTCCGCCGACAGAACGCGGGCATGGTCGGCCACCAGACGACGCGCCTCGTCGAAACGGGCGAGCCCCTCGAGGGCCGAGACGGCTGCCCACGTCGCCATGGTGTCGTCGCGATTCGCGAGCAGCTGTGTCCGGGCCTCACGCAGCAGCGCGTCCACGCGACCGAGCTCCGACCAGAGTGCGAGTCGGAACGCGGCGGGACCGAGTAGCGTGCTGTGGATGTTCGGCAGCGTCCATGCGCGCTCGAGACGCTGGTCGCGCGACATGCCGGCGTCGCGCCAGGTCATGTCGAGCGTGTGCGCGAGCGCCACGGGCGTGCCGTCCGCCGCGCCGAGCAGCCACTCGTCGCGCAGCGTGGCCGGGTGCACCTGCTTGGCGTGCCAGTGATCGAGTGCCTCGGCCACGGCGCGCTCGACGCCCTGCCAATCCTCAGCTGCGCGGTTCAGCTGCGCGACGCGCGCGAGGATCATCGCTCGCTCGGTGATGTCGTCCTCGAAGAGCAACAACAGCTCGTGCCGCGCGGCGGCCTCGGCATCGTGGCCGGCGCGCTCGGATGCGTCAGCGGACGCACGCAGCTCGTCACGCCACGCCGTCGGGGCACGCACGATGTCGACAGACATCGCCAAGGGGTCGGCCACCTCTGACAGCTCGCCGTCCAGCGACGCGAGCCGCGTGCGGAAGACATCGAGCCCGGTCGTCGTCCAACCTCGCTCGAGGAAGCTGCGCGCCGCGCCTTCAGCGCCGGCGTCTTCGGCCATCCGCGCGCGCTCGCTGAGCACTGACGCGGGGTTTGCTCCGAGCGCCTCGGCGTTGTCGAGGGCGCGCTCGGCGAGTTGATCGCGACCCGCCTTGCGCGCCGACTCGTAAACCGACATCCACTCGGAGACCGAGCCACCGGCCTCCTTCAGCTGGCCAAACGTCGTCTCGAGAACTTCACCGAGCGACAGTGTCACGCCGCCCTCGACGATCGTTTGGTCGTCGCCCGACGTGACCCACGGCACTTCGTCGAGAATCCGCGGGCGACGCATGATCGCGGCTTCAAGACGCTCGCGCGCCTCGTCTAAACGGCCGGCCTTCACGAGACACGTCACGTGCAGCGCGCGCAGCTCCTCGCGTCGCACGCCCTCGTGCTGCGTCGCCTCGCTGAGCGCGAGCGCCGCCGCCGCAGCGTCCCACTCGTGCGCACGGTCGAGGAAGCCCGCCGCTGCGGCGTACGACTCCGAGCGATGCGGCGCGGCGTCCGCCATCGCCGCGAAGGCCGTTCGGGCATCGTCGTTGCGTCCCTCGCTTTCCGCCCAGCGCGCACTCAGCAAGAGCACGCCCGGTGACCACGGATCCCATGAGCGCGCTCGTGCGAGTTCATCCGCGGCGCGCTCGCGCAACGACGGCACGGCCAAGAGTGATGCATCGAGTGACATGGTCTGTGTGCGCGCGAGGGCCGTCGCGCTGAGCACGGGCCGTATCCCAATCACAGCCAACACGATGGCCACGGCCGCTCCGACGACGACGGAAGATGCCCGCGCACGACGCGGCACGAGCCGCTGTGGCGCACTCGCCAACCCCGCGAGCAGGAACGCGAGTTCCGGCGCGCTGCCGTCGAGCGCCGTTCCCACGTCGAGCAACCCGCAGGCGAGCACCGTCGCGAGCGCCGCCGATGCCCCCGCGGCAAGTTCGTCGGCGCGACGCGCGAGACGCACGAACACCCACAGCATCCACGCGGCAAGCAAGATACCGGCCGGGACGCCACCGGCCTGCAGCGCCGCGAGCGCAACGTTGTGAGGGTGCGGCGCGGCGAGTTCACGCGCATACCGCGAGCCCGCCTCGAACTCGAGGACCGTCAGCCGAGTGCCGGCTCCGACGCCCGTCCACGGGTGCGCCGCGATCACCGCCGCGCTGTTCGCCCACGCGTCGCGCCGATACTCGAGCGACGCTTGTCCGCGAGTCATGCCTCCGACGAAATCATCCGGCAGACCCTGCGCGAGCCACGGCCCCGCGAACACCATCGCGACCACGAGGACGCCCGCAGCGCACACTGCGCGACGTGCCGCGGCGCGCCCGGCAAGGGACACGCCAGCCAGCGCCAGCGCCACGCCGCAGAGCAACGCCGTGCGACCGGCCATGCTCTGCGTCTGCCACGTCGCCGCCGCCAACGCGAGCGCCGCAGCGATCCAGACCAACGCTCGCACGCGCCGCTCGGGGCGCGCGGCCCGCCATGCACATGTCGCGAGGCCGAGGGCCAGCACGGCGTGCCCCGCGTAGGAGGCCGCCAGGAAGTTCGGGTGCCAGCCGAGCACGGGCAGCCGCGTTGCGAGCACGGCCGTTGCGCTCAGGCGCGTCCACAGGAAGACCGTCAGTGCGATCTGTGCCAGCGCGACAGTCAGCGAGGCGAGCACGGGGACGGCGAGGAGTCGACGCCATGCCGTAACGTCACGCGGTCGCGCCGCAAGCGCCCACGCGACGAGGAGCCACGCCACGAGCCAAGCCATCGACGCGCGCGTCGCCGGGACGTCGACGGTGTCGAGCCCGGTGAGTCCCAACCACAGCCCGAACAGCACGACGACAAGCAGCGGTCCGCGCGGTCGCCACGCGGCACGAAGATCCGCGTCGAGTTCGAGACGCGTGCACGCCCCCTGCGCCGAGAGCGCACCGACTGCGAGCATCAACGCCACGGGCCCATCGACGCCCGACACGCGCCCCGACGCCGTCAACGCCGCGACGACGAACGCCAGCGTCCACGCGCGCAGATCGCGCGCCACGTGCAGCCACACGATGGCCAGCGGACTCAAGACAACCGGCAGCGCGCGCAGCACCGAAGGCATGCCGCCCTCGATCGTCGCGACCGACGTGTGCCCCGCAGCGCGCGCGTGCGACAGCACGGCCAAGCCGAGCACGAGCAGCGCGAGTCCCCAGCGATCGGCGCCCCAGCGCGCGCGTCCGCGCCACGACGCAGCCGCGACCGCGAGCAACCACGCCCCACCGCACCAGGCAAGCCCCAGGTGACAGCGGGCGTCGCGCGCCACGGCAAGCACGTCGCGCGCAATCGCGAGCCGCGCGACCAGGACGACACACGTCCAGAGCCACACGCGCCACGCCCATGCCCATGCGCCGACCATCAGCGTCGGGCGACCTCGGGGCGCGTCACGGCGAGCGCCGGTCCGCCGGCCGGATCAAGCACCCACGCCTGCACGACGAGCGCCGCGTCCGCGCTCCACGGCCATGCAACGACAGCCGTGCCGGCGTCGTCGAGCACGACCTCGCGCCCGCGCTGCGCAGGATCCCCGGCAACGGCGCGGCTGTCACCCTCTCCCAGGACATGCGGACGCGCCTCACGCTCGGGCCACGCATGCACGCGCACGGTCGCACCCGCCGCCCCGCGCACCGTGATGCGACACGCGCTCGCGTGCGCGTCGATCGAGACCGCGCACATCGCCGTTGGCGGCAGGACGTCGAGCACACGCAGGCAGCCGAGCCACGTCACCGCGTAGCCGAGCGCGACGGGTTGGTCATTTGCCAGACCGGTGACGTAGTGCTCGGGCAACTCGTAACGACGCGCGACATCGGCAGCGAGCCCAGCCAGGTATCCGAACGGACGTCGCAGGTCGGCGTCGGTCACGTCACGGATCGTCGTCAGCGCCGACAGAAACTCTTGCGCCAAGCCCGGCGGCGCGACGGCCAACGCGTGCTCCTGCGCCTCGATGCTCTTGCCCGGCGGCCCGCCGAAGATGTCGCCGACGTCGCCCTGCCAATACTCGGCCGGGTGGTCGCGACAGTCGCCTTGCTCGGTGCCGCGGTAGCAGATGCAGACCATCTCCCAGTCTTGGAAGAAGCTCTCACTGAACTGACCGTTGATGAGCTGACGACCCTTGTAGTCGTTGCGGGCCAGCTCGAGGATCGCGTCACGGTAGAGCGGCCGACCGGCCAGCTCCGGTGCGACATCGGGCGACAGCTCGTAGGCGCCGCGCAGGCCCGCGAACGCACGCGGACTGTCGCCGGCGCAGGCGCTGCCGAGACGCACGGCTTGGATCCAGAGCGTGTCCCCGTGGTGCACGGCGTCGCGCGCGAGGCGGTGATCGGTGGCGGCACGCATCGTCGCCAACGCGCCGGGTGCCTCGGTTCCCAGCGCCGCCACGACACCGAGTGCATCCTTCATGAAGTGGCCGTAGTGATCATCGGTGTCGTTCTCGAGGTCGTAGCGCGCCGCGTCCCAGTTGCGGTGAAACACCTCGAGCGCGCGGCGCACGCCGGGCACATCGCCGGGCGACGGCACGATCGCGTGGACGCGCGCGACCACGGCCGGCGACTCGATCAGGTGGTACCACGATGACCGGCCCGTCACGATTGCCCAGGCGGAGTTGTAGCGCCGCGGCGTGTCCAGCTCCCCTTTCGGCGTGAGCTTCGGCGGCATGTGACCGCCCCAGTTCGGCCAGCTCCCCGACAGCTCGCCCGTCGCGCGGTCGAGGCTCCAGGTGTTCTCGCGGTCGGGTCGGTCGTGGCGACGCTGCAGGAACAGCAGCGCGTCGGCGGCATGTCGCAGCGCCGCGCGGCAGGCGTCTGCAAGTTCGGGGTCGTCGTCGCGGACGAGCGGCAACGCACGCGCGACGAACGTGATGTAGACGGGGCTCGTGACGGCGCGCTGGTCGCGCGGTGTGCCGTCGCGCATGGCCGAGCGCGGCAGGCCCGTGACCGGATCGAAGTTCGTCGTGAGGAGTGCGCGGACGAAGCGACGCAACATCGGGCGCCAGCGGCGCAGCGTCGCGTCGTCGCCGCGGTCGCGCGCGCGTTCGAGCCACTCGAGGAGAAGCGTGTGCGCCGTGTGGAGACGTGCGACGCGCTCGCGTCCGAACGACTCACCGGTGTTCACGTGGAGACCAGCCACGCGGACGTAGCCCGTGTCCGGGTCGACGAGCGACGTCGTCTCAGAACCTCCGAACCACAGCGCGAGTTGCTCCTCGACGAGCGCCTCGATCGACGCGGACAACTCGTCGACGCGCCCCGTCGGGCGCTCCACGAACGCGTGCACGTCATCGACGTAGACCTCGGCCCCGTCGCGCCCCGAACTCGTGAGCCACAGCCAGCAGCGCGGCTGCGGCGCTCTGCCGTGCGTGGCCACGAACGCCTCGCCCAGCGGCAGTGTGATCGGAGACCACGCGCGATCACCCACGCCCCGCGTCACGGCCTGCGAGTTGTCGGCTTCCACGCGCTGCTCGACGCGCGCGCCCGTTCCATCCTCGAGGACCACGTGCAAGACGGCGTCAGCGTCGATCGAGACCTCGGCCGTGACCACGAGCGCGGACGTTCCGCGTGGGTCTGCGACGATCTTCTGCCCGACCTCGTCGCCAGGCCGCAGCGACAGACACCGTGCGCCCCGCGCAGCGACGTGTTCGACGATGCGGTCGGTCGGATCGCCCTCCGCGCGCACGAAGGCACCGAGCCAATAGGCCCCGTACTTGGGCGGGTCGGTTGTGCCGTCGGCGATCCATTCGAAACCGTTGTTGAGCAGCGCGTCCGCGCGCTGCATCGACGCCGACTCCACGCCCGGGTCCACCGTCGCGCACGCGAACAGGACAGCGAGTCCGACACAAACACTCATGCCGACATGACAGCACGCTCGTGCCCATTTGTCTTCCGTGAATCAGCCGAAGGGACCAGACTCGACGCCGATGGAGTCGGTCTTGGAATCCGTCGCGGGCACCACAGGACACGAAGCGGCTCTCGGCGACGCTGGAGCCAACGTCGACCTTTGCTTCGAGGTGCTGCGACGCGCTGTTCGCTCCGCTTCGGCATCGGCTCGTTCAGCCGCTGAGGGGGACATCCGAGGCCGTGACGCCCAAGTTACATTGAGGTCGAAGCATCCTCGGCGGGTGATCGCCTGGAAACCCGTCACGCACGGAGAACACGTTGCGACAGCTGCCCGACATCGCTGGTGTCGTCTTCCTCGGGATGGTGCTCCTCGGCATCATCACGTCACATCCAAGCGACGCCATTCCGGCACCGATCACAAGCCGCGAGCTGCTCCTCACCGTCACTCTCGGGGACGACCCGGCGCGCGAGTTCTCGGTGTCGGGCCGGAGGTTTGAAGCTGGACGCGAAGCTGCCCTCAACCTGCGGACGTGGATGGCTGTACCCGACGCGCCCGTCGACGCGATCTCCGGACGCGCGGCCGTCGCCGTGCTGCGCCCCGATTGGACCTTGCTCGACGCGCCGGGCTCACTGACGCCCCTCATCCCCGAACACGTCGCGCCAACCTGCGGAGTCGCCGAGCTGCTCTGCTCGACGCCGGACAATCTGCTCGCGATGGTCCACGTGCTCTACGTCAAGCACGCCGGTGAGGTCTCGATCGCCGAGCTCGAGCCGATCGGCGAGCTGCACGCGCCGTTCGGGCGCTGGTCGACGGACGTGACAACGAACGGTCGAGTCATCCAGTTGACGTGTCGAGGATTCTTCTCGCTCGACGTCATGGATGAACTGTTGAACGAGTACGCGCTCGACGGCTGGGCGCTGTAGCGCGTCCCGGTTCTCGTTCAGCCGAGCAGCCGCGTGCGCACGGCGCCGGCGATCGTCGAGACCTGGTCGAGGAAGTTGGGCGGCAGCTCGCCTTCGATGTCCGCGACGATGTAGCCGACCTCGCCCTTCGTCTCGAGCTTCTGCGACGCGATGTTCCCTCCGGCTTGGGCGACGGCGTCGTTCAGGCGCATGAGGAAACCCGGCGCGTTGACATGCGCGCAGGTGAGGCGATGGCGGCCTTCAGCAATCGGCCCCGGGTCGACCTCGGGAAAGTTCACGGCATGCGACGTCGACCCTTCGAAGAGGTACCGGCTCAGCTTGTGCGCAGCATCGCGCCCGATCGCCGACTGGGCCTCGATCGTCGACCCACCGATGTGCGGCGTGAGGATCACGTTGTCGAAGCGCGTCAACGGGCTCGAGAACGTCTCGCTCGGTGTCTTCGGCTCGTCGGGGAAGACATCGACGGCCGCACCGGCGAGATGACCCGAGTCGAGCGCCGACGCGAGGGCGTCGATGTCGACGAGGTCGCCGCGGGCGTGGTTGATCAGGAACGAGCCGGGCTTCATGCGCGCGATCGCGCGGGCATCGATCATGCCGCGCGTGCGCGCCGTGGATGGCACATGCAGCGTGAGCACGTCGGACATCTCGAGCAGCTCGTCCAGGCGCGTGACAGCGCGGGCGTTGCCGTGCGGGAGCTTCGGCCCGAGGTCCATGTAGAAGACGTGCATGCCGTGCCCCGATGCAAGCACCGACAGCTGCGACCCGATGTTGCCGTAGCCGACGATGCCGAGCGTCTTACCGCGCACCTCGCTCGCCCCCGCCACCGACTTCATCCACACGCCCTGGCGGATCGCCTGCATCTTGCGCGGGATGCCGCGCATGAGCATCACGATGCTCGCCAACGTCAGCTCGGCGACGGAGCGCGTGTTGCCGAAGGGCGCGTTGAAGACCGGCACGCCGCGTTGCGCTGCACCTTCGAGGTCGACCTGATTGGTGCCGATGCAGAAGCACGCGACGGCGAGCAGGTCGGGCGCCGCGTCGAGCACTTCGCCGTTGACGTGGGTCCGCGAGCGGATCCCCAAGACCTCAGCCCGCCCGACCGCTGCGAGGAGCTCGGCACGCTCGGGTGAACCAGGCAGTCGCTCGACGTCCACCTGGCCGTACGCCTGCAAGGCCGCATCGGCATCCGCGTGGAGGTCTTCGAGGAGCAGGGCGCCATAGGGAAGTCGAGCTGCGGACATGAGCGTTCTGCGGCCGAGAGGAGTTGCGGGTTCAGCGGCGAGTCTGCGTCGGCCTCGGTCAAAAGACAAGGCGTCGGCGGTGCTCAGCGAGCAGGCTTCGTCGATCCTTCGAGACGAACAGTTCCGAGCATCCGCTTGCCGTCGAAGTGGTCCTTCAGGACGCCGCTCGTCGCAAGGAGTAACTCGGGGCTCAGGGAATCGTAGAAGTGCTGGTTGTGCGGCCCGACGCCGTGCTCGGCGCTGAAGCTGCCCCCATAGCCGCGCACCGTGCGCTCGTAAACCCACGACTGGATCGCGCGCGTGAGCCCGGCGGGGTCGTCGACATCGGCGGGATCCCAGACGATGTTCAGGTGCGTGCCGCCGTCGCCCCAGTGGCCAAAGTCACAAACGCGGACCTGCGGATGGGACGTCGTGAGCTCGCGCCGCAGCTCCTCCGAGTACTCCGCGATACGCGCAACGGGAACGGAGACGTCGAGCGCGAGCACGTGGCCCTCATGGCGCAGACTCTCGCTCACCTGATGGCGAATCGACCACGCGTCGTGTGGAGCCATCGGGACGACATCGATGTCGTCATCGTCGTGCTTCATGAGGAAGGCCTCGAGCGTTTCGAGGAACGCCTGACCGAGGTCGATGTGCTTTGCCGACAAAACCGTGGAACACTCGATGAGCACCGCCACGGCGGGAACGCCGGCCTCGAAGGGATTGGCGATGTTCGCACCGTGACGCAGCGTGATGCCGAAGGCCTCGCGCGAGAGCAGCTCGAAGGCCGACAGCGTCTCGCCGAGTTCACGCTCGAGATGCGCGAGGAGCGCGAGGGCCTGGTCTCCGCTGGAGAGTGCGACCCACGCCGCCGACACCTGCACCGGGCGAGGCGCGAGCGACAGCGTCGCGCGCGTGACGACGCCGAACGTGCCCGACGTCCCGATGAAGAGCTGGCGCAGGTCGAGGCCGCGGTTGTCCTTGCGCAGCGGCGAGAGACTCGTCCACAAGCGGCCATCGGCGAGCGCGACCTCGAGCCCCAGCACGTGGGCGCGGACGGCGCCGTAGCGCAGCAGGCGCGTCCCGCCGGTGTTTGTCGCGATCATGCCGCCGATCTGCGGGTCGGCGCCGAGGTCGATGGGAAAGAAGAGCCCGTGCGGCTCCAGGGCGGCGTTGAGTTGGCTGAGCGTGACGCCGGCATCGACGACGGCGGTCCGGCCGACGGTGTCGACGTCGATCGTCGACGAGAGCCGTTCGAGGGACAGGACGATCTGCTCGCCCGTGGCGTCGGGGTTCGACGCCCCTACCACGCCCGTGTTCGCGCCGAGCGGCTGCACCCGCACGCCGTGCGCATGGCAGCGGGCGAGCACGGCTGCGACATCCGCGGGCGTGCGCGGACGCGCGACGGCCAGCGCCCGCCCGCGTCCGTAGCGCCAGCCCTTCTCGTAGCCGGCGCGATCGTCCTCGTCGAGCAAGAGCCCACCGTCGCCGAGCAGGTCAGCGAGTTCCTTCAGAACTGCGTCGTTGTCGTCTGCCACCATCCCGCTCCTGAGCGAACGTGTCCGTCCGTCGCCTCGACGAAGGCCCGAGTGTGACCGATCGGCGATCGGAAGTCAGCCCGACCTCCAACATGTCGGACACTTCGCCCGCGGACGCGCGGTACCTGATCACGACTGCGACCGACAACGCGGCGACAAGCCGGCCAGCGCGGGACCGCGTGCGCCGACTGTCGACGGAGATCGGTAAGGCGCGGGGCCGAAGTGCCTTGCTCGGTCAACGAACGCTCGCCCCACGCGACGTCGCGTCACGTGGGGCGCGGCGTCAGCTCGCGGCGTGGGACGCGTGGATCGGGCTCAGGGCTTCGCGCAGCAGGCGTTGCGCAGCACGGAGGTGGGCGCGTGGCTTGGACCCGTGGGCGCGCGCGAGTTCGCGGGCGATGGCCCAGAGCAGCGGGGCGGTCGTGGCGTCGGTCTTCGTGAGTGTCTTCATTCTGTTGTCTCCTGCACACGCCTTCGCCGGGGAGCCGCACGCGGATGCACGCACGCTCGGGAAAGCGCCATGATTCCTTCGGAAGGGCCCGCCGCCGACGAAATCGCCCTGACGCGCTCGGCCCCGTCGATCAGCGTCTGACGCTTCGGCGGACGTTCGAGGTCGAAGCGACGTCGAGCAGGCGAGTGCCGGGCCGATCGTCGAAGCCTGATGAAGCACGTACCCGCGGACGCTCACCGTCACGATCGCGCCGCGTTCCTTGCGCTTCAGCGGCGCAGCGAGCTCCGCTTGTATGCCTATCGCCGACGAGTTCGGCGTCGACAACCATCAATGGGACACGACCGATGACCAACCGTACACCTGCCCAGAGCCGCGCGCGCACCGCCCTCACCCTCGCGCTGACGATGGCGCTCAGTTCGATCGTTGCAGCCGAGACGATCACCGTGCAGAAGACGTCTGACATCTCGACGATCCAGGACGGGATCGCGGCCGCCTCGGCCGGGGACACCCTGATCGTCAAGGGCGGGACGTATCAGGAGACGCCCTTCATCCCCGAGGAGCTCGCCGGCCTCGCGCTGATCGCGAAGGGCCACGTCGTCATCGATGCTCGCGCCCCGGGCGGCGGCGGCAACGGCCATGGAATCACGGTGCAGGCGCCCGGCGTGACGATCCGCGGGTTCACGATCCGCAATCCGCTCGGCCATGGCATCGAGGTCTTCGGCAGCGCCACCGACTTGACCGTCACGAAGTGTCGCATCATGAACGCGTCCGCCGGGGGCATCGTCGTCATCGATGGTGGTGACGGTCTCACGGTCGAGCGCTGCGCGTTCTTGGGTATCAACTACGACGCGATCTACGTGACTGGACCCGCAGCCGACGTCACCGTGAAGCACTGCTCGGCCGAGCAAGTCGAGCTGGGCGACATGCTGAAGATCGCGAGCGGGCCGTCACCCGATCTCGTCTTCGAAAACAACACGGCGACGAACTGCAACGCCTACATCGTCGAGGGCGTCGACACGCCGCGCGCACGCATCCGGAAGAACCGCGCCGAGAACACGCGCGGCATCCACATCGCCGGCGACGACGCCGTGATCTTCGGCAACACGATCGTCACGAACTCAACCCAGCAACCCGGGATCTTCGTGATCGGAAGCGCCGCCGAAGTGACCAAGAACCAGGTCGCCGGGGGATCGCCGGGCATCTTCGTGTCGGACGGCGACAACCCGACGATCACGAAGAACACCTGCGTCGACAGTGACGGTCTTGGGATCGTCATCGGCACGAGCGGCGGAGACGTGTCGCGCAACACGATCACCAACGCGCACGGCACGGGCCTGCTCATCGACGACTCGTCGTTCGGTGTGACCGTCAGCAAGAACAAGATCACGCGCTGTGGCGGACGCGACGACGCCGGCCTGCTCGCCGACGGAAGCTCGCACAAGATCACCTTCAACCGCATCGAGCGCTGTGCAGGGGACGGACTGCGCCTCGCGGGTGAAGGCAGCTTCCACGTCGAGGGAAACCGCTCGGACTTCAACGGCAAGGACGGCTTCGACATCCATCCGGGAAGCGACGGGAACTTCGTCCTCGCCAACACGGCCCGCGCCAACGCTGGCGAAGGGTTCGAGCACAGCGCGACCAACGCTGACACGTCGCTGCAGGACAACGTGGCGTCGCGGAACTACTTCGACTACGCCAACGACGGCTCACCGTTCGTCCTCTTCGCGAACAACACCAGCAGCGACGGCACCGACGCCGTAGCCGCCCCGGGCACCTTCCCGATGCCTGAGATCGACTGACGCGTCAGGCGCTCGAGCCACGGGCCGCACGTTCGAGCAACGTGCGGCCCGTGGTGCGTTCAGGGTTCACTGAAGAAGCTGCGGAGACCCGACGCCGGCCACGCCGTGCCGCGGCGCGCGACGCGCCGGTGACACTCCTCGGCGGCTGCTACGATGGGCGCGAGCCTCTGGGAGAATGCCCGTGAGTCACGTCCAGCAGATCGTCTTGCGCGTCGTCATCGTAGTCGTCATCGCGCCGACGTTGAGTGCCCGCACGTGGTACGTCGATGACGACGCGCCCAACGACCCCGGCCCGCAGTCGCCGCTCGTGAGCGACCCGCTCGCCGATGGAAGTCTCGCACGTCCCTTCGACAGCATCGCCGAGGCCATCGTCGCCGCGAGCACCGGCGACGAGATCATCCTGCTCGACGGAATCTTCCAAGGCCCGGGCAACCGCGACCTCGACTTCAGCGGCAAGGACCTCGTGCTGCGCGGACAGGGCGGACCGCTGCGCTGCATCGTCAACGCGCAGGCCAAGGGACGCGTCTTCGACTTCCACTCGGGCGAAACGTCGGCAGCACGCGTGGTCGGCGTCACGCTGGCCAACGGATCGGCCACGACCGGTGGAGCCGTGCGCATCACCGGTGGCAGCACACCGACGATCGAACGCTGCGTCTTCATGTTCCACCGCGCCGAGAACGGCGCCGCCATTCACGCCGACGACGGCGGCGGCACGCTGCTCAACAGCATCCTCTACCGCAACGTTGCGAGCGGTGCGGGCGGCGTCCTGCGCGTCGAAGGCACGGCCGACATGGTGGTGAGCGGATGCACGCTCACGCGCAACTCGGCGACGTCCGGCGCTGGCGCGTCGGTCGCGGGCAGCGCCTCACTCGAAGTACGCAACAGCATTCTCTGGGACGACGACGCCGCGAATGGCCCCGAGCTGCAGGTCGACAGCAGCGGCGTTCTCAACGTCGACTTCTGCGATGTCGAAGGCGGCCTCGGCGCCGTCGCAGGAGCTGGAACACTCAACTGGGGCCTCGGCAATCTCAACGCCGACCCACTCTTCGCCAACGCGCGATTCTCCGACTACCACATCCGACCCACCTCACCTTGCACGGACGCCGGCGATCCCGGTTACGTTCCCGCCGGCGGCGAAACCGAAACCGACGACGAGCCGCGACTCTCCGGCACGGCCGTGGACATCGGCACCGACGAGATCCACTGCGGCCCGGCGCTCGGCCTCGACTGCAACGGCAACGGGATTCCCGACGAGTGCGAGCACGACTGCAACAACAACGGCATCCCCGACGACTGTGACATCGCGAGCGGTTTCGCAGTCGACCTGAACGCCGACAGGATCCCGGACAGCTGTCACCCATGGATCCAGGTCTACATCGACGACGACGCTCCCGGTGATCCCGGGCCCGGCGACCCGACCATCAGCGACCCGCTCGAGCTCGGCCTCGCGAGCGCACCCTTCGACACCATCCAGGAAGGCCTCGACGCGGCCATGCCCTACGATCGCATTCGCACGCGGCCGGGCGTCTACCGCGGCGTCGGCAATCGCGACAACGACTTCCGCGGGAAGAACCCACGCATCGTCGGGATCACCGGCCCCGAAGGTGTCGTCATCGATGCAGAAGGACTCGGGCGTGGTTTCCATTTCCACAGCGGCGAGAACGAGATCGCGCACGTCACGAAGTTCACCGTGCGCAACGGCAACGCCGTGAAGGGCGGGGCGATCCTCACCGAAAAGCTGAGCCAGCCGGCCATCGTCGAGTGCATCTTCCACGACAACGCAGCGCAGTTCGGCGGGGCGCTTGCTCTCGAAGGCGGCGACGAGACCGTGCGCAACTGCGTCATGACAGCCAACACGGCCAGCGTCGCGGGCGGCGCCGTCTGGGTTGCCAACGCCGAGGACGGCTTCGTGCGCTCGTGCACGATCTTCGACAACAGCGCAAGCGTCGCCGGAGGAGCCATCGCGTGGGATGCCGCACAGGGCGCGCGCCTTCGTGGCTGCATCATCTGGGACAACAGCGCACCGACGGGCGAGCACCTCCACCTCGACAACGCGACGGAGCTGGCCGCGACGTATTGCAACGTCCAGGGCGGCGTGCTCGCAGCCTCGCTGAACGGCGGAAGCACGCTGAATCAAGGGTCCAACATCGATGCCGACCCGCTCTTCAAGGCGCCGGGTGACTATCACATCCGCGTCGGCTCACCCTGCGTGGCGATGGGTGCGCCGTTCTACGTCCCTCAGCCCGGGGAAACCGACGTCGACGGAGAACCGCGGCTCGACGGCATCAAGGATATCGGCGCCGACGAACTCGTCTGCCAGACGGACATCGGTTTCGGCGGGCCCGGCAACGCACGGCTCGAGATCTGCGGACACGACCTCTCGACGCCCGCGCTGACGTCCGACTTGCTCCTGAGCAACGCGCCGCCGGACCAAGCGGCGCTGCTCCTCGCAGGCCTCGCCGCGAACCCGACGCCGTTCAAGGGTGGCTTGCTCGTGCCGGTGCCGTGGATCGTGCAGCTCGTGCTCGTCACGGACGGCGCCGGCGAGATCCTCGTGCCCGACATCCCGGGCGGCGGCGGCCCCGTCACGGCATTGATCCAAGTGGTCATCAGCGACCCCGGCCAGGCGCAGGGCTTCGGCATCAGCAACGCCGTCGAACTCGCCTTTCCCTGACCATCGACACCTGTCGAAGGATGCTGATTTTCCTTGCCCTGCAGACGCAGCACCCCCTCGCTGCGCTTCTCCGTGAACAATCCGGGTCAGTCACGCCGTCGCGACGATCGTCGTGAGAAGTGCGGGCTAGAAGCCGTCGCACCAGCGGTAGGCGTCGATCACTGCGCGTTCACCCTCGATGCCGTCGCGTGAGTTGCCGTGCTCCATGCCGAGCACGCCGTCGAACCCTTTCGCGTGCAGGTGGCGGAAGATCGAGCGGTAGTTGATCTCGCCCGTGGTGGGTTCGTTGCGGCCGGGGTTGTCGCCGATCTGGAAGTAGCCGATCTGATCCCATGCGTGGTCGATGTTGGGGATCAGGTTCCCCTCGGCGATCTGTTGGTGGTAGAGGTCGTCGAGGATCTTCACGGCCGGACTGTCGACGGCTTTGCAGATCGCGTAGGCCTGGGGCATGCGCGTGAGGAACATGCCGGGGTGATCGCGCCACGGGTTGAGCGGCTCGAGCACCATGACGAGGTCGTGCGGCTCGAAGATTTCGGCGCCGCGGCGCAGCATCTCGATCGCGTTGGCCGTCTGGTACTCCATCTCGAGGCGCGGCTCGAGGTCGCCCATCACGACCGTCATCCACTTCGCGTTGACGCGCTTGGCAACCTCGACCGACTGCTTCAGGTCGGCGAGAAACGCGTCGAGGTGTTCGGCGGCGCCCGTCGTGAAGCTCGTCTTGCCGAACGCCGTCCCGAAGTTCGCGACGAAGACGCCCATGGTCAGCCCGCGCCTCGTCATGGCCTCGGCGATGCGCGTCTGGTCGTCGACCGAGCGCCGCGTCATCGTGTTATCTTCGATCGCGCCGAAGCCCTCATCGGCGATGAAGTTCACCTGGTTGACGAGATCATCGCCGGCGCTGTGGCGGAACATCCCGAAGTGCGGCGCGTACTTCATCCGAAACGCATCACCGCGGCGGGGCGCAGCGAAGGCACCCACTTCTGCGGCCGACATCGCCGACACGGCAGCAGGACTCACCGCGGCACCCACGGCTCCCGTCAAGAACTGTCGTCGCAACATGGTCATTCCTCGAGCTGTCCCTCTCGCACATTTTCCGCGCCGCAGCGTAGCACTCGCGACACTGATCCTGGTGACGTTGCTCGGCGCAGCGGCGACGCACGCGCAGGAGCCAACGTGGACGCTCGGGTCTGTCGAGTGGGACGAGAAGATGCGCGACGACGTCACGGCCGCGTCGATCAGCGTGCCCACGGACGGCGCCGAGGCATTCGAGTTCACGGCGAGATCGCACGTGATAACCGGACCGCTCGTCATCCACATCGCGACGCCGACGCACACGCTCGAAGCGCTGCTCGCCGGCGAGGTGGGTTCATTCCGCGGGCCAGACGTGCGCGTCGCGCGCGGCGAGTTGGCAACCGTCGAACCCGACGGCACGTGGTCCGTCGCGCCACTCGGGGATCGAGCTGCACTCGACCAGGTCGTTGAGCACGAGGCGTTCTGCGACGTCAAGCTCCGCGCGGACGACGGCGTGCTCGAGCTGTGGATCAACGGCGCGCTGATGAGTCGCGTGACGGGCTGGTTCACGTCGGCCGACGAGCTCGCCCTGGATGTCCGCGCCACCTCGAGAACAGTGGCGCGCGTCACCGACCTACGCCTCACGCCCTTGCGAGCACGGCCGGGCGTCGACGATGACCCCGCGTGGATCTGGGGCGAGGCACCGGCCGCCAACGGTGAGACGCTCTTCTTCCGGCGCGCTTTCGAGACTCCGAGCGCTTTGCGGCTCGCCGAACTCACCGTCACCTGCGACGACATCCACGACGTGTACGTCGACGGCGTCGCCGTGGGTCATGACGACACCTGGCAACGCGTCGACACCTACGACGTCACCGAACATCTCGAGGGCGAAACCGAGCACGTGCTTGCCATCCGCGCGCAGAACGTCGGCGGTCCCGCCGCGCTCATCGCGCGCCTGACGCTGCACGCCGACGGCGGAGCGCGCACACACGTCGCCACCGCCGAGACCTGGCGCGTGGCAACCGACGCGCCCGACGGTTGGGACGACGTCGACTTCGACGACAGTGCGTGGACGAACGCGCGCGTCGTCGCCTCGCTCGGCGGCTCGCCCTACGCGAACGTCAGCCGCAACGACTTCGACGGCGTCGCACGACGCGACACACCCGAGGCCACCGACGTCGCGAACATCACCGCGCCTCCCGGCTTCGTCGTCGAGCGCCTGCACACCGCCACGCGCGACGAAGGTTCCTGGGTGAGCCTGTGCGTCGACGATCGCGGGCGCTTGATCACGTCCGACCAACAGGGCGCGGGGCTCTTCCGCATCACGCTCACTCCGGGCGAGGCGAGCTGCGAGGTGGAACCGCTCGCGCTCGGGATCAGTCGTGCGCAGGGCTTGCTGTGGCACGCCGATAGCCTCTACGTCATGGTGCACGGCGGCGGTGACCGCCCCGGCGGACTCTATCGTGTCCGCGACGCAGATGGCGACGACAGGCTCGACGACGTGCGCCTACTGAAGGTTCTCAACGGCACCGGCGAGCACGGCTGGCACTCGCTCGTCGCGTCACCCGACGGCGAGTCGATCATCGTCGTCGCGGGCAACAACGTCGAGCATCCCACGATCGACAGCTCGCGCGTGCCGCGGCACTGGGGCGAGGACTTGCTGCTCCCGCGCGTCCCCGACCCGGCGGGCTTCATGGCCGGCACGACGGCGCCCGGCGGCGCGATCTATCGCATCGATCTCGACGGCGAGCACTGGGAGTTGCTCTCGAGCGGCTACCGCAACCCCTACGACGCGGCCTTCGACGAGCGCGGCGAGCTCTACACCTTCGACGCCGACATGGAGTGGGACCTGAACGCACCGTGGTATCGCCCGACGCGCGTCTGCCAGGTGACGAGTGGCAGCGAGTACGGCTGGCGCGCGGGATCGGGCAAGTGGCCGGCATGGCATCCCGACTCGCTCCCCGCAGTGTTGGACGTCGGCCCCGGCTCGCCGGTCGGCATCACCTTCGGACACGGCGCGAACTTCCCCGCGCCGTATCGCCGCGCACTCTTGCTGGGTGACTGGAGCTACGGACGCATCTACGCGGCGCACGTCTCACCCGACGAGTACAACACGCCGCCGTCGTTCGAACCCTTCATGACCGGGCTGCCCTTCCCCGTCACGGACATGGTCGTCCATCCCGACGGCGCGCTCTACATCGTGACGGGTGGCCGAGGTGTTCCGAGCGGACTCTATCGCGTGTCCTACGGCGGGCCGGAGGAAGTCGACTCGCCTGGGGCCCAGCCACGCGCACTCGACGACACGCGCGTCCTGCGACGCGAGCTCGAAGAGTTGCACGGGCGCGCGATCACCGGCGCCGTCGACACCCTCTGGCCGCACCTCGGACACCGTGATCGCTCCGTCCGCTTCGCGGCGCGCGTCGCGCTCGAGTGGCAGCTTCTCGACGAGTGGCGCGAGCGCGCTCTCGCCGAACGGCGCCCCGCGCACTTGCTCGGCGCACTGCTCGCGCTCATCCGCACGAGCGCACCCGTTCCCGGCAGCGACCCCGCGCTCGCGGCGCGTATCCACACGACGCTCGACGTGCTCGACTGGCGCGCGCTCACGACGACACAACGCCTCGATCTGCTGCGCGTCGAAGCCCTCGCCATCATCCGCCTCGGAGCGCCGACCGATGCCCGACGTGTCGACCTCCTGCGTCGCTACAGCCCGCACTTTCCCACGCGCGTCGCGGACGTCGACGTCGCCCTGTGCACGCTGCTCGTCGCGCTCGAAGACTCCTGGCTCGCCGAGCGCGCCGTGCCGCTGCTCGCAACGCCGGCGCCGCGCGAACACGTCATCGCGCTGCTCGCGCCGCTACGCCTGCTCACGAAGGGTTGGACGGACGAGCTGCGCACCGACTACTTCGCGCAGCTCGGAGCCGCGCGCACGTTCGGAGGCGGTGCGAGCCTGGGCGGGTACATCGATCAGATCCGCGACCAGGCACTCGAGCGCGTACCGGAGCCCGACGTCGCACGCTACCGCGCGGTGTTCGACGACGCGGTCGATGCCCGCAGCACGCATGACGACGAGCCATCGATCCTCGCCGGACGCACGACGTCCACAGACTGGACCGTCGCCGACCTCGTCC
>JAJDEO010000055.1 GCA_029259745.1 Planctomycetota bacterium
GAAGAGCCAGACAAAGAACGAAGGGGACTCCCGGCGAGGAGCTCCCCGCGACGAGCAGACCGCGGCCTTGAGTTGACCGGCCTCAGCCGGTCAAAGAACCCCCGCGATGAGCGCTCGCGCGAAGAGCCCAGCAAACCGCGAAAGGTTCTCACGGCGACGTGAGCGCCTCCGCGAACAAGCAGACCTTCCCCAGTTGCCCGGCTGCCCTCAGCCGGTCAAAGAACCGTCCGCGATGAGCGCTCGCGCGAAGAGCCAGACAAAGAACGAAGGGGACTCCCGGCGAGGAGCTCCCCGCGACGAGCAGACCGCGGCCTTGAGTTGACCGGCCTCAGCCGGTCAACGACCCCTTCGTCCACTGGTCGATGTCCTTGCGCTCCTGCATCACCTCGGCGGCCGCGGCTTCGACGGGCTCGGCCTTCTTCGGCGTGATCTGCCAGAAGTTCCAGAGGTTCCACCAAGCACGCGGACGCTCGCGCAGACCCAGCGCGCGGCCCTGGTTGTAGGCCCAGAGCTTGTTGTAGACGGGCTTCCAGTTGATCGACTGGATGATCGGCTTCGGAATGCGCTGGCCGATCGCGACCATCGGCTTGCTGACGAGGAGCTTCTGCAGCCACCTCGGCATGATGAAGTTCATGCAGCCGAACGCGATGAGCACGTGGCCCACGTAGTCGTGGTTCTTGTGCTCGAAGGGCTGGAAGCTCTTCGCGTTGTACAGCTCGGGGTCAGCCGTGATCTCGCCGGCTTCGATCGCCTTCCGGTAGAGCGGTGAGCCCGGATAGAAGACGAACGTGAAGACCGCGAGGCTGAACCAGGACGGCATCTGCGAGATGAGCTTGACCGTCTCGACGGTGTCCTGCGGCGTCTCGTACGGGCTGTCGACGATGAAGTCGCAGGTGATGACCATCTTGCGGCCGTAGTACTTGTCGATCATCCACGCCTTCTCGAGGAACAGCTTGTTCGGGAAGTCGCGGTCGTAGACGCGCTTGTTGAACTCTTCGCTGCCCGTCTGCACGCCGATGGCGGCGACGCGGTAGCCGATCTCGTACATCAGATCGAGCTTGTCCTTGTTCAGCGAGGCCGGCGTGGCAGTAGAACCCCACCAGGCGTCGAAGAGCAGGTCCGGGATCTTCTCGCGCGCGTAAACGGCGAACTCGGCGAGCTGCTTCTTGGGACGCAGGAAGAAGTCGTCGTCGCTGAAGAAGAACGAGCGGAAGAACGGGAAGCGATCCTTCATCGAGCGCAGCTCGTCGACGACGTCGATGAGGCTGCGGAAGCGGACCGACTTCTGGCCCGCGAAGATCTGCTTGTAGGTCGCGTTGTAGCAGAAGCTACAGCGGAAGGCGCAACCGCGGCTCGACAGCACCGGGTAGGTGGGGAAGCCCAGCGGCGCGTTGTTGTGGTACTTCTCGAGCAGCTCGACCGTCATCGGCTGGATGCGGCCTTCGTCGAGGATCGTGTGGCTGTCGATCTCGTAGTCGGGCCACGGCATCTCGTCGAGGTCGACGAGCAGCGGGCGCATCGGGTTCGACTTGACGTTGCCTTCGTCGTCGCGGAACCAGAAGTTCTCGACGGTGGTGTAGTCTTCGCCGGCGACGTACCTGTCGATGAACTCGGGCAACGCGAGGTCGCCCTCACCCTGAACGACGACCTTGCAGACCTGCACGGCTTCCTCGGGTGCGATCGTGCAGTGCACGCCGCCCCAGATCTGCATGCGGTCGGGGTGGTCGGCGTAGATCCGCTCGGTGACCTTCGAGGCGCGGATGAAGTTGTCGCTCAGGAACGAGTACAGGATGATCTCGGGATCCTGCTCCGCGATCAGCGCCGAGTACTGCGCGAGGACGTCTTCGCTGTAGTAGTTCTCGCCGTCCTGCGTGAGGCACACGAAGTTGACGTCGTGGCCCATGTCGCGGAGCTTCGCCGACAGCAAGCGGGAGCCGTCAGCGAAGATCGTGTTGTTGAGGCTGACAAAGGTGATCTTCAGCGTTCGCAAGGTGTACGTCCCGGTGATGTGGGGGAGACCATCTTGGGTGCGTCACGGCGGAGGAACGCGTGCGTCGACAACTCGTTCGACGTTCTGCACGTGCCCGCTCCAGGTGCGTCCGTGTGAGGCGCAGGGAGCAGAAGAGTGTAGCGCATCCCCGGCCCCACAATGGCAAAACGCGCGAAGGTTCGTTGAGGTTCGAACGCTACTCGCAGGCCTTCTCGGCCTCCCGTAGCACTTCGTCCGATGCACCTCCGCGAGTGAAGAGTTCTGCTTGACGGCGTGCCTGGAGGCGAAAGAAAACTTCCCCCGAGGTCAGTTGGACGTCGGCGGCTGCTGCGGCGTCTCGGAATGGGCTGACCTCGCCGCCGTAGACGAGATCGATCGCCAGACCTCCTTGTCCGAAGTGGTCGGCGCTGAGGGTCCATTGTTCGGGTTCGACACCGTCCATGCCCACGGGCGTGGCGTTGATGACGATGTCCGCGGCAAGACCTTCGAGCGTGTCGCGTGCGGTCGCGGGCAGCGCGTCTTTGAGCGCGTTCGCGAGGCCGGTCGACGATTCGGGGCGTCGCGACCAGATGACGAGATCGGCGTCGTGGTCGACGAGGGCCGCCGCGACGGCCCGCGCCGCGCCCCCGGCGCCCAGCAGCAGCACCCGGCAGCGCGCGTTCTTGGCGAGCCCATGAGCCTTGCGCCAGTCGCGCATGAGCTTCGGGAGCAACGTGTTCGCGGCCTTCCAGTCGGTGTTGCGCGCTTGCCATCCCGCCGGCGTGCGCAGCAGCGTGTTCGACGAATGCGCCGCCTCGGCGCCGGGAAGGATCGACACCGCGTGCTCGAGGGCGTCGACCTTGAAGGGGTGGGTGACGGCGAGACCGTCGAGGCGCAGTGCGTCGGCGTGGTCGAGGACGTCACTGAGGCGGTCGACGTCGAGCGAGACCATGCGGCGATCGAAGCCCGAGCGCCGGAAGACCGTGTTGTGGAAAAGCGGCGAGAGGCTGTGACCGATCGGTGTGCCGACGACGGCGAAGAAGCGCGTCCCCTCGCCGACGAGCCCGACACCCATGACGTCGTGCAGCCGCGCGCACGTCGGTTGGTCGGGATGACCGGGGCGCGTGGCGTCGGCGGAACCGAAAGCCAGCGGTGCACCGCGTGCCACCGCCATGACGCGGCCGGCCTCGGCGAGTCGCCCCGTCGGCACGATCGCGAACGACGTGCCGACTTCTTCCTGCAGCTCCAGCAGCTTGACGAGGTGGGCCGGTGACTTGGCCGGCACGGCGAGCTTCGACCAGCGCGTGCCGTGTGACGCGATGCGCCCCGCGAGCGCCGAGAGACGCGGCAGGAAGCGCGACATGTGGCAGCTCGCGATGCGATGACCGGGCACGCTGTCGGGGAAGTTGGCGAGCAGGTTGTCTTCGATGTCGAGCACGTCGGCGCCGTGCTCACCGGCCTCGGCGAGGAGGTTGATGCGCGTGGCCTCGTCGCCCTCGTGATGTCCGCCTTGTGCGGCGCTGCGACACGTCGCGATGATCGGCATCGTGCGCGGCACGTCCATCAAGGCACGCACGGCTTTCGGAGTCGGGTCGTCGAGCGCGTCGATGCGCAGCTCGATGAAGTCGGCACCGCGGGGCGGGTCGACGAGGATCGATGCGGCGTCAGCGGGCACGCGGGGCATGGCCGTGGCGACGAGGGCGGTGGGCATCGTGGTTAGGTGTCTTTCGAGCGGAGCGCGGCGCGCAGGCGTTGCGCGGTGTGCGGTGTGATGCGTCCGCTGCGCTCGGCGATCTCGACGGCGCGCGCGGACAATGCACGGTACGCGGCGCCCGCGTCGGCGGGAAGGCTGGCGAGTGCTTCGAGGTGGCGGACCACGACCTCGACGTCGCCGCGCACGACCGGTCCGGTCAGGGCCTCGTCGGTTGTCTCGCCTTCGAGATGCGTCAAGACGGAGCGCAGCAGCGGAACGAGGGCGGCGCGGGCCTCCGTGCGTTCGAGGCCGGCGGCGGCGAGCAGGTCGAGCGATTGGTCGACGAGCGCGACAAGGTGGTTGCTCGCGTGGGCGGCGCCGGCGTGCCAGGCGGCGCGGGCGGCGTCAGGGACGATGACGGCGTGTCCTCCGAGCGACGACACGAGCGACTCACCCAGCGCCCGTGCGGCGCTCTCACCGGCCACGGCAAATGTCGTGGTCGCGAGTGTCGCGGCATCGCGGCAGGGATCGGTGAAGCTCGTCAGTGGGTGCAGCGAGCCGGTCGCCACTCCGCGAGCCGCCAGGGGGGCGAGGGGTTCGAGTCCCATGGCTCCTGAGAGGTGGAGCGCGACGGCAGTGCTGGGCCAGCTCAGACGGGCGAGGCGCGCGGCTGCGCCCGCGAGGGCCTCGTCGGGAACGCCGAGGAGGGCCACGATCGGTCCGTCGCCGCTCAGCCACGGCTCGTCGAACGTCGCGGCCGTGCCGGCGCCGATCTCGGCCACGCGCCGCGACGCCTGCTCGGGCGTGCGGCAGACGACGGCGTCGATCACCCAGCCCGCCGCCGCGAGGGCGCGGCCCAGCGTGGTTGCCGCGGCTCCGGCACCGACCAGCGCCACGCGCGGACCCTGCGAGTCAGGAGCTGGCTTCGCCTTCGCGCTCACGATCCTGCTTGTCCGGACGCGGACGGCGCGGGCCACGCGGCCCCCGCCCGGGCGACGATCCACCGGACGCGAAATCCTCGTCGTTGTCGTCGCCGAGGTTCGGCGGACGGTAGCCGGGCTCTTGCGAGCGCTTCTTCTCGTCTTCGTACGCGGCGCGGATGGCGCCCTCGACCTGCGTCCGGCAGCGCTGGTTGATCGGGTGCGCCACGTCGACGTGCAGCCGCGGGCGACCGCGTGGGTCGGTGGGTGCACGCTCGGGATCGAGTCGGTAGCCGCATTCGTTGCAGTATGACGCGCGGAGATGATTCTTGCCGCTGCAGCGCGGGCAGCGATCGTTGACCTTGCGGCTCGGCATCGCCACGAAGGGGCCCTTGGGCCCTTCAATAATTTTGACGTCACGGATCACGAAGGATCCTTCAAACGTGACGGTACAGAAAGCCAAGAGGCGCTCTTGCTGGTTCGTCACCAGCTTGACGCGGATCTCCGTGATCTCCAACGACTGCCTCCAAGCCACGATTGCCAGGGGCGGGAGCATGATTCCCCACCTCAGGCTGCACCGTCAGCACTGTGTGGACCGCGTTCGAACCGTAGATCGATGCAAGTCCATCTGTCGCCCCATAACGTCAGCGTGTTTTTGGCTCCACGTGAACAACGTGCTGCCACTTCCGCTCAAATGAACCGAGGGAAGCGAGAGGATCTCCGTCAGATCGGGTACCACGAGGCATGCTGCCCGCTCGAGGTCGTTGCGGAACAACGCCTCGAGTTCATCGACGTCAGCCCCATCAAGACGTCGCTGCCACGTTGCAAGATCTGAACGGTCACCCTCCCAAGGCCGAGCCGCGAGGGAAGCATACACGCGCGATGTTGGAAGACGCCAGGAGGGGATCACAAGCGAAACGTCGAACGGAGCCGGCGCTGCGATACATGTGATGTCATCGCCGCGTCCCGTGCAGAGTGCTGTCCCCCCGACGAGGAAGAACGGAACGTCGGCACCGAGCGACGCAGCGAGCGCGACCATCCGTTCGTCGGAGAGGGGTGCGTCGAGGAGTGCGTGCACGAGTCGCAACGTCGTGGCCGCGTCGCTCGACCCGCCGCCGAGCCCGCCGCCGGCCGGAATGCGTTTCACGATCGTCAGGTCGACACCGACGTCGTGGCGCGCCGTGGCGTCGAGCACGAGGCGGGCGGCGCGCACGACGAGGTTGTCGTTCATCGGCGGCATGACGTCGCGATCGGGAGACGCCGGCGCCTCGTGCGTGACCGCGAGCGTGACGTCGTGCTCGCCGCGCGGACGAAGCGTCACCGTCACCTCGTCGGCGAGCTCCAGCGTCTGCATGACGTTGATGACTTCGTGGTAGCCGTCGGTGCGCTTGCCGAGCACCTCGAGGTAGAGGTTGATCTTGGCCGGCGCGCGGGCGCTGAGCGTGGCCTCGGCTGCGCTCACGAGAGCGGCTTGTTCGCCTCGCCGAGCAGGATGACCTTCGGCTCGAAGCCCCGAGCTTCGTCGTCGTCGACGGTGCAGTAGGAGATGATCAGCACGACGTCACCCTCGTGCGTCAGCCGCGCCGCGCCGCCGTTTGCGCCCACGACACCCGAGCCCCGTTCGCCCTCGAGGATGTACGTCTCGTAGCGCGCCCCGTTGTTGAGGTTGACGACCTGCACCTTCTCGTTGGGCAGCAGATCGGCCATCTCCATCATGTCGAGATCGAGCTCGAGACTGCCCATGTAGTGCAGGTTGGCATGGGTGACGGTGGCGCCGTGGAGCTTCGACTTCATCATGTGGCGCTGCATGGAGGCGTCTCGGGAGTTCGGTGTTCAGGGACGGGCTGGCAAACCGGGGATGGTATCACCCAGCGAGTGGTTGTCGATCAGCCGGGCGGGGCCGACGCGGGCGGCCACCACGGCCACGTCGCCGGCCCGCGCGGCCGTCCGGCGCGACATGTCCAGCGGGTCGACGAGACAGGCGTATTCGGGCTCGTCGGTGCCGGCGCGCAGGATCGTCTCCATCGCGGCCTCGATGGCGGGCGCCGAGCGCTCGCCGGCGCGAAAGGCCTGCTCGGCGGCACGCAGGGCGCCGACGAGCGAAAGGGCCGCCGCGCGCTGGTCGTCCCCGAGGTAGGCATTGCGGCTCGACATCGCGAGGCCGTCGGGTTCGCGGACGGTCGGGCAGACCTCGACGTGCACAGGCAGGTTGAGGTCGGCGACCATGCGCCGGACGACCACCGTCTGCTGGTAGTCCTTGCGTCCGAAGAACGCGCGGCAAGGTCCGACCAACCCGAAGAGCTTGGCCACCACGGTGAGCACACCTTCGAAGTGCCCGGGACGACACTCCCCCTCAAGCGTGGTGACGAGCGTTTCGGACTGCGTGATCGTCGTCGCGAAATCTGGCGGATACATCTCGTCCTTGTCGATCAGCAGCAGCAGATCGGCGCCCGCCGCGGCGAGCAAGACGGCATCTTCGGCTTCGCGGCGCGGGTAGGCGTCGAGGTCTTCGTCGTCCCCGAACTGCAGCGGGTTCACGAAGATCGACGCCGCCACGACGTCGCACTCCTGGCGCGCCGCACGGACGAGCGACTGATGGCCTGCATGGATCGCGCCCATCGTGGGCACGAAGCCGAGTTGGCCGTCGACGCCGCGACAGGTGGAGCGGATCTCATCGAGTGTGCGGAGCGTGGTCAACGTCATCGTGTGGACTCTGCGAGATCGTCGCGCAGCTCGGCCAGGCTGCGGCCCGCGAGCGGGTGGACGAGGTCGGGTGCGAGGTCGGCGGATGGCTCGAGGACGAAGGGCCGCTCGAGCATCCGCGGGTGCGGGACGACGAGGTCGGGCTCGTCGACGATCGTGCTGCCGTGCAGGATCAGGTCGAGGTCGAGAGTGCGTGGGGCGTTGGGCTCGGAGCGCTCGCGGCCGTGGTCATCTTCGATCGCGAGCAGGGCCGTGAGGAGCGCGCGCGGTGAAAGTTCGGTGTCGACGAGCACGGCGCCGTTGAGGAAGTCCGGCGAGCCTTGCGGCGCGTCGACGGGCGCGGTCTCGCGCAGCGCCGAGGTCGAGATCAGGCGCGTCTCGGCCAGACGGGCGATCGCGCGCAGAGCCGACATGAGCGTGGCGTGACGGTCGCCGAGGTTGGCGCCGAGGGCGATCACGGCGAACGTCACGGGTAGTCGTCGTCGCCCGACGCCGGTGCGGGCAGCTCGTCGAGGGGAGAGTGCCCCGACCGACGGGCGCGCCACGCGATGACGAGTCCACCGAGCACGTAGATGTTCGCGGACAGGAACAGGAACCACTCGTGGAAGATCACGGCCAGCCAGATGATCCCGACGAGCCGCACGAAGGCACCGACCTGCATGCGGTGGCCGACATAGCGCGACGCGACGTGCACGTACGGCACCTTGGACACCATGAGAAGTCCGCCGACGAAGGCCATCGCGGGCAGCAGGCGCAGCGTCCAGAGTGGCGCGGCGTCCATGAACGAGCCGGGTAACCATGCGCCCAGTTCGGTGGGTCCTTCGAAGCCGAAAAAGCACGCGCTGACGATGAGCGCCGCGGCCGCCGGAGACGGCAGGCCGGCGAAGATCTCGTGGCTGTCGTCGTCATCGGTGAAGACCGTGAAGCGTGCCAGGCGCAGCGCCGCGCAGATCACGTAGGCAGCGCAAAGCGATGTCACGAGCGTGGGACGGAAGGGCAGCCCGAGCTCCGACATCGTGTGTTCGTAGACGACCTTCGCGATGAACGCCGGCGCGAGGCCGAACGTGACGAGGTCGGCGAGGCTGTCGAGCATCGCGCCGAAGGGCGAGGTCTGGCCCGTCATGCGTGCGATGCGCCCGTCGAGTGAGTCGAGCACCATGCCGAGCACGATCACCCACGAGGCGCGGATGATGAGGTGGCCGAACGCCGGGTCGAGCGGGCCCGTCCCGCCGCTCGCGCGCAGAGCGTCGGTGGCGAGGGCCATCGCGACGAATCCACACACGAGATTCCCGAGCGTGAAAGCCGTCGGGATCAGGGGGATGAGTTTCGAGCGGGCGCTCATCGATCAGCCCGTCGCAGCGAGAGGTTGTGCCGTCGACGCGCTGACGGCCGCGGAGTGCAGCGACGCCAGCAACGTCTCGCCGCCCTTGACGCGCTGGCCGACAGTGACGAGCACGTCGGCGACGTCGGTCTCGGGCATGATGAGTTCGGTGCGCGAACCGAAGTGGATCATCCCGTAGCGCTCGCCACGCTCGAAACGATCGCCGAGTTCGACGGGACACACGATGCGGCGCGCGATGAGGCCCGTGATCTGACGCACGCCGACGCGTCGGCTGTCACCGCGTTCGACGACGATCGTGACGGCCTGGTTCTCGTCGATGCAGCGCGGGTCGCGCGCGTCGAGACACTTGCCTTGGCGACGGTTGCGGGCCACGACGGTGCCCGCGCACGGCACGCGATTGACGTGCACGTCGAAGACCGAAAGGAAGACGCCGATCCGCACGCAGCGTGTGCCGAGGTCGGGGTCGTCGAGCGTCTGGATGTCGGCCACCACGCCATCGGCGGGGCTCACCATGTCGACATCCGTGCCGGCTGCGGTGCGATCGGGGTCGCGGAAGAACCAGAGGACGAAGGCGAGCAGCGCAAAGGGCAGCATCGCCGGCAGCGTGCCGACGTGCAGCATCAGCGCCGCGAGTCCGAGGCAGAATCCGGCGACGCCGAGCAGCGTTCCGGTCCCGAAGTGCGTGAAAGGCCAAGTCATAGGGACGGGAGACTACCAACGTGAGTGCCAGCGAGGCGACTCGGGCGCGAAGTCGTCTCCAGTGGCCGGGGGGGTCGGGCCGATGGCAGACAGAAGGACGAGATGCCTTCTCGTCTGTCTATGGAGCTGTGTTCATGCGCGCGCCCTTCGCTTTGATGACTCTGGCCCTCGCCGGGTTTCTTTCCGCCTGTTCGGGCCCTGCACCGGTCGCACGTACGCAGGTGACGTCGATCTACTACCCAGAGACGGATGCCCTCGAGAGCACCGCTGGCCGTGTGATCCGCGCCGACGGGACATCGGGGAAGCACGGCCGCGAGGTTTTCTACGACCGCGGCGGACGCGTGCTGCGCGAGGCTCACTACGACGACGGCCGGCTCCACGGCGAGTGGACGCGCTGGGTCGAGAACGGCGCGGTCGCCGAGCACGGCGTCTTCGAGCGCGGTGCACGAACGGGCACATGGTCACGCTTCCACGCCAACGGCAACCTGGCGTCGCGGGGCACCTACCTGCGCGGTGAGCGTCACGGCGAGTGGAGCTTCCACTTCCCGTCGGGGCAGCTCGAGGTGCGTGCGTCGTATGAGGCCGGAACGCCCGTGGGGACGTGGGAACGTCACGATGCACGCGGGGGCCTGCGTCTCTCGACGTCATACCGTGACGGCGTGCTCGACGGACGTCTCGCCCAGTGGGACGAGCGTGGCACGCTGCGCGTCGAGGGGCGCCACGAAGCCGGACGGCGCGTCGGTTCGTGGACGAGCTGGCACGGCAATGGTGGCAAGGCGATCGAGGCGACCTACGACCGCGGACTCGAGCAAGGACGCTGGAAGGCCTGGCACCCGAATGGCGCGCTGGCCGTGGAGGGCTCGTTCCACCGCGGCGTGCGCGATGGCCTCTGGATGCGCTGGTCGGCGGGCGGCGACGTGCTCGCGAAGACGCGGTTCGCGAACGATCGTCCGCAGAGCGATGGTGCAACGTGGGACGTGCCGGCGGCGGATCTGCGCGCCCGATTGGACGGCGTGAAGGTCGACTTCGGGCCCCTCAGCGGCGACTGACGGGGCGGCGTGTTTCCCTGTCGCGGGCCGGGTGCGTAGACTGCGCGACGATTGCGGGCACGCCTCCTCTCTGCCGACGCCGTCCAGCGGGTGGTCGTTCAACAGGCATGACGGAGGGGTGCGTCGCGACGAGCCCTTGCCCTCCTGCCGAGCCCCTGGCCATGACCACGATCACGCACGTCCACGCCCGTGAAATCCTCGACTCGCGGGGCAACCCGACGCTCGAGGCCGAGGTCATGACCGAGTCCGGTGCCCATGGCCGCATGGCCGTGCCGTCGGGCGCCTCGACCGGAACGCACGAAGCCGTCGAGCTGCGTGACGGCGACGCCGAGCGCTACCTCGGCAAGGGTGTGCAGCAGGCGGTGCACAACGTCAGCACGGTGATCGCCGAGGCGCTCATCGGTCTCGATGCGACGGACCAGGAAGAGATCGACGCCGTGATGTGCGAAGTCGACGGCACGGAGAACAAGGCGAACCTCGGCGCGAACGCGATCCTCGGCGACAGCGGCGCCGTGGCGCGCGCTGCGGCCGGCGCCCACGGCCTGCCGCTCTTCCGCTACCTCGGTGGCTCGAGCGCACGCACGCTTCCGATCCCGATGATGAACATCATCAACGGCGGGTCGCATGCCGACAACACCGTCGATTTCCAAGAGTTCATGATCATGCCGGTGGGCGCCGAGTCCTTCTCAGAAGGTCTGCGCATGGGCGCGGAGGTCTTCCACGCGCTCAAGGCCGTGTTGAAGAAGGCCGGGATGAACACGGCGGTCGGGGACGAGGGTGGCTTCGCGCCGAACCTCGAGAGCAACGAAGCCGCTGTGACGGTGATCCTCGAGGCCGTCGAGAAGGCCGGCTACAAGCCCGAGGAAGACGTGATGCTCGCGCTCGACGTTGCAGCGTCGGAGTTCTACGAAGACGGCGAATACGTGCTGGCCGGTGAGGGCGGGCGACGCGTGTCGGCCGACGGGATGATCGAGATCTACAAGGAGTGGGTCGGCAAGTACCCGATCGTGTCGATCGAAGACGGATTGCACGAGGACGATTGGGACGGCTGGACGAAGCTGACGGAGGTTGTCGGCGAAGACTGCCAGCTGGTGGGCGACGATCTGTTCGTCACGAACCCGGCGCGGCTCGAGCGCGGGATCGAAGAGGGCGTGGCGAACGCCGTGCTCGTGAAGATCAACCAGATCGGCACCCTGTCGGAGACGTTCGAGTGCGTCAACATGGCGACGCGCCATGGGTACAACTCGGTGATCTCGCATCGTTCGGGTGAGACCGAGGACACGATCATCGCCGACATCGCGGTGGCGACGAATGCGGGGCAGATCAAGACGGGGAGTCTGTCGAGGACGGATCGGATTGCGAAGTACAACCAGTTGTTGAGGATTGAGGAGATGTTGGGGGACAGTGCTCGGTACGGGGTGGACTGAGTGTGCTGGGGCGCTGCGCGCGTCCCCGTCGTCTCAGCGCTCGGGCACGCCTCGTTGCGTCGGTGGGATCGCGTGGTGATTGCTTCGACGGCGTGAAGTCGCTGCTGAGACGACGGGGGACGCGCTTCGCTCGGGAGCGTGTGAGTCGATCCGCCTCCGGAGGGGAGGGGGAGAGTCGTGCTCGGACCGGAGGTTCGGTCGGTGGGGGCTGGACGGCACGTTGGATCGTCGTTCCTCGGGGACGGTTGGTGCGAGGCCGAGTGGCCTTTTGGTGTCGGGGACAGTCGCGCCCTGGCGGTCGGGCTTGGTGCTTCACGAACTCGCGGTGCCGTTCGGGACGTCGCACTCGAACGGCCAGCTCGCGGCCACGTTGACGGCGATGGCGTCGGCGACCTCTGCTACCGGCTGCAGATCGAACCACGACGACCGAAGTCCGTTGTTGTCGTGTCGGGGTGGGATGGGCGTTGGTTGCACATCTGGAAGGACATCATGCCCGGACCCCACGGCGGGTCGTCGGCGCGGTCGGTGATCTCGACCGCGATGGTCACGCCGACATCGGAATCAGTGATGGGTGGTCGCTCGTGACGTTCGAGTCGGGGAGCGATGGTCGCGAACTCGGGCACCTGCGCGAAGTGCGAGCGCTGGGTCCCTTGTTCATGCGCGGCTACGGCCTCTTGCAGCTCGGACTCCACCAGCAGACGCACGACGCGCGCCCGGACTTCTTGCTCTCTTCGATGAACTTCTTCGACGAGAACTTCGTGGACGTCTTCGTCCTCGAGTCGTGATCTGCGAGGAGCCGCGCGCACGTCGACGCATGACTATGGTGTGATGTCGGTCACCGCTCGACCGAGCCAGTACCGTTTCACCTGGACGCTTGATGATCGATTACCTCGCGACCTTCATTGTCTTCTTTGCCGTCATCGACCCGATCGGGACGGTGCCGGTCTTCATTGCCGTGACGCGCAAGCATGATCCGGCGGAGAAGAGGTCGATCGCTCGGACGGCTGCGCTCGTCGCGAGCGGGATCCTGCTGTTCTTCGTGATCGCCGGCGAGTACCTGCTCGGCGCGATGAGCATTCCAATCCCGGCGTTTCAGATCGCGGGTGGCATCGTGCTGTTCCTGTTCGCGCTGTCGATGATCTTCGGTGAGAGCAAGCCCGAGGAAGAAGTGCGCCTCGCCACAGACCGCAACGACACGGCCGTCTTTCCCTTGGCCGTGCCGTCGATCGCAGGGCCCGGCGCGATGCTCGCTGCCGTTCTGGCGACGGAGAACGCGCGTTATAGCATCGGCGAGCAAGTGCAGACTGCGGGTGTGATGCTCTTCGTCGTACTGCTCGCGTACATCCTGATGTGCGGCTCGAGCATCATCGATCGCGTCATCGGCGACACCGGCGCCAGCGTCGTGAGTCGCGTGATGGGCCTGATCTTGGCATCGATCGCGACGAGCAACGCACTCACCGGGATCACGACGTACTTCGAGATCTGAAGGCGCGGTGTGACCTAGCAACCCGTTGAAAAACTCATCCGGCGCGCCGCACGCACCCGAGCGCGCCTTTGCAAGCGCGGGAGCCTCGACGAATCCACCGATTCGCCTGCGTTCTCACACTCGCACAGACACGCTCGGTCACGCACGGTGCACTCGGAGTAGTTCTTCAACAGACTGCTCGTGGTGTGATTGGCCGCCGCCGTCGGGGGGACGCACGGAGGGCGCGGACGCGTTTCACGGTGGGCTCGATCGGTCGGTAGAAAGGCCGCGTCTGCTACGCATCGATCACCGCGAGTGCGAGCGCGAAGTCTGTCACGACGCAGATGCGTCTTGCACGAGCTGAGGGCCGCCAAGGACGCTGTCGAGGAACGCGCAGGGCCCGGAGGAAATGCCGACTATGGCGTCCGGTCCGTGGGTGTCGCCCCGGATGGCAGCGAGGCAGCCGTGGCGCTCGGGCGAGGGCCCGCCCGCTTCGTCGCGGCCTGCGAACGAGGTGTTCGAGTGCGGGATGGCAAGTGAGCCCTCAGCGCGTTGAGAAAGTCACTCGGCGTGAGCTCCGCTCATCCGAAGCAGTTCTTCAACTCGCTGCTAGAGCGCCTTCCGCCCTCATGATATGCCTACGCGCGATGAATGCTGACACGAGCACATATCCCGCTGACATCACGGTCGGTGACGCCCGTGCTCGCTACTTTGCCGCAGCCGGTTTCGGTGACGACGGCAACTATGAACTCACGTGGATCCCGCTCACGTTCGGGCCCATCACCGTGCCGATCTACAACAGCCAGGCGCGGCGTCGGGCCGTGCGTCTGCACGACCTCCATCACATCGCGACCGGGTATCCGACATCGCCCAAAGGCGAAGCCCTCGTCGCGACGTGGGAGCTCGCGTCGGGCACGAAGGACAAGTGGTTCGCGTTCTTCATCAACTTGCCGGCGCTCGTCTATGGCTTCGTGCTCTGGCCACGCGATTGCTGGGCAGCGTGGACGCGCGGGCGACGTAGCTCGAACCTCTACGGTCGCGAGTATGGCGACGACCTGCTCGCGCTGACCGTCGGTGAGTTGAAGGCGCTGACGGTTGCCACAGCCGACAGCGGTCGACAGGCATGATCCTCGTACGACGCGTCACCGACGCCGAGCTGCCGGCCGTTGCGGACTTCTACGTCGAAGTGGCATACGACGTGGCGTGGACGCCGGACGAGTGCGTGCTCGTGGCCGAAGACCTCGGCGGGAAGATCGTCGGTGCCGTGCGACTTTGCGAGGAGTCCGACGTACTCGTCCTGCGCGGGATGTTCGTACGCGCAGCCGATCAGCGCCGCGGGATCGGTCGTCGTCTGCTCGCCGTCGCGTCGGCCATCATCGGGGCGCGCGAATGCTTCTGCATCCCCTTCGCGCATCTGGCGAACTTCTACGCTTTGGCGGGGTTCCGCGCCGTCGGGGACGACGTTCCCCGGTTCCTCGCAGAGCGGGCCGATGGCTACCGCGCTCACGGCTACGACGTCTTCGTCATGCGCCGCGCACCGGGCATCCGCTGAGTCCATGAAAGTCCGGGTCAGTCGCGCAGGGATTCCAGCACGGGCGCGATCTGGCGTGCGATGACGGCGTGTCCCTCGATGTTCGGGTGGACCTTGTCGAGGAAGAGCCTCGCGCCGCCGGCGTGTTGAAGCGCGGGCGTGGGATCGACGTACGAGACGCCGTCGGCCAGCGCGGCCTCGGCGAGCACGGCATGGAACTCGTCCTTCCAGATCAGCGGGTCGTCGCCAGCGAGTGGCTCGGCGACGAGGACGAGCGGGACGCCGCGCCTGTGCGCTTCCTCGACGAACGCATTGATAACGGCTGCGAAACGCTCGGGTGGTGTCGGTGAGCCGGCCTGCAGGTTGAGGTCGTTCCAGAGCACCGACGTGTCCGCATTGTCGGTCGGCGACGAGTCGGTCAGCGAGGAGGTGTAGAGCAAGCCGGCGAGATCGCGAATCCCCGAGCGGTAGTCGAGCGACATGCGCAGTCCGTGCCACATCGTCGCGAGCCTCGATGAGGCTTGTTCTTCGGCGTGGGCTTCGAGCTGCGCCAACATCGCGTGCTCGTCGACACGGCTCAGCGCGTAGGCGTCGTTGTAGGTCAGGCACAGGACGACGGCGTCGATGTCGACGTCCGCGAGTCCGTCGCGCAGCATGCGCAACAGGCGCGCGCCGGTCGCCCCGCGCCACGCGGCGTTGATGACGTCCGTCCGCTCGCTGCCGAGCAGTCGCTCGAGCACGGCGGGAAAGGCTGCGTCGTTCTTTCGCGGAATGTGAAAGCCGTACGTCACCGATCCGCCGAGCGCGACGACGCGGAAGGTCTGCGCCGGCGTCTCGGCGGGATGGACGCGTCCGCGAAAGCGATGGGCGACCAACGCTTCGTTGAGGTGACGCAGCAGTGGAACCTGCCAGTGGGCGAGGCCCGGCGCGACGCGTTCGCCGCGCCATGCGAGGAGCGATGTTGCCGCGGGCGGCGTGAGGTCGACGTGGCGTGCGATGCGCGCGGTTCCGAGCACGAGCGCCGCGGCGCAAGCGACCGACGTCACGACGAGCAGCGCCGACGTGACGAGGCGGCCGCGCGCTGCGAGGACGCCTGTCGTCGCGAGTGCGATCGCCGTGAGACCGCCGAGGTTCGTGAGCGACACCCAGGGCCGCCCGCTCGGTGCGTCGTCGACGAGGAAGACGAGCGCGCACGGCAGCAGTGCGCAGGCCGCCGGTGCGGCGAGCGCGAGCGGGCGCTGACGGGTGGTCACGAGCGCGACGACCACCCACGCGACGAGAACGCCCCACGGCACGGCAACGGCGCGCCACACTTCGCGCGCGGCCCACGCATCGGCGACGCCCGGGTACTCGCCGGCCTGGCGAGCGCGGATGTCGCACGACGACACGCTGGTGCGCCCATCGACGGCAAGGGCGACGATGTCACCACCCGCTCCCACGGCGTCGGCGACGACCAACTCGCGCCCTCCGACGAGCGCCGTGAGTTGCCGGCCGCGCGCCTCGATCACGAGCTCGAACTCCGTGTCGCGCGCGAGTGTCCCGAGGTCGGCGTGGCGTGGTGCGAAGCGCATCGTGTCCTGCTCGATCCAGCGCGTCGGGACATCGGGTCGCGTCGACAGGCACAGCGACCAGGCCGTCTCGCCGTGCGCACGAACGCGCCACTCACAGACCGCATCGGCCGGCATCGTCACGCGGGCGATGAGGTCGAAGTCACGCCATTCTCCCTTGGCTTCCAGCGCGTTCAACGCGTGGAGCTGGCGCGCAGCGCTGAGCCGGAAGGGGCGCGGCGGGACGGTGTTCCACGACGCGTGTTCGGCCGCCAGACGCGGAGCCAGCTGCGTGGAGCGTTCATGACCGACCGCCAGCGTCGCGAGCGTGAGCGCTGCGCCGACCACGACGAGGCGCCGAGTCGTCAGGCTTTCTGGCTGGGTTCGTCCGCTGCTCCGCGCCAGGATGAACACGCCGGCGATCGCAACGCCGAAGATCACCAGGAGCGGCAACGCGCTGGGCGACGGAGCGATGTCGACGCCCACGAATCGCAGAGCGCTCGGAAGTGTGGGGAGGCACAAGGCGAACGCCGTGACTGCGAGCGTGTCCCGCAGCGACATCCACTGCGACCGCGCGAGAGCGAACAACAGCGCGAGCCACAGCGCAACGGTCGCGAGAACGCAGCCGGCGAGGAGCGTGTTCTCGAGGCGTCCAGGCCAGCGGGAGACGGCCGGGAGTCGGTCGAGGTCATCACGCATCTCAGCCGGGCCGCTCGTGCCCATGGTCGTGGCGCGCAGGTGCGTGACGGTGACGCCGCCGCCGGTCGCTCGCAGCGAGGCGCGGCTTCCCGTCGCCTCGACGTCGTCCCACGTCAGAGCGTCGCGTCCATCGATCGCGAGCAGGAAACGCGGGCCGTCGAGCGTCACGCGCAGGCGGCTCGGCTGTCCCATCGTCGGGCCGGCGCCCAGGCGTGCGCGCTCGAGGACGACATCGCGTCCGTCGGCATCACGGCGGCCGGCGATGGCGAACGCAGGCGAGCCCGGGATCACGCGGATGACGGAGGAACCCGTCGGACCCTCGCGCATGACGACTTCGAGCGACGAGGTCGCGATGAGCGGGGTCCACTCCGCGCCCAGCGACTGCAGGCGCGTGCTGTCGGTGTCCTGTAGCGTGAAGTCGACGGTGCCGCCCGCGGGGAAGATGACACCCGTCTTGCGCGCTCGCACCCGCAGCGCTTCACCGTCCCCCAGATGCGCCGCCCAGAACTCGCCCTGCAGCTCGACCAACCCGCGGCCGGTGCCCGTCGACGATTCGATCCATCCGAGCGTGCCGAGCATGACGACGACGCCAGCGATCCAAGCCGAGTCGATGCCGAGCGAGCGTGCCATCTCGCCATTGTGCGCACGCCCCGTCGCCGATGGCACGCGCGGTCGCAGGCAAAACGTCCCTGCGTCGAGGCATCCCTGGCGCCGTCGAGCGACGCCGCGCAGTCTCAGGCCGTTTCGGGTGGCAGACGCACGAGCGAGAACCAGAAGCCCTCGATGCCGCGCACCGCGTCGATGAACTCCGTCGCGTTGAGCGGCTTCTGGACGTACGCGTTGGCGTGCTCTTCGTAGGCCTTGAGGATGTCACGCTCGTGGTCGGAGGTCGTGAGGATCACGACGGGGATCGGCCGCAGGTGTTCGTCGCTGCGCAGCTCGCGCAGGACCTCGTGGCCGTTCTTGCGGGGCAAGTTGATGTCGAGCAGGATCAGCGCGGGCCGCGGAACATCTTCGAAGTCGCCGCGATGATGGAGGAAGTCCATCGCTTCGACACCGTCCTGGACGACGTGCAGCGAGTTGAGCAGACGGCTCCGCGTGAGGCCCTGGCGCACGAGTTCGACGTCACCGGGGCTGTCTTCGACGAGCAGGATGTCGATCGGGCTTGCTGCAATCATGACCTGTGGGCTTTCGCGCGTGGGGAATGGTGGGAGTCGAGGCTCGGTTCCGCGACGTGTGCAGGGAGCGTGAAGGAGAACGTCGTCCCGCAACCGAGTTCGGACTCGAACCAGAGCCGCCCGCCGTGCCTCTCCACGACCTTCTTGCAGATCGCGAGGCCGAGGCCGGTTCCCGGATAGACATCCTTCGAGTGCAGTCGCTGGAAGATCGTGTAGACGCGGTCGGCGTACTGGGTGTCGATGCCGATGCCGTTGTCGCGCACGACGAAGGTGTGTTCGACCGAGCCCAGCTCGAAGTCGACGGTGACCACGGGCTGCGTCGAGTGGTCGCTGAACTTGATCGCGTTCGAGATCAGGTTCTGAAAGACGAGGCGCAGCTGTTGTGCGTCACCGACGACGCGTGGGAGGTCGGTGCGCGAGACGTTCGCAGCGGCGTCCTCGATGGTTTTCGCGAGGTCGAGGAGCACGATGTCGACGACCCGGTTCGTGTCGACGGTGTCCTGCTTGATGTCGTCCCGCCCGACGCGTGAGTATTCGAGCAGCCCGCACACCAGCGCCTGCATCCGCCCGGCGCCGTCCACCATGAACCCGAGCCAGCGCTCGCCGTCTTCGTCGAACTTGCCCTTGTAGGTGTCGTTCAGCAACTCCGCGAAGCTTCCGACCATGCGCAGCGGCTCCTGGAGGTCGTGCGAAGCGACGTAGGCGAAGCGTTCGAGTTCCTGGTTCGACACCTCGAGGTTGTGGGCCTTGTCCTCGAGCTCGGCCGTGACGGCATCGGCGTAGGCCAGCGCGCGTCGGTTTGCGCGCGTGATGAGGATGAAGAGGCCGATGAGCAGGGCGTCGATGATGAGGCCACCGATGAGGATCGTCATCGGCTGGGCGCTGCTCACGAACGACCGGAACGATCGCGCGCTGCGGATGTCGAAGGTCCAGTCGCGTCCGTATTCGGGCAGGCTCGTGGTACGCGTGAAGAGCGGTTCGGGGTCGTGGTCCGCGTCAGTCGCATCGTGCTCGTCGTAGAGAACGTCGGCGCCATCGAGGATGCGAATGTTGATGTGCCGGCTTTCCTGCGCGAGCACACCTTGCATGAGCTTGCGGACGACGAACGGCGCATAGACCATCCCGCGGAACGACTCCGGGTCGTGCGTTGCGCTCGCGTCGGCGCCGTAGAAGGGCGCGTAGAAGAGGAAACCCGGCGTGTGGTCGGCGTCCTGGACGAGCACGATCGGTCCTGTGATCTGTGCCGCGCGTGTCTCACGAGCTTTCCTGGCGGCAGCAAGTCGATTGGTTTCGTGAGCGATGTCGAGGCCCACGGCCAGCGCGTTGCTGGCGATCGGCTCGATGTACGTGATCGGTAGGAGCTCGCCCTGATCGTGCTCGGGGTAGATGTTGAAGTCGGGGCGCGTGCGACGCTGTTCGGCCAGGTAGGCGTGGACGTCATCGACGGAGTGGATGACGCCGATCCCGTTGATGCCCGGGTACTTTTCGCTGAGGCTCAGACGCTCGGCATACGTCCGCCATTCGCTGGCGCTGACGTCGCCTCCCGCGGCTTCGATGAACGCGACGCCCGCCCAGAGCGCGTCCTCGTACTTCCGCATGCGCTCAGCGACGAGGTCGAGCACGCGTTCGGACTCGCGTTCGAACGCCAGCCGACGTTTCTCATCGATCTGGCTGTCGGAGGCGTACCAGGCCGCGATCGTCACGCCGAGCGACAGGCACGCGATCGCCCAGTGAAGCCAGTGCACCGATCCCGATTGCTCGAGCTTGAGACGGGTGGTGGCGCTTGAACTCGTCATGCACTCGGGTGTCGTGGGGCGTGTCTTGGCGCGGACGACACCCGCGTTCTGCCGGCGAACGACTCAGCGCATCGTGATCTCGAAGCGATCCACCCTGGTTATCGGGTCGAACGCAGCAATCGCTGTAGGCCTGGTCGTCCACGCTCGCCCTTCATCGTCAGCTCGCAGCGCGCCGCATGGCCTCGTACCAGTTGCTCACGGGTGTTTCATCGCTGGACGCCAGCGCGCCGCGATGGGCGCGGCGACGCACGGCGGCGAGGGCATCGCGCCCCTTCAGCTTCCAGTGCACGGCCATCTGAGCCAGCGGCGCCCGGCGCAGGTTGCCGAGCGCGTGAGCCCGCGGGAAGCCATACTGGAACGGCACGACGGCGCCGTCGGGTTCCACGATGAGCGGTTCGAGGAGTTCGGCGAGTGGGGCGTCGTCGTGGAGTTCGGCGTGGCTGCCGACGAAGCGCTCCGACTGTTCGCGGAGGTGGCGCGAGGCGACGAGGTCGACCTGCACGACGAGATCCGAGCCGAAGCGCTTACGGATCTCGTGTGCGAGCAAGAACGCGTAGCCGCCTTCGGTCCCGTCGGGCCGTTGCCCTTCGAGCACCTCTTCGGCCCGCCCCGTCTCCTCCAGTGGGTGAATCTGAAGCAACCTCGCGCCCTTGCGCACCGCGAACTCGGCGACCCACGGCAACTCGTCGAGATTGTGCTGCGTGAGCGTGAAGATCAGACCGTAGGGGATGCCGCTGTCGCGCAGCACCTCGAGGCCCGTGTCGAGCTTGGCGAACGCGCCGGGCGAGGCGCGCATCCGGTCGTGCGAGTCGGGGACGCCGTCGCAGCTCACGGCGAGGAGGTCGAGTCGGCCGACCAGTTCGGCGACGCGCTCTTCCGTGAGCAGCGTGCCGTTCGTCGTGGCCGTCGTGCGCATGCCGCGCGCGCGGGCGTCGTCGAGCAGCTCGCCGATGTGCGGGTAGAGCAGCGGTTCGCCGCCCGAAAGGCCCATGACGTCGTAGCCCTCGGCACGCGCGTCCCGGAGGAACGTCCGAAGGAGCGGGAGTTCCAGGACGTCCCGCTCCTTCGGACCAGACTTCGAGTAGCAATGACGACACATGAGATTGCAACGTCGCGTGGGGTGCACCTGCACGATGCGCGAGTGGCCCGTGAGCGTTACGCACTGTTCGTCGTTCGTCGTCATCGCTGCTCTCCGATCGTCAGTGGTGGGTCGCGCCGAACTGCATGTCGACAAGCACGCCGTCGAGGCCCGGCTTGCCGAGCGGGAAGACGCCGATGTCCCACTCGAGTTCCGTGAGGAGGAGGTCGTCGATGAAACGACCGACGGCTTTCGGGTTGACGATCACCTTCGCGCACAGCCCGTCGATGCTCGGCTGTCCGTAGGGGCACCAACGCTTGATCTCGCCGTACTCGGCGCTCATGTGAGCGACCTTCTCGAGTTGCGCGTTGTCGAGCGTGAAGGCTTTCGTGAACAGCTTCTCGGATCCTGACTTGCCCATGATGGGGTTCCTCTTGTGGCGGATGTCATCGCAGGCGACCGCCGGGCACGCGCGTCCTCCGACAATCAGTTCGTCGTGCGCTGCCTGGTCCCTGGGGAACGTCCCCCGACGCGTCGCGTGAAGCGCCGCTCTCGTCGTTCCTGCGATGTCGATCCCACGTGAAGAGGAGCGCTGCGACGATCCGAAGCCTGTCCGCGAAACCGCGATCCATCGCCGTGTCTTGAATGATGGGGATCCTGGCGAGCATCGGCTCAACGCCGCGCAGAACGCCCCGCCGAAGGATTTCGCTCGTCACACGAATCGCAGGGATCCGGTGGCTGTGACCGCATGACGCCGAGAACGGCGGCCGGCGGGGCGTGGATTCGACCCGCGCAGCCTGGGACAGTGGGGGGATGACGCGGAGACCCGGCCTACTGCGACGCTACTCGCTCCCGCTCGCGCTGTTCGCGGCGTTGGCGTGGGTGTTCGTGAAGTGGACGCTGCCGGCGCTCGAAGATCTCCACGCCGTGCGGCGCGACGCGGCAGCACTCGAGGCCGAACGCGCCGAGCGGCTCGATGCGGCCGAGGCCAAGCGCAATCTCCGCATCGGGGCGACGACCGACCCGTTGATCCGCGAGCGGCTCGAGCTCGAGGCGCGCCTCTCTCCGGACGTCGTCGGGCCGATTGTCACGAAACCGGTCGGTGCTGACGACACGGCCGAGCAAGGCGCCGCCGACGACGACGCGCCGCCCAAGGGTGAGCGTGTCGGGGACGGCGCGTCCGCGACGTCGGACACGTGATGAAGACACCGCGCGCTTTGATGCTCGTCGTCACGGGGCTGTTCCTGGTTGCGGCCCCGCTGCGCGGCCAGTTCGTCGTCCCGGAGGGCAGCAACTTCCACAACGGGTCGACGCTTCCACAGCTCGACGACGGGCCCGGTGAGCTCCAGCTCCGCAAACTCCAGAACGCGCTGCGCGAGGGCTCGGTCGGCGCGGCGCTCGACACGCTGCGCCTGCTGCGCGCCGATCGGCGGGGTGTGCTCGTGGAGTGGGGACCGCGCACGCACGTGCCCGTGCTCGAGCGCGCCGCGCAGCTCGTCGCGGCGAGTGATGCTCGGGAGGTCCAGCGAGCAATCGATGCCGATGCGCGCCGGGCGATCGACCTCGCTCGCGGGCGGCGTGACATCGATGCGCTCGTCGACTGGGCCACGCGCGGGCGCGCTCTGCCGGCCTCGTCCCTGGCCGCCGAAACGGCCGCGCGCATGCTCTTCGAGGCCGGCCACTGGTGGGCCGCCGCGGCGATGGCCCGGCTCGTCGAGGCCCCGTCGGACGCGCTGCGCGAACTCAGGCGGCGCGCCGAGGCACGCACGGACGAGGCGGATGCGCTGCCCGACGAACCGTCCGCAGCGGGCGACCTCTTCTCGTGGCGCTGGGCGTTAGGCGTGCGCCACGCCCTCGACGGCGAGCCCGAAACGGGTCTTCCGCTGGTCATCGACGGGCGTCGTGACGAGCTCCTGATCATCGACTCGCTCGGCCTGCACGGCTTCGATCCCGTGCAGCAGACGCGCACCCTGACGTCGTTTCGCTGGACGGAGGAGGTGGCCGCGCAGGTGCGCGAGCGACGCTTCGTGACGTCGCTGCCGGCGCCTGCGCGGTTCACGGCCGCGCGCTCGGGCTCGCGGCTCGTCGTGCCTTTCAACACGCCGTTCGACATCAATCGTGCGCGCAGTCCGCGCGTGCCACGCCGCGGGCATCTCGTCGCCACGGACCTGCTCGATCGCGACGTCGCGGTGGGCGACCAGCGCAGCGCCGTGCTGGCGTGGATGGCCCAGTCACCGCGCGGTGGGGCGGGCGCGGCGTTCGGTCCACCGCTGATTCGCGGGCAGCGCGTCTTCGCTCAGGTCTACCGCGCCGGCTTGCAGACCGAGGTCTCGCTGGCGTGCTTCGACCTCGCGTCGGGCAAGGCGCTCTGGGAGACGCCCTTGGCGCGCGGCGGGATCGTCCAGCGCTACGCGAGTCGCCTCGCGGAGACGGCGCTGTCGCTGATCCCGAAGCGCGCAGGCACGGCGCCGTTGGCCGAGCACGCGGGCGTGATCTACGCCTGCACGGGAGTGGGCGTCCTCGCGGCCGTCGACGGTTGGTCGGGTGCGATCCGGCACACGTTCCGCTACGACCGCAACTTCGCGCTCGACGCGTCCACCTTCGATCCGTCGTACCTCTTCGATCCCCATCCGCCCGGCTGGCTCGAGGAGCCGGTGCGGGTCTGGCGCGACCGCATCGTCGTCGCGCCATCCGACTCGCGGTACCTCTACACCCTGGCCCCCGAGCCGAGTCCGGAGGGCTACGTGATCCTCGACGATCCCATCGAGCGTCTCGATCGCCTGCACATCGTCGGCCTGCGGGACGATCCCAGCGGCGGCGCCTCGCCGGCCATTCTCGCCACACAGCGCCGTGACAACCGCCTCGGCGGCGTGCTGAACGGGAGTGATGGCCACGTCGCGCAGCGCACCGCGTCCCTTGCGACCGGCGACTCCGAGCTCATGGACTGGGACAGCCGCCCGATCGACGCCGGCAGCGCCGTCCTCGTGCCCACGTCGTCCGGCGTGCATGTCTTCGACATCTCGGCGCCGGGCGTCGCGCCGCGGCTTCTGCGCGGTCCCACGCTCGGCGCGGCCCTCCCGACGGCGATGCTGCATCGCACGAGCGGTGCCTTGGTCGGCCTCACGCCGGATCTTCGCGACGGGTCCGTCCTGCTGCAGGTCTGGCTCGACGAGGATCCCTGAGCGCAGCGTGCTCGGGCAGCGTTCAGGGCTTCGACGGCGGGCGATCGCGCTGCGGTGGAAAAGATCGAGAATCTCAGGAGTCATTTCCTGAAGAACGGAGCTTTTTGCGGTGACGTTGTTGATCGGATCGCGGAGTTTCGGCTCCTCGCTCTCGAGACGCTGGGGAGTGCCGATCGACGCGAGAGCGGTGGCGAACTCCTCGGTCGCGCTGATCTGCGCGTGAAGCGCCGCGCGAGTTTGTTCATCGACCGAGGCGCCGCATGCGGTGAGCGTGGCGAAGGTGCGCAGGCGGGCTGTGCGCACGAGAATCATCGGGTTGGCCAGCGACGAGGCGGCGAGCAGCGGCACGAGGTCGTGCGCGACCCTTCTGCCAAAACGGCATCGCGGCGTCGGGACCCACGACCGGGAACGGTGCACCTCGAGGGCCGATCTTCCCGAACAGTCCAACATGGGTACGTTTCGGCACGGATTTGAGGAATGCGGTGGCCACGGCGTGACGTCATAGAGGTCATTGCTACCCGCTGATAGAGTCGTGGCTCGCTCAGAGGATCGACGAGGTTCCGTGGGGGTGTCCCCGGCCCGTCCCCGACCGCAGGACCCCCGGCGCCGCAGGCCGCGCCGCGAACGAAAGATCGGAGTTCATCGATGCTCGACGGAACCGATGTCCAGGCCGCCCAGCACCTCAAGGACGCGTACGACCGTATGCGCGCCGAGCTGGGCAAGGTGATCGTCGGCCAGGACGCCGTCGTCGACCAGCTCATCGTGGCCCTCTTCTCGCGCGGCCACTGCCTGCTCACGGGCGTGCCCGGCCTCGCCAAGACGCTGATGATCTCGTCGCTATCGCAGACGCTCGACCTCGGTTTCAAGCGCATCCAGTTCACGCCCGACCTCATGCCCACCGACATCACGGGCACCGAGATCATCCAGGAGAACCGCACCTCCGGAGCGCGCGAGCTGACGTTCATCGAAGGCCCCGTCTTCACGAACGTCCTGCTTGCCGATGAGATCAACCGCACGCCGCCGCGCACGCAGGCCGCGCTGCTCGAGGCCATGCAGGATCGCCAGGTGACCACCGGCGGTGCCGTGCGTCGGCTGCCCGATCCCTTCTTCGTGCTCGCCACGCAGAATCCGATCGACCAGGAGGGCACCTACCCGCTCCCCGAGGCCCAGCTCGACCGCTTCATGTTCAACGTCGTCGTCGACTACCCCGGCGAAGAGGACGAGGTCGAGATCCTGCGTCGCACCAACGCGCTCGACCCGGTCGAGTTGCAGACCGTCATGAAGGGCGAGGAGATCCGCGAGCTGCAGGCGCTCGTGCGTCGCGTGCCCGTCGCCGACGAGATGCTCACCTACGCGACCGCGCTCGTGCGTGCGACGCGTCCCGACAGCGAGGGCTGCCCCGCGTTCGTCAAGCAGAGCCTCAAGTGGGGCGCCGGACCGCGCGCCGGTCAGTTCCTCGTGCTCGGTGCCAAGGCGCGCGCCGTCATCCGTGGTCGCTTCAACGTCTCGGTCGAGGACATCCAGCGCGCCGCGCGTCCCGTGCTGCGCCACCGTATCCTCACGAACTACTCGGCTCAGGCCGAGGGGATCACGTCGGACGACATCATCGACCGACTGCTCGAGACCGTGCCTATCCACCCGACGAAGGCGATGAATGATGGCGGACTCCCCGAAGTCGTCGGATCCAACGAGGGCTGACGACTCGGGTGGATCGGGAGGGCGTGCCGCACGGCGCGTTCGTCTCGACCCGCGTGTCGCCGAACGTCTCTCGCACCTGTCGCTCACCGCGAGTACCGCGGTGGACGGCTACATGTCCGGACGTCACCGCAGCCCGCGCCGCGGTGTCTCGGCGGAGTTCGTCGAACGCCGCCCGTATGTGCAAGGTGACGACCTCCGTCACCTCGACTGGAAGGCCTACGCCCGCACCGACCGCCTCGCGATCAAGCGCTTCGAGGAGGAGTCGAACCTCGAGTGCACGTTGATCGTCGATGCCAGTCACTCGATGGGCTATCCCGACGGGGGCGACGAGCCGTCCAAGTACGATTACGCCTGTCAGGTTGCCGCGGCGCTCGCGCACCTCGTGCTGCGTGATCGCGATGGTGCCTCGCTCGCGTTGTTCGACCACAAGGTCGGCACGGTGCTTCCGGCGTCGACCTCGCCTGGCCATCTCGTCCCGATCCTCACCGAGTTGTCGTCGCGCGAGCCTGCCGAAGAGACGAACTTCGAGCAGGTCCTCGGGCACATGACGGAGGCGATCCCGCGGCCCGGGCTCGTCGTTCTCATCTCGGATCTGTTCGGCGATCTCGACAACGTCGGCCGTGGACTCGCGGCGCTCTGCGCGCGCGGGCACGAGTGCCTCGTCATGCACGTGCTGCACGGCGACGAGATCCGCTTCCCCTTCGACCGCCTGACGCGCTTCGAAGACCTCGAAAGCGACGACAAGCTGCTCGTCGACGCTCCGGCGCTGCGTCAGGGTTACCTCGACGCGCTCGAAGAATGGCTCGCTGAGCTGCGCCGCGTCTGCCACACGCGCGGCGTCGACTACCACCTGCTCGACACGTCGATGCCGCTCGACGTCAGCTTGTCGGCATACCTCGGAGCACGCATGGCGCGACAAGGAGCCGGCCGATGAGTTTGAGCTTCGGCTCGGCTGCGATGTTGTGGGGACTGCTGCTCGTCGGTGTCCCGCTGCTCATCCATCTTCTGAATCGCCGGCGCTACGTCGTGCGGAAGTTCGCGGCGATGGAGTTCCTGCGCGTCGCGTACCAGAAGCAGAAGCGACGCATGAAGCTCGAGAATCTGCTGCTGCTGATTCTGCGCTGCCTCGTCGTCGCGTTGGCTGCGTTGGCGATGGCGCTGCCGTTCGTCCCGAACGACTCGATCCTCGCGGCTGTCACCGGCGGGCGTCGCGAGGTCGTCATGATCGTGGATCGCTCGGCGTCGATGGGGCGCATCATCGGCCCCGGGACGACGCTCGATGACCGCGTGCTCGAGGCCGTGCGCGCGCGCCTGCGCGGGCTGTCCGACGAGCGCGGCGATGCCGTCACGCTGATCACGCCCGGCGGGGGCGCTGTGCTGCCGACGCCGATCGGTGCGCAACCGAGCCGCGTGCTCGAGGCGATCGAGAGCGGGTTGCCGGCGCCGTCGGGTGTCGCCGACATGGTGTCGGCTGCGCGCGTGCTGCGCGACCGCGTGCGTCCGGTGCGTCAAGGACGCCTCGACGTCGAGATCTACACGGACATGCAGCAGCTCGCGTGGTCCGACGAGACGGCGTCCCTGGGCGCGACGTTCAGCGAGGTCTTCGATCTCGGTGGGGGCTCGCTTCGCATCGTGCCCGTCAACGACGGACTGCGATCGCCGCCGAACCTCGGCGTGGTGGCGCTCGAACTCGACGACCCGCTCGTCCTCACCGAAGACTCCGTGCCCGTCACCGCGACGGTGCGCAACCACTCCGACCAAGCGCGCGTCGGCGTGAGTGGCTCCTTCTATCAGGACGGCCAGAAGCGCAAGACGGTGCGCATCGAGTCGATCGGCCCGCGCGCCGACGAACTCGTCACGTTCCGCACGCGCTTCGATGTCGCCGGCCCGCACACCGTGCGCTTCGAGCTCGACGCCGACGACCTGCAGTTCGACGACAAGCGCTACCTCGCGATCGACGCCACCGAGGGCACCGAGGTGCTGCTCGTCGACGGGCGTCCCGGCGGCGCCTTCGACCTCGAGGGCGCGACGAGCTTCTTGCAGCTTGCGCTCGACCCCGAGGCCGGCGAGCTGACGCCGCGCTTCCGCCCGACCGTCGTGTCGCGCGGCCGCTTCGAAGAAACCACGAACGACCTCTGGCGCTACGACGCGATCGTGTTCGCCGATGTCGGTGGTCTCAGCGTCGCGGCGGCCGATGCGCTCGCCGGTGTGGTCGCGGCCGGCACGCCGCTCATGATCTTCACGGGCGACAACGTCGACGGAGCGCTCTACGAACAGCTCCTGCTGGCGCGCGGTCTCCTTCCGGCGCGCTTGCTCGGTGCACGCGGCGACTCCGAGGGCGCCGGCGCCGAGGACTACGTCACGCTGACGCTCCCCGAGCCGCCGCCGCGTGCGCTCGAACTCTTCTCCGACCCGCGCCTGTCGGTGCTCTTGCAGGTGCCGGTGCTGCGTCGCCACGACCTCGAGCCGATGCCCGAGAGCCGCGTGCTCGCGAGCTTCGCCGACGCGCTCGGCGAAACCACGCCCGCGATTGTCGAGAAGGCCCTCGGGCGCGGGCGCGTGATGCTCATCGGTACCTCGGCCGACGACGCCTGGACCCTCTGGCCGCGTAATCCGGCGATGTGGGTGCCGCTCGTGCAGGAACTCGTCGGCGACCTCGTCGCCCCCGACTCGGCGCGGCGCAACCTGCCCGTCGGTCAGGTGGCCGAACTCGTCGTCAACGGACGTCCCACGGAAGTCACGATCGAAACGCCGTCGGGCGCCATCCAGACCTTCGAGACGCCCGAAGCCGAGCGCCTCGGTGCCGACGACGAACGTTATCTCCTCGCGCTCAACGCCGTGCCGCTCATCGAACCCGGCGCTTACCGCGTGTCGATCTTGGCCTCGACGGCCGCCGGCGATGTCGAACGAACGCTCGCTCTCGCTGCCCTGCCCGATGCGCGTGAAGGCGACCTCCGCACTGTCGATGCCTCGGTGCTGACCGAGCGGCTCGCGGGTGTGGAGTTCGAGCTCGGCGAGGCCTTCACCGAAGACGACTTCGAGGACCTCGGCGACGAAGGCGACGGGAGTCTCGCGCGCTTCTTGCTCTGGTGTCTGCTCGCGGCGCTCGTCGCCGAATCGCTGTTGGCCCGTTCGATGGGAGCAGGACGATGACTCGCCTCGCAGCAGCCCTCGCGCTGTCGTCGTCCGCACTTGCGGCACAGTCGTCCGACATCGTCGAGACGACGCAGGTCGAGTTCCTCAACCTGCCGCCCGTCTGGGTGCTCGTGCTCGTCATCGCGCCGGCGTTGTTCCTCTTCGCGCGCTGGCTGTACGTGCGCGAGTCGTACGAAGGCGGGTCGAAGTGGCTGCCGATCGCGATGCGCATCGGTGTGTTGGCCGTGGTTGCGCTGTTCCTCTTCAACCCCGTGCGTAGCAAGCAACGCGTGCGCATCGAGAAGCCCGTCGGCGTGCTGCTCGTCGACGACTCGGCGAGCCTGCGCGAGCGCGACATGTCGGATCTGGCGCGCGATGTCGGGCTGCCTAACGACGCCACGCGTTCCGCGGTCGTGCGGGCTGCGGTGTCCGGACCGCTCGTCGAGTTGTCCGAGCGCTACGAGATGCTGAGCTTCGCGTTCGGCGCGAACCTGCGGGCCGTGGCGTCGCTCGACGACCTCTCGGCGTCCGACAGCTCGACGCGTCTCGGAGATGCCCTCTCGGCTGCGGCGGCAGAAACGCGTGGCCGCGAGGTCTCGCACGTCGTCGTGATTTCGGACGGGCGTGTGAACGCGGGGCGCGACGTGCAGGCGGCGCTGTCGAGTCTTGCCGCGCGCGGCGTGCCGGTGAGCACGGTGGGTGTCGGTGATCCCGAGATCCCGCGTGACGTGCGCATCAGTCAGGTCACGGCGCCCGAGGTGGCGCTGGCCGGCGACACGGTCACGCTCGAGGTGTCGATCGCATCGCGTGGGTTCCCCGGTCAGGCCACGGCCGTCACGATCGAGGACAGCGCCGCGGGGCGCCAGCTGGCGCGCACGGATGTCGTGCTCGCCAAGGGCGCGGGCGTCACCGAACAGACCGTGCGTGTGAGTTTCGTACCCGACGTGGAGGGCGACCTCGACCTCGTCGTGCGCGTCGAGCCGCTGCCCGGCGAGCGCGACGCGAGCAACAACGCCGAGCGACGCATGCTGCGGATCGAGCCGGGGCGCATCAAAGTGCTCTACGTCGACGGCTATCCGCGCTACGAGTACCGCTTCCTGGTCACGATGTTGATGCGCTCGCGCAACCTCGACATCCAGTGCTTGCTGCTCGACGCGGACAAGGACTTCATCCAGGAGTCGACCGGCGTCGAATCACTGACGGCCTTCCCGCCGCGCGAGGCTCTCTTCGACTACCACGTCATCATCTTCGGCGACGTGCTCCCGCAGGACCTCGGTCCGAACTGGGAACAGCACCTGCTGAACGTGAAGAACTTCGTCGAGGCCGGCGGCGGCTTCCTCATGCAGGCCGGTATGCGCTACGCGCCGCGCGACTACGTCGACACTCCGATCGCCGACATCCTGCCTGTCCTCATCGGCGACCGCGCCACCGAACTCGCGGCGATGAACGACAGCTCGCCGACGTTCCGCCCGCAGCTCGTCAACGACCGCGACCCCCACGAGATCGTGACGCTGCATCCCGACCTCGAGACGAACCGCGCGCTCTGGGAGGGCGACGACGGCCTGGCACCGCTCACGTGGTACTACCCGGTGAGTAAGGCGCGCACCACCGCCGAGGTGCAGCTGCTGCACCCGACGTCGCGCAACACGCACGGCCCGCACGTTCTCTTGGCGACGATGTACTACCCCCAGGGTCGCACGGCATTCCTCGCCACTGATGAGACGTGGCGTTGGCGCCTGCGTTACCTCGAAACCTACCGCGAGCCGTTCTGGCGTGGGCTCATCCGCTACCTCGCGCTCAACAAGCTGCGTCGCAGCGACTACCGCTTCGACCTCTCGACCGACCGTTCGAGCTACGTCATCGGTGAGCGCATGGAGCTCACCGCGCGCGTGCAGAGCGCCTCGTTCCAGCCGCTTGTCACGGAGGCCTTCGAGGCCTACCTCGTCGAGCCCGACGGCACGCGCGAGACGCTCACGCTGTCGCGCGAGGAGGACGGCGTCTTCAGCGGCACCGTGCTGGCGGCCGACGCCGGTCCGTACCGCCTCTGGCTCGAGGACCCCGAGTCGGATTCCGGCGAAGCCAAATCACCGCGGATCGTGACGGTGTCGGTGCCGTCGGCCGAAACGGACGACGCCGTCCTCGACGAAGTGCTCCTGCGTGGCATCGCCGAGCGCACAGGCGGCCGCTATGCCCACCTCGCCGACATCAACGACGTCTTCGACTCCATGAACGACCTCCCGACGGAGCGTCCGCTCGATGAACCCGAGCGCGAGGAGCTCTGGTCGGGCCTGCTTCCTCTGCTTCTTCTGCTCACATTGCTTGCCGTCGAGTGGATTTACCGAAAGAGGAAGAACCTCGTCTGACGTCGATTGCGTCGGACCTCTCCACCGAGACACACCGTGAACGCACCACAAACGCACAGAAACGGCCCCTGGGGCCCCTTCACGGCCGTCAAGCTGTTGGCCGTGTGGGCGTGTGTCGCGGGCGTTCTCGGGGCCCAGACCCTTCGGTACGAGGGCTGGGACGAGATCCGAGACGATCGCTGGGTCCACGACCCGGACGACCGTCCCGCGCTCGGTTTCGTCGTGCGCGACTCGAGTGCGGCCCGCAACGCCCTCAACGAGGCCCTCGAACGCCTCGCCGAGGGTGACGCCGACGCGGCGGCGCTGGCCTTCGTCGACATCGCCGAGAAGTTCTCCGACCACGTGATCCAGGTCGACGGCGGCTTCGGTCGCTGGGTCGGCGCCGGCGAGCTGGCGCTCTACATGCTCGAGACGGCCGTGCCCGCCTCGGCCGTGGCCCAGCTCGACGACCACGCCCAGCGCGATGCGGTCGCGAACGCCATTGCGTGGCGCGACGTGGCCGAGCTGCGTCGCCTGGCCCGCCGCTGGGAAGGCCAGCCGGCCGGCCGCGATGCGACGGTGGCGATCGCTCGTCTGCTGGCCGAGCGTGGCGACATCCAAGCGGCGCTCATGGCCGCCGAGCGTGCGCTGCAGCTCAGCAGCTCCGACGGCGACGGCGAGAGCTCCATGTTCGTCGATCTCGTGGCTCGACTGCGCAGCAAGATCGCACCCGCCGAGTCGATCCTCGTCGACGACGAGCCGGTGCGGCAGCTCACGGCGCGTTGGCAGCACGCGCTGACGACGGCGACGTTGCCCGGCCTCACGAACGGCGAGCCCGACGAGAACGTCTTCCACGCTGCGCCGAAAACAGGCGAGGCGCCGTACGCGCCGATCCATCCCGTCGTGCGCGACGGCGTGGCCTACGTCGCCGACACGGTTTCGGTCACGGCGCTCAACGTGTTCTCGGGACGCGTCGTCTGGCATCACGCCGGGCCGCTCGAGCTCGCCACGACGCAAGCCGGCTACGGCACCGGGTCGTTCACGTTCGACGTCTACGCCCACCGCCAGCGGACCCGTGCGATTGCGCCGACGCAGATCGCGCAGCCCGTCGTGACGTCGGACATGGTGGTCGCGACGCAGCAGGTGCTCGAGGTCGAGCGCCCGACGCAGGAGTTCGACGGCGTGCCGATCAACTGGCCGCTCCCACGTCGCCGCATCGTCGCACTCGACCGCTTCACGGGTAAGGAACTCTGGCGTCAGGAGCGCGTCCTCGAAGGCCCTGACGCTTTCGTGAACAGCTTCGACGTGCACGGTCCCGTCGTCGTCCGCGGCGGCGTCGTCTACGCCGCCGGCTCGGTGACGCAGGGCTCGATCAACGCCTACATCGCGGCTTTCGACCAGTCGAACGGCGAGCTGCTCTGGCGCACGTTCGTGTGTCTGGGTCAGCAAGACCTCACGATGTTCAACCGGCCGTTCCAAGAGCACGTGACGAGTCCGCCACTGCTCCACGACGGCTCGATCTACATGTCGACCAACCTCGGTGTCGTGGCCTGCGTCGACGCCTGGTCGGGTCGCATGCGCTGGGTGACCGGCTATCAGCAGACGGTTCGCCAGCCTTCGCGCAGCCATGTGCAGAACACGCTGCGCCCGATCCACTGGACGAACCAGGTGCCGCAGATGGGTGACGACGTGCTCGTCATCGCGCCGCTCGACAGCAAGGTCGTGCTCGGTCTCGACCCGCAAACCGGACGCACCAGTTGGACGCCGCTCAGTGCGATCCGCGCGCGCCGCGGTGGGCCGTACCGGCACCAGCCGCTCGTGTTCTCGTCCGACGCCTCCGACGTCCAAGACCGGCTCCTGATCGTCGGCGAGGACACCGTCGAGCTGTTCGACGTGACGACGGGCGTGCCCGTGCGCCCCGAACTCTTCTCGGCCGTGCGTGCGGTGATCGACACGGTGACGGCCCCGGCCGTCCTCGTCGGTCGTACGCTGCTGCTACCTACGCGCTCGGAGCTGATGACAGTCGACGTCGATCGCTGGGTGGTCGGGGACGCCGTCGATTGGCCTGCGCTCCTCTGGGGGCGCCGCGTGCGACGTCTCATCCCGGCCGGCATGGTCACGCTCTTCACGGATCACTACGAGATCAGTGGTGCTCTCGACGATGAACGCGTCGAGAAGCGTCTCATGGAAGAGGCGCAGCACTCGCCCGCGGCGATGGTGACGCTCGGCGAGGTGCGGCTCGGCGGCGGTCGTTTCACGGACGCCATCGAGAGCTTCGCGGCGGCGCTCGAAGTCCGCGATGCACCCGAGTCAGTGCGCAAACAGGCGCGCGGCGGGTGGATCGAGGCGGCGCTCGGTGAGGCGCGTGAGCGCAACAGTGCTCCGGCGTGGAACGAGTTGCTCACGGTGGCCCATGCCCAACGTCGGTTGAGCGTCCACGCAAGCGAGGCCCTCGCCGCGCTCAATGGCCTGCGCGCGACGGCGATCGTCGACCAGTGGGTCGAGAAGCTCTTTGCCGACGTGCCGATGACCGCGGGACACGAGAACGCGCAGCGCGAGATGCTCGAGCTGCTCGTCACGCTCGACTCGCCGCGCTACGACGGACGCAAGGCGGGCCTCGCACGTCTGTTGGGTGAGGACGCATTCGCGGATGCGCTCGAAGGCAAGGCACCCGCGCCGGCCGAGCCCGTTGCACCACTCTTGCCGGGCGCCGACGCCGAGGTCGTGTCGCTCGACGTCGATGACTCGTCGCGCCTGTTCCTTCCGCTCGTCGAGGGCACGGTCGACCCCGAGTATGCGCACCTGCTCTTCGCGGCGGTCAGCGCCGAGGGGATGCTCGTCGCACTCGACGCCGCGCGCGGCGACATCGCGTGGGCGGCGAAGATGCCCGGCGATGTGCGCTCCGTGAATGCTTCGAACGCGCAGTTCATCACGTGGCGCGATCGACTCGTCATCAAGGCCAAGTACGAACTCGCCGTGCTCTCACTGGCGGACGGCTCGCGGATCTGGTCGACGCGCTTCGAGGGCTCGAGCCCGCTCGACGTCGTCGTGCACTCGGGGCTCGTGCTCACGCTCGTGGAAGACACCGAGCAGGATGGTGTCTTCGCCGTCCACGGCTTCGGCCTGCAGACGGGCGTGCGCACGTCGTACCTCGAGATCCCGGGCACGACGAGCGCGTCGTTGTTCACGACGGGCGACACGCTGCTCGCGTTCCAACGTCGCGCGCACTCGCCGTCGGTCGCACCCGAGCGTCACATGCTGACGATCGATCCGGCGCGCGGTCGAGTCCTGCACGACACGCGGCTGTCGAGTGAACTCGAGATCCTCGGCGAGCCGATCGACGCGCGCGAGTCTGTGCTCTTCAAGCATCCGATGCGCGGTGACGTGCGCTGGAGTTCGTGGAGCGCTCGCACGCGCTCGGTGGAGTGGACGCGCGATTTGCTCGCGGGCAGCTCCGTCCTCGTGGCGCCGAGTGGCGAACGACTCACGCTCGTCACGCTCGCCGTCGACCGCACCACCGGCAATCGCCACGACGTCCCGGTCAGCGTCGAGATCGCCAGCGGCAAGGAGCGCTCGCTCGACGGCGGCGGGATGTGGCAGATGCTCGTCGGCGACTCACGAGTTCCCAACGACACACTTGTCATGCTGTCGGGTGAGGGCGATGTCCTGCGGGTGCTCGATGGCGAGACGCTCGACGACCGCGCCTGGATCGACCTCGGCGAAGAACTCCAGGGGGCGAGTCAGGTGGCGCACGGTCGTGGCGGTTTCGCGATCGGGAACGTCCGCCGTTCGCGCGTCGACGGGACGAAGAGGATCGACCTCTTCGTCGCACGAGGCGCGGATGCCAGCGACCGGTACAGTCACTCTTTCGAGACGATGACGAGCTATCACCCTCTGTCGATCGCGCTCGTCGACGGCGCGCTCGTGCTCGCTCAGTCGAACCGCGTCTGGATGGTTCGAGATCCGAGCGTCGTCCCCACATCTGGAGACCAACGATGAATCGTGCAACCGCATGCATCGCGAGCATCGCGATCATGGCGCTCGGTGCGCTGCCGGCCGCCGCGTCGCATGTCTCCACGCACACGCCGCCGGCGCCTGCCGCTGCGATGGATGCCGACGACATCACGCCCGAGTCGATCGAGGCCGTCGACCGCGCACTCAAATGGCTCGCCGAAAACCAGAACGAAGACGGCAGCTGGAGCGGCGCCGTCGGCTACAAGCTCAACCAAGACTACAAGGTGACGGCGAACCTCGCGCCGCATCCCGGTGTCACGGCGCTGGCGGGCATGGCATTCCTCGCGGCTGGACATCTGCCAGGGCGCGGGGAGTACGGACTCGTCATCGCGAAGGCCACGCGCTACGTGACGTCGCGCGTCAACGGTGAAGGGTTCATCTCGCACAACGGCACGCGCATGTACAGCCATGCGTTCGCGGCGCTGTTCCTCGCCGAGGTCTATGGCATGAGCGGCGATCGCGACTTCCGCGACAAGCTCCAGTCGTCGATCGACTTCATCGTCGGCTGCCAGAACGCGGATGGGGCGTGGCGCTACTCTCCGCTCGCGGTCGAGTCGGACATGTCGATCGCCGTCTGTCAGCTCAACGCACTGCGTGCGGCGCGCAACGTCGGCATCCGCGTTCCGCGCTCGACGATCGAGAACGCCGCGGCCTACATCGCCCTGAGCTACGTGCCCGAAGAAGTCGGCTACCCGTGGCATGGCGAGAGCTACTACGCGCTCGGCAAGGGCGCCTTCGCGTACCAGGCCCAGCGCTTCACGCGCTCGTCGTTCGCCCTGACGGCCGCCGGCCTCGCGGCGCTGCACAACGTCGGCCACTACGGCGAGACGCTGATGCATCGCAACCAGCGCATCGACCTGCGTCCGAGCGTCGAGTTTCTCAAAGACCTCTACCCGAACGTGTCGGGCAGCTCGCGCTGGCGTCACCACTACTTCTACTGGTACGGCCACTACTACGCGACGCAGGCGCTGTACGTGATCGGCGGGCAGGACTGGAACTGGTACTACCCGCGCATCCGCGATGAGCTCGTCGCCGACCAGAATGCCGACGGCACGATGCCCATCACGGCCGGGCCTGGACCCGCGTTCTCGACGGCCGTCGGTGCGCTGATCCTGTCACTGCCCTACGGCTACCTCCCGATCTTCCAGCGCTGACACCCGTGGCAACCATCACTACGCTCCTACCGGCACTCCTTCGGTCCGGCCCTTCGTCGCCTCACCGCGACGAGCTCGCCAGTTCGTTTGCGGTTCGGCGCCACGACCCCAACCAACCGAACACGACGGGCCACGAACACACCTTCTTTCCGAGTCGCCGATGACCGTCGCGCCCTGCACTCCTTCATCGCTCGAACGTCGCCTCGACCAGGTCGTGGCTCGCATTCGCGGGCTGCGCGTCCTGTCGGGCGCCGGACGTGTTGCGGCCGTCGCCGTGGTGACGCTCGTGGCGCTCTATGCCTCCGATCGCACGCTCGACCTCCCGCGCGTCGTGCGCGCGCTGTTGCTGCTGGTGGCCGTGGCCGTCCTCGCGCGCGAGACCTGGCGGCATCTGCTGCGGCCGCTCCTGCGCGGGCCGGACCGGGAAGACGCCGCGCGGCTCGTCGAAACGGCGAACACGTCCTACGAGGGGCGCCTCATCACGGCGCTCGAGATCGGTGACGGCGAACCCGGTTCGCTCGAGCGACAGGTCGTCGACGAGGCCGCGGCAGCCTGCGAGGCCACCGACCTGCGCGAAGTGCTCGACCCTGCGCCATCGCTGCGTGAGCTCGGGCGTGGCGCAGGACTCGCGGCGCTGCTCGCCGTGCTGGTCTTCTTCGTCGAGCCGCACGTCGGCGTCTTCGCTCAGCGGTGGGCGCTGCAGGACGTCGCCTGGCCGCGTCAGACGCACCTCACGCTCGACCTCGCCGCGCGCGGTGCCTCGCACGTGGTGCTGGACGACGGAACGGTCGTGGCGGCGAGTGGCGGTGCGCTCGACGTCGAGCTGACTTACAAGGGCACCGATCCCGGACGCGTCGAGCTCGTAATCGATGGGGGCCCGGCAGGACGCCGCGTCGCGATGACGTCGCAGGCGCGCGAGACGTACCGCGGGTACGTCACCGTCCAACCCGGCGACACGATCCTCTTCGCGCGCGGTGGCGACGACGACGGCGACGACCCGGCCGCACGTCGCGAGCTGCGTGTCATCGACCCGCCGCAGCTCATCGACCCGGCCTTCACGCTCACGCCGCCGAGCTACCTCGGCGAGCCCGCCACGACGGTGGGTGTCGACGGACTCGTCGTGTCCGAGGGCACGCTGATCACGATGCAGGGAACGAGCCTTGGCGACCCGACGACGGCCGAGCTGCGGCTTGCGAGTCGCGGTGAGAAGGTCGACCTCGAGGTCGACACGAGCGTGACGCCGGCCGTGATCAGCGGCTCGTTCCTTGCCGACGAGTCGGAGAGTCTGTTCGTCAACGTCGCGGGCGAGTATGGCCTGACGGCCCCCGACCCGAGTCAGTACCCGCTGCTCGTCCGCCGCGATCGCGCGCCGACGTTGCGCAGCTTCTCGCCGGTGCGGTCCGACGTGAAGGTTACGGCGCGCGCCGTCGTGCCGTTCGGGGCCGTTGCCGAGGACGACCACGGTGTCGACGGCGTCACGCTGGAAGACGAGTCGGGGCGGGTCGTCGAGCTCGTCGCCGATGCGGCGCGGCCGAACGAGTTCCGTTGGGTGCTCGATCTCGTCGAGGCGCCCGACACGGTGCCGGGCAACTACCGCGTCGAGGCGCGCGACCGGCGCGATCTTCCCGGCAACCGCGGGCCGCAGATCACGGCCGTCGACGGGCGCCGCGTGCACGTCGTCGAGGACGCCGAGGTCCAGCGCCTCCTCGCCGATCGCCAGTTGCGTCTCAAGGAAGCCTTCAGCGGCGTGCGCGAGCGTCAGCAGCGCGCGCTCGAGGCGACCGATTCACTCATTGCCGATCCGCCGGGTGAAGACGACCCCGACCTCGTGGCCGCCGTCGTCGCCCAGAACCAAGTGACGACCCGCGCCGAGCGCGAAACGCGCGAACTCTGCGCGATCCTCGATGAGACCATCAGCAACCGCCTCGACCCGGGGACGGGCGCCGAGGCCGTTCTTCAGCGGCGCCTCGAGGCATGGCGCAACCAGGCTGCCGATGTGCGCTTCGACCCCGAGGCCTGGCAGCAGCTTGCAGCCGACTACGAGGCCGGCGAGTTCGGACGCCTCGACACGCTCGGACGTCTGCTCGACATGGCCGACGTCGCGCTGAGTATCGTTCAAGGCCTTTCGCCGGCGGCGCACGACGCGCTGTCGGAGGCGCGTCGCGCGCCGAGCGTCGAGGCACTTCGAGAGGCGCGCAAGGCGCAGCTCGTCGTCGACGACGCACTCGTCACCCTGCTCGACCGCATGGACGAGTGGGAGGACTACCAGGAAGTGCTGTCCCTCGTGCAGGCGTTGATCGGCGACCAGGCGGCGCTGAGGAAGCGCAGCCAGGAAGCACTCGGACGGAGATCCAACTGATGACGACACCACACCGATTCACGCGTGCGCTTCTCGCCGCGTTCGTCGTCGCGCTCCTCGGGTCCGGCACCGCGTTCGCGCAGGACCCCACGGACGACGACGAGGGTGAACTCGAGCGCATCAAGCGCGACCAGTCGCGTGTCGTGCTGCGGCTCGAGTCGCTGCGCGAGAAGATGGAGCGCCTCGCGGGGCGCTACGAGACCGAAGGGCGGACGCGCAACGCGACGCTGCTGCGGCAGGCGCTCGAACGCTACGACGAGTCGGGTGTGCTCGATTCGGGGCGCGACGTCTCGCGTGGTCTCGAGCAAGAGCTCCTTTCCACCGTCGAAGCGCAGGACCAGGTCGTGTCGGCACTCGAAGGCGTGCTCGCGATCCTGAAAGACCGGCGCGACGTCGACGAACTCTCGCGTCAATCCGACCTCGCGCGCCTGGGTGCGCAGGAGCTCGGCCAGCTCGCCGAAACCCAGCGACGTCTGCTCGCGGAGACGCGGGCTGCGTCCGATGACCCGGCGAGTCTCGCGCAGGACGCCGGCGAGACGGCCAGCGAGCTCCAGAAGGCGCTCGAGGCGACGTCGGCCGCGGCCCAGACGCAGATCGAAGCGCAGGGCGAACTCGGGCTCTCGAGTCTTGCCGATGAGCTGGCCCGTGCGCAGCGTGAGCTGGCCGAGTCGGCGGCGCCGAGTGCCGAGCAGCAGGCCGCGCTCGAGGCTGCGCTGGGTGTGCTGCGTGAGCGGCTCGCCGAGGGCGTCGAGGGTGTCGACGACGAGTTGCGAGACCTGGCCGAACGTGTGCGTCGCGAGGCGGCCTCGGCTGCCGGCGATGCCGCGAAGGCCATGGCGGCTGCGCGCGAGGCGCTCGCTGAAGCAGCCGCGCAAGGCGCCTCGGGTGCGAATGATGCCCAGGCGGGCGAGGCGTCCGAAGGCCAGGCATCGGAGGGCCAGGCATCGGAAGGTCAGGCATCGGAAGGCCAGCCGGCGGGCGGACAGTCCACGGGGAATGAAGGCGCGACGTCGCCGAGTGGCTCCGAGAACGCGCCGGGGTCCGAAGGCGGTGAGTCGAGCCCGTCGTCCGAGGGTGACGGCAGCGAAGGCGAAGGATCCCAGAGCGAGCCCTCGGACGGCGAAGCAGGCGACGGCGAAGCAGGTGAGAGCTCGCCGAGCGAAGGCGAGTCCGGTGAAGCCGGTGAGTCGTCGGCGCAGGGTGAGTCGTCCTCGCAAAGTGGATCCCCCTCGGGTTCGGAGTCGAGTCCGTCGCCAAGCGGCTCGCCCTCAGGTGAGTCGGGTGAACCGGGTGATCAGCCTGAAGGTGCTGCCGGTGAGGCGCGCGAGCAGATGGATGCCGCCGCCGAGGCGCTCGACGAAGTCGCCGACGCGCTGCAGAAGTCCGAGCGCGCGATGGCGGCGGCGCGCAACCAGGCCCGCGCCGACGCCTTGTCTTCGGCCCGCGAGGCCACCGACCAAGCCGAGCAGCTCGAAGAACTCGCGCAGCGTCTCGAAGCGCTCGAGCCCGAAGCGGGGCCCGAGCTGCTCGACCGCACGCGGGAGTTGCTGTCCGAGGCTCAACAGCGCCAGCAAGCCGTCGAGAGTGGTCAGCCGAGTGGCGTCGGCTCGGCGCCCGACCTCTCCGATCTCATGGAGATGCTGCGACAGCGTCAGCAGCAGGCCGAGGCCTCAGACGAGGGCAGCGGCGGCGCGACGCAAGACCAACTCGACGCGCTCGCGCAACGCCAAGAGGAACTCGAGGCGCAGACGCGCGAGCTCATGAGTCGCCTCGAAGAACTGCCCGATCAGAGCTTCGCCGAGGCGCTCGACCAGGCACAGGCGGCGATGGACCAGGCGTCCGAGGCGCTGCGTCGCGGCGACACGCAGGAAGCGCCGGTGCGCGAAGAGGAGGCTGCCGAGGCCTTGGAGAAGGCGCAGGAGAAACTCGAGGGTTCCCAGGACCAGTATGAGCAGTTGCGCCAGGACGAGGTGCTGTTCCAGTTGGGCGAAGAACTGCGCGCGCTGCTCGACACTCAGAACGAGATCTCCGGGGAGACGCTCGAGATCGACGGCACGCGCGAGGGACGCGATCGGCTCGGCCGCAGTCAGCGCCGCGCCGTGACGCGACTTGCGAACACCGAGCGTGAGTTGGCGGGCAAGGTCGGCGAGCTGCACGACGCGGTCGCCGAGGACGGTGCGGTGTCGTTCACGTTTGCGCTCGACCACATCCGCTCCGACCTCGAACACGCCGCCGACCTGCTCTCCGACCAAGAGACGGGCTACGTCGTGCAGGCCGTCCAGAACGACGTCGTGCGTCGTGCGACCGATCTGCTCGCGGTGCTCGATGACGAACTCGAGCGCCGTCGCAAGGCGTCCGAGGAGCAGCAAGACCAGCCGCCGGGCGAGCAGCCGCCGGGCGAACAGGGCCCGCCGCCGCTCGTCCCGCCCGTGGCCGAGCTGCTGCTCATCAAGCGCATGGAAGAGATGCAGCTCGGGCGCCTGGAACGTTTCGTCGAGTTGAACCCACAGATCGCCGAAGGGAACTTCGCCGACAGCGAGCGCGATCTCCTCGAGCGCTGGGCCGTCGAGCACAGCCGGGTGACGGAGTTGTTCGAACAGATGGTGCCGGATGAACCCGTCGAGGGTGAGGCGCCCGCCGAGGCCGATGTCAACGTGGAGAACGAACGATGAGAATCCGAGCGATTGTCTTCGCCCTCATGCTCGCCGGCGTGACGCATGCCCAGGACGCACCGCCGGAACGCGGTGCGCCGGGCGGCGAGTCTGACCTCGCGAAGGAACTCGTCGAGCGCATCCGGAAGAGTCTCGGCGAGGTCAACGAGGCCTTGCTCGATGCCGCCGATGCCGACGCCGAGATGGTGAAGGGTGAGTTCGATCGCGCGCTCATCAGTCATCGCAAGGCGATCCGCGACATCGAAGAGCTGATCAATCAGATCAAGTACCAGCAGTCGACCAGCAGCAGTAGCAGTGGCGGCGGGCAGCAGCAACAACAGCAGCAGTCGCCCTCGCAGTCGGAATCCGAGGCGCGCGAGTCGGATGGCCAGAACGCGCCGCAACCGAATCAGTCTTCGGGCAGTCAGCAGCAGGACCAGCAGGCGCAGGGTTCGGAGAGCGGCCAGCAGGATCAGCAGACGCAGGACGGCAGCTCATCGAACGAAGAACAGCGCGACGGATTGTCGGACGCCGATGGTTCGCAGCAAGACGCGAACGGTCCGCCGCCCGAGGATCCGACGGCGCCGTTCAGTCGCACCGACACAGACGGTCGCTGGGGACTGCTCCCGCCGAAACTGCAGGAGCGACTCATGAACCTGCACGTCAACGATGTCCCGTCGCGCTACAGGCGTCACCTCGACGCCTACATCCGCGCGCTCAACGCCCAGGCTGACGGCGATCGCTGAGGCGATGACGCGCGCGGGGACGTCGACGCGAAGGCGAGTGATGGCTGCGCTGTGCGCGGCTGTTGCGCTTTGCGGCGGCGTGGGCGCCGGGCCGCTTGGTGCCGAGCCATCTCCGAGCGTGCGCGTGGGTGACGGTGATGCTGATGGCGATGAAGCCGTAACGCCCGATCCACACGAGCTCACACGCGTGCTGCGCCTGGTCGACGGCGCGCACCGCTACCTCGTCGACCACCAGAACGCCGACGGCTCATTTTCGGCGACGCGCACCCAGTCCGTGAAGAACGCGCCGGTCGCCGTGACGTCGTTGGCGGTGATGTCGCTGATCGCTGGCGGTCACGTACCCGAGCGCGGGCGCCACGGGCGGGCCGTGGAGCGCGCGGTGCGCTGGCTCGTCCAGCACTGCGACAGCAAGGGTGTCTTCAAGGAAGACAACGACACGATCTCGAAGATGCACGGTCAGGGCTACGCGCTGCTCGCGCTGACGCAGGCTTACGGCACGTACGGGCGGCGCGGCGAGCAGAAGGAGATGCGCGACGCGATCGTGCGGGCGATCACGCTCGTCGAACAGACGCAGGGTGACGTCGGCGGGTGGTACTACGAGGCCGAGCGGAGCTCAGCGCACGAGGGGTCGATCACGGTCTGCATGGTGCAGGCGCTGCGGGCGGCACGCGATGCCGGCTTCGCTGTCAACGTCGACACGATCCATCGCGCCGAGCGCTACCTCGAGCAGAGCCAGGATGAGACCGACGGGCGCTTCCGCTACGCGATCAACGATCCGAAGAAAACGTGGGCGCTGACGGCCGCGGCCCTCGCGACGTTGAACGCGTTGGGTGACTACAGCTCCGACCAGCTCGAGTTGGGGTTTGATGCGTTGAAGCGTCATGACCCGTTCTTGGCGTCGGGGGCGTCCGGTGAGAACTTCCGCGACTACGGTGCGCTGTATGCCGCGCAGGCGTATTGGCAGTACCGCGACCGGAAGGAGTTCCTGAGGTGGTGGCCGCGGTACGTGGCTGACTGTGAGCGACGTCAGCGGGCGTACAGTGACGGGCGCTTCCGGAACGGGATTTATGGGGATGTGTATGCGACGGCGATTGTCAGTCTGACGTTGACGGTGCCGTTGGGGTATTTGCCGTTGTTTCAGCGGTAGGTGGGGGTGTGCTGGTGCGCTTTCGTCGGTCGACGGGGGCGCCGGCGCTCGGGCACGGCTGTTTGCGCGGGTGGGATCTCGTGACGGTGGTGAGAGCGCCGTGAAGTCGCTGCCGGCGCCCCCGTCGCCCGACGAAAGCTCGTGGGCTGCCGGGCTTGGCGTCGGTCACGCATCCTGGGTGGG
>JAJDEO010000056.1 GCA_029259745.1 Planctomycetota bacterium
CGCTTCGCGGGCGTGTATGGGGCTCCCCCACAAACTGGGGGGGCCCAGGGCTATATTCGCCGCTGTGCCCCGCCGTATGAGTCGCAAATACTGGGAGAAATCGTCACCCCTCCCCGGATGCGCCGCGCGTTCCGATCCCCGAACGGCGGCGCGTGGATCAGCAGTAGTTGAAGTGCTTCTTCCCGGCCGCGCGGACGGCCTTGTAGTAGATCTGCGCCAAGATGCGGTGGCCGGCCTTCTTGATGCAGTCACGCAGGGCCTTGTCGCACTTCAAGCGCGCGGCCTCGTTGCCGCCCATGCAGTAGCAAGCGTCATGCTTGTCGCAGCAGTGCTTGAAGTTGAAGTCGGGCGACTGCGTGCAGCCGTTCGCGACCCACGTCGCGTAGGGCTCGAGGATCAGCGCCTTCTCGACGATGAGCATGATGTGCTGCGAGAGACGCGAGAGGATCTTGAGCAGGATCGGGTCGCCCGTCATGCCGGGAATCGTCGTGTCCCACAGGTAGGCCGCTGCACTCGCCGACGCGCCGTTGAGAACGTCGATCAGCAGATCCGCCTCGTCGTCGGTGAGCGCGTCGAGCTTGTCGAGCGAAAGACCGAGGAGGCGCACGCGCTCCATGTCCTCGAGCGTCTGGCCGACGAGGTCGCTGTCCATGCGGACACCGTTCGTCGCGGAGTAGCCTTCCGGCGCAGCCGCGTCCTGGGTCCAGAACTGCGCGAAGAGCTCGCCGCCCACGGGGAAGTCGGGCGGGAGGATGAGCCGGTAGACAAGCCCGCCTTCGTCGTTCGTGACGAGGCCGTCGATGACGAAGTCGGGTGACGGCACGAGTTCGCCACCGAGCAGCGGATCACCGACGTCGAGGAAACCGACGACGAGAACCGCGTCGGCACCGGGCTGCGCGCCCGACAACCGCAGCTCGTTCGACGACCCGGGCGTCGCCGAACCGTAGCCATCGAGACGCGGCGCCTGCCCGCCTTCGGGAGCAAGCTCGCCTCCGACACTGACGAAGCCCTCGGTGAGCGTGCGGTACGGCGCGGCGATGATCTCACCGCCGTCGTTGAGGTCGATGTACGCCCACGTTTCGTCGTTCTCGAAGCGAACACCGACCGACGTGAGATCGGATGGTTCCTGCGCGGTGACGCCCGTCGCCGCCGCGAACAAGACCCCGAAACATGCAGCGGATGCCGCAGCCTTCTGGAAGAACATGGCAGACCCTTCGGTTCATGAGTGGAATGAACTCGGGGCGCGATATCGAACCCTCGAGCTGTCAACCCAGACCGAAGATGAGCGGCGAAGGTGTCGCGGATTCTTCACGGCCATCGTCGCGAGGTCGCAGCTGGGGCTTGCCAGTAAGGACTCAGATCCGACCGCAGCAGACCGCCGAAATCCTCCGGGATGATGCCGCGACCTGTTCCGACGGCTTGGTCACGCCGGGGTGCGGCACGGGCGCGAGCCCGGCGAGTTCGGTGCGCCACCCACATCTCGCGCGGGAGTGCGCCGCTCCGCTCTATTCGTCGTCGTCGCTCGGGGGCGGGGCCTCGAGGGTCGCGACCAAAACGCCATCAGCGCCGGCCGCGAAGGCATGCTTCTCGAGGTAGCCAGCGGAACCTTCGTCGTCGGCCGTGCACCAGAGTCCACCGCCGCGGTTGGCCGCGATGGCCTGGGCCGCTCGGACGAGCATCGCACCCAACCCTGCGCCGCGCTCGCCTGGTTCGACGTACAGCCCGACCATCCGCCAGCGCCCAGCCTGCTCGTCGCGGATGTCCGGAACGATCGAGACGACGCCGAGGACGCGCTTGCCTTTCTTCGCCGCGAAGTGCGCCGCGCGCTCGTGCTCGTCGGCGGGATGACGGACCTCGAGACCGCCGTCGGCGCGTAGCGGACGCACCGTGTCGGCGTCGACGAGAATGAGTTCGGCAGCCATGGAGTGTTCCTCGCGCGAGCGGGATGACATCGTGACGGGGTCAGACCCCACGGTTCCACTCCTGATTTTCTCTCCGAGCCACGCGTGCGCCCCTCCGTCGACATCCTGCTGCCCGTCTACCGCGCGCGCGCGACGCTGCCCGACGCCGTCGCCGACCTGCTCGGCCAGCGCGGCGCGGAGTTGCGCGTGATCGCGATCGTGGACGTCGACGACGACGGACGCGACGACGGTTCGCTGGCTTGGCTCGAGCAGCGCGCCGGGGACGACGAGCGGATCGTCGTCGTGCGCGGGCCCGGACGCGGCGTCGGCTGCGCGCTCGACGCCGGTCTGGCCGTTTCGACATCCGAACTCGTCTCGCATATGGAGGCCGACGACCGCTGTCCGGCCAACCGCATCGCCCGCCTCGTCGACGCCCTCGCCGACCGCCCCGATCTCGACGGCGTCACGAGTTGTGTCGGAATCTTCGACGCCGACGCGCCGGGCATGCAGCGCTACATCGATTGGCAGAACACGCTCGTCACGCAGCACGACATGGCGCGTCACCGCTGGGTCGAAATCCCGGCGATGCACCAGGCCGGCCTGTATCGCCGTGTCGCCCTCGACGCAATCGGCGGGTACGAGCCGCGCGGTCCGTGGCCCGCCGACATCGACGTCTGGCTGCGCTGGTTCGCGGCCGGCCTGACGATCGAGAAGCTGCCCGACGTGCTCTACCGCTGGCGTCAGCACCCGACGCAATCGACGCGTACGAGCCCGCAGCATTCGCTCGCCGTCCTGCGCGCTGCGAAGATCCACGATCTCGAACGCGAATTGAAAGGCAAGCTCGTCGTGCTGACATCGATCGGCGAGACGCTCGACGCCTGGCGTGACGACCTCGAGAACTCGACGATCATGCTCGCCGAGTCCCTCCCGTGGCGCCCGAGCCAAGAGCCGCCCCCCGCGGCCGTCGCCGAGCCGCCCAGCAACGCCGTCGTGGTCGCGGCCTACGGACGTCCCACGGCACGCAAGCGCGTCCGCGCCGCGCTCGGCCACCCCAGCGAACCCGATGCGCTGCTGTTCGTCGCGTGACGCGGCGCGCGACTGGCCCCCTCAGCGCGCTGCTGTGTGCGCGTATCACGAACGCGATGCGCGTTCGTACGACGTGACGACATCATCGAGGTCACGATCGTCCGCAAGATGACGTCCAGGAGTTCGGGGCGCGTCGAGCGAGCTGTCGAGGTCCACCCCGAACCTCCAAATACATCGTCGAGCGCTTCCCATGGCGGCCCGACACCGTGGTCGCAACGCTCACGGTCGGCCATGAGGCAAACCACGCCACACTGATCGCGCTCATCGACGAGTTCGATGCGCGCGAGCGGGCCGTCGCCTGAACGCGCTGAGCACACCTGCGACGCGGAAGCCGGCCGACACGTCACACGAACTCGGGCAAGGATCTCGTAAGACCGGCACCCAACGATGGCCGACAAGCACGCCGGAACATCGTCCATACGCCCCGCTCCGCCTGAGCTCCGCGTGGGCTCCACTCCGCGGGGCTGTCCCCACGAACACCGCCCCGTCAGCATGACCACGAAAGCCCTGCGACAACCACCGTCTCACCGAGCACGAAAGGCCACCGACAAAGCCCATCGCGCTCGGCACCGAGCCGCGTTCCGTCACGACGACGCGCCCCCTCGCCACCTGAGAAGCACGCAAGTTCTTGCAGCCACCCGTCCCCGAGGATCAACGATCCCACGTGCCCTCCAGCACGCCACGACCAAACCTCCGCCCCGAGCACCACTCCCCACACACCACAACACGCGGGGTCACATCCCACGACCGGCACTCACCGAGCCGTCGTCGGGCGACAGGGACGGCGGCAGCGACTTCACGCCGACCTCACCACCGTCACGCGATCCCCTCCTCGCCAACAGGCGTGCCTGAGCGCCGCC
>JAJDEO010000057.1 GCA_029259745.1 Planctomycetota bacterium
CCCCCCACGACGAATGCGTCAGGGTGTGTCGCCGCGAACGGCATTGCTTCCCGCAACTCCGTGGATCGCGCCATCGTCCTTGACCCAGCACTGGGCGAAGAGCGCGACGCTCTCCGTCACGTGGGCCGGCATCGTGAACGACATCGACATCCCGCCGGTTGCGTCCGTCTGGAACGGGATGAGGAACCCGCTGGGCGCCGTGATGGCGGGAACCAGCGTGCCGCCCTTGAACGGAATGTCCGCTTGTGCGAAGCCGAGTGCGAACACGCCCAGGGCATCGGCGCGCGCGCCGCTGAGCACGAAGGCGCCGTCGGTGTCGGGGAGCAGACTTCCCTCGCCCGTCAGGCGCGGCGTGCCGTCGCTGCCCGCCAAGCCCGACCCGATGTCGAGCCATGCTCGGATGAACACGTGGTCGGGCAGTTCGCTGCCCACGCTTGTGTTGTCGCGGATGATCTCGGCGAGTGTCCGCGACTCGATCAGCGCGAGGAAGTTCGGCGGAAGCGACGTCTCGTACCAGAAGCGATCGCCGTCACGCAGGCGCGTGAACTGATCCGTGAGCACGGTGTGTGCGAGCTCACCGACAAGGGCTCCGGGGACGTGCTCCTCGGCAAGCATGCCGACCCACAGATCGATGTCGTCGGGCGATGTGTAAACCGAGGCGAGGCGTGCCTGCACGTCTGCGTCGGGCGACACGTCGGCGAACGTCGCGGCGGGTGCGAGTCCGAAGTCGATGCGCGTCTGGTTGTACGATGCCAGGCCGTGATCGCGTCCGCGCTGGATGTTCAACGACGCGAGGTCGAAGCCACCCGATCCGGGCGGTCCGAAGAGGAAGTTGCGTACGTCGTCGACGACGTGATTGTCGATCGCCTGAGGACGCTGCATGGCGAGGCCGCGCAGCAACGGCGCGATGCCGTGCGCGACGATCTCCTGCGGATCGAAGAACGCGTCTTGCAAGGCGATGTGACCCGCGGCGATCGGCTCCATGTCCGGCTGCAGGCGTAGAAGCGTCGACGACAGCATCGTGTGACCGAAGCGGTAGCAGCCGGTCGAGAAGGCGTTCGCGATCGACGGATTCGTGTCGGATTGCCAACCCGCGTAGGGCGGGAAGGCATTGGCGCCGAGGACGCGCGGCAAGAACTCCTCGTAGGTGATCTGTTGCATCTCGGCGCCGACCAGCGCGCGTGCGACGTCGTAGTGGAACTCGGCCGGAAGACCGAGCGCGGCGAGTTCGTCGACGAGCCGGTTGTGTTCGCGCACGAACAGCGTGTGCATCGCCGTGAGGCCGTTCTGTTCATTCGCGCGGACGTCACCGGCGAGGAAGAAACTCGAATCGGAGGACGGGGCGTTGGGCAGTCCGTCGACGTTGAAGGGCAGCAGGTCGCCGGCGCTCGTCTTGAGGCGTCCGTCGGGCAGGCGCAGCGCGGCCGCGCGCACATCGTCGGATCCGTAGACGTTCGACGCGTCGATGAAGGCCGTGATGTTGTTCATCTGCTGACGCACCGGCGAGCTGCCGACGAGCGTCCAGATGGAGCGTTGGAGTCCGATGGTACTGCCGGGCAGGAACCAGAGATCGTCGAGCGGGACCGCGATGTCGAAGTGCTCGGTCGGTGTCGCGAGGTCGGTGAGGTCGATGTCGTGATCGACGAACTGTCCCCACTGCCAGACGAAGTCCGACACGGGTGAAGCGCTGCGCTCATCGGCACTCTGCGCGGCGAGGGCGTTGCTGACGGCGCGTGCACTTGCGCGGTCGGCGCCTGCGGGAGACGACTCACCGTCGGCGTAGGCGACGGAGGTCAAGCGCAGGAGCGGTGAGTCGCTGCTGCCCCAGTCGGGGTTGAGCAGGTTGTTGCCCGTACCGTCGATCGTGCGGAAGGCGAGCGGCGGGTGGCCGTCGTCCTGAGGTGGCGTCGCGAAGGCGCTCGTGACGGCGAGCGCGAACGCAGCGGTTCGCGTGACGAGATGCACAACGCTCGTGGTCGTTGACATGGGATGGTCTCTCCGGCTCCGCGCGCCGGGAACCGAAGACGTCACGGAGACTGTGTCGGTGTGGGGGTCGCTTAGCAGCCTGTTGAAGAACTGCTCCGAGTGCGCCGTGCGTGACCGAGCGTGTCTGCGCGAGTGTGGGACCGCAGGCGAATCGGTGGATTCGTCGAGGCTCCCGCGCTCGCACAGGCGCACTCGGGTGCGTGCGGCGTGCCGGATGAGTTTTTCAACGGGCTGTTGGGCCCTCTTTCTCGCAGCCTTTGCTCGGCTGGCTGAGTTGAAGCTACCACTCGTTGCGCGGAGCGGTGGGATCACTTCAAACATGTGGAGGGCTGATTCATTTCGATGTGTGTGTCGCGATCGCGCATTCTGTATTTTGTCACGCGCAGCCGACGCCGTCCGTGCGTCGCGTAGGCTGTCGCGATGTCCTTCTTCCGCCGTCGCCCCAAGCCTTCTGTTCCCGACCGCTCCGACGTCAGCGATGTCGACGTCGCGCTCGCCTACCACAAGCAGAGCAAGCACGACTTCCATCGCTTCGCCGCGTCGATGGGCTTTCTCGACTGGGACAGTCAACCCGACCCGTTCCGCCGCTACGAAGGCGCGCCACAACGTGCTCTCGACCTCGCGGCGGTCGACGCAGAGCAGACGACGCGCTTCGACGAAGTCTTCGCAGCCGGCGCGGTTGCTCCGCGCTCGCTCGACGCGGCGGCGCTCTCGCACTTCCTCTTCCATGCGCTGGCCCTGTCGGCTGGCAAGCGTGTGGAGGACAGCTCGTGGTCTCTGCGCGTCAACCCGAGCAGCGGCAATCTGCACCCGACGGAAGGTTGGTTGATCCTTCCGCCGCGTTGGGACGAGCGCGACGGCTCCGATCCCGCGGCACTCTGGCACTACGCGCCGTACACGCACGCGCTCGAGCAGCGCGCCACGTTGCGCGACGCGTGGGCCGAGGCGCTCTTCGACTCGCTGCCCGACGGCGCGTTCCTCGTTGCGCTGTCGAGCATCGCGTGGCGCGAGGGGTGGAAGTACGGCGAGCGGGCCTATCGCTACGTGAACCACGATGTCGGGCACGCGCTCGGTGCGCTGCGCTATGCCGCGGCGCTGTGCGGCTGGACGCTGTCGCGCGTGCCGAGCGTGGGGACGGAACGACTGGCGCAGCTGCTCGGACTCGACCTCGAGAACGAAAGCCCCGAAGCCGAGATGCCCGACCTCCTCGCTGTCGTGCGTCCCGTCGGCGCACCGACGTTACCGCCCGGTTGGACGCCGCCGGCGGGCGTCGCGCTCGACGCGCTGCGGGGTTCGCCGAACGTGCTGAGCTCGGAGCACCACGAATGGCCAGTGCTCGCCGCAATGGAGACCCTGTGTCGCGATCCGGGCAGTGCCAGCGACGCACCGCAGGCCGCCGAAGCAATGCTCGCGCCGATCGTCCACGCGCCTGTCCGCCCGCCGCACGCCACGCAGATCATCCGCGGGCGGCGCAGCGCGGTGTCGATGGATCGCACCACGCGCCTGTCCGCGGCCGCTTTCTACCGCATGCTCGCGGCGACACACCCGGCGCTTTCGCCCGCGCCCTTCGACGCGCTCGCGGCACCGGCACGCGTGCACTTGTTCCTCTTCGTGCACCGCGTCGATGACGTCATCCCCGGCCTCTATCTTCTCACGCGCGACGAGTCCGGCGGCGCACGCCTGCGCGACGCGATGGACGCACCCTTCGTCTACACGACGCCGCCGGGGTGTCCCGCCGAGCTCCCGCTGGTGCTGCTCCACGAGGACGACGCGCGCAACGCCGCGGCGCGCGTGAGCTGCGGCCAGGACATCGCGGCCGACGGCGCCTTCTCGCTCGGCATGCTCGCCGAACTCGAGCCGACCCTGCGCGCCGAGGGCCCGAGCGCCTACCCGCGCCTCTACTGGGAGACGGGCCTCATCGGTCAGGTGTTGTATCTCCAGGCCCACGCCGCAGGAGTTTCGGCAACGGGTATCGGCTGCTTCTTCGACAACCCGGTGCACGCACTCGCCGGCCTCACCGACGCGCGCTTCCAGAGCCTCTACCACTTCACGGTCGGCGGCGCAGTCCCCGACGGTCGCATCGTCGACGAGCCGCCGTACGCACACCTGGGCTGAGCACGCGCGCGGATCAGATCGCTTTGCGACAGACGTAGACGGTGTTCGTGTCGTCGAGCTCGAGGTGCGGGTTGAAGAAGTCGATCGCGTGGGCGTCGACGCGCGCGAAGGCCTCGGACAGCGTGCTCGTGAACACGTCGTCGGGCGGCTCGAACGACCAGAGGGCGAAGACGCCGCCGGGACGCAGGTGCGCGACGAGACGGCGCAGGCCGGCCGGCGCGTAGAAGTCGGCGTGACTGCCGTGGAGCATGCCGTTGGGTGAGTGATCGATGTCGAGCAGGACGGCGTCGAACGTGCGCCCCGGCGTCTCGTCATCGAAGCCGACGTCACCGTCGCGCGCGCAAGCGAAGAAATCGGCCTGCCGCAGCCGGCAGCGCGCATCGCCGGTGAGTTTCGCGCCGAGCGGGACGAGCCCGCGTTCGTGCCACGCGATCACCTCGGCGAGCGACTCGATGACGAGCAGGGAGCCGACCGTCGGGTCGTCGAGCGCCGTCGCCGCCGTGCAACCGAGTCCGAGTCCGCCGACCACGACGTCCCGAGCGCGACCGCCGTCACCGTTCTCGTTCAGCGCTGCGAGGCCCAACTCCGCGAGCGCCATCTCCGAGCGGTTCACGAGGCTCGACATCAGGAACTGTCCGCCCAGGCGCACCTCGTAGATCTCGGCGTTGTCCATCGAGGGCACGCGCCGTCGCCGCAGGATCAGCTCGCCATACGGCGTCTCGGCGAAATCCAGCTCTTTGTAGTTGAGACTCACGCGACGGCTCTCCGAGACGAGCGCGCCGCGGATCTGCAGCGTGCCCGAGGGCGGGAAGGTACCACGAGCGCCGCGGCGCGCCGGAGTCAGCAGCGTGACCGACGGCGCGCGCCTTCCGTACGATGCGCGCATGGACACCGCTCCCGTTCCCGATCCCGCCGCCGGCGCGCGCATCGTCGCCGTCGTGCGACCGATCCGCCTCGACGACACCCTCGCCGCCCTGCGCGACGTCGGCCTGCTCGACGTGCTGATCGAGAGCGTGCGCGGCTACGGCCGCCAGAAGTCGCACCTGCACTTCTACGAGCAGGGTGCCTGGGACGCCGGGTTCCTGCCGAAGGTCCGGCTCGAGTTCTTCGCGCCCGCCGAGCGCGTCGACGCGGCCGTCGAGGCCGTCTGCCGTGGCGCGGGCACGGGCCGCATCGGCGACGGGAAGATCTTCGTCCACGCCGTCGACGCGCCGGCATGAACGACACCGACGACATCTGGGAGGCCGTCGTCGCGGCGCGCCGCTCGGGGAAAGCCGCGGCGTTGGCGACGATCGTGTCGACGCTCGGGTCGACGCCGGGCAAAGATCCGATGAAGATGCTCGTGCTGAGCGACGGCACGATCGTCGGGTCGGTGGGTGGCGGGTGTCTCGAGGCGGAGGTCTGGGACCACGCCAAGACGGTCATGGTGACGCTGCGCCCGACGACGGTGCGCTTCTCGCTCACCGAGAAGGACTACCCGGACAGCGGCCTCATCTGCGGAGGTCAGGTGGAGGTGTTCATCGAACCCGTGACATTGCCCGTGCTGCACATCTTCGGCGCCGGACACGTCGGCGCTGCGGCGGCGCGCCTCGCCGCGACGGTCGGCCTGCGCGTCAACGTCTACGACGACCGGGCCGACTTCCTCGGCGAGGACGTCCTGCCCGACCCGATCGGCCGTCACCCGGGCGAGTTCGAGGACACCGCCACGGGCGCCGTCAGCGGCGACTTCGACCTCGTCATCATCGTCACCCGCGGTCACCACGACGACGAGCGCGTGCTGCGCGCAATCGCCGCGACGGGCCGCCAGCCGCGTTTCCTGGGCATGATCGGCAGCAAGGCCAAGCACGCCGTGCTGACGCGCCGGCTGCGCGAGGACGACATCGACGAGGCCTTCGTGCGCTCCATCGTCACGCCGGTGGGCCTCTCGATCGGCGCCCGCACGGCGCCGGAGATCGCCGTCTCGATCGTCGCCCAGCTCGTCGCGATCGTCCGCGGAGCGCCCGAAACGGCACAGAACGAGCCCACGAGGCCGGAATCGGCGTCGTAGCTGCGTGTTGACACCCCTGCCAGCTTGACCCTTCTGCGACGCCGTCAGTAACCTCTCTCCCCCTTGTGGATACAGGACGGAGTCGCGGCCCTCCCGCCGCATGCCCGCCCTTCTCCTCGCGTCGGAGCCCGTTCGCGTGAACACCCTTGCCCGCCTTCTCCTCGCCGCGTCGCTGACGACCGGTCTTCTTCGCGCCGACGACATCGTGCTCGTCGACGGCAACACGATCGACGGAGTGTCGATCCAGAGCGAGACGATCACGGAGATCAAGTACCGCAAGTCGGGCGGCCGCGGCGGTGTGCAGTCGGTGCCGTCGTCGGACGTGCGCACGGTGACCTACAGCTCCACGAACGCCGACTACCGCGAGGGGCTCAAGCTGCTGCTCGCCGGTGACACGCTCGAAGGTGCCGGCCTGCTCGCCGGTGCCGCGTCCGACACGGGCAACCGTCTGGAGAACCACCACCGCGCCACGGGCCTCGTGACGGCCGCCGACGCCCTGATCGGCTATGGCGACATGGAGTCGGCCTTGGGTCTCTACAACGAGCTCCTGCACGACTACAAGGACACGCGCCACCAGCCGCGCGCGCTCCTCGGTCGCGCCCGCGCCGACCTCGCGCTCGGCAACCACGATGCCGCGATCGGCGGCTTCCAGCAGCTCAAGGACAACGCCACCTCGCTTGGCTACGGCCAGCAGTGGGAGATGGAAGCGACGTTCTTCGAGCTGTTCGCACGCCAGGTCAAGGGTGGCGGCGACATCGGTGCCATTCGCGACGGCTACGCCGATCTCAAGGCCAAGGCCGAGAGTGCCGGCTTCGCGGCGATCGCGACGAAGTGCGGCCTGCAGCTCGGGCGCCTGAACCTCGCGGCCAAGGATTACAACCGCGCGCTGCCGGCCTTCAACGACATCATCGCCGAGCGCCTCGACACCGACCGGGCCGTGGCCGCCGGCGCCTACCTCGGTCGCGGAAGCTGTCTCTTCGCACTCGCCGACAAGACGCGTTCGTCGGGCAACGCCGAGGGTGCCAAGGACGACTTCAAGGCCGCCCTGCTCGACTTCCTGCGCGTCCACACGCACTACGCCGACGTGCAAGAGGTCCAGGCCGAGGCGATCTACTGGGCGAACCAGTGCTTCGAGAACATCGGTGGCTCCGAGAACGACTACCACGCCGCTGTACTCAAGGCGCGTCTCAAGGGCAAATACCCGCGCTCCCCGTGGGCTGCGCGCGTCGACTGATGGCGCCCGCTCGTGGCGCGTGAGGCAGCTCTCAAGCCGATCGGTCGGCTGAACACCGGACTGCACGAGATCGTGACGGGGTCCGTCCGCACGATGCTCCGGACGGTGTTTCGGCTTTCCATCGCCGACACGCGTCCGCTGCCGCCCGGTCCCGTGATCGTCGCAGCGAATCACCGCTCGTTCCTCGACCCGATGGTCGTGGGCTCGACGCTCACGCGGCGCGTGTTCTTCATCATGGCGCGTCAGCACTACGAGAGGCCGGTCTTCCGACACCTCTATCGCCTCGAGCGCTGCATCCCCGTCGAGCACGAGGCCGACAACCGCGGCGCGCTGCGGGCCGGCAAGTCGATCCTCGACGCAGGTCGCGTGCTCGGGATCTTCCCCGAGGGACACATCACGCGTGACGGGCGTCTCGCGCATGCCCAGCCCGGAACGGCCTGGCTCGCGCAGAAGACGGGCGCGCCCGTGATCCCGCTCTACATCGGCGGCACGCGTGAGGCGCTGCAGTCGGGAGCACTCCATCGCATTCGCGCCGTGAAGGTGACGATGAAGATGGGCGCGCCGATCGATCCCAAGTCATTCGCGTCCACTCGCGCTGGTCAGGAGGACATCACGCACGCCGTGATGTCGGCGATCGCCGAGCTCGGCGGTGAGGTGTATCCGCCAGCGCCTTGACGGCCACGGAACGTTCGACACGTTCGACGAAACGTCCGCGCGATCCGACCGTCGATCCAGACGGGGACGTGACTTCGGCAGCGCCGGGGCATCATCACCGCGCACGCTGTCGGCGTTGCGACGGGGAAGGGAGGGGAGAGATGTTGGCAGAGGTGTGCATGGATGTGGAGTTGCGCCGACGGCTCGTGGGTCTTGCGAAGCGGCTCGTCGGAGACGCGACGGAGGCTGAAGATGTCGTGCAAGACGTGTTGATGCGAGCGTCCTCGCGAGGTGACCAGCTGCGCGACGTGCAGCGACGGGACGCGTGGTTGTTGCGTATCTGTCGGCACGCGGCGATCGACCACGTGCGCTCGCGGCGCGTGCGGCGGGCCGTGTGGTTGCCGATGTCGGCCGAGGCGTTCGAGCGCGCCGCCTCGATGACGGCGCCAGGAGCGACGGCGCGCGCCGAGGCCGTGCGCGAGGTGCCGATTCGCGAAACGCTGCCGGCGCACCAGCGGCTGCTCGTCGACCTGCACTACGCCCAGGGTTTGGGCCAGCGGTCGCTCTGTCGCATGAGCGGACTGTCAGCGTGCGCGTTGCGCGTGCGTCTGCACCGGGCGCGTGGGTTGCTCATCGAATCGGTGGCACGGCGGTGACGGTTGTCGGATGGGCGTCAGCGACTCGGATCGGCACACATCTGTTGTGACAACAACCTCGCGCGGAGTCGCGGACGGTCTGTCTTGTCAGTGCAGGGCGTCCGCCGTCGTCGCGTGGGGATGACCCTGAACAGCTCGCCCTCACTTTGCACGACGAAGCCCTGCCGGCTCAGGTGAGTCTGCTGACGTCGCCGTGACGAGTCGCGGCGAGCAGTGCCGATCGCAGCGAGTTGTGTTCACGCGCCCCGTGTCGGGCGGGATCGGCTCGCCATCAACCTGAAGTCCACCATGACCCTCCCCCTCGATCGACTTCGCCGCACCACCGACATCACGGTCGCGTTGGCCGTGCTGCTCGTGACGGCGCCCGTGATGGCACTCGCGTCCGCGTGCGTGTTCATGCGCGGGTGCGTGATCTGGCCCGTGCGTCAGCACGGTGTGGGCGGCGGTGTTGTCACGCGTCTCGTGTCGCCCGGCACCGGCATCTGGTGGACGCGCTTGGGCTTCGACCGTTGGCTGACATGGTGGCACGTGCTGCGCGGCGAGCTCGCGCTCGTGGGACCGCGCTTCGTTCCGACGTCGGAGATGAGCGACCGTCACAAGAGCGCGCCGAAGTGGATCTGGTTGTTGCCCGGCAGTCGTCCTGGCATCACCGGCCCGGCGCAGCGCTGTCGTGATGAAGGCGTCGCGCCCTTCGCGTCGCTGCGTGACCGCGTGCTCTTCGACCTCGCGCAGCTGCCGCGCTACGACGACGTCCCGCCGGGGCGCCTCGACGGTCTTGCTTCCGACGGTGCCGAGCTGGCGCGGCGTGTCGCGCGCGTCGTGTCGCCCTGTCGTGCGGTCGGGAACGACTACGTGCGCTTCGAAGTTCCGCGTCCCTGGCGTTGGTCTTCGATGACGGCGTGCGCGTGGTTGGCCGATGCACCGCCCGAGATGGGGTCCGAGATCGACGAACCAGCGGGCGCGCGAGTGAGCGGTTGGTGGTACCCGCCGCGTTCGCTCGCGCTGTGGCCTTCGCCGGCCGTCGGTGCCCAGTGGGCGCTGCTGCGCGACGTCGCCGACGACCTCGAGACGATCGGCGAGCGTGGCGTGCGCATCCACCGCGAGTGGCCGAATGCGTCCGCCGACGAGGGCAACGACCCCGACGACATCCTGCGTATCGACATCCCCGCCGGGCTCCACGCCATCGACCGCCTCTGTGCGCGGCTGGACGTCCTCTGGGCGCCCTTCGGCGAGGCCGTTCCGCTGCACCTCGCGCTGCTTGCTGCCTGCGGATACGTCGCGTCGACGAATCCCGATCCGGACGACGACCGCCTGCTGATCGAGCTGCGCTGGAACGCCTTCGAGGCGAGTATCACGGTTGTGCCCGGTTCGACGTCACGTCTCACCCAGAGCACGCGTCGCTCCGGCGAGCACGATCGCGCCACGAGCTGGAGTCGCGCCTGGGACACGACGGTGATCGAAGCGCTGCGCTAACCCGGGTGGTTCACGACGATCGTCGCGAGGTCGCAGCCCGCAAGGATTCGGATGCGACCGGCGCGCCTTCGAGTCGCCGGGCTGACTCGTCGGCGGACACCGGCTGAGCCTGCGCAACCGGGAGACTCCGTCGCGCAGGTCTGTGAGGTGCGTAAGGTGTCCGACAGTCCTCCCGTCGACGGCCATCCTGGCGAGTGCCCAGCGCCATGCGTGGTTCGAGGATCTTGAGACGGCCAGGCCGCCATGCCGGTTCACACTCGTAGCGGGTTTCCAGACCCCTCGGCGCCTCTGACCGGCGCGTCGTCTGCACGTTCGTCGGCCGAGCTGCGGTGCTTCCACCGACTCCGCCAGCGGCTCAGCGCCTCGTACGTGCAGATGGTCACGAGTCAGAGGACACGCGAGGTTCGGCGATTCGCTGCCATGGAGAGGTTCGTGGCGCCTCGTGGGCGTCCGGGCCAGTGGGGTCCACCTCTCTTCGTGTCGACGGACGTCCGACTTCGGTCCCTCTCGGTCGGGCGTTTCGTCGACACGATTCCCATGCTTCGCCGGAGTGTCTCGATGACGCGTGCCTTTTTGTGTCGCGCTGTACTGACCGCTGCCTTTCTCGCGCCAGCCCTCGTGGCTCAGTCGTTCACCGATGTCACGGCGGCGGCCGGGCTGCTCGCCGACTACGCGCCGAGTGGCTCCGACAACTCCACGGCGATCATGGTGGCCGGCATGGCTGTGGGCGACTACGACGGCGACGGGTGGGAAGACATCTACTGGCCCGGCGGCGCGGCGCAACCGAGTCGGCTCTACCGCAACAACGGCGACGGCACGTTCACGGACGTTGCGAAGTTGGCCGGCGTTGCGATCCAGGTCCAGACCGGCGGGCCCCTGTGGCTCGACATCGACGACGACGGCGACCTCGACCTCTACCTGACGACGGTCGGGAACACGACGTCGGGCGTGTCGATGCTCGCAGGCGGTGGGGGCGTGCCGCTGATCGGTTCCGGCGGTCCGACGGCCCAGGACCCGACGCCGAGCGGCATCGAGCAGTACCGCAACTACCTCTACGTGAACAACGGCGACGGCACGTTCACGGAGGCCGCCGAACAGGCCGGCCTGACGCACGCCGGGCGCTGGGGTTCCTGCTTCGGCGATGTCGACGGCGACGGGCTGCTCGACCTCGTCGCGATGACCTGGCTCCCCGGCACGGACCGCTACAACGCCCACGTCTACCGCAACCTCGGCGCGGGGCGCTTCCGCGACGTCACGCCGCAAGCCATGCGCGACAAGACGATGTGGGGCTTCACGCCGCGCGTCATCGACTACGACGACGATGGCGACAACGACCTGCTGCTCGGCTGCGACATCGTCACGAACTCGCTCTGGCGCAACGACGGCGGCGGCGTCTTCACGGACGTCTCGGCGCTGGCCGGTGTCGACGACATCGAGAACGCGATGGGCTCGACGTTGGCGGACTTCGACCGCGACGGCGACCTCGACTGGTTCCTCACGGCGATCTACTCCAACCCGCCGCTGCCGTACGAGGGCTTCGGCTCGTCGGGCAACCGTCTCTACGTCAACAACGGCGACGGCACCTTCTCCGACGGCACCGACGCGGCCGGCGTGCGCGACGGCGGCTGGGGTTGGGGCGCGCAGTTCGTCGACCTCGACCACGACACGCACCTCGATATCGTCCACGCCAACGGCTACTACCGCACGCCCGTCGACTTCGACCAGCTCGAGCAGTTCGAGACCGACACCCTGCGCGTCTTCCACAACGACGGCGCGGGCGTGTTCACGGACATCGCGGCATCGATCGGCATCTCGGATCCACACCAGGGACGCGGCCTCGTCGTGTTCGACTACGACCACGACGGGGCCCTTGATGTCCTCTGCGCGAACAACGACGTGGGCCTACGCCTCTACCGCGGTGATCCCCTCGGGCTGGGGCGCTGGCTGTGGGTCGAGCTGCGCGGTGACAGCAACGCGTTCGGTGTGGGCGCGAAGGTCACCGTCTCGGCACCCGGCATGGCCGACCAGATCGACGTCGTGCAGTGCGGCAACAACTTCCTCAGCGCCGGCCCGATCGGCGCGTGGTTCGGGCTCGGCGGCGCACGCAACGTCACGGTGAGCGTTGCGTGGGCCAGCGGCGCCACGTCGTCGACGCCCATCACGACGAACCAACGCGTCGTCATCGATCACCCGTAGTTGTGATGCAAGAGTTCGCAGCATGAGTTGCGCGCCCTCCTCGACGCAGGCTGCGTTGTGCCTCCTCGACGAATCAACCCACTCGCCTCGCGCAACCAACCTCGCGAACTCCTGAATCACACCAGCCGTGCGTCGCGATGACAGATCGGCGTGTCGACGACGTACATGGCACGCGGAGCTCTCGTTCGACGGACAGTGCGGAGCGTGTGACTTCCGGCGAGGAGTTCATGTCCCGACGAGAGCGAGTGGCGACGGGTCGTGCAGCGAGGCGCTACTCGTCGAGCGCGGGATCCAGCACGGCGTCGGTGGTCTGCTCGCTCACGACGTGGACGGTCTGCCGCCATGCGGCGCGCCCGCGGGTCGAGGCGACGAGCGTGTAGTTTCCAGGTGCGAGCGTGAGCGTCACTTCGCGTTCGCGCGGTGCGAGGGCGTAGTGGCCGAGCACGCGGCCCGTCTGCCCCTCGAGGCGCAGGTTCGTCCATTGTTCGAACACGGACTCCTCGCGCGTGATCGTGAGTTCGCCGAGCGGTTCGATCGCGAGCTCGCCGAGTTCGAGTTCTTCGCCCGGTTCGAGGTCGAGTTCGACGCTCTGGTAGACGAGCTTGCCGAACACTTCGATGTCGACCGCGCTCGGACCGGCGGGGAAGGGTGCGATCGTGAAGTAGCCATCCGACTCGATGTGCCGCTCGAGGCCGCTCGCGAGGTGACGCACCACAAGCGTGACAGGTCGCAGCGGGTGACGCCCGCGCAGCGTGACGCGTCCAGAGATGCGCGCGTTCTCGCCGCCGATGAGTGCGATCGTGAGTGCGTCGGAGCCCGGGATGACGTGATCGAGGTCGACGGACGCGAGCACGTTCGGCATGTCGATGACGTCGATCGCGATGGGATCGATGCCGGGCGAGGTCCACGCGAAGTGCCCGGTGTCGTTCGTCGTGATCGCGTCGTAGGTGTCCGCGGCTTCGAGCGAAAGATTCACACCTGCCGCCGGACGCACCTCGTTGCTGCGCAGGTCGACGACGCGACCCATCACGCGGCGCGAGATGTCGATGACGGGATCCCAGGTCTCGATCGTGTCGGCCTCGGCGAAGTGCCAGGCCTCGGCGCGACCGAAGGTCACCGAGTCGACGTGCAGCTCGATCTCACCGGGCGCGACGTTCCCGACGGCAAAGTGTCCCGCGCCGTCGGACGGGGCGGTCTGCTCGACGGTGCCGTCGCGGAGAACCGAGACGCGGGCGTCCACTACGGGTTCGCCCTGGGACGTCGTCACACGTCCTTCGATCCAGGCCGTGCCGACGAGTCGTTCGACGCCGTCGGAAGTGACGCGTATCGGTGTCTCGGCGTCCTTGTCGGAGTGGCGGTCGACGAGCGCAGTGCTCAGATCGAGCCACGTGACGGCGAGCGTCCGCTTCGGCCGGTCGGGCGTCAGCGACGCCACGCACACCGTCAAGACGACGGCGGTGACCACAAGCATCGCGAAGGTCTGGCGCAGGGACGAGGACATCGAGGTGCCGAATGCGGGGGAGGAGCTTCTCCCCCTTCGTCCGTGGCAAGCGGGCGACTTTTGCCCGTCCCGCGTACGTCAGCGCTCGTACGTCGTGATCCAGCGCGAGCTGCTGTCGAACCTCCACCAATCGCCGCTCTCGACGAAGTGCTCGTCGAGGGTCGTGAAGCGCGCGTATTCGAGGCGGATTCGGATGGCTGTGGGCCGTCCGCCGTCGAGCGTGGGCGCCGCGAGGAGGCCGAGGACGGCTGGACGGGCCTCGGCGAGGCCGTCGAGAAATCCGACGAACCAGGGGCTCGGTTGGTAGCCGAAGCGCTGGCCGGTGCGCTCCCACAGCAGCGCCTCGAACCACAGCTGCCAGTCGAGGCGCGGCAGGTGAGGCTGGCTCCAACGCGGCATGGCGTGTGCATCGAAGGGTTTGTGCGCGAACTCGACCGGATGCCACGCGCCCGCCTCGTCGGCGACCTCGATGCGGATCTCGGGTCGCGTCGTCGTCATGGTGGCGAACAGGCCGTACGAGTTCACGACGCGGAAGGGCCAGAGCCGCTCCTCGACGAGCCGCACGGCGGGTTCGAGTTCACGGTCGACGAGTGTGGCGCGGATGCCGGCTTGCCGCTGCTCGGCCGTCGGCCACGTGGGAGTCACGAAGAGCTGGACGACTTGAAGCGACCCGACGGGAACGATGACCGCGGCCACGACGAGCCCTGCGACGCGCTGCAGCAACAGCGGCGCTCGCCGTTCGCGGTAAGGCGGCAGCTCGCGCGCTTCGAGGCCGCACGAGCCGACGGGCCGGCGCGCGGACGCGGCGCTCTCGTCGCGCGGCTTGCGGCGCCAGGCCACGTCGTCGAACAGCGACAGGCACAGAGCGATCGTGAGCAGGTTGAACCACCCGAAGTTGCCCGTCGCGAAGATGGCGACCTGCAGCGCGATCATCCCGACGGCCCCGAGGTGACGCAGTCGGCGCGGCGCGAAGATCGTGAACGGCAAGACGAGCTCGACGAGCAACGTGAAGACGGCGCCGGCCTGGTGCACGACGTCGGGCGCCTTGTGGACGAACCAGCTCACGACGTGCGGCAGCGGCTGCGTCATGTAGTGGTGGTTCAGCGCCGTCAAGCCGGCCCAGGTCGGGTCGTCGCTGACGATCTTCACCACGCCCGACTCGAACGTCAGCCGGAAGAGCACGAACCACATCAGCCAGCGCGCGAGGCGCGGCGGGTCGCGCGCGAGGCCACGGCGCACGACGTGCCACGGCAAGTAGAGCGCGGCGACGAAGGCGACCTCGGCGAGCAGGTTGTCCCACTGGTAGGAGAAGAACTCCGGGCTCGCCCAGATCAGCGAGATCACGATCGTCCAGAGGACGGCCGCGGCCAGGCCCGGCAACACGTTGAGTGCGATCAGGCCGGCACAGGTGACGCCGATCGTGCAGAGCCACGTGAGCGCCGCGTCGGAGGCGTCGAGCCACAGCCACGTGGGCGCGTTCGTCCAGTGGCCGCGGTCGGCGAGGCGCTCGGCGATCGGCAGGATGCCGTCCGAGCCGGCCAGGCCGAGGATCTGCGCGCGGGCCGAGAGGACGGCGAGCAGGGCGACGAGGGCGAAGGCGAACTGGAAGACGCGCCGCGAGCGCAGCCAGGTCGAAGGACCGACGTCGGGCCCGGCGATGAACGTCTCGACGCGCGAGATGCCGAGGCGGTTGCGGGCGATGAAGCCGTAGGCCGTGTCGAGCAGCGGACGGACGCCGGGGATGTGCGTGTAGACGAACAGCGGGGCGCGCGCGAGGAGGCCCGGCCCGAGAGCGACGGCGCGCAGGGCGGCTTCGGCGCCGCGTGACGTGCGGCCGTCCGGCTCGAACAGGTACACGGCCTGGGCGAAGTCGCCCGCGCTCACGTGTGGGAAGCGTGTGCCGACGACGGCGTGCGAGGCCGCGTACTCGACGCGCGGGCCCGTGCGCTCGCGCCAGCGCTGCACCCAGCGCACGCAGAACCCGCAGTCGGCGTCGTAGACCATCACCGGGCGGTCGTCGTCCGTGGGTCGCTCGTCCGCGGTGTCGGGGCTCATCCAGGGATCGTAGCGCGCTGGTGCCCGCCGTCACGAGTGCTGGCGCTGGGGCCTCCGAGCGGGGCACAATCCGCGCACCATGACTCGCATCAAGACCGAACACGACGGTACGTCGAAGAGCGCCAAGGCCGCCCGCAATGTCTTCCGCAAGGTGCTCGAGCTCTACCAAGAGCAAGAAGCGCAGCTCCATCTCGGAGGCGGTGAGAAGGCCATCGCTCGCCAGCACTCAAAGGGCCGCCTGACGGCCCGCGAGCGCGTCGAGAAGCTCGTCGACCGCGGCTCGACATTCCACGAAACCGGACTCTTCGCAGCCTGGGAGATGTACGAGGAGTGGGGCGGTGTGCCGGGCGCCGGCACCGTGACGGGCATCGGCACGGTGCACGGGCGGCGCTTCATGATCATCGCGAACGACGCCACGGTGAAGGCCGGCGCGTTCTTCCCGATGACGTGCAAGAAGGTCATCCGCAACCAGAAGATCGCGCTCGAGAACAGTCTGCCGGTGATCTACCTCGTCGACAGCGCGGGCGTGTTCCTGCCGCTGCAAGATGAGGTTTTCCCCGATGAAGACGACTTCGGGCGCGTCTTCCGCAACAACGCCGTGATGAGCGCGCGCGGAATCCCGCAGATCGCGGCGATCATGGGCTCGTGCGTGGCCGGCGGCGCCTACCTGCCGGTGATGTGCGACACGCTGCTGATGACCGAGGGCTCGGGGCTCTTCCTCGCAGGCCCGGCGCTCGTGAAGGCGGCGATCGGCCAGGAAGTCGAATCCGAAGACCTGGGCGGTGCATCGATGCATGCCGAGATCTCCGGCACGCTCGACTTCAAGGAGAAGGACGACGCGGCCTGCCTCAAGCGCATCCGCAGCATCGTCGAGAAGATGGGCGCGCGCCCGAAGGCACCGTTCGACAAGAAGCGCTCGCGCGGCCCGAAGCTCGACCCGCGCGAGCTCACCGGCATCTGCACGATGGATGCGCGTCGCACGTACGACATGCGCGAGGTGATCGGTCGGCTGGTCGACGACTCCGACTTCGACGAGTACCGCGCCGACTACGGCAAGTCGCTCGTCACCGGCTACGCGCGCATCGGCGGATACGCCGTCGGCATCGTCGCGAACCAGAAGATCAACACGCGCGGCAAGAAGGGCACCGAGTTCGGGTCCGTGATCTACACCGAGAGCGCCGAGAAGGCCGCCCGGTTCATCATGGACTGCAACCAGAGCCTCGTCCCGCTCGTCTTCCTGCACGACGTCAACGGCTTCATGGTCGGTCGCACGGCCGAGGAGTCGGGCATCATCCGCGCCGGCGCCAAGATGGTAAACGCGGTCAGTAACTGCGTCGTCCCGAAGATCTCCGTGATCATCGGCGGGTCGTTCGGTGCTGGGCACTATGCGATGTGCGGCAAGGCCTACGACCCGCGCTTCATCCTCGCCTGGCCGTCGGCGCGCTACTCGGTGATGAGCGGTGAGGCGGCCTCGAAGGTGCTCGTCGACATCCGCGTCGCGCAGATGAAGAAGGCCGGCAAGGCGCCGACGGAAGAAGAGAAGGAGGCGCTGCTGAAGGACACGCAGAAGCGCTATGCGAAGGCGCTCGACCCGCGCTACGCCGCCGCGCGCCTGTGGGTCGACGCGATCATCCGCCCTGAAGAAACACGCGACTGGCTCGTGGCGGCGCTCGACGTCGCCGCGCACCAGGCCGAGGTGCCGAAGTTCAGCACCGGAGTGTTGCAGTGCTGAGTTCGACGCGCGTGGCCGCTGCGTTGCTCGCTCTGGCCACCGTCGTGGCCGCGCAAGAGAGCGACGCCGCCGAGCCCATCGATCCGCACGATCGGGTCGTCGAGGACATGCGCTTCGAGGACTACGACCCGCCGTCGACGCTGGTCGTCGAAGAGACAGAAGTCCTGCGCGCGAAGTACCCGTTCGTCGACATCCACAATCACCAGTGGGCTATGGCCGCGGCTGATCTCGACGCGCTTGCCGCGGAGATGGACCGCCTGAACATGGCCGTCATGGTGAACCTGAGCGGCCGCGCGCGCGGGCAGTCGGGCTACCTCGCGGCCGTGCTCGACAACGTCGCGCGCAGTCAGCCGTCGCGCTTCGTCGTCTTCACGAACATCTCGTTCGACGACTTCGACGACGCCTGGACCGCGCGCACCGTGCAGCAGATCCGCGACGACGTCGCGCTCGGCGCGCAGGGCCTGAAGATCTACAAGAACCTCGGGCTCACGGCGCTCGACACCGACGGCAAGCGCATCGCCGTCGACGACGCGCGGCTCGATCCCGTCTGGGCCGTGTGCGGCGAACTCGGCATTCCCGTCCTCATCCACACCGGCGAGCCGGCGGCCTTCTGGCTGCCGCGCGACGAGAACAACGAGCGCTGGCTCGAGCTGAAGCAGAAGCCCGAACGCTACCGTCCACCGGGCGTCTTCCCGACGTTCGAAGAGGTGATGGGCGAGCAGCACAGCGTGTTCTTGAAGCATCCCGGCACGACCTTCATCGCCGCGCACATGGCGTGGATGGGCAACGACCTCGGGCGTCTCGGACGCCTGCTCGACGAGTGCCCGAACGTGTACACGGAGATCGGCGCCATCCTCGCCGAGCTCGGGCGTCAACCGCGCACCGCGCGCCAGTTCTTCATCGACCACCAAGACCAGGTGATGTTCGGCAAGGACACGTGGGTCCCGAACGAATACCCCGTCTACTTCCGCACGCTCGAAACCGACGACGAGTACTTCAAGTACTACCGCCGCCGCCACGCCTTCTGGCGCATGTACGGCCTCGACCTCCCCGACGTCGTCCTCCAAAAGCTCTACTACGGCAACGCGCTGAAGGTCCTCCCCGCGATCGACAAGAGCCTCTTCCCACCGATCGAGGGGTGAGCATCGTTCGTTGTCGGACGCGGTAGCGCCCATCCAGGTTCTTCGCGTCGCATGCGTTCCTGACATCGCGCCGAGATCTGCGGTTGTGTGAGGCCGCCGCGTAGACGGGTGCGCTCAGCTCTCGAGTGAAGACATGCAGGCAGCGCGGACCTTCGGCGATCTCGTCGTCGAGAACCCTTTCGCCGGCTGAGATTCACTGCTCATTCTGCGGTGGCCGGTTTTCACGGCGGCGCCTACGGTTGGGACATGAACGCGACGAGCCTGCCGCCTGCTGATGAGATGTACGCCGCCGTGGTGCGGCGTGATGCCCGCTACGAGGGCGTGTTCGTCCTCGGCGTCACGAGCACGGGGATCTTCTGTCGACCGGGGTGCCCCGCGCGCACGCCGCGGCGCGACAACGTGCGCTTCTTTCGCGACGCGAGTCAGGCCGAGGAGGCTGGGTTCAGGGCGTGTCTGCGCTGTCGACCGCTCGAGGCTCGGGGCTCCGAGCCGGAGTGGATCGCGGCGCTGCTTGCCGACGTCGAGGCCGAGCCGACGCGGCGCTTCACGGATGCCGATCTGCGCGCGCGCGGGCTCGATCCCGGTCGCGTGCGGCGGTGGTTCCGCGCGCAGCACGGCGTGACGTTTCACGCCTACGTGCGGGCGCGTCGGCTCGGCGAGGCCCACGCGCAGCTCGACGGAGGCGGCGACATCCTCGGGACGGGTTACGACCACGGCTTCGAGTCGGCCAGCGGGTTCGCCGATGCGTTCCGGCGCATGTTCGGAGCCTCGCCCGGGCGTGCGCGTGGCAAGCGGCTCGTGCTCGTCGAGCGCCTCACGACGCCGCTCGGGCCGATGCTCGCCGGCGCCTGCGACGACGGCGTCTGCCTGCTCGAGTTCCACGATCGCCGCGCGCTCCCGACGCAGGTGCGCACGTTGCAGTCGCGCCTCGGCGCCGTCACCGCGCCCGGACGACACGCGCTCGTGGAGCAGCTCGACGAAGAGCTCGCGGAGTGGTTCGACGGCACGCGCCGCAGCTTCGATGTGCCGCTCGCCGCGCCGGGCACGCCGTTCCAGGAGCGCGTCTGGAACGAACTCCGCGCGATCCCCCATGGCGAGACGCGCACGTACGCGGAGCTGGCCACGGCCGTCGATCGCCCAGGCTCAGCCCGCGCGGTCGGCCGCGCCAACGGCGACAACCGCCTCGCGATCCTGATTCCGTGTCACCGCGTCATCCGCGCCGACGGCGATCTCTGCGGCTACGCCGGAGGTCTACGCCGCAAGCGTGTGCTGCTCGAGCACGAACGCGGTGTCAGTCGTCGAACGCATACTTGATGACGATCCCGGGCGAGACGCCACTCACGTAGAGACTGTCGTTCGCCGCGTCGAGGACGAGGCTCTTCGGGTAGTGACAGACGCAGCCGAAGCTCGTGACGTACGGGATGTCCCACAGCAGCTCACCGTCGGCATCGAGCTTGAACGTCATCCAGTCGTTCTCCCCACTCGCGCCGTGGGCAACCACGTAGATCGAGTCGTCGGGCCCCAAGACCGCGTTGCGCGGGTGCTCTCCGAAACCGCTCGTGTGGCGCGTCTCCCAGATCAGCTGGCCCCACGGCGCGTACTTGAGCACGACGCTTGCGAAGTTTCCCGTCGGCTGTCCGTTCACCAGCGTTCCCTGGGACTCGCCGTAGATGATCGGGTTGCCCTCCGAGTCGACGAGCACGCGCGTCACCGAGTCCTGGTTTTGCCAAGGACCGTTGTACGAGTGTGACCACGCGTAGGTTCCGTCGGACTCGAGTTTGGCGAGGTACAAGTCATTGGACGGACCGACGACGCCGGCGACATTCCCTGCGACATAGACCTCATCGTTCGGCCCGAGTGCCAGCCAGCGCCCGGTTGCGGGGAGTGACGTCATCCAGAGCTGCCTGCCGTCGGGTGCAAACGCGTACGTCTCGGCGGAACCGAAGTACGTGCCCGTCATCACGATGCGCCCGTCCGTTCCGACTTCGATCGTTGACGCCGAGTAAGACGGTCCGGATCCCTCCGCGGTCCAGAGCACGTTCCCCTGCGCGTCCAACGTCATGAGCCTGTCGAGGTAGCTGGATATGATGACGTGGATCGCGTCGTTGACACCAATCGCTACGCGTGTTGCTGAGCTCGCTTGGTCAAGCTGCTGGAACCAGATCAACGACCCGTCGCTGTCGAGCTTGAAGACGACCATGTCGAGCGTTTGGAGGAATTCGCGTCCCACGACGACGAGATCACCGTTCGAGTCGAGCGCCATGTGCGAGCCCGCGTACGAATAGTTCGCCCCCGGGGGATCCTCGACTTTGAATCTCCAGATCTCGTTCCCGTCGGGATCGTACTTCGCCACGAACAACCCGCCGCCGTTGCCGTACACGTAGACGTTCTGCTCGTCGTCCATGATGATCGTCCCGGCCGACGATGAACTGAGGTACTCCAACCACTCTTCTTCGACGGAGGGAGGACCTTCGATGAGAGGTGTCCAGTGGTTCTGGCTACGAGCTCCCGTGACCTGAGCCGAGACATCCAAGCCCGAGAGGGCGAAGGCAAGGCCGAGGAAGATCAACCAACGCGGCGCGAACGGGACGAGGTGATTCATGACGAGATTCCTTTGCGTGAGCGCGCCGATCATATCAGCAGTCGGGAAGTGCGGAGTCTTGCCGTGCGCCCCAGGCGGTGCTCACGCACGGGTCACGCGGCTGACGGTCCATCCCGTAGCAACAACCGTGCCGGCGCCGATCGGGTTGAGCCAGAGCCACGCGACGTCGCCCTGCGAGGCGATCGCGACGGACGTCATGCCGGCGAGGAGTCCGACGAAGGCGCCCGTGCCGTTGGCTGTCTTGGTGCCCACGGCGAGGATGAAGACGCCCAGCAACGAGCCATAGAAGTAGGAGCCGACGGTGTTCACGGCCTCGATCACGGAGCCGAGCTGCCGCGCGTAGATCGCGAAGCCCGCGGCGAGGATGCCCCACGCGATCGTCGCGACCTTCGAGGCGCGCAGCAACGCGGCGTCGTCGGCGTCGGGCGCGACGTGGCGCTGCCAGAGGTCGACGACGGTGGATGTCGACAGCGAGTTGAGCTCGGAGTCCATCGACGACATCGCGGCCGCGAACACGACGGCGATGAGCAGGCCGACGAGCCCGATGGGGAGGCGCTCGAGGATGAAGCGCGGGAAGACGTGGTTCGTGTCGTCGTACGTGGCGTCGACGGAGCGGACAGCCGCGATCGTCTCGCTGCGGAGTTCGGCGATGGTCGCATCGGCGGCGAGGAAGGCGTCGCGGCGCGTGGTGTCGTCGGGGCTCGCGAGCAAGGCACGGGCGGCGACGCGGCGGGCGCTCACGGCGTCGGCGTGTCGTGCGTCCAACGCGTCGAGCTGCTCGGACTCGAGCGCGCTGCGGCCGGTGGGGTCGAAGAGCAGCGCCGGCGGTTCGAACACGTGGAAGACGAAGAGCAGCGATCCGAGTGCGAGCACGCCGAGCTGCACGGGGATCTTGAAGACGCCGTTGAACGCGAGGGCGAGGCGACTGTCGCGCAGCGAGCGGCTGGTGAGGAAGCGCTGCACTTGGCTCTGGTCGCAGCCGAAGTAGGCGAGGAAGAGGAACGTGCCGCCGAGCACGCCCGACCAGACGGTGTAGCGATCGGTCGGGTCGAAGGACGTGCTCAACCACGTCGTGTGACCCGACGCGTCGGCGAGTGTCCAGGCGCCGCGCCAGCCGACGTCGTCGGGAAGTCCGGCGAGCATCTGCGCGGCGCAGATCGCGAGCCCCGCGACGATGAGCACCATCTGCAGGACGTCCGTCCAGATGACGGCGCGGATCCCGCCGATCGACGTGTAGACGATCGCGGCCGCCGCCATGACGAAGACCGTCGACGTCACGCTCCACCCGAGCAGCAGTGCGAGCACGACGGACGGCGCATACACGACAACCCCGAGCGCGAGTCCACGCGACAACAGGAACAGCACGGCAGTGAGCGAGCGCGTCTTCTCGTCGAAGCGCTGACCGAGGAACTCATAGGCCGTGTAGACGTTCGCGCGGTGGTACACGGGCACGAGCGTGAAGGCGAGGATCACCATCGCGATCGGCAGGCCGAAGTAGAACTGCACGAAGCGCAGCCCGTCCGTGTACGCCTTGCCCGTCGTGCCGATCACGGTGATCGCGCTCGCCTGCGTGGCCATCACGGAGAGACCCACGGCCCACCAGGGCATCGTGCGACCGGCGACGAAGAACCCGCGCGCCGTCACGGAGCCACGGCGGCCCACCCAGATGCCGAGGGCCACGATGAACGCGAGGTAAAACGCGAAGACGACCCAATCAATGGGCGTCATGAGAAGCCTCTTCCTGGAGTGCGCTCAGCGTCTCGATCGCGAGAATCGTGCGCGTTTCCGCTGGTGGGAGCGCGTGTCGTGTCCAACATCGCGACGGTTCGTCGACGACCTGGACTCGTGAGCGCCACGAAACGGTACCTGACCTGCGAATATGATTGGCACGGGGGTTGCAACCCATGACGCGTCGTTTCGCCTCTCCTTCGATCCGAGTCTCTGATGAACGTCCGCATTTGCATTGTCGCTGTCGCCCTCGCCGCGTCGACCCTCTCGGGGCAGACGGTGACGGTCACCACAGTCGAAGACGCGGTCGACATCCCGTCGAATGGCACCGTCGCGAATCTGCCCGGTCCCGACGGCCGCGTCTCCTTCCGCGAGGCGCTCATCGTGACGAACACGATGCCCGGCGCCCAGACGATCGCCTTCGCGATCCCGACCGAGGAGTGGTGGTTCGACAGCAACGTGGCGACGCTGAAACTCGTCGACGGCATCTTCTTCGTGACCGACGACGACACGACGCTCGACTTCGCGAGTCAGACGGCAGTGACGGGTGACACGAATCCGGCTGGGCGCGAGGTCGGAATCTTCGGCCTCCAGCCCAACGGTTGGGGCCTCCCCGCGATCACGATCTATGCGAGCGACTGCGTCGTCGAAGGGCTCGGCCCGGTCGACCTGCGCCGCGCGGCCGTCGAGATCGCCGGCGGGACGAACAATCGCATCATCGATTGCACGACGAGCATCATCGAGATCGATGGCTCCGACTTCAACGTGATCGGCGGCACGCTTCCCGGCGAAGGCAACGTGCTCGAGGAAGTCGAGATCCAGTGCAGCTCGCACGACAACGTCGTGATCGGGAACCAGCTCGAGGCCGTCTCGATCGTGGCGAGTCAGTACTGCGATCGCCCCGAGCGCAATCGCATCGGCGGCCCGACGGCAGCAGAGCGCAATGTCATCGCAGGCACGGGGTCGTACTCCGGCGAGGGCTTCCCACTCGGTCAGAACATCAACATCGAGTGGGGACTCGACACTCTCGTCGAAGGCAACTACATCGGTGTCACGGCTGACGGTCTGACGCGTGTGCCGCAAGTGGCGCCGACGGGAGTCCGAGTGGTCGACTCGATCAACACGGTCGTGCGCGACAATCTCATCGCGGGGATGTATGTGGTCGGCCAGAACCACTACGCCGGTGAGCTCTTCGGCCGTGCGATCCAGATCACCGCGATCAACAACGACACGCTCGGTGTGTCCGTCACGGGCAATCTCGTGGGAACGGACGTCACGGGGAGTGCCGGGATCCTGACGCTCAACGGAATCCTCGTCGACCACCTGGTCGGCACGCGCGAAGTACGCGACGTGACGATCGGCGGCCTCGACGTGGGGGACGCGAACACCGTCGCGTTCACGGAGCGCCGAGGGATCGCCGTGCTCGGTGCGAACGTGGAGGCCAAGATCTCCGGGAACTCGATCCACGGCAACGGTCTGCTTGGTATCGACCTCGCGAGCTTCTTCAGCGACGGCGATGGCGTCACGCCGAATGATGTGCTCGATGTCGACAACGGCGGCAACACGCTGCAGAACACGCCGATGCTCACGGCGGTCACGCGGGTGGGCGCCGTCACGCGTATCGAAGGCGTGCTTTCGAGCAGTGCCGACGACACGTTTGCGGTGGAGTTCTTCGCCTCGCCGACCTGCGACGACAGCGGTTCGGGTGAGGGCGAGGTGTTCTACGGGGCGATCGAGGTCACGACCGACGGCAACGGTGAGGTGGCCTTCGACGCATTGCTCGATGGCGTGCCGCCGACGAACTGGGTCTTCGCAGCCACGGCAACCCACCTCGCCGAGGGCGCGACGTCAGAGTTCTCGGCCTGTGCATCGACCGTTTGGTCCGACGAAGGGCACGCGCTGGCCGGCGTCGCAGGTGCGCCGCGCTTGCTTGGTGTCGGCAGTCTCGCGGCAGGCGAAGCCAACCAACTCCTCCTCAGCTCGGCCGCGCCGAACGCCCTCGCAGCTCTCTTCATAGGGTTCGCTGGCGCGCCGCAGCCTTTCAAGAGCGGCGTGCTCATGCCCGTGCTGGTGGGCATCGACCCGCTCGTCCTCACGACGACGACCGGCGGCGCGATCGACGTGCCGTTCACGATGCCCGCGGGCGTTCCCGCGTCAACCGAACTGTGGTTGCAGTGGGCAGTCGAGGATGTCTTGGCAACGAAGGGCGTGTCCCTGTCCAACGCGCTCATGGGGCGCACGCCCTGAGCGGGTCCTGACGCGCGTCGCGGGTCCGATCGCTCGAACGTGCGCCCAGCGTCGCGATAGAGTGAGGTCGACCTACTTACTCCTCGGACGCACACCATGGACCTGCTCACCGCGATGCGTCGCAAGATCACCTACAACGCCTGGGCCAACGGCCGTCTCCTCGAAGACCTCTCCCGGGCGCGCGATGTCCCCGAGGACGCGCTGCGACTCGCGGGTCATGTGGCCGGTGCCGAGCGTCTGTGGCTCGGACGGCTGCTCGCCTCGAGCAACCCGCCGGACGTCTGGCCGCAGCTCACGGTCGAGCAGCTCGACGCCCAGCTCCACGAACTCGACCACGCGTGGCGCGGCTTCGCGCAGAGCCTGTCCCCCGAGCGCCTCTCCGACGATCTGCCCTTCGCGAACCAGCGCGGCGAAACGCTGACGATGAATGCCTGCGACATCCTCTCGCATGTGCTCAATCACTCCACGTACCATCGCGGGCAGATCGCGCGCATCCTCAAGCAGGCCGGACACGGCACGACGAACACCGACCTGCTGCGCTTCGCCCACGAGCATTCGTCATGACCGACCTCTTCGCACAGCAGGCCGAGCCACGGGCCGAGGCGCCGAGCGACGACACGCTGGTGTCGTGGGCGGCGACGGGCCTGGCGATCGGCGTCTTGGCGGTGGGCGTGGGCGGCGTAGCGATCGCGGCCGGCGTCGGGTACGGCTTGCTCGCCGGTCTCGCCGTGGGTTGGTTTGCAACGAGAAGGAGCTGACGCGATCGACGCTTCGAGTCGCTACACCGTGTTCGTCGTGCGACCGCCGAACGAAGTGGCCGACCGCCACTTGGTGTCCATCCTCACGGCCGACCAGGTGCGCGACGTCGGGGGCCTGACGTCGGCCGCGATCGTGGGCGAGTACCGTGACGGCGTGCACGATCCCGAGCACCTGAAGTCGAACGTCGCCTTCCAGCGCATGATGCACACGGTTATCGAGACGTGGCTGCCGTCGTCGCCACGCTTCGCCGAGGAGGCGCGGGAGCGCGGCGAGGGGAGTGTCGTCGTCATCGATGGGCGTACGCCGTACGGCGAGGGCGAGGTTCCGTTCGTCGACATGGTGGGCGCGTTCGAGGTCGCGGGCGGCGAGGTCGTCAGCTACCACCCGAACCACGAGCACCGGCTGCTCACGGCCGACGGCTGGATGGCGCTCGACACGCCGCTGCACGAAGCCATCGTGCGCCATCTCATCGTGTCCCGAAGCGGCTGAGGCCGCCGACTCGCGGTGCTACGATCTCGCGGTCCGTTCCGCCCACGACCCGAGATCGCCCATGTCGCTGCCCGCCCGCGCCTGTCTGCTCGTCCTCTCCGTCGCCTTGCTCTGCGCGACCTCGTACGGCCAGGCACCCGCTGCGGCCGACGATGCGATCTTCGCGCCGATGGACATCTTCGGGTTGGAGTACGCGTCCGATCCGCAGATCTCGCCCGACGGCGCGTCGGTGGCCTACGTGCGAACGTCGATGGACATCATGGCCGACCGACGTCGCAGCGACGTCTGGTTGATCGACGTCGCCAGCGGTACGCAGCGGCCGATGACGTCGGGCTCCGATGCCTCGTCTCCGCGCTGGTCGCCGGACGGCAAGCGGCTGCTGTACGCGGCGGCGGACGATGACAACGGCGCGGAGCTGTTCGTGCGCTGGATGGACACCGGCGATGTCGCGCGCATCACGCAGCTTGCCTCGTCGCCCGGCGACTTGACCTGGTCGCCGACCGGCGATCGCGTGGCGTTCACGATGAACGTCTCGTCGACGCCCGAGCCGATCGCGAGGATGCCGACCGCGCCACAGGGTGCCGAGTGGGCCGCGCCCCCGATCGTCATCGAGGCGATGCGCTTCCGCAGCGACGGCGAGGGCATGGTCGAGCCGCGGCGCCGGCATGTGTTCGTCGTGCCCTCCGAAGGCGGCACCGCGCGCCAGCTCACGAAGCAGGACGCCGATCATCAAGGGCCACTCGGCTGGCTTGCGACTCGCGACGAGATCGTCTTCACGGCGAACTTCCGCGACGACGCCGACTTCGAGCCGCTCGACTCGGCGATCTATGCGGTCGGCGTGCGTGGCGGTGAGGTGCGACGCCTGCAGGATCGCCGCGGCCCCGACGGTCGGCCCGTCGTTTCGCCCAACGGACGCCTTGTCGCCTTCACGGGCTTCGAGGATCGCGTGCAGGGCTACCAGACCCAGGACCTCGCCGTGCTCGACGTCGACGGTTCGGCGCCGACGATCCCGCTGCTCGCCGACCTCGACCGCGATGTCGACGCCGTCGAGTGGTCGGCGGACGGCGAGACGCTGTTCGTGCAGTACGACGATCGCGGCACGACGTTCATCGGTTCGTTGTCGCTGCAGACCGGCGGCTGGGAGCCGCAGCTCGTCGCCGATGTCGGCGGAACGTCGCTCGGGCGCCCGTATGGCGGCGGATCGTTCAGCGTGTCGGACAGCGGCGCGATCGCGTTCACGCTCGGGACGTCCGACCGCCCGGCCGACGTCGCCCTGCGCGCAGCCGATGGCACGGTCACGCGCCTGACGTCGCTCAACGAGGATCTCCTCGGGCACAAGACGCTCGGCGAGGTCGAGGAGTTCTGGTGCACGTCGTCGCACGACGGGCGCGACGTCCAAGGCTGGATCATCACGCCGCCGGGATTCGACGCGCGCCAGAAGTACCCGCTGCTGCTCGAGATCCACGGCGGTCCGTTCGCGAACTACGGCCCGCGCTTCGCCGCCGAGCTGCAGCTCTACGCCGCGGCCGGGAACGTCGTCGTCTACGTGAACCCGCGCGGCAGCACGAGCTACGGCGAGGAGTTCGGCAACCTCATCCACCACGCCTACCCGAGCCACGACTACGAGGATCTGATGTCGGCCGTCGATCACGTCATCGGGCGCGGCTTCATCGACGAGAGTCAGATGTACGTGACGGGCGGCAGCGGCGGCGGCGTGCTCACGGCCTGGATCGTCGGCAAGACGGAGCGCTTCCGGGCCGCCGTCGTCGCCAAGCCCGTGATCAACTGGGCGAGCTTCGTGCTCACGGCCGACGCCTACTCGTACTTCACGAAGTACTGGTTCCCGACGACGCCGTGGGAAGACCCGATGCACTACTGGGAGCGCTCGCCGCTCTCGCTCGTCGGCAACGTCTCCACACCGACGATGCTGCTCACGGGCGAGCAAGACATGCGCACACCGATCGCCCAGAGCGAAGAGTTCTACCAGGCCCTGAAGCTGCGCGGCGTCGACACGGCCCTCGTCCGCATGCCCGGCGCATCACACGGCATCGCCGCCCGCCCGAGCCAGCTCATGGGCAAGATCCTCCACGTCCTCGGCTGGTTCGACCGCTACGCCCCGAAGACGGAGGAGTAGGGTGACGGGCGAGCGGCGTCACTCGGTGTAGTAGAGCTCCTCGTGGTTGAGGTAGAGCCGCTCTAGGACGAGATGTTCATACGTTCCGACCTTGACCTCGTCGAACGTTCCGTCTCCATCGACGTCGCGCATGAGTGCGTGTTCTCGGGGGCGGTCGAGGCGCTCTCGCGCGACGTCGACGGAGTCCCAGATGCGGTAGTCGTTCAGCCGAATGACGAATCCACCACCGTCCGGAGCGGTGCCCGTGACCATCATCGCCAACGCCGACCGAGCGTCTTTCAGGAACTCGTATCCGGCCGTTGTCGCGTCGTAGAGATGGGTCGGGTGCGAGGCGTTCGCGGCGAGCGTGTGCACAGCGAACGGACTTGCTGATTCGAACAAGAGAAGCTCATCGGTTGCGGGGTGGAAGACGATCGAGTGGAGCGGTGACAGCGCAGACGTTGCGAGCACAACGTCCCGCCGGAGGTCCTTCGTGAGCGTGACGATGGGCGCATCAGTCTGCGAATCGATCGTCACTGCTAGTGAGAGATCGTTGAAGGTCCACGACTCAAGGATGACGTGACTCGTCAGATTGCTGTAGCCCGCGACGAAGAACGTGGCGCTGAGACCGGCTTTTCGTGCGATCGCTGTCGGCTGAAAGTCGATGTCGTAGGTTTCGCGAAGCGATCCGCCTGCTCCGGTACCGGCTTCACCGAACTCGCGGCCAAGGCCGTCGAAGAAGCTCCAGTCCATCTCAACCACCTGCTCCGTTGTGTCGAAGGTGACGGCGGCGGACACGCCGGCTGGGAAGCCCGGCGCGATCGCGGGGGCCATTCGCATTCGAATCCCGCCGCCATTCGCGCCCACGGGAGGCCAAGTTGACACCATGTCGCTGGCGAGCTCTTGGGCTCCCAGGGCGACCGAGCCGAGAAGGGCGGCTGTGGCAACGCACGTGATGGATCGCAGCATGTATCCCGTTTCGTGAAGACGTGGTTTGTCTTCCGTGATCACCCGCCGTGGATCGCGCGACCGTCCACTGCGAGGCAGGCTTCTTTGAACGCTTCGGCGAGCGTCGGGTGGGCGTGGCAGGCGCGGGCGATGTCTTCGGCGCTGGCTCCGAAGGCCATGGCCGTGGCGGCTTCGGCGATGAGGTCGCCGGCGCGCGGGCCGATGATGTGGACGCCGAGGACGCGGTCGGTTTCCTTGTGGGCCAGGACTTTGACGCGGCCGTCGATCTGGCCGAGGGCGTGGGCGCGGCCGTTGGCGCGGAAGCGGAAGACGCCCTTGTTGAACGGGATCTTCGCGGCCTTGAGCTGCTGCTCCGTCTTGCCGACGGTGGCGATCTCGGGGTGCGTGTAGACCACGGCCGGGATCGCGTCGTAGTCGACGTGGCCGTAGCCGTTGACGATCTGCTCCACGCAGGCGATGCCTTCTTCCTCGGCCTTGTGCGCGAGCATCGGCCCGACGATGACGTCGCCGACCGCGTAGATGCCGGCCACGTTCGTGGCGTAGTGGTCGTCGACGGCGATGCGCCCGCGGTCGTCGAGCTCGACACCGGCCGCGTCGAGGTCGAGGCCCGCCGTGTTCGGCTTGCGACCCACGGCGACGAGCACCTTGTCGGCGCTCAGCGTCTCGCCGTCGCTCAGCGTCAGCGTCGCGCTCTTCTTCGTCTTCTTGACGCCGTCCACCGTGACGCCGAGCTTGAACGTCAGGCCCTGGCCTTCGAAGAGTCGCTTGGCCTCGCGCACGAGGTCCTTGTCGAGCTCACCGAGGATCGTCTTCGCCATGTCGACGACGGTGACCTCGGCGCCGAGCCGCGCCCAGACCGAGCCGAGCTCGAGGCCGATGTAGCCCGCGCCGATGACGACGAGATGCTTCGGCACCGCGTCGTATTCGAGCGCCTCGGTGCTCGTGCCGATGATCCCGCCGTCGGGCTCGAGGTCGGGCAGCGTCACGACGGAGCTCCCCGTCGCGACGATGATGTGCTTCGCCGTGATCTCGGTGTGCGCCTCGCCGTCGGCGTTCTCGATGACGACGGTCTTCTCGCCCGTGAAGCGCGCGTGACCTTCGTGACGCCGCACCTTGTCCTTCTCGAAGAGCGTCGCGACGCCGGACGTCAGCGTCGCGACGACCGACTCGCGCCGCTTCTGCATCGTGGCGAGATCGAGGTCGAGCTTGCCCACCACGACACCGTGCGCGGCGAGCCCCTCCTTCGCCTCGGCGTACTTCTCGCTCGACTCGAGCAACGCCTTGCTCGGGATGCACCCGACGCGCAGGCACGTCCCGCCGAGTGCGGACTCCTTCTCGACGCATCCGACATCGAGCCCGAGTTGCGCGGCGCGGATCGCGGCGATGTAGCCGCCGGGCCCGGCACCGATCACGAGCAGGTCGTGCGTGACGTTCTCTGTTGCCATCTCGTCCAGCTCCGTCAGATCTCGAGCAGCATGCGGCTCGGCGTTTCGATCGCGTCTTTGACGCGGCGCAAGAACGTCACGGCTTCGCGGCCGTCGACGATGCGGTGGTCGTAGGTGAGCGCGACGTACATCATCGGCGCGAGGACGATCTCGCCGTCGCGGCCGATGGGGCGGTCTTGGATGCCGTGCAAGCCGAGCACGCCGCTCTGCGGGGGATTCACGATCGGCGTCGAGAGCAGCGAGCCGTAGACGCCGCCGTTGCTGATCGTGAACGTGCCGCCGGTGAGTTCGTCGGGCGTGAGCGTGCCGGCCTGGGCGCGCGCGCCGAAGTCGCCGATGCGCTGCTCGATGTCCGCGAAGCTGAGGTGATCGGCGTCGCGCAGGATCGGCACGACGAGGCCACGGCCCGAGCCGACGGCGATGCCGATGTCCTGGTAGTCGTGGTAGACGATCGAGTCGTCGCGCACTTGGGCGTTCAGTGACGGCGTCGCCTTCAGCGCGTCGACGACGGCCTTGACGAAGAACGACATGAAGCCGAGCTTCACGCCGTAGCGATCGGCGAAGTCCTGCTTGTATGACGCGCGCAGCGACTTCACGGCCGTCATGTCGATCTCGTTGAACGTCGTCAGCAGCGCGGCCGTCTGTTGCGCTTCGACGAGTCGCTTCGCGATCGTGCGGCGCAGGCGTGACATCGGCTCGACCCGCTCGCCGCGCGCACCTGTCGCAGCAACCCGTGCTCCGGACGCGGGCGCACTCTTCGCAGGCGCACTCTTGGCCGGCGACTGCCCGCCCGACGCGGCGACAGTGCTCTGCGCGGCGATGTGCTTCTGGACGTCTTCCTTCAGCAATCGTCCGCCCGGGCCCGTGGCCTCGACGTCACTCGCGGCGAGGTCGTTCTCGGCGAGCAGGCGCGCCGCGGCCGGCATGACGCGCGCGTCGCCGGCGTCGTCGGCAGCAGGCTCCGTCTCCACCGCTTTGGCCTCCGCCTTCGCCTTCGCCGGAGCCGCCTTCTTCGCCTTCGTCTTCTTCGTCGACGCCGACGACTTCTCGGGCGCGCCGCCCTCTTCCATCCTCGCGATGAGGTCGCCGACGTTGCGCATCTCGCCGGTCTCAGCGAGCGCTTCGGTCAACACACCGTCGAACGGCGCCGGCAACTCGACCGTCGCCTTGTCGGTTTCGAGCACGACCACACCCGCATCGCGCTCCACGAACTCGCCGACCTGCACGAGCCACGCCCCGATCTCGACCTCACTCACCGACTCGCCGATCTCCGGCACGTGCAGGTCTGTTGTCTTGGTCATCTCTTCGTTCTCTCCGATCGACGTCAGGTGCGCGAGCGCGCAAACACGGCGTCGATCAACGTCTGTTGTTCCAGCTTGTGACTCGCCGAGGAGCCCGTCGCAGGGCTCGCCGACTCGGGGCGGCTCACCATGCCGAGCACGCGCTTGCCGGGAAGTGTCATCCCGAAGCGGCGGCACAGCATCGGCCATGCACCCATGTTCTCGGGCTCTTCCTGGGCCCAGAGAACCGGCACCTTGGGGTAGGGAGAGAGGGCCGTGGCGAGGTCGGTCGGCGCCAACGGGTAGAGCTGCTCGAGGCGGATGATCGCAACGTCGTGGCGTTCGCGATCCTCGCGTGCTGCGACGAGATCGTAGTAGAGCTTGCCGGAGCAGAGCACGACGAGCGAGGCCTTCGGGCCCGACGAGCGGTCGACGGTGTCGGGCAGGATGCGCTGGAAGCGTCCGCGCATGAGTTCGTCGAGGCGCGATGTCGCGGCCGTGTTGCGGAGCAGACTCTTCGGCGTCATGACGACGAGCGGCTTGCGCCACGGGCGACGCGCCTGTCGGCGGAGTGCGTGGAAGTGCTGCGCGGGCGTCGTCGGTTGGACGACCTGGATGTTGTCCTCGGCGGCGGCTTCGAGGAAGCGCTCGAGACGCGCGCTGCTGTGCTCGGGGCCCATGCCCTCGAAGCCGTGCGGCAGCAGCATCACGAGCCCGGAAAGGCGTCGCCACTTGTCTTCGGCCGACGTCACGAACTGGTCGAGGATCACCTGCGCGGCGTTCACGAAGTCGCCGAACTGCGCCTCCCAGGCGACGAGCGTGGCCGGGGCGTCGAGGCTGTAGCCGTACTCGAAGCCGAGCACGCCGGCCTCGGAGAGCGGGCTGTTGGCGATCGTCACGACCTCGGCGTCTTCGCGCTGGGCGAGCGGCGCCCAGACGGCGCCCGTCTCGACGTCGTGCAGCACGGCGTGCCGTTGGCTGAACGTTCCGCGCTCGCTGTCCTGGCCCGTGAGGCGCACGGGGTGGCCGTCGAGAGCAAGCGAACCGAACGCGAGCAGCTCGGCCGTCGCCCAGTCGAGCGGGCGCTTGCCGTCGGCCATGTCGCGCCGCTGACCGAGGAGGCGCTCGATCTTCGGGTGCGGCGTGAACCCTTCGGGAAGAGTCGTCATGTGCGCGAGCGTCTCGCGCAGCACGTCACCGCTCACGCCCGTGTCGACATCGGCCACGCTTGTATCGGGTCCGCCGAGGTAGTCGCGCCAGATCGGCCCGCGCTCGCGGGTGCGCTTGCGACTGTCGCTCTTCGCTTCGCCGAGCGCGCTCTCGAGCTCGGCCTGACGCTCCTCCGCGATCGCCTTCGCGTCGCCGTCCGTGATCTTGCCGAGTTCGAGGAGGCGGTCGACGTAGCGGTCGCGCACCGAACCGCGCGCGCGGATCGTTTCGTACATCTCCGGCTGGGTGAACGCCGGCTCGTCGTTCTCGTTGTGACCGCGGCGTCGGTAGCAGTACATGTCGATGACGACGTCGCGGCGGAAGCGCGCGCGGAAGTCGAGCGCGAGCATCACCACCTGCTCGACGGCCTCGGGATCCTCGCCGTTCACGTGGAAGATCGGACCCTGCAGCATCCGCGCGACATCGGACGAGTACGCCGTGGAACGCGCGTCGACAGGGTCGGTCGTGAAGCCGATCTGGTTGTTGACGATCACGTGCACGGTCCCGCCGACCTGGTAGGCGCCGAGCTGGCTCAGGTTCAGCGTCTCCTGCACGACGCCTTCGCCGGCGAAGGCCGCATCGCCGTGGATCAGCACGGCCATGCTGCGCTCGCCGGCCGTGTCACCGACACGATCCTGCTTGGCGCGCAGACGGCCGAGCGCGACGGGGTTCACGTACTCGAGGTGACTGGGGTTGAAGCACAAGCTGAGATGGACGTCGTGACCCAACGTCGTCGTGCGCGTGCCCGAATGACCGAGGTGGTACTTCACGTCACCGCGGCCGAGCATGTCTTCCGGCACCGAGTCCTCGAACTCCCGGAACACTTCCTGTGGGTCTTTGCCGAGCATGTTCACGAGCACGTTCAGACGACCGCGATGCGCCATCCCGAGCACGATCTCCTCGACGCCCTGTTCACCGGCGCGCTCGACGACGGTGTCGAGCAGCGGAATCAGGCTTTCCGACCCCTCGAGCGAGAAGCTCTTCGCGCCGAGGTACTTCTTGACGATGAACTCCTCGAGGATCACCGCGTCGGTGAGCTGGATGAGGATGCGTCGCTGTTCGTCGGCCGAGAGGTCGAGGCGGTTGCCGCTCTGCTCCATGCGCATCGTGAGCCAGCGCTTCGGCTCGGGGTCGTCGATGTGCATCAGCTCGACACCGATCGAGCGACAGTAGGTGCTCTCGAGGCGGTCGATGATGGCGCGCAGGTCCTGCTGACGCGGGCCAGGCACGTTCGCCGTCGAGAAGCTGCTGTCGAGGTCGGCGTCGGTCAGGCCGTAGAAGGACGGGTTGAGCTCGGCGGGGCGCGGGCGTGGGCGTTCGAGTGGATCGATCGCAGCCACCATGTGTCCGCGCGTGCGATAGGCGCGGATGAGCTGGTCGACGCGCTCTTGGAGCAGCGCGCTCCGCACGGCTTCGTCGGTGAAGGGCGAGCAGGACTCGGCGTCGACGCCATCGGGCGCGGCGCTCGGCGTGGCGTGGAAGAGGCTACGCGGCGGCTGCGGGGCGAGCGGCGGTCGCGCGGCGAAGGGGTCGTCGCGAGCCCACTCCTCGAATACGGGGCGCCAGGCTTCGGGCACCGACGCAGGGTCGGCGACAAAGCGGGCGTAGAGGGACTCGACGTACGGCAGGCTGTGCGGGTTCATCGTGGGCACGACGCGGGTCGGCGCCATGTCCTCATGCGCGAGTGGGGCGTGGGGACAGCGGATAGCGTGTCCGATGACTCCCGCAGGGTCCCCGTTGCGCTGATCTTGGCGCAAGCAAGGATTCGCGTTCCCGCGGACGCGCGTTCGAGCTGTGCCCGCTTAGCAGCCTTTTGAAGAACCGCACCCAGTGCGAACGATGCAGGCTACCCGGCCGTGCTCGAGAGGCTCCGACGCAGGATCCGCAGAGCCCGCTTCTCGATCTGGCGGATGCGCTCGCGTGTCAGACCCATCGAGTCGCCCACGGCGGCCAGGGTGCTGGGGTCGCTGCGCTTGAGGCCGAAGCGGGCCTCGAGCACCTCGCGCTCGCGCTCGGTGAGGGCGCCGAGGGCGGCGTTGAGCCGTTGGATGTCGTCTCCGCGCTGAACGGAGCGCATGGGGGACGGGGAGGTTTCGTCCTCGAGAGTGTCTTCGAGGCGCGCGTCATCGAGCCCAGACATCGAGCAGACGCTGCGCCGCGACGTGCGTGCCGCACGTTCCACCGACCGGGCTGCGCGGGTGTTCAAGCCCAGCTGCGCGGCGATCTCGCTCGGCTGTGGCTCGCGCCCGAGGGATTCACGCAAGGCGGAGCGCTGCCGGTGCCAGCGCGCGATCTGCTGCTGCATATCGGGCGGGATGCGCACGAGTCGCCCCTGGTTCGCGAGGGCGCGCCGGATGCCCTGCTTGATCCACCACGTCCCATACGTCGAGAACCGGAAGCCGGCCTCCGGGTCGAACTTCTCCACGGCCCGGATCAGCCCGACGTTGCCCTCCTCGATGAGGTCGAGCAGCGAAAGCCCGCGATTCATGTAGCGGCGCGCGATGTTCACGACGAGTCGCAAGTTGGCGACTGTCATGGCTTTGCGGGCGTCCTTGCACCCGGCCTGGACCTTCCGGCCGAGGTCGCGCTCCTCCTCACTGGTGAGAAGTGCGACGCGCTGAATGTCGCTGAGGTAGGACTCGAGCAGGGAGTCGTGGCTGAGTGGCGTCGGCATGGTGGGGCACCCGGGGTCATGAACGGGGCTTCCTCCACGGCGAGGTGACGGCTCCGAGAGGACAGACATGCGACGCGCGCCGAGTGGTCGAGCCGACGCACAAATGCCGTATTTCTTCTCAAGGTTGAGCCTCTGCTCGATCTCGAGACGCTCGACGACCCGGAGAAAAGGGAAGAGGCCGCCTCGACGAATCGAGACGACCTCTTCAGATTTCGGTCCCAAGGGGCCGTGGGGACCGAAGTCAGGGGGATGCCGCGCGCTCCGTCGGGGCCGTGAGGGCGCGCGGCAAGGGTGAGGTCGGGGGGAGACCGCGAATCGCATGGGGCGATGCAAGGACCAGCCTCACCTTGTGGGACTTAGCGCGCCGTCGAGACCGAAAGTCCGCAGGTTTCTCTTCGCACACACACGGTCCTGTGAGGTTCAGCGTCGACAAGTGCGGAAACCGACCATGGTTACGGCGCTGACTCAAAGTGAGAAGGCCTTCCCACGATCTCGCGTGGGGTGCGGCCGAGGCCACGGCGCGATGTGAGCTAGCGTGCCCAGACGGAGTTGCGACGACGTCACGAGCGTCGGAGGGAGGTGACAGTGAGGTCCGATGGGTGCGACCGCCGCGGCTCGCGCGCCGAGGGACTTCCGGCAGCGCAAGACCGCAGTCGTCTGCAAGCTCCCCGGTCTTGCGTCCGCTGCCGGGCACGCGGTGTCTTCCGACGACCACGTCGCGTCGCGTTGGGACGGGCGCTCTTGGCGGTGCGCGCCGTGGGTCATGTCATCGCTGAGGCCGAGGGCGCCATCTCTTCGATCTGGATCGAAGATGTCGTCAGCCTGGGTTGCTCGCGGCGATCTGCTGCGGTCGCCTCTGAATCCTTCCTGGCGGCGTCGAAGCGACGTGGTTGATCCTCAGCGGCCAAGGCATGCCGCCCCTGAAACAGCGTTTCGCCTCGTCCATGGAAACTCCGGGCTCCTGCGCGCGAGGGGTGGCGATGCGAAGGTGCACTCGCGGCCGAGCGCATCGAGGCGCTGATACACTTCGCGCATGATGCGTGACCTGCAGCGCTGGGCTTGGTGCGTCGTCGCGGCCGGCGGCCTCGCGAGTGCCGCACACACGCAGACGATCGATGACTTCGTCGCGTGGGTGGACGAGACGGCCGTACGCTTCGAGACGTTCGAGCGTCCGATGCCTGCCGCGTTGGCGAGCACGTGGAGCGCGCTGCGCGCCGACCGTCGACTCGTCCTCCTCGGCGAGCCCGATCACTTCATCGCCGAACGCTACGAGCTGCGTCTGTGGCTCATGGACGCGTTGTACGCCGAGGGGTTTCGCGACATCATCGCCGAGACGGGCGTGGAGGACGCACGCCAGCTCGACGAGGTCCTGGCCGGCGGCGAGCGACGCACCTCGCACGCGTGCATGCTCAGTCTGCTCGGTGAGTCAGGCGTCGACCGTTGGGACATCGCGTCCGTCGGACCAGGCATCGAAGAGACGTCGGCTGCGTTCCATGACGAACTCCGGCTGGCGAGCGCGGGTGATCGTTGGCGGATTCACGGCATGGACGTCGAGGTGCCTCCGCCGTGTGCCTATGTGCGGATGCTCACTCTGCTCGATGTCCACGCGCATTCGGCGGCCGACCTGGCGCGGATCCGAGACGAACTCCGGCCCATCGCGGACGAGTCGATGGGCGCCGAGCAGGCGCGCATTGCGCTCGCGCGGCTCTTCTTCTCGTCGTCGGCCCGCCGGCTCGAGCGCTCCCTCGGTGCCGACGTCATGGCCGAGTTGTCGCACGCCCTTGATCAGCTGGAGGCGTCGGTGGTGCTGTGGCACATGATCGATGGCGACGCCGGGCCCATGGCGCAAAGGCGCATCTTCTCGCATCGCGAAGAGCAGATGATGAGGAACACCGAGCGCCTCCTCGAGCAGGGCGGCGACGACTGGCAAGCCGTCTTTCTCGGACACAACGCCCACTTCGCCTACGACCACAACGCGCTCGCCAACGGTGAGCTCGACGGTTTCGCCGTGCCGCTCTGGAAGACGCTCGGGGCTTCGCTCGCCGAGACGCGACGTGAGGATCTATTCAGCGTCTGGCTCATGACAGCGCGTGGCACGCGGGTTGAACCCGACGGAGTCGGCGGCGTGACGTCATTCGAGTTCCCACCGGATTCGATCGAGGCGGCCTTCGCGCGCGTCGGCGGAGCGTTCGTCCTCTCGCTCCAAAGCGACGACCCGCGCGCGGCGTGGCTCGATGAGGCGCGACACTTCGGCGTGAACGGTGAGCTCGCGCACGGGCGGCTGCGTGAACTCACCGATGTCGTCGTCTTCGTTCCGGAGTGTCGCGCGATCGACGCGCAGACACCGGCCGCGATCACATCGCGCTGACACCGAGGGGCGAGTCGAGCCGAACCACGGCTCCCCATCGGCGTTGCGCAGCTCCGCGCGCTTCGCGTCCTTACAACTCTTGTCGCGCGCCGTTCTCACTACGCGCGTTACTGCGCGCGCACGAGCCAGAGGGTGTCGCCGCGGGCCCAGTCGTCGTCCGTGGCGTTCTCGGGGTAGCGGCTGCCGGACGCCATCGATGCGATGGCGATGCGTGCTGCGGGCATGCGCGAGCGCAGACGCTCGACCGTGCCGAGACCGAAGTCGGAGTGGAACTTGCCGCAGAGATGCACGATGAGCCGGCCGGGGTTCGCGGCGAGGTGATCGGCGATCGACTCGGCCATCGCGTCGTCCTTGACGCACTGCGCGGCGTAGAAGTCCGACCAATCGCGGTCGCTGGCGGCGGGGTGCGTGCCGAGGGCCGTCAAGAAGCGTTCGTAGTACTCGCCAGCGGTTTCCGCTTCGACGCTGCGCGGCATGTGCTCTTCACCGGCCACGGCTGCGAGTCCTTCCTTGCTCACGCGACTCGCGAGCGGGCGCGGCACGTTCCCCGCAATCACCGGCAGCCCGCGCTCTTTCGCCTCGATGACCACGGGCAGGTAGTGCTCGTCCCACTTCGGCCAGAGGCGTGCTTCGGCGGCGAGCGTCGCGTCGTCGATCTCGTCGGCGAGCCAGCGGTCGAGCGTCGCCTGGTCATCGCGCTCGACCATCTCCAGCGACAGTGCCGCGTCGGGACGGCGAGCGAGGAGCGCGACGAAGGCCTCGTGCTGCAGCGAGTGGCCGACGTCGTTGTCGTGCTCCTCACCGAGGAAGACAACGTCGGCGTCGACGAAGGCATCCGCCATGGCGTCGATGCTCGTCTCCTGCATCGTCGCGGCGTCGAAGATGCGCGCGTCAGGGCCGAGACCGAACACATCACCGACGGGTTCGAGCGTGCGGCACGAAGCCATCGAAAGCGTGATCGTTGCGAGCAGTGCGATGAGTGAGTTGTTCACCTGATGATCCATGGCTTGGGGCGTTGCGGTGCGCACTCGTCACTCAGCACTGGCACTCGCGCGTGCCCTGTCGCTGAGAAGTTCGAGTGTTCAGAATCCTAGTCTGGAGGATTCACGGACGATCTGCTGGTCGCATCTGATTCCTCCTGGCCGCGGTGAAGCGGGGTTTCTGATCCTCAACAGCCATCACAGGCCGCCTGCGGTCGGAATCCTCGCTTCGCCTCGCCAGCAAAGCCCAGCTGCGACCTCGCGACGATCGCCCATGAATAACCCGGGAGAACCTGACCCGTCACGGAGAACCTCCTTCGGACGTGCTCGCGTCAGCCGAGCGGCGTCGACGTCGCGGCCCGTCGTCGACCTGTCGAGCGATGGCGATGTCTCCTTGCAGGAAAGTCCCGACGATCACGCGGCTCCTGGAGGCTGCCTTGTGGACTGTTGATCGACGACGGAATATCGTTGCACCCGAGGTGCGTATGTTGCTTGGCGAGCGCCCTGATTCCGGGCCAACGGCCCACAAGTCACACGAGGGACTGCGGGCTTCGTCGTCGCCTTCTGGGCGTGTGGACCAGAGGTGGGATGAGGACGAGTTGTCATGCGGGAATGCTTCGTCCACGCAACCCAATCGTGGTTTGCTCGGAGCCGTTCCGAAGCGTGGTACCCAACTCTTTCCGGAGTGAACCCGTGGACCTGACGAGCGAGCTTCATTCCGAGATCCGCGAGCGACTGGGGGTGTTGCCGAACTTCTTCCGCCTCGCGCCCGACGAACCTGAGATCGCCGCGAACCTGTGGGCGTACGCGAAGTTCGGCTATCTCGACAACCCACTCCCGGCCTTGTTCAAGGAGCGCCTGTTCGTCTCCCTGTCGCGGTTCTGTGCGGTGCGCTATTGCGTCGCGCGCCACGTCGGCTTCTTGATCGGACTCGGCAAGCCGTCGGGGGACGGGCACGTACAACCTGAGACAGCTCAGCAGGTCGTCGAGCTCCTGCGCAGGCCGGTACGTCTTGACGACGAACTCGAGCCATCGCTCGCACTTCTCTCGGACACGGGCGTCCTCGCCGCGGAGCTCGAGTCGAACTCGCCTTTGGAAGCTGCGGTGTTCGACTGCGCCGCACACATCTTCCTGCAGTCTTCGCAGGCCGAGGTGTGTCGAGCAGCGCTTCAACGTTCTCTCGACTCCTCGTCCTTCCAACACGTCCTGGTCTTCCTCGCCTTCGTCCGTACCGCTCACTTCTGGACGGTGGTCCACCCGGAACTCGAGGTCGAGCGAGACCTCACGGAACTCTTATCCATCCAAGAGGCGCTCGCCGAGTGTGTCGTCGCGAGCCCTGAGCACTCCGTCACGGAGCCGCTGCGCCTGCTGGTCGAGGAACGCGAGTCCCTGCAGGAAGCGCGGCGTGTTCGCGTCGAGCTGGAGCGAACCAATGCCCAGCTTCGTGAGGAACGAGAGCGATTGCGTGTGACGCTCGCGAGCATCGGTGATGGGGTCATCGCGACCGACACGTCCGACAAGATCACGAACATGAACGCCGTCGCAGAGGCGTTGACGGGTTGGACAAACGACGAAGCGGTGGGTCTGCCGATCGACCAGGTGTTCCGCATCATCGAGGAGTCATCGCGCGAGCCGATCGACAATCCCGGGACGCAGCCTGTACGCGAGGGGTCGACGCAGTCGCTCTCGCGACACGTCCTGCTCGTCGCCAAGGATGGCACGGAGCGTCCGATCGAAGACACCGCCGCACCGATCCGTGGCGCAGAGGGACAAACTCTCGGCGGCGTCCTGATCTTCCGAGACGTGACGGAGCGACGGGCGAAACAGAAGGCTTCGGAGCTCTTGGCGGCGATCGTCGAATCGTCAGACGACGCGATCATCAGCAAGAGTCTTGACAGCATCATCCAGTCCTGGAATCTCGGCGCCGAACGGCTGTTCGGTTACCGCGCCGAGGAGGCGATTGGTCGTCACATCGGGATATTGCTCCCCCCTGAGCTGGCGATGGATGAGGCGTCGATCATTGCTCGCATCAAGCGTGGCGAGCGAATCGTGAACGTCGACACCGAGCGAGTGCATCGCGACGGACATCGCGTCGTGGTGTCCGAGACGATCTCGCCTGTGAAGGATGGGGAGGGTCACATCATCGGTGTGTCGAAGGTCGTGCACGACATCACCGATCGTCGAAAGCTCGAAGAGACTTTGGAGCAAGTGGCTCGTGATCGTGCCGAGGCCAACCGACGCAAGGATCAGTTCCTGGCCGTGCTGGCGCATGAGCTGCGGAATCCGCTTTCTCCGATGCGCTCCTGCATTCACGTGCTGAAGGCCGCGTCGACCCCGGCCCATCGAGGGCCGCTCGACATCATGGATCGGCAGGTGAACCAGATGGTTCGACTGATCGACGATCTCCTGGACATTGCGCGCATCTCGCGCGGTCAGCTCGGACTCCGAAAAGATCAAACCGTGTTCCAGAAGTTGATCGCAGACGCGATCGAATCGGTGCAGACGAAGCTCGACGACAAGGAACTGTCGGTTGCGATCGAAGCACCCACCGTGCCTGTGATGATGATCGCCGATGCGGCGCGGCTCACGCAGGTGCTCGCGAATCTGCTGACGAATGCCGCCAAACATTCTCCTGAGCAGGCAGCGATCACGCTGCGGCTGGTTGTCGATGAACAGAACGTTCGCGTCAGCGTCACGGACGAGGGTGTCGGAATCCCCGAGGACAAGATCGACGAGATCTTCGAGATGTTCAGCCAGATCGAAGGGCCCGAGCAAAAGACGCAGGGTCTGGGGATCGGCCTGACCATTGCGAAGGAGATCGTGGAACTGCACGGAGGCGCGCTGACGGCGCGCAGTGATGGGCTCGGTGCAGGTGCGGCGTTCACAGTCACGCTACCGCTCGTATCCGAACCAGCACCTGCCGCGCTGCCTCCGTCCCAGCACCTGAGCGCCGAAGCCGCGCCCTACGCTGGAGTGAGGGTGTTGGTCGTCGATGACTCGCAAGACTCGGCGGTCGCGCTCTCACGCTTGTTGGAGCTACGCGGGTGCTCGGTCAAGACCGTCTTCGACGGACCAAACGCCATCGAGGCGGCTCGAAGCTTCGCGCCAGACGTTGTGTTGCTCGACATCGGCATGCCGGGCATGAGCGGTCTCGAGGTCGCCGAACACCTACGCCGAGAAACGTGGAGCAAGAACATGATGCTCGTGGCGCTCTCGGGTTGGGGCCAGCCCGCTGATCTTGAAAAAAGTAGGAAAGCGGGTTTCGACGAGCATCTCGTCAAACCGGCGGAACTCGGCACGCTCGACCGCATCTTGGGTGAGGTCTCGAAGCAGCGTGCGTCACAGCCGCACGCCTCACGACGACCGACGCGAGGGGCCGATTGAGCCTGCCGGACCGATAGCGAGCACAGCGGAGCGGCTCACAGGTTGTAGGCCTCGTCGACGGGACGCAGGGGACGGTTGAGCCAGAGTGGACGGCGCAGGCCGCCCGGGCCGGGCGCGGGCTTCGTCATGTCCTTCCAGGCTTCGTAGACGGCGTACGACTTCGACGTGTCGACGAAGACATCGGCGTAGCGGTCGCCTTCGTAGGCCGGCTCGACGCGCACAGCCTGGTGCCAGCAGTGCATGCCGCTGACGGGATCGGGCTGCACGGGGAAGGTCAGGTTCTGGTTGACGCCCGACTCCTTCCACCAGATGCGATCGGTGTCGTTGTCGCTGCTGCCGAAGGGCTTGATGCCTTGCTTCTGCCGGAACAGGAACGTGTCGCCTTCGCGTTCGATGTCGACGAGCGCCGTCGAGAGCTTCTGGCCGCCGATGTCTTGGAACATGCGCCAACGCCCGACGTGGTGCGAGCAGGCGACGACGCCCGGGCGGATGCCGGCGGTGAGCCACGCGCGCACGACGAAGTAGCCGATGCGCGTCGAGACACGCACGAGGTCGCTGTTGCCGATGCCGAGCTTCTCGGCGTCGGGCGGGCAGATCCACAGCGGGTTCGTGTGCGAGATCTCCTGCAGCCACTTCGCGTTGCCCGAGCGCGTGTGGATCAGCGTCGGCAGGCGGAAGGTGGGGAGCAGCACGCGCTCCTTGCCCTCGAGGTCGAGGCGACTGTGGTGCACCTGACTGCGGATGTAGCCCGGGATCGCATCCTTGTCGAAACCCCAGTCGGTGAGCGTCGGCGAGTAGAACTCGAGCCGACGACTCGGCGTGCCGAAGCCCGAGAGGCGCGACGTGTTGTCGTCGTCGACACCGCCGTCGTCCTTCACGCGTTCGATGTCGACACCCGGCTCATCGGCAGGCGCTTCGGTTTCGTAGCGGCGCTGACCCTTGTACGGCACGTCGAACGCGCCGTACTTCTTCATGTAGTCGAGCGGTGAGAGCTTCTGTTCGCCCGCGGCGTCTTGCAGACCGGGGACGTGGTCGAAGATGTCGGCGTAGTACTCGTCGGTGGTGATCGGCGAGCCGGGGTTCGTCTTCGACTCGTAGTACTTGCGCATGCCCAGCGAGCCGTCGGGGTCGATGCGCCACGTCAGCGCGATCCAGAACTCGACCTCTTCCCAGACCTGCCCGGGGTTCGTGCCGAGCGTCGACGTCGGGTTCTCGCCGTTGCGGCGCGCGTACTCGCGGCCGACGGGCTGACGGAAGCCGATCCACGTGCCGGCGTGCGTCTCCTGGCTCATGAGGTCGTGACGCTCGGGCCCGAGTCCCATCGGGAGCACGTAGTCGGCCCACTGCGCCGTCTCCGACCAGATCGGCGTGAGCGCGACGTGGCACCCGACGCGCTTCTCGTCCTCGAGCATCTGCACCCACGTCGCGCCATCGGGGTTCGTCCAGACGGGGTTGTAGACGCGCGTGAAGTACGTGTCGACGTGGGCATCCTGATCGCGCATCAGGTGCGGCATCAGGAAGCTCATCTCGTAGTGCGCGAGCGGCCACTCCTTCGGCCACAGCAGCTCGTTCCAGTGCTTGTGATGCGGCGGGTTCTCGGACGGCTTGGGCGCGAACTTGTCCCAGCTGTTAGGGTTCACGCCGCCGGGGCGCCCGATCGAGCCCGTGAGTGCATGCACGAAGAGCAGGCTGCGCGCGATCTGCCAGCCGCCGAGGTGACCGGCCGCCGCACCACGCCAGAGGTGGCTGGCGAAGTGACCCTCGGCCGCCGCGATCTCGTCGGCAAGTTCACCGACGGTGGCCGCGGGAATGCGGCACTCCTTCGCGACGTACTCCGGCGTGTACTCGGCGTAGATCTCCTTGAGCAGCTCGACGAAGCGCTCGTACGTGCCGTCGCCGTCGGGGTCGCGTGCGGCCAGGAACTCGCGCCAGTTTATCCAGCGCTTCATGAACGTGTGGTCGACACGGTCGGTCTGGAGCAGGTTGCTCGCGATGCCGAGCAGCATCGCCGCCTCGGTCCCCGGCCAGGGTGAGACCCAGTGGTGCGCGTGGCTCGCCGTGTTCGAGAGGCGCGGGTCGACGACCGCGAGGCGCGCGCCGCCTTCCTTCGCCGCGATGATGCGCTGGGCGTGCGGGTTGAAGTAGTGGCCCGTCTCGAGATGCGCCGACAGCAGCAGCATGAACTTCGTCTGGCTGTAGTCGGGCGACGGGCGGTCGGCGCCGAACCACAGCGCGTAACCGACGCGCGCACCGGCGCTGCAGACGTTCGTGTGACTGTTGTGACCGTCGATACCCCACGCGCCGAGCATGCGCATGATGAAGTGGTCATCGCCGGGGCGTCCGACGTGGTAGACGACCTCGTTGTGACGCTCTTCGTCGAACGCCTTGCGGATGCGCCCGCCGATGTCGTCGAGCGCCTCGTCCCAGCTCACTTCCTTCCACTCACCGCCGCCGCGCGGTCCGACGCGCTTCATCGGCGCGAGGATGCGCTCGGTGTCCTTGACCTGGTTGATCGTCGCGGGGCCCTTCGCGCACGTCCGTCCGCGGCTGCCCGGGTGCACCGGGTTGCCCTCGAACTTCTGGATCTCCCCAGTCTCTTTGTCGACGAACGCGAGCAGCCCACACGCCGACTCGCAGTTGAAGCAGATCGTCGGGATGCAGGCGTAGTGCTTCTCGATGCGCGTCGGCCAGGCCGTGGGGTCGAGCTCGACCCAGTCGTCCCACTGATCGGGCGACGGGCCGACGCCGAGTTCCCAGGGCGATGTGCGCGAGTGCGGGCCGGGCGCGGGCGGGTAGGGCGTTTCGGACATCGGACGGCTCAGCTGATGGGGAGGGCTTGACCGGCGCGGACGAGGATGTCCTCGTCGTTCCAGAGGCCGAGCAGCGCCAGGGCGCCGGCGAGCGGCCAGGCACCCGGGATCGAAAGCGTCAGGAGCACGGCCGGGGCGATGATGCCGCCGAGCAGGACGAGGCCGAGGTGGCGCTTCGCGAAGGGCCCCGACCCGTGCAGCAACTTCGTGACGCGCTTGTACTCGACCTCACGGCCGACTGGCGCAAGGCGCTCTTCGAAGACGATGAAGAGCAACTGCACGAGCAGGCCGATCAGAAGCACGAAACGCGTCAGCGACGCGCTGCCGCTCGCGACCGAGTGGAAGATCAACAAGATCGCCGAGCCGGCGATCAGCGCCTGGGCGAAGAGCTGCAGCGCGTAGCCCTTCTTCATCCACAGCACGCGCCCCTTCGACTGCCCGAAGAGCCACGCCGTGTAGATCGCGCTCCCCGCCGCGAGGACGAGGCTCGGGATCAGGATCACCCAGCCCCAGACGCCGAGGTCGATGTCGAACAGCGACATGCCGAGCCACAGCGTGAGCACACCGCCGTAGCCGACGAGGATGAACGAACCCTTCGCGAGCCACGAGTTCCAGTTCGGGCGCAGCAGGATCGAGAGGAAGCGATCGGGGCGCTTGAGATCGGCGACGAGGAAGTACGTCGTCACGAGCAGGGCGAGGATCGCGATGAGCGGCGCGACGAAGCCCATCGAGATGGCGCCGATCGTCGCGGACGTCATGCGCCCGGCGCCGGCGCGGGCCGCGTCGGTGAGGCCGTCGCTCAGCGGCGACATGTGCAGCGCGCCGACGAGGAAGGCCCCGGCCGCGATCGACTTCGCGAAGAGGTAGTTGGTGATCGAGGATCCCCACAGCGGCGGGTGGTCGGCGTTGTAGACGGTGCGTGCCGTCGCCTTCTCCTCGAGTTGTTGGAGGTAGCGCTGCGAGTCGAGCTGAATGCCTTCGCGGCTCTCGGCCCACAGGTAACCGCCGCCTGCGTTGGTGCAGGACGGGTCGATCGCCGGCTTGGCGGCCTCGCGGTAGTAGACGTTCGGGCGCGTCCCGGCCTCGGGCTTGCGCACGTTGAGGTCGAAGACGTCGCGCATCTGCGAGACGCGGCTCTCGGGGTCGTGGAAGTCGCCGGGAATGATCGCCTCGGTCGGGCAGACGACGGCGCAGGCGGGGGCGAGCCCGCGTTCGGTGCGATGCGCGCAGAAGTGGCACTTCTGGGCCGTGCCCGAGTCTTCGTTGATGTAGAGCGCGTCGTAGGGACAGGCCTGCATGCAGGCCTTGCAGCCGATGCACGCGTCGGGGTCGATGTCGACGATGCCGTCCGACGTGCGCTTCTCGAGCGCCGAGGTCGGGCAGATCTCCACGCACGGCGCGTCGGTGCACTGGTTGCAGCGCAGCACGGCGAACGAGCGGTCGACGCTCGGGAACTCGCCCTCCTCGATGTACTTCACCCACGTGCGGAAGTCGCCGACGGGGACGTTGTTCTCCGACTTGCAGGCGACGGTGCACGCATGGCACCCGATGCACCGCGTCTGGTCGATGACGAAGCCGAGCTGCACGAAACCTCCAGCGCGCCAGCTGCGGCGCTGCGAGACGGGGGGCGAGGGGCGAGTGCGGCAGGGTATCGCACCGCGCTCGGACGCACCACGGGAAGCGAGGCGTTCGGAGAAGTGGGCGGTCCTCGGGCGTCACTCGCGTGAGCAGAGACTCATGCCATCCAGGTCGGGCGCGCCAGCGCATCGACGCGAAATCTGGTGTCACACTCCGACCTGGAAATCGCTGATAACCTGGACACGACCGTGGAGGAGTTCTGATGGGTATCGAGATGTTGAGGAACGCGGCGCTGGCGAGCGCCTTGCTGAGCGGGCCGCTTGCTGCGGGGACGATCCGCGTGCCGGACGGTGAGCCCGACCTCGCGTCGGCCCTGGCCACCGCGCAGGCCGGCGACCTGATCCTCGTGGCGCCCGGCACCTACGCCGGGCCGGGCTTCCGCGGCCTCGACGTGACGATCGACAACTTGACGATCCGGGGCATCGGCGGTTCGTCGCAAGTCGAGATCAACTGCCAGAGCGCCGATCGCTGGATGACGGTGTCGAGCACCGGCGTGCTCGTCGATGGACTGACGATCGTCGACGCCGAGGCCGACGTGGGCTTCAGCCCGCCGGGCCAGGCGATCGACGCGCAGACCGGATCAGACCTCACGCTCGTCGACTGCGTCTTCGAGAGCTGCGGGTTCTTCTACGGCGGGCCGAACTTCGGTCCGTCCGGGGGAGCAGTCTCGGCGCGCGGTGTGCTGACGGTCGACCGCTGCCGCTTCGACGGCAACCAAGGCGAGAACGGCGGGGCGATCTACCTCTCGGGAGCCACGGCTCGCATCGAACGCTCCGTGTTCGTCGACAACGTCGGGCGGGCCCTGTTCGACGACGGCTTGACCGGCGGCGAGCTCTTCGGGCAAGGCGGGGCGATCGCGGCCTTCTCGAGCGAACTCGTCGTCGCCTCATGCGTGTTCGAGGGGAACGACGCCGAGGACAGAGGTGCCGCGATCGTTGCGGTCGGTCCGCCCGTCGCGATCGATCAGTGCACGTTCACGCGCAACGTCAGCGCAGTCAGCCCCTTCGGCTCGACGAGTGAAGTCCTCGACCTCTTCGTGACGGGGGGCGGCGGTGCGGGGAGCTTCACGCGCTCGGTCGTCTTCGGCAATGTCGCGCCGATCAACACCTTCGCGTCCAGCAACATCGTCGACGTCGAGAACTGCCTGATCGAGGGCGGCTGGCCGGGCGGGATCGACGTGATCGACGTCGATCCGCTGTTCGTGCCGGGCGGCACGGCGCTGCAGGCCGGCTCGCCATGCATCGACCGCGGGCCCTTCGGTCCGGGAGACACGACGCACACCGATGTGGCCGGCGCGCCGCGACACGTCGACGGACTGCTCGACGGCTCGGCGCAGATCGACCTGGGCGCCCACGAGTTTTCGCATGCGACGATCACGTCACCCGACGCCCCGCTCGCGGCGCCGGGCGAGACGATCGGCGTCGTCGTCCAGTCGCCGGCGGGTCATCTGACGGGCGTGCTCGTCTCCACGCTCGCACTGCCCGCGCCGGTCTACGACGCACAGCTCGGCGACGTGCTGTACTCATACGGCGTCGGCTTCCCGGTCTTCCTCGGTCCGTACGTGTCGAACGGCGCGGCGATCCCGACCTCGATCGCGATCCCGGCCGGTGTCCCGCAAGGGACGCGCTTCGCGTTCGTCCCCGGCTCGGTGCTCGGCATCGGTGGCGGCTTCGGCGCGGCACTCGAGTTCGAGGTCCGGACACCCTGACGCGCTCGTCGCTGAAGGTCGTTGATCGCGCGAAGCGCGGCGTGCATCGCCTGAGTGCACGTGTCTCGTTTCAGTAGGGTCGTTTCTTCACAGATCCTCCGCTTCGGGAAGTGTTTTGGCGGGGTTGCGACAAGATAGGGGTGATGACGACGCCCTGCTCCGATGCCGACAAGGCCTTCGAGGTCTTCCGCCGTACCGGCGACGCCGATGCCCTCGCTGTTGTGTATGACGAGCTGGCGCCGGGGTTGTTACGCCTTGCGCTGAAGCTCCTCGGCGACGCGTCGGCAGCCGAGGACGTGTTGCAGGCCACCTTCGTGACGGCAATTGAGGCCGCGCCTCGGCACGACGGCACACGCCCGGTGCGACCCTGGCTCGCTGGCATCCTCGCGAACGAAGTCCGTGCCCATCGCCGCCGCACGACCCGCGCCGTCGACCCGACGCGCCTCGCGCCGCTCCGCGAGCCGAGCGATCCCGCGCAGGACGCCATCGACGCCGAACTCGACATCGTCGTCGGTGAGCAGGTCCGCGAGCTGCCCGACGCCTGGCAACAGCCCGTGCTCCTGCGCGTGCGCCAAGGCCTCACGGTGCCCGAGATCGCGGCGGCGCTCGGTCGTCCCGCGGGCACGATCCGCGGCCAGATCGCGCGGGGAATCGCGCGCCTCCGCGCCGGACTGGCCTCGGCGCTCGGAGTGTTCGGGCTCGCGCGCGTCATGCATGGAAGTCTCGCGCGCGTCACGCACGGAAAAGGACGGTTGGCCCGATCAGGGGCTGCCACGAGTGGGGTTGGTGTTCTGGGGGGGACGTTGATGGTTGTGTCGGTGCTGGCATTGGTTGTGTGGGGATTGACGGTGGTGTGGGAGGGGGCGTTGCCCGAGCCACAGGAGTTGTCGGCCTTGTCGGTCGTCGCGGATGTGGATGGCGTCGTGGAGGACGTTCCGCTCGCGGTAGAGGCACCGCCTCGAGCGACCGTCATCGCCAATCCCGCAGCCGGTGTCGTGGTCAGCGACACGGAGGGGGGCGGTCTGCCCGCGCGGCTCGTCGTGGTGAACTCCACGGGCGACCGCGCGGGTCAGGCCATTATCGATGTCTACTCAAGTCGCAAGGCGTATGACGCCTATGAACCAGCTCTCCGCAGCTTCAGCGCGGATGGAGCGGGCGTCTGGGAAGGGGTCCTGGAGCCCGGGGAAGCTGTTGTCGCTCGCAAGGATCGAAGCCGTACTCGGCTCGCTCAAACGTTTGCGACGACGGACGAACTTCATCGAGTCGTGGAGCTGATCGACCTCTTCACGCTGGAGGGGCGTGTTGTCGATCACAAGGGAGAAACGATTGCGGGCACTGACGTCGCTGTGAGCGACGATGCGCGAAACAGAGGTGGGCTTGGAGCGTCGCGCAAACCGCCCCAGGTGAAGGCGGGGCATGACGGAAGTTTCGCTGTGGATCTCGAACCAGGCGCATACTCTCTGCGAGCAGCTCGAGGAAACCGCAGGGGCTACTCGCTACGAGTGCAAGTGCCGGATGTTGTCGACGATCTCACCCTGTCAGTGCCTGGCGACTGGCGGATCACGGGGCGTGTCGTCGATGCAAGCGGTTCTCCGGTCGAGAGCGAGCTTCGCTTCTACGTCGATCCTGACGTGACAGTCGAGCCAGTACCAGGTGTCGAGGTGCTTCGATCGATGTGGAGGGCGAGGACGGACGCTGAGGGGCGTTTCGATGTCGGTGTTTCTGAGCTTGGACGTTTTCATGTCGTCGGATCGGCCAAGGGTCATGCGCCAAGCGCCTTGGTCGAAGCCGTGGTGTCGGTCGAAGCTCCAGTTGCCATCGTCGACATCTTGCTCACCGAACCCGTGTCGATCGCTGGTCGTGTCGTTGATACGTCCGATCAGCCCGTGATCGGGACAACCGTGTCGGCCGGGTCGGACGATCTCCTGGCATGGGTCGCCAACCGCCTGGCTCCGAGGCACAGCGAGCTCTTCGGTGAAGCTGTCGCGACGACGGACGAACAGGGTGCCTTCGTGCTCGAAGGGCTGAGTTCTCAGGGCGTCTACGACCTGACGGTGAACGCCGGTCACCGACGTGGTGGAGCCGCTGTCATCGAGCGTGACGTCGAAGGTGGTCGCTCCAACGTTGTTATCGTCGACCCGGGCCTGCTCGAGACGGTGTCCCTTCGAGGGCGCGTTGTCGAAGCGGCGACCGGCGACCCCGTTCCGCACTTTGAGCTGCACCTCGAAAGCCAGCGGGGCAAGGTCAGCACATTGACATCCGAGTACGTCGATGATGTCGACGGCCGTTTCACGATCGACGGCCTCGACGCGCACGGATTGTTCGGAATCACAGTCGTTGCGATCATGGACAAGCGTTGGACGGACCGAACGGGCTTCGTACACGCGAGGGCTCGCCACGATCTCGGCAGCGTCACCGTCCCCCTCGGTGAGATCGTCCTCGATGGCGGGACCTTGGATATCCGGTTGGCAGCAGCGGGTGTTGTGGATGCGAGGTTACTGGATCACGACGGCCTTCCTTGGTCACTCGTTACCATTCGATTGCGTGAGCAAGGGGCGACATTGATCGAGCACAAATACGAGGGTCGGACGGATGCCTTCGGCCACATCGTGATGACTCATGTCGCACCCGGCACGTACGACGTCCTCGTCGACGGCGTCGACCACGGCACGGTCGAGGTACTCGCCGGTGAGACGACGACTGTCGAGTTGTCGCCGGTTGCCGACGACGAGCCGCGCTGACGGCGCGCGTTGACGCGGCGCTTCCGCTACATCGTCATCGCGACGAGACTCGTGACGTTCCACACCTCTTCGCTGCGTTTCGCGACGACGAACCACGGCACGTCCGCAGGCCCTTGGCAGTTCCCGCAGCTCTCCCAGTAGAGCGCGCCACGTGCGATGAACGTGACGGCCGTTTCGCGGTCACGCGAGAACGCGACCACCGTGGGAATCATCACGCCTTCCGCACCGCGATGCTCGCGCTCGAAGCGCTCGGGGAGGAGTCGGCCCGTCTCCCACATGTCCGCTTCTCCTTCCCACTGCGCCATGGTTTCCGCGTCCACCCAATGGGCCGCGACACCCAGTTCGACATGCTCGTAGCGAACGGGTGTCACGATGCGTGAGGCGCAGAGATCGAAGAGCTCGCCGGTCAGCTTCGCGCCGCGCAGTGGCTTCGCCCAGAGGGCGTGCTTGCGATACAGCGCGAACCCCTTCTCGTCGTAGCCGCCATCCGAGTCGACGACGACGATCCGCCTCTCACCGAGTTCCTCGGCCATCGCCGTGAGCGCGGCGGCGAGCACAGACGCTTCTTCGGCCGTTGCATCGCGCTGCTCGACGGCGGCCGCCTCTTGCTCCGACGTTGCGACAGGAGCCTCGACGGCCACGCGTCCACAGCCGCTCAGCGCCGCGGCGATCAGTAGGCCAGCAACAACCGTCTTCATCGAGTTCGTCCCCGGATCGGACGTCAGTCGACGTGTGCTCGTGGCTCCGTGTGCGATCATTGCGCGCTGTAACCACGTGAGGAGACCGTTGATGACCACCACCCGTTCTCACACTCACGCCGTCGACCTCGCCCTTTCGCCCGAGCGGGCCTTCGCGCTGCTCGTCACGCCGAGCGACATCCGCGCGTGGTGGTCGGCGTCGCGCGTGATCGTCATCCCGAAGCCCGGCGGGACGTGGAGCGCGACGTGGGGTGACGACGAGGACGCGCCCGACTACATCACCTCGGCCACGCTCGAGGTCTTCGACCCGCCGCATCAACTCGTCCTCATGAACTATCAGTACGCGGCCAAAGCCGGCGAGCTTCCTTTCGATGCCGACTTCCGCACGACGTTCACGGTGGATAAGACGCCGAGTGGCTCACGCATCTCCGTCACGCAAGACGGCTTCCCGACGTCGCCCGAGTCCGACGACTACTACGCGGCCTGCTCGACTGGTTGGCACCAGACGTTCGAGCAGATGAAGGCCTACGTCGACGGGTTTCGGAGGGGTGTGTAGATGGCTTTCACGCGCGCAGTTCTCGCTCTCGTGTTATCCGCGCTGCTGTCGGCATGTGCCTCGCAGGCGCACGTCGAGCACGATGTCCGCCTCGCGATGCAGGCGCTGCACGATGCCGACGAGGCGCTCGATGCGGAGGGCGTGGTCGCGCTGCTCGCCGACGACTTCTTCATGTTGATGGACGGTGTCCGCACCGCGCGCGAGGACGTCGTGACCCAGATTCGTTCGACACTCCCGACGCTGCAGTCGTTCGACACCGACTTCGAGAACGTCGAGGTGCTCGTCATCTCCTCCGACGCGGCACTCGTCTCGATGACTTTTCGTGATCGCATCGTCGACGCGAGCGGAGACGCCATGGCATCGCGCGGGCCCTCCACGTTCCTCTGGCGCAAGCGCGACGGTGCCTGGCTCATCTCCTACCTCGACGCGGACCACTACGCCGACTGAGCGCGCGCCTCGGTGGCACGCTCTTCTGGGTCAAAGTGAGAGGTCATGCTTCAGCTGCGGTGCCCGACCGCTCGATGACTCCGTGAGAAATCCCGTGCACTGCGGTTGCCGCCCGGGCACGCGACGAGTTGATCGGAGATTCGAGTTGATGGATGTGACTGCGGTGAAGAGTGCTCCACGGCGATCCTGGCGTGCGGCGTTGAAGCACGTCGAAGGCGACGGGGCGCGGCGCTACCGGATGGAGTGGGACAGTCGCGGGCGACGCCATGTGCATGTCTTCGAAGAGGCCGACGTGGCGGCCGTCGACACGGCGCTCGCGGCGCGCCGCCCGCTCCTGCTGCTCGGCGAACCCGGCACCGGCAAGACGCAGATCGCCGCCGCCGTCGCGGCCGCCTTCGACGCGCCGTTCGTTTCGTGGACCCTCGATGCGCGCACCGAGCCCGGCGACCTGCTCTTCACCGTCGACCACATCAAGCGCCTCGCGAACGCCCAGGTGGCCGGCGCGCTGCACGCCATCGGCAGCGACGACGCCAACATCGCCCGCTCCAAGATCGAGCACGCGATGAAGCTCGACCGCTACGTCGTCCCCGGGCCCCTGTGGTGGGCGCTCGACTGGAAGGGCGCCCTCGCGACGGAAGCGAACGAGCGCGAGCGGATCGAGCGCTTCGAGGCGTTCGGGCGCACGCGTCGCGTCGTCGCGCTGATCGACGAGATCGACAAGGCCGAGCCGGACGTCCCCAACGGTTTGCTCGAAGTGCTCGGCAGCAACAGTTTCCGCGGCCCCGTCGCGACGGTTGCACGCAACCCGAACGAGCAGGAAGCGCCGCTCGTGTTCATCACGTCGAACGACGAGCGCGACCTTCCCGACGCCTTCCTGCGCCGCTGCGTCGTCCACGTGCTGCGCCTCCCCGACGACTTCGTGGCCGGCATGGCGAGGCGCGGGCGCGCGCACTTCCCGTCGATGCCCGACGAGCTGCTCGTCGCCGCCGCCGAGTTGCTCCACGCCGACCGCGCAGCGCTGCACGAGGGTGCACGTCCCGGACTGGCCGAGTACATCGACCTGCTGCGCGTGCTCGACGCGATGCCTGCGGATGCCAGTGAGTCTCCGGCCGACCACACGCAACGCCGTCGCCGCGCGATCAACGTGATCGGCCGCTTCACGTTCAAGAAGTTCTCCGAGATCGCGGCCGAACGCGCGCGGCGCGAGCGGTGACGTCCACCTTCGGACGCGCCGATCTGCTGCGGGCCTACCTCACGGGCGGAGAAGCTGCTCTGCGCGATGTCGCGGGGCGGCTCGGCATGGAGGAAGACCTCGGTGATGCCGCGCGTGCTCTGCGCGTCGTCCCAGATGCCGTCGAGAGTGAGATCTTCTCGGACATGGCGTGGGATGACGACGCGTTCGCGGTGGATGACGACGTCGCGCTCGAGGTCGACGTGTTGCGCGCGCCGGCGCAGTTCATGGCGAACGCGGAGCCGTGGCGGCGTGTCGAGCGTCGACTCACGGCGGGGCTAGCGCGCGGCGAACGCGCCGAAGACGGGGACACGGCGCACCTCACGGAGGCGGCCGCGAGGCTACGACCCGTGGAGTCGATGCGCCGGCGCGTCGTCGAGAGCTGGCCACGCGAGCTGCTGTTGGTCGTCGATTTCAACGATCGCCTCGCGCCGCTGCGGCGTGACCAGGTGCGGCTCATCGAGCTGCTCGCGCGGCGTCTCGGACGCACCGGGCTCGCCGTCGAGCGTTCGTCGACCGAGGGCGCGTCGCTGGTCGGACGCGTGAGTCCGGGGTCGGCGGTGCTGGCCTTGACGGGTTGGCACGACGCGGCGACAGGAACTGCGCGGATGCGCGCGATGGTCGAGCGACGGACGGGGCTGCGCGGGCGACGACTCGTCGCACTCGGTGCCGGGCCCGACCTCGGCGATGAACACGCCGGCGTGACGATCGTGCCGTGGGCCCGCGCACCGGCCACCGACGTCGAGCGCGCCATCGCCGCGTGGGCCTTCGAGCTCGTGCTCGCCGTGCCGGCCTTCGTCGAGCCGGGCCTGCTGCGCGACCTCCGCATCGCCAGCGCCCTGCCCGGCGCCGACCTCGCCACCGAACTCGCGACGTGGGCCCACTTCGAACATCAGCAGGGCCGCGGCGGTCGCCACGATCTCCCGCGCCGCGCCGCGATCGTCGCCGACCTCCGCGCAGCCCTCGCCGCACACGACGGCGCGATCGCAAACTTCGCCGCGCACTCCCCCGTCCTCACACCCGACGATCCCGCCGAACGAGCTGCCCTCGCAGCAGCGACGAGCGACGCACTGCGAAGCACGCTCGGATGTCTCCTCACCGTCCTCCCGCGCTGGCGAGCCGCAGCGGCGCGTCCCTATCTTCACGAGGACACGCTCTCGATCGACGCCCTGTTCCCATCCGGCGACGACACGAACCCGGTCACCGACGTGGCCCGCCGCGATGCCCGCGTCTTCATCGAAGGCAGTGCTGCCGCGAAGATCCCGGCCATCGTGTCTTGGCTCGATGGCTTCCGCACGCGCGCCCACGAAGGCTTCGCCGACGAGCGCTACGACTTCCTGCGCCGGGTCTGGCAACGCGTCGACAAGGCGTGACGCGCGACGCCGAACACGCCCGCCCGTCTCACCAACTCCCGGCGTACGCCGTCGAGCCGTGCTCCTCGGCCGTGGCCGCGTGCAGGGCGAGTAGCTGACGCAGGTGCAGCGCGTCGTGCATGACCCATGACGCCAGTAGGTCGCCGGCGCTCAACGCTCCGATCAGCG
>JAJDEO010000058.1 GCA_029259745.1 Planctomycetota bacterium
GGTCGCCGCCCCGGCCGCGCGCCTTGCGGAAGCGGCGGGTGGTGTGGCGCCGCTGGCCTTGGCCCGGGCGTGCGGCGCGACACGCGCGCCCGAAGTGCTGCTCGCCGTGGTGAACGGGTTGGGACGAACCGCCGACCCGGCCGCCCTCGCCGCCCTGGCGCGCGTCGACGTCGCGGCAGCCAACCCCGACCTGCGCGCGGCCCACGAAGCCGCCCTCCTGCGCCTCGACCCGACGCGCCGCACCGATGCCTTCGTCGCGATGCTGAAGTCGCCCGATGCGTCGCTGGCGTTCGCGGCCCTCGAGCGCTTGATCGAGATCACGGGCGGCGACCACGGCGTCGATCCGATGGCCCCCAACGACGAGGCCCTCGCCCGCGCAGCGGCAGCCCTCGCAAGCGCGCGCTGAACGGCAGTGCAGGCGCCGGTGAACACGCATGCGTAGCCCGCGCTTCTCCAAGAGTTCCGCTCTCGGCAACAGCCCGCCACCACCAGCGCGCCTCGACGCTTTGCGAAGCTCGCCCTCGGCGACACAGCGCTGCGTCGCCGATCCTGCGCGGCGCTCGCGGGGTTTGATCAAGTCGCCATCACGCCCTCCCCTTTCATCGAGACACAGCGATCGCGACCGAGGATGAGGTGGTCGAGCAGCGGGATTCCGAGCATGTCGCCGACCTGCTCGAGACGCGTCGTCACTTCGACGTCCTGACGACTCGGCGTCGGGTCGCCGCTCGGATGGTTGTGCGCGACGATGACGGCGCCGGCACTCTCGCGCACCGCGGGCGCGAAGACCTCACGCGGATGGACGACGGACCACGTCAGGCAACCTTCCGAGACGCGCTCGGAACGCATCGGTCGATGCTTGCCATCAAGCAGCACCACGACGAACGACTCGCGCAGCGTGCCGGACAACAGCCCGCGCAGATGCGGCTCGAGATCGGACGGCGTGGTGATCGGCTGGCCGCGCGGCAAGGGCTCGGCCACGAGACGGCGGCCGAGTTCGACGGCGGCCACGACGCGCATGGCCGAGGCGCCGGGCTCGTCGAAGCGCCCCATCATCGCCTCGGCCATCTCGGCCGACCCCAAGCGCGACCAGCGCGCGACCTCGCCGATGTCCCCGAGCACGCGGCGCGCCGCCGCGCGCCCGGCGTCGAGATCGAGATCCGGTGCGACGACCGCCGCGATCAAGTCCTCCAGCAGCGCCTCCCGCGGAGCCGTCGCCCGCAACCGCTCACCGACCGTGCCTGTCGTCATCCCTTACACCTCCCTGTCGAGAGGCAGTCGGATGGAACGCCGCGATGTGACGCGCCAGACGCCTTCGATTCGTCAGCGCGATCAAGGCCTGGCAACGCAGCCGCGTGAGAGGTGATCCCGGGATCCGACTCGAAGTCGCACGTCGGGTCCGAACGCGACGCGAGATGTCGAGAATCGTCGAAGCCGCTGAACTGGCCGCCAAAGCCCTCATCGACGACAAAGGACTGCGTCGGGCGAGAAGAGAAAGCGCGTGCATCCCCGCCCGGCCCGCTCGCGGCGCTCAGTTGACCAGGAACACTCCATCCGCCCACGCAGCGCGGTCGCCGGCGTCATCGTCGCCGCCGTCATCGACGATCAGGGTGATCTGCTCGGCACCGGAGAGTCGCTCGACGCGCAGGACCACGGGCGCGTCGCCTTCGACGACGAGCGGCGAGCGAGCGCGCTCTTCCCCGTCGACGAGGATCGTGAACGTCACGCTGCCCGTCGCCGGGATCGTCGCCACTTCGTCGCACAGGCCGGCCGTGACGCGGAAGACGGAGGCACCGGCCGGGATCGCGAAGCTCAACGCCGCATGGGCGTGGACGCCGAGGCCCGTCGCACGGCCGATTCCGGCCAGGCTGAGCACCTGCCCAGTGACAGACCACTCGCGCCGCCAGGGATGGAGGACGTCGTCGGCGCCACCGAGGCTCGGACGCTCGTCGGCCGACACAGGCTCGAGATCCGCGAGCGGCACGCTGCGCTCATCGACGACGACCATGGCTGCGAGCTGATCGAGTCCGAGGGTGATCTCGTCAGCGAAACGCGTCGAGACGACGAACTCGCCGTCGCCGGCCCGCAGCAGGCGCGCCGCGAAGCGCGAACCGCCGGCGAGACGCAGGAGAACGGACGGCTTCGTGCTTGCGGGAAGCACCTCGGCCTCAGGCTCGGCGAGGACGATCGCCATGACGTCCGCGATGTCGAACGCGACGTCGCCCACCGAGGACTCCAGGCGGACCTCGTCGCCCGTGATGACGTCGACGATGCCGGCGAGCCCGTCGAGGCCGCCGTCTTCGCGGCGCCGCCAGACGCGATCGTCGAACCCCGCGCCCTCGAGGCGCGCGAGTTGGTCGGCCGGCGCCGTCATGCGTGGCATGACGCGGTCGATGAGCTCGAAGGCGAGCTCGACGTGCGGGCCGCCTTCGAGGGCGATCGTGACGCCGTACTCGTCGCCCGCGAGGAGGCGTCCGAAGAGCGCGTCGACGCCCGCGGCACCGCCCGACGAGCTGTCCCCGTCGCCCGGCCCCGCCAGGAACACGACGTCCGCGATCTCGGCGTCGGCAAACTCGCGGGCGCGCGGAGGCACGGCTGCCGTGACGGACACGAGGTCGACCAACGGCACGTCGACCGAGCCGCGCGCCGTCGCGAGGTAGAGCCGGTCGTTCTTCATGACCGACAGCCGGCCCGTCTCGACGCGCCCGTCGCGTCGCTCGACATGCACCTGCGTCTCGGTGGCCTCGGCTGGCACGACGAGAGCGGCGCCGAGGACCGCGATCAGGACGTTCGAAACTCGCATCGTTCGTGCTCCGGACAGTTCACGCCAAACGTCACGCCATTGTGGCAGTTGACGCGTCAGACGACCGCAGAGGCCCGTGCCTTTCTGACAGAAGGTCACGAGCGCACGCAGGCTATCGCCGCAACCTGCTGTCATCAATGGGATTAGGACGGCAACGAAACCGCTCGTGTTTGGCCCGCCTCTTGCTTCTGCGAGACGAAGGTCGTCGCCCCGAACCCTCGGGCTACGCGACGCCACACTCGCGGCTCCAATCCCTTGGTAGCCCCGACCGACCACGAATCATTCACCCGTCCACCCATGAGTCCAGACGCCTGGGCTCGACCGACAGGAGAGACACACGATGGCCAAGAAAATGGCCTTTGACACCGAAGCGCGCGACCGGATGCGCGCGGGCGTCGACAAGATCGCACGCGCCGTGTCCAGCACACTCGGGCCGAAGGGTCGCAACGCGATCCTCGACAAGAGCTGGGGCGGCCCCTCGATCACGAAGGACGGCGTGTCCGTCGCCGACGAGATCGAACTCAACGACCCCTACGAGAACATGGCTGCGCAGCTCGTCCGCGAAGCCGCGAGTCGCACGAACAAGGATGCCGGCGACGGCACCACGACGTCGACCGTGCTCACGAAGGCGCTCGTCGACGAGGGCATGAAGCTGCTCGCCGCCGGCGCACGCTCCGATGAGCTGCTGCGCGGCATGAAGAAGGGTGTCGAGGCGGCCATCGCCGACCTCACGAAGCGCGCCAAGACGATCGACATCAAGGACAGCAAGCTCGTCCAGCAGGTCGCGACGATCTCGGCCAACAGTGATGTCACGGTCGGCAAGACGCTCGCCGAGGCCTTCACGAAGGTCGGCAAGGACGGCGTGATCACGATCGAAGAGAGCAAGGGCCTGGAGACGACGGTCGACGTCGTCGAGGGCATGCAGTTCGATCGCGGCTTCCTCTCGAGCCACTTCGTCACGAACAGCGACCGCCTCGAGACCGAGTTCGACAAGCCGCTCGTCCTGATCCACCAGGAGAAGATCTCGACGGCCCAGGCACTCGTGCCGCTGCTCGAGCAGGTCTCCCAGACGGGTCGCCCGCTGCTCATCATCGCCGAGGACATCGAGGGCGAGGCTCTCGCAACGCTCGTCGTGAACAAGCTGCGCGGCATCCTCAACGTCTGCGCCGTCAAGGCGCCGGGCTACGGTGATCGCCGCAAGGCCATGATGTCCGACATCGCAGCGCTCACGGGTGCGACGGTGATCTCGGCTGACATCGACCTCTCGCTCGACAACGTCACGCTCAAGCAGCTCGGCAGCGCGCGCAAGATCATCATCACGTCGGATGCGACGACGGTCGTGAAGGGCGCCGGCAAAAAGGCCGACGTCGACGCACGCATCGCGCTCATCCGCTCCGAGATCGAATCGACGACGAGCGACTACGATCGCGAGAAGCTCCAGGAGCGGCTTGCGAAGCTCGCCGGTGGGATCGCGGAGATTCGCGTCGGTGCGGCCACGGAGACCGAGCTGAAGGAGCGCAAGGCGCGTTTCGAAGACGGTCAGAACGCCACCTCGGCGGCGCTCGAAGAAGGCATCCTGCCCGGCGGTGGCGTGGCGCTCCTGCGTGCACGCAAGGCTGTCGATGCACTGAAGCTCGACGGCGACGAGAGCCTCGGTCGCGACCTCGTCAGCAAGGCGCTCTCGCGTCCGCTCACGATGATCGCAAGTAACGCGGGCTTCGAGGGCGGCGTCATCGTCAAGAAGGTGCTCGGCTCCAAGGTCAACGAAGGCTTCGACGCCTCGACGGGCGAGTACGTCGACATGATCGAGGCCGGCATCATCGACCCCGTCAAGGTCGTACGCAGCGCGCTGCAGAATGCCTCGTCGGTCGCAACGATGATCCTGTCGACCGATTGCCTGATCGCCGACATCCCCGAACCCGCAGGTGCCGACGACCACGCCGGTCATGACCACGGTGGTATGGGTGGCATGGGCGGGATGGGTGGCATGGGCGGCATGGGAGGAATGGGTGGCATGGGCGGCATGGGTGGCATGGGCTTCTGAGCCCCGGCACCCGCCCTCCTCCCCACTCCTTTCTCACTCAACTCACTTCGAACAAGAGAACGAATCGATGACCACTCTCAAGCCTCTCGACGACCGCGTCGTGATCGAAGTCCTCAACGCCGAGGAAAAGACGGCCGGCGGCATCGTGCTGCCCGGCTCCGCGCAGGAAAAGCCGCGCCTCGGCAAGGTCAAGGCCGTTGGCAAGGGCAAGCTCGGCAAGGCCGGCAAGCGCGCGTCAATGTCCGTGAAGGTTGGCGACACGGTGTTCTTCGGCCAGTACGCCGGCACCGAAGTCTCCGTCGGCAAGGACGACTACAAGATTCTTCGTGAAAGCGAAATCCTCGCGAAGAAGGTCTAGTCGCGCGTTGAAGGGCTCAGGCGGCGCGCGCACGCGCCCGAGCGCATCTCGCCGCCCGCGGGACGCTCACTGAGTCCTCGAACACGCCCACGTTCCCACGACCGACACGACATGCTCGGTCACGCACATCGCACTCGGAGTCGTTCCTCAACAAGTTCCTGAGGACACTCCCCGAACGAGAGAACAAACTCATGGCAAAGCAACTGCTCTACGAGGATCAGGCCAAGCGCAAGATCCTCTCCGGCGTCCAGAAGCTGGCGCGCACGGTCAAAGTCACGCTCGGCCCGTCGGGTCGCAACGTGGTGCTGAAGAAGTCCTTCGGCGCTCCCGTGATCACGAAGGATGGCGTCTCCGTCGCGAAGGAGATCGAGCTCGAAGACCCCTTCGAGAACATGGGCGCCAAGCTCGTGATCGAAGTCGCGACGAAGACCAACGACACCGCCGGTGACGGCACGACGACGGCGACCGTGCTCGCCGAGGCGCTGTTTACCGAGGGCCTCAAGTTCGTCACGGCGGGCATGAACCCGATGGACCTCAAGCGCGGCATCGACGTCTGCGTCGCTGCCGTCTGCGAGCACGTCGCCGGTCAGTCCAAGAAGATCAAGGACAGCGCTTCGATCGCACAGGTCGGAACGATCTCGGCCAACAACGACGCGACGGTCGGAGCGCTCCTGGCCGAGGCCATGGAACGCGCTGGCAACGATGGCGTGATCACGGTCGAGGAATCGGACACCGCTGAGACGTGGCTCGAGACCGTCGACGGCATGCAGTTCGACAAGGGCTACCTGTCGCCGTACTTCATCACGGACGCCACGCACATGAACTGTGTGTTCGAAGGCGCGGCCGTGCTGATCCACGACAAGAAGATCTCGAACATCCGCACGCTGCTGCCGGCCCTCGAGGCTGTCGCCCAGTCGGGTCGTCCGCTGCTCATCATCGCCGAGGACGTCGAGAACGAAGCCCTCGCCACGCTGGTCGTCAACCGCCTGCGCGCGAACCTGAAGATCTGCGCCGTCAAGGCGCCCGGCTTCGGTGACCGGCGCAAGCAGTACCTCGAGGACATCGCAATCCTCACGGGCGGCACGGTGATCTCGGAGGAGACGGGCGGCACGCTCGAGAACTTCGACATGTCGATGCTCGGCTCGGCCACGAAGATCGTCGTCGACAAGGACAACACGACGGTTGTCGGCGGTGGCGGCAAGAAGGCCACCGTGAAGGCACGCGTCGAGCAGATCCGGATGCAGATCGAGCAGTCGTCGTCCGAGTACGACAAGGAGAAGCTCCAGGAGCGCCTTGCCAAGCTCACGGGTGGCGTGGCTGTCATCCACGTCGGTGCCAACACCGAGACGGCGATGAAGGAGAAGAAGGATCGCGTCGAAGACGCTCTGCACGCCACGCGCGCGGCTGTCGAAGAGGGCATCGTGCCCGGCGGTGGCGTTGCACTCGTGCGCGCCATCGAGGCGCTCGACGGCGTCAAGCTCCGCGGCGATGCCAAGCTCGCCAAGGACCTCGTCAAGCGCGCCATCTCGGCACCGCTGCGTCAGATCGCGACGAACGCGGGCCTCGACGGCAACGTCGTGCTCGAGGAGACGCGCGAGAAGACCGGCGCCAAGGGCATGAACGTGGCGACCGGCGAATGGGTCGACATGTTCAAGGACGGCATCGTCGATCCGGCGAAGGTCATCCGCTCGGCCCTGTCGAACGCGGCAAGCATCGTCGGTCTCATGCTCACCACCGAGACCGTCGTGACCGACATCAAGGATGATCACGCCGTGGAGGGCGCCGTCTCCTGACGGTCGGTGGAAAAGTCACGTCCGTGGCAGCATTCGCTGAGCTGATCTCGGCGTTGCCAGAAATCGACGAGTCCATCAGCTCGTCGAACTCCTGGTGCCGATGCCTTGGCCTTGCGAACCCCACCGCGCACGAAAGCACTTTCACCACTGGCTCCTGACGGAGAAGGCTCACTTCATGGCCGCCACCCGCGATTACTACGAGGTACTCGGCGTCGGACGAGGAGCGTCCGACGCCGAGCTCAAGAAGGCGTACCGCAAGCTCGCGCTCAAGTACCACCCTGACCAGAACGCCGACGACCCGTCGGCCGAGGAGAAGTTCAAGGAGGTCAGCGAGGCCTACGGCGTCTTGTCCGACGGCGAGAAGCGCAAGATCTACGACCAGTACGGCGCCGAGGGCCTCAAGGGCCGCGGCTTCGGCGGTGGTGGCGGCGTCGACCCGATGGACATCTTCGAGCAGTTCTTCGGAGGAGCGGGCGGCGGAGGCGGTCTCGGCGACCTCTTCGGCGGGATGTTCGGTGGTGGCAGCAACCGTGCCGACGCGCCGCGCCGAGGCTCGCACCTGCGGGTCGGCGTGAAGATCTCGCTGGCCGAGTCGTTCAAGGGCACCGAGCGCACGATCACGCTGAAGCGCAACGAGCACTGCACGACGTGCAGCGGCAACGGCGCCGAGCCCGGCACGTCGAAGTCCACCTGCGGGACGTGCCATGGGCGCGGGCAGGTCCACCAGCGCCAGGGCTTCTTCACGGTCCAGACGGCCTGCCCCCACTGTCACGGGCGCGGCCAGACGATCGACTCGCCCTGCGGCGACTGCCACGGAAGCGGCCGCACGCCGCAGGAGCGCGAGATCACGCTGCGCATCCCCGCCGGCGTCGACGACGGTGCTCAGCTGCGCATGACGGGCGAGGGCGAGCCCGGCGACAACGGCGGCCCGCGCGGTGATCTCTACTGCCTCATCGACGTCGAGGAGCACCCGCTCTTCGAACGCGACGGCGACGATCTGCACTGCGAGATCCCCGTGTCGTTCACGCTTGTCGCCCTCGGTGGCGAAGTCGACGTCCCGACGTTGTCCGGCACGGTTTCACTGAAAGTGCCCGCCGGCACGCAGAGCGGGAAGGTCTTCCGCATGCGCGGCCAGGGCATGCCCTCGCTCCACGGCTACGGCAAGGGCAACCTGCTCGTCCACTTGCAGGTGGAGACGCCGCGCAAGCTCACAGGACGGCAGAAGGAACTCCTCGAGGAGTTTGAAGGTGAGGACGACGACACGCCGCGGCGGAAGTCGTTCCTCGACAAAGTCCGCGATCTGTTCGATTAGGAATCCGCGATGAACTCCCCCAGCGAACACGAACCTGCCCCGGACGACGAGTACCCCGAGATGGCTGACACAAACGCCGATGCCGAGGCTTCGGAGGATGCCGCCGAAGGTCACGAAGGGTCCGTCGAAGATCAGCTCGCCGAGGCCAACGACAAGCTGCTGCGTGCGCTCGCCGAGGTTCAGAACACGCGCCGCCGTGCGCGCCTCGACCTCGACGACGCTCACCGCTACAGCGCGGCGCCCGTGCTGTCCGAGATCGTCCACGTGATCGACAACCTCCAGCGTGCCGTCGCCACGGCGCCCGAGGGCACCGACCCGAGCTTCCTCGACGGCCTCACGATGATCGAGCAGAGCATGGTCGCGATTCTCGGCAATCACGGCGTCACGCCGATCGACGCCCAGCGCGGCCAGATGCCCGACCCGACGGTCCACCGTGTCTTGCTCCAACAGGAGGACACCGAGCTCGAACCCGGCGCCATCACGGCCGAGATCATGCGCGGATACCGCCTCCACGACCGCCTCCTGCGCGAGGCTCAGGTCGCGGTCGCCAAGGCTCCGTCCGACGACGCCTGAGCCCTCCGCGGGCCTCGAGCGTCCGGCGGCATCGCCGCGCCGCACCATGGCGTCAGAGCGGTGAGCGCAGCATGATCGTCCGCACCCTTCCCCGAGATCGCTGATCCCATGCCCACGTACGACTACGCCTGCAAGCACTGCGAGCACACGTTCGAGGTCTTCCAGGGCATCCACGACAAGCTCCTGCGCAAGTGTCCCGAGTGTGGACGGCTCGGCCTCGAGCGCCTCTTCGGGACGGGCGCCGGGATCATGTTCAAGGGCTCGGGCTTCTACGAGACCGACTACCGCTCGGACAGCTACAAGAAGGGCGCTGAAGCCGACAAGAAGGTCAGTTCGCCGAAGGACAGCAAGGACAACAGCAAGGACAAGGGAGCGTCCTCGGGTGGATCCTCGGCCGCAAAGCCCAAGGATTCTAAGGCCAAGAAGACGAAGAAGAAGAGCTGACGAGTGCACGTGCCGGGGGAGGAGCGAAGCGGCTCACCGGCGGGTACACTCATCGAGATCAGCGTGTGACGCGCGTCGTTCCATCCCTGGCGGCCCGCTCCCTTCACACAGCCCCCACCGAGATCCCCTCACCACTTGGCTCCGCCAGACATGGCCGACTCCCCCGTCCAGTCCAAGATCCCGCGCGAGAGTGAGAACGTCCTGCGGCTCGCCGAGGACCTCTCGCACCAGCGCCTCCGTTGGGTCAGCCGGCCCACGGAGATCGAGTTCGGCTTCAACAATCACTGCAACCTGGTGTGCATCATGTGCCACCAGTCCGACGGGATCCCGCTCAAGGAGATGCCGGCGCCGAAGGCCCGTGAAGTCCTCGCCGACATCCTCCCGCACGCGCTACACCTGACGCCGTCGGATGCGTCCGAGCCGTTGATGAACGACCTCGACGAGATCTGCCGGCTGTGCGAAGAGCACAACGTGCAGATGCTGCTGTACTGCAACGCCACGCTGCTCGATGTCGCCACGTTCGAGAAGATCGCGCCCTACACACACCGCATCTGGTTCAGCGTCGACTCGGCCGACAAGGCCACGTTCGAGAAGCTGCGCGCCGGGTCGGTGTTCGAGGAGTGCATCGAGAACATCCGCGCCGTCATGCCGCGCGCGAAGGCGGCCGGCATCGAAGTCGGCTTCAACGCCGTCGTCATGGAGCCGAACTGGGATCACATGCCCGACCTCGTCGACCTCGTGGCCGACCTCGGCGGCGAGCAGATGTCGATGCAGGAGCTGCTCCCCAACTCCACCGGCTACGACGCGCTGAAGATCGAGGGCAAGGTCGACGACGAAGCCTTCGGGCTCATGGTCGACCTCGTGCGGCAGCGCGCCGCGGCGCGTCAGATCGACGTCAGCCTGCGCTTCCACCAGCCCTTCTCGGGTGAGATCCAGCACCGTCCCACGCAACAGGCGAGCAAGGCGCCGCTGGCGATGATCCGCGAGCTGCACATGGACAGCCTCGCCGAGATGCATCCGACCTTCTGCGCGATGGCCATGAACTACGCGAAGGTCACGCCCGACGGCGAGGTCTACCCCTGCTGCCGCGGCCCCGAGGAGCTCTCGATGGGCAACGTCCTCAAGGAGAGCTTCGGCGACATCTGGAACGGCAAGAAGTTCCAGGAGTTCCGCCGGCAGATGTTCGAGCGCGACTACGCACCCGTGTGCCGCGATTGCGTCGTGCTGACGGGCCCCGAGCGCTTCCACAAGGCCTGCGCCGACCAACCGAAGGAACCGGCAACGAGCGACGAGAGCTGAGGGCTGCGCCCGCCGGGCTGTCGTGAAACAAGAAGAGCGTGACGGGCAGCCGTCACGCTCTGTTTCATTCAGTGCGAAAGACCGCTCAGCGCTGTTCTTGCCAGCGGGGACGCACGCGAAGTTCGCGATCCTCGACGGGCCGCAGCTTCGGAGCCTGGGGCTGCGGGAGATACACCTGCAGCACCATCGGCTCGAGGGGTGTGGTCGGCACGAGGTGCCCACCGCTGGCATCGACGGGAACCATCTCGCGTGACGGCCCCATGAGCGAAGACGTTGTGTTCTGTGGACGCAGCGTCGGCCCGGGGTTTTCGCCGATGACGTCGGCGAGCGCACCGCCCACGGGGATCCCACCCGCCATGGTCATGACGTCGAGTCCGGCCGCTGCGGCCCCCGTGTCGACCGCAAGCGTCGCGTGCGGCGCGGCCTCGCCGGCGTCATCGAACGCCTGCCAGGCCTGCCAGCCCACGAGCCCGACGACGAGCACTGCCGCCGCGGCCCGGATGCGTGCACCGCCAGAGCGCCAAAAGGACACCGACGAGGCGCGCGGCGACTCGGCCGCCGGCCCCGGCTCATCGAGGGCGATGCGCGCCATGACTTCATCGGCGAACCCATCGAGCGCGCCGGCAGGCAAGGGTGCCTCTCCGACGACGCCGAGGCGTCCCCGAAGCGTGGCGTACGCGCGGAACTCGCGGAAGCAGGCAAGGCACTCGTGCAGATGTTCGTCGACCGGGCCGACGTGCTTGGTGTCGAGGTCTCCCCCGACGTGCAGCGGAAGCAGGTCGCGCACCTTTCGGCACGAGTAGTTGTTTCGTGATTGCGATCTGGACGTGGTCACTGGAGTGAATCCTCGGTGATGGCTCCGTCGATGGCGCGCGCACGCGCTCTCTCGTTCCGAGCCTCTAGGCGGTCCCAGTTCTCCTTGAACTGCTTGCGAGCGACGTGCAGCCGCCAGCGAACCGTCGGGTGTGTGATGCCGGTGATGTCGGAGATCTGCTTCGACGACAATCCTTCGAGGTCGCGCAGGGCCAAGACCGTGCGGTACTTCTCGTCGAGCGTCTCGAGCACGGAGCGGACCTTGCCGCTGAGCTCTTCGCTGTCCTGCCGGTGGGACGGCGCCTGGTCGTGGCCGTCGTCGGCGAGCCCCTCGCGGAAGATGTCGACGTCGACACCCTTGTGGCGCTTGTTGCGACGCAGGTGGTCGATCGCCAGGTTGACCGTGATGCGGTAGAGCCAGGTCGTGAAGGCCATCGAGAAGTCGAAGCGCTCGAGTGCGCGCCAGACGCGCACGAAGGCCTCCTGGGCCACATCGCGCGACGCCTCGCCGTCACCGAGCACTCGGTAGGCGGCCCAATAAGCGCGCTCCTCGTGGCGCTTGACCAGGGCCGCAAACGACTCCTGGTGCCCATCGAGGCACTCGCGAATGAGCTCGTGATCGTCGCGGGTCAAAGCAAGGGCCCGGGGGGAGACGTCGGCTCGCGTAGTTTTCGGGACGGCAGACATGCCCACCGTACGCGGGACCGACAAGTGGTGTGAGTTGAAAACTTCGCGCCGTTAGCTCGGTTCAGCCTTGTTCCTGGCTAGCAGCCCGCCTGCTCCGAGTGCGACGTGCGTGACCGAGTGTGCCTGTGCACGTGCGGGAACGCAGGCGAATCGGTGGATTCGTCGAGGCTCCCGCGCTTGCAAAGGCGCGCTCGGGTGCGTGCGGCGTGCGAATGAGTTTTTCAACCGGCTGCCACGCGCATCGACGCAGGCGAACGATCGATGCGTCGAATCGATGCAAACCGCCAGGGGCGACCATGGAGCGAGCAAATGGCGCGAAACTGCGACTCAGGCCACTAGTGCTGACGGGTCTCGTCGCCATTTTTTGGCCCCTGCTCAACCTCCACCACGTCGCCGATCCGGCGGTACTTGGCGCTTCTGGCGGCGAGCAGCTCCTCCACGGACAGCATCGACAGCACGTCGAGCGCGGCGCGAACGGCCGATCCAAGGGTTTCGGCGGCCTGCTTCTTGTCTCGATGTGCGCCAACCCGCGGCTCCGCGAGGATCTCGTCGGCCACGCCCAGCTCGGCCAAGAACTGGCCCGAGAGCTTCAGCGCCGAGGCGGCCTCCTCGGCCCGTGCCCCGTCCTTCCAGAGGATCGACGCGCAACCCTCCGGAGAGATCACCGAGTAGTAGGAGTTCTCCATGACGAGCAGCCGATCGCAGACGCCGATCCCGAGCGCCCCACCGCTGCCGCCCTCGCCGATGACGACGGAGACGATCGGCACCTTCATGCGTGACATCTCGAGGATGTTCCAGGCGATCGCGCTCGCCTGCCCGCGCTCTTCGGCCGCGATGCCGGGATAGGCGCCGGGCGTGTTGATGAGCGTGATGATCGGCAGCCCCATACGCTCGGCGAGCTGCATGCAGCGCAAGGCCTTGCGATACCCCTCGGGGTGGGCGCAGCCCCAGTTGCACGCGATGCGTTCTTCAGTGGTGCGGCCCTTGCGGTGCCCCACGACCATCACGCGCCGATCGCCGAGCGTGGCGAAGCCCGTGAAGATCGCACGGTCGTCGCCGAAGAGTCGGTCGCCGTGCAACTCGACGACGTCGGTGAACAGCAGGTCGAGATAGTCGCTCGTGACGGGCCGCTCGACGTGTCGGCTGATCTGGATGCGCTGCCAGAGCGTGAGCTCGGGCTCGAGGGCATCGAGGAGATCGTCGCGCTCCTCGATGAGCGCCGCGATCTCCGCGCTCTCGGCGGGATCTTCATTGGCCTTGTGCGCCGTCTCGGTGAGTTCGGCGATCTGGAGATCGAGCGCGCGGATGGGGCGTTCGAACTCCAGGGCATTCTTGAGCGGATCAGGCTTCTTCGAGAGGACCATGGCGACGGATGTTACCGAAGACGCACGCTCGATGGACCCCGATGGACGGAGGATCGGGACGTCCGCGCCCGCTACGATGGCGGCTTGCTGCGGCGCTCGTCGCGCGCTGCCCCCGCCTCCGGACCCCCGTCGATGTCCCAGTCCTTCTGCATCGAGACAAGCCTGCGGCCCGAGCACGTCGACGTGCACGCCGCGCGCATCCGCGCCCAGGCCCGCGAGATCGGCCTCGCGGTCCCCGACGGCCTCGCGACACGCCGCGGGTATTCGCTTCAGGTGCCCGGCGGCGAAGCTGACGCGCGTGCCCTCGGCGAGCGCCTGCTGGCCGACGCCGTGCTCGAGACCGCGCGCGTGCTGCCGACGGACGCCTCGCCCTGCGAGCCCGACACGCGGCGGCTCGAGGTCGTCCGACGCCCTGGTGTCATGGACCCGGTCGCCCAGAGCATCGTGCGCGCCGCCGCGGCCCTCGGCATCGAAGTCTCGTCGGTGCGCTCGTGGTCGGCCTTCGTCTTCCCCGCCTCCGTGAGCACGGAGCTGCTCGAGCAACTCGGCAGCGAGCTGCTCGCCAACGCGGCGATCGAAGACGTGCGCATCGACCCCACCACCGGCATCGCGCCGATGGCCGACCTGCCCGACGTGCCGTTCCACATCACGCGCGTCCCGCTGCTCGAGGCCGACGACGCCGCACTCGAACGCATCAGCGCCGAGGGCTGTCTCGCGCTCGACCTCGTCGAGATGCGCGCCGTGCAGTCGCACTTCGTCGACCTGGGACGCGACCCGACCGACCTCGAACTCGAGACGCTCGCCCAGACGTGGTCGGAACACTGCAAGCACAAGACGCTCACCGGGATCGTCAACTACGACGGCGAAATCCACGACAACCTGCTCACGTCGATGATCGGGCGCGCCACGCACGAACTCGACCGCGACTTCTGCAAGTCGGTCTTCGTCGACAACGCCGGCGTGGTGTCGTTCGACGAGAACTTCCACCTCACGTTCAAGGTCGAGACGCACAACCATCCCTCGGCCATCGAACCCTACGGCGGCGCGGGCACTGGTCTTGGCGGCGTGATCCGCGACACGCTCGGCACGGGGCTGGGCGCGCGCCCCGTCGCGTCGACGGACGTCTTCTGCTTCGGACCGCCCGACCTCACGGCCGACGAACTGCCGAAAGGTTGCATGCATCCGCGCCGCATCATGAAGGGCGTCGTGGCGGGTGTGCGCGACTACGGCAACCGCATGGGCATCCCGACGGTAAACGGCGCGGTCTGTTTCGATGAACGCTACGTCGGCAATCCGCTGGTGTACTGCGGGTCGATCGGTCTGCTGCCCGTCGACCGCCTCGAGAAGCACGTCGAGCCCGGCGACCTGATCGTCGTCGCGGGCGGTCGCACGGGCCGCGACGGAATCCACGGCGCAACCTTCTCGTCGCTCGAGCTTCACGAAGAATCGGAAACGGCCTCGTCGGGCGCCGTGCAGATCGGCAACGCGATCGAAGAGAAGCGCGTGCTCGACGCGATGATCACGGCGCGCGATCGCGGGCTTTACCGCTGCGTGACCGACTGTGGCGCGGGCGGGCTCTCGTCGGCGGTCGGCGAGATGGGCGAGACGACGGGCGCCGACGTCGACCTCGACACCGTGCCGCTGAAGTACCACGGCCTCACGTACGCCGAAGTCTGGATCTCGGAGGCCCAGGAGCGAATGGTCTACGCCGTGCCGCCCGAACACCGCGACGAGATCCTCGCGCTGTTCAAGTCGGAGGACGTCGAGGCCGTCGTCATCGGGACCTTCACCGACACGGGCCGCCTCGTCGCGCGGTCGCACGGCGAGGTCGTCATGGACCTCTCGATGGCGTACCTGCACGACGGCCTTCCGCGTCAAGAACGGCCGGCCACGAAGCGCGTCCGCGACCTCACCGACCCCTCGCTTCCCGGCGACGTCGACGTCGCCACGACGACCGAGCTGCTCACCTCGTTGCTGTCGGCGCCGAACATCGCGAGCAAGGAGTGGATCATCCGCCAGTACGACCACGAGGTGCAGGGCGGCTCGGTGCTCAAGCCGCTCGTCGGCGTGCGTCGCGACGGGCCCGGTGATGCCGCCGTCGTCGCGCCGGTGCTCGGCAGTCGCCGCGGCTTCGCAGTCGGATGCGGACTCAACCCGAAACTCGGCGACGTCGACCCGTACCAGATGTCGCTGCACGCCATCGACGAGGCCCTGCGTAACGTCACCTGCGTGGGCGGCGATCCGAACGAAACGTCCATCCTCGACAACTTCTCCTGGGGCCGCTGCGACGAGCCACGCAACCTCGGCGATCTCGTCGAGGCGTGCAAGGCCTGCTACGACGGCGGCATGGCGTATCGCACGCCGTTCATCTCGGGCAAGGACAGCCTCAACAACGACTACCGCTCGGGCGGCGTGTCGCGCTCGATCCCGCCGACCCTGCTGATCTCCGCGCTCGCGCCCGTCGACGACATCCTCGATGTCGTGTCGATGGACATGAAGTCACCCGGCTCGACGCTGATCGTCGTGGGCGACAGCGGCGCAGAGCTCGGTGGCTCGCATCTCGCCGAGGCCTGTGGCGCACTCGGCACGGCCGTGCCGCCGGTGAACCTCACGGTCGGACCGGCCGTGATGCGCGCCGTGCATGAACTGATCGTCGCGGGACGACTGCTGTCGTGTCACGACCTCTCCGAGGGCGGGCTCGCAGTGGCCCTCGCCGAGATGGCGTTCGCCGGCGAGGTCGGTGCGCTGGTGGACGTCGCCAAGCTCCCGTTGCGCGAAGGCGTCAGCGGCCTGCACCCGTGGACGGCGGCGTTCGGTGAATCGCCGTCGCGCTTCGTGCTCGAAGTCGCCGCCGACGAGGTCGACGCCGTGACCGCGGTGCTCGGCTCGCTGCCCCATGCCGTCATCGGCACGACGCACGCCGAGCACGCGCTGCGTGTCGTCGACGGCGACCTTCCGCTCATCGACGCCCCACTCGAACGCCTGCGCGAGGCCTTCGTCCGCCCACTCGACCTCGACGCCGTGTCCGCAGAGACCTCCCCGTCATGACCACCACGCCCTCCGCTCTCGTCCTCCGCGCCGCCGGCACCAACAGCGACGCCGAGACGGCCCACTCCTTCGCGCACTTCGGCGCCGACACGGACATCGTGCACGTCAACCGCGTGCTCGAAGACCCCGACTCGATCCGCGGCCACCACGTGCTCGTCGTGCCGGGCGGCTTCGCGTACGGCGACGACGTCGGCGCCGGCACCGTCTTCGCGGCCGAGCTCGGCACGCGTCTCGCCGGCCCACTCCAGACCTTCCTCGACGACGGCGGGCTCGTCCTCGGGATCTGCAACGGCTTCCAGGTGCTCGTGCGCCTCGGGCTCCTGCCGGGTCTCGACCAGACGTTGGGCCAATGCCAGGTCACGCTCACCGACAACGTCTCGGAGAAGTACGAGGACCGCTGGGTGCGCCTGGCGATTTCGTCGCGACGCTGCGTGTTCGTCGGTGACATGGAGCCGCCGGAGATGATGGTGGCGCACGCCGAGGGTCGGCTCGTGGCGCTCGACGACGACGTGCTCGCGCGCCTCGACAGCGAGGACCGCGTCGTCTTCCGCTATGCCGACGCCCAGGGCGCGGCTACACAGTCCTACCCCGCCAACCCCAACGGCAGCACGCGCGCGATCGCCGGTCTGACCGACGCCACCGGCCGCGTGCTCGGCCTGATGCCCCACCCCGAGCGCGGGTTCCACGCCTGGCAGCACCCCGAGTGGACGCGCCAGAAGGCACACGGCACCCTGCCCGACATCGGACCCGGCGCGGCGATCTTCGACAACGCCTGCGCCTGGGTGCGCGCCAACCGCTAGTGGTGTGATTCATGGACGATCGTCCTGAGGTTGCAGCGGGGCCTTGCTGGGAACGCGAAGCGAGGGTTCTGACTGGAGGCGGCCTGTGTGGGCGTTGAGGATCAGAGACGTCGCTTCAACGCAGCCAGGAAGGATTCAGATGCGAACGTCGCACGAAGCGGGGGAATCTCGTTCGTCGTCGGCGCACGTTTTGCGCTTCCGGTTATGTTGGAGCCGTCTGCTCGCGGGCAACACGAACAGCGCGTCCCGGGCAGAGGCCGCTATCGAGCCGCTCCTCTGCGGCACGGCCGAGAGGAGCTTCGCCTGACCGGAGGACGTCCTGTGTTTCATCATTCGATTTGCGTGTGCGGCCTGACCGTCGCAGTCGCCGCCAGTATCGGCGCGGCGCAGTACGCACCGACGCAGACGGCGTCGCTGCAACCCAACGTCGGAATGTTCATCGGCATCGACGTGGCGCTGCATGGCGACGTTGCGTTCGTCAATGCTCCTCACGGGTTGATTTCTGGCTCCACGCGCGTCGTGCAGGCCTATCGCAAGATCGCCGACGTATGGACCTTGGAACAGACGCTCACGCACCCCGACGCAGAAGACATCCGCTTCGGCTGGTCGCTCGACTTCGACGGCACCACGCTCGTCGTCGGCTCCCCCTCGCTGCCCAAGCTCGACGCGCCAGCCGTCGCCACCGTCTACACGCACAACGGGAGTGAATGGGTCGGCACGGATCTCCCGGCACCGCCGCAGGAGGGCATCGGCTACGCGACAGACGTGGCGGTCGATGACGACCTGATCCTCGTCGGCGCCCCCGCCTTCGACATCCCCACGACGCAGCTCGCGATCACGAACGGCGGCGCGGCCTACGCGTATCGACGCAACGCGGCCGGCGAGTGGAAGCTCAAGCAAGAGCTGATTCCGCCCACCGCGTTCGACTTCATGGTGTTCGGCATCAGCGTCGACATCGCCGGGACGAGTGCGCTCCTCGGTGCCAGCGGCGGCGACCGCGCGTACGCTTTCGAGTGGAACCAGGGCACGCTCTGGACACTCACACAGATTCTGACGCCCTCCGTGGCCACACCGGACAGCGCGTTCGGTGAGGAAGTGAAGATCGATGCGCAGCGCGCGGTGATCGGCGCTTGGCAAGACGACACGTTCGCCGACCGTGGTGCTGCGTTCGTCTTCGAGCAAACGTGCCGGAGCTGGAAGGAGATGCAGCGTCTCGACGCGCCGGCCGGAGCAAGCACCTATGGACGCGCAGTCGACATTTACGGCGACACCGTGATCGTGGGTGCGCAGAGCGAAGATGTCGGCGGAGTCAATGGCGCCGGTGCTGCGCACGCATACCGCTGGGATGGAAGTTCGTGGGGCTACGAGCAGCGACTGGTATCTGCCAGCCCACAGGCGTTGGACTCTCTCGGCCGAAGCATCGCGATCGATGGCGACCTCGCGATGGCCGGCGCGATCGGCGCCAGCGCGGGACAGCCCGGCAAGGTGCTGCTGTTCGAAGCCGCCCCGATCACGCCGCCGTGGACCGACCTCGGCTTTCCACTCGCAGGCAGCGACGTGGCGACACTCGCCGGCACCGGCACGCTGCAGGCAAACACGAGCCTCGAGCTGACCGTCGACTGTGGCCCGGCATCCGGCACGGGCACGCTCGTCGTCGGACTCAGCGAGATCAACGTGCCGTTCAAGGGCGGCGTGATCGTCCCTGATCCACTGCTGCTCGTCTCTGGCCTGGGGCTCTCCCCGCTCGGCAGTCTCGTGCTCCCCGCGACGTGGCCGGCCGGCGTGCCCGTCGACACGACGCTCGCCATGCAAATGTGGTTCAGCGACGCCGCGGGGCCACTCGGCTTCTCATCGACGAACGCGCTGCGACTCTCCGCGAAGTAGCGCGTCGACCTGAGCCTCCTTCAACAGCAGAAGCTGCGTACCGCGTCGGCGTAGAACTCCACGCCCGCTTCGAGTTCGTCGAACGTGATCGACTCGTCGACGCGGTGCGCCTGATCGATGGACCCCGGACCGCAGACGACCGTGGGGATGCCGAGGCCGCCGCGGAAGATCTCCGCCTCGGTGTAGAACGGCACGACGCCGGGCTCGAGCGCCGTCCGCTCCGTGAGCCAGGCGACGAACGGCACGCCGGCATCCTGGGCGAACGCGGGGCGGTCTTCGAACCAGTCGATCGTCGCCTCGGTCCCCGACGCAGCGGCCACAGCGACGTCGAGCTCGCGCTGGACGCGCGCACGGAAGGCCGTCAAGTCGATGCCGGGCAGCGGGCGAAACTCGAGCATGACCTCGCCGCGGTCGGGAACGACGTTGCGTGCCGTCCCCGCTGACACGAGGCCCGTGTTCAGCACCGTGCCGCGCGGATCGTGGCGACTGTCGGCCGGCGCCTCGGCGGCGAGTTCCTCGCGCAGCCGGTGCATCGCGACGAGGAACGCGCCGAGCGCAGCACTGGCGTCGGCACCCTTCCACGGATTGCTCGAGTGGGCGGGCACGCCCCGGAAGGTCACGCGCGCGACGCCGTAGCCTTTGTGCTCGACGATCGGGCGCATGCCGGTCGGCTCGCCGACGAGACACACCGCGCCCGTGAGATCGCCGGCGAGGTCGGGCCGTTGGACGAGGTGCAGCGCGCCGTGACAGCCGACCTCTTCGGCGTACGTCAGCGCGAGGACGACGGGCCGGCGCAGCGCCTCACGCGTGGCTGCCACGGCCTCGATCTGCGTCGCGATCGGCCCCTTCATGTCGACGGCTCCGCGACCGAAGAGCCGCCGCCCGTCGCGCTCGGCACTCGTCGTCGCGCGCATCGACGCGTCCCACGGAACGGTGTCGAGATGACCGGCGAGGACGAGACCGGCGGCCGCATCGCCGCCGAAGCGCGCGACGAGGTTGCGTTGAGCCACGCCGGCGTGCTCGCCGTCCTGCACGGTGACGTGCGCGCCGAGTTCGCCGAGTTCCTCGACGAGTGCCGCGACCACGGGTGCCGTCGAACGCCCCGGTGAGGTGTCGACAGCGACGAGGCGCTCGGTGAATGCCACGATGTCATTGCGCATGGCGGCGAGTGTACAGCGCGCCGGCGAGCCACGGCACGGTCGTCTCGACGCACCGAGCGGTGGGCTCGCACTCGCGAACCCACCGCCCGGTCCTGCCGTCAGGCTGTCGCGTCGATCAGTCTCTGAGCGCGGCGCTCAGGTTGAACATCGGCATGATGAGACTGGAGACGATGAGCGCGACCACGGCACCCATGATGATCGTCATCGCGGGTTCGATCGTGGCGACGAACGCCTTGATCGCACCCTCGACCTTCTTCTCATGGTGCTTCGTGATCTTCTCGAGCACGTCGGGCAAAGAACCCGAGCGCTCACCGAGCGAGACCATCGCCGTTTCGGTGCCCGGCACGAGCGGGTTGTCCATCAAACTCGCCGAGATGTCACCACCCTGCTCGACATCGAGACGCGATTGAGTCCAAAGCTTCTCGTACTCGTGGTTGCCCGAAACATCCGCCGCTGTGCGCAGCGCTTCGAGCACATTGAGGCCGGCCCCGAGCATGACACCCAAGACGTGAAAGGCGCGTGAGATCGCGATGGCCTTGATGAGCGGGCCGAAAGCAGGGACACGGAGCCAGATCGGATCGAAGATCTCGCGTCCCTTCTTCGACCGGATCACCGTGATCCCGACGACGCCGCCGACGATCACGGCAGGGAAGAGCCACGCACCATGTGCCTGGATGAAGTCGGAGAGGTTCAGGAAGAAGCGCGTCGGCCCGGGCAGCTTCGCGCGGTCGCCGAACAGCTCGGCGAACTTCGGGAACACGTTGATGAGCAGGAAGATGACGACACATGTCGCGAGGAACGCCATGAACGCCGGGTACGCCATGGCGCCCTTGACCTTCTTGCGCGTGCCGATGTCGCGCTCCATGAAGTCGGAGACCTTGCGCAGCATCGAGCCGAGGTCACCGGTCATCTCACCGGCGCGGACGAGCGCGAGCGCCACGGAGTTGAAGGCCCACGGGTGCTCCCCCATCGCCTGCGAGAGCGGCTTGCCGTCCTCGACGGCTTCGCGGATGTCCTGCACGAGCTGGGACATCGGCCCCGTCGACTGCTTCTCGAGAACCTCGAGCGCCGACGCGAGGTTGAGACCGGTCTCGAACATGATTCCGAGCTGACCGATCAGATCGAGGATCTCTTCCTGCGGGACCTGCATCTGCTTCAGCTTGTACTGGAAGCGTTCTTGCAGGCCCATCTTCCCCTGTTGTTGATTGCCAGCGTTGACGGCGACGGCCATGACTATGCAAGCTCCGCGACTCGGATGATTTCTTCAATGGTTGTCAGCCCCTCGGCGACCTTGGCGAGGCCGTCACACACGAGGGTGCGGTGCCCCTGGTTCTTCGCTTCTTGGCGAAGAGCAGAGAGCGTCGGATTGTTGGTGATGATGTCGCGCAGGACATCGTCGATGGAGAACAGTTCGTGGACACCGACGCGCCCCGCAAACCCGACGTCACCGCACTCGCGGCAGCCCTCGCCGCGCGAGACGGTCGTGCACGGGACCTCGAAGCGTTCGAAGAGGTCGCGATGCTCGGCCGTCGGCTCCTCGATCTTCCGGCAATGTGGACAGACGCGTCGCACGAGTCGCTGGGCGACGATGCCGTTCAGCGCCGCCGCGAGCAGGTACGACTCCATGCCCATGTTGACGAGACGCGGCACGGCCGCGATCGCATCGTTGGTGTGCAGCGTCGAGAGGACGAGGTGACCGGTCAGCGAGGCTTCGATGCAGATCTGCGCCGTCTCGCGGTCGCGAATCTCACCCACCATGATGACGTCGGGGTCCTGTCGCAGCAGAGCGCGCAGCGCTGACGCGAACGTGAGGCCGGCGCGCTCGTTGACCTGGATCTGGTTGACCATCGGGATCATGTACTCGGTCGGGTCCTCGACCGTGCACATGTTGCGCTCGACGGAGTTGATCGTTGCGAGCGCTGCGTAGAGCGTCGTCGTCTTACCCGAACCCGTCGGGCCCGTCACGAGCAGCACGCCGTTGGGACGGCTGATCACGTCGGCCAGTCCCTTCTCGATCGCCGGGCTCAGACCGAGGCCCGAGAGATCACGCAGCACGTTGCTGCGATCGAGAATACGCATCACGACCTTCTCGCCGAACGATGTCGGCAGCGTCGAGACACGGAGGTCGATGTTCTTGTTGTCGTACGAGACCGGAATGCGGCCGTCCTGCGGCACGCGTCGCTCTGCGATGTCGAGGCCCGCCATGATCTTGACGCGCGACACGATGGCCGGTGCGAACCGCGGCGGAAGACGCGCCGTGCCGAGCATCTCCTCGGCCTCGCGCAGGATGCCGTCGATACGAAACCGCAGCCGCAGGACGTTCTCGTCCGGCTCGATGTGGATGTCGGACGCGCCGTGCGCGATGGCGCCCTTGATCACACGGTTGACGAGACGCACGACCGGCGCGAGGCCCGCGATCTCGTCGAGATTCTGCGCGTCGTCGTGCTCTTCGCGGACGAGTTCTTCGTCGTCCTCCTCGGCCCCGACATCGTCGAGGATGTCGTCGACGTTCAGCGAGCTCGGCGCTGCGCCGAGCTCGCTGAGGCCCTTCTCGATGTCTTCGAGCGGCGCGACGACCAGTCGCACCTTCAATCCCGTCAAGCGCCCGAGATTGTCGATCGTGAAGATGTCCGTCGGGTCGGACACTGCAACGGTGAACTCGCCGAACACGCTGTAGAGAGGCAGGACGCTGTGACTGCGCGCCCACTCCTTGTCGAGCACGTCGAACATCGACCGGTCGCCCAGACCGCGCTTGATGCGGACGAACTCGAGGCCCTTCTGCACCGCCAGGGCGTTGAGCAAACTGACGTCATCGGCAAGGCCCAACCGCACGAGCCGCTGATCGAGGCGTTCGTTCGGATTCGCCGGCGGAGACCGCAGGGCGCGATCCGCTTGCTCTTCTGTGAGCAGTTCCGCCGAGCGCATCGTCTCGATCAGCGTGTGCTGCTGGAGGCCGACAACGGTCATACCAGCTCCTCGTCCTTCTCTTTGTCAGTGGGACCTACAGCCGAGGGGGCCCGTCCGGACTCTCCTCCTTGGGGTTGCCCCCCTCGGCTGAACTCGAGCTTCCCTGCGAGCCCCGTGACACGGAGCGCGGTGTAGAGAAGCTCACTTGGATTCACGACCGTGAACGTGAGACCGCGTGACTTGGCGAGTTCGTCGAACTCGACCAACGCCTGCAGCGTCAGCGAGTCGAAGGTCATGACGTGATCGGCACTCATGTGAATGCCCGTCACGCCACGTGCCACTTGGTCGGACAACGTCGCGGAGAGATCCCCGACGGCGCCCTGCGTCAGTTCACGGCCGGCGTCGACCTTCTGGATCACTTGCCTGCCGCCTCGATGGCGTCGTCGATCTCCATCGAGAGTTCGATGACACCGTCACCCAACGGATCGATCTTCAGGGCGCGATCGCAGAGCGCACGAGCCTCGTCGTAGCGACCCTTGGCGAGGGCTTCACGCGCCTCGTGCATGTGGTCGCTTGCGAAGTTCGTCCGCGAGGTCGAGCCCATCTGCTGACGCAGGACGTCGGAGTTGCGCTCGGCACGCTCGATCGTCGGGCGAGCATCTTCGTGGACCTCACCGTTCTCGAGGATGTATGGCGTGAGCAACACGACGATCTCCGAGCGTTCGACTTCCGTCTCTTCGCTCGTGAAGAGCCAGCCGACACCGGGAAGACTTCCCAGCACCGGGACCTTGCTCTCCGTGCGCACGTCGCGCGTCTCGATCAGGCCACCGATGGCCACGGTCTCGGAGTCACGCACCATGACGTTGGTCGTCACTTCCGACGTCGTCTCGGTCGGCAGGTTCGTGACCGGGTCCACCACGCCGCTGCTGCGCTGCGGGTGAATCTCGAGGCGCACGAAACCGTCGTCGCCGATGAAGGGACGGAAGCGAAGCTGCGTTCCGACCTCGAGGAACTCGACCGTCTGCTGCGAGATGCCGTCACTGACGGTCGTCGCGCCAAAGTAGCCGAGTCGACCACCGATGATCAGCTCACCGCGCTGCTTGTTGAGCGCGAGGACTTCGGTGTTCGCGAGCACGTTCGTGTCGGCGACCTGCTGCAATGCTTCGACGAACATCGAGATGCTCGTGCCGACGTAACCGATGCGCAGACCGTCACCGCCGGGCGTCGTGAAGCCCGACGTCGAACCCGTGATCGAACCGGCCGACTGTGCCGTGCCACCGTTGAAGACGTTGCCGAGCTCCGACAGCGACGAGAAGTCGCTGAGGTGCAGGCCCCCACCGAGCGCCGAGAGATCGACGCCCCAGCGGTTGGTCTCGTCGAGGCGGACCTCGATCATCGTGGCCTTCACGAGCACCTGACGTGGACGCACGTCGAGACGACGGATGAGTGCATCGACCGCGTCGATGACGACGGGCTGGTCGATGATCAGGAGCGTGTCCTGCATCGCCGAGCTGTTTCCACCTGCGTTGTCTGCATCCGATGGGATACCGACTTCAGGCGAGTCCGAGAGCACGACACTGCCGCGCGGTGAGAGCAGCGGAAGAATGAACTTCTGCAGCTCCGAGGCGGCGATGTAGTTCGGGCTCACCAGGTGGTGCACCATCGGCGACTCGACGACGTCGAGCTCGTCGAGCGGAAGGACGTGATAGACCTTTCCGTCGTACATCCACCCCAGACCGAGCGGGTTGAGAACCCAGTCGAGGGACTCTTCGAGAGAGGCGTCGTAGAAGTTGGCGGTGACACCGACCTTCGTGTCGACACCGGTGACGATATTCACCTTCTTCTTGACCGAGATCATCTCGAGAACTTGTCCGAGTTGGACCCCGCGAACATTCAGCGTGATCGCGTCGTCCTCGGCATTGACGGCGGTGTCCTGCGTGTAGACGGCGGCGGACAACGCCCCGGTCAGCAGCAGTGAACTCGCGGCAGTCAGCAACAGCGTGCGAAACATGGGTATGATTCCGTAGATACGTGCGACGGCCCTATCGACAGGCCAAGAGCACCAACTTGAAACTCGGCAGACCTGTCAGGAGTCCGCGGACTGGTCGGGAATGCGGATCTTCCCGGCAATGACGGGCATCAGGACCTCGATCGATTCCTCGGTCGGGGCCTGAAGCTTGATGGAGCGAGAAGCAACCTCGGTGAGGCGCCAACCTTCGATCGTGTCGCCGACGAAGTGCATACGGCCGTCGATGAGCGCCACGGGGATGTCGCCTTCACCCGTCAACGTTCCGTTCAACGTGACGGTCGGCGGCTTGAGTTCCTCGGTCGTCTGGACCGGAGCAGCCTTCGGCTTCGACCAGAAGTTCGTGAACGGGTTGGACTCGAGACCTTCCTTCGTCGGGGCTTCCGAGAGCCGCTCGTTGACCTCTGCAACAGCGGCCTTCGCATCTGCGATGGCGTCGGTCGGCGGTGCCGAGGCAGCTGCTGCCACCTTGTCACCGAGCGCACTGTCGTCGAGCACGATCTGCCCGGCGTCACTGTCATCCGAGCCACCGAACTGCGCCCAGAGCACACCGACGAGGACGAGAGACAAGACGCCCAGCAGCATCAGCTTTGTGTTTTGGCCGTTGGCGGCCTTGGCCTTCGTCTGCTTGGTGGTCTTCATGAGGCTTCCTTCTGCTCGAGCATTACGGCGATCTTGAGCGAGATGCGACGCACCTCTTCACCGGACTCGATGGTGAGACTGAGGACGCGCGACACCCAGTCGAGCGTCTCGAGAGAGACGAGGAACGAGTCGAGTGCGAAGGCATCGCCATCGACCGTCAGGTCCCAGGCGAGGTAGCGGAAGCTTCCGTTGACGGGCTTCTGCGCGCGCTCGGTGCGGATCGAGTTCAGACCCGCGTGGCGAACGAGTTCGAGCAGGTTCGTCTCGAACTGGTGGAACGCCTCCTGGTTGTCAGGACACAGGCGGAACTGTCGCCCCGCGATGTGCTCCTCGAGTTCCAGCTTCTTCTCCTGGACATCCTTGAAGGCGTCCATCACTTGGACGGCGCGAGCCTGCTCGGATTCGAGCGCCTCGACCTGGCTCTCCAACTCGGAGACACCGTTGTAGATCGGAAGGAGGACGCCAGCCGCCACGAGGACGAGCACCATCGCGGTGACTGTGATATGCATGCCGAACTTCATCAGCGGGTCTCCGCGCGGGCGTAGATTCGGAAGCGCTCACCCTCGTCGCCCTGACCGAGGAGCACTCTTTCACTCGACTCGACGCGCACTTCGGAGAACGCCGAGGTCCCGAGCAGCACATCGGCATACTCACGGACGGCCATGCTGTCGGTGGCCCAGCCGCTCACTCGCAGCTCGATCATTCGCGTGACCGGGATGTCGAGTTCGTCGATGGTCTTCTTCTTGTTGCCCTTCTTCTCCTTCGCGAGGGAGATGGCAAGAGCGCGGGCGACCTTGTCTTCCACGTCGTCGATGCGGATCGACTCGAAGGCCACATCCGTCGCCGAGTTGGCGATGAGCTGGAACAAGGTCGAGATGCGGTGACCGGGGCGCGCGGAGACGATGATCTCCTCGTTGGAGCGCGCGAGCTCGAAGTCCTTGACGAGATCGTCGGTCTGCTTCTGCGTGTCGCGCAGCAGCTGCACCTGACGCTCGAGCGCCTGGCGCTGCTCTTGCAGGCCACCTTCCTGCTGCACACCGATGATGCCGGCCGTCACGATCAGCGCGGCGGCGATGCCACCCATGCCGATGCGCAGCTTGCGCACTTGGCGCTTCGCGCGCAGTTCGCGCTCTTCGGGCGGCGTGAAGTCGATCGTCGACTCACCTTCGGTCGCCAGGCCGATCGCAATGGGATCGACCATGTCGTCTTGCGGGGCCGTCACGGTGACGCTGAGGTCGCCTGACAAGATCTGCATGTCGGCGTCGGAGAGCCCGGTCGCTTCCATGTGGTCGAACTTGTCGGCACCAAGCAGAGACGCGGCCCGCTGCAGCGTGGTGCTGAGCTCGCCGAGCGTCATCGCGCCGGGGACGACGCGGCAGAAGAGGAGGTTCTCCTCGTGTCCCGCGAGGACGACGTCACCGACTTCCGAGCGCAGGAAGCGAGCCTGGAGCCCCTCACCGCTCCACGCGCGCCAGCCGGCGAGGGGCGCGGCTTCGACGGTCTGCACGACGAGTTCCATCTCGCGGCATGTCTGGATGACACGCTGCAGGCGCGCCTGCTCGATCGACGCCAAGATCGCCAGCGATTCGTTGCGGTTGTTGCCCGTTCCAGGCGCCGAGCCGACCGAGCTGCCGTAGACGGCCTTGGCCGGATCGAAGAGCGGGTCGCCCTTGAGTCGGTCAGCGCAGAAGGCACGCACCGACTTCTGCTGGGTCGACGGCACGACGAGCGACTCGACGAGCACCGCGTCTCCTTCGAGGCCGACGACGACGTGGCGGCCCGAGAACGGCGCGGCAGTCAGCAGCTGCCGCATGCTCTTCTTGAGGTTGTCGAGATTGTCGTCTGCTTCGACCGAAGCCGAGAGTGTCCTCCCGTCCACGATCTGCGCCGCGCGAAGCATTCCGTTCGCGACGACGATCCCGATATTTCCAGACTTGCGACGCTTCACTCTTCTTCTCCTGTGTACACCGAGGCGTTCGAACAACCGCTCACGGCGTGGCTTCTTGCAGTTCGGGGTTGGCTGTGTTGATGGTCAGGTACCGCATCTGCGAACCGTGGCGGAGGTTGATCTCGCCGCCCGCATGGAGTTCGCCCTTGCTGTCGAACGTCGCGAGCGGACGCCCGCCGAGGCTCACGTAGTCGATCTCGACGCCAGGCGGCAGGCCGGGGCGGTCGAGACGGACGACGTAGTCACCGTGAGTGAGTGGGTCTTCGATGGGCACACCTACTTCGTCGACCACTGCCCACCATCCGCCAAAGCTCTTTCCGAACCGAACGCTGTGGGTGACGCCGGTTTGGTAGGCAAGACCCTGTGCGAAATCGAGAGCGTCCTGCACGGCGAGCTGCACCGTGTCGAACTTTCGGTCCTCGCTCATGGAGGCGCTGGGGATCGCGATCCCCGCGAGCAAACCGAGCACGACGACCACGATGAGGAGCTCGATGAGGGTGAAACCGCAGCGATTCTCAGACCGAGCCTTCGGTCGTTCGGCGCGTGGAGTCATGGTCATTCCTCCCCACCGAGATCGAACGATTCCATCGTGTCGAGCTCTTCGTCCGTGACCTCGTCGCGCGGGAACACGATGGTCATGATGCGCTCAGCGCCTGGAATGACGTCCGTCGGCCAGCTCTGCACACCGCGGCCGTGACCGGGGCGCAGGATGTCAGCACCGATCGACTCGACCCCGCCCGCGACGAGCATGCCGCGCGCCGTGCCGCGTCCCTCGAGGAGCAACTCCTCACCGACGACGAACCCGTCGATGTCGAAGCGCGACGACGAATCCGACGTCACGATGCCGTCCGGCATCACGACCGAGACACCGGGCACATCGACGTTCGATTCGAGGCGCGAGTCACCGGCGATGATGAGCCGCGGGCGATCGCCGACCGTGGCAGGCGTCGACGACGAGGCCAGGCCGAACGTGCTGGCGATCACGCCCGTGAACACGCAGTCATCGAGCGTCAGCGTCACGCTGTCCTGCACCATGTAGATGCCCGAGGCCGTGCCGCTCAACGTCGTGTCCGACGAGACAGTCGTCACGTCGCCGGCGTCGAAGAGCTGCTGGCAGGTCGACGACTGGAGGCGCGTACGGACGTCGCCCATCGAGCCGTTGCCCGGGATGATCTCGGCGAAGGCATGGAGCATCGCCTCGGTCGCCGAGTTCTCGTCTTCCTTCGCGACCACCCAGACCTCGCGCAGGCCGTGTGAGATCGCGTGGATCTCGGAGATCACGATGCCGCCGACGGGCGTCGTGACGATGTCCTCATTGCCGGTGCTGCAGCCGCCGGGCACTTCGGAGTTGCGCATCATCGTGCGCGTGCGGGCAAAGCCCGACTTCGTGGATTCTTCGGCCTGGCTCGCGCCGGCCGCGATGTCGAGCGTCGCCTTGGCCTGCACGGCGTGGCGAGCCCAAGTCACCGTGAGTGCGGCGAGCAAGCTCGAGAGAAGGAGAGCTGAGATCAGGACCCAGCCTTGCGGATTCGAGCGCTTGGGGCGCGGAAGGACGCGGCGGGGGTTCTCTGTTGCGGTCTTCATGGTGCGTCTCGTGGCTGTCAGTGGGAGTTGTGTCGTGGTGGGATCGAGCGCTGCGCGTCGTGCGCGCCGGCCGCGATCAGTCGTCTTCGTTCTCGGGCGGCGTCATCCACCAGGTGAACGAGCCCTTCTCGAGGTCACCCTCGTGGATGACGATCTTGAGCTCGGTGAGCATCTCGCCGGCGAAGGACGCGGGGTCCTCCACTTCCTGCGAGGGGTCGTCGAGCTCGACGTGGCGTACCTCGACCGACTGCTTCCAGAACTGGTGGCTGGAGATCGCCTCGTACTGCGCCGAACGCGGCGGCGAGTAGATGCGGTCGTCCAGGTCGTAGACCGTGGAGACGTTCGCGCCGAAGAGATCGTTCTGACCTGCGACTTCCTCGAACGGAAGCAGCAGGGCGGCCTCGTGGATCTCCTGGGCCAGCATCAGGGCCTCGTGCGGACCGTCAGAGAAGTAGTGGAAGACCTTCGCTGTCTCGGTCACTGAGGACATCGCGCCGACGATCGCGGTAGCGATGATCACCGTCGCGAGGCTGACCTCGACGAAGGTGGCTCCGATGACGGAGCGCTTGCGTCGCACGGGACGACGCGGATTGTTGCAGGGATTGGTGTGATTCATGGGTGTGTGGCTCCGCCGGGACGCGCCGGATTGCTGCGCGTCGCGGTGACGCCGATGAGTCGCTCCCGCATCTCGCCGACGGCCGAACGCGGGCGTTCGGGCAGCTGCGACTGGTGCGGGAGATTCTTCATCGGGCGCCTTCCAGGGGGCTCATTCGGGTTGCGGTGCATGTTTCGTCGCCGCCGAGGGCCGACTTGAGCGCGGCGCCCCGCTTCCCGCCGCCCTGCCTTTGCGTTCCCGCCGGTGGAGCGGCCGAGCCGTGAGTGGATCCCTCCGGGGCCTCTTCAGAACGCTGCGCTCGGGTGCCCGAGGGCGCCTGGGCCGCATGCAGGGCTCGCTCGGGGCGTTCTGTGTGCAAGAATCTCGTCGCTCGGACCGTCCACCACTTGTCCGCCGTCAGGACTCCGAATCCAGCACTTGCAGAGCAACGATGAACGCCCCGTCAAACGCCCCATTCCTCGGCTCTTTCCGCTTTCGCGCGGCTTTCAGCGTCACGCTGTCCGCTGCGCTGATGCTCGGATCGGCAGCCGATCAGGCCGGCGCTCAGGTGACCGGCGCATCAGGTTCCAGTGTCTTCACACCGCCCCCCGTGGGTGGTGGTAGCAATGGTGGGCTCACGGTCGACATCAATCCGACTGGCGGCGGCTCGGGACAGCCCCCCGGGGATAGCGGCGGAGGCGGCAGCTCGGGCGACGTACCCGGCGTGTCGATCGGGCCCGTGCCGTCCTCGTCCGTGCCACCGAGCGTGCGCGGGACATCAGGTCGCAGCTCCCCGAAACAAACGGGCGGTCTGCGTGGCGCAAGCCGCAACAAGCTCGGCGGCTCGGATGGCGGCCGGCAGATCTTCGCCGAAGACGAATGGAACATCTGGTGGAGCTCGAACAAGTTCGCCTACATCGAACTGGCGCGCGTCTTCGATGCACCCACCGACGACCAGGGCGCACGCCAAGAAACAGCCTCCGAACGCGAAATGCGCCTGGCCGGCATTCGACGTCTCGTCCAAGAAGACGTCATCCCCGTCATGCGGGCCCTCACGAAGTCACCCGACTCCCAGGTGCGTTCGGCAGCCATCGTCGCGCTCGGCAAGCTCCGTGACCGCGGCGGTGTCGACCTCGCGCGCACGATGTTGACGGATGCGAGTTTCGACGTGCGACGCAGCGCCATGCTGTCGCTCGGCGTGATGGACCAAGGTCGCGCCAGCTACCTCCTCATGAACGTGGCCGACGACAGTGACGTCGGACGCGGGCTCGTCGACAGGGAGTCGATCTCGATCGACGACCGCGGCACGGCGCTGCTCACGGCGGCGCTGCGCGGCGAGCGCTTCGCCGAGCCCGTCATGATCGACATGCTCACCGATCGCGAAGGTCGCGCGCCGCAGATGCTCGCGATGACGGCCGACGCCGCCGGTCTCATGCAGTCGACCGATGCCCTGCGCCCGCTGATGGACATGGCCTTCGACACGTCGCTGCCCGAGTACGTGCGTTCGTCGGCGACCACGGCCCTGGGCCGCATCGCCGACCCGACAGTCACGCCGGCGCTCATGCAGCTGCTCGAGGGCAACGATCTCGAACCCAAGCGCGCCGCCGCCCTCGCCCTCGGCGAAGTCACCTTCCCCGGCTCGCGCTCCATGCTCGAGCGCCTCGGTGCGCTGATGCACGCCGAATCCGACGCGCCGACGCGCCACTTCCTGGCCCTCACGCTCGGACGGATCGGTGGCGCCCACGCGCGCGCCACGCTCACCAACGCTCTCACGCGCGGCGCTGACAGCGACATGCGCCCCTGGCTCGCCCTGGGCCTCGGCATCTGCGAGCGCTACGACCCCGACGGAACCGTCGCGGACACGCTGCTCGAGGCGATCGAGAAGGAAGACAACATCGACACGAAGGGCGCCTTTGCGATCGCGCTCGGACTGACACGCGCCCAACACGTCGTGGCACCGTTGAGCGACATGCTGCAGAAGTCAGGCAACGACGATCTCGCGAGTCATGCGGCGCTCGCTCTGGGCCTCACGGGTCAGCGCGCCGCGATCGAGCCGCTCCGCGCGGCCCTCAACGGCAAGACGAGCCCGACCGTCCTGCGCCAAGCAGCTCTCGCGCTGGGTATCCTCGGTGACGGCCAGGCGATCCCCGACCTCGTGAACCTCATCGGCTCGACGAACAACCCGTTCGTCGCGAGCTTTGCCTCGATCGGTGTCGCGATGATGGGTGACGTCAATGCCGTCGGTCCGCTGCTCGACATCATCCGGCGTAAGGGCAGCAACACCGTCACGACCACGTGGGCCGTCGCCGCCATCGGTCAGCTCTTCGACCAGGACCGCCGCCCGGCCCTCTCGCGCCTCGCGACGGGCGACAACTACCACACGCGCGCGACAGCCGTGCGTGACCTGCTATCCCTGGGCTTCTAGACTCAGCGAGCACGAGCAACGGCAGGAACGGTGCACAGGACGGCGGCGCGTCGACGACAGACGCTGCGGGTCGTCGTCTTGCACCTCGCAACACAGCCTCGTCGGCCCTCGTGCGTCGTGCAGGTCGTGAAGACCCCGTGAGGGCCAACGGACGGGCTACGTGCGTCGTTGAGACGCACGTCCGCTCCGCGGCACACTCGCGCGTTCTTCGCCTGCGCGATTTCGACCGCCCACTGGCCCGGAGTTCTTCCGATGCAGGGTTTCTCGTGCGTTCTCGCGCGCTGCGCGACGCTTCTCGTCTCCGTTGTCCTCGTCTCACCGGCCCCACTGGCGCAGGACACCAAGCGCCACGCCGACCAGATCATCGACGTACTCCGCGATCGCTACGACGTGGAGACGGAGCTCTTCGGCACGCCCGCCGACACGGCCCGCGTGCTCTCGGCGCTGTCGCGCTCGCCACGCCGCTACACGGAACTCGACGGCCCCTTCATCCGGCGCCCGGCCCAGCGCATCGCGGCCGACGCATCCCTCAGCCCGGCACAGCGCGCCCTGGCCCTGGCCGGCATGGTCACACCGACACTCGTCGAGGCGCGTGACAGTGCGCTCGCCGCCCTCTCGTTGACGCCCGCAGACCAGCTCGGATTCGACGAGTGGCTCACGTTCCGCACCTACGAGTCCATCGGCTATAGGCTTGCCGAGGACGTCTGGTCGGACGCCGATCCGACGACGCTCGCGGGCCGCGTCCTCGTCAGCGAGACACCCGCGGCCTTCGCGCCCCCGCCATTGCCTCCCGCCACGTCGCTCGACGCCTGGACAGCGTGGGCTCGCGCGGCACGTCTGCGCGGTGTCTCACCCGACCCGAGCCGCCTGCCCGAGCTGCCGCTGATCGACCCCAGCGCGTCGATCGGTGCCCTCGTCGACGCCCTCGAGACCGTCATCGCCTGCCACGGTCTCGAGCGTCCCGGTGAATCGAACGCGCCACCCGAGCCCTTGCCGGCACTCGTCGAGGCTGGTCGCAGCATCGACTCGGCACGCCGTGCTGCGTGGACCTTCCTCGAGACGCACCAGGTCGACGGAACCTTCGGCCTCGAGCTGGGCCCGCCCCAGGCCCACGAGCCCGAGCTCGGCATCACGTCGATGAATCTCATCGCGGCACTGTCGCTCGTCGACGCCCTCGGCCTCGAGCGTCCGGCGTGGATCGATCAGGGCCTCGACTTCGTGGCGTCGCACGCCAAGCCCGACGGTTCGATCTACCGTTTCGGGCTCACGGTCTACACCACATCCGTGGCGATCGAGGCGCTGCTGGAAGGGGGACGGCCCGAGGACCAGGCGCTCGTCGAGGCCGGGCGCCAGTACCTCATCACGGCCCAGTCCGACGAGGGCGAGGGCTACTCGTCCATCGACGACCCCCACTACGGTGGCATCGGCTACGGCGGTGACGAACGTCCCGACATGTCGAACACGAACATGGCGCTCGACGCCTTGGCTCGAACGGGGACACCGGCCGACCACGAGGTCTTCGTCAAGGCGCGTATCTTCGTCGAGCGGAACCAGAACTACGGCGAGGCCGACCCGCAGTCGTGGCCGCGCGCCAAGGGCGGTCGTCTCATTGCGGGCAACGACGGCGGCGGCACGTACATGCCCGGCAACAGCCCGGCCGGCGAGGATGCCGTCGGCGAGGGTGCCTACGTCGCGCGCTCCTACGGGTCGATGACCTACGCGCTGACGAAGTCGTTCCTCCTCTGTGGCCTGCAGCCCGACAGCGGCCGTGTCAGCGCCGCCATCACGTGGCTTGCGGATCACTTCACGCTCGAGACGAATCCTGGCTTCGAGACGCGCGAAGCCGGCGCCGACGGCCTCTACTACTACTACCTCGCGATGGCTCGCACGCTGGAGCTGATCGACGACGAGCGTTTCGTGACCTCGGATGGCGACATGGTGCCGTGGCGCAAGCAGCTCGTTCGCCATCTCGTCGACCACCAGCGCATCGACGGAAGCTGGATCAATGAGCTCTCCCCGCGCTGGTGGGAAGGCGCCCCGACGCTCGCGACGGCCTACGCGATTCTCGCCCTCGACGCTGCAAACGACTCCGAAGGCACCTGATCTGTCTCGAACCGGCGCTTTGCCGAAGTGCCGGAGCTGGGTTAGCCTGATGGACTGACGTCCAGGGAACGGGTCCATCGATTCGATAGATCCCGTGGTCACTTCTCCCGGCCGATCCCTCACGCCCCACCCCGTCGCGGCACCCCGACACCATGAAGCTCTTCAACTTCGTCCTCGCGACCACCGGCCCGCGCCTCACGAACTTCAAGATTCTGAGCCGCTACGCGTTCAGCGCCGTGCGCCACATGACGCCGCGCAAGCTGGTGAACATCTCGCGCGTCGAGTACGCCCGCGTGCGCGCGAAGGACAAGGTCGGCGGCTTCCCGTACATCCTCAAGATCGAATCGACGAACGTCTGCAACGAGCGCTGCCCCTTCTGCCTCGATCGCGACCGCAGCTCGTTCGACGAGGACGGGCGTGGCTTCGGCAAGATGTCGCTCGACGAGTTCAAGTCGGTGATCGACGTCATGGCGCCGACGGCCCTGCGCCTGAACCTCTACGGTTCCGGTGAGCCGGTGCTCTACCCCGACATCTACGACATGATCCGCTACGCCGCCGACAAGAACATCGGCGTGACGATCAGCGCGAACCTCGCTGCGTTCAAGAAGGAGAACGCCGAGAAGCTCGTGCTGTCGGGTCTCGAGCATCTCATCGTGTCATGCCACGGCGCGAGCCCCGAGACGTACGACAAGTACAACATCGGCGGCGACTTCCACAAAGTCATCGAGAACATGCGCGCGATCTGCGACGCGAAGAAGAAGCACGGCCGCAAGCTGCCCTTCGTCGACTGGCAGTTCCTGCGCTTCCGTCACAACCAGCACGAGATGCCCAAGGCGCGCGAGATGGCCAAGGACATCGGCGTCAACGCGATCCGGTTCATCAACCCGAACATCCCGCCCGAGCACAAGGAAGAGTGGCGCCCGCTGCGGGAAGACGAATCGGACAACCCGAACACGGGTGAGGGTCGCGTGCAAGCGAGCCCCGGCGTGTCGATCTCACTCAACGACCAGGCGATCGCGCGCGGCGAGAAGATGGCCGAGAACGCGAACCGTCCGAAGGCCGACGTCCAGGCCTGCTCGTGGCTCTACCGTTCGATGTTCGTCAACTGGGACGGCGGAATCCTGCCGTGCTGCGACGGCACGACGAACCCCGGCCACGATCTCAGTCACTGGGAGAACTTCGCCGGCAAGACGCGCAAGGAGTTCGAGGCCTTCTGGAACGGGGACCTCTACCGCAACCTGCGCAACATGGCGAACTTCAAGGTGCCGCGCGAGCAGATGGACAAGAAGTACACCTGCTCGATCTGCATCAAGCCGCACATGCCGTTCGTGCTCTACGAGCGTGGATTCCAGCTTCCGCCGAAGATCGAGAAGCAGCTCCTCGAGACGGAGCCCGATCTTCCCCAGAAGCGCGAGAAGTGGCTCGCAACGGGCGAGACGGTCAGCGCCGGCGTGGGTGGCACCGACACCTGAGGTCGCCCTCGGGACGCTCGACGGCTTGCCAGGCGTGCGTTGTCGCTACGGCGTAACGAAAACTCCGCACGTCGGACCGGCCAGAAGTCCGCCCCCGACACAAACAGCGCCTGGCCCGCGGTCGTCACACCGTCTAGTCCGAGTGGTCGCGCCGGAACGGTGAACGTGAGTTCGAGTGCGCTCGTTGGGCCGAGCGATCCGACCGGGATGTCGGCGAAGGGCAGCGCCAGGTGCAAGGCGACCTCAGCGCTCGGGACGTACGTGCCCGGCATGATGTCGACCGAGCAGAGAAGCACGACCCCGTCGCGCGCTGCGGTCAGTCGGCGAGGGGGTGGCTCTGCCAGATGACATGCACGATCTTCCACGTCCCGTTCGACTTCATCAGCTGCATGTAGTCGATGCCCCATTCGGCGGTCAGCTTCGCAGCCGCCGTCATGTCGAGCACGTCGAGTACCTCGACCTCGTGCGTGAGATCCGGACCGCGTTGCCCGTCGACATTCCAACGCCCGGCAAGATCCTTCAGCTGCTCGAAACTCATGAGGCTCGGAATGCGGTACTCGCTCGCGCCCTCGGGACGGTACACGCCTTGCTTGTGGAGCGCAGGGTGCACACTGCGTTCGATGAGTTCGGGCTTCACCTGATAGAGCGCTTCGACGTAATCGAGCACCGCACGTTCGACGGCGACGTGTTCGCTCGGCGCGCCGCGTGTCCACGCGATGAGGACGAGCGTCGAGGCAAGCGTGATGGCAACAAGGAGGCGTGACATGGCGAAACTCCACGGAGCGAAGAAGTGGACCATTCGTGCGTTCGACGGGCGCCCGGAACGGACCCTCACGACACCCGCCAAGCGACCTTCGGCACGACACCACCTCTGCACGCTATCCGAAGTCGGCGACTGCGGGCCGACGCAATGCGACTTCCTCAAGGCACCAAGCGCCACGCGCAGGCCGCACCGACCGTCGGCGAGACGGGCGCGCGAAAGCGGCACACCGCAGAGCCTCGCGGAACGGACGCCGCCCACTCGTCGTCTGCACTGACGTGGGCGACGACCACGCGTAAGTGTCGGACCATTGGCGGCGAGCCGAGGCGAGCCCGACGACGACCGCGGCAGGCAGGTCAGGGGTCGGACCTCGCAGACGGGACGGCCGCCCGGTCATGCTCCACCGGGGGCCGCCGTGCACCAGGTCATGGCGAGGTCGACGCAGGGGCACCGACCCGTGTCGACGCCACGACGCCGACTCTTCGCCCGGCTCATGGCCAGGGCGAGATCCGGAGCGTCACATGCGCACCCGTGCCGCCGCGGCGACGCCCGTTTTTCCGGGCGCGACCGACGACCTATGCGACGGGCGACTCGTCGCGCTTCGTGGCGCGGCGACGCGACGTCTCGTCGAGGACCTTCTTGCGCAGTCGCAGCGACTTGGGCGTGATCTCGACGAGTTCGTCGTCGGCGATGTACTCGAGCGCATCTTCGAGCGAGAAGAGCCGCGGCGTCGTGACCTTCAGCGCGCGGTCCGTGCCCGACGAGCGCATGTTCGTCAGCTTCTTCTCGCGCGTGACGTTCACGACGATGTCGTTCGACTTGCAGTGCTCGCCGACGATCTGGCCGACGTAGACCTGGTCGCTCGGCGCCACGAAGAAGTCGCCGCGATCTTGCAGCGCGTCGAGTGCGTAGGCCGTCACGCGCCCGCTGTGGCTCGACGCCTGCGAACCGGCCGAGCGGCGTGGCACCGCACCCTTGTACGGCTCGTAGCCGATGAGGATGTGGTGCATGACCGCCTCGCCGTTCGTCAGCGTCAGAAGGCGCGTGCGCAGGCCGATGAGCCCGCGTGCGGGGACGCGGAAGACGACGCGGTGCGTCGGCCCCTCGGTGTCCATCTCCACCATCTCGCCGCGCCGGCGGCCGAGGATCTCGATGACCTTGCCGGCATGCTCGCCGGGAACGTCGACGGTGAGTTCCTCGACGGGCTCGTAGCGCTCACCGTCGACCTCGCGGTCGATGACACGCGGGGCGCCGACGGCGAACTCGTAGCCTTCGCGACGCATCGTCTCGAGCAGGATGCCGAGGTGCAGCGTGCCGCGCCCTGAGACCTGGAACGACGAATCGCCCCCGGTCGTCTCGACGCGCAACGCGACGTTCGAGCGCAGCTCACGGCGCAGGCGTTCGCCGAGCTGTCGGCCCGTGACGAACTGGCCTTCGCGCCCGGCCATCGGCGAGTCGTTGACGCGCAACTCCATCGTCAGCGTAGGCTCGTCGATGTCGATGGATGCCACCGGCTCGACGACGTTCGTGTCGCAGAGCGTCTGTCCGATGCGCACGTCGGGGAAGCCCTGCACGACGACGATGTCGCCGGCGGAGGCTTCCGTGATCGGAACGCGATCAAGGCCGCGGAACTCGAAGAGCCCCGTGACGCGCCCCGAACCGTCACGCGTGACGTTGCCGTCTGCATCGGCGGTGGCGACAGCGAGCATCATGGAGTCGTTGATCTTGCCGCGCAGGATGCGCCCGATCGCGACACGTCCGACGTAATCGCTGTGGTCGATCGAGGTGACCTGCATGCGGAAGGCGCCGTCGGCGTCATTGCTCGGAGCCGGGACGTAGGTCTCGATGGCGTCGAAGAGAACCGTCGTGTCGGTTTCCGGGCCGTGCGGCTCTTTGCGCACCCAGCCGTCGCGCCCCGAGGCGTAGACGGTCGGGAAGTCGAGCTGGGCATCGTCGGCACCGAGTTCGGCGAAGAGATCGAAGACCTCGTCGAGCACGGCGTCGGGGCGCGCGTTGCGCTTGTCGCACTTGTTGATGACGACGATCACGCGGTGACCGACCTCGAGCGCCTTGCGCAGCACGTAGCGCGTCTGCGGCATCGGACCTTCGAAGGCATCGACGAGCAGCAGCGCGCCGTCGGCCATCTTGAGGACGCGCTCGACCTCGCCGGAGAAGTCGGCGTGCCCCGGGGTGTCGATGATGTTGAGCTTCATCTCACCGCGCTTGATCGCGCAGTTCTTGCTCAGCACCGTGATGCCGCGCTCGCGCTCGAGTTCGTTGCTGTCGAGCACGCACTCGACGCGCTCGGAGCCCTCTCGGAAGACGCCCGCATCGGAGAGCAGCGCGTCGACAAGCGTCGTCTTGCCGTGGTCGACGTGGGCGATGATGGCGACGTTGCGGATGTTCACGGGGTTCGGGTCTTCGGAAAATGGAGGGCTGAAGCGAACGACGCATCGTATCAGCCCGCTGGGAATCCACACCCCACGCTGTTCCGAATCTGAGTGCCCCGCCCACGCAGCCGATCGTCACCTCCACGGCCTGCAGCAGCCGCACAGCCCCCAATCGGGGGCCAGCGCCGGCCCCTCCACGACGGCGATGTCAGGCCATCAGGGGTAGATTCCACGCATCTTCGTGAAGTAGGCCACCCGATCGATGCCCTCCATGTAGGCCGCCGTACGCATGTTGACGGCCGAGGACTTGGTGCGATCGAGGACGCGGCGGAAGGCCTTCTGCATGAGGCGATGGAGACGGTTGTTCACGTCGCGCTCGTCCCAGAAGTAGCCCATGCGGTCCTGGACCCACTCGAAGTAGCTCACGACGACGCCGCCGGCGTTGGCCAGGATGTCGGGGATCACGAAGATGTCGTTGGCATCGAGGATGTCGTCGGCGTTGGCCGACGTCGGGCCGTTGGCACCCTCCACGATGATCTTGCAGCGCAGCTTGTCGGCGTTGCGACTGGTGATCTGGTTCTCGGTTGCACAGGGCAGCAGGATGTCGCACTCGAGCTCGAGGAGCTCGTCGTTCGAGCAGCGCTCGCCCTCGGCGAAGCCGTCGAGCGAACCATTCTTGTCGAGGTGCGCGACGACCGCGGGGACGTCGAGTCCGCCGGTGTTCACGAGCCCGCCGTCGATGTCGGAGATCGCGATGATCTTGACGCCGATCTCGTCGAGAAGCGTCGCAATCGTCGCCCCGACGTTGCCGGCGCCCTGCACGACCACGCGCGCATTCGCGAGGTCGAGTTCCTTCACGAGGCTCGCCTCACGCACCATCGTCAGCAGCCCGCGCCCCGTCGCCTCGCGCCGCCCCATCGAGCCGCCCAAGCCCCATGGCTTGCCCGTCACCACACCCGTGACCGTGTGCCGCTGGTGCATCGAGTAGGTGTCCATGATCCAGGCCATGACCTGCTCGTTGGTGTACATGTCGGGCGCGGGGACGTCGCGGTCGGGACCGATGATGTCCATGATGGCGATCGTGTAACGCCGGGTAACACGCTCGAGTTCCTTGATCGACATCTCGCGCGCGTTGCAGCACACGCCGCCCTTGGCGCCACCGAAGGGCACGTTGACGATCGCGCTCTTCCACGTCATCCACGCCGCGAGTGCGCGGACCTCGTCGACGTCGACGTGCGGCGAGTAGCGGATGCCGCCCTTGCACGGGCCCATCGCCGAGTTGTGCTGCACGCGCCAGCCCGAGAGCACCTCGAGACTTCCGTCGTCGCGCTGCAGCGGGATCGCCACCTTCAGCTCGCGTTCGGGCTCCTTGAGGATGCGATAGAGGCCATCGTCGAGGCCGAGCAACTCGGCGGCTCGGTCGAAGCGCTGGAGCATCGAGGAGAAGGGCGTGTGCTCGGGGGCTTCGACGATCGGGGGATCGGTGGGCGCATCAGTGGTGGATGACATCGAAGGGGCCAAGACTTGAGAGGAGTGAGTTGTGTCTCATCATCGGTCAGAAGGGCTGAGACGATGGAGCCAAACGTCGACAGTTGGATCAAGTTGCTCGGGTTCGCCGAGCGTCGCCGACGCGACGGCGGCGCGCAGTGCATCGCTCGGGCGCGCCGTCCAGGCGTCGAGGAGAAACCAGACGTCGCCTGCCGACGCGGCCTCGGCGTGGGCCCAGGCGAGTGCCTCGTCCCAGCTCTTCGCCTGAACTCCGGCGGCCTCGAGGCCCGTGAGCGCGCCCCGCACGCGGCGATCGGAATAGAACGTGATCGCGGGCTCCATCATCGTGTAGCCCTCGGGGCGCGACGAAAACGGATTCGTCGCATAGCTCGTCAGGACGACGTCTCCCGGGGCCGTGCGGCGGGCGAGCGCTTCGCCGAGCATCGCCGGGATCGGGTTGACGCTTTGCTCGAGCACGCGCGGGACGCCGAGGGCGCCGAACGTGGCGTAGCCGACAAGCACGACGAGACCAACGCCCCACGGCAGGCGTTGGAGCGCGACGGCGGCCGCGAAGCCGAGGGCCGGCGGAAGGCCGAAGAGCCAATAGTCGTGGATCACCAGACCGGACGGAAAGAGCACGGCGTGGATCACTGGCGGGAGCAGCAGCAGACCCAGCAGCCCCGAAACGCCCAGCCCGTCGGCCTGCGGCACGCCCTTCCGAGCCTCGCTCCGGCGCCGCAGCACCGACATGGCGAATGCGACGGGGACGAGCGCCAGTAAGAGCGCGACCATCGGCACGAGCATCTCGAAGTCGTCAGACCACGTCGCGAAGCGGCTCAGGAACGCCTCAGCCTCACCACTGCCCGGAGCCGACGCGCGCACGCCGATCGCGTCTGCAAAGCGCTCGACGGACATCGTCGGCAACGTCACGACCCAGCCCACCCAGCCCGCGAACACGGCGAGCGCAAAGGCCACCAGCCCGAATCCCGCGGCGCGACGCCCGGGACGCGTGGCGCTGAGATGCAGCCCGCAGAGCACGGGCGTGTAGAGGGCGTACCAATCGAACCACGAGGCGAAGACGGTGGCGGCGCCCACCGCGAGAGCACCGCCGAGGCCGGGGACGCGCTGCCAGCGCTCGTAGGCGAGGAGGACGAGCAGCGACGCGGCGAGGACCGGCGGTCCCTGGGGATCGGCGTGGGCACCGTAGACGTTCGTCATCGGCATGGCGGCCACGAAGACGACGGCACTGGCCGCGCCCCAGAGCGCCGCGCGCCGGTCGGCTGCCTCGCGCGCAAGGACAACCATGACGAGCCGGGCGAAGAGCGCGAGCAGCACCAGCGTGGCGATGGCGGGCACAAGCCGCGTGGCGTCCTCGCGGGCGTGGTCCTCGTCGGCCGTGCCGTGCACGCGTGTGGCGAGCGCGATGGCCATCGACACGCCGGGCGGGTGATGCGCGTAGATCTCCGGCGTCGCGCCCTCGCCGAGCCCCGCGACGTCGAGCCGCGGCGCCCCGCGCAGGGCCAGCAATCCGTCGCGCTCGTAGTTGCGTGCGATGTGTGCGTAGCGCGAGCCGTTGCGGCCGAGCCACTCGCGCTCGAACGGCTGCCCGAACGTCTGCGCCATCGACCACGCGACGCCGACCACGGCCAGGCCGAGCAGCAGCCACGCGACGAACGCCGGGGGAGATGAAGGACGTTCGACCATGCGCATCCTGGCGGGCGATTCGACGGGGCGCCGCTCGGCAGGGTTTTGCCGCGGCGCTCCGACAACAGTGCGTACTATACGACCCATGCGGCCCTCTCCCACCGGCAACCCGCCCGTCTCGACGACTCGCCCGCGCGACGCCCGACGCGTCGCGTCCGCACTGCTCTTCTTGGCCCTCGCGCTCGCGGTCGCGGCCTGCGCCGAGCCGATCGACGGGGCCTTGCTGCGCCCCGGCAGCCGGCTGCTCGACGACGGCGTGCTCTTCTGGATGCGCGTCGATGCCCTGCCCGAATCGAACCTGCCCGACGACGCCGTCGACGTCGTGCTCTCCGGCGATGCGCCACCCGAGTCGTCGTCGACGATCGCCCCCGACGCCTGGCGCGAGCTGAAGTCGATCCGCAGCGCGGCCGCGGCCACGCTCTTCGATGTCGACGCGAGCACTGAAGTCCACCGCTGGCGCGTCGAGGCGCCGGTGCGCATGGACGCCGCGCGCGCCAGCATCACGCTGACTCACGCCGGCCGGCGCGTCCCGAAGGTGGGCCCGGCGACAACTGCCGGCCTCATCGGCGAGGGCAGCCTCGCCTGGTGGGACTCCGAATCCGACGTCCTCTTCTCGTTCGCCTCCGACACGGGCGTCCTGTTGGCTTTCGGTCTCGCAGCCCCGCGCACGCTCACCGTCGACGTCACCCCGGCCACGAACGCCGCGCTCGACACCTATGAGGACCGCCTCCTCGGCCGGCTCGAGTACGACGACATCGCCGAGCGCCGCCACACGGTCGAGCTCGACGACGTCAGCCGCCTCTGCCTCCCGATCCCGGCCGGCGGTCGGATGACCCTTCCCGTCCAGCGACTCGACGGCCAGCGACTCCGCGTCGCCGTGGGCCTGCCCGACGTCTCGTTCGACGTGCGGGACGAGCAGCTCGTGCTGGCGCACCTGCGCAGCGATGGCGCCGTCTGTGCCATCGAGGTCTCCACCGGCGGGGAACCCGTGCGCGTCTGGGAGAAGCGCATCGGCGTCGAAGACATCGGGAAGCGCTTCATCGAGGAGGTCGTCGACCTCTCGGAGTGGAGCGGCAAGAGCTTCGAGCTGTCCCTCGTCACGGAACCAGGACCGGCCGGCGACCCGTCCTTCGACTACGTGCTGTGGTCGGAGCTGCGCGTCGAAGGCGCGCCCACTGGCGACAACGAACGCGTGCGCCCGCACATCGTGCTCATCGACGTCGACACGCTGCGGGCCGACGCGCTCGGGAGCTATGGGGCGACGTTCGACACGAGTCCGCGGCTCGATGCCTGGGCGGCCTCGCACGCCGAGGTGTTCGAGCAGACCACGTCGTCGTCGAACTGGACCGTGCCGGCAACGGCCTCGATGCTCACGGGCCTTTCGGTGCATCAGCACGGCGTCAACGGCGCCTCCGGCGTCATGACACCGGACGTCCCCACGATCGCGACGTTGCTCCGTGACGCCGGTTACGAGACGCGCGCGATCGCCGAGGGCGCGTGCATGCGCCCCGCGTTCGGCTTCGACGTCGGGTTCGAGGAGTACCGCACGCTGCCGATCAAACGCGCCGACTGGCGTGAAGCGATCGGCTGGGTGGAAGGGCGCCAAGCCGAAACGCCGTTGTTCGTGTTCCTTCAGACCTACCTCGTCCATGCGCCTTACGAGGCACCCGACGTCTTCGCCGCGGCGGCCGACGAGGAGTACGACGGCTGGTTGAAGGACCGCTCGATCGACTACGGCAACATCATCCGTCCCCATCAGCGCGGCGAACTCGAACTCTCCGGCGGCGACCAGCACCACATCCACCGCCGCTACCTGAGTCTCGTCCACCGGGCCGACCAGCTCGTCTACGACTTCGTGACGCAGCTCGAGTCGATCCTGCCCGAGCCGTACATGGTGATCGTGACGTCCGACCACGGCGAGGAGTTCTTCGAGCACGGCGCGATGAACCACGGGCATACGTTGTACGAGGAACTGCTGCGCGTGCCGCTGATCGTGAAGTGGCCCAAGGGCATGGCGCCCGATCGCGGTGGCCCGCGCGGCGTGCCACCTTTGTCGGTCGGACGCATCTCGCACCCGGCGTCACTGATCGACATCGTCCCGACGATTCTCGACGTCGCCGGGCTCCACATCCCGACGGAGCTGCCCGGCCGCTCGCTGCGCACGCCCGTCCCGAACTCACGCCTGCGCGTCGCCGAACACGCCGAGGGCATCCACTCGGTGCAGCTCGGCGACTACAAGCTCGTCCGCGGCGCGATCCGCCGCCACGATCGCAGCACCGCTGAGCGCGAGCTCTACGACCTCGCCGGCGACCCGAACGAGCAACACAACCTCATCGAGACGCGCGCTGTCGTCGCCGAGCGCCTCGAGCGCCTGCTCGACGAGTACCTCGAGCGCTGGCCCGTGCTCGAAAGAGCCAGCGCGAGCGCCGTCGACGACGCCGCGCTGATCGACGAGTTGAAGGCTTTGGGTTACGCGGACGGTTAAGCCCTCGCCGCGCGCGCCGCGGTTACACGTCAGCGGCGCGGATTCGACGGCCGATCACTCGCACCGGGGGCGCTCAGGAGGAAGGCCAGGCAGGACGGCTGTTCGGGATCGGCGAGGTCGGGGCTCTGCTCGAAGCCGAGGTGTTCGAGCAGGCGGATCGAGCGCGTGTTCGCGCGCTCGGCAAACGCTGTCACCGCCGAGAGCTCCATCGACTCGAAGCCGAACGTCAGGGCCGCCGTGACAGCCTCGCGCATCAACCCGCGTCCCCAGTGCGTGCGCGCGAGGTCGAAGCCGATCTCGGCGCGAGCGCCCGACGCGTCCCAGCAGTGATAGCCGCACGTCCCGATGAACGCGCCGCTCTGCCGTTCGGAGACGCCCCAGCGCAGGCCGCTGTCGCGCATGTGAAACGTGATGATGTCGCGCGCCGCGGCGAGGTCAGGACAAGGATCGATGTCCATGTAGCGGGTGACGTCGGGATCGCCGAAGTGGGCGAGCACGGCTGGGCCGTCTTCCAACGTCAACTCACGGAGGCTGAGGCGTTCGGTCTCGAGTTGCGAGTCATGCATGGCGACACGTCACGGGTCATCCGATGGCATGGAGCGTGTTCGTGATCGTCGCGAGGTGGTGGTCGTCGTGCTCGGCGACGAAGAAGCAGAGGTCGGCGACGGTCATCGGCTGGGCCAGCCGCGGGTGACGTGCCGTGACGTGGTGCTGTGCGTCAGGCAGTGACTCCACGCGTTGCACGAGGTCGCGGCGCCGATCCCGCAGGGCCGCCAACACGTCCGCACTCGCCGCGGCGTTGTGATCGGCTTGCCACGTGGCCGTGTTCTCGAGGTCGGCTGCGCGAAGCTCGCGCTTGCCCGTCATCAAATCCTCGACTCGCCCGAACCAGAGTGACTCGAGATCCCCGAGATGCCCCACGTGCTCTTGGATCGACCAGGCCTCGCCAAGGCGCCGCGTCAGCACGTCGGCAGGCAGTGCCCCCACACGTTCCTCGACACGCGCCGGCGTGCCCCGCAAGCGCTCGACGAGTTCGGGCAACGCCTCGACCGGCGTGCCGAGCACGAACGCCCGCTCGAACCACGTGCGTTGCTTCATCGTCGTGACTCTCCTTCTGTGCCGGCCGGGCACCGCTCACATCGACGCGACGGGCTCGTGGAAGTAGTAGCAGAGCCCATCCGGCGCGACGACGAAGAACACCTGGAACTTCTGCCCGTCGCGTTCGTCGACGCGCACCTCACCGACGTCGACGCCGCGCGCCTGCAAGTCGGTTCGGATGCCCGCGATGCCGGACACGAGAACGGCCGCACCGTCCTGCGCCGCGTCGCCGCCATTGATCGCAAAGCCGATCTTCACGCCGTCGCGCTCGAGGATCACCTTGGGAACGGGCTCGCTGAGCCGCTCCACCTCCGTCATCCCGAAGTGCTGTGCGTACCAGCGCGACGCCGCCTCGACATCCGTGACCGGAAGCGCGAGCACGTCGTCTTGGTAGGGAAAGGCCTGGCTGAAACGCGGTTTGTCAGTCATTGAGAGAGCCTCGGTTCGTCCGGTGTTTCTCGGCATCTGCGTTGTAGATCACGGGCATCCGCCCGCGCCAGCCGCGCCACATGTCCTCATCCGTGATGAGCGCGGCCATGAAGTGCGCGACGTTGACGCGACTCGTGGTCCCGGCGTTGAAGATCGCACTCCGTGTCGGTGAAGCGTGGACGGTGTAGTCACTGACATCCGCCTCATCGATCAAGCCGTCGGGACGCACGACAGACCACTCGATCGGCCCGCCCTGACCGAGTTCGACGCGCAAGAAGTCGGCGGCCTGTTCGTTGTCGACATGCGGCGGCACGAGCAGTCGCAGAAGCCCGATCACGCAGCGCTGAGCAAAGGACACGCGCTCCTCGAGATCGCGATTGCTGTTGCCGGCCGTATTCATGAGCACGAACTTCGTCGACGCGTCCGCGCCGTTTGCCTCGATGGCTTCGCACAGCCGCCGCGTTGCTTCCCTGACGAGCCGCCGCGGTTGCCCGAAGATCCCCGCAAAGCTCAGCGTGTGCCCCAAGCAGGACGCGACGGCACGACAGCCTCGCACGTGCTCGGCCAACTCGGCGTCGCTGAGATCGAGGACGCTCGCAGTGACGACCGTCAACTCATCGCGCCCGCGAATCGCCTCGGGCAGCCGTTCGGGCGAACGGACGATCACCCGCACCGGCTCTCCACGGTCGAGCAACTGCTCCACGAGCAGTCGTCCGGTTGCGCCCGTTGCACCTACGACAAGCGTCGTCACGTCACCCCCACCCGTCACCCCCACCCGTCACTCACTCTCGACATCGATGATCTCGACGAACGCCGTGAGCTCGTCCTTCGAAAGCGTGCCCTTGCTCACGAGCAGCCGCGTGAGTGACGCGAGGTAGAGCTTCAGCTGATCGTTCTCGTCTTCCAACGCCTTCAACCGTTCGTCCTGCGCGCGGTCGGTGCGTCCCTGATCGCGGACGCTTCGCTTGAGCCGCGACACGTCGCGCTCGGTGTCCTCGATGTCGAGTCGGTTCCCGATGTCACCCAGAAACAGAGTGCGTCCCCAGCCCATGTCGATCTCCTCGCCGTTGGTTCCTCACGCGAACTGCCACGGTCGCTCGACCGGGAGTTCGGACAGTTTATGGGACGGTGTCACGTGACGCGCAGACTTCGTGCAGCTGTCATGCCCACGCCATGCGACCAGCGCGGTTGCGCGGCGCGTGGAAAGGGCAGGTGATCGTCGAGCCGAGTCCTGGGCCTACCCGGCGCGACCATCGAACGCGCGCTCGAGAACACGCTCCCACGCCGGTCGCGCCGCCGAGGTCGTCAACCCGACTGCCGACGCCACGCGATCGACGAGTCGCCGCGTCTCGAATCGCTTCTGCGCCTCGCTGCAGACCCACTCGGCGTCGAAGCCACCCCACTCGCCGGCGACACTGCGAAGATTCGGTCCGAGGAAGGGCGCGAGCTCGTGCCGAAACACATCCTCGAGCTCTTCGCGATCGAGCCCCGAGTCACACACGACCGCGGCGATCTCGGCAATCGCAGCGTCGGTCAGTTCCGTGTCGAGCCAGAGGTTCGACATCGAGATCCAGAGCAAGCGTCGAGCGTCGTTCATGGGAGGTCGTTTCATCCGAGGTCGAGGCAGCGCCGGCACGGACCGAAGCGTGCCGGTCTTCGCGGATGTCACAGCGCGTCGAGAAACTCATTCGACATGTGACACGCACGGGAGCCGCGCTCGCTGAAGCCATCACATGTCAAACGCATCCGCGCCGACGCGGTCAACGATCCGCGAGGAACTCGAGCGTGCGTTTCATCAAGAGGGCCGATGCCTCGGCAGCGTAGGACGGCAGCGAGCTGTCAGCGAAGACGTGCTGATTGCCCGCGTAGAGAAACAGCTCCGCGCCCTGGGCTTGCTCGGTGAGTTCGCGAGCAGCCTCGAGATCGCCTTCACCCGTGAAGATCGGGTCGTCGGTCATGGCGTGCACCTGCACCGGCACCCTGTCCGGCCAGGCCGCCCCGAACTCCGAGGCCCGCACGCACGAGGAGTAGAGGAGCGCGCCGCGCGCACCACTCCGCGTTTGGGCCAACATCTGCGCCGGAAGGACACCCAGCGAGAAGCCCCCGTAAACCAGGTCCGTCGGGAGGTCCTCGACGGCCTGAACGCCTCGCTCGATCACAGTCGCGAATCCGAGTTCCTCGACGAAGCCCAAGCCTTCTTGCAGGCTCTCGAAGACTCGACCAGCGAAGAGATCGGGGACATGCGCGACGTGGCCCGCGTCCCGCAGCTGGTCCGCGAGAGCGACGATGCCAGGCGTGAGACCCTGGGCATGGTGGAACAGCACGATCTCAGCCAAGGGCCTCGTTCTCCCGACGATCGGTCCTGTGTTCTCAACAACAGCTCACCGCTTGACGGCGTCGACACCCCGCGGTGGACGAGCCCACCCTCGCACCCACCGCGCTACGAGCTTGTCGATCCCTCTCTTTCCCGCTCAGTGGTGCCCGTCGTCCTCTTCGGGCTCGGGCTTCACCGGGAAGGCCGGCAGCGGCTCGGTCAGCACGAGGTCGATGGCGACACAGAGGATGTCGTCGGTGCCGGGGATGTCGGCGACCTTCATCGCGTCCTTCTCCGTGCAGACGAGCGTGGCCGTGCGACCGCGGGCGCGGACCTTCGCGAGGTCTTCGGAGTTGAAGTCGTGGTGGTCGTTGAACGACAGCAGGCCCGTGACGTTGGCGCCGAGCTCTTCGATCGTGTCGCGGAAGCCCTCGGGCGAGGCGATTCCACAGAACAGGAAGACGTCGCGGCCCGCGAGGGTCGTGGGGTCTTCGAGCTGGTCGACGGGCGCATTGACCGGGCGCACGCCGATCGGTGCGTGGTGCCCGAGGATCATGTTCGCGGTGCGGTTGTAGGCGCGGACGCGGCTCGTGACCTCTTCGAGAGCCTCATCGGAGAGGCGCTCGTGGTGCGTCATGACCAGCAGGTCGGCGCGGCCGACTCCGGCGGACGCTTCACGCAGCCCCCCGGCCGGAAGGAGCCAGTTGTTGCTGAACGGCGCGCGGGCGTCGATACACACCACTTCCATGTCGCGGTGCACGTGGCGAGCCTGCATGCCGTCATCGATGAAGATGAGGTCGGCGCCCTGCTCGGCCGCCATGCGCGCGCCAAGTCCCTTGTCGGGCGCCACGACGACAGCGACCTCGGGGCAGCGGTTCTTGATCAGCGCGACCTCGTCGGAGTCACCGTCGGCCGTCGTCGCGCCATAGCCCGTCGACACCACGGCGACCTTGCGTCCCTGGCGCGCGGCTTCCTGCGCCATGAGGATCGTCAGCGGCGTCTTGCCCGTGCCGCCCACCGTGACGTTGCCGATCGAGACGACGGCGGCATCGACCGGCTTCGGCGTCAGCAGCCCGCTGTCATAGAAGGCGTTCTTCGCCAGGATGACGAGCGCGTAAAGCGCCGTGAGCGGCAGGAGGACGATGCGCACGAGCAGGAGCAGAGGGCCCTGCTTGCCGGAGACGAGTTGATGGGCGAGCGATGTCGACATGGCTTGCGGATCAGGGACTTGGCGGGTCGGAAGGGGTCAGGTCTCGGGATTCGGTCGGGTGCGTGGCGCGGCAGTCTTGCCGGACGCGGCCCAGGGTGACGGCGGTGTTGCCCGAGCACGACGCGGCGCGGGCGGCACGGCCGCCTGCTCGCTGCTTCGTTCGATCGGCTTGCCGTCGGCCGGAGGTACTCGAGATGCGGTGGTGTTCGCGGCGCCGGTGTTCGAGGCGCCGGTGGTCGTCGCCGAAGACTCGGGCGCCGCGGGCTTCGGCGAATCCGGTTCGGTCGACGCCGACTTGCTCGCGGGCGCGGCCGTTTCCTTCGCGCCCGGCGTCTCCTCGGCGGCGCCGTTCGACGCAGACGTGCCGGTTGGCGGCGGCGCCTCGTCGTCCGCCGTCTCGGCAGCCGGTGCGGGCTCGTCGTCTTCATCGTCTTCGAAAGGACGCACGGGCAGCACGAGCGGCACGACATCCTCGCCGAGCAGCTCCATGGCGAGCGCGAGGTAATCGTCGGCACCGCGCGAGGACGCGTCGTACTCGAAGATCGTGCGCCCGTGGCTCGGCGCCTCGGCGAGCTTGACGTTGCGGCGGATCACCGACTCGAGCAGCACGTCGCCGAAGTGGTCGCGGATGTCGCCGAGCACGGCCTTGGCGAGCTTCGTGCTCGGGTCGTGACGACACGACACCATGCCGGTGATCGAGAGGTTCGGGTTGAGTCGCCCCTGCACCAGCCCGACGACCTCGTGCAGCTTGCCCAAGCCCTGCAGCGCGAAGAACTCGGCCTGGATCGGGACGAAGACCTCGTCGCAGGCCACGAGCGCGTTGAGCGACAGCAGCCCGAGGCTCGGCGGGCAGTCGACGAGCACGAAGTCGAACGGCTCGGCCTCACTCGCTTCGAACGCGTTGCGCAGGATCGCCTCGCGCCCCACCTCGGTGGCCAGCTCCTGCTCGGCCCCGGCCAGGTCGACGGACGCCGGCGCCACGAAGAGCCCCGGCACGCCGGTCGGGCGGATCACCTCGTCGAGCGTCGCGCGGCCGAGCAGCACCTCGTAGAGGCTCGCCGCTTCGTCCATCGGGTCGACATCGACGTGCACCGTCAGATTGCACTGCGGGTCGAGATCACAGATCAGCACGCGCTTGTGACACAGAGCCAGGGCCGCACCGAGGTTCACGGTGGTGGTCGTCTTGCCCACCCCGCCCTTCTGGTTCGTGACGGCGACTCGCCGCGTTGTCTTGGCCATGCTCGACGTTCCACGCTGCGCCGGCGGTCTCGCTCGGCAGAGTCTGCTCGCAGCCTGTGGTGAAAGTGGATGCGTTCGGGGTGCTGTCCGCTGAGGCCTTCTTTAGGCGACAGAACAGAGGCGAATCGGTGGATTCGTCGAGTTCTGGCAACGCCGAGACCGGATCAGCGGGCGGTGCCCTGAACGGATGACATTCACCACGGGCTGCTAGCGTACCGGCCTCGTTCGATAGAATCCCGCGCATGACCTCCGATGCGCAGGAACTTTTCGAACAGTCGATCGACGACGTCGCCCGTGGACAGGTCCGCCCAGCCCTCATGAAGCTGCTGGACGCCCTGGCCGTCGACCCGGCCCACGAGCCATCCCTCGAGTCGGCCGCACGGATCTGCCGGCTGCTCGGCGCCGCCGACGACGCTGCGGTCTTCGAGGCCGTCCTCGCTGAGCCGACCGACGCCGAGGCCCTCTTCGAGCTCGGATTCCGCATGGTCGACCAGGATCGCGCCGATGTCGCCCAGAGCGTCCTCGAGCGCTGCCTGGCCCTCGACGACGCCCCGCCGGTGCGCCGCGAGCTGGCCTTCACGCGCCTGCTCAACCGCGACTTCCCCGGCACGCTCGAGGTGCTCGCCCCGCTCGAGGCCGAGCACGACGACCTCGCCGACGCCGAGCGTCTCGATGTGATCCTGCTCCAGGCCGAGGCCGCGCTCTACTCGCTGAAGCGCTCGCTGGCGCGCCGCTATCTCGAGCAGGCCGACGAGCTCATCCCCAACGACGTCCAGCGCGAGCGGCTCGACGGGCTGCACGAGCTGATCGGCCGCAGCCTGCGTTGGAAGCAGCTCGACGACGACCTCGACCTGCGCGCCTGGCACTTCATCCAGCACGCCGGCGTGATCCTGAAAACGGCCGGCGGCCACTTCGAGGACGGCAGCCGGGGCGGACGCTACGACGTCCTCGACCTGCGCGCCGACATGGTCGCGTTCCTCATCCAGCGCCTCATGCACCTCTTCGAACGCATCGAGCTCATGCCGGCCTGCGTCGTGTCGGCGTCGGAAACCGCCGACCCGATTGCGATCGCCTTCGCGAACGCCTGGGGCATCCCGTACGTCGCGTCGCTCGAAGAACGCGCTGGCCGCTCGGCCCTCTTCGTGGCCGCCAGCGCCGGTGAGTTCGCGCCCTGGGCCGCCGAGGTCGCGCGCAACGACAACGAGCTCCACCTCTTTGCCGTCAACCTCGATTGGGACCACGACGCGCTGGTCTGCCCCGAGATCGTCGGCGTCATGGCACGCCGCGTCTTCCTGCCCTGGGAGAAGCGCTTCGCCGTCGATCCCAAGACGGGTGAGTCGCGGGAAGACACCGGCGACCGGCGACCGCCCGGCGAGATCGCGGCCGAGCTCGTCGCCCTGCTCGACGTGCTCCCGAAGGACGACGGAAGCGCCCGAGCCGAGTTCGAAGACCGCTACCTCCCGTGGCGCGACGACCTCCTGCTCGACAATGCTGACCGCTATCCGTTCCGCCGGCAGTTCGCATGCCTCTCCCCCTGCTGGCCCGACCCGGACGGCGACGGCCTCCGCAAGACCGACCCGCTCGACGGCATCGACCCGAGCAAGATCCAGATCCCCGACGATCTCGGCTGACTGTCGTCGGACCGACGGGTGCCGCCCTCCCAACGCCGAAGGCCACCTGAGCCGCAGACCAGAAGCTCGAAGCAACCGTCCCCGAGGATCAACGACCACGCGCGCCCTCCAGCCCGCAGCGACCGAACCTCCGGTCCCAGCACAACCATTCTCATCCCCACACCGGCGCGGCCGGCATCCAAGTCGCAGCGACCGAGCCGTCCTCGGTCGACGGGGACGACGTCAGCGACTTCACGCCGTCCCCGCAACCACCACGCGATCCCACCACCGCAACAAGGCGTGCCCGAGCGACGGCGTCCGCGTCGACCGAGGACGGCGCACGAGCACAAATCCCACCCCCGCGACCCCCCGAACACCCCCGCACAGCCGCCCGGCCAACCACCCCTCGTGCTATTGTTCCGGCCAATCCATGAACGCATCGACTCCAGACCGCTACACCTCGCTCCTCGACGCCGTGCGCGTCGCGTGTGATCACGTCCAGAACCCCGCCCAGTACCTCGGCGGCGAGTTCAACATCATCCGCAAGGAGCCGCGCGGCCTGCGGGGGCGGATCGCCCTCTGCTACCCCGACACCTACGAGGTCGGCACGTCGCACAACGGGCTGCAGGTGCTCTACGCGATCGTCAACCAGCGCGAGGACCTCGCGGCCGAGCGTTGCTTCACGCCCTGGCACGACATGGCCGACCGCATGCGCGTCGACGGCCTGCCGCTCTTCACGCTCGAGAACCACCTGCCGGTTTCCGGTTTCGACGTGCTGGGAATCACGCTGCAGACCGAGCTGACGATCTCGAACGTCCTCGAGACGCTCGACCTCGCCGGCATCCCGCTCTACGGCCACGAGCGCACCGACGCCCACCCGATCGTCATCGCGGGCGGACACGGCGCCCACTCGCCCGAGGTCGTCGCCGAGTTCATCGACGTCTTCCTGCCCGGCGACGGCGAGGAGACGCTGCCCGACCTCGTCGCGTTCATCGGCGACCAGCGCGCCGCCGGCGTCCCGCGCGAAGAGATCCTGCACGCGATCGCGCGCAACCACGAGTTCGCCTACGTGTCGTCGATGTACACGCCCGAGTTCGACGACGACAACGGCCCCTTCCGCGGACTCACGCCGCGCTTCGACGACGTCCCGGCGCGCATCAAGGGCGCCTCCGTCTTCGACTTCTCGTCCGTCGCGATGGTCGAAGAGCCCGTCGTCCCCCACGCGCGCTCGGTGCACGACAACATCTCGCTCGAGATCATGCGCGGCTGCACGCGTGGGTGTCGCTTCTGCCAGGCCGGGATGATCACGCGGCCGATGCGCTACCGCACGGTCGAGCAGCTCGTCGAAACCGCCGAGAAGGCCATCGCCGCGACGGGTTACGACAGCATCACGCTGACGTCGCTGTCGTCGGGTGACTACCCCTGGATCGAAGAGCTGCTCGCCGAGATGCACACGCGCTTCAGTCCGCGCAACATCTCCGTGATGCTGCCGTCGCTGCGCGTCACCGGCGAGCTCGCGAACCTGCCCGGCATGGTCAAGAACGTGCGCAAGTCGGGCCTCACCTTCGCGCCCGAAGTCGCCACGGATCGCCTGCGTGCGATCATCAACAAGGACATCAAGAACGCCGACGTCCTCAAGAGCGCCGAGGCCGCGTATCTCGAGGGTTGGACGAAGATCAAGCTCTACTACATGATCGGGATCCCGGGCGAGATGGAGGAAGACCTGCGCGCGATCGTCGAGTTCGCCGACGAGCTCTCGAAGCTGCGCCAGAAGGTCACGAACAAGGGCCGCGCCCAGGTCAACGTCACGGTGTCGACGTTCGTCCCGAAGGCCTTCGTGCCGTTCCAGTGGGACGGGATGATGGACCGCCACACCATGCGCGAGAAGCAGCGCTGGATGCGCGACCTCAACCGCAACAAGGCGGTGAAGCTCAAGTTCCACGACCCCGACCAGAGCTACCTCGAAGGCATCCTGTCGCGCGGCGACCGACGCCTTGCGCCCGGCATCGTCGAGGCTCACCGCCGCGGCGCGCGCTTCGACGCGTGGCGCGAGAAGTTCCACCTGCAGCGCTGGCTCGACGCACTCGAGAGTGTCGGCATCGACCCTGACGCCTACGCGTTGCGCGAGCGCGACAAGGACGAGGCGCTGCCCTGGGACCACCTCGACATCGGCCCCTCGCGCGACTACCTCTGGGAAGAACGTGAGCGCGCACGCAAGCTCATCAAGACCGACTACTGCGTCGGCAAGGTCTGCCACGTCTGCGGTGTGCCGCCGAGCCTGTGCTTCGCGATCAAGCGTGACATGGGCCTGCTGAAAACCGAGAAGCGCCGCATCCTCGAGATCGACGACGACACCGGCGCGACGGTCGGTCTTGCCGGCGTCGATACGGCCGCCGCAAAGACGCTGTCCGTCCCGTCACCGGGCCCGGTCCGCGCGCCGCGTCGTCAGCCGTCCTCCGAGCCTGCCGAATGACGTCCCCGTCGCGCGGTCCCTTGGCACCGTTCGCGCGGGCGCTGCAGTACTTCCCGCCCGTGCGCGGGCGCTGGGCGAAGGGGATGTGGCTCATTCTCCCCGGCAGCCTGATCGAGATCGTCGCGATCCCGCTCGCCGTCCGCCACGCCGTCAACGGGCTGCAGGACGGCACGATGACGGTCGCGGACGTCGGCTTCTGGGGAGCGGTCGTCGTCGCGCTCGCACTCGTGAAGGCCGCCGCAAAGTTCGGCATGCGCTGGTACGTCACCGGCGCTTCGCGTGAGTTCGAGAAGCTCTACCGCCAAGACCTCTTCGACCATCTGCTCAAGCTGTCGCCGCGCGACATCGCGCACGTCCGCACGGGCGACATCATGTCGCGCTCGGTCTCCGACCTCGAGGCCGTGCGCATGCTGCTCGGGCCCTCCGTGATGTACGTCGCCCAGGCCATCGTGATCGTGCCGGCCGGCATCATCATGATGCTCTACCTCGACTGGCGGCTGGCGCTGCTCATGCTCGTGCCGTTCGTCGCGCTGGCCGCGATCGTCAAGGGCATGGCCAAGCCGACGCAACACTGGAGCCAGGTCAGCCAAGAGCACCTCGCCGACCTCTCGACCGTGGCGCAGGAGAACTTCGCCGGCGTGCGCGTCGTGAAGGCCTTCGCGCGCGAGCTCGTGGCCTCGGATGCCTTCCGTGCGATGGGCCAGGCGTTCATGAAGGCGAACCTCAAGCTCGCGACGTTGCGCGGGTTCACCTCGGCGTCGATCCAGGTCGTCAAGGACGTCGGCGTGCTCGTGATCTTGCTCGTCGGCGGGATCCAGATGGTGCACGGCGACATCGCCGTGGGCGACTTCCTCGTCTTCTTCGACATCCTGAACCGCGCGATGTGGCCGATGATCGCCATCGGTTGGATGCTCGGCCTCTACACGCGGGCGCGCTCGGGCGCCGAACGGCTCGACACGCTCTTCGAGATCGAGCCGGGCGTCACCGACGCCGCCGATCCGATTCTTCCGCCCCGCCGCCGCGGCGACCTCGAGGTGCGCGACCTGACCTTCGCCTGGGACTCCGTGCCCGTGCTGCAGAACGTCTCGCTGCGCGTCCCGGCCGGCACGGTGCTCGGCATCACCGGGCGCACCGGCTGCGGCAAGTCGACGCTCGCGCAGCTCATCACACGCCAGGTCGACCCGCCGGCCGGAACCGTCATGCTCGACGGTGTCGACATCCGCAACTGGCCCCTCTCCGAGCTGCGTCGATCCGTCGGCATCGTGCCCCAGGACACGTTCCTCTTCAGCGAGTCGATCGCCGACAACATCGCGTTCTCGGGCGAGCTGGCGCAAGAAGACGTCGAGGCCGCCGCACGCGTCGCCTTCGTCCACCAGGACATCGAGGGCTTCCCCGACGGCTACGACACCGAGCTCGGCGAACGCGGCGTGACCCTCTCGGGCGGACAGCGCCAGCGCACGGCCATCGCGCGCACGCTCGCGGCGGACAGCGAAGTGCTCGTCCTCGACGACTGCCTCTCGGCCGTCGACTCGGTGACCGAGCGCGCGATCCTCGAAGGACTGCGCGAAGCCTTCGCCGGGAAGACGGCCGTGATCATCAGCCACCGCGTCGCCGCGCTGTCCCTCGCCGACCGCATCGTCGTCCTCGACGAAGGGCGCGTGGCCGAAGAAGGCACGCACGACGAACTCGTCGAGCTGGGCGGTCTGTACGCAGACATCCAGCGACGCCAAGACCTCGAGGCAGAGATCGAGGCCCTATGACGACGACCGACACACCAGCGCAGCCGAAGAAGACACCGTCGCCGCGCGGCATGCGCGACAGCCACGTCCAGGAACACGCGCCGGGCTCGGTGCTCGACCGCCGCTTGCTGCGCCGACTCATCGGCCTCGCGCGTCCCCACTCGCGCGCCCTCGCGCTGGCCGTCGTGGTGCTGATCGGCTCCTTGGTCCTGCGGCTCATCGGCCCGAAGATCGTCCAGGCGCTGATCGACGGCCCCGTCACGGAAGCCAATGCCGCGCGCGAGGCAGGAGCGGCGTTGGACGTCGAGGGTCTCATCGGGCAGATCTGGGTGCTCGCCGGGATCTTTGCCGTCGCACATCTGGGACGCGCCGTGCTGCTGGTCGCCAAGGAGCTCGTGCTCAACCGCATGGGTCAGCAGATCGTCTTCGACCTGCGCAACCGTCTGTTCGGGCACGTGCTGCGCCTGCCGGTCTCGTGGTTCGACAAACACCACGTCGGCTGGACGGTCACGCGCACGACCAGCGATGTCGACGCCCTCTCGGAGATGTTCACGACGGGCGTCGCGACGATCGCGTACGACATCCTCTGCATCGTCGTCATCATTGCGCTGCTGTTCTACGAGGCGCCGCAGCTCGCCGTCGTACCGGTGCTGATCCTGCCCGTGATGATGGCCGTCTCGTTCCGCTTTCGCCTCAACGCGCGCCTCGCCTTCCGCGCCACGCGCGCGTCACTCTCGCGACTCAACGCGTTCTTGCAGGAGCGCCTGGTCGGGCTCGACGTCGTGCGCCTGTTCCGGCGCGAGCCGCGCACATCGCGACGCTTCGACGAGCTGAACACGAAGTACTACGAAGACAACATGAAGACGGTGAAGCACTTCTCGCTGTTCTTCCCGACCGTCGACACGCTGTCGATCTTCGTGAAGATGGCGACGCTCGCCTGGGGCGCGAAGCTGCTCGTCGACGGCACCGTTTCGCTCGGCACATTCACGGCGTTCTGGCTCTGGCTCGAGTTCGTCTTCGAGCCGATCCGTGAACTCGCGGAGCGCTACAACGTGCTGCAGTCGGCCATGGCTGCGGCCGAACGCGTCTTCGGCGTGCTCGATGCCCAGCAGGAAACGGCGCTCACGCTCGCGGCACCGGCGGCGGCAGCGGGCGCGGCGAGTCTTACCGTGGGCGGCAAGTCACAGCCCGGCGAGACGATCGAGGGCGCTTCGCCGACGAAGACTCCGCGCCTGGCCTTCGAGGACGTCGTCTTCCACTACGGCGACGGCCCGGTCGTGCTCGACCACATCACCTTCGACGTCCAGCCCGGCGAGCGCGTCGCCATCGTCGGACACACCGGCGCGGGCAAGACGACACTCGTCTCGCTGCTCACGCGCTTCCACGAGGCGCTCACGGGCACGGTGCGCATCGACGGCCGCGACGTCCGCACGATCCCCCACGAGGAAGTCCGCGAGCGCATCGCGATGGTGCAGCAGGACGTCTTCCTCTTCTCCGACACGATCGCCGCCAACATCCGCATGGGCGACACCTCGCTGACCGACGCCGACATCGAGCACGCCGCGAAGTCCGTCCGCGCGCACGACTTCATCGTCAAGCTCCCCAAGGGCTACGCGACGAAGCTCAACGAGCGCGGCACGAACCTCTCGTCGGGACAGCGCCAGCTCATCGCCTTCGCGCGCGCGCTGGCCGCCGACCCAGACATCCTCGTGCTCGACGAGGCGACCTCGTCGGTGGACAGCGAAACGGAGGCCGCGATCGAAGAGGCCACGCAGACGCTCACGTCCGAGCGCACCTGCCTCATGATCGCGCACCGGCTGTCCACGGTGGTGAGCGCCGACCGCATCCTCGTGCTGCACAAGGGTGTGGTCCATGAACAAGGCACGCACGAGGCGCTGCTCGCCGAACGCGGGCTCTACTACAAGCTCTACCACCTGCACCTCGCGCAGAGCAGCTGAGGCCCGCGTGGCCCTTACGCGACAGGCGTACGAAGGGTCGTCATGCGCGCGAAATGCGTGGCATCCCAAGACAGCTCGTCTCGCCACCTCACGTTTTGTCGCTGTGTGATCAGGGGGAGGATGCGCCTCCCCGCCCAAGACCCCGGACGCATTTCGACGATCCGTGAGCAGTCCGGGCTAGACACACGGAGAGGCATGGCATGTCCCGCACATCTTTCTCACTCGTTGTTTCATTCGGTGCACTGATCGCTCCGCTCGCCGCAGGCCAGACGACCTGGTACGTCTCGCCCAGCGGCGACGACATGAACCTCGGAACCTCGCAGAGCGCACCGCTTCAGCATCTCACCTTCGCCGTCGAGACGAAGGCCGCCGCGGGCGACACCGTGCGCGTGCTCCCGGGCACATATGACGTGACGAACAACGGTGAGAGCTTTCCCATCGATGTCCCGACAGACATCACGATCGAAGGGTACGGCGTCACTCCGGCCAACCAGGCACGCATTGGCGGCGATGTCGGTTCGTCGAGTGTCGCTGCGCTGTTCGGAATCGATGGCACGAGTACGCCGCGTGAAGACATCACGATCCGCAAGCTGGCGTTCGTCGGCGAGGACACCTCGGGCGTCGATGCTCCGTCGGCGATCGTGGTCGCCGGCGGTGAGGTCGCAAGTGTCACGATCGAGCAGTGCGGCTTCCAACGTGGCGAGATGAACGACGCATCGACGGCGAACCGGGCGACGATCCACGTGCACGTCACCGACGAAGGGACCATCGCCGGGCTCACCATCCGTGACAACCGCATCTCGGCGACGGCTCTCGGCGCGATCGAAGTGTCGTCCGACGCCGGAGCCGATGGTGGCGTCGTGTCGGGGATGACGGTCGAAGGCAACCTCATCTCGAACCCAGCGGGCACAACCGGACGCTTCGCCTTCCGTTGGAACGGCGAGTTCGGACTCTTGAAGGGCGCCGCCGACATCAACGGCAACACCTTCACGTCGACATGGTCACCGTCCACTCCCACGAGCGGTCTGATCCGCGCGATCGACGTCCATGTGGCTGAGTTCGAGACGTCGAGCGGCTTCTTCCGCGTAAGCACGCTCGTCGAGAACGTCATCCGCGGCTTCCGCGGGGACGCCCTGCACCTGACTGCCGAAGACTACGCGAACATCACGATCGACCCGTTCGACCGCAACCAGATCGTCGACAATGGAGGTTCGGGGATCGTGATCGACCGCAACCCCGATGCGAGCACCGACGACCAGGACTACGTGTTCCTCACACTGGAGGGCAATGTCATCGCCAACAACGGCGGCTACGGCATCGTGACCCAGGGTGCTGGCGGCGGGAGCACCGGTGCACTGACTCTCACCGGCGACACCGTCGCACACAACGGGGACGCCGGCATCGCCTTCACCGACTGGGGAGCGACCGCCGCCACCGCGTTCAGCAACATCTACGCGGGCCTGACGAACGTGATCCTCTGGGAGAACGATGGCGGCGGCGACCAGGTCACCGGCTTGAGCGAGACCGACACCGGCGTGACGGGCGGGCTCGAGTGCGACTATGCGTCGCTCGTTTCCTTCTGCGATTGGCAAGACTTCGCAACATGGACGACGAGCACCTGCTTCGGCTCGGGAAACATCGACGACGACCCTGACTTCGTCGCCCCCGCCTCGACGAACTTCCACTTGTCGAGCGGCTCCCCGTGCATCGACGCCGGCAACTCGTTGGCCAGCACGATCGATGCCACGGTCGACATCGACCTCGCAGACCGCTTCGCCGACGGCGACTTCGACTGCGTCGGCACTCCGTCAAACGACATCGACATCGGCGCCGACGAGGTTCCCACGCCCGACTGCCCCTGAAGGCCGCGCGACGCTCGACGCGGGTCTCCTGATCGCGAGCCGGTCGCCCGGGTTACTCACGGCGATCGTGGCGAGGTCGCAGGTGGGCCTTGCTGGCGAGGCGAAGACTGCTAGGCAGGGTTGAGCTGTGACCGCAGCAGATCGACCGTGAAACATCCGGGCTCTCGCGCTCCGTCGCGAGACTCGTGCCTTGTCGCCGTGCTTGTCGCCAAACGTGGATTCCGCCGCGAAGTCGCCGGTTTCAGCCGCCCCGAGCATCGTCAAGCCCGTGCCGCGTTCCGAGGTCCGCGAACTGACCGTCGTCGGATTCTGACTGGTGCAGAGATCGGCATGTCCGGCTCCTCCGAGATCATTCGTGGAAATCGACCGGGACACGATCAATCCGGCCCCGCTCGACACCACGCTGCTGGTCGGCCCACAATCGGCGCCTTCCGCAGCCCCGGAGCCCGCCCTTGTCCTCCCGCCGCCGTTCGCGTCTCGCGCTGATCGCCCCCGGCCTGCTCGTGGCCGCCACGGGTGTCGGCGCCGGCGACCTCATCACCACGGCGATCGCGGGCTCGCGCCTCGGGCTCACGGTGCTCTGGGCCGTCGTGCTCGGCGCACTGTTCAAGTGGGTGCTCAACGAGGGGCTCGCGCGCTGGCAGCTCGCCACCGACACGACGCTGCTCGCGGGCTGGGTGCATCAGCTCGGACGGTGGATGGAGTCGGTCTTCCTCGGCTATCTCGGGATCTGGTCGTTCGTGACGGGCGGGGCACTGATGTCGGCCTGTGGCGTCGCAGGTCAGGCGATCTTTCCGTTCGACGACCCGCACTCGGGCCGCGCCTGGTGGGGACTCATCCACGGCGTCGTCGGCCTCGTGCTCGTGCGGCTCGGCGGGATCAAGCTCTTCTCGCGCGCCATGACGACGTGCATCGCGGTCATGTTCGTCACGGTGATCGTGACGGCGGCGCTGATCGGAGCCGATGCCGACGGCGTGATCTCCGGGTTCGTGCCGTCGCTGCCCGACGACAACCGCGCCTGGCTGCTCGGCGTGATCGGCGGCGTGGGCGGTACGGTGACGCTGCTGTCGTATGGCTACTGGATTCGCGACACCGATCGGCGTGGCTACGAGGGCCTCGTGACGTGCCGCTGGGACCTCGGTGTGGCCTACCTGCTCACGGCGGTCTTCGGCGCATCGATGATCGTGATCGGATCGCACGTCGACCTCGGCGAGGCCGGCAGCGGCGCGTCGATGGCGCTCCCGATCGCCGATGCGCTGGGTGACGAACTCGGCGTCGTCGGGCGCTGGGCGTTCCTGATCGGGTTCTGGGGCGCGGTCTTCTCGAGTCTCATGGGCGTCTGGCAGAGCGTGCCGTTCATGGTGTCCGACCTGCTCAGTCAACGCACCGGACGTCGGCTCGACGCCGAGGCCGCAACGCATGACCCGGCCTACATCGCGTGGCAGGTCGGCCTGACCGTCGTCCCGCTGCCGCTGCTCTTCGGGCTCTCGATGCCGCAGGTGCAGCTACTCTACGCCGTGCTCGGTTCGCTCTTCATGCCGCTGCTCGCCGTGACGCTGCTGATCATGAACAACCGCGAACGCTGGGTCGGAAGTCGCTTCAAGAACGACCCGCTCATCAATGGCCTGCTCGCCGCGACGCTGCTGTTCTTCCTCGCCGCCGGAGCGCACACGCTCTTCGACAAGCTCAACGGCTGACGCCCCACGTCGGCTGGGCGCGGCCAAGCTGCTCGAAGGCACGCAGCATGCGGGTGCCGTGCCAGCTCACGGCCTCGCCGTCGATCATGCGCATACGATCTGCGAGCGGCCCGAGGTCGGCGGCGTGCGCCGGCTCGAAGTCGTACGGCTCGGACGAGAAGAACACGACGTCCGGTGACGCCTCGGTGAGGTCGTCGAGCGTCACGGAGGGATAACGCTCGGCGCGGCCGCCGAAGACGTTCTTGCCGCCGTACTCGGCGAGCATCGACGCGATGAAGGTGTCGTCGTCGACGGTCATCCACGGGTCGCGCCAGATCATGTACGCGTAGCTCCACGACGCCGCTCGCCGCGCGTGTCGTGCGCGGGTCGCCTCGATCTCAGCACGGATCTCGGCGCCACGCTCCGCCGTGCCCGTCAGCGTCGCGACATTCGTGAGGTCGTCGAGCGCGCCGGCGACCGTGCGTGGAAACGCCACGTACAAAGGCGCAACGGCCTCGAGCTCGGGCCACATCGTCGGCTTGTTCTCCTCTTCGTTCGCGAGGATCAAGCTCGGCTCGAGAGCCGCGAGTTCCGCCATGCGCACAGCTTTCGTGCCACCCACGACGGCGATGCGGTCGACATCACCGACCGGGCGAACGCAGAAGCGCGTGCGCCCCACGACGGACGCTCCGAGCCCGAGATCATGCAACGTCTCGGTCGTCGATGGTACGAGCGACACGATCCGCCGAGGCTCGACGTCGATACTCACGCGTGTGCCGCGGGCATCGAGAACGCTGCGTAGGGACATCATGTCGGCTCGTGTCGTGTTCGTTGCAAAGTGAAGGCATGCGCGATGCGCATGGTCTTTCGAGCATGCCGATGTTCATGGCGGCGATCCATCCTGCCCTCGCTGTCGGCTGTTCACGTCTACTTGGATGTCGCAACAGCGCGCGAGTGCCAAGTGCCCGCGCGCCCTGCGCCACTCACCCACTCTCCCCACAGCAGACGCACGTCTCGCGCGCCGTCACGCGCAAACTCGGTGCCCGCCCCCCACTGCGGGCGCCCCGTTCGTCGCCCTCGTTGCTGCCCGTCGCATGCAACCCGGCATGAACTCCGCCTGCGCCGTCGATGGCGTGCACGCGTGCGACTCACCCACCCTTGTGATTCCGCTATGACTCGCTCCACGTTGCGTGCGTCTGCGCTCGCGCTCCTCGCCACGCTTGCACTCGTCGCTTGCGGCGGTGGCGAACCTCCCGAAGCCTCGACCGCATCGACGACCACCGCCAACGGCGAGGAGGACACTGACGACGCAAGTGGCGACACGGCCCCGGCGCTCGGAGTGCTCGTGCCGATGATCGCGGACAGCACGGTGCCGAAGTTCGAGAAGTCGCCCGTCGCCGCCCAGCGCACGATCACGTTCGGCCTTCCCATTCCGCGCGAGGCCGGCGTGGCGGTGGTCGATGGACGCGCGAAGTTGCGCATCCCCGGTGACGCTCCCTTCCACTTCGAGGCGCTCGACGTCTGGCCCGAAGGAACCGCGAAGTGGGCGCTCGGCGTCGTGAGTGCCACGGCGAGCCCGGGTGAGCCTTTCGAGTTCGTCGTCACCGACGGCCCGGGAACGTCGGGTGATGCACCGCTCGCGACGGAGTTCCCCGGTCGCTTCGAGATCGACACCGGTCCGATGCAGCTCGTGATCTCGAAGAACGACTTCCGCGTCTTCAATCGTGTCCATGTCGACGGCGTCGAGGTCGTCGAACTGGGCGCGAGCCGGGGCATCGTGGGCACGATGCTCGATGGGTCGCCGCTGACGCTGCAACTCGGCCCCGACGTCACGCTCGAAGAGAACGGCCCAGCGCGCGCCATCGTGCGAGCCGACGGCACGATGATCGACGCGTCCGGCAACGCCGTCGTCGACGTGACCTGTCGCATCATCGCGGGGGCACTGCAGCGCGAGGCCGAGGTGATCCTGACGGTCCGCAACGCGAACATCGACCGTCCGGCGCACGTGCAGATCGGCGGGCTCGGCGTGGAAGTGAACGTGACGGCGGGCAACAAGCCACGGGCGCGCGTCAACACACCCTACGGCCTGGCGCAGGGCATGATCTCGGCGAACGCCGAAGTGAGTGTCTACCAGGCTTATTCGACAGCCATCGCTTTCGACGTCAAGGGCACGGGGCCGAACTACAAGCCACCGATCCCCAAGGTCACGTTCGAAACGTTCGAGCAGGAGGGCTGGCGTCTCGCGCTCAACGGCACGACGGTGATGGTGACAGCCGCGTCGGAGTACCCCGATGCGGCCTGCGCGGACATCAGCGGCACGCATGCGGGCGTCACGGCAGCGATCAAGCACAAGGCCCACCTCTGGCCGGCGTCGTTCCAGTTCAGCGGCGACGGCACCATGCTCGCCGACGTTTTCTCCTCACTCAGCCCGTTCGGTTTCTCGTTCATCTGGCGTCAGCACGAAAGTCGCTCGATGATGTTCGCCTTCCATGCGGGACCGGCAACCGAGGTCGCACAGATCGCACGTCGACTCGACAACCCGATCGTGGCTCGCGCCATCGACTACGAGTGGTACGACGACAGCGGCGTCTTCCCGTATCCCCTCGTGACGATCGAAGAGGAGAACGCCGCGTTCGCGCTCGCCGGCGTCGACTACGAAGTCTCGATCGCGAATGACGAACGCCAGGTGCATCGTTTCCTGCCGGCAAGTTCGGGCGGCGGGCACAACAACCACTCGATCATCGAGCGCTGGCTCATCGACGAGTTCTTGCGCTACGGACACGGCGGACAGCTCCAACGCGCCATCGACCTCTCGATCTACAAGGCCGAGTGGCAGGTGCCCCGCAGCGACAACTTTCACCACGCCGACGATCCCGGTGCGACCAACCCCGACCTCGACGTGACCATCGGGGTTTGGGGTGACTCGGAGCATCGCTACCGCGAAGGCATGATCTACACGTACTACATGACGGGCGATCGACGCATCGCGGATGCGCTCTACGATGAGGTCGAGATCGTTCCGGATCTGTATCTCTCGGCTCAGGAGCGTTCGACGTATCAGACGATGCGCGCGCTCGTGTACCTCGCCGATTTCGTCGACGCCACGCCGGGGGCAGAGGACACGCTCGTCGCCGCGTTGCGCGAGCGCATCGACTACTTCTGCACGCCGATCATCGATGTCAATACAGGTGTCGACGGCTTCGGCTGGGAAGCGGCGCCGGGCACGGGGACGCGCGGATACTTCGCCAACTCGACACAGGCGAAGAGCGAGAAACCCGACGGCGAGAACTACATCACGCGCGGCTTCATCACAGCGACGCTCGGGCCCACGGCGATGCATCTCGCGTCGTGGTACCTCGGCGACACGGACCCGCACGGCAAGCTCTGCGGAAACCGGCTCGTCGACCTGGCGCGCTACACACGCAAGGAGCTCTATCCGTACCACTCCGATCCGTCGAAGCGATTCCTCGTCTACACGTACGGCGTCCAGACGCAGGACTACGTCAAGATGTCCGTCTTCGACTTTCACACCACGCTGCTCGGGATGGCCGAGGCCTGGCGCCGAACGGGAAACACGAGCTTCATCCAAAAGGGCATCGAACTCCTCGAGGCCCTCGAAGCGCGCGGCCATCTCAACAACGTCGACACGCGACTCGAGAACCAGTCGTTCTTTGCGGCACTCCTCGAGTCCAACGGCCAGGGATAGCGCGGGCGAGCCGGACACCCGGGCGCTCGCTTTGGGTTCCCACGGCGCATCCACAATCATCCACAGTCATCCACAGGATATGCAGAAAGCGCCGGACCGAATGCCCGCCGAGCCGCCGCATTCACGCGTGGAGCGTCCGATTCTCAGTCGATCCTTGGGGGCGATCCGCGCCTCATCAAGATCCCGCAGAAGCACGTTTCGCCGGCTGCGCTCCCGCGGCGCTGAACGACGTCGTCAGCGCGCGGCGTCACAAGTGACGAAGTTGATATTTCTACTGCCCTGGTCGGGCCCGGTTCACGTGTAGTTGTGAGATGCCCGGTTTCGGCGACCCGTACGCACACACACGGTTGCGCCTGCCGCGGCGTCACTCACCTGCATGCGTGATGCCTCTCCCGAATGATGCGACTCCCCATGGTCGCCCCTTCGTCGGACCCCACGTTCGTCACGTGCACCTTCGAACCGGCCCTCAGGCAGTCCTGCATCCATGATCCGCTCGATCAGCCGTAAACTGCGCGCACTCTCCGTTCTCCTCCCCCTCGTCCCCCTCGGTGCGCTCGCCGCATGCGGCGGTGGACTTCCGCCAGATGGCGAGATCTTCGAGCCCCCGTCGTTTCCATCCCATCCCGGCGAGCTGACGATCCCTGATCAGGTCGCAACGGTTGGAGGCCCCTCGCAATCGGCCCTCGGTGGCACGACGTCCCCGACGGGGGCCCCCGCCGGGGACTTCATCGCGGCCGACATGTCGCTCACGATCCCGATGATCGCCGAGGCGTCGGTGCCGAAGAACTCAAAGATGTGGTCGCCGGCTCCGCGCACGATCACGTTCGGCCTGCCGTTGCCCGAGGACGCTGGTGTCCAGGTGCTCGACGGCCGCCCAGCGCTACGCGTAGCCGGCCCGTTTCCGTTCCAGTTCACCGTGAACGACATCTGGCCAGACGGCTCGGCCAAGTGGGTGCTCGGTCACACCGTCGCGACGGTGGGACAGGATCAGCCCTTCGAGTTCATCGTGAAGAGCGGTGCCGGGCGCTCCAAGGGGAGCAATCTCGCCACCGAACTCGCGGACCGCATCGTGGTGGACACCGGCCCGCTGCGCTTCGAGGTCAGCACGGTTGACTTCCGCGTCTTCTCGCGCGTCATCGTCGACGACCTCAACATCGTCAAGAACAACCACAGCCAGGGCATCGTGGGCACGACGGTGGACGGTACCGCGCTGACGCTGAAGCAAGGTGCCAAGGTCTTCCTCGAAGACAACGGCCCGGCGCGCACGGTCATCCGCGCGGACGGCACGATGATCGACACGCTCGGCAACGACGTCGTCGACGTCACGTGCCGCATGATCGCAGGAGCCGAGCAACATGACGTCGAGGTGATCCTCACGGTGCGCAACGCGAACATCAATCGTCCCGCGCACGTCCAGATCGGCAGCCTCGGGGTGGAGGTCAAGGCGAACACGGGTCTCAACCCCGTCGCACGCTTCAACTCCCCGCTCGGACTCATCACGGGAGACATCGCGCCCGGACAGTACGCCTACGCCTACCAGTCGTACTGCAAGGCCATCGCGTTCGACGTCACCGGAAACGGACCCAGCTACAAGCCGCCGATCCCGAAGATCTCGGCGACGGAGTTCGAGCAGGAGGGTTGGTACCTGAACTTCGACGGCAACCCGGTGATCTCGTTCGACAAGTACGACTACCCGGAGAGCGGCTTCGCCAACATCGGCGGCGTCAAGGGCGGGATCACGATGGCGATCAAACACATGCCGCACCTGTGGCCAGCGTCGCTCGAGATCGAGGGCACGGGGTCGATGACGGCGGATGTCTTCTCGCGCCGCAACCCGTACCACTTCGCGTTCATCTGGCGTCAGCACGAGAGCCGCTCGATGGCCTTCTCGTTTCACTCCGGCCCGCCGACGGAGTTCTCCCAAGCGTCCCGTCGCCTCGACAACCCGGCCATCGCCCGCGCCCAGTCGTACAAGTGGTACGACGACAGTGGCGTCTTTCCCTACCCGCTCGTGACTCTCGATGAGCAGGAGGAGGCCTTCGCGGCCATGGGGATCGACTACGAACTCGACGTCAAGAACGACGAGCGTCAGATCCACCGTTTCCTCCCGGCGAGTTCCGGTGGCGGCCACAACAACCATTCGATCATCGAGCGTTGGCTCATCGACGAGTTCCTGCGCCACGGGTACGGCGGACAGCTGCAACGCGCGATCGACCTTTCGGTTTACAAGGCCGAATGGCAGATCCCGCGCAGCGACAACTTCCATCACACCGAAGACCCCGGCCCGGCCAACGCAGACCTCGAAGTAACCAGCGCGACGCAAGCGGACGCCGAGCACCGCTACCGCGAAGGGATGATCTACACGTACTACATGACGGGTGACACCCGCATTCGTGACGCTCTTCTCGAAGAACTCGAGATCCTCCCCGGACAGTACATCTCCGGGCAGGAGCGCGGGATGTACCAGACCATGCGCGCGCTCGTGCACCTCGCCAACTTCGTCGACGTCGTGCCGGGCCTCGCCGATCCACTCATCGACGCTCTGCGCGCGCGAGTCGACTTCTTCTGTACGCCCATCCTCGACGCCAACTCGGGCGCCGATGGCTTCGGCTGGGAAGCAGCGCCCGGCGTCGGTGCGCGCGGATACTTCGTCAACTCGAGCCAGTCGAAGAGTGAGAAGCCGGTCGGCGAGAACTACATCTCGCGCGGCTTCATCACCGGCTCGCTCGGTGCGATGGCGATGCACCTCGTCGTCGACTATCTCGGACCCGATGACCCGCAGGGGATGCTCGCCCAAGGGCGCCTCAAGGACATCGCGCGCTACACGCGTCAGGAACTCCACCCCTACCATCCCGACCCGTCAAAGCGCTTTCTCGTCTACAGCTACGGCGTGCAAACGCAGGCGTACCTCGACTTCTCGGAGTTCGACTTCCACTCGATCCTGCTCGCGATGGCCGACGGCTGGCGCTTGACGGGCGACGTCGACTTCCTCGCGAAGGGCATCGAGTTCATCGAGTCGCTCGAGGCGCGCGGCAATCTCGACAAGCTCGAGAGCAAGCTCGACAACCAGACGTTCTTCGCCGCGATCCGTGACTTCACGAGCACGTTCGACACCCCGCTCGTCACGAAGTGACACACCTTGTGTCGACCACGAGTCCTCTGTGACCCCACCACATGGCTCGTCGGTCGGCGCGTTAGCCCGGGTTGATCACGGCGAAGCGTAGAGACGCATCCGCAGCAGCTTCTCCATGAATCATGCGGGTTAGCCCCGATGCTTCACGGACGAGCTGCTGCGGACGCATCGCCTCAACGGCCAGCACTGGTCGGAAACCTCGCTTCGCCTTACGAGCAAGGGCCAGCTGCAACCTCACGACGATCGTCCATGAACAACCCCCGCGCTGCGACGACCCCGCACGCGCTCGGAACGACGCGCGCAGCTACTTGCCATCGTCGTCTTCGTCGCCGATGAGGTAGCCGAGCGCTCGGAGATTCTCGAGCTTGTCGGGGTCGATGGAGTCGAGGTCGACCGCGCGCACACCGCGTGGGTTGACGAGGGTACCGAGGTCGTGATGCTCACTGATGGCCGCGCGCAGATCGCGGGTTAGCGCCGGGTCGATACGGGTGCGGTCGAAAGACTCGGCGGGGTCGTTGATGATGTCGTAGAGCTCGACGATCTCTTCGTCGAGCAGCTCACCGTCCGACTCGCTGTGCGTGAGCAGCTTCGATGCGCCGCGCACGACGGCGCTCTTGCGGCTCACATGGGTGTCGAGCTCGATGAAGAGCCGCGTGCGGCCGGGCTGCGAGTCGCCGAGCGGCATGTCGCCAGCCGCGCCGAGCGTCTCCATGCGCGGGTCGGGTTCGAGCCCCACGGTCCGCAGAATCCACGGCGCGAGATCGACGAGGCTTACGAGGCGGTCGATCTCCGAACCCGCGCCGGGCGCACCGGCCAGCGCATGGGCCTCACGCACCGATCTCGGCAGGCGCGCGATCAGCGGCACGCGCGTGTTCGAGTCGTAGAGCGTCACTCCATGGCCGAAGACGCCATGCTCACCGAACTCCTCGCCGTGGTCGGACGTGACGAGGATCAGCGTGTCGTCTCCGAGCCCCGCGCGCTCGACGGCCTCGACAACAGCACCGACGAAGTCGTCGGCCATCGAGATCGTGGCGTCGTAGTACGGCATGTATTGCTCATAGACGTCCGTCGGATCAACGTCCTCGTCGCCCTCGTTGTACGCCTCGCGTGCCTTGTGGTTGAACGGCTCCTCGCGCCCCCGCTCGTCAAACAGGTCGAACTCACGCAGCCAGCGCTTGTTCGGCGCGTAGTTGTGGACGATGAACGTGTGCAGGAAGAGGAAGAACGGCGTGTCCGCGTCTTGGGCGGCGACGAAGTCGGTGACGGTCTGCTCGCCGTAGCGGCGGAGCAGGTTCATCTTCATCGGGACGCGTCGCCAACTCATCGTGCGGATCAGCGTCTTGCCGCGCAGCGTGTCGTAGGCCCAGACCGGATCGTTGAGTGAGTAGCGATCGAAGCCCACGCCGAAGCCGTAGCTCGGGCCCACATAGCCGCCGCCGGTGAATGCGGCCGTGACGTAGCCGGCGTCCGCGAGCTGTCGAGCAAGGAAAGGAGTGTGCTCGGGATCGAGTTCATCGACGACATCGACGGCGCCGTGGTAGGCCGGGTACAGGCCGGTGAGCATCGAGCCGTGGCTGGGCAGCGTGTAGCTGGACGTCGAGTAAGCGCGCGTGAAGGTCCACCCGTCGTTGGCAAGCGCATCGATGTGGGGAGTGACGGCGTCGCCGTGCCCGTAGGCGCCGAGGCGATCGGGGCGCAGCGTATCGAGGCTGATGAGGACGACGTTGGGACGCTTCGGGGCGTCGACCCGCCGCGGGTGCAGCGTGGGGTGGCCGAAGACCGTCAGCGGGACGCGCGAACCGGGCACGGCCTCTGTCGCGAACTCGAGCACCTGGCGGCGCGCAGGGCTCGGTGGGATCGTGATCGTGCGGTCGTGCCACGCCGGCTCGTCGATCGACGTCGGCGCATCGTGCGCCTCGTCGATCAGCCGTGTGCCGTCGAGTGAGACGATGAAACGCGCGCGTGCCGCCGAGTTCGACTCGCGCAGCCCGAGTGCGAGGTCGAGGCGGCGTTCGACGTCGGATGGCTCGAGTTCGTAGCGGTAGGTGGCTCCGGCCAACGCGATCAGCCCTTCGCGCTCGTCGCGATCGAACTGCACCCGCACGGGACCGACCGACGGCCCCGCCGAGGCCCACTCCGATTCGATCCGCTCGACGCGCGGCACGTCGCCCCCGCGCGCGAAGTAGGCATCGATCGGCTCGCGCGTGACGGCCACGCGGTCGACGACGAGCCGCTCGGGGAGACCGTCCAAAGGCACGGGGAAGTAGAGCGCGAGCACCTCGGTCTGCTGGTCGACGACAAGGCGCACTGATGCGTTCTGCGGCTCGCGCTCCGGTACGACGGTGACGAGGTAGCTCGCGTTGCGCTCGGTATTGAAGAGGTCGGCGATCTCGCCTGCCGTCCAGCGTGTTGCCGGATCGAAGCGTTCCTTGAACTCGACGGCTGCCATGAGCACGACGGGCTCCGACGTCCCTTCGCCCTCCGATCGCGCCGTCGCCACGATCTCGAGCGCCTCGCCCGGCTCGACGTCGAGCAGTACGACGGAGGCCAGCGCATCGCCCTCCTCGAGGATGAGCGCCCCACCGGAGGGCTTGACCGGGCGATGCGTGATCGCGTCCTTGCCCCAGGCCACGGCGCGATACCACTTGGCGCCGTCGGTGCCGTCGAAGGACGTGCTCCAGACGACGTCAGGCCCAGCGGAGGTCATCGCGCCCGCCGTGGTCACCTCGGCCGGCTCGACGTCACGCCACAGCCGTAGCAGGTGCTTCGGCGGTTCAGCATCGCCCGCGCAACCCGAAAGCAGGAGCGCAGCGAGCAGACCGGCAACAGAGGGACATGAACGGAGTCGGCGGAGCATCGCGGCATCCTAACCCGTGAAGCGACGGGGCGAAGTGCGGGACGAAAGCGCGCAGCAACTCGTGTCACGTCGGGACGCTCGGCCCGTCATCCAGGTATCGACGAGAGCTCTCGAGGAATCGGGACGACAGAACCCACGGCACGGGTCGAAGATCGTGATTCGCAGAGACAACTCAGAGATGGTGCGACGGCTCCACCGCCGCGCACCCCGGCGACGACGCCGGTTGTGGGGCCGCGCCGACGGAGAGGGTCGGCGTGGCCTCGCTTCGCCGGCCGGCTCAGCCGATCGTGACTTGAGGCGGCGGCGTCTGTGGCGCTGGGCTCGACCACGGCACCTCGGGCTCCGACTCCTCTTCGGCCTCGTCCGGATCGTCGAACGGCGACAGTGGAGCCGGACGACGCGTCCGTGCCGGCATGACCAGCAACACGAGGGCGAGCAACCATCCCACGCCACCCACGAGGAGGCCCGTTTGCACGGACGACGGCTCGTGGCTCAGCTCGATCACGGCACCTTTGCGATGCGGGATCGGCACGGCCATGACGGCGTGGTTGGCGGGCCATACGGGCATCACTTCGCCGTTCACGGTTGCCGTCCAGCCTTCGTGGTATGTCTCGGCGAACACGACGATCGCCGGTTGGCCGGGGGTCGCCTCGAGCCGCACGCGCCCCGGCGCGTAGTCGGTGACACTGATGCGGCGCTTGGGCGGAGGCTCGGCGCCCGCGGGCAGCGGCGGCGCCTGGGCAATGCGCTCGAGCAGCACGAGCGGATCAGACTCCAGCACGACGTGGCGCGTCGGGTCGAACATCTGCGAGCTCAGGAACGCCAGTCGGTTCTCGGCGAGGGGCAGGACCTCGAAGGCGCCGACGACCTGAGCGCGCGGAAGGGCCTCGGTGTTTTCAAGCACTCGCACATGCCCGACGCGCCCGCGTTCCTCGAAACCGTCGGGGTCGAACTCTTGGTCGGTGAGCAGCGCGCGGATGCCGAGCATGTCGAGCACCGGCGAGCGCAGGGCTTTGAGCGAAATGAACCCACCGAGCGACGATCCGTTTACGGCAATGCCGGGCTGAAGGGCATCGAGCAACTCGGACACGCGCCGAGGCGCCATCGGCGCGTAGCACTGCGTATCGTGGAGCCCGAAGCTCCCGAGCAGGTTTGGCGTCACGTACGGCGGGTTGTTCCCGACGCGTGCGACGCGCAGAGGCACGGGATCGTCGGCACCGATGCGTCGGAGTTCCTTGACGATCTGCGGCGCCGGATAGCGGAGCGTGCCCGTGTCGAGACCCGGCGGCACGGGTGCAGGACGCATCAGCGGCCAGGCCACCAACGCGAGCTCGATGACGACCAAGGCCGTCACCAGGTGCGGCGACTTCTGTGCCTGCGTCGTCCAACCCTGTGGACCGGAGCGGCTTCGGGGGCGGAACATGAGGATCGCGACGATGGCGACCGCGATGGCGATGACGTCGGTGCGCTGGGTGGCGTCCGCGATCGCCGCGAACGTCTCGCGCGGGATCACGGCGAAGATCTGCTCGTGTGTCGTGTCGGCCGAGCCGAGCACGGTGGCGAGTTCCTCGGCCCAGTTCTCCACGTCCACCGCCGTCTGAGCCGAGGGCACGGCCATCCAGAGCTGCACCGCCAGGGCCAGCACCACGACGGAGAGCACCCACGCGAAAGCCGTCACCCAGACGCGCTGGGTACGCAGCAGGTCGAGCCCGCCGGAGGCGAGCACAGCCAGCGCGAAACTCGCCACGAACAGCAGCCGTCGTGGGCTCCCGAAGTGCAGCAGCGGCATGTACGGATAAACCCACGCCATGAAGGCCGGGATGAGCAGGACGGCGAAGGACAGCGCGGCCAGCGAGATCATCACCCACGTGCGCCAACTGCGCCCGAACACCATGGCCACGAGCGCGAGCACGAGGCCGACGACGCCGATGCCCATCGATGTTTCGGCGCGGTTGATCGATACGGGGCGCATGGCGCCGTCGACGTCGAGCAGCGCGACAGGGTGCGGACGATCCGGGCGGTCGAGCTGCGCCGAGGCAAAGTGGTCAGGCGACACGAGGTGCCACATGAGCGAGGGATCGAGGACGTCGTCGAGCGCCACCTCGACGGTCTGCTCGGAGCGCGCCGACTCCGTGGCGAGATACTCGGCCGTCGGCAAGACCTGCGGTGCGATCAGCAGCGCCGAGAGCAAGAAGGCGCCGAGTGCTTCGAAACCCGGGCGCAGCACGGGCTCTCCTGCGTGCCAGTGAGCAAACGGACGAACGATCTCGACGAGTGCAACCACGGCGACGACCCAGAGCGTCACCTGCGGGAACCCTGCGAGGAACGACATCGCGAGAGCCATCGCGCCGAGCACGCCGTAGCGATGCCCATCGCCCTGACCCAGGCGCTCGAAGCCCCACAAAGCCACGGGCAGCCACACGGCCGCTCCCACCACGGGAAAGGCCTGCAGGCGCGCCGTCGTCCAAGCCGAGAAGGCGAAGCAGGCGGCGCCGAGGACGGCCGAGGGCAGCGATCGCCGGATCGCGCGGAGATACGCCAGGGTTCCCCAGGCAGCCACGCCAAGGTGGAAAAGCGCGATCCAACCCAGGGCGCGCACACCGAGAAGCACGGCGAGCCATGCCGGCGGGTAGTACACGCCGTAGTGCACTTGATCGATGTGCGGGAGGCCGAGCGCCTGGGACGGGTCCCACGTGGGCAGCTCACCGCGTCCGACGGCTTCGCGGGTGGTGGCAAGCCCCGGCACGAGCAGGTGTACGACATCCGACATGTTGCGATTCGGCGCCGGGTGCTCGGCGAGCTCTTCGGGCGCACGTCCCGCTCGCCAGGCCGGAAAGTCGTCAGGGAGCAAAGGCAACAGCACGCGCCCCGGCAGCAGCGACTCACCGACCAGGGTGAGCGCGGCGAGAAGGAGCAACGCCACTGCCCATGACTGCCCACTGCGCTCCACGTTCGATGCACCTCCCGATGATGATCCGCGCCACACGATACCGATCGGAGGGTATCGACTGCTGCCATCCGTTCCGAACCGCGAACCACTTCGGGCGGCCGAGGTTGCGTAGGAAGCACAGAACAGCGGCCGTGTCACGACGACCAGCGCCGTTCGCGCCACCCTGCGGCCCGTTCGAAGCCTGCCCGGAGGAGCGCACCGGCCTTGCGGAACGGCCTTTCCACTGCGCAGCCCCCCCATGGGTCGCAGTTCGGGCTCATGCGCGTCACTCGGCCGACGCGCCATCGGGCCGGCAAGCGTCTCAACGGGATGCAGCGCCGGGCCTTCCGACCACATGCGAGGACAAACGCCGTCGAGCCAAGGGAGATAATCGGGCGTGGCGTGGGATAGAATCCCTCGCCCGTCGTCCGCGGCCGGAACGTCCGGCCCTGCCAGCCTCCCCGCCGAGCCTCAATCCACCGATGGAAGACGCCGTCTACCGTGAGTTCCTGGAACTCGAAGACGCTCACTGGTGGTTCCGCGGTCGGCGCGCGATCTTCATCTCGCTGCTCGATCGGTTCCTGAAGCGGCGCGCCGACAGCGGGCGGCGCGTGATGGACATCGGCTGCGGAGTGGGCGGCATGCTCGGACCGCTGGCCGAGTACGGCGAAGTGATCGGCACGGATGTCGCGATCCAGGGCCTCGAGTACTGCGCCGCGCGTCACTTCGATCGACTCGTCGCCTGCACCGGCCCGCATGGCTGCTTCGCCGACGAGTCACTCCACTGCGTGACGGCCTTCGACGCCCTCGAGCACATCGAGGACGACGTCGGATCGATGCGCGAGATCCATCGCATGCTCGTGCCCGGCGGTCTCATCATCGCGTCCGGCCCGGCGTACCAGTTCCTGTTCAGCCAACAGGACCGCATCACCCATCATGTCCGCCGGTACACGCGGGGCGAACTCGTGCGGAAAGCCGAGTCGGTCGGCTTCGAGGTACTCCAAGCCTCGTACATCAACTTCCTTTTGTTCCCCGTGATCCTCCCCGCAGTGCTCGGCATCAAGGCCTGGCAGTCGATCGCGAAACCGAGCGATGAGGGAGCCGGGAGCAACGTCGGGATTCCGGTGCCGGAGTTCGTGCACGACGGGCTCACGGCGATCTTCGCGAGTGAAGCCAAGCTGCTGAAACTTTTCAGCGCGCCGGTCGGCCACTCCGTGATCATGGTGGCGCGCAAGCCCGGCGGCGACGTCTCGCAGGGCTGAGGAGTCGCGGCCGCCGACACGTGCGTCAGCGGGCGACCGGCGGAAGCTCGGTGAGAGTCTCGTAGAGTTCCTCGGCGGCTCCGACGAAGGCCCTCGACGCCGCGCTCTCGACCGACATCTCCGAAACCGTCGATGAGCCGCGCCGCTGCGCCTCGGCGATCACAGTCGCCGCACGCCGCGCCAGCAGCTCGACGTGCCGCACGCCATGACGACCGACCTCGGTCAATGCCGCACCGTGACGCACGACGGTATGGCGCTTGTCCGGCGTCACGTCGCGCACGAACACCCACAGGCATTCGCCGTCGTCGACAAGCAGCGCCGAGCCCCACTGGTGCAGGAGCTCGCAGGTCTCGAGCGCCGCGTACCAGGTTGCCTCGTCGATCAAGCGCCAGGCCTTCGGCGGCACGTCGAGTTCATCGAGCAACGCCTGCGAAGCGTCATCGGTCATCGCGCGGTATCCCATCAGGGCTCCAGGACGTCTGCGTTGACGAGGGACGTCTCGCCGTTGCGGGTGAGTGCGTATTGGAAGCCGCCGAGCAGCGCCAGGGCGCCGACGCGACCGAGACGGTCGACGGCGATGAAGGCGACTTGCGGAGCCTTGTCGTAGGGCGTCGCGCCGCGGCTCGTCGTCGTGAGTCGGATCCGGCGGAGGACAGCGGCGATGGCGTCCGTGGGTGCTGCTCCGTGACGCATCGCCTCGACGATCATCGCGCTCCCACACGAGCGGATCACCTCCTCGCCGACGCCCGTCGAGACGGCTGCGCCCGCTTCGTCGTCGACGTATCCGCCCGCGCCGATGATCGGCGAGTCGCCGACGCGCCCGGGGAGCTTCCAGGCCATACCGCTCGTCGTGACGGCCATCGCGAGCTTGCCCTCGTGCATCGCGATCATGCCGATCGTGTCGTGATCTTCGTTGGGGTCGTTGATCTCCGGACCGAGGCGCTCCCAAGGCTCGTGCCCGCCGCGCAGCGCACGCTCGGCGATGATCTCGGCGTAGCGGTTCGCGGCCCGCTCGGTGAGCATGTTCTGTGTGGGGAAGCCCTCGTTGACCGCGAAGGAGCGCGCACCTTCACCGACGAGCAACACATGACGAGTGCGGTCCATGACTCGCCGCGCCACGGCGATCGGGTGCAGGATGTCGCGCAGGCCCGCCACGCCGCCACACGCCAGGGTGTCGCCGCGCATGATGCATGCGTCGAGTTCCACGACACCGTCGGCGTTCGGCCAGCCGCCATACCCGACACTCGAGATCGTCGGATCGGCTTCGGGCACCTGCACGCCGGCCTCACACATGTCGACCGGATGGGCGTCACCGGCGTTGAAGCGCGCCAGTGCCGCTGCGTTGGCGGGCACACCGAAGTTCCACGTCGACACGATCAGCGGCGATCCGCCGGGCATCCCGTCGCCCGACGCGAGCGGCAAGGGCACACTGCTCGCCCCAGCGGGCGCGGCACAGCTCGTGGTCGTTCCGACGACGGCGGCGCCCATCGCGGAGGCGCCGACGGCTCCGAGGAACTCGCGGCGGTTCGGGGGAGAGGTCATCGCGGGGCTCCGGGGCGTGGGGCGAACGCTTCCAGCCTGGCGTCCCGCGCTGCCGTGTTCCAGCCTCCTTCAGCGTTCCTCGGCGACGTCGGCGAGGTAGGCGTCCAGCTTCGCCAGCAGCTCGGCGACGAGTTCGGGGTGCTGCGCGGCGACATCGTGGACCTGGGCCGGATCGGCGTCGGTGTCGTGCAGGGCCACATCGCCATCTCGGCTGCGGGTCAAGCGCCAGCGCCCGAGGCGCACGACCTGCTCGTGAATCGGCTGGCCGGACGCGTCGACGCGTCGACTCGGGTGATCCCAGAAGATCGGTCGCTCAGCGGTGGGCTTCCCGACGGTGAAGACCTCCCCCAGCCCAAGCCCGTCGAATGCCCGGCCGACGGGACGACCGCTGCCCGTCGCGTCGAGCAGCGTCGCCGTGATATCCATCGCCGTTGTCGGCCATGGCACCACGCCGCCACTGACCCAGTTGCCAGGCCAGCGCACGATCGCCGGCACGCGGATGCCGCCCTCGTCGAGCGTGTCCTTGCCGCCGACGAAGGGCCCGCTCGCCTTGTGACGTGGGAGCGGTCCGTTGTCGGACAGGAAGACGACAATCGTGTCGTCGGCGAGCTCGAGTCGGTCGAGCGCGTCGAGCACCCTGCCGATACCCGCGTCCATCGCCGAGACGACGGCGAGGTAGTCGCGCCGCACGGGCGTCGTCTCGACATCGCGGTAGGCCTCGCGCCATACCTCTGGCGCGGGCAGCGAGCGCCGGTCGTCGGCGAGGTGCGGTGCGTTGTACGAGAGCAGCAAGAACCAGGCCGCGTCGCGACGATCTTCGATGAACGCGATCGCTTCGTCGCTGAAGAGGTCGGTGCTGTACTCATCTGACGTCACGGGCGCGCGATCGCGCCAGAGGTCGGGCGTCCCGCGATACGTGTGCGTGTAGTAGCCGCTCGACCCCGCGAGCATGCCGAAGAACGACTCGAAGCCGCGTTCGAGCGGGTGGTGTTCGGGCCCGGTGCCGAGGTGCCACTTGCCGACGAGTCCGGTCGCGTAGCCGCGCGCGGCGAGCAGGTCGGAGAGGAGCACTTCATCGGGATCGAGCCCCGACGACGGGTCGTCGCTGATCAGTGCCTGCTCGAGGCCGTGGCGCGCCGGCGTTCGGCCCGTCAACAAACTTGCGCGCGACGGGCTGCACATCGGGCTCGCCACGAAGAACTGCGAGAAGCGCAGGCCCTCGCCGGCGAGGCGATCGAGGTGCGGCGTGATCGCGACGGGCGACATGAAGCAGCCGAGGTCACCCCAGCCGAGATCGTCGGCGACGATCAGCAAGACGTTGGGCGACGCGCCGGCTTGAAGGTGCGCATCGTGCGCCGACTCGCCCGCGCACGCTCCGAGACTGGCGAGGACGACGAGGGCGCAGAACTTCGCAGCGAGCGTGGGCATGGCGCGGATCGTAGCACTGCCCGTGGTCCGACGTCGGCGCTCACGAACGCGAGCCACGCGCGCCGTCGTTCGACGACGAACGAGCGCCTCGCTGCCCGTCGCAGGGCCCCAGAGACGCACCGCCGCGCCTGGGGTGTCGAGCCGCCGTGTCGAGATCACGCCGAACACCGCCTCACCTGCCGCTGACCTCTTTCTTCGGCGCGGGCCTTCCCTTAGGATTCCGCTCTCGCTGGTCCCATCGTCTAGTTAGGTCTAGGACACCAGGTTTTCATCCTGGCAACCCGGGTTCGAATCCCGGTGGGATCACCACGCCTCGCCTGGAGTGTCGCGATGCTTGGCTTCCGCTCGCGTATCACCCCACTTAGCGTCGCCCTCGTGGTTCTGATGCTTGCCTCGTGCGGGCGTGACGAACCGAGCGGTTTCGTCCTTCACGCCGGCGACTCGTGGTTCGACCTGCTCGACGAGGTCGCCGTGCTCGACATCGCGCCGACGAACCTGTCGGACGACGTCTCGGCGCTCGTGGCCAGCGACTCGCCGGAGCGCTGGATCGACGTCCCGCGCGACTCATGGCGCCGGATCCGCGACGTTCCCGACGAAGAGCGCATCGTCTTCCACCTCTCCGAGCGCGCCGGCGTCTGGAGATCGCCCGCGAAGCTGCACTTCCCCATCACGCGCGAGACGGCATTGCTGCGCATCGGAGAGACGCTGCTCAAGCCCCATGGCCAGATGGAGGGCGCCGTGACGGAGAGCCAGCTGCTGCACTGGTGGGACGGTGAGAGCGAGTGCTTCGTGCTCACGGGAACACCCGACGAGCCGCTCATGGCGATCGCACACGAGCCACCGAGCCTCGCCGTTGCGCCGAAGGTGAGCCCGACCGTCGCGCAGTACGACGTCGGCGAGGACATCATCGAGGCGGGCCAGCTCGAGCGTCATGTCGAGCTCGAGCTCGTGCATCGGCGCGCGCTGCTCGCCCCGGCGCCGAGTCGACTCGCACTGACCGTCGATCACCTCGCAGGCAACGCGCTCGAGCTCGCCGTCGGTGTCGTCGACCATGCGTTTGCGGCTGACGACGGCATCGTGCTGAAGCGCGAACAGCTCTCCGACGGTGTGACGTTCGCCGTCGACGTGCGCGCAGGCGAAAGCACCACGCGCGTCTGGTCGGAGCACGTCTTGCCGGGCGCGGGCTGGCAAGAGCGCCTCGTCGATCTCTCCTCCTTTCAGGGACGGGCCGTCACGCTCGAACTCGTCACCGAACCGGGACCCGACGGCGAGGCGTCTTTCGACTACGGGCTGTGGAGCGAGCTGCGCCTGCGCGGCAAGACCTCCGCGCCCGACCGACCGCACATCGTCCTGCTGCATCTCGACACGCTGCGCTCCGACCGCCTCGGCTGCTACGGCTGCGAGCTGCCGACGAGCCCGAACCTCGACGCCTGGGCCGCCGAACGCGCCGTCGTCTTCGAGGACGCCACCGTCGATGCCTCGTTCACACTACCCTCGACGGGCTCGCTGCTCAGCGGCCTCACCCAGCACCAACACCTGCTCGGCATCCACCCGTACATCCTCACCTACGCGCACGAGCCGTTGGCCCTGCGCCTACGCGAGTCGGGTTACGAGACGCTCGCGATGAGCGAGGGCGTCTACGTCAACCCGTCGTTCGGTTTCGCGTCGGGCTTCGACGTCTTCGACTGGCGCACGCGTCAGGATCCCGACTGGGCCCAGGCGCTCGAGTGGCTCGACACGGCGCGCAGCGGCAGGCCCGTCTTCCTGTTCCTGCAGACGTTCCTCGCGCATCACCCGTTCGAAGGCGACGACGAGCGCCTCGGGCCCGGCCCCGGCGATGACTACGAGGGCTGGATGCGCGACATCGATGTGTCGTGGCAAACCGTGATCGGCCCCTACGTGATGGGGCGCATGGAGCTCGAGGACGCCGACCGCGAGTACTTCAAGCGCCTCTACGACGCCGGCGTCCGGCGCCTCGACGACCGCCTCGGCTGGCTGCTCGCCGCGCTCGAGGAACGCTTTGCCGGCGAGGACTTCCTGTTCATCATCACGTCCGACCACGGCGACGAGCACTTCGAACACGGCAGCCTCGACCACGGCCATTCGCTGCACGGCGAAGTCACGCGCGTGCCGATGATCGTGCGCTTCCCCGACCGCGACGCAGGGCGAGACATGCACCCGGTCTCGATCCTCGACGTCGCCCCGACGATCCTCGACTACGCCGGCCTGACCGCGCCCGCTCACCTGCCGGGCCGCTCGATGCGCGCGGCGCTCCCGGCGTCACGCCTCCGCGTGGCGCGGCGCTACGAGGGCGAGTGGGCCGTGCAGCGCGACGGTTGGAAACTCATCATCCCCGACGAGCTCATCGACGACCCGCGCATCCTCGCCGTGATCCCCGAACAGATCGACTGGGGCAGCGAAGCGCCGACGAGCCCCGAGCGTCAACTCGGCCACCGCGGTGTGCATGTGGAGGCGCGGCTCTACGACTTGAGCAACGACCCCGGCGAGTTCACGAACGTCATCGACGCGCACGCCCCGCGCGTCGCCGAACTCCTCGGAGCCCTGGCCGCCTACCTCGAGCGCACGCCGCGCCCCGAGCGACTCGAGGAGATGCCCGGCATCGACATGAACACGCTCGACGCCGCGACGTTGGAGGGCTTGCGCGAGATGGGCTACCTCGACAAGTAGCGCCGAGTCACGTCGCGTCGGCGATCAACGTCGGCGCGAAGTCGATCGCGTCACACGAGGCGAGCGTGTATGTCACGCCGCGCGCCACGCCGCCGATCTCGCCGAGGCGTTCGGGCTTGAGCGAGTGCAGGTGTCCGAAGACGACGTGGTCGACGCGCGCAGCCTCGAAGCGCTCCGTGAGTTCATTCGACGCGAGGCCCGGCGCGACCGGCGGGTAGTGGACCATGCAGACGCGCAAACGCGCGTCGTCGCCGGCAACCTCGTCGAGTGCCGCCAGCGCGCGGTCGAGACGCCCGACTTCACGGCGGTAGATGCTCAACGCGTGCTTGGCGTCCTCGTCGCTGAGCTCGGGTGAGATCGCCTCACCCTGCCAGGCGATCCAGTCGTGGTAGTCGACTCCGGGGACATCCCACATGCGCGTCCCGCAGAGCGCGATGTCGCCGACGCGCGTGGCGTCGGCCTCGAGTGCGAGCACACCTTCGGGCAGGGCCTTGCGCACCTTCGCGCGACTCGACCACCACATCTCATGATTGCCCTTGATCATGACCTTCGTGCCCGGCCGCTCGGCGAGCCACTCGAGATCGGCCGCCGCGCCCTCGAGACGCCGCGCCCAGCTCACGTCGCCGGGAACGAGCACGAGGTCGCCCGGCGCCACGAGTTCGTCCCACGCTGAGGCCATCCGGACGTGGTGATCGACCCACTGCGGGCCGAACATGTCCATGCGCTTGTCGGGCGTGGAGAGGGCGAGGTGCGGATCGGAAAGGGCAAAGAGACGCATCGGGGGCTCGCGGGGACGGCGTGATCGGGTGCCTCAGGCTGGTAGCGCCCCATCGTGACGGGCGCCACGGCACGAGGAAACCCCGGCCTTCGGCGCCGCGCGAGCTTCCGCTCGAAACGACGGGCCCCGCGCGCTCGGCCCACGTCTCACAACCTCGTGTGGCGCAGCTGTGAAACAATGGGACAGACTTCCCGTCCTCCCTCCGTCCCCCGATCTCGTCGTCCCGACGCTCGGAAGGAAGATCCCACCATGATTCGACACGCGCTGGCCGTCCTGGCCCTGACATCGACCGTCTTCCTTCCGTCCGCGGCCGCCCAGTGCTGCTGGGAGTTCGAAGTGGCTTCCGACATGAGCGAACCGACGGCGCGTCACGAAGCCGCCTACGTCGAGCTCGACGGTATGTTCTACCTGCTCGGCGGTCGCAACGATCGCCCCGTCGACCGCTACGATCCCGTCACCCAGACCTGGACGGACCTCGGCCTGCCGCCGTTGAAGATGCACCACTTCCAGCCCGTGGCCTACGACGGGTTGATCTGGTCGATCTGCGCCTTCCAGGGCAACTACCCGAACGAGACCGCGATCCCGAACATCTGGACGTACGACCCGTCGACGAACATCTGGTCGATCGGGCCGTCGATCCCGCCGGCACGCAACCGTGGTGCGGCCGGCGTCGTGGTGTACGACGACATGATCTACGTGGTCGGCGGCAACACGATGGGACACAACGGCGGCTTCGTGCCGTGGCTCGATCGCTACGACCCGGCGACGAACACGTGGACGGCGCTGCCCGACGCACCGAACGCACGCGACCACTTCACGGCTGCCGTGGTGGGCAACAAGCTCGTCGCTGCGGGCGGGCGTCGCACCGACCTCCCGAACGCACAGGACAAAACCGTCGCGGCCGTCGACATCTTCGACTTCTCGACGGGCACATGGAGCAATGCGCCCGAGCCGATCCCGACCGAGCGGGCCGGCACGATGGTGGTGACGCGCGGTGAGTACGTCGTCGTGATCGGCGGCGAGTCGACGACGCGTGCGCACGAAGAAGCCGAGGCGCTCGACGTGGGCACCGGCGAGTGGACGATCCTGCCGGAGCTGCTCGACAGCCGTCACAGCGGCGGTGCCGTCATCCTCGGCGATCAGATCTACGTCGCGTCGGGGTCGGGCAACAAGGGCGGCAACCCCGAGCTGACCACACAGGAGACGCTCGACGTCACGGGGCTGCTTCCGGCCTCAGCGAGCAACCTGCTCGACGACGCCGACTTCGACAACGGCTTGGGCGTCTGGGTCGACCTCGGTGATCTCACCGTGGCGCCCGTCGGCAGCATCGCTGCTCCGTCACTCGAGATCGAGAACGGCTCGGCAACGCAGTCGATCGCTGCGGACGGCAAGGAGACGTACACGCTGTCGGGCGTCTATGAACTCGCCGGCACCACGGGCGCTGCCACGCTCTCACTCGAGTACCTCGACGCCGGTGCCGCGCAGATCGGTGTCGACGAGTTGACGCTGAGCGCGAACACCGCGGGCTTCACGTCCTTCTCGATCACGGGCACGACGCCGGGCATGGCCACGACGATCCGCGTGCGGCTTGAAGCCGGCGGCGATCGGCTGCTCCGCGTCGACGACCTCGTGCTCGTCGACACGCGCCCCGAAGTCGCCCGACTCGGCAATCCCGCCAACGACTGGGCCTTGCTGCCGTCCACCACCGGCCCCGTCGGCGGAGCCATCTTCGACCCGCGCATCGACCACACGACCTTCCTCCCCGACGCCACGCTCGACCTGATCGGCATCGGCTTCGGCCCCGCGAACACGTCGATCCAGCCCGGAACACTGCTGCTCGACCTCTCCGGCGCCTTCTTCCTCAACGGCCCACCCGGCGCCCCGTTCCTGCTCCCGATCCCGGTCAACAACTCACTGATCGGGTTCACCTTCTCGATGCAGGGCGCCTCCGTCGCACCGGGCGCGACCCTGGTGACGAACGCCATCGACGTGACGATCCAGGCGCCGTAGTTCGGCGCGAACGGTCGGGACGTCGTGTCCCGTTCATCGACTCAGGCGCCGGCAGACGCGCGAACTGCAACGTCCTAGCAGTGCGTGCGGCGCGCCGGATGAGTTGTTCAATGGGCTGCCAGTGGTGTGATTCAAAAGTACGCGAAATGAGTTTTGTGTGATCGTCGTCGCTGGCAAGGCGCGCCGACGCAGGCGAATTGGTGGACTCGTCGAGGAGATGCAACACAGCCAGCGGCGAGGAGGGCGCGAAACAAATGACGCGATCTTTTGAATCACACCACGAGGTCGAAACCATTCGGCGGCTTCCGACTCTGAGCGCTCATCACGAAAAGTTACGGCACGCTCGCCATGATCGCGTTCGAAGCTGCGTAGCCGTGCGGCGCACCGGAATCAGCGAGCCAGGTCTGCGCGAGCATGGTCAGTCCACTTGGAAGTACCAGAGAGACGCTCCCGGAGAGCGTCAGAGCACCCGCGGCGTCCGTAACTCCGGCCACGAGGAGTTCAGGACTGGGGACGAGCACGCCGCCCTTGAAGGGGGCGTTGACGGCCTGCGTCCCCACGACGAACGTCGCCGTTGCCAGCGGCGTCGCATTCGTCAGCTCGAACGCAACGGTGCTCTGGAACGCCAGCGCGCCGGACCCGGTCAGACAAGGCGCCTCGTTTCCGCCCGCGAGCCCAGAGCCCAGGTCGGTCCACAGCGGGAGCGTGCGTGCGTCGATCGCGTAGAAGTAGCTCGAGTCGTCCTGAGGGTTGGAAACGGAGACATAGACAGTCTGGGAGTCGGGTGAGAACGTCACGCGACTGTGCGGCACGAGGGTCTGGCCGTTCTCGAGGGGAAACTCGACGCGCCAGAGTTCGCTGCCATTGCGCGCGTCGAACGAGCGGACACCGCCCGGTTGACCGAAGCCCCCGCTTCCCGCAAGCGCGACCTGCACGTCATCGGGACTCACGATCGGACCGTTGGTCGTGTTCTGAAAATCGCCCCCGGCACCGAACGAACCGCTTGGATTCGTCACCCACTTCGTCGTCCCGTCGGCGTGGAACGCAAAGAGCTGAAGCGTGTTGCGCATGATGTAGACCGCGCCGTCCGCACCTACGTCGGGAGCCGTGAGTGCGTTCGTTCCCGACGACAAGGCCTGCCACAGCAGATCCCCGTTCGCGTCGAACGCACCGAGACGCTTGCCGACGCCCGGGAAGAACGTCTCAACGTAGAGGTGCCCTTCGGGACCGACGGCCACCTGCCGTTCTTGACCGCCACCGACCGTCACCGACCACTCGACGTCGCCTCCGTCATCGAGCGCATGCACCACCCCACCGAGGCAGAAGTAGAGATCTCCGTTTCCGAAGACGATCTCTTCGCCAACCTGACCGTTCTCGATGAAACCCGGCACATTCCAGAGGACGTCGCCGGCGGGCGAGAGGGCAAACGCGCTGAGCGCGGGCAGCTCCGTCACCACGTAGATGTTGCCGTCAGGTCCGACGTTCGGGCCAGCGATCACGCCTTGCCCGTCAGGGTCGACAACGGTCCACTTCAACGAGCCGTCCGGATTCAGCGCGTGGATGAAGGTCTCGGAGCCGAGCGGATCACCGGCGACATAGACAGTACCGTCCGCGCCGAGCGTGACGGGGCCTTGGCTCCCCTGTCCCCCCGTGTCGAAAGTCCAGCGCAGCGAACCGTCGGGCGCGAGCGCATACAGCGTGCCTCCCACGTCGTTGACGTACACCGATCCATCGGCGGCCACGGCGGAACGATGCCGTGCGAAGTCGGAACTCATCTCGAAGCGCCACTTCACGCGCTCGTCGCCGAGTGCAGATCCCGACGGCAGCGCCATCAGACCGAATCCGAGCATGAGCAACACGATGTATGAACGCATGGGAAGTGCCTCACAGAGGGGGTGCGCGTCTCGGAAGTGAGCGCACGGCAAGAGATGAGTGATTGAACGTCGCGGCTGCCCCGCGGCCCGACGACACCGAGCCGTCGAGCATCACTCCTCAGTAACAAGCAAACATCATGCCGCGAAATCGGAGGCTGTAGCCGTATTTCGGCGCGGTATGACGGCGAGACAACGTCTGCAAGGTGGAAGATCTGTCGAAACTCTGGACGTCCGTTCGCGACGACGTAGAAGGCCGTCGACCGACCCACGACCGAGCACACCAAGCCACCCCACATCCGATGAGGCGACGAGATGTCGACGCGACGGTCGAGACGATTCTCGGCGACGCGACGACCTCCGCCTGTCCCACGAGGCTTCGATACCGGCGCATCGTCTTTGAGCGCACGGCGTCGCGCTTCGAGCGCGCGACGCGGCCGCAGTGGATCCCCGACACCGCCAGCTCGGCGTGGACGCGGGGTGATCCGTAGATCTGACGGCTCCGTCGATGCACCTCGCGCACCTCCTCAAGCAAACAACTGTCCGACTCGAAACGAGCCATCTTTCTCCATGGCCGGTCCACGAGCAAAGTACGCACCGGTCAATCCCAGGGCTCGTCGCGACCTCTGCCATCGGCCGGTCCGGATCCGAAAGCATCCGCACTGCCTCACGCTCGAACTCCGCGCTAAACGTCCGTCGTGACTTCATGAGCCCTCCGTTGTGGCCCATCTGCAGGGCCACTTTGCGACGTCCACGAAACCGGGGCGGGATCACACAACGAAGCGGCAACGGAGCCCCGTCGCCCGGCCGCGGCGGACAGCCCGCAAGTCATGACACGTCCCGTACGCCGCGCTCCGCCTGAGCCTCGCGTGGGCTCCACTCCGCGCGGCTGTCCCAGCACCAACGGCCGCCTGCAAGGCCCCTCCCGATCTCGCAGCCCCACGTCCCCGTGGATCATCGACCCCACCCTCCAGCTCGACACGACCGACCCTCGGGCGCCAGCACCACTCGCCCCTCCTCCGAGCGATGCGCGGCCCCGCCCACGATCTCGACGCCTCCCGAGCCGCCGGCGGGCGACGGGGACGGCGGCAGCGACTTCACGCCGTCGAAGAAACCGTCACGCGATCTCACCGTCGCTTAGAGGCGTGCCCGAGCGCCGACGTCCCCGCCGCCCGCCGACGGCGTCCAAGCACACCCCCGCCACCTGCAGAGCCCATCGCGATCTCGCAGCCCCACGTCCCCGTGGATCATCGACCCCGCGCGCCCTCCAGCTCGACACGACCGACCCTCTGCCGCGAGCACCACGCGCCTCCTCCCACCAGCGATGCGCGGCCCCGCCCACGATCTTGACGCCTCCCGAGCCGCCGGCGGGCGACGGGGGCGGCGGCAGCGACTTCACGCCGTCGAAGAAACCGTCACGCG
>JAJDEO010000059.1 GCA_029259745.1 Planctomycetota bacterium
CGCATGGTGGGCCTCTGCCGAGGCCGCCGGCCGCATCGCCACTCGCCGCCGTGAGAACCTGGTTCGCCGTGTTCGTCGACTTGTCGAGGCGCGCATCCGACGCGATCTGTGGCACGATACGGGGCTGGGCGACGAGCTGGCGCGGTGGGTCGACGATCCCGCAGCGCCTCTCGGCGCCCACGGTCTTGCCGACGCCGTGCTCGATGCATGGGTCGCGCGTGGCCGTCACAACGAACATCCCTGCGAGGAGGGCGAGCCGTGACCGATCTCACTGACGACGCCCCGATCCGCGTGCTTGTCGCCAAGCCCGGACTCGATGGACACGACCGCGGCGCCAAGGTCGTCGCGGCGGCGCTACGCGATGCCGGCATGGAGGTGATCTACGGCGGCCTGCACATGACGCCTGAGATGATCGTCGAGATGGCGGTACAAGAAGATGTCGATGTCATTGGACTGAGTGTGCTCTCGGGCGCACACATGACGCTCTTCCCCGAGGTGCTGCGTCGGTTGCGTGAAGTGGGCGCCGACCACGTGCTCGTCACAGGCGGAGGAATCCTCCCTGACGAAGACATCGCAGCGCTGCGTGAGCAGGGAACGGGCGAGTTGTTCGGACCGGGCACGAGTCTCGATGCCTTGGCCGAGTACATCCGCTCAGAGACGAGCAAGCGGCGGGCAGCCGCCAGTGGGAGGGCATGACGTGTCGAACAGCAACCGCAAGAGCACGCCGCATCCGATGCCAGATCAGGAGATCTTGAACATCGACGATGCCGCCGCGTTCTTGGGCGTCTCCGTCAAGACGTTCAGCAAGGTGCTACGAGAGGGGGACGTTCCGGGCCGCAAGGTCGGGCGTGAATGGAAGTTCTCGCGCCAAGCGCTGATCGACTGGGTCGGCGGTTCGCGTTCGGGGAGCTTCCTCGACGGTGCTGATGAAAGCCCGCCGATCAATCCTCGTCGACGTCCCGACGGCCTGCCGTCGGTGAAGTCGACCAAAGCACGCCGCGTCGAGCGCTCCTCGGGCGGCTTCTCCGTGGATGATTTGAAATGACCACCGTCGAGCTGCCGATCACCGAAGAGCAAGAGATGCTCCGCGATACCGTGCGCGCGTTTGCGCACGACGTGCTCGAGCCTCAAGCCGTCGAGATCGATCGCAACCAACGGTTCCCACTCGACACCTTCAAGCAGCTCGCCGAGATGGGCCTGCTCGGCCTTCCGATCGACGAAGAGTTCGAAGGCGCCGGGTGTGACACCGTCACGATGGCGCTCGTCATCGAGGAACTCGCCAAGGTGTGTGGCTCGACGGCGCTCGGTGTCGCGGCGCACACGTCGCTGTGCCTTTCGCCGATCGACATGTTCGGCAACGAAGACCAACGCAGCCGCTACGTCGCCGACCTCGCTTCGGGCCGCAAGCTCGGCGCGTTCGGTCTCACCGAGCCCAATGCCGGCTCCGACGCTGGTGGCACACAGACGACTGCGGTGCGCGACGGGGACGACTACGTCCTCAACGGCACGAAGATCTTCATCACCAACGCGAACTACGCCGACACCTTCATCGCGACGGCTGTCACCGACCGCGAGAAGGGCACGCGCGGCGGCATCTCGTCGTTCATCCTCGAACGCGGCATGGACGGCTTCGCGATCAACAAGGGCGACGAGAAGCTCGGCATGCGCGGGTCGGACTGGGGCGAGCTCGCCTTCGCCGACTGCCGCGTGCCCGCCGCGAACCTGCTCGGCGCCGAAGGCCAGGGCTTCGCGAACTTCATGAAGACGCTCGACGGCGGACGCATCGGCATCGCGTCGCTGTCGCTGGGGCTCGCCGAGGGCGCGTTCGAGCGGTCCCTGAAGTATGCGCAGGAGCGCGTCGCCTTCGGGAAGCCGATCGCCGAGCAGCAGGCGATCTCGTTCAAGCTGGCCGACATGGCGACGCAGATCGAGGCGGCCAGCCACCTCGTGCGTCACGCGGCCGAATTCAAAGATGCTGGCAAGCCTTTTTCGCGTCAGGCGGCCATGGCGAAGCTCTTCGCCTCCGAGGCCGCGATGAAGATCACGTTTGACGCGATCCAAATTCACGGCGGCTACGGCTTCACCACCGAATACCACGTCGAACGTATGTACCGCGACGCGAAGCTCTGCACGATTGGCGAAGGCACGAGCGAGATCCAGCGCATCGTGATCAGCCGCGACATCCTCAAGTCCTGAAGAACACGAAGATCTTATGACCTCCACTACTGTCATGAGTGCCGATCGACAATCGCTGCTGGCGATCGCGTCGCGCGGGCACATCGAAGAGCTCGAATCCGCTTGGCTCGATTCCGTCGCAGATCCCGGACCGGCCGCGGAGTACCTCGCGATCGTCGCGGCGCTGCCGCCCGAGACCTACCGCTCGGCTGCGCCCTCGCTGCTCGACACTCTGCTCGACTCCTACAAGGAGAAGGGCCGTCACGCCGACCTCATCGCGGTCGCCCGCGAGCTGCTCGAGCTGCGTGCGGCGCGCACCGACGACCTCGTTCCGCTCGTGCGCGACGCGATCCAAACTCTGTACGGCAACGAAGAGTGGTACGACCTCTTCATGACGCTCGCGAACTTCGAGGGTACAGCGGAGTTTGCTGAGAGCCTGCGGCGCTTCGAGCAGCTGCTCTCGCTGCTTCCGGGCCGCGTCGTGTTCCATCGCAGCGGTTGGGGCGAAGGGCTCGTGACGAGCGTCGACGTGCCGAAGGAGAGCTTCTCCGTGAAGTTCCGCCAGGACGGCATCCTGCGCGACATGCCTTTCACGAGCGGGCTCGATGTGCTCTCGTCGCTCGCCGACCACGACCTGCGCACGCGCATCCTCACAGACCTCGAAGGTCTGCAGGAGGAGGCCAAGAGCGCGCCGTCGATGCTCGTGCGCGCTGTTGCGCGGCTCGGCAAGAACCGCGCGGCGGCCAAGGACGTCAAGGAGTGGCTCTGCGGTCCGGTCATCGAGCCGAAGAGTTGGACCAGCTGGTGGCGAAAAGCAAAGGCGGCTGCGATCGAGGATCCGTGGATCGCGGTCGACAACCCGCAGCGCCCCGTCTTCGTGCTGCGCCAGCGTGCGCTCACGCCCGAAGAGGAACTCGTCGCGGCGATGGATCGCGCCGACGGGCTCGGCGGTCTGCTCGGGGTCGTGCGTGGCCCGATGTCGCTCGACCCGCAGGAAGAACTGATGACGCTCATGCTCGATCGTCTCGGCACCGAAGCCGGGTTGACCGAGGGTGAGAGTGGCGCGATGACGATCCGTCGTCCGCTCGACTGCGACACGCCCGAGGCTGCCGCGCAGTGGGCCGAGTCGGTGTTGTTGCTGCTCAAGAGCGAGCGCTTGCCCGCCGAGGCCGCGCACGACGCGATCGACGCGCTGATCAGTGACGAGCTGCCATTCGTCGAGGTGGCGGCCGAGCTGCCGAGCGCCCACGTGCGTCGCGAGTTCCTCGAGGTCTTCATCGCCGCTCGTCCTACGCTCTGGTCGGATGCTGTGATTTCGCGTCTGCACGAGCTGCCGTCGGGGCTGCTCGGACCGGTGTCCGACAAGCTCGTCGCCGGCGGGCGCGGTGCCGCCCTGGCGAACCGCTTCGGCATCTTCTTGATGGGGCCGTCGCGTCAGCCCGACGCCACCATCGCCCTTGCCAAGCGCTTTGCGGCCGGCAAGTTCGACGACATCGAGGGCTCGCCGAGCGTCGTCGACGTCGCCTCCGGGCTGCTGCGTCTCGCCGAGACACAGGCGCCGAAAGCCGAGCGTGGCGACAAGAAGGCCAAGCCGCTCATGAAGTCGCTGCTCGAACTCATCGGCACGGGTAAGAAGGGCATCGTCGACGAGTTCGTCGAGGAGGGCTCGCGCGCCGATCTCGAAGCGGCGCTGTCCGTCTTCGCACGCGTGAAGTCGATGCCCGACACGCTCGTCGCCAATGTCGTGGCGCGCGTCACGAAGCGCTTCCCCGACCTTGCGCCGCGCGATGAGGTTCCGTTCTGGGAGCAGCGCGCGATCTTCTGCACGCAGGCTGGCATCCGCGCCTACGAGGCGGAGTACCGCGTCCTGCTCGACGAGAAGATCCCGGAGAACAGCCGCGACATCGGACGTGCCGCATCGTACGGGGACCTCTCGGAGAACTTCGAGTGGACGGCCGCGATCGAGCAGCAGCGCCAGCTCACGGAGAAGGCCGCCGCGATGGAGGCCGAACTGCGTCTGGCGCAGGAGATCGAGGACCAAGAACTCGACGACACGATCGTCTCGCCCGGAATGCGTGTCGAGTACACGGAGAACGGCGAGTCGAAGGCGGTCACGATTCTCGGCCCATGGGATCACGGCGAGGACGTGATCTCCTACCGTGCTCCGTTGGCTGCCGGCATGCTCGGCGCCAGCGCGGGCGACACTCTCACGGTTGAGCTTCCGTCCGGACCGAGTGAGGTCATTGTGACGGGAATCACCCGCGTGATCGGGTAGCTGCCCGAACAACTCATCCGGCGTGGTGCACGCGCCCGGTCGCTCTTGATCTCGCACGCGGAAGTCTCGTCGAATCCTCCGATTCGCCCCGGTTGCCGCGCTCGCTCAGAGCCAACCCGTCACGCACACCCCATTCGATGCAGTTCTTCAACTGGCTGCGAGCCGAGCTGAGCGTGGTAAAAGTCATTCCGTCCGTGGAAGTGTCCACCCAGCCGATCCGAGTGCCGGAACTCGGCGAGTTTCGACGACTCGCCTCCGTTCCGGCGACGACGAGGCGCTGGGGTGAGCTCCACGAACGCATGCACTTTCACCACGCGCGGTCGGTGTGGTGCCGAACTCGGACGCCTCGAGTTCGGTGCCGTGACGTCGCACGTTTCCGGCAACTGCCTCGGGACCGTCGATCGTGAGCGATGCCTCATCGGATTCGCTGGGGGACGTCCGCACGAGCGGTCCGTCTGACGCGGAGATCCGTGCCGCCGCGAACATCGCCGGCGGTCATCGGGTTTCCGAGCCGGGAGACGTGCCCGACCGCCCGCCGGCCGGCGCACAGGATGGGCGTGATGTCGACCGCCCGACGGCGACCTTCTGGGAGGCGCTTTACGAACGGCGCACGACGCGGCGTTTCGATCCCGAGCGACCCGTTCCGCGTGAGGTCGTGCTCGAGCTGCTCGATGCCGCGTTGATTGCGCCGACGAGCTGCAACCTGCAGATGTGGGACTTCATCGTCGTCGATGATCCCGACCAGCGCGAGGCGCTCGGACGGCTGTCGCTGCAGGTCCTCTCCACGCCCGTCACGATCTTCGTCACGTACGGCACGGAGTACAGCGAAGAGGGGCATGCCAACGTGCAGTCGGCGGCCGCGGCGCTGCAGAACATGTCGCTTGCCGCGCACGTCCTCGGCATGGGCACCTTCTGGATCAACCAGCTCGGTCCGCGCGACCAGGTCGGTGCGATCCTCGGTGTGCCGCGCGACCGCGAGGTGATCGCCGGCCTCGCGATCGGCTGGCCGAAGGTGTATCCGACCAAGGCTCCGCGCCGGCGCCCGTTCGAACATGTCGTGCACTGGAACCACTACGGCGGCTCGGCGATCCCAACGTCGCCGCGCCCCGACGACTGGTCGCTGATCCAGATCCGCGACTATCAGAACGCGCGAGTGCTGAACGGCAACCGCTACAACAAGAGTCGTCCCTGGGAGATGACGGGCGCGCTGAACTCGGCGCTGCGCCTGGCCCCGCGCGACGATTCGAGCAAGCCCGAACCGACGGCACCGGCGTGGCTCGACGTCCTGCCCGTGCATGGCCTGTTCACGGGCGCGATGGCGCGGCATCACCGCGACCACCGCTGGTTCACGCTCGAGCTGACGGAGTCGGTGGCGCAGTTCGCGCTCAAGCGCTGCATGCCGCAGCTGCGCGGCGGGGCGCTCGTCTACGCGCCAGCGTCCGTCGGGAGCGACGCGCCGGATGGTCTCACCGATGCGCCACGCGTGCCGGCCGACCGCGACCGCGCCGAGCGCTTCGCCAAGATCACCGTGTTGCACCGGCTCGAGAGCTTGCCCGAGTCTGAGCGCGGGCCCTTGCTCGAGACGCTGCGCGACTTGCTCGCACCCGGTGGGCGGATGCTGATCCAGGTCACATCGAAGCGCTCGTTCCACGGCCTGGCCGCTTGGATGCACAGCCGCCGCGGTGGGCCCGGCGGCGTCGAGTACGTGTTGTCGCCCGACCCGAATCTCGGTCCGTATGAAGCGGTCGATCCGCGCGACGTGGAGACATGGCTCACGGCGGCGGGGCTTGCCACCGTCGAGAGCCATGCCGACGACGCCGTGCCTTCCGACGAAGAGGTTGCGTTCCGCACGCGCAACATGTCGCCGATGAAGCAGCGCGTGATCCGTTTCGCGATCGGCGCCGCGCGCCTGATCGTCTCGCTTCCAGGGCTTGGCAAGACCTTCGCGCGTGACCGCACGTGGATCGTCGAGCGGGCCGCGGAGAGCCGATAGCCATGGCGCGCACACTCCGGAGTCGGGACTAGTTCGCGATGCCCCTCGTCGTCGGTCAGGTGTTGTCGTACTACGAGATCCTCGAGCCCCTCGGGGCAGGGGCGATGGGCGAGGTCTATCGCGCGCGTGACGCGAGTCTCGACCGTGACGTGGCGATCAAGGTGCTGCCCGACACGCTGGCGGGGGACGTCGAGCGGCTCGTGCGCTTCGAGCGCGAGGCCAAGACGCTCGCGTCGCTGAACCACGGCAACATCGCGACGATCTTCGGCGTCGACCAAGAGGGCGAAACGCGCTTTCTCGTGCTCGAACTCGTGCCCGGCGAAGACCTCGCCGAACGTCTCCGGCGCGGCGCGCTTCCGCTCGATGAAGCGATCGACGTGTGTCGCCAGATCGCCGAGGGTCTCGAGGCTGCGCACGAAGCCGGTGTCGTCCACCGTGACCTCAAGCCCGCGAACGTCCGCATCACCCCCGACGGTGTCGTCAAGATCCTCGACTTCGGACTCGCCAAGGCGATGCAGACGAGCGCGACGGGAAGCGGAACCACCAGCGCCGAGCGCGGCGGGGCGAGCGCGACCGCGGACGGGATCATCCTCGGGACGCCCACCTACATGAGCCCCGAGCAGGCACGTGGCAAGGCGATCGACCGGCGCACCGACATCTGGGCCTTCGGCTGCGTCCTCTATGAGTGCCTCACGGGCAAGCGCATCTTCAAGGGCGAGAACTTCGTCGATCTCGCCGTGGAGATCCTGCGCGGCGACATCGACTTCGATGCGCTCCCGCGCGCGACGCCGAGGCGCGTGCGCGCACTTTTGGCGCGCACTCTGACGAGGGACCGACGCTCGCGCCTGCGTGATGTCGGTGAGGCGCGTGTGGTCCTGGAGTCGCCTGATGCAGTCGGCCTGCCGACCACGGAGGCGCGACGCTCGCTCGTCCCGGCCGCACTGATCGTGGCGTTGGGCATCCTCGCCGCCGGATTGATCGTCGCCTCGACGCGACCGGCCGTCGCCGGCGACATCCGCCCGCGCCTCTCCGTCCACGTGGGCCCCGACCAGGCGTTGACGTCGCTGTTCTCCAACGACCTCGCAATCTCCCGGAACGGCGAGCACCTGGCCTGGATCGGCGGCCCCGAGCAGAGCCTCCACGTCCGAGCTCTCAACTCGTTCGACACGCGCGCACTCACGGGTACCGAGGCCTCCGTCGCGCCGTTCTTCTCACCCAACGGGGAGTGGATCGGGTTCTACCAGGCCGGCGCGCTCAAGCGCGTGCGCGCCGACGGCAGCGGGATGGAGGACATCGTGCAGCTCGATCGCGCGCTGCCGGAGTTCCGTGGCGCGAGCTGGGGGAGCGACGGTTGGATCGTCTTCGCGCCGCTGCTCGCGTCGGGGCTCGAGCGCGTGCGGGAATCGGGTGGGGAAGCGGAGGTGCTGACGACCTGCGCTCCCGGCGTGCGCACGCATCGCTGGCCGCACGTGCTCCGGGATGCCGACGTCGTGCTGTATACGAGCGACGACCACGAGAGCATCGAGAACTATGACGACGCGTCGATCGTGGCGCGGTCGTTGACGACGGGCGAGGAGCGCGTCGTCGTCGAGGGGGCCGGTCGCGCGGTGTACGCCAAGGGGCATCTGGCATTCGCTCGCGCCGACGGGCTCTACGTCCAGCGCTTCGATCCTCGAACGCTTCGCACGAGTGGCTCGGCGCGGCTCGTCCTCTCCGGCGTGGCGACCGACAGCTCGAGCGGCTCGTCGCAGTTCTCGCTGGCCGAGGATGGAACGCTCGTCCACGTTCCCGGCGTCGACATCCAGCGGCGCTTCTTGCTCGCGTGGCGCAGCTCCGGCGGAGGGTCGGAGCTGCTCGACGTCCCGAGGAGTCCCTACGGGCCGATCATGCTGGCGCCGTCGGGGGGGCAGGTGCTGATCAGTCGGCTGGGCTCGAGCGAGCGGCCCATGTTGATCTACGACATCACGCGCCGTGCGACGCGCCGTCTCTCGATGCAGGGCGAGGGTGGTGCGTGGTCGGCCGACGGTGAGGAGATCTACTTCACGCGCGACCGGGACCTCTACGCCCTGCGCCTCGACAGCGGCGACGAACCACGTCACATCGCCAGCAGCACCTATCCGCTCTATCCGGCGTCGGTCGTGCCCGATGGGAAGACGGTCGTTGCGGTCGTCAACCGTCCTCCGAACGACTGGGATCTCGTGCGTGTCGACATCGCGACCGGGGAGGTCAGCGAGCTGCTCGAAGAGCATGACGGGAGCGCACATGTTCATCCGCGCGGCGACTGGTTGGCCGTGTCGTCGCGTCGTTCGGGGCGCGAGGAGATCTATCTCACGCGGCTGAGCGATGACAACGTGATGATCCCGGTGTCAACCGAGGGGGCGCTCGATCCGCATTGGTCGCCGGACGGCCACACACTCTTCTTCGTGCGCTTCCGCTCGCGCGAACTCTGGGCCGTCGACGTCGGCTTCGGAGCACCGCCAGACTTGGCTGCGCCGCCCACGTTGGGATCGCCGCGCCTCGTGCTTCCGAAGCTGCACTTCGCGGCGACGTCGTTCCCGAACTACCAGGTCGCAAGCGACGGGCGCATTCTCACTTGGATCGACGCGACGGCCGGCGAGGTGGGGCGCGAAGTGCGCGTCCAGCGGCATTGGATCGACGACGTGAGCACGGCGTCCGAGCGGTAAGGAGAAGCCGCGCGCCGAGCGTCGGACGGGTCTCGCGATCGAGCCGCAGCGAGCGTTCCTGCGGGAGCCTCAGGACGGGCTCGCCGTTTTGAGGAGTGCGAGCACGACGATAAGCACGGCTCCCAGTCCCCACACCCAAACCGCTTTGGGTACGGACGTGAGCTGCGGAAGAGTGAGCTCTCCGCGATCACCGATCGGCTCGACTCGTCGCGCAAGCCACGCCGACGCCTCGGCGAAGAGATAGCTGCCGGCGACCATGCCCGTCATCATCGCGAGTGCATCGTAGTTTCCTTGGCCGAGCGCAGCCGCCCCGGTGCCGGGACAGTAGGCGGAGAGAGCAAAGCCCGCGCCGAACACGAGGCCGCCGATGATGTTGGCGGCGTAGCGGGTCGGTTTGATGTGCAGCTCGACCAGCCCGCGGGCATGCAGGATGTGGACGCCAAGCATGCCGACCAGGATCGCCGAGAGCATGACCTCGAACACCGTGAAGTCCTCGAGCAACAGTGCCCCGATCAAGATCTCGAACTTGGCGACGCCACCCTTCTGCAGCAGGAAGCCGAAGCACACGCCGAAGGCGAGGCCAGATGCGAGCCGGGCCGGTTTGGACAGCCTCTGCTCGGGTGCCGATTCTCTTGTGTCCATCAACGTGCCTCCGTTACCAGCGGTAGATCGGGAACGCGACCGCCATTCCCCCGAGGAAGAAGCAGATCACCGAGAGCCATGACCCGACGCTGAGCTGAAGCGTCCCGCTGATGCCGTGACCGCTCGTGCACCCACCTGCCAGGCGCGCGCCGAATGCCATGAGCACACCGCCGGCGAATGCCGTGGCGAGGCGCGGCCAGACCTCGGGACCAAAGCGCGCGACCCACATCGGTGGCAGCCAGCGGCCGGTCAACTCGCCACCCGACCAGGCAGCCAGGAATGCACCGGCGACCACTCCCGTGACGAGCATCAGTCCCCAATCGAGGGCGGGCGTCTTCTTCTTGAAGTACCCGAGCGACTGCGTGTGACGTGGTGCCAGTGCTCGACCGATCAGGCCAGCAATGGTGGCGTACGCGCTCGACGCTCCCAAGGTCCGATTGGCGACGACGAGCGTCAGCATCACGAGGACGCCGAGGAGCGCTCCCACCAACATCGGGGGCCAGGCCGCCGGGGTGCTGCCGGGGTCGATCATGAACTCATTCATCGCGGTGCCTCTGTCTGCCATGCGGTGTAGCCGCCGAGGTAGTTGGCGACGTTTTCGAAACCGTGCTTCGTGAGAATACTCGCCGCGACGCCGGCACGATGACCCACTGAACACATGCTGACCAATGGCTGGTCACGCGGTAGCTCGTCGAGGCGATCCTCGAGTTCGCCCAGGAAGATCCTGATCGAGCCTTCGATCGTCCCATCTTCCTCCCACTCGCGTGGCTGGCGAACGTCGAGGATGACGGGCGCATCGCGACTGCTCATCCGCGCGCGCAGGGTCGACGTGTCGATCGTGCCGTGACGTCCGAGCGCGCGCCCCTCGTTCTGCCAGGATTCGAAGCCTCCGCGCAGGTATCCGGCGCAGTCGTCGTAGCCGATGCGCAGCATGGTGCGCATGACGTCGCGCGGGTCGGCGTCTTCGGGCAGGACCAGTGCGTATCGGGCGCCGACGGGGATCATCCAGCCCGCATATGCGGAGAGGCCATCGCGCCAGATGTTGTAGGAGTCGGGCACGTGGGCGCTTGCGAAGGCCTGCGGCATGCGTGCGTCGACCAGCACCACTCCGTCGGACAGCAGCTCGACAAGCTGCCCGGCGCTCAGAGGTGTGGGTGTCGGCACGCGCTCGTGAATCGGCGCGTTGCCCTCTTGGTTCCACTCCTCCATGCGTTTGAAATACGGTGCGACGACGTGCTTCTCGTCGAGCTTGGCGCGTACGAAAGCATCTCGGTCCGCGTTCGCGAGTTGCGCGTTCGTCTTCTTCTCGAAGCCCAACGACGACTCGTCGCGGTCGAGGATGGCGCCGCCGCAAACCGAGCCGCCGCCGTGCGCCGGGCACAGCAGCACGCCATCGCCGAGCGGGAGGAGCTTCTCGAACAGACTCTCGTGAAGCTGGAGTGCAAGGTCGCGGGCTTTGTCCTTGCCGAGGAGATCGACACGTCCGGTGTCACCGACGAACAGCGTGTCGCCGGTGAACGCGAGGAGCGGAGCGTCGCCACTGCGTCGGTCGGCGACGACGAATGTGAGGCTGTCAGGGGTGTGCCCGGGCGTCTCGAGGACGCGCATCTCGATCTTGCCGACACCGCAACGATCGCCATCGCCGACCGCGGTGCCGTATCCGAAGTCGGTGGCTTTCGAGTGCAGGATCTCCGCCTCGGTGGCGGCGCGCAGCGCAGTGGATCCGATCACGTAGTCTTCGTTGCGATGAGTCTCCACGATGGTCGTGATCCGAAAACCGTGGTCGTTCGCAAGGTCGAGATAGACGTCGACGTCCCGGCGCGGGTCGATGACGATGGCCTCGCCTTCATGCGCGACGACGTAGGAGTTGTGAGCAACTCCGCTGCTCTTGATTCGGCGAAAGAACATGTGATCTCCTCGAACGCGGTGGTCCGCTTCGGCTGTCTTGCGGATCGCATGTGTCTGCAAATCGCATGCCGTCGCTCATTCCGATTCGACGCTGCGTTCTGCGGGGCGTCCCACAAGCGCCGCCACGCGCAGCCGCCGGCGTTCGCCGCGCGCGTGGGCAAGCGCGACTCTTGACCTCACCGCAGCGTGCGCCCGCTCTTCGGCACGCCTGAGCCTCGCTTCGGGTTGCAGTTTGTGCAACCGACCGCGCCTGTCAGTGGGCTTGAGTGCGTGCGGCTTCACACCGGGCACCGAGGAAGCGCGCGGCCACGGGGCGCGGAGCGGCTCACGGGCGCGCTGGTCGTGTCTGCTGGCGCTCCCGCGCGCGTGCCGGCGAGGCAACGTCCGGTCTCCAGGCAGGGACGACTGGCACAACAGTTGCTCTACCATCGAACGTCCACCGTTCCCGTCGAGCCTTCCTGATGATCACGCCCGAGCAGTTCCAGACCCTTGCCGAAGTCGAAGGCGACCAACTCGTGTCGATGTACCTGCCGACGCACGTCGCGGGTCCCGAGATCCGCCAGGACCACATCCGGCTCAAGAACCTCATTGCCAGTGCGCGCGACGAGCTCGGCGAGGAGGAGCGCGCCGACGCTCTGCTCGCGCCGCTCGAGAAGCTCTTGGGCGATCATGAGTTCTGGCGCCACCAAGGGCGTGGGCTCGCACTCTTCTTCGGAGCCGATCGCGATCTCGAGATGCACAAGCTCGGTCGTGAGGTCGACGAGTTCGTTCACGTCGGGTCGCGCTTCGTGGTGCGTCCGCTCCTGCCGTCGGTTTCGCAGGGGCGCCACTTCCACGTGCTCGCGATCAGTGAGAACCAGGTCCGCTTGATCGAATGCACGCGAGATGCCGCGGATCAGGTCGATCTCGGCCCGATTCCTTCCAGTCTTGTCGACGCCCTCGGGAGCGACACCGAGGAGCCCACGTTGCAGCATCACTCGACGACGCATGCCGGTGCTCAGCACAAGCCGGCGGCAGCCTTTCATGGTCACGGTGGGGGCAAGGCGGCCGAGGAGGTGGATCGCGAGCGTTACCTGCGGGCCATCGACACGGGGCTCGCCGAGCGCTTCAAGGGAGAGCGCACGGTGCCGCTCGTCCTCGCTGCGGTCGACGAGACCATCGGAGAGTTCCGCAAACTGAGTAAGCACGCCGGCCTTGTCCCCGGCGGGATCCAGGGCAACGCCGACAAGCGCGACGCGCGCGAGCTCCACGAAGCAGCGCTCGAACTCGTCGCTCCGATCATTGACGAGCAACGCAATCAACTGCTTGCGCGTGCGCAGACAGCACGCGACAGCGATGCTGCACTCGAGAAGTTCGACGCGATTCTCGAAGCCGCCGAGCAGGGCCGC
>JAJDEO010000060.1 GCA_029259745.1 Planctomycetota bacterium
AGGCCCACTCCGTCCCAACAAAGAGTGCGAACAGACGCCTGCGGGTACGAGACGGTCACCGGGAACTCGTCGCTTTCGCGACAGGAATCAAACAATGATCCACTGAGACCTTGACCAGGGCCTTCTCACAGAGGGCTGCTATGGCGCAAGCTCCTAGGTCGTTGTCATCAGCTGCCTGCCACCCACATCGAGCGGCACGAGCAGGCGCACCTCGTAGTGGAAGCGGCCGAACACGACGCCTCGGTCCAGCGGCAAGCGGAAGACAGCGGTGGCGACATTCGTGTCGAGCGACGTGTCGGGATGCAAGGTAAAGGGAAGAGCTTCGATCCGGTTCGGGACATCGAAGTCCTCAGCGAGCGCCGGATTGGTGCTGAGCGGATACAACTTGAGGAGGATCACCGGCGAGGTGAGCACGTCCCAGATGTCGTTGATGATGCTGCCCCTTTTTCCGGGTCCGTCATTCTCGGCGAGGTCGAAATCGATCTTGATCGGCTCGTCGGTCGAGCTGATATCGCGCTGGAAGCTGCTGCCCTCAAGCAGCCATGTGATGGGCTGCCCGTCTATGGGTCCTATGTTGGGTGCTGTGACGACAGAGTCTTGCCAGCTCTTGGAGAAGAAGCGGTCGTCGTCGAAGGACGCGTGCATGGTCGCCTGGATCTCGGATTCCTGCTCCAAGGCGCTGTCGAGATGGTGCGGGAATTCCAGGACCACCGAGTAGAGGTTCACCCGGTAGCGGCGCTCAAGCTCGATCACCACAGACTCATAGGCGCTGACGCCCTGGTCGTCCACGCTCACCACAGTGATTAACCGACTGCCGGTGTCGAACGGAGGTGTATAGGCGTGCTGGACGCGGAGCGTGTTCGGTGACTGATCGTCGAGAGCGCCCGGAACCTTGAGCAAACGGAGGGCGCTGATGTTGATCACCTCAGTCGTGCCATCACCCCAGCGTATCGAGACGCTGCGGTGCGCGTCGTCGAACACGAGAGTAGCCGTCGCGACCACGCTTTCGGATGTAATCATTAACGAAGTCAGCTCTCTTGCAGCTGTCTGCGCCGGCATGGGCTCCACCACCCTCATCTGATCTCGCGGCACGTAGATAGCCCGCTTCGGTGTGTCAGTGGTCGAGCACTTGGTCTGGGACATGATGCTTACCTTTCATGTGGTGGCGAGAGTCGCAACCCTTCCAGTGTAGGCCCTGTGCAGGCCATAAACGCGAACGCGTTGCTCACCATCCGTTCGCGTCGATCACAACGCTGGCGCGCGATGTACCAAGCAGAGCGTCACCCGCCCCGTCTCAGTCGCCGTCCCCGCGTTGCATCTCGCGCGTCAACCACGCCCTCCCCGCGACGAAGTCGTTGCGCGCCGTGCGTTCGCTGAGTCCGAGGACATCGGCGGCTTCCTTCGTGGTCAGGCCTCCGAAGACGCGCAGCTCCACGACCTGCGCGGCGCGGGCGTCGACATTCGCCAAGCGTTGTAAGACCTCGTCGACGACGAGCAGATCACCGGCGGGGTCGGGGTCGCCGAGGACTTCGCCTTCAAGTTGGACGCGACTCCAAGCACCTCCGCGGCGCAACGCGCGATGTCGGCGCGCGTGGTCGATGAGGATGTGCCGCATCGCGACGGTTGCGAGCTTGAAGAACCGCAGCCGATCGCCGTCGCTCAGCGCGCGCGTGTCGAAGAGCCGCAGCCAAGCCTCGTGGACGAGCGCCGTCGGCTGCAGCGTGTGGTCGGCGCGCTCACGACGCAACATGCGCGTCGCGATGGAACGCAGTTCATCGAAGAGCACGGCAAAGAGATCACTCTCCTGATCGGCGTCCGCGTCGGCGGTCGCGCGCAGGAGCGCCGTGTTGCGAGCCACGTCCGGAACGGTCATGCGGCGACAGAGGGTTACGGGATCGAGGGACAGAACGGGTCTCTGCTCGCCATCAGCAGGCCCGCGGGCCCTGAAGTCTATTGCCTCACACGCCCCCGCGCTCGGACAGCCGAGCGCAGATCCGTCCGCGCCGGACGGATTTTCGTTGCCGCGGTTCGAACTCGCCTGCGCTAGGCGGGTGACCCCATCCCGTGGAGAGACGAATCATGGACCGTTCATCGCACCTCGCCGGCCTCTCGGTCGTGCGCCTCGTCGTCATCGTGTTGTTGGCCTCGTCAGCCGTCGAGCTGACCGCCCAAGTTCTCAAGGTGGGACGCCTTGATCGACATGCGGCATCACTCGTCAGTGCGTTCGAATCGCCCGCCTCGCTCGGATCGGGCAGCGCACCCCAGCGCGGCACGGGCGTCACCTTCGACCCCAACGAGGATCTCGACGGGGACGGTCTCACGAACGGCGAAGAGCAGGCCGGTTGGGACATCGTCATCGACGAACACGGCTACGGCACGGCGGCACTCGGCAGCCTGCTGACGATTCGTCACGTCACGAGCAATCCGCAGCTGGCGGACAGCGACGGCGACGGCCTGAGCGACGCCGAGGAGTGGGCCATCGGTTGCGATCCGAAGTCCGCGGACACGGACGGCGATCTGCTCGACGACGAGATCGAATGGAACACGTGGTTCACGAGCACAAACAGCGTGGACACCGACGGTGACTCGCGTGGACCCGCCGGCAATCTCGCGCCGAACGTGTCCCTCTTCGACGGCTACGAACTCGACCCGTCGACGCCGCGCACCTCTCCCACCCTCGACGACACCGACGGCGATGGCCGCACCGACGCCGAAGAGTTCGACCATCCCGTCTACAGTCCGCTGATCGCTGAGACGCCGAGCGTCCAGCTTTCGATCGCGGGCGACGTCGACATTCGCCTCGACGTCGAGTACGCCGAATCGACGATCCAGGAGAAGGCCTACGAGGTCACGCTCAGCACGTCCAATACGAGCGCGACGAGTGAATCCGATTCGACGAGCAAGAGCACGACGCTCGGGTGGCACGCCGAGGTGACGGTCGGTGTTGAGGTTGGCGCCGACACGGGGCCGGTCCCGCCGTGGCCGTCGGGCAACGTTTCGAAGAGCGTGGAGGCGACGGCCGGACACAGCGGCGACGTCACGAAAGAATCGAGCTACACGTTCACGGAGGACACGAGCAAGACCTCGGAGTTCAGCAGCAGCACCTATCTCTCGGACACCCAGGAGTTCACCGAGACGGCCGCGAGCGGTTCGATCACGCTGCCGCTCCGCATCACGAACGACGGGACGTTCACCTACACGCTGCAGAACCTCGCGATCTCGATCCTCGCCTGGACGCCAGATCCGACGCAGGTCACGCCCGGCAGCTACACGGCCGTCGGCACGCTGCTGCCCGACGTGTCCGGCGCGACGCTCGCGCCCGGTGAGTCGACGCCGATCCTCACGCTGTCCGCGCAGGATCTCAACGTCGACGCCGTGAAGGCGCTGATGGCGAACCCGTCGAGCCTGATCCTGCAGCCGGCGTCGTACGACCTCGTCGACGAGAACGGCATCGACTTCGACTTCCTCAGCGAGAACACCTTCACGCAGACGGCGCTCGTCGAGATCGACTACGGCTCGGGCAACGTCGACACGTACAAGGTCGCCACGAACGTCGAACGCAACGGCTTCGACTACCTCGGCATCTCGATGGACGAGGTCATGACGTCGATCCTCGGCATCCCGTACACGACGGGCACCGTGCAGGTCGAGATCGATGGAACCCTGCAGGATCTCGAGGGCGTGGACGCCAACGGAGCGACGGTTCCGATCAAGGCCATCGAGTCGATTGACGACGTCGAATGGTCGGGCTCGCTCGGCGACGTCGAGAGCTTCTGGAGCGTCCTCACGATCGGCTCGCTCGACGGCACCGTTTTCGATGATGTCGACGGCACCTACCCGAGCTTCCCGACGATCCGCATCTACGGCGGGGAGACGATCCGAATCATCTTCACACAGGACCTCGACGGCGATGGCCTCTGGGCCTCGCAGGAAGACGTGTACGGCACGAGCGACAACGACGCCGACACCGACGGCGACGGGCTGAGCGACTACGAAGAGGTCATGACCGGGCACGAGCTGTTCACCTGGAACGGCACGGCCGAGGTCGGAACGGGCACCTACGTGTTCTCGGATCCGCGCAACCCCGACACCGACTTCGACGGTCTCGACGACGCCGACGAGCGCACCGAGGGCACCGACCCGACTGACCCCGACACCGACGACGACGGCCTCGGCGACGCGACCTCCGACGATGCCTTCCCGCTGATCCCCGCCACGCGACTGCATGTCCGCTTTCCGCCACTCGGCGCTGCCGACGGGCTGACCTGGAACTCGGCGATGTCGCTCGGCGCAGCGTTCATCGAAGCCGACGCGCGCAACACCGACGGCGACAACTCGAACGACGTCGCCGCAATCTGGCTCGCGAAAGACACCTACACGATCAACGACGTGCTCACGTTCCCGCGTGGAAACGTGCAGGTGTATGGCGGCTTCGATACGACGGACTTGAAGCTCGGCGACCGCGATCCTGATCCGACGACGAACCAGACGGCCATCGTGCACAGCAACTTCGGCGCGCCAAGCCAGATTCTCATCCAGTTCCACGACAACGGCCTCGACCCCCTCGATCCGGCCGGTGGCCTCGACGGCCTGTTGCTGACGAGCGAGAGCAGCCCCGCCAACCCGATCGAGCACTGTCTCTGGGTGCGGGATGGACGCGCATCGCTGCGCAACGTGCTCGTTTACGACAACGATCTCTTCAAGTCGGCGTTGCACATCAGTTCGGGCGCCACGGTCGACGCCAAGGGCTGCTGCTTCCAGCAGAACAAGTCCACCAATCACGGCGCCGCCGTGCGCATCATCAGCACCGATCCCTGCGAGTTCACGGACTGCAGCTTCGTGCTCAACGAAACGACCGAGCGCGGCGGAGCCGTGTACGTCAGGAACGCGGTCGGCGGCGGCATCGCCACTCAAGCCACACCGCGCTTCACACGCTGCACGTTCCAAAGCAACGAGGTCTACAACCCGAACAACGGCGCCTTCCCACCGTCGACCTGGGGCGGCGGCGCATTCTACACCGAGGTCGGCGCGCGCCTCTTCGAGTGCGACTTCTTCGCGAACGCCACGAGCAGCAACAAAGACGCTGAGAACTTCAAGTTCGGCAAGGACGCGCTGCAAGGCGGAGCGATCCATTACAGCCCCGTCGCCGACTGGAACCAGACGCTCTCGGTGATCAACTGTCGCTTCTTCGAGAACACGTCGGGCTACGGCGGCGCGATCTTCGCACGCGACCTGCACGAGCCCAACCTCACCTACCCGCGTCGCATCGTCGTCGCCAACTCAACTTTCGTGCGCAACTCGGCGCGGCGGCTCGAGAACGGCGTCGGTGAAGACCGCAACTCCGGAGGCATCCACCTCTACTACTCCGACGACTCCTTCTCAGAGGCGGCGCTCGTCGACGTGCGCAACTGCCTTTTCTGGGACAACATGAACGGCGGGTGGCTGTTCCCCACGGGCGTGCCGCAATCGGCCAAGCGTCGAGCCAGTTTCTTCGTTGAGAATGTGAACCCGTCGGATCTCGTCGAGGTGAGCTTCTCCACTCTTCCGGGGCTCTACGACGACAACTCGTCGAGTTTCATCGGGTCGGGGAACAACGATATCGACCCGTCCTTCCAGTCGGCCCTCGGCGGAAACCTGCGGCTACAGGGCGGTTCGCTTGCGATCGACGCAGGCACGAACGTGATCGACGTGACGCCACTCACGGCCGGCATCACGCCGATCACGGAGGTCGACCTCGACGGCAACACGCGCATCGTGAACGGGGATGGCTTTGGCGGGCAGGAGATCGACCGGGGCGCCTACGAACACCAGCCCTGAATAGGTCGTGACTCGCGCCGATCTCGCCGCCTCGCAACAGGAGTTGGAACGATGAAGAAGACCCACAACGACCACCGGCGTCGCGCCCTGCTGTTCGCAGCGCCGGTGGTCGTCGTGCTCGCCGCGGCGGTCTGGCTTGTCGACGATGTGGAGCACGCGTCCGCGGGCTTGACGGCGGGTGGACGCTCGTCGTCCGGTGGACCCGCGATCGGCGCGCCGGTGCTCGAGCAAAGTGCTGGCGCGCGGGACGCCACGCCGACTGTCGTCGGCGGCGTGTCGACGATGACAGCCGAGCCCCTCGCCGACGCAGCACCGGTTGGGCACTTCGGTCCCGTCGTTCAGCGCGCGGGTCGGACAGCAACGCTCGACGTCGAGGTCAGCGAACGCGGGCTCGGAACCGTGGCAACGCTCACGGTCGTGGCAGGCGCTGACGCGGGGCATCAAGCACAGACCGACTTCGAAGGTCGCCTCGTCATCGAGGATCTCGTGCCGGGCCTCGCGACGGTGGAGGTCGTCGCTGCCTCGGGTGTCGTCGCGCGCCGCGACGTGCTCTTGCGCCATCGCAAGACGCATCGTCTGGCGCTCGACTTCGGCGATCACGGCGTCGTCGTCGGCAAGGTCCGCGACTCGGCAGGCGTGCCGCTGCCCGGTGCCAGCGTCGCGCTCGATGGACTCGAGACCGCGACCGACGAGGAGGGAAACTTCACGATTGCTCGACACGTCGCAGGCGTCGCACCGATGACGGTGCGGCGCGCCGGCTTCGCCACGCAGTGCATCTGGATCGACGAGACGCACGTCTACCCGTCGGAGCCCTCGCCCACGATTCGCCTCGAGCCCGCCGCGCGCTTGACCGTGCACGTGCCGCCAGCACCGATCGGCGCCGGCGACGTCCAGCTTGTCCTCGTCCCCGAAGGTGACCCGCGGGCCTTTGCATCGGGGACGCTGCGATCGACCTACCCTTGGAGCGCGCTCGCGCCGCGCCGCGTCGTTGGGGGCACGACGGTCGTCTTCGACGATCTGCCGTCCTGCCGCGTCGACGTCCTCGCATTTCACGAAAGCGCCGAAGCACGTCCGTTGTCCGGCTGGTGCCGGCCGGCTGTCGATGCGGCGCTGACCGTCGATTGGAAGCCAGGGCATCGTCTCGAAGTGATCGTGCGACGCGGTGAACGCCCCGTCGACGGCGCGCGGGCCGAGATCGCCTACACCAACCTCGCGAGCGAGCGGCTCCTTGCGCTTGGAAATCACCGCGGCGTCGCCGACAGCCAACCAATCGGCTACCCGCCGCACCTCTTCGCACACGTCGTGAGCGACGGCAGCGGCCGCTGCGCGCTCCCGCGTCCGCGACGCGACGCTTATCTGCGCGTGCGTCACGGCGAGACAACCATCGTGCGCCCCGTCTCGCCGCGCGACACGGCGCTCGTCGTCGATCTGCTCGACCCCGGCGCATGACGCGAGTATCCTCGCCCTGTGAGTTCGTCGATCTTCACGCACGCGAAGAAGGTCCTCGCTGAGGTCCTCGACCTTCCAGCGAGTGCTCGGGACGCACGCATCGACGAACTCTGCGCGGGCGATGAGGCACTCGGCGCGGAGGTCCGCTCGCTGCTGAAGCACAGCGACGTGCCCGACCCGCGCGTCACCGTGCAGTATGGCGCGCGCGACGTTCTGCAGTCGATCCTCGATGGCGACGACGCAGCGGCCGAGATCGAAGGCGTCGTCGAGACGGGCACGCGTCTGGGCAGCTACACGCTTGGACGACGCCTCGGCGCAGGCGGCATGGGCGTGGTGTTCGAAGCTCACTGCCACGAGACGAACGACACGGTCGCGGTGAAGGTTCTCGCCGGCCTCGGTCCGGCGAGCCCGACGCTGATCCGTCGCTTTCGCCACGAGGTCGACGTGCTGCGACGGCTCGATCATTCCGGCATCGCGGCGCTGCACGAAGCCGGGGCCGTGCGGACGGCCGAGGGGCTGCGTCCGTTCTACGCGATGGACAAGGCCGATGGCGTACCGTTTCATCACTGGGTTCGTGATCGGCAGCCATCGGTGCGTCGCATCGTCGACGTCGTCGCACGCGTCTGCGACGCCGTCGCGCACGCGCACGCTCTCGGCATCGTCCACCGCGATCTCAAGCCCGGCAACATCCTCGTCGACGACGACGACCGTCCCACCGTGCTCGACTTCGGCATCGCGCGCGTGATCGACGTCGAGGCCGGCATGACGAGTTTGCACACCGAGGCCGGCAGCCTGCTCGGAACGTTGGCCTACATGAGCCCCGAACAGGCCAGCGGTTCGGTCGACGACGTCGACGCGCGCTCCGACATCTACGCGCTTGGCGCCGTGCTCTACGAAGCGCTTGCAGGTCGGCTCCCCATCGCGATCGACGGGAGGTCGGTCGCCGCGGCCGTGCTCGAAATCCTGCGTCGCGATCCGCCGCCGCTGCGCGAGGTTCGAGACGACATCGACGCAGGCCTGAGTGTCGTCCTCGATACGGCGCTCGCCCGGGAACGCGCGCGTCGTTACGAGAACGCCGCGACGTTCGGAGACGATCTGCGCCGCTGGCTCGCCGGGCGGCGTCCGCTGGCGCGTGCGCTCACGCCCGTCCAGCAAACCGTGCGGCTGGCGGCGCGGCACAAGGCGCTCGCGGGCGGAATCACGATCGCGTTCGTCGCGTTGCTCGTCACGTTGCTCGTCTCGATCGCGCATCGCAACAAGGCTCAGCGCGCCAGCGAGTCCGCGCAGCGCGCGGCCGATCGCGGCAGAATCGTCGCGGCGTCCGCGGCGCTTGATGCCGGGGAGCCGCTCGCCGCGCTCGAGTCACTCGAGGCCGTCACCGAAGCCGGGCGCGCGTGGGAGTGGCACCATCATCGCCAACGTCTCGAACCCTGGTCGTCGCGCTTCTCGATGGAGGCCGACACCGTGGTCGTCGGGCTCGCGAGTGACGTCGAAGAGATCGTCTCCTGGCACGTCGATGGACGCCTGGTGCGCAGGCCTTTCACCGGTCAAGGCGTGCTCGACGAACGCTTCGTCGACATCCAAGGCGAGATCCTGGAGGCCGCGTTCACGCCCGACGTCGCGCTCGGCGTCGCACGCGTGGCGCGGCGCGACGACGGTATCGACCTCGTCGCCGTCAACCTGGACGACGGCAAGATCGTCGGTCGCATCGCCATCCCCAACGAGAGTGACGGACTCGGCGTCAGCGCGTCGGGTGACGCCGTGGTCTGGACCGAAGGCAAGTCCACGATCGCGCGTTGGCACCGCCCGACCGACGAGGTGCGTCGCGCCCGCTACGGCTCGAGCCACCTGCGCCCCACGGGGCTCGTCCTCGGTCAAGAGCGCCTCGCACTCGCCGCGCAGTTCGGCGTCGTCACGCTTGCACGTCTCAGCGACCTCGAGATGCACGGACGCAACTCAGATCTCTCGCGGCTCCCGGCGTTCGCCGTGTCGTGGTCGCCCGACGACGAGCGCGTCGCGATCGGCTTGCAGAGCGGATCGGTCGTGTTGCTCGACGGCGCAACGGGCGAGATCGCCTGCGAGCTCGTCGGGCACCGAGGGCATGTCGTTTTCGCGTGCTTCATGGGCCACGCCGAGCGTCTCGCCACGATCGGCATCGACAACACGCTGCGCATCTGGGACATCCCGACGCGCCGCCCCACTCACGTCTACGGGTTTGGCCAAGGACGTCTCGAACGCCTCGCGACCACGCTCGACGGAAAGTGGCTGCTCGTCTCGCACGCATCGGGCGAGGTGTCCGTCCTCGACGTCGAGCGGACGCCGCACGGGGAACTCGTCACGCGCCACGACAGCTACGTCTACGATGTCGACGTCCTCGCGGACGGCACGATCGTCTCGGCCGGGTGGGACAATCGGTTGCGCTTCACCGATGCGCATGGATTCGCCGTGGCGCACGACATCGCGCTCGACGACAAGGGCACTCTGGTGTCCGCCGCTCCCTCGGGGACGACGATGCTCGCACGCAGCGGCCCGCGTCTCGTCCTGCTCGAAAGCCCCACCGCGGCACACCCGATCGACATCGCACCAACCTTCCACCGCATCTCCTCGGTGGCGTGGTTTGGCGACTGCAAGCGCGCACTCATCGTGGGCCGGCACACACTTGACGGCGAGCGGACGCCGCGCTGCGCGGTGCTCGACGTGACGAGCGGCGGCATCGATCTCCACACGCAGTCGGACGTGACGCGCGCGGCCCTCGCGCCCGACGAGCGCACGGTCGCAACGTTCGGCAGCGGTGAAGTCGAACTCTGGCGCTATCCCGGGTGGCAACATTTCGCGACGATTCCGCTCGAAGACACGGCGCGCACGCTCGCGTTCTCGCCCGACGGCGCGTGGCTTGCGATCGCTACGCCCAACGACGGTGTCGTCCTCGTCGACGTCGAGACGCGCGCCAGCGTCTACGTGATCGCCGCGCCGGCGAGCGAGATCTGGGATCTGGTCTTCAGCCCTGACTCGACGCGGCTCGCGCTCGGCTGCCACGACGGCGTGATCGTCCTCCACGACGTCGGGACATGGCGACGCGTTGCACGGCTCCGCGGACACACCGACTACGTCAAGAGCATCGCATTCAACGCCGACGGCACGTTCCTCGTCAGCGGCTCGGGCGACGGGACCGTGCGCGTCTGGCACACCCGGCCACTCGCCGAGCGACTGGCGAGCACGAACCGGCGCTGAGCGGCGTTGTTGCACGAATCGGAATGGCGCAGCAGCCTTCCCTGTTCTCCAACGATCTCACGACTTGATCGCCACCGAGATCGGTCGGCCAAGCGCAGCCATCCGATTGAGGATCTCGCAGGCGAGCCTCGCCTCGACCGCCTGCGTCGCTGACGTCCGAGGCCGAAGCCGATCACTGATGCTTGTCTTGGAGTGGAAGAACGCGTTCTCAACCGTGCTCTGACGATGGTAGCCCGACGCCTTCTTCCATCGTCGTCGGCCGAGCGTCTCGACGCGTCGGATCGTGCGGTCGCGGGCACACTGTGTCGTACGCGGCATCCGCCGTGATCGATCCCACATCCCCGTCGACACGATTGATCAGGTCGAGACCGTTGCTCGCACCATCACCGACGCTGTCCGTCAGCTGTGCCTCCCATTAACTCGTCGTGTTACCCACCATGGGTGTACGTCGACGGTAACCGAGGCCGTACGCGCCTGCCAATCGTGACTGCCGCCGACACCGCTCACGACCAACGCCCCCCATGGTAGAGTCTGTCAAGTGTGACCATCGGTGACTCGGACGGACTTTCTGTTAGGGACACCTGACGAAGGGTTGAGGGAGGGCCGCCTGTGCCGACGGACCGCGACCAACACCTACGCGAACTATTTCTCTTCCTTGCGGCCGCCGACCTCCCGCGTGAGGAGCGAGCCGCGTACCTGCGGCAACAGTGTGCCGGGGACGCGACTCTGCAAGCCGACGTCGTGCACCTGCTGGAGGACTTCCTGGTCCCGCCATCCGTACCGGGAACCCGTTCCGAGTCCGCTCTCGACGACATTCTCGCGCGACTTTCATCGCACACGGCGCCACGGAGCCGCTACCGCCTGCAGGGAGAGATCGCGCGCGGCGGCATGGGCGCGATCCACAAGGTCTACGATGAGACCCTGAGCCGTCATCTCGCCATGAAGGTGATGCTGGGTCAGGGCTACGCGACGCCGGGTTGTAACAAGCCAGACGTCGATCCGCGCTCCCTCGGCCGCTTCCTCGACGAGGCCCAGGTCACCGCCCAACTCGACCACCCGGGCGTTCCGCCTGTCCACGACCTCGGCCTCGATGCCCAGGGTCGGGTCTTCTTCACGATGAAGCTGGTGAGAGGCAACAGCCTCCAAGAGATCTTCGAGCTCGTGAAGGGCGGAGACGACGAGTGGAGCACTACTCGTGTGCTGGGTGTGCTTCTCAAGGTGTGCGAGGCCATGGCCTATGCGCACTCCAAGGGCGTCATCCACCGTGACCTCAAGCCTGCCAACGTCATGGTAGGCCGATTCGGCGAGGTCTATGTCATGGACTGGGGCCTGGCGCGAATCCTGGGGCAGGAAGACACCAAGGACATCCGCATCCGGGCCGAGATGCCGGTGACGAGCGAGTTGCGGAGCGCGCGGCGTAAACAGGTACCCGAGGCACCCGACTCGCCTCTCCTGACGATGGATGGCGATGTCTTGGGGACACCAGCCTACATGTCGCCCGAGCAGGCACGTGGCGATCTCGAGGCCGTCGGTCCGGCGACGGATGTCTACGCGCTGGGCGCGATGCTCTACCACCTGCTGTCGGAACGCATGCCGTACGTAACGCCAGGCGCCAGGGTGAACGCGCACGCGCTGTGGCAGCTCGTCCAGATGGGTCCCCCGCAGCCGATCGGAGCGCTGGCAGAGGAAGTGCCGGCAGAACTGGTCGCCATCTGCGAGAAGGCGATGGCCCGGGAGGCGGGCGGGCGCTACGAGGACGTGCTCGAATTGGCAGACGACCTTCGAGCACACCTTGAGGGGCGAGTCGTTCGCGCCTACGAGGCGGGACTTCGTGCGGAGACCAGGAAGTGGTTTCGCCGCAACAAGGCACTTGCCCTGACGGGCGTCGGGCTAGTCGCCGTCATCCTAGCGGGACTGGCCGGCCTCGCCTACACCAACACTATTGCGCTCGTGACCATCGTCGTCATCACGCTCGCCGCGCTGACCACCATCACCTATGTGAACCACGCATCGAAGCGTCGGATCGTCGGGCTCCTATCGACGCTCTACGACATCGACGACGATTCGCGCACAAGCCACCCCACCAAGATGGCAGAGCTACTCCTCGCTCGTGCCAGCAAACTCGTCCACGACGATCTCGGCAAGGAGCCGCTCCTGCAGAGTCGAATCCTCGCCTCGATCGGGAGCATCTACCAGTCGCTCGGGAGATACGGCAGCGCAGCTCCCTTGCTGGAGGAAGCTCTCTCGATCCGGCGGAACGGCGGCGCCGCGATGAACTTGGAGATGCTGAAGTCCATCCAGAGCCTGGCCCAGTTGTTCACAACCCAGAGTCGATTCCCCGAAGCCGAAGAGCTCTATCGCGAGGCCCTCGACGGGTTCAGGGCCTCGCTGGGACCAAATCACCCTGAAACGATCCAGGCCCTTCTCGGCTTCGCCGAGACGTACTACAGCCAAGACAAGTTCGGGCAAGCGGAGAACCTGACGCGCGAAGCCCTGGAAGGGAGCCGTCGGACCCTGGGCGAGGGCCACGTCGACACACTTCGCGCAACCATGCAGCTTGCGCGCATCTGCTCAGATCTCGACCGCTTTGACGAAGCCGAGCGCCTCAGCACCGGCGCCGTGGAACGATCCGAGCGTGAACATGGAGCTGAGCGTCCGATCACACTGACCTGTCGCATGCGGCTCGCTGCCGTGTACCAGGATCATCGGCGCTTCGATGAGGCGGACTCGGCGTACATCGGGCTGCTCGCAGACTACCGTCGGTACTTTGGTGAAGACCACCCCGACACGCTCCAACTCCGCCAGGCCCAAGCAATGCTATCGACACACCGAGGGAAACCCGCTGACGCAGCGCCCCTCATGAGGCAGGTGCTCGCCGACACGGAACGCGTGCTCGGTGCGGGGCATCTGCACACGCTGGAGTGTCAGAACGAGCTGGCGATCACGTTGGAGAACCTCAAGCAGTATGAGGAAGCGATTGCGCTGAAGGAGGACCTGATACACCGATACGAAGCACTGCTCGGGAGCGCGCACTACAGCACGATTGTCGTCCGGGGCAACCTCGGGGCCGCCTACCTCAAGGTTGGTCGATACGAAGAAGCCGAGAGCCTCATCATCGCTTGCGCGGAGGGGCTTCGTCGGATCTTCGGAGATCGCCACTGGCTCTTCTTGCGCACCCAGCACCGCTTGGCGAACGTACATCTCGCACTCGGTCAACTCGCCCGCGCCGAGAGTACCGTTACTGGCCTCCATAGGACGCTCATCGAGTTGCACGGTATGGACCATCCGCCTGCGCTGGATGCCCAAGCCCTGCTGGCTTGCATTCTGTGGAAACAGGACCGATTCGACGAGGCACGAAAGCTGGCGGATGACCTCGTGCAGAGAATGCCCCCCGACGACCAGCGCCGCAGTGGCCGCCTTGAACTCCTCCGTGACATCGAGGCGGCGGATTCTCGACCGGGTTGTTCATCCGAGTGAGAAGCGACATCGCCTGTTGCCACCTGGGACTTACCGGCGACGCGCCCCTAGTCCCTACCGTAAACTCGAACGCGTTACCCACCATGGGTTTACGTCGGCGGTAACCGAGGCCCCGCGATCCGCCAAGAGAGGTGGTCAGCCAGGGTACGATCGAGCCATGTCGACCCTCAGCCACGCCCTGTTCGCGGCGCGGGCGCTCCTCGTTGAGCGCCGCCGCCTCACCCTCGAGAACATCGCGCTCCGCCAGCAGCTTGCCGTCCTCAGGCGCTCTGTGAAGCGACCAAAGCTCGAGGACCGCGACCGCATCCCCTGGATCGGCATCGTGCGCGCGCTCGACACGTGGCGCGAGACGTTGCTGATCGTGAAGCCCGACGCCGTTGTGAAGTGGCACCGCGCGGGATGGAAGGCCTACTGGCGAAGGAAGTCGAAGCCGAAGAAGATCGGACGCCCCGCCATCGGGTGGAGCCTCGTGTTCCTCATCAAGCGGCTCTCGAACGAGAACGTGCTCTGGGGTGCACCGCGGATTGCGTCTGAGCTGAAGGTGCTTGGGCACGACGTCGCGGAGACGACCGTCGCGAAGTACATGGTCCGGCATCGTCCGGGAGGAAGAGCCAGACGTGGTCGATTTTCCTGCGCAACCACATGGCGAACACGATCGCCTGTGACTTCTTCACGGTGCCACAGGAACCTCTACGTGTTCGGCGTCCTGCATCACGCGTCGCGGAAGATCCTGCAGGCCGGCGTGACCGACACCCGACAGCGGAGTGGACGGCACAGAACCTGGTCGAGGCCGTGGGAGAACACGAAGCCCTCAACCTTGCCCACCTCATCCGTGACCGCGACAAGATCTACGGCGACACCTTCACGCGAAAGGCGGACGCCCTCGGTCTCGATGAGGTCGTCACGCCCAAGGCAAGTCCGTGGTGCAACGGATACGTCGAACGAATCAACGGCACGATCCGGCGCGAATGCACGGATCACATCATCCCGTTCGACGAGCGACATCTGCTGCGCGTGGTGCGGGAGTTCGCGGCCTATTACAACCGTGAGCGGTGCCACCAATCGCTCGACGGAGACGCACCTGTCAAGCGACGGCGATGGTCGAAAGCCGAAGGAGACGGACAGCTCGCCGCGTGCTTGGCGGGCTGCATCACGTCTACTCGCGAGCTGCCTGAGTCGAGGGCGTCAAGAGTGAGAGTCTCACGACAGTCGAGGTCCGTCTTCACACGCACCCGATGCCCATTCGGCGCACTCGACCTGTCAACGTGACGCATCCGGGGACTTCAGTCACGATCGACGCGACCATGATAAAATCGCTCCTGTGCCAGCATTGGGGACGCGGACGGACTTTTCGGTAGCGACAACCAACACCCCCCGCAATCCTCCCGACGTCTCTACGGAATTGTCGCGCGAAGCTCCTCTCACAAGACCCGCGCTGCCGACGTATAGTGAACACCGTCCCCCGTTCCGACATGTAACGCACCATGCCCCCCTCCCAGCGCGTGGCCCAGCTCGGCTTTGCCGGCGCCCTGGCCGTGACGTGGTGGTTCGGCCACCACGACCTCAGCCCGCTCCGCACCGCTCCCGACTCCTCGGCGCCGTTTCGCCTGGAGGACGTCTCGGAGGCGGCCGGCATCACGTTCACCCACCAGCCGTTCGCGGTGGCCCCTAGCCTCGCGCACATCGACGGACAGATCGCCGCCACTGGCGCGGCCGTCTCGATCGTCGACGTCGACGACGACGGGTGGCCCGACCTCTACGCGACCACCTCGCGCGGCGGCGCCCCCAACGTCCTGTACCGCAACCAGGGCGACGGCACGTTCCGCGACATCGCTGTCGGAGCCGGCCTCGCGGCGCTGAACGTCACTGGAGCGAGCGCCTCGATGGGCTCGGTCTGGGCCGACATCGACGGCGACGGCGACCGCGATGCGTTCATCTACGCCTACGGTCGCTCGTTCCTGATGCGCCAGGACGACGGGCTGACCTTCACCGACATCACCGAGCAAGCCGGGTTGGCCGCGCGCCGCAACGCGAATGCGGCGTCCTGGTTCGACTACGACCGCGACGGGTACCTCGACCTCTACATCGGCGGGTACTGGCGCGACGGCGACGACCTGTGGAGCACCGACGACACGCGCGTGATGCACTCCAGCTTCGAGTTCGCGAGCGACGCCGGGAGCAACGCGCTGTTCCGAAACCTCGGTGATGGCCGCTTCGAGGACGTCACGCAGTCGACAGGCATGACGAACACGCGCTGGACCTACGCGTCCGCCGCCGCCGACTTTGACGACGACGGCTGGATCGACCTGTATGTCGCCAACGACTACGGCTCCGAAGAGCTGTTTCTCAACCAGCAAGGCGAGCGCTTCGAACGCCTACTGGACGCCGGCCTGGAAGAGGACAGCAAGAGCGGTATGTGCGCCGCTCTGGGAGACATCGACAACCAGGGTCGCCTGGCCGTCTACGTCACGAACATCTCCGAGCCCGGTTACCTGTTCCAGGGCAACAATCTGCGCCTCAACTACCTCGCCGAGAAGGGCCGGATGCTCGACGTCGCCGAGGGCCCTGTGGCCGACTGCGGCTGGGCCTGGGGAGCGCAGTTCGCCGACCTCGACAACGACGGCTGGCAAGATCTGTTCGTCGCCAACGGCTTCATCTCGACCGAGGACGAGCGATCGTACTGGTACGACATGACAAAGGTCTCGGGCGCGTTGGGCACGGTGTTCTCCGATGCCGCCAACTGGCCGCCGCTCGACGGACGCAGCCTCTCAGGCAACGAGCGCTCGCGCGTGCTGCACAACCGCGCCGGGCGATTCCGTGAGATCGGGCAGAGCGTCGGCGTGTCTGACCGGTACGACGGGCGCGCGGTGGCGGTCGGCGATCTGTTCGGCGACGGCACTCCGGACGTCGTCGTCGCCAACCAGCGCGGACCGCTGCTCATCTATCGCTCCGAACCGCAGGCAGACCGCCACTGGCTGTCACTCGACCTGCGCGGCGCAGGCGCCAACACCGACGCCGTTGGCGCGACCGTGATCGTGCACTTTGGCGAGCACAGCCAACGCCTGGTCGTCGCGGCCGGATCGGGTTTCTGTGCACAGAACGACCACCGGCTGCACGTCGGCCTCGGCGACGCAGAGGGCGCCGATCGCGTCGAGATCCGCTGGCCGTCCGGCACGATCGAGCAGCGGCTTTCATTAAAAGCAGGAACGGTCCACAAATTGGTGGAAGGCGAGAACTGATCATGAACGCCACTTCCAAGCCCACCGCCACAAGCACGCCGGCCGCCTCGACGCAGACGACCTCGACACCGGTGCGCCCTTTCTTTCTGCCGCAGCTCAGCCCCAAGCACCTCATCTCGGCGCTGATCACATTGATCTTGGTCGTCGGCGAGCTGCGCTTTGGCGTGCTCGGCGGCTACGACCGGCTCGCTACGGCGCTGGGCACCTGCATCCTGACCGAGATGGTCCTGTCCAGGTGGCTGCTCGGGCATTGGCCCAAGAGCCTGCTGTCGGCGTACATCTCCGGCAACAGCATCGCGCTGCTCGTGAAGCCACAAGAAGGGCTGTTGTGGCCCTTCGCGATGTGCGCTGTGCTCTCGATCGCCGGCAAGTACGTGTTGCGCTACCGCGGTTCGCACCTCTGGAACCCATCCAACCTCGGCATCGCCGCGCTGCTCTTGCTGGCCGCGCCGAAGGTCGCAATCCTCTCGCACGAGTGGGGCAACGCGCTGTTTGTAAACAGCCTCATCTGGGCGATCGGACTGCTTGTCGTGTCGCGCTTGAAGCTGCTGCACGTCACGATCAGCTACACACTCGCGTTCCTCGCGCTGGCGTGGGTGCGCAGCGTGACGCTCGGGCTGCCGTTCCTGACCGAGGTCGGGCCGATCACCGGGCCGATGTACCAGCTGTTCGTGTTCTTCATGATCACCGACCCGCCGACCACGGTGCGCTCGCGCAACGGCCGGATCGTCGTCGCCGTCTGCATCGCGCTGGTCGAGTGCGCGCTGCGCCTTGGCAACGACTTCGGCCAGGCCTGGGCGGCGCCGTTCGCCCCGGCCCCAGCGATCTTCGCCCTCTTCCTGACCGGGCCGGTCGCGCTCCTGCTGACCCGCAAGCGCAAGCCCGCGTGAGCCAGCAGGCTCAAACGGTAAACGAGACCTGATGAGAAAACGCTCGCCACTTGGAGTTTGAGCCGAGTCGCGATGGCCCCACGCGGCCGGGCCGGTTTGGCACCGCGCGGGATGGAAGGCGTGCTGGCGGCGCAAGTCGAAGCCGAAGAAGATCGGACGCCCGGCGACTAGCGGTTCTCGAAAGAGAACGTCATCTGGGGCGCCACGCATCGCTGCCGAGCTGAAGATCCTTGTGTCCGTCCTCGCCGCAACTCGCGAGCAGCAACAGAACCAGGGAAGCGATGCGGCGTCGTGCCATGACGGGCGTGACGTCCGGAAGAAATCGAACTCGCGAGCGAGCGACGCGTCGCGGTCGCAGGCTAGCAGCGCTTCGAGGAACGAACAAGCAAGACAGCGTGTCGACAAACTCGAACGCCGCCCACGACACTCCACATGCGGGAAGTAGTGAGACATAATGTCGTCATGCGACGAACCCATAGTCTCTTCGGTTTCCTTCTGCTCCTGCAGCTCTCGAGTTGCGGCAGCAACGCCAGCCCCCCACAGAGCGACGACCCCGCGGGTGACTTGCGGCGCACGCGCGCGTCGACCATGGCACGGCGCGGAAGTGCGCAAGATCTTGCCGGTGCATGGGAAGCCATCGAACCCTTGGTCACGATCGAGCGGCCGCGCGCGGACGATCTTGTGCGCGCCGCGATCATCGCGTATCACAAAGACGATGAGGGAAACCGTGCCGCGACGTTGGTCGAACGTGCGCGAGTCCAGGCACCGGATGACCTCAGCGCGCTCTTCGTGCACGGCAACATCTTGCTTCGTGACCAGCAGCTCGAAGCGGCTGCCGATGCGTTTCGCCTCGTCGTGAAGAGCGACCCCGGCGACGCCGCGTCGCGCCTTCAACTCGCGACAGCGCTCGAAGGCCTCGACGACACCGAGATGGCGATCGATCAGCTCCGCGCAGTACGAGACCTCGGTTTGGGCCCGAATGGCTCGTTCTACGTCCAGGCGACGTACCGGCTTGGCCGGCTCCTGATTCGTCTCGCCGAGTCCCCGGACGATCAAGACGCTGCGATTGCCCTTCTCGACGAGAGTTCAGAGCTGAAGGCCGCTGGGGTTTCGGCAGCAACCATGGCCGATGTCGAGATGGGCCGCTACGGCGTCGTTCTTGCCGGCCGCCCGGCGGGATCGCGTCGGGGCGCACCGACAATCCCCGCGTTCGGAGACTTCACTGTCTGGGATCACGTCGATGGATCGGGCGTCGAGAATCTCCTCGTGGTCGACCTCGGTGGCGATGCTCATCGCGCCTTGATCGCGTGGGGTTCGGGTGGCGCGATGCTCCTCAGGCGTCTTGACGATGAATGGACGTCGTCCTCGATTCTTGAGGGCGACGTGACGTTCGCTGCACTCGGCGACCTCGATGACTCCGACCCTGACAGCGCGCACCATCACCCGACACCTGAGTTGGTCATCATCCAGAATGAGCGTGCCGCGCTCTTCACATGGGACGCCGAACGAGCACGGTTCGTGGCGTCGACGGACACCGTAGCCGACACGCCATGCAGCCACGCGACGTTCGTCGACCTCGATCACAACGGGTCACTCGACCTCGTTCTCGCAGGCCCCGACGGACTCTCCTGGTGGCGCAACGACGGAAGCGACGATGCGCGCTTCTTCGGACTCATACACACGACGCTCGAACTCTTCGACACACTGGGCGCATGTCGCATGTCGGTCGCAGATGACGTCGACGACAACCAGGCCATCGATCTTATCGTGCTCACCGAGGACGGAATCGTCGCGCTCGCGGGACTGTGGGACGGTGTGTTCGTCGACAGAACGCGTGCATGGGGACTCGAGGATGCGACGCTTCACCACGCCTCATCACTGCACATCGAAGAACTCAACGGCGACGGACGCCCCGACCTCATCGCCATCTCGGAGAGTTCGCTGCACGTGTCGCTCGGGGCGGACGGCGGATTCGCTCCGTCGATCAAAGTCGCAACAGATCAAGTACTCGGAACCGCACTCACGTTTGCGGATCTGACGCGGAACGGGTTTCTCGATGTCGTATCCGGCACGCACCTCGCGGCCGCCGGACCACTCGCCGAGCGCGACGAAGCACTTCCCGTCGTCACGCTCGTCGACACACCGCCCACTGCCGCACATGTCGCCCCACCGCTCGTCGCCGACCTGAACGACGACGGCGTCCTCGACCTCGTGACGAGCGGGGAGTCGATTACGATTCACCGAGGTCGCGCGCGCCCCGACACGCACGCTCTCACGCTGCGCCTCGCAGGTCGTAAGGACAACACGCATGGTGTCGGAGCGATCGTCGAGTTGCTCGCCGGTGGTGTCTACCAACGCCGTCTCTCGCGCGGTGAGCCGCTCGTTTTCGGGCTCGGCGCGGCGTCGCAGATCGATGTCCTCAATGTGCGCTGGACGAACGGCGTCAATCAAACGGTCTACGACCATCCAAGCCACACGCCGCTCAAGCTGGTGCAAGTCGAAGGCCTCGTCGGCTCGTGCCCGTTCGTTTATGCCTGGGACGGCAAGCGATTCTCGTTTGTCACGGACGTGCTCGGGACGACACCATTGGGCCTTCCGATGGAGCCGGGAAAGCACGTCCCCTTCGACCACGAAGAGTACGTGCGACTGACCGACGAGCAACTCGTCGTGCGCGACGGTGCCCTTGAGCTCGTCATCACCGAAGAGCTCCGCGAGGTCACGTATCTCGACCGCGTGCGCCTCCACGCGGTCGACCATCCGAGCGAGATCGAGGTCCACCCGAATGAGTCGTTCACCTTCCCGCCGTTCCCACCGCATCACATCCACACTCTCTCGCACATCATCCCTCCCGCGAGCGTCACAGCGAGCAACGGCACCGACGTCACGACAGAACTCGCGACGATCGACGGCGACCACGCGCAGCCCTTCGTGCACCGTCCCGCGCAGTACCACGGCCTTACCGAACCCTGGCACCTCGACCTGACGCTCGCGAGTACGCGAGACGAGGTTGCGACGCTCGCACGCGCTCCACGCGTGCGTCTCGCAATGACGGGCTGGCTCCTCTGGACCGACGCCTCCGTCAACGTCTCGGCGGCGCGCCACCCGACGATCGCGTTCGAGCCGCCGCAGCTCTGGACTCCTGACGGCGCGAGTTGGGAGCGCGCCGGCCCACCGATTGGATTCCCGGCCGGAAAGACGAAGACCATGCTCGTCGACATCACCGATCTCATCGACCCGAACGATCCACGCCTGCGACTCAGCACGACACTCGCATTGAGTTGGGACGCGATACGCCTCGTCCTCGATGACGACGATGCACCCTACCGTGACACGCCGATCGAAGCGTCGTCGGCTCAACTCGCCTGGCGTGGGTTCTCGGAACCGCTGCCCGACGAGACGGGACAACAGTCGGAACGCTTCGACTGGGATCGCGTCATTCCGCACCGCTGGGACCAGCACCCCGGAATGTACACGCGCTACGGCGACGTGCTTCCGCTGCTCGGAGATGTCGACGACCGCACGGTGATCTTCGGCGCCGGCGATGCCCTCGCGCTACGGTTCGATGCCGAGGCGCTCCCCGCGCTCCCCGAGGGATGGACCCGCGACTGGCTCCTCTACCTCGACGGCTGGGCAAAGGACCGCGACCCGAACACGACGGCCGGACGTCGCGTCGAGCCGCTGCCGTTCCACGCCATGAGCGACTACCCACCGCCAGCCAGCGAAGCCTTCCCCGACACCCCCGAACACCGAGCATGGAGAGCGTCGTTTAACACGCGCCCAGCTCGTCCGCCACGACGCCTTCACGACCGCGCCCTTGTCGACAATCGTCCAGAACTCGAGACGCCCCACGCGGAACCGTTGCGCATTCGTTGAGTCACGTCCGACGCCGACCACGCCATTCACTTGCCGAGGGCTGCCTCGCCGGCATGCGAACCGACCGTCATCGGCGTCGAGAAGGGGCGTTGTTGCACGAATCGCAATGATGCGTGAGCGTCTCCTGCGTATCTGAAGAGCCCGCACGAAGCCGATCGCTGATGATTGTCTTGTAGCGGAAGAAAGCATTCTCGACGACTCCCTGGCGATGGTGGCCCGACGCCTTCTTCCATCGTCGACGCCCGAGCTTCTCTACGCGTCGGATCGTGCGATCTCGAGCACGCGACCGAGGCCTGCGCCGCGAGACGGCTGCCGCCCTCGAAGGTGGGAGACGACTCTGGCTCCGCGCCGACCGCCCGCTTCGTACATCGCGACCGTGTCGTACGCGGCATCCGCCGTAATCGAGCCCACGTCCCCGTCAACGCGATCGATCAGGTCGAGACCGTTACTCGCATCGTCACCGACGCTGTCCGTCAGGATCTGGGCAAGGATCGCACCAGTCGCATCGACACCGAGGTGCAGCTTCTTCCACCCACGTCGGCTGGAACCGCCGTGCTTTGCTGCGGACCATTCACCCTCACCAACGATCGAAAGACCGCTGCTGTCGATCACGAGGTGGGTCGGCTCGGCGCGACGAACACGCCGCAGATCGACGCGCAACTGCTTGGCCCGTCGCGAGAGCGTCGTGTGATCCGGTGCCTCCAACGCGATGTCCATCAGACCGAAGACTGAGCGCACGAAGCCTTCCGTTTGACGCAACGGGAGGTGGAACACGAGACGGAGCGTCAACGCTGTCTCGATCGCAAGGTCGGAGAACTTGGGCTGCGCGCCGCGCTTGCTGGTTGGCTGAGCACGCCACGCATCGATCGCTTCGCTCGACAACCAGACGGTGACATCGCCCCGCTGGACGAGTCCACGCTCGTACTCTGGCCAGTTCGTCACGCGGTAATGGGTCTTGAACGTCGGGTGCACTCGGGAGTTCATGACGCCAGTGTCCCCCACGATCAAATTGCACGCCAGATGGCCCGACGAACGCACTTCGGAGGATTCATGCACCAACGCCGCGCGGCGTCGTCACGGCCTCGGCTGACCCGTGTCGATACCGAAGACCGCTTCCAACACGTCGCGCACGTCCTCCGACGAAGCGCAGGTGCGCCAGTCGCGCCCCGCCCCGCGGAGCACGGCGGCCATCGCGGGCCATTCCGCGCGTTCCCACCGCGACGTGCGCTCGAGGGTCGCGCCGAGCCGGCCGCGCATCCGCCCGCGCGGCCGCAGGCCCTCGAACACGACGCGCGACGCCCGCAACAGGCGCGGGGCGCGCATCAAGACTATGAGGTCGGCCAAGGGCGCGACGTCCGCGACGGCCTCGGAATTGTCGGCGATGACGACCCACTCGGCCGCGTCCACGCCGTCCGCGGGGCCGATCACGGGGACGATCACGGGGATGCCCGTCAACGCATGGATGCGCTCGGCCAGCCAATGGCGGCCGCTGGCCGGAGCTCCGATGAGCAGGATGTGATGGCGACTCAAGCGCGGATCTCCGGGCGTCGGCGGACGCCGTGGCGTCGCTGTGAGCGGGGACGTGGTGCGCGTGTCCCGCGTGAGTATCATAGTCCGCGATGTCGCCGATACGCATTCTCGCCCTCGTTGTCGTGCTCGCCGCCCTGGCGACGCTCGAGCTCACGACGGGCTTCACGCGCCTGCAAGCGTTGAGGGACGGGCGCGCGCGCGAGGTGCGCGCGACCGTCGGGCGGGACCACCAGGCCGCGGTGCAATGTCTCCGCGCGCACCTCGACTCCGTCCGCACCCAGGCGGCGCTGTTGGCCGCCCTGCCGGCGCTCACCCGCGCGCGCTCGCCCGGCGACGACGCGGCCACCGAGGCGCTCGTCGCGTTCCTGCATGTCTCCTCGGACGCGACCGCGGCCACGTTGACGTCGGCGGCGGGCGACGTGCTGGCGGTCGTGGGCGAGGCCACTTCGCCGCTGCCCGCGCCGGCGGTGCTCGGCGACCTCCCGACGATCTCGCTGCGCGCCGGGGACCCCCTGCGTGCGACGATCACGGCCGCGGTGGGCGCCGGCCCCGCTCCCCACGCACGGCTCGTCGTCGAGCTCGCGCCGGGCCCGCTCGAACGCGAGCTGCGCCCCGCGCCGTCGCCGGCGGGCGTCCGACGCCGCCTCGTCACGACGCCCGCCGCCGATTCACCAGCCGAGCGTGACTCGGCCTTCACGTTGCTCGCGCCGTTGGCCGTCCACCCGCCGTCGCTGGTCGAGACGTTCGTGCCAGAGTCCGCGTTCAAGGGCGCCGCCGATCAGCGCGAGTCCCTGTGGATCGTGATCTCGATGGTCGGCGTCACCACGCTGCTGGCGCTGGTCGGCATCGTCGTGGCACGCCTCGCGCAGCGCGCCTTCCAGCTCAACGAGACCGAGCATTACCTGCGCTGGATACGGCGCGTGACCGACCGCTACCGCTCGCTGATGGAGGGCGCGGCGGACATGATCCTGATCGTCGAGCCGCGCACGGGCGAGCTGCGCGAGGCCAACGCCGCGGCGCGCCTCGCGCTCGGCCTGCACGGCGACGACGACCTGGCCCGCCCGGGAGGCGGCTCGTCGACCGCCAGCCTGGCCGAGGAACATCTGGCCGAACGCGACCGCGAGGCGTTCCGACGCGCGCTTGCCGACGCGCTCGGCAGCCCGGGTCATCCCGTAGCCGTGGACGGCCTGCACCTGCGCTCGGGCGCCGGCGGCGAGCTCGTCACCGACGGCCACTTCGCCCTGATCGACCTGGGCAACGAGAGCGTCGTGCAGGTCTCGCTGCGCGACGTGACACGTCAGCGCGCGGTCGAGCGGCAGCTGCACACCGCGGAGCGCCTCAGCAGCCTCGGCCTCCTGACGGCGGGCGTGGCGCACGAGATCAACAACCCGCTCGAGGGCATCGGCAACTACCTGAGCCTCGTCGCGCGCGACGACCTGCCGCCGCCGGACCGCGCGCGCTACCTCGAGGAGGTGCGCCACGGCTTCGGCCGCATCCAGGGCATCGTGCAGGACCTGCTGACGTTCGCGCGCCCGCCGCTCGAGACCGGCGCGGCGGTCCTGAACCGCGTGGTCGAGTCGGCGCTCGGCATCGCGCGCTTCGCCCCCGTGTTCAAGGGCGCGCGCGTCGAGCTGGCGCTCGGCGACGACGACCTCGTCGTCGCGGGCGACCTGCGCCGCCTTGAGCAGGTCGTGCTGAACCTGCTACTGAACGCGGCGCGGGCGATCGACGGCGACGGCACGCTGCGCCTCGCCGCGCAGCGCCATGTCGACGACGAGGGCACGACGTGGGTCGACCTTGTCGTCGAGGACGACGGCCCCGGCATCCCGCCCGAGGAGCTCGACCACCTCTTCGACCCGTTCTTCAGCGCGCACGGCGGCACCGGCCTCGGCCTCTCGGTCTCGTTCGGTATCGTCGAGGCGCACGGCGGCATGCTGCGCGCCGGCAACCGCGCCGGGGGCGGCGCCGCGTTCACGCTCTCACTCCCCGCCACCTCGGACGATCCCGAGCGCGTTCGCGCGGAGCCCAACCGATGAGACCCCTCCGCACCGTCCTGATCGTCGACGACGAGGCATACGTGCGCGACTCCGTGAAGGCGCTCGTCGAGGCGCACGGCGACCACCGGGCGCTCACGGCGGACTCGGTGGCCGCCGCGGTCGAGCTGCTGGGCCGCGAGTCCGTCGACGTCGTCCTGGCCGACCTGCAGATGCCCGACGGCGGCGCCCAGGAGCTGCTCGAGACGATGGGCCTGATCGGGTCGCGCGTGCCCGTGATCGTCGTCACGGGCGTGGGGACCGTGCCGCGCGCCGTCGCGGCGATGAAGGCCGGCGCGTTCGACTTCGTCCAGAAGCCGATCGAACCCGACGCGCTGCTGCACCTGCTCTCGCGCGCCCTTGAGCACCGCCGCCTCGTCAGCGACGTCACGTTCCTGCGGCGCGCGCTCGACGGCCAGCGCCAACAGCTCGTCGGCGAGAGCCGCGCGATGCAGCGCGTGCGCGAGCAGGTCGCGCAGGTGGCGGCGACCGACGCCACGGTGCTGCTCACCGGCGAGAGCGGCACCGGCAAGGAGCTGGTCGCCGAGGCGATCCACCGGGCCAGCCCGCGGGGCACGGGTCATCTCGTGCGGATCAACTGCGCGGCGGTGCCGGACACGCTGTTCGAGAGCGAGTTCTTCGGCCACCGCCGCGGCTCGTTCAGCGGCGCCTCGGAGGATCGGCTGGGGCGCTTCGCCGAGGCCGAGGGCGGCACCCTGGAGCTCGACGAGATCGGCACGCTGCGCCCCGAGATGCAGGCCAAGCTGCTGCGCGTCCTGGAGAACGGCGAGTACCAGATGGTCGGCGAGGCCGGCACTCGCGTGGCCGACGCGCGCATCATCGCGATCACGAACGAGGAGCTCGACGCCCTCGTCGACAAGGGCCACTTCCGGCGCGACCTGTACTACCGGCTCGCGATCTTCCCGATCGAGGTGCCCCCGCTGCGCGATCGGCGCGACGACATCGTCCCCATCTCGCGCCACCTGCTCGAGACCCTGCGCGGCCGACCGCCGAGCGACGCCGAGCTCGGGCGTGATGTCGCGGCCGTGCTCGAGGCCTACGAGTGGCCGGGGAACGTGCGCGAGCTGCGCAACGTGCTGGAGCGGGCCACGATCATCGTCCGCGACGAGCCGCTCGACCCGGACGTGTTCCGCGCCGTGCTCGAGTCGTCGATGCCGCTCGCCCAGCGCGGTGAGGCGCAGACGCTGCACCTGCGGACGCGGCTGCTGCAGGCCGAGCGCGACCTGGTCAGCGAGGCCCTGTCGCAGGCGGGCGGGCGCCGCAAGGAGGCCGCGAAGATGCTCGGCATCGACTCGCGCAACCTCGCCTACTACCTGCGCAAACACGACCTGCAGGACGCCCCGAGCGCGTAGCGCGGGCGCATACAAATTCCGCGTCGGCGCGTAAGCAGCACGCGCCCGTGGCTCATGCGCGACGGGGAACGCGCGCTCCACGCCAGAACACAGCATTGGCACGGGGTTTGCGGTCGGAACGGGACGACGTCCCCGATTTCCAGGAGCCCCCCTGATGACCACCGAGACTTGCGCGACCACACCTTGGGCGCGGTTCATGGAGCGCCTCAACAGCGACTGGCACGAGAAGGCCATGCAGATCTACATGGTCGTGGTGCTGGCCCATTGGGCCGAGCACCTGGCCCAGGCGCTGCAGATCTACGTGCTGGGATGGAACATCCCCGACTCGCGCGGGATCCTCGGCCTCTGGTACCCCTGGCTCGTGAAGTCGGAGCTGCTGCACTACGGGTACGCGCTCGTGATGCTGACGGCGTTCTGGTTGTTGCGCACGGGCTTCAAGGGTCGCTCGCGGACGTGGTGGAACGTCGCGCTGATCATCCAGTTCTGGCACCACATCGAGCACGCCGTCCTGCAGGGCCAGGCGGTCGTGGGGAGCAACCTGTTCGACAGCCCCGTGCCGATGTCGTTGATCCAGCTGTGGGTCCCGCGGGTCGAACTCCACCTGTTCTACAACAGCGTGGTCTTCCTCCCGATGGTGATCGCGATGTACTACCACATGTTCCCGTCGGCCGAGGACGAGGCACAGCACGGTTGCTCGTGCGCTTGGAAGCCGCGCACGTCGCCCGCGATCCAACCCACGGCGACCACCTGACGATGGCCAGACGCTCCTGGACCGCGCCGCGCGCTGTCGGCGTGAGCGCCGCCGCGTGCCTGCTCGCGCTCTTCGCCAGCGTCGGGTGCGCACCGGCGGCGGCGGAGGACGACATGACGGTCGTCTTCCGCCTCACGCCGCCAACACCGTCGGTGGGCGAGGCGGACCTCGAGCTGAGCCTGTTCGATGTCGCCGGTGAGCCAGTCGAGGGCGCCGAGCTCTCGATCGAGGCGAACATGAACCACGCCGGCATGACGCCGACCTTCGCCACGCTGGCGCCGGTGGACGGCAAGCCCGGGCTCTACACGGGCCGGGTGTCGTTCACGATGGGCGGCGACTGGTTCCTACTGTTGGACGCCACGCTGCCCGGCGGGGACACGCTGCAGCGCAAGTGGGACGTGCGCGGCGTCACGTCGCGATGAACCTCGTGAGCCCGCCACTGACGCGCCCGGCGCGGAGCCCCCGCACCCAAATGCGGGAGGGGCCCCGGCGACCCGCCCCGCGGCAGAACCCGGCGTGGGGCCC
>JAJDEO010000007.1 GCA_029259745.1 Planctomycetota bacterium
GCCCAGCCACCGTCTGACCAGAAATCCATGATGCTGCGCGTCAGGACAGCGATTCTGCTGCACAGCTCGTCAGCATCATAGGCGAGAGTATCTGCATCTGGCTGGATCATGACCGTCTTACACCTGCCCAACAACAATTGGACAGAACTCGGTTGTCGCAGCGCGCTCGTGACAAACGCGGCCTGGCCTCGCCCCGGTTTGAACCCTTCCTCATCGCGCCACACTCCCGCTCTTCGCTTCGGCGGCCATGCTACGGGCGTGTTCTTGGTGCAACAAGCGCGAGGCTGGGAGCGTTATGCAGGTCCGCCTAACGCGCCAGCTTGGTTCGTTAGGCCGCGAAGGAACGCAGCGCGCATGCCGCAACGCCGACGCCATCGTCCGCTCGTCGCTCGCGCTCCCCCGCACATCCCCCTTCACCCCACCGCCATTCGCACCGATGTAGGAAAGCACCCCGCTCCGCGACATCCGCCGTATCATCCTCTCTCGGCGGCGGTATCGACGCTTTTCCTTCATTCATCGAGATGGACCCATGGCACCGCGGACCAGCTGGAAGGGCTTCCTCAAGCTCAGTCTCGTGTCGGTTCCCGTGCGAGCGTTTACGGCCCATGCGACGACCGAGACGATCCGGTTGAACCAGCTGCACGACGAGTGTCACTCGCGGGTTCGCTACAAGAAGGTCTGCCCGGCGCATGGGGAGCTTTCGTCGGATGACATCGTCAGCGGGTACGAGTACGGGAAGGATCAGTACGTCGTCATCCAGCAGGACGAGCTGGCGAAGCTGCGGGTGACGTCGGATCGGTCGGTGTCGCTCGAGGGGTTCGTCGAGGCCGACGAGATCGACGCGCGGTATCACGCCGGGAAGACGTACTACCTGCTACCCGACGGCGTGGCGGGGAACAAGCCCTACGCGCTGCTGCGCGAGGGGATGGCGGAGCGCGGGCTCGTCGCGATCGGCTGGGTCGTGCTCTCGGGCAAGGAGCAGTTCGTGCAGGTGCGGCCGCGCGAGTCGCTGCTCGTCATGACGGTGCTGCACGTCGCGAAGCAGGTCAAACCGATCGAGGACTTCACGTCGGAGCTCGAAGACACCTCGCTCGAGAAGGACGAGCTGAAGCTGACGCGGACGTTGATCGACGCGTCGATCATCGAGGACTTCGACTACGCCGAGTACAAGGACCGCTACGCCGAGCAGCTCGCCGAGTTGATTCAACTCAAGGTCGACGGCAAGGAGATCGTCGAGGCGCCGGATCTCGAGGAGCCGAAGATCCTGAACCTCATGGACGCTCTGAAGAAGAGCGTCGCGGCGGCCCAGGCGGCCGGCGGCGACAAGCCGGCCGCGAAGAAGAAGTCGGCGTCTGCCAAGAAGAAGACGGGCAAGAAGAAGATGGCCGCGTCGAAGACGAAGAAGACTGCCAAGACGTCGGCCAAGAAGAAGAAGACGGGCTGACGTGGCCGCGCTGCCCGCGACGATCGCGCCGATGCTCGCTCGCTCGGGCCGGCCGTTCGACAGCGACGCGCACCTCTTCGAGATCAAGTGGGACGGCACGCGGGCGATTGCGCTCTCGCACAGCGATGGCGAGACGTTCCTGCACAACCGGCGCTTCAAGCCGCTGCGCGACGTCTACCCCGAGCTCGACGTGCTCGACGCCCTCCCGCCCGGCCTCGCGCTCGACGGCGAGATCGTCGTCTTCGAGGACGGCGCGCCGAGCTTCGGTGCCATGGTCTCACGCGAGCAGGCCACCGACGTCACCCGCGCGCGCCAGCTCGCCGTCGACAAGCCGGCCGTCTTCGTGGCCTTCGATCTCCTCTTCGACGACTTTACGTCGCGCATGAGCGAGCCCTTCGAGAGCCGCCGCGCGCGCCTCGTCGACATCCTCGCCCCGCTCGACGTCCCGCGCCTCGTCGTCGCCGAAGCCATCCCCGGCCAGGGCACGGCGATCTATCAGCAAGCCATCGCCGACGGCCACGAGGGCGTGATCGCCAAGCGCCGCGACAGCCGCTACCACCCCGGCAAGCGCACGGACGCGTGGACGAAGATCAAACCCGTCCGCCACATCCCCTGCGTCGTCATCGGCTGGCTCGACGACGAGCACGGCGGGCTCAAGAGTCTCGTCATCGCCGCGCAGGACGATGAGGGCACGCTGCGAACCGTCGGCCGCGTCGGCAGCGGCTGGAACGAAGAGACGCGCGCCACGATCCACGCGGCCTGCACGGCGCGCGAGCAAGACGCGCCGCTGATTCCCAGCGATGAACGCGCGGCGCGCTGGACGTCGCCCGGCATCTTCTGCGTCGTGCGTCACATCGAACGCACGCGCGACGGCAACCTGCGCGCTCCGGTGCTCGAGTCGTGGAGCGTCGAGGACGCCTGAGAAATCACGCGGACGGCTGTCGCGCTCTCACGGTTCCTGCGCTTCTGGGGGTGACGAGGAGGGAGAGCCTCGTCACGGGACGTCGTCGCGCCTCGCACGCAGCCGGCTCTGCAGAATCCGCGGACCGATCCCCCGAGAGGATCGACTTGCGTCGGGGACGTGCGCGCAGGCGTGCGTCTCCGGCGCTTTCGCGCGCGGCGTCGAGCGCTCGCCGCCATCGACCGTCTCACCGATCCCGCATCTCGCCCACTTGCAGCTCCGAACGCCGTTTCGACGCCTCACTCCGTCGCGGGAAGCTCTCCGAGCAGCTCGTCGTAGTGGCTGGCGATGCGGCTGTCGTCGACGCCGTTGAAGAACGACGAGTAGGTGAGGTGGCACAGCAGCGTGCGGACGTCGGAGGCGACACGACCCGCCTCGTAGAGCCGGGCGATGTGTTGGGGGCGACGGACGTACCGTCATTGACCATGAAAATCCCGCACAGCCTGCGGGAATTTCATGGACCACACCGAGACCCATGGCATGGCGACGCTCCCAAAGGGCAGCGCATGCGGTCGAGGTCGATCAATCCGGGAGACCCCCGGCACGGCGCGTCAGAACGCGGTGTCGAGGATGACGACGCTCGAGGGGCTGTCGAGCGTCGTGGCTTCGCCGGATGCGAACCACGCTTGGGTGTGGATCACAATGCCCTCGATGCCCGCGGGGAGGTCCGGTACGGGCACCGCGAAGGTCTCCTTGAAGTCGGTCAGGGCGTCGAGACGCAGTGACGGCCCGCCGAGCGGGACGAGCACGGCACCCTGGAACGACGGGACGAAGACGTGCTCTTGCTCCATCGACCACGTCATCAAAGCCGTGTCACCCACCTGCCCCGAGAGCGTCACCGTCACCTGCTCCGATTCGCGCACCGGCGAGCTGAGCGCCACCGAACGCGGCAGCGCCGAGCCGGGCACCAGCCCCGCGCCGACGACGCCGAGTCCGTCCGAGCCCTTGGGGCAGAACTCCGATCCGAAGTTGAAACCGCCCGCGCCTCCGAACGTCGTGCTCGACCGCACCATCCCGGCGCTGCCCTGGATGCCGTGCCCGCCGCTGCCCGGGATGCCGCAGTCGTCGTCGTCGTCGGCCGCCCCGCCGCCGTCTCCGCCGACGAGCACGCAGCCCGACGCGTGCACGAAGCCGAGGATGAACGGGTCGGAGTGGCCGCCGCCGCCGAGGCCGCCGAGGTCGTCGCCGAAGGCTCCGTCGCCGCCCGTGAGCGACGAGCTGTAGAGGTACACGGAGCTGAAGCGCGTGTTCACGCCGGCGCCGCCGCTGCCGCCGGTTTGACCGGCGGATGCGCCGCGTCCACCGCGCATCGTGCAGCGCACGAAGGACACGGCCGCCGCGTCGCTAATGTCGACACCGTCTCCGCCATGGGAGTTCGGCGAGACGCCGTTGCGGCCCGTGAAGCTGCACGACTCGACGCGCACCGCGCCGGCGCAGTCGCCGATGACGAGCGCGTCGCTGCCCGCGGTGCCGGTCGTCGCCGCCGTGAGTCCGCGCAGGAAGACGGTCTGATCGGCCGCGAGGTCGCGCACCTCCATCGTCCCGCCGACAACGACGAGCGCGTCGCTGTCGTGCGTGACCGTCAGCGACTTGGCGACGATCGAGAAGGACGCGTAGCTGCCCGCGCGCACGAGGACGATGTCCCCGTCGGCGGCGAGGTCGACGGCCGTCGCGATCTCGTCGAAACCGCCGTCCCCACCGACGGTGAGCACCTGCTGCGCCAGCGCCTGCGACGACGCGAGCGCGATCAGGAGCGCCGAGCTGAGCAGCCTCGTGCTGCGGACGGATCCCATGACATCCTCCCCCTACGATGTGTGCGATGTCCGTGCGTCGCGTGATCGACGCCTGAACGTGGCCGCTACCACCGTAGACGCAGTTGCGCGACCTGCCCAGCTCCGCGCCGGCGAGCGGCCCGCCGGTTCCCGAAACGCGCGCCTCAACGGGGGCCGGCAGCACACAATCCGGGACATTTCGTGGACTCGGACAGTACCTTCGACGCCCTGGTCCGGGCCGCCGCGCGAATGGACCACTCGAATCAACGCATCGCTCCACTACGCTGAGACACCTCGCCGCCCACCTCCCGCACTCGCCCTCCATGTCGTCGCAAGACCCCCTTCGCTCATCGCCGTGGCAGTTCGCCGAGGTCTGTCTGACGGGCCGGCTCGCGTCGATGACGCACGACGAGGCGCGGGTGCGACTGGCCGCGATCGGCTGCCGGACCGTGATGCGACCGACGGCGAAGACGCGCTTCGTGATCGTCGGGCGCGGCGGCGCTCCCGTGGGTGACGACGGCCGGCCCACCGTCGCGCTGACGAAGGCGCGCTCGCTGATCGACACCGGCCAGGACCTCACGCTCGTGTCCGAGGTCGACCTGCTCGAACAGCTCGGCATGGACGACGCGCGCGCCGACCTCGAACGTCTCTACACGATCAACCAACTCGCGCGCCTGCTGTCGGTTCCGTCGTCGCGCGTGCGCGCCTGGGTGCGCAGCGGCCTGCTCGCGCCCGTGCGCACCCACGGTCGCCTCGGCTTCTTCGACTTCGGTCAGGTGTCGGCCGCGAAGACACTGCGCGAGCTCACGACGAAGGGCGTGCCGCCGGCGACGATCCGGCGCAGCCTGCGCGAGCTGGCGCAGTGGATGCCCGAGCGCGCCAACCTCGGACAGCTCGCCGTCGCCGACGACGTCGTCGTGCACCTGCCCGACGGGCGCATCGCCGACCCGAGCGGCCAGCTGCGCCTCGGCTTCTCCGCGCAGCGCAACGCCGAACGACGCGACGCCACGCCCGTCACGTCGATCGCCCGCAGCGCTCCGTCCGTCGACACTGCCGACGCCTGGTTCGACCACGGCGTCGACGCCGAAGCCGCCGGACGTCTCGCCGACGCCGTGCGCGCTTACACGCGCGCCCTCGGCCACGACCCGAGCTACACCGAAGCCTGGTTCAACCTCGGCAACGCCCAGTACGAACTCGGCCAGAAGCGCGACGCCGTGGCGTCCTTCGAGCGCGCGCTGGCCCTCGACCCGTCGTACGAGGAGGCCTGGAACAACCTCGGCAACGTCCACTCCGAGCTCGGCGAGCTCGCGATCGCGATCGACGCCTACCACCGCGCCTTGGCGATCAATCCGTCCTACGCCGACGCCCACTACAACCTCGCCGACACCCACGCCCTGCTCGGCGACGTCCGCGACGCGCGTCACCACTGGACGCTCTACCTCGAGCAAGACCCGCACTCCAGCGACGCGGCCTACATCCGCGCACGCCTGGCACGCCTCGACGGACACGACGAGTAGTCACCCGGCGCGCGCTCAGCGCCGCGGGCGCAACGGCTCGATCATCTGCGCGACGTAGCCGTGCGCGAGGTCTTCGTCGATGCCGTAGCGCGTAGGCATCTCGCCGGGGTCGTGGTACGTCCCGAAGAGGCGATCCATGAGCGGGCTGAGGTTCGCGAAGTTCACGCGTCCGCAGTGATCCGACTCGTGGTGCCAGTGATGCAGACGCGGTGATCCGAGAATCGTAGCGAGCGGCCCCGGCGTGAGCGTGACGTTCGAGTGGATGTAGATCGCCCAGACGCCGCGGAACACTGCGAAGCCGGCGATCGTGTGCAGCGGGAAACCGAGGAGGAAGAGCGGCAGGTTCTCGGTGAGGCGCGTGTAGACGTTGTCGAAGGGATGCTCACGGTGTGCGGCGAGCCAGTCGACACGCTCGGCCGTGTGGTGCACGCGGTGGAAGCGCCACAGAAACTCGTTGCTGTGCGACCAGCGGTGGGCCCAGTAGATCGCGACGTCGCTGAGGAAAATCGCGACGAGGAACTGCAGCCAGTAGGGCTGGGCCGCGACGGTTTCACGCAGGCTCTCGAGCGGCAGCGCGTCGACGTGCGCGCGGATCCAGACGAGCACCGCGACGACGGGCGCGGTCCAGAGCAGGTATTGGCCGAGGAAGAAGAGCAGGTCGGTGCCCCACTCGCGTCGGAAGAGCGACGGCTTGCCTGGCGCGAAGAGCCATTCGAGTGGTGTGAAGACGACGAAGAGCAGCCCGAAACTCAGGGCGACGTTCGCGAGCGAGTGTGTGTCGGGGAAGGACACTCGTCAGGTGTCGGCGTCGGGTGAGTCGGTGTCGTCGACGTCGTGCTGCACACTGTCGGTGTCCGGGTCGTCGTCCGTCTTGGCGTCTGCCGGCCGCGTGATCACGAGGAACTTCGAACTCGACAGCATGCCGGCGTCGCTCTTCGGCGCGGCCGGAGCGATGACCTGGATCGGCGCCGACTTCGAGCCGAGCAGCAGCGCGGCGTCCTCGGCAGACATCATGACACCCGAGAGCGACTTCGAGCTGTGCAGCATGCCGTCGTCGTCGCTCCCCGACTCCAACGGCTCACTCTGCTCGACTCCCGTCGCGGCCGACGGATCGACGTCGATCGCCTCGGCCGCTTCGAGCTCCTCGGGCGGCGCCACGTCGGCCGGCGCGGCCTCCTTCTGCGCCCGGTAGACGAGGCAGCCCGCCATCGTCAGCGCAAATCCGACCGCGACGACACGGGCGAGCGTCAGGGCGACACGGGGCGGTTCAGCCATGGCATGGGCCTGCATGAGGAACGGGGACGTCGGCGATACGGCGGCGAGCCGCGCGGTGATGGACTCTACGTCTCCAAGCGCCCCTCGAGGCTGTCAGGCGCCGCGGAGGCGCTGGTCGAAGGCCGCGATGGCCGGCACGAGGTCTTGCGGGTTGTCGAGGACGGAGGCGAAGAGATCGCCGTGTTCGGCGAGGCGTGCACGGACAACGTCACGGGTGTAGCGCGCGGGGTCGAGATCGGTGACGACTTCGTCCCAGTGCAGCGGCGTCGAGACCGACGCGCCGAGCACGGGGCGCACGATGTACGGCGGAACGATCGTCTGGCCGCGGCGGATCTGCTGCACGTCGACATACACGCGCCCGCCGCGCTGCGAGACCTGCCGCTCCACCGTGGCGATGTCGGGCAGCAGGCGACACACCCGCCGCGCGACGGCCTCGCAGAACATGCGCACTTGGTCGAAGTCGAGGCGCACGTCGCTGCCCGTGATCGGCGCGACGGGCACGACGATGTGCAGGCCGGTCTTGCCCGACGTCTTGACGCACGGACGCAGACCGACGGCGCGCAGTTCTTCACCGAGCACGCGCGCGATCGTGACGACGTCCGACATCGGCGCGCCCTTCGGGTCGAGGTCGAAGAGCGCGAGGTCGGGCGCGTCGAGATGCTGGATGCGCGAGAGCCACGGGTGCAGGTCGATCGAGCCGAGGTTGACGAGGTAGACGAGCGCGCGGCGGCTGTTGCAGACGGCGTGCACGACCTCGCCCTCACGGCTCGAGCGCGGGATGGCAATCGTGTCGAGCCAGTCGGGCGGCGAGTCGGGCGCCTTGTGCTGGTAGAAGCCCTCGGCTTCGATGCCGTCGGGGTAGCGCAGCATGTGTACGGGGCGCTCTGCGAGGTACGGCACGAGCACATCCGCGACATCCTCGTAGTAGGCGATCAGCTCGCGCTTCGTGATGCCGTCGACGGGAAAGAGAACCTTGTCGGGGTTGGTGATCGCGGACGCGCGCATCGACGTCGGCGCGACGATCGGACGCGTGGCATCGCGCGACGGTTCGACGGGAACGCGCAGCCAGTCTTCGGAAACGCCGGCGCGGTACGCGCTCGCGGCGCGCTTCGCGATCATGCCGCGCAGCCCGGCACCGCTCACGGCTTCGGCGAGCGCGACACCCTCGCCGATCACGTGGTCGACGAACATCACGCCGGCCTCGCCGACGACGAGCGTCCGCAGCGCGGCCTTGCGCACGGTCAGCGGCAGGCCGCGCAGATCGAAGCCGTCGAGATGCACGACGTCGAAGGCGTAGAAGACGACGTCGTCGTTCGCGCCGCGCGCTGTGAGCTGCTCCGCGAGCAACGCGGCATCGGGACGCCCGTGCTCGTCGAGCGCCACGAGCACGCCGTCGAGCAGCGCGCTCTCGGCACGCAACGTCGACAACCCGTCGGCCACGCTTTGCGGACAGCGCCGCATGCCGCGCACGCGCGCCTTGCCGCCGTGCCACTCGGCGAACGCGCGACGCCCGGCGAACTCCATCTCGAAGAGCCACTCGACATCGTCGAACGGCTCGCCCTCGTCGCGCGCCGTCATCGCGCGCAGCGAGCGCGGCAACGCCTTGCGCGGCGCTCCCTCCAGGCTCACACCCCAGGCCGAGTCGCGCTTCGGCCCCGCGTAGCGATCCTTGCTCTTGAACGCCAGCCAGTGCCGCTGCGCGTCGTCGCCCGCGCCCTGCGCGCCGCGCCCTTCCGGACCCCGGCTCGTGCGCACGAGATGCCATTCGCCGCGCAGCCGCCGCCCGCGCAGCACGACCTTGATCTCACCGAGCTCGAGCCCCGCCGCGCCGTAGTACGCCGCGTCGACCGGCTCGACCTCGCCCGCGTCCCAGATCGTCATCATGCCCGCGCCGTACTCGCCGGGCGGGATGACGCCGTCGAACGTCAGGTACTCGATCGGGTGATCTTCGGTGCGCACGGCGAGACGCTTGTCACGCGGGTCGTACGAGAAGCCCTTGGGAATCGCCCACGAGCAGAGCACGCCGCCGATCTCGAGCCGCAGGTCGAAGTGCAGGTTGCGCGCGTCGTGCCGATGGACGACGAAGCGCGCCGACGACGCCGCGCGCACCGCACCGGGCGCAGGCTCGGGCGTGCGCCCGAAGTCGCGCTTCTCTTCGTAGCGATCGAGGGGTTTGGAGCGGCGGGCCACGCGGCCAGCCTAGCAGCCCACGACCGGTTCATCGTGCTTCTGACGCTCCTCGAGCGCGCTCGCCGCGTACTGCTCCGGCGCGACCGCGAGAAGGGACAGTGCGCGCCGTCCTTCCCGGACGATCAGTCCGCGTTCGTCGAGGGCCGCGAGCGCTTTGGCATCTCCGAGGCGTTCGGTCGGCGTGGGCTCGTGGCACGCGCGCAGGACGCGCGCCTCGTCTCGCGACAGCTCATGGAGCACGTCGTCTCCGCCGCGTCGATCACGCACGACCATGCCCTCGGTCTGCACGTCGACATCCTCGTAGAGCCATGCGGTTTCGCTCGCCGCGAGCACCCGCCAGACGTCGACGACCTCGTGGATCTTGCGGTACTGCCGCTCGAGTGGCGAGGAGTTGCTGTGCATGCGCTCGAAGTAGTAGCAGAAGGCGTCGACGTCGAAGCGCCGGTCACGCCGATACTCGTCGGAGAAGACGAGCTCGTAACTCGCCTCGGCGCCACCGGCAGCGATCCCGAACTGCTCGGGGTTCGCTTGCAGCGGCGCGTAGCGCGTGATCTGCGCGGGGAGACACGTCACCGGCGCATCGAGGTGGAGCAACCGCGGAAGTAGCGCGACCATCTCCTCGTAGTCTTCGACGACGTCCGCGGGAAAGCCGTAGATGAGATTGTAGTAGACATGCACGCGGTGACGTCGACCGAGCAGTAGCGTGTAGATGTTCTGAAGCGCCGACACTCCTTTCCGCATGCTCCGCAGCACCGGCGTGCTGAACGACTCGATGCCAGGCTGCACTTCTTCGAAGCCCGCCGCGGCCATCAACGCAAACGACTCGTTCGATTGGTTGGCCTTGATCTCGCCGCTCAATCGAAACGGAGCACCGCGGCGTCGAAGCTCGGGCAGCAACGTGTCGAAGTACTGCGTCGGAAGGATGTAGTCGGAGAAGCGGAAGAAGTCGATGCCGTGGCGCGCGTGCAGCGTCTCCATGGCAGCGATCGTCTGCTCGGCGTCGCGCGCGCGGTAGACGAGATCGCTGTCGCGGATCCCGCAGAAGACACAGTGACTCTTCGCACCCCACCAGCACCCGCGCGAGTTCTCGATCGGGAGGACGTGTGGCTTGACGTCCACGAGGTGCTCGAGCGAAAGGCGCTCGATGTCGTCGAAGAAGTCGTCGTAGTTCGGCACGGGGAGCGTGTTGAGGTCCGTCTGCGGCGCAGGCTCGGTCGTCGTCACAGCGCCTGTCGGCTCTCGCCGCGCGATCCCGCGCACATCGCCGAGCGACCTCTCTCCGACGGAAGCCTCATAGAGCTCGCAGATCGTCGTTTCACCCTCGCCGGTGCACACGGCGTCGATCCACGGTGTCGACGCGACGAGCATCTCGGCCGCCGGTGCGCGCACCGCGTATCCGCCCAGCGCGATCGTGACATCGGGCATCCGATCGCGCAGGAGCTTGGCGAGCGCCAGCGACGCGATCGTCTGGTCGTACATGCACGTGAAGCCGACGAGCGTTGCCTGCGTCGCCGCGATCTCGTCGGCCCACGTGTCGAGCCATGCGGGAATCGTCTCGTTGCGCAGACACATGAGGGCGCTGACGAGCCCTTCGGGACCACCGACGCGGCGTGATTCGATCCGTCCGCGGTTGAGCAACTCTCGCACCTTGCCACGCAGCACGCGAAGCTGCGCGTGCGTCGGTGCGCCATCCAGAACTCCCGTGAACAGGAAGTCGTTGAGGGCATAGACGTCGGCGATCTCCTTGTACGTCAGCACCCGCAGATGCTCGAGCAAGAACACGTTCAGATGCAGGACGCGCGACGTCACACCGCGTTCGTCGAGCACTCCCTTGAGGAGTCCGAGGCCGCAGCTCGGCTCGATGAGTGACGTCCACGGCATGCTGACGAGCACGACGGACGGATCGGAATCGTGCATCTCCATGGGCCTCAGAACTTCGCCAGGTTGGAGCGGTCGATCACGAGCTTGTCGAGGTCTTCGACATGCTGAGCCGCTACCTCTCCGACAATGCCCACGGCGATCGCGACACCGGCCACGATGACGCCGGCAGCGATCACCGACATCACTTCGCCGCCGGGCGGACCGTAGTGCAGGAATGCTCCACGCGCGCCTCCCGCGACGACGCGCTCGAGGGCAGCCTCGCTGATCGTGACGTCGAGCTGATGTGCGATCGCATAGGGCCGGGTATGCCATGTGTCGACGTAGCGACCATCCTCGAGCACCTTGTGGAACAGCGCCACGACCTCGCGGTCGGTCTCGTCGGGAATCGCTGCGAGCTTGTCCGGCGCGAGCACACCGAGGTGCGTGACCGACTGCTCGGACAGCGTGACACCCAGCTTTGCGGCCATGCGTTCGGGCTGCGCGAAGATCTCACGCAGATCGATCTTCTCAGCGCGCGCTTTGCGCACCAGCTCGATGATTCCATCGTCGACGACGCCGGAACGCACGAGGTCCGTGATCGACACGCGTTCCGGGACGGGCCAGGGAAGCGGAATCGGCGGTTTGCCGACGGATCCGCAGGTGAACCCGCCGCCTTCCGCCTGATAGATCAGCGCCCGCTCTTCGTCGAGCGGGCCGACGACCTGCTCGACCTGAGCGATCGCCATGTTGGTGAGCGAGGCCGCCTCGCGCGCGATCTGGCGCGCGGCCTCTTCGTCACGTTCCGAGGTCGCGGCGTGGATGAGGTGCGAGGCTGCGGCAAGGCAGCGTCGAATCGACGGTGAAAACGGAGCAAGCGCGTGCACGCCACGTGCACTCGACAGCAACGCTCCTCCTTCACCGCCTTCGAACATGATGACCGAGCGTCCATCCATGGTGTGTCCTCCGCGTGATCGTTGTCGTGGGCCCGTCGCGTCACGGCGTCATCGCCGCAACCGACAGCCCTTGAGCAAGCGGGACTCCGAGGGACGCCGAAGCGGTCACGCGTGACGACATCGGCAAGAGGACACGACCCTCCGAGCGGAGGTTGCGGCGTGACGCCGGCACTCGACCGGACGATCCACTGGCGTGCGCAAGAACGTCGCGTCACGACACCCGAATGCCTCGACACGAACGCGTTCGCACGCACCGAGACCGATATGGTCTCAGGCGCATGCGATCCGTGCCGCGCGGCGAGACGGTGCGGACTCTCCTTCGACGCCGGAGGCCTCAGTCGCGGATCACGACGCGCTGGTGCTTCACGGGCACGATCACGTTCTTGAAGCCGTGGCCCTCGAGGCGGTCGGCGTGCGTGAGCGCGGGGCGTTCCTCGCCGTGCACGACGAACGTCGTCTCGAGCTGCTTGCCGAGGTGCCCGTACGAGTCGATCATCTCGCGCCAGTCGGCGTGGGCCGACAAGCCGCCCATCGAGCGGATGTTGCAGCGGACGTCGTACTTCTGCCCGTAGATCTTCACGCGGTCGTAGCCGTCGATGAGCTTGCGCCCGAGCGTGCCCTCGGCCTGGTAGCCGACCATCAGGACGCAGTCGCGTCGCTCGCCAACGGTGCGCTTCAAGTGATGCAGGACGCGCCCACCCTCGAGCATGCCCGAGGCCGAGATGATGATGCCTTCGCGCTGGTCGTTGAGTGCTTTGCTCTCGGTGGCGTCGCCGACGTACGTGACGCCGTCGAAGAAGAACGGACTGCGCCCCGAGGCGAGCATCGCACGCGTTTCTTTATCGAAGTAGTCGGCGTGCTTGGCCATCACCTTCGTCGAGCGTCGCGCGAGCGGTGAGTCGACCCAGATCGGCAGCTTCGGCAGACGCCCCTGCTCGATGAGATTGCCGAGGAAGAGCACGACGTTCTGCGTGCGCCCAACGGAAAACGCGGGGATCAGCAGCCGCCCGCCGTCATCGAGTTCGTCCATGATGATGCGCGCGAGTTCGTTCTCCATGTCCGGATGATCGCCGTGGAGACGATCACCGTAAGTCGACTCGGTGATGAGGACGTCGGTGTCGTCGGGCACCGGCTCGACGTCGCGCAGGATCGGGAGTTCCTTGCGGCCGTGGTCACCTGTGAACGTGATACGGAGCTTGTGCTTGCCGTCGTCGACATCGAGCACGACGAGCGCCGAGCCGAGGATGTGCCCCGCGTCGAGGAACGTCACCTGCACCCCGGGCAACACTTCGAACGACTTGTGGTACGGATGACCGACGACCTGACGCATCGTGACCTCGACGTCGTCCTGGTCGTACAGCGGCTCGTAGTCGATGCCGCGCTTCTTGAGGTGCCGCGCATCCGAACCCTGGATGTAGGCGCTGTCGGCCAGGAGCAGCTCGATCAAGCTCTCCGTGCCGTCGGTGCAGTGGATCGGACCGCCGAAGCCGAGCTTGACGAGCCGCGGGAGCACGCCGGAGTGGTCGATGTGCGCGTGCGAGAGAACGACGGCGTCGACGCTGCCTGCCTCGAGGGGCAGGTTGCGGTTGGCTCGCTCGGCGATCTTGCGCGGACCCTGGACCATGCCGCAGTCGAGCAGGATGCGCTTGTCGTTCACCTCGAGCAGGTGCTTGCTCCCGGTGGTGTAGCGGGCAGCACCCAAGAACTGCATGGCGATGGTCATGACCGACTCCGAGGGAAAAACTGTCGCCCCGCTTATACCGGTCGCGCCCGGATCGTCCCAACGGAAGGGCGCGGCGCGCCGGACGTCGGGCCCGGCCGTGTCGCTCTCGGCTCGAGCCATCCCACGACGAGCGAACGCACGCTCACGACGAGCTGCTATCCTTCGCGGGCCGTGAATGCGCTCCGATACCTGCCCTTCGCCGCGCGTGGCTTCCGTCACGCCGGCCCGCCGCTGCACCTGACGCTCTTCGTCACGGGTGCCTGCAACGCACGTTGTCGTCACTGCTTCCACTGGGAAGACGTGGCGGCCGGCACGAAGGGCCCGTCGGCGGCCGAGGTGGATCGTCTCGCGGAAACGTCGTCGGCGCTCGGCCCCTTGCTGTGGGTCAGCTTCGGCGGCGGCGAGCCGTTCCTGCGGCGCGACCTGCCCGAGCTGGCGCGCTCGTTCGGCAAGCGCGGCCTGCGTCACCTCGCGATCCCGACGAACGGGCTTGTCGAAGGCTGGCAGCACGACACCGTCGACACGATCCTCGCCGAGAATCCCGACACGTATCTTTCCGTGGCCGTGTCGTTCGACGGCCCACCCGACATCCACGACTCGATCCGCCAGGTCAAAGGCGGACACGCGCGGTCGATGGCGTCCGTGAAGGCTTACAAGGAACAGGCCAAGGGCACCGACCGCCTCGGTGTCGGGATCATCGTGACGGTGACGAGCGAGAACCAACACGTGCTCGCCGAGCACTTGGAAGAACTCGTCGACGAGCTGCGGCCCGACAACGTCACCGTCAACCTCGCGCGCGGGACGCCGATGGAGCCGCACCTGCTCGACGTCGACCTCGCGCGCTACCGCGAGGTGATCGCCGTCAAGGCGCGCCTCGTCGCCGACGGCACGCTCCCGTACTTCAAGTACCCGATGGCGAAGCTCGCCGTCGCGCGCGACCAGCTCATGTACGAGCACGTGCACCGCGTGGCGGCCGGCGAAGGCCAAGGCAAGCACTACCTGCCGTGTACGGCGGGCAAGCTGTCGGCCGTGATCTTCGAGAACGGCGAGGTCCACCCCTGCGAGATGCTCGGCAAGGCGCTGGGCAACTTGAACGACACCGGCTGGGACTTCGCGCCGATCTGGGATGGCATGCAGGCCGACGCGCTGCGCAAGGAGATCAAGAGCACGCGCTGCGTCTGCACGTGGGAGTGCGCCCAGGCGGACAACGTGCTGTTCAATCGCAAGGCCTGGACGGGCCTGGCGAAGCGCACGCTCGGCGTGTCGATGGGCACGCGCGCGCCGGGGATCGACGCGCCGCCGGCGAGCTGACGATGACGCTGCGTCTCGGAGTGATCGTGCCGTGCCGCAACGAGCGCGCCGTGATCGCGCGCAAGCTGGCGAACCTCGCGCGGCTGACTTGGCCGGCGGGCGAGCATCGCGTCGTCATCGTCGACGATGGATCGGATGACGGGACGCGCGACGTTGCGCGTGATGCGCTGGGCCCCTGGCCGGAGGCCGCACCGCGCGCAGACGTGATCGTCAACGACGTGCGGCCGGGCAAGGCCGGCGCGATCACGGCGGGCCTCGCTGCGCTGGGCGACACCGTCGACGTCGTCGTGCTGACGGATGCCGACGTCGTGTTCGACGACGACGCGCTGGGCCTCGTCGCGCGCGCCTTCGAGGCATCTGCCGCGCTCGGCATGGCCTGCGGATCGCAGCGCTTCATCGAGTCGCTCGGCAGCGACGGACGTCCGCTGACGCACGACGGCGCACCACCGGCGCCCGCACCAGGCACCTACGACATCTGGACATCCGTCGTGCGCGCCCGCGAGTCACGCTCGGGACGCCTCTTCAGCGTGCACGGCCAGCTCCTCGCGTGGCGCCGCGCCCTCGCGTTGCAGCCCACGCCCGGCCTCGCCGCCGACGACCTCGACCTCATGCTGCAAGTCCGCGAGGCCGGCGCCGACATCGTCAAGCTCGACGACGCGCTCTTCTACGAAGTGAAGACGCCCGACGGCCCCGCGCGCCGCGACCAATCCATCCGCCGCGCGCGCGCCTACGTGCAGCTCGTCGCCCGCCGCCCCTTCCCCACGCCACGCGACAGGGCCGAGCGGCAACAGTTCGCCTTCTATCGCCGCGCGCCCCTCGCCGCCCCGTGGCTCGCACTCCTCGGCGCCCTCGCGATCCCGGCAACCGCCGGCCTCGTCACCGGTCGCCTCGACATCGCGATCGTCACGGCGATGTTGCTGGGCTTGACGATTGTCTTCGTCCCTCCGCTGCGACGCCTGGCCAAGCTCCTCATCGTGATCGCCGAAGCCACGCGCCTCGAGCGCCGCGGTACACTCGCCGACCGCTGGGAGATGGCACGCAGCTGAGCCGCGGGCGCAACCTGCACCGGTTGAAGCGGTTGTTGTGTCGTCGGCGATCGAGCGTCGGCAGTCGGAACGGGTGAGGGAATGAACCGCGTCGTCATCATCGTCGTGTTGCTCGCCGTGGTCGGGATGAGCTTCTGGGTCCTCGGGGACAGAGGCGCGGGTTCGCAAGACACCATCAGCGCGGCGGCCGACGTCACGGCCAGCGACCCCGCGCCGCGCGTGTCCGAACCCATCGAAGCGCCGCCCGCCGAACCGCTGCAGATCGAGCCCGCCGACGCCGAGCGTGTCGCGACACCGACGCGTCGCTCACAACCCCGACCGCCCGCCTTCCTCGTGGTCAACGCCGTCACCGGCGAGCGCATCACCCACGGCACCGTCCTGCTCAGCAACCTCTCGCAGCAGCAGCAAGAATCGAATCTCCGCGACAGGACGTACCTGCCGCCCAAGCCGTACACGAAGCGCTTGATCGACAACGGCCCGTTCGGCGACAGCCTGAAACTCGGGCCGCGTCAGCACGTGATCTGGATCGGCGCCGAGGGCTACGCCTGGGCGCCGTACGTGCGTGCGGGTCGCAAACCGGGTGAGCCCGTCGAGCTGGAACCGGCCGGCGACCTCACGTTGCGTCTGTCGGGCCCCGCCGGTGCGTGCGGTGAAGACGTGACTGACGTTGCCGACGGTGAAGTGGACGTGACCCTCAGCCGCGGCCTGCGCGCGTTCAACCCCGAGGGCTCGGCGAGAGCGTTCCGGACGAAGGCGACGAGCACGATGAGCTTCGAGACCCTCGCCGCAGGACACTACGACCTCGCCATCCACAGCACGCACGGCGCGGTGGCAACGGGACGAGGCCCGCTCCTGTACGAGACGTCACTCGCGGTGACGACTGGCACTGTCACCGACATTCCCGTCAGTTGGGTCGAGCCACCGTCGGGCATCCTCGAAATCGTCGTCATCTGCCCCACCGGAAGCGAACTGCCGAGCGACACGCGGCTCGACGTCCGCGACGCCACAACGCGCGCGATCGTCGTCCACGAGTCTGGCCGCGAGTCATGGGCGCACGACGGGCACGTGTGGCGTCGCACGCTGCGCTGCGTCAGCTCGGGCAGCCGGCTCGTGAAGGTGCACTCCATCGCCATGTCCCGCCGCGTGGAGATCCTGGCAGGCGAGACAACGACCGTGACGTTCGACGCGTCGTCCGCAGCGCGAGTCACGGTGGCGATGCCGACGTGCCTCGACAACCGCAACATGCCGTCGCTGCTCTGGGGCGACGCGTCCGACACCGACGCCGCGTACAACACGTATGCAATCGGCGACGACACGACGTCGGTGTGGGTCCCGCCCCAGCCGATGTGGTTCCAGGCCGTCGGACGCGTCGCGAGTAGCGAGCGGCTTGTCGTCTCACCCCAACCGGGCCAAGACCTCGAAATCGAGCTGACATGCAGCGCCAAGTGGGCCTGCCAAGCGATCGTGCACTTCATCGCCTCGCCCTCTCTCCACCCGCGCGAGGGCAACTTCATGAAGCACGTCACGGCCGAGCCGATCGGCCACCACGGCGGTCGCCGGTCGGCGTCATACGCAACCCACACCGACGACTCGGGTTTCACGGAGTACGTCCTCCTCTTCAGCGAACCAGGCCGCTACGCGCTCACGTACCCGTCGAGCTGGAACACCTTCCAGACGATCGAGATCGAGGCCGGACCCGGCGAGCGCGAGCCGATCGAGGTCAAGCTTGAGTGACGTGCGGGTCGATGAAGACGGCCTAGTGGTGCGATCCGATGAGGGCACGAACGTCATGACATCGAACGACACGCTGCAGCATGACAAGACGCGTACGCGCGCGCTGTTCCGGAGCTTCTGCCTGCTCACGCTGATGCTCGTCGCAGCCATCGTCGCGCGCGGCTACATCACGGGCGGCGACACGCTCGCGATCCCGATGACGAGCCTGGGCATCCTCGGCGTCATGGTCGCGGGGATCGCGCTGCTCGTCGTGCAGCTCCCGCGGCCGACGTTCATGCGGCGCCTGCTGCTCGCTGCCGTCGCGTACCACGCACTTTTCGCGCCCGCGTTCCTCGTGCACGTGCTCGTCAACGACGCCACGCGCAGCGACGACCTCGTCATCCGCGCCTACCCGCACGTCGTCGAGTTCATCGACTCGTTCGAGTGAGCGTCACGCAAGCCGACGCGTCGTCCTACGAGTCGTCGTCGGCCTCATCGGCGTAGGCCTTCGACTCGTAGTTCTCGACATCCTCGAGACCGCCGAACCAGTAGCTCGAGCTCGTCACGTCGAGTGTGCGCGTCGAGCCGTCGAGGTCGCCCGAGCGAATGATCCAGGCGATGTCGTCGGCCTCTGGGAAGCTCGTCCCGGTGAGCTGATCTTGGAAGAGCCGGTGCAGCGGGGCGTCGGGTTCCATGCCGTCGGCAAGCAGGCGCAGGACGAACGACGCGCTCGGCACCTCGGTCAACGCCTCGCGCGACACGTCGTTGGCCGCGACCACCTCGAGCTGCACCCGGACGGCGTCGGGCTCGGGAAATGCCGCCGGCATCGCTGCATACAGAAGGCTCGCCACGTGGAACATCCCCTCGTGGAGATCGATGTCCGCGGCCTCCTCCCAGAGTCGCTCGTCGCTCATCTCATGCGCGTAGTTCGTGATCTGCCCCTGGGTCAGGCGCTCGTCGAGGTCGTGCGTGAGAACGAGCTCGGCGGCCTCGGCCGGCTCGAGGTCTTGCAGCGACAGCAGGCACATCTCGCGCAGCTCGGCGTCGCTCAGCCCGCAGCGGTCCCCGTAGTCCATCGCGTCCAGCAGCGCGCCGAAGTCCGCGGCGGCGCGCATCCCCTCGATCTCCGGGAGGACGGAAAAGTCCACGACCCGCACTCGAAACTTGTGACTCACGACGGACGTTTCCCTGGCAGGCTCGCTGGACGTCGCATCACGAGCCGACGGTCGCGGCATGCTAGCGATGCTGCCCGCAGATCGCGCGCGCGAGGCGCCACGTTTCGCCCACACCGCGGAGCTCACCGGCTCGGCAGGCCACTCAGGCGGGCGGCGGAGACGCCTCGTCGCCGAGCAGCCGATCCCACGGGGTGAGCGAGTGCCGCGCCGCCGACGCGCGATAGTACAAGCCCATCCCCAGCCCGAAGGCCACAGCACCGACGATCGCTGGCATCGCGACATCGGCGAACGTGGCCGATGCGGGCTCTCTGAGGAACCACAGCATCACGGCGAAGATCGGCCCGAACACCACGCAGAAGACCAGCGTGTTGACCCAGAAGCGCTCATAGTGCGGTGGCCGCACGCGCACACCGAACCACCACAGGGCCCTGTAGATCGGCGGCTGCCCGTGACGCTCAGGGATCTGCGCCGCAGCGAGTTCACCAAAGGCGATCGCCCGCCGCCGCTCGAAGTCCGTCGAGTTCATGTCACCACTAGCGAAGGACGCCGCGGCCTTCCATGGCGCGGGCGTAGGCGACGAAGGCGAGGCTGAGCGCGATGATCACGCCCGTGAAGATCATGCTGGCGGTGCCGAGGGTCGCAGCGCCGTCCGACACGAGGAACGAGTGGGCGTTCGCGACGAGTGACGCCAAGAACGAGATGAGGAACACGTTCGCCGCGAGCGCCTTGCGCATCAGCAGCAGAAGCGCGCCGAGCAACCCGGACCACACCGCGAGGGCCCAGAAGCCAACAGTCCAGCTGGGCTTCGTGGTAACGAACTCGACCTGCTCGGGCGTCAGCGCCCCGAGATACGCCGCGTTGCCCGTCATCGTCATGACGTAGTCGTAGCAGCCCATCGCGTACCAGAGCAGCGCCACGATGCCGACGATCCAGAGGAGTGCGGGCGTTTTGCCGGGTGCGTCGGACATCGGGCTGCTCCGGAGTGGCGAGTGAACGATTGCACGTCCGACTGCACGCCCTACTGCACGTTTACGGGTGCGTCGTTCGGACGACCGGTGATGTTCTTGAGGCACTGCTCGGCGGCGTGGGCGGCTTCCTTGATCTCGTCGTCGCCGCCACCGAGGTACAGACGGCCGAAGGCGCCGAACGTGACCACCTCGAGCAGGCGGATCGGCGAGGCCTTCTCGGCTTCGTTGGCCGCGAGCACCGCGTAGCCGGCCGGGTGCGTCTCCATGATGTAGAGGGCCTGGCCCTTCAGGAGCGCGTCGCCGTGGCGCATGCGGTTGATGAGCATCGTCTGGTAGGCGTCGGTGCCCGTGATGATCTCGGACGTAACGACGCGCGGCGTGAGGCGATCCTCCTCGGTCATGCCGAGGTAGTTCAGGATCGCGTCGCCGGCCGCGTGGGTGTCGCCCGGGTCGTCGGCGTGGACCTCGAGCATCCCGAAGGCGCGCTCGACGATCATCATCCCCGGCGTGACGTTGGCGCCCTTCAGGGCGACGTCCGTGATGCGCTGGATCGAGATCCCGGGCTGGACCTCCACGAACAGCGCGGCCTGCTCCTCGATCGGCAGGTAACCCTTCGCGACGGTCGCGAGAAAGGACGCGAGCTGGGGCTGGAGGGAGTCGAGGTAGACCAGCGTGCGGAGATCGACGTTCGGCGAGGCCACCGGGACACGCTCCAAGAGGAGGACGGGGGACGAGGAGACCGCGAGTCTCGGCGCGACCGGCGCACCGAGGACGAACTCGCGGGCATCGTAGTCGTGTGTTTCCGACGTTGGCAAAGTCATTTCGCCCCTCCGCCCGGGTCCTCCGGCCAGATCGGACGCCTGTTCCGTCCTCGGACGCGACGCCGCGGCGCAGCGCCGAGCCCACCGCGACGGACGACTCCCGGCGGAATCCACGTGCGCCAACGCACGATCCGGACTGGTAGATTGGCCTACAAATGACGAACTCGCCCAAGCCTTCGCGGCCTTCGGACCCCTCGCCCATGCTCCTTCGCTCACTCGCCCTCCTCGCGCTCGCCTGGCTCCCGATCGCTTGCGGCGACACAGACGACGACGAGAGCAAGCCTTGGCAGACCACCGACGTCGCCACCGAGACGCCCGCCACGATTCCACCGGCCTCCAGCGGTGAGGGTGGCCTCGTCGTGACGACGATGGTCATCGAAGACGACGAGAAGGCCGATTCCATTCGTGGCACGGTCGAACTCGACGAGGCCTATGCGTCTTACAACGGCACGCGCACGCTCTTCATCATCGTCAAGGCGAGAGCCGAAGACCGCATGCCGCGCGCGACCCTCAAGGTCGACAAGCCGACGTTCCCGTTTGCGTTCGAGATCGGTCCCGAGCACGTCATGCTCAACGTCGACAACGCTGAGGAGATGCTGCAAGGCGACTTCAAGATCTACGCCCGCCTCGACGCCGACGGCTCCGCGCTCGCGAACAAGGGCGACCTCGAGAGCGACATCATCGATGTGACCGTCGGCACCAGCGGCCACGTCCTCACGATCAACAAGTCGCTTTGACACGCGCATCACTCTCCCCCGCCTCTCCCGCGCTCGAGACACACATCCGATGAACACCTCCATGGCGCGCGCCCACCGCGCGGCTTTCCTCGCTGCCATGAGTGACGGCGACGTCGCGGTGATCCCGACCGGCGGCGAAGTCACCCGCAGCCGCGACACGCACTTCAAGTTCCGCCCGAACTCCGACTTCTGGTACCTCACGGCCTTCCCCGAGCCCGAGGCCGTCGCCGTGCTGCGCGCCGGACACGACGAGCCGTTCGTGCTCTTCGTGCGTCCGCGTGACGCCGAGAAGGAAGTGTGGAACGGCCGTCGTGCCGGTGTCGACGGCGCGCGCGAGCGCTTCGGTGCCGACGTCGCCTACCCGATCGAAGAGTTGCCCACGCGCCTGCCGGAGCTGCTCGCCGGTGCCGAGCGGTTGTTCTACGAGACGGGCATGAACCCGATGTTCGACTCGCAGGTGATGGGCATGCTCGCGTCGAGCCACGTGCGTTCGCGCGACGGCGTGACGGCGCCGGGCGTCGTCGTGCGTCCCGGCGACATCCTGCACGAGATGCGTCTGCACAAGAGCGCCGACGAGCTCGCCGTGATGCGGCGCGCCGCCGAGATCACGCACGAAGCCCACACGGGCGCCATGGCAGCGCTGCGTCCCGGTATCTACGAGTATGAGATCGAATCACTCGTCGACGGCACATTCCGCAAGCACGGCGGTTGGGGCCCGGGCTACACGACGATCGCCGCGAGCGGCGCGAATGCCTGCATCCTGCACTACACCGAGAACGACAACGAGGTCTCCGACGGCGAGCTGCTGCTGCTCGACGCAGGCTGCGAGGTCGAAGGCTACACGGCCGACGTCACGCGCACGTTCCCGGCGTCGGGCAAGTTCAGCAAGGCGCAGCGCGACATCTACGACGTCGTCCTCGCCGCTCAGCGCGCGGGCGTCGAACACGTCCGCCCCGGCAACACGTTCCTCTCGGTACACGAGACGACCACGCGCGTGCTCGTCGACGGCATGATCGGCATCGGCCTGCTGAAGGGCACGCTCGACGAGAACCTCGCTTCGGAAGACTATCGCCGCTACTTCATGCACAAGACGGGCCACTGGCTCGGCCTCGACGTGCACGACGTCGGTCGCTACTTCACCGAAGACAAGAAGCCGGTCTCACGCGAGCTCGCGCCCGGCATGGTGACGACGGTCGAGCCGGGCATCTACGTCCCGGCCGACGACGACACGGCGCCGGAGCACTTCCGCGGCATCGGCATCCGCCTCGAGGACGACGTCGCCGTGACGGAAAGCGGCTATGACAACCTCACGGCGTCGGTGCCGATCACGGCCGAGGACGTCGAAGCGGCCTGCGCGTGAACGCCACCGAGCTCGCCGCACTGCGCGCGCGCTTCCCGATTCTTGCGTCGTCCTGCTACCTCGTGAACCACTCGCTCGGCGCAATGCCGGGTGAGGTCCGCAACCAGCTCGCGGCGTTTGCCGACGCGTGGGCGACGCGCGGCGTGCGGGCGTGGAGCGAGGGCTGGTGGGAGAGCCCGATCGTGGTCGGTGACCTGCTCGGCGAGGTGCTCGGCGCGCCGGTCGGGACGATCACGATGTTGCCGAACGTGTCGGTGGCGATGGCGCTCGTGGCGTCGAGCTTGTCGTTCACCGGTGAGCGCAACGGCGTCGTCTACAGCGACGAGCAGTTCCCGTCCGTGCGCTACGTCTGGCGCGCGCACGAGCGTTTCGGTGCGCGCGTCGTGGAGGTTCCCGTCGACGATCTGATCGACGCCATCGACGAGCGCACGTGCGTCGTGCCGATCAGTCACGTGCTGTTCCGCACGTGCCGCCGGCAGGACCTCGAAGCGATCATCGCCAAGGCGCACGCCGTCGGCGCGCTCGTGCTCGCCGACTGCTATCAATCCGCAGGCGTCGTGCCGCTCGACCTCACGGCACTCGACGTCGACATGGCGACGGGCGGGTCGGTGAAGTGGCTCTGCGGCGGGCCCGGCGCGGGCTGGCTCTACGTCGCGCCACGCCTCGCGGACGTGCTCGAACCGGCCGTCACTGGCTGGGCGGCCCACGCCGATCCCTTCGCGTTCGAAGACGGCCCGCAGCGCTACGCGGCCGGTTCCTGGCGCTTCCTCAACGGCACGCCCGCCGTCCCGGCCCTCTACGCGGCGCGCCCCGGTTACGAGTTCGTGCGCGACGTCGGCGTCGACACGATCGCGTCGCACAACCGCGAACTCACGCAGCACATCGTCGACCGCGCCCTCGACGCCGGCCTGACCGTGCACAGCCCGCACGACGTCGACGCACGCGGCGGGTCGGTCACGATCGGCGTTCCCGACCCGCAGTCCGTCGTCGCCGCCCTCGCCGAACGCGACGTCATCATCGACGGTCGCCCCGAGGCCGGCATCCGCATCGGCCCGCACGTCTACAACACCCGCGGCGAAGTCGACGCCTGCATGGACGCCATCGTCGAGCTGCTGGGCTTGCGACGATCCCCGTGACGAACCCGGGCTGATCGTCAGGCGCGAGGCGTTCGTGCGCTCGGCGACCTGTCCCACGAAGCGGCCCCTTACCGCGAAATAGTCACAGGGATCGTCTGAGTGGCCTGCGACACTCGCCGCCATGGTGCTCCTGCAATCCCCCATCGCGATCGTCGCGGCCCTCTGCACGGCCGTCGCCGTCTCGGAGTGGCTCGTCCGGCGCACGGCTCTGCGCCACGTCGGCACGGCTCTGCTCGTCATCGTCGTGACAGCGATCCTCGCCAACGTCGGGCTGATCCCGACGGTCGGCGCCGACACGCCAGTCTACGACGCCCTCTTCGGCGAGGTCATCGGCTTCGGGATCTTCTGGCTGCTGCTCGGCGTGCGACTCTCGCAGGTGCGCCTCGCCGGGCCACAGATGCTCGGGATGTTCGCGGTCGGCGCGCTCGGGATCGCGGCCGGTGTCGTCGGCGCGATGTGGCTCGTGGGGCCCGAGCGTTTCGGCGAACACAGCGCCGGGCTCGGCGCGATGTTCGTGGGGACGTACACGGGCGGAAGCGTCAACTTCAACACGCTCGCCAACTCCTACCAGGTCGACCAGGAACCTGCGCTCTACGCCGGAGCGGCCGTCGTCGACAGCTTGATGACGACGATCTGGATGGTGGTGGGAGTGGCCGTGCCGCGCTGGTTGTCGCGCGGCCAGAGCGACGGCGACGTGGCAACGGCGGTCGCCGAGCCCGACCTCGGGATCGACGACGACACCGAAGCCCTCCACCCGCTCGACCTCGCTCTGGCCCTCGCACTGGCCGCCGCGTCGTTCGCCGCCTCGCGCGCACTCGCCGACCGACTCAACGCAGCCCTTGCCGTCTACGACATGAAGATCCACGCGAACATCGCGCTGACGGTGATCGCGCTCGTCCTCGCTCAAGTGCCCGCGGTGGCGCGCCTGCGCGGCACGCGCACGCTCGGCATCTTCGCCGTCTATCTCTTCCTGTCGGGCATCGGCGCTCTGTGTGACGTCGCAGCCCTACGCGAAGTGGGGGCAGTCGGCGGTTGGCTCCTGTTGTTCGTGACGATCGCCCTGACGCTGCACGGTTTCATCATCTACGGCCTGGGGCGGCTCTTCGGGATCTCGGCCGACGTCACGTCCGTCGCGAGTCAGGCCTGCGTCGGCGGCGGATCGTCGGCGCTCGCCTTGGCTCGTAGCCTCGGACGCACCGACCTCGTCCTCCCCGCGATCCTGATCGGAAGCCTCGGAACGGCGTTCGGGACGTTTCTCGGACTCTTCGTCGGCACCGTGGTTCTCGGCGGCTCGACGGGCGGGTGAGACGTCGCGGGCGGGCCGTCCCCCACGAAAACGTGTCCTGGCCCAGCCCCCCGTCGCTTACGGTAATCTCCGTTCCGCAGCGGGAATGACGGTTTGTTCACAGACCGTTCGCTGCGCGACACTGGTCCTCTCCGCAGCACGGACGACCGAGGGCTGACTCACACAACAGTGAACCACTCGGGGCGCAATACGACCCCACAGGAGAGCACGATGAACATTCGACGATTGATCCCACTGGCCGCACTCGCGGTCGTGGCTTGGATGCCGGCCGACGCGAACGCACAGACTGCGACGCGTCAGGTCGATGACGCGGTACGCGCCGCTGAAGGACGCGGCCGGACGGCCGTCGACGGCGTCACGCGCCGGGGCGACGATGCCGTCGAACAGGCGACGCGCCGTGGTGGCGACGAAGTCGAGCGCCGGGGAGGCACGATGACCGAGCGCGAGATCATGACGAAGATGGCGAACGCCGAGAAGAAGCACGTCGAGCGAATGGCGAAGCTCGATCGCCTGCGCACGCTGTTCAGCAACAACGGCGACTCCGCCAGGGTGCGCGAGATCGACACGCTGCGCTCGCAGGAACAGTCGCGCCGTCAGCGTCAGATCCGCAACGGTCGTGACATCATCGGGAGCGCCGAGTACGACCGGTACTCCGCGCGTCTTCGTGACGCGAAGCAGCAGCGCAAGGGCCGCGCGGATCGCAAGGTGAACGACGACGATGCCTCGGCAGCTCGTCGTGCACAGCGCCAGCGCAACGGCAACGAGACGGATCCGACTCGTGGCGAACCCGTCCAGCGCGGTCGCATCGAGCGTGATGACGCTGGCGCCCAGCGCGCCAACCCCGGTGCGACGCGTCGTGGGACGACGCCGGCTCCCGCACGTACAGGCGGCACATCGTCGCGCGACGACTCCGACACGAACCGCGGCCGCGGCCGCTAGAGGAAGATATTCCCATGAAGACGATCACGATTGGCCTCGCATGCGCGAGCCTTCTCACCCTCGCCGCGTGCGCTCAGCTCGGAGACTCGGTTTCGAGTTCTTCGTCTGACGCGATCTACGCGGCCGAGGTTCCGACGGACGAGGAAGCAGCCGAGGACGCGGCACAGGCGATCGACGCCTCGAACGCCGAGCAGGAGTACCTCAAGCTCAAGGCTGAGATCGAGTCGGCCGGCGACGACTTCTAACCACGGTTGTTCACGGACGGTGGTCGCGAGGTCTGCGACCGCAGCAGGTCGACCGTGAAGAGACCGAGGGTCCGTCGCGCTCCATTCGACACATGACCACGGGCGTCTGCTTCTCCTGAGGCAGGCGCCCGTTTTTCGTCTCGTCTCAGGGCCTGGCGGGGCCGCGGGCGCTCAGCCGCGACGGAATCCGAGCGCGTAGCCGGCGGCGAGGCCGCCCGTCGTCGGGAGGCGGTCCTTGAGGACCTCGAGCCACGACTGGTCTTGCTTGATGTTGAGGACAAAGTCGTTCGCCAGGGTGACAGCGTGGTCCCAGTCGACGACAAGGACATCGAGCGACGCGAGACCCTGCACGCCGACGAAGAACACGGCGAGCACGATCAGCATGAGCTTCACCAGCTTGCGCGACGCGTAGCCGAGCGCGAACCCGACGATCGCGAAGAAGCCGCCCTCCGTGACGTACGGAAGAGCCTGCTCGACGGCCCCGGGCTCGGGGGCGGGCGACTCGACGGCCGACGCCGATGCGCTGAGCGACGTGATCCCCGGGAGACTCGCCGGCGCCGCGTCGGGCTGCTCGCTCGCAAGAGCCATCCGCGCCGCGACTGCAGCCACCGTGACGAGGACGATCACCGTCAGCGCAATCATCCGAACCGACATCCGAGCACTCCGCGTGAGACTGGCGACGCGCGGACGAGTCCAACGCCCTCGCGCGAGCCCAAAGCCTGCCATAACAGCTCGTCGCGAAGATGACACGTCATGAGAAAGCCGCGCCAGTTTGCCCCGTTCGCCGTCACCTGGTCGACCCGCTCCTGCACGCGAGCTATCAACTCATGACACGCCGCTTCCCCGACGCCGAGACCTCTGGGACAATCCCGGGTGCCCCTTCCGTCCCCTTCGAGAGCCTCCACCATGAGCTCCCTTCGCCTCAAGATCTTCGCCCTCCTCGCCATCACGATCGCCGTCGGCTGCAGCTCCATCGAGTACGCACTCAAGGAGAGCCTCGGCATCGAAAAGCGCGACATCCTCGCAGCGCGGATCGAAGACGGCCGCGACGACCAGCAGGCAGCCAAGGAACAGTTCAAGTCCGCACTTGCGGCGTTCAAGAGTGTCGTCGCGTTCGACGGAGGCGACCTCGAAGCCGTCTACAACACGCTCAGCGACGAACTCGACGACAGTGAGGCGCGCGCCGCAGACGTCCGTGATCGCATCGTCGCGATCGAAGACGTGGCAGCCGCCCTGTTCGACGAGTGGGAATCGGACCTCGAGACCTTCACCGACTCGGGCCGGCGCGCGGCAAGCCAGTCGATGCTGAGCGACACCCGCGGTCGCTACAACGGCTTGATCACGGCGATGAAGAAGGCCGAAGCCGCGATGGATCCGGTGCTCGGCGAGTTCCGTGAGCAGGTGCTCTTCCTCAAGCACAGCCTCAACGCCCAGGCGATCTCGGAGCTGCAGAGCAGCGTCATCGAGATCGAGAGCGATGTCGCGCGCCTCGTCGAGGACATGGAAGCCTCGATCGCAGAAGCCGAGTCGTTCCTCTCGTCAGCGACCTGATCGCACGCCTCGGACGACGTCCGACGCACGGGGCACGTGCACTCTTCCTGGCGCTCGCGACGCTGATCACGGCGTGTGACGCGCCGCAGCGCCAGGATGTCTCACTCGACAACGCAGCGATGAGCTCGAACGACATGACGGAGTCGGTCGTGCTGCTCCACGGCTTGGCGCGCACGCCACGCTCGATGGCGAAGCTCGCAAAGCGCCTGGAGGCCGACGGCTATCACGTCGTGAACCAGGGCTACCCCTCGCGCGTGGGCACGGTGGCGGAGCTGTCCGAGGAGGCGTTCACGGAGGCCCTGGCCCAGTGCCCGGTCGACGCCCGTCTCCACGTGGTCACCCACTCGATGGGCGCCCTGCTCCTGCGCGCGTATCTGCGCGAGCACGACCTCCCGCAGCTGCGGCGGGTCGTCATGCTCGGCCCGCCCAACGGCGGCAGCGAGGTCGTCGATCAGATCGGCGACCTGCTCGTCTTCGAGTGGGTCAACGGCCCGGCCGGACGCGAGCTCGGCACCTCGCCGACCAGCGCGCCGTCGGCGCTCGGCCCCTTCACCCACCCCGCCGAGCTGGGCATCATCGCGGGAACGCGCACGATCAATCCGATCCTCTCGGTCATGATCGAGGGTGCGAACGACGGCAAGGTCTCCGTCGAGAACACGAAGCTCGACGGCATGGACGACCACATCACCGTGCCCGTCGCCCACCCGTTTCTGATGACGAACGACGACGCGATCGAGCAAGTCATCCACTTCCTCCAGCACGGATGCTTCGCACGCGACTGAACACTCGAGCCCCGCCGCATGCCTGCCAATCACAGCATCAACTACGTCGAACTCCCCGCCGCCGACATCCCGGCAGTGCAGGCCTTCTACTCCTCGGCGTTCGGCTGGACCTTCACGTCGTACGGCCCCGAGTACGTCGCCTTCGAGGGTACCTCCGAGCTGGCGGGCGGCTTCTTCGCCTCGCCACTGACGTCGCGCACGGAAACCGGCGCCGCACTCGTCGTCCTGTTTGCCGAAGATCTCGAGGCGACGCAGCAGCGCGTCGTCGAACGCGGTGGGAGCGTCTGCCGTGAGATCTTCGCGTTCCCCGGCGGGCGCCGCTTCCACTTCCACGATCCGCACGGCAACGAACTCGCCGTGTGGTCAGATCGCTGAACACTTCGCAGGAGACGCACGTGACGCGCACGGTGATCCTCGGCAACTCGGGGTCCGGCAAGACGACCCTGGCGCGCGCGCTGGCCGCCGAGGGGCGCGGCACGGTGGTGCTGTCACTCGACCTCGTCGCGTTCGTCGAAGGGACGCCCGAACGCCGCCCGCTCGAAGACAGCATCGCCGACATCGAGCGCTTCGTCGCCGAGCACGACGCGTGGGTGATCGAAGGCTGCTTCGGCGACCTCGCGCAGGCCGCACTGCGCCACGCCGACGAGCTCGTCTTCCTCAACCCCGGCACCGAGGCGTGCGTCGCGCACTGCCGCGCACGTCCCTGGGAGCCGGACAAGTTCGCGACGAGCGCCGATCAGGACGCGCTGCTCGAAGGGCTGCTCGCATGGGTGCGGCAGTACGACGACCGTGACGACGAGTTCGGGCTCACGCGGCACCGCGCGGTCTTCGACGCCTACCCCGGCACGAAGCGCGAGGTCACCGACGCCCGTCAGTACGCGCCAGACATCCGCTGAACGGCGCCGCCCGCGACGCGCTCGAGGGCGCTCTGCCACGAGTCGGTGGGACGAACGGCCTCGGCCATGATCCGGTGCTCGCCTTCGACTCCGTCGACGCGCGACAGCGCGCGCTCGAGGGCGCGCCTGCCGGCCAGTGCGTCGGCGCCGGACATGAGGACGGCGATCGACGTGGTCCCGAGTCGCCCGAGTACGTCGGCGCGCCGCAGCGAATGCGCGCTGCGACGTGCCACGATCGCCATGTCGCGTTCGACGCCGGGGCCCTGAACTCCAACCTCGATGAGCCCGAACGTCATCGGCACCTGTGTGCGGGCCGCCGCCGCGCGTGCGCGCTCGAACGCCACGCGTAGCCCGGCTTCGGTCAGCAGCCCTGTGGAGGTGTCGACATGCCGCAGGGCCGCCTCGCGACGTGCGCGGCGTGCCAGGCGGCTCACGCTGGCGGCAAGGACGTGCGTGGCCACGGGAAGGTTCAGCACGGCGTCGGCGCCAAGCGCGTAGCACTCCGCGACGTCCGCGGCGGCGGCAGCACGGAGGACGACGGGCACGAGCTCGAAGCGCGCCGTGCGGCGCATCCAGGCCAGCAGGTCGCGGGCATCCTCGCCGCCCAGATCGACCGTCGCCACGACGACATCGAACGAGCCACTCTCGAGCAGCGCACGGGCCTCCGAGAAGCTTGTCACGTGCGTGAGGCTGCGCCCCACCTCGTCGAGCGCCAAGGCCATCAGGGCCCCCATCGCCGCATCCGCCTCGACGACCAGCACCCGCTCGTCGTCGGACGCACTCGCACCGCCCAGCGCAGGCACGGCCAGGTCGACGAGGATCGCGTCGATGAGCGCGGTGAGCGCCTCGCCGCGCGTTGCGAGAAGGCGCTCCGAGAAACCCCGCCAGCGCTCGTTGCCCACGCGACTTCCGCAGCGCGCAAGCGCTTCGGCGGCGCGACGAACGGCGTCTTCGCAGCGCGGGGCAGGTCGATCGCGCACGACGCCAAGCAAGGCACGCACGGTGTGGAGTTCGTCGCCGACACGATCTGTGAGCGTCGTCATGGGGGTTCCAGAGGGGCAGCAGGCACCCACTACACGGCAGAAGCTCCGCAACGACGACACACAATGACGAAAGGGTCGACACGCGCAAGGCGTGCCGACCCTTTCTCAGAGACCCGGGCCCCGCGCACGAGGCGCGGGCCCGGGCTCAAACCTCAAGCGATCAGTTGTAGTACGTGGTCGCTTCGGTCTCTTCCACCGGCGTTGCGCCGAGGCCATCGCTCGTCATGACGACGCGGAATCGAGCGTTCGATTCCGACACCGCCCGGACGACGACACGCCAGGTTGCCTTCTGCTTCGGAGCAAGGGTCGAGAGCGGGGCGAACGTCACCGTGTTCCCCGAACGCGTACCCGTGGTTGCACCCGACGAGTTCACGTACTCGACAGCACCAGGCATCGTCGCAACGATCTTGATGTTCTGCGAAGGCGCGGAACCCTGGTTCGTCACAGTGATGGTGTAGATCTCTTCATCACCGATGACGACCGGATCGTTCTCGTCGATCACCTCGAGGAGGATGGCCGGGATACCGGTCACCGTCGTCTTGGCGCTCGCCGTAGCAGCGTCAGCACATGCGCAGTCGACCGTCGCGTTGATGGTCGCGTCACACGGCGAATCAGCCGTGAGGACCATGCGAAGGTTGGCCTGAGCAGCCGGAGCCATGTCACCCATGTTCCAGACGACCTGGTTGCCCTGGACCGTGCCACCGTTCGTCGCACTGACGAAGGACATGCACGGCGGGATCGTCGCCGAAACCGTCGTGCCCTGGCAGACGCCATCGCCGGTGTTCGCGGCGTTGATGTCGTAGCGGACCTGACGACCGATGAAGCTGCCCTGCGTGCCCGACATGTTGATCGTCAGGGCCGGAGCCGTGACGCGCGTCGTGCAAGCCGGTGCGCTGGCCGTGAGGCCACCATCGGCGCGAGCCTGAGCAGCCACCGAGTACGAACCCGTCGTCGGAGCCGTGAGCGTCACGTTGAAGGTGCGGCACTCGCCAGCGGCAAGGCTACCGACCATCTCGCGGAACTCACTGCGGCCCTGAGCATCGGTCGCACCGTTCGGGTACGGGCCGCGAACTTCAACGTTCGAGGCAGTACCGTCACCGGTGTTGCAGACCTTGTAGGAAACCGGAATCGGATCACAGAGCGAGATCGGGCCCGGATCCGGGCAGTCGACCTCGACCGTGAGGGCCGGGGAGACCACTTCGGTCGTGAGGCAGATCGCCGACTCGTACGACACGTCGGTGCAGCTCGTGAGCGCACCCTTGCCGTTGGCCGAACCGGTGATGACGATCTTCTTCGTCTCGTTGGGGCCGAGGCGACCGATGTTCCACGTGCCCGAGGACGCGCCACCGGCAAGTGCCTGCGGCTGGACCTTGGAAACCGTGAAACCCGACGGCAGCGGATCCGTCACGACCACGTTGTCGAGCGCGCCCGACGTGAGGTTCTTTACCGAGATCACGATGTCGAACGGCTGGCCGACGTTGACCTGAGCCGGGACGAACTTTTCGAGCAGAACAGCGCTCGTTGCGGGGTTACCCGTGGGAACGGCCAGCGAAGCCGAAACCGTGCCAGCGACAGGCTTCGTCGTCGGCTGCGGAACTGCGGGCTGGGGCTTGGAAGGCGTGACGACGGGGCCGGGGCCGGCCGGAGGCGGCACGGGCTTGGTCTCGGACGTGGACGGCGGATCCGTAAGGATCGGATCGTGCGCACCGTGCGTCGTCGAGCAGCCCGCAAGCCACGCCGGCAGCGCCACGATCGCGCCTAGCAAAAACAGGCGAGTCTTAGAGTTCATCTCTCTCTCTGTGCAGAGTCTTGGAATTTGCTGACGTTGCAGCAAACGAACTTGAATAACAGGTCACTGCCCACAACGTCAACGATCAACACCAACCACGGAGCGTCCGCGGTGGTGGGTCGGAGGATCACACTAGGATCCAAAAACTTCAGCTCACATGGCAGTAAGTCGTGGAAAAAATCGGGCACGGCAAGAGTGAACGCCTTGTCAGTCGGCGCCGGAACATCGAGCCGACACGATGCGTAGCGGTTCCCCCGCTCCACGCCCTCGAGTGGGTGACAGGCGCCCCCACGTGTCTGTCGTGGAACCGCTCGGCTCCCCTGTGAGCCGACAGGCCCGCAGCCCCTCACGGGGACGCGGGTCTGTTTCGTTTCGGCGAACATCGATCGTTCCAGGGCGCCAGCGTCCGATCAACACATCAACACGCCTTGATGTGTGTGCGCGAGGCGCGCGATAGACGCGCACTTGGACGACTGACGACGCCGCGAGCGTGCGTCAGCCACGGGGACGAAACGACCTCAGCCGCGGCGGCTCATTCGGTTGGCAGATGGGCCACGACGCGGTAGCCCTTGCCTCGCTCGTTGTGGATCAGCGGGCGGCCCTGGCGATCGACTTTCTTGCGAAGCCGACCGATGTGGACGTCGAGGATGTTCGTTCCGGGGTCGAAGTCCATGTCCCAGACCTCGCTGAGCAGCGACTGGCGCGAGACGATGTCGCCCTTTGCCTTGACGAGCGTCATCAGCAGGTCGAACTCGCGCGGACTCAGCTCGAGGTCGTTGTCGCCGCGGCGCACGCGGCGACGCGCCAGGTCGAGACGCAGCTCGCCGTACTCGAGCGGCGTGAGGTTTTCGCGACGACGCACGACGGCCTGGATGCGGGCGATGAGCTCGCTGATCTCGACGGGCTTCGTGACGTAGTCGTCGGCTCCGAGCCCGAGGCCTTTCACCTTGTCGTCGACGTCCTCGCGGCCTGTCACGAAGATCACGGGCGTTTCGGTGCCCGCCTCGCGCAGGTCGTAGAGGAGATCCCAGCCGCTTTGCGACGGCATCTCGACGTCGAGCAAGATGAGGTCGTAGAAGCCCGCGGGCTTGCCACGCAGCGTGGCGATCGCCACTTCGCCGCTCTCGGCGACGTCGGTCTCCACGCCCTCGCTGTCGAGGCCGATCTGGAGATAGCGGCGGAAGGTCGGGTCGTCGTCAACGGCCAGTACGCGCATGGCTCTCCTCGCTTCGGCGATGCCGATGGGGCATTCCCACCGCACGCGCAGAGTATCGCCCCTGGCAGCCCTCGCGAAAAGCCATTCCGCGACGGATGCAGTCCGCACGCCGATCTCGGCGGTGCCGGTCGGCACCGAATCGGACGTTGTGCAGGAGCCGCGATGGCATCCACGGCAGCTGCAACGAGGGCCGCGGCAGTCGCGTGTGGAAGTCCGAGCGCAGCCGCTGGAGGTCACGGCTGACTGCGGATCGCCGGCCAGGACACGCTGCTGGCAGAGGCCCGCGAAAGAACCCGAGCTCGCCTGGATCGTTCACGGGGATCGTCGCGAACTCGCCACGGGGCCTCGACAGGATCGATTCAGAGGCGACCGCAGCAGGTCGTCCCGAATCATCCGGACTAAACCAGCGGGTCGCGAACGGGGGCCGTGATCCGTTCACGGTCTCCGGCCGAGCACCATCCCAGGTGCACGAAGGCGACGATCACCGGTACGACGAGGCAGATCGACATGAGCAATTGGATGCGATTGTCGTAGTCCATGGGTAAAGCTCCAGGGCACGGGCGCCGCCCCTTTCCGGTCCCCGGGGAGCTCCGAACAGCCGATGCGACGCTCAGGCGTCGTCGGACGGGCCGGTGGTCGAGCTCTGCGCCGCGAGCGGCAGACGGAGCCAGAACCGTGATCCACGGGGCACACGGGGCGAGTAGCCGATGGTGCCACCCCATTGATCGACTGTGTAGCGACAGAAGTAAAGACCCAAACCGGCCATTCCGCCCGAGCGCCGATCGCGCTGGAGCTTTTCGAAGATCGTCTCGCGGTGCGTGGCAGCCACGCCCGGGCCGGCGTCCTCGACAGCGATCTCGAGCTCTGATCCGATCCTTCGCACGAGGACCGCGACCTCCGTTCCCCGCGGCGCATAGCGCAGCGCGTTCTCGAGCAGGTTCATGAGCACGCGCCGGAAACGGTCTTCCTGCCCCACGACGCGCGCGTCGCCTGCTGCCTCGATGTCCGCGCGCAAAGCCACGCCACGCTGATCGAACAGCGGCGTGTATGCCTCCACGACTTCGCGCACGATCGCCACGGCATCCGGGGCACGCTCGGGGTCGCGCTCGAACTCCTCCATCGACGCGATCTCGGCGGAGAAGACATCGAGGATCAGGCGAATCATCTCGAGCTGCCGCTCGCCCTGCTCGATCCCCATCGTGACGAGTTCGGCGCGCTTGTCCTCGGCCAGCGTCGGGCGGCGCATGAGTTCCAGACCACCGAGGATGACGCTCAGCGGTCCCTTGAGGTCGTGCACGATGCAGTGCAGCAGCACCTCTTTCTGTTGGACATCTCGGTTGAGACGCTCGAGGCGCAGCGAGGTATCGCGCGCCTGCTGCAAGGTCCGCCGCTGCTGCTGGAACGACTCCTCCATGCGCTGCACGAGCAGCGCCCGGTGTCCCGTCGACGACAGCATCGCCGTGGCCTCCAGCGGGAGCACGACGCCGTTCGAACAGCGCTCCGTCCATAACCCCGAGCGCAGCCGCCCGGGCACGCCGCGCGACCAGAAACCGTGCGCCTCGCCGAGGAAGTGCCCGAGGAAGGGCGTGATGTCCTCACCGACATCGAGGCGCGTGCCGTCGATGAGGGCGAGCCGGTCGGAGAGCGTCTGCCACCAGTCGGGTTGGCGACCGACGAGCGCCAGCGAGCCGTCGGTTCCGAGTTGGAAGACGACGACACCGAGACCCGCGACGACGTCCGCGAGCGTGGGCGAGCGCAGCGATGCGTCACCGTGCGTCATCTGGAGTTCGAGCTCGTTGGCCTTCTGCTGCAGCGCCATCAGCAGCCCGGCGCTCTCGGTGCAGTCGAGCAGCAGGTACGAGCGGCCTTCGGCGACGCGTGCCGCATGGACGTCGGCGAAGGTGCTGGCCGCGAAGGCGACGGAGCGCAGCAGGAGCGGCTCGGCGCGTGAGGGCTCGAGGCCATCGAAGACAGGGGCGTGGTCGCCCAGGTCGTCGCCGACGCGCAGACCGTCGAGTCCGTAGCGCTCGAGATCACCCCCGAAGTCGGTGAGTCGACCTTCGTCGTCGACGAGCATCCACGCCGGGAAACTCTGGGCGCGCACGTGCTCGACGATCTGACGTTCGGGAAGTTCGCCCCTCATCGCGGTGTGCGGGAAGGCACCAGCATGCGCCGCGTCAGCTCGTCGAAGGCGTCGGCGACACCTTCGCCCGTCTTCGCGCTCGTGCGCACGATGACCGCCCCGGACGATTCGAGCTCCGCGAGGTGCCCCTCGTCGATTTCGCTGGCAGCGGAGAGGTCGGTTTTGTTGATGACGAAGACGCACGGTGTGCCGGGGCCTGCGGCCTCGACGCGGTCGCGCAGATTGACGGCCGTGTCGAGCGTCGCCGCGCGCGTGGCATCGACGACGAGCAAGCAGCCCGAGGCATCGCGCAAGTAGCTCGTGCGGACGCGCTGGAACTCGTCCTCGCCGTAGATGTCCCACAACAGCAGGACGACCTCGCGGCCGTCGACTTCGACGACACGCTTCTCGACCGTGGTTCCGATCGTCGTGTGGTAGCGGTCGTCGAAGATGCTGAAGACGAACCGGCGCACCAGGCTCGACTTGCCGACGGCGAATGCGCCGAGCATGCAGACCTTCTTCTTCAGCGTTCCTTCAGCCATGCGCCGGGCAGGACCTCGTCGAGCTCGCGAACGCGCAGTTGGACACACTGCGCCCGCGCATCCTCGCCCAACGGGGCGCCCGGCGCCACCTCCCAGCGGATCGCCGACGATTCGACGAGGTTCGCGAGCTCGCGCCGCGCGTACTCGGCGCGCAGCATCTCGCGTGCGCCCCCCGGAACATCGCGACCAACCAGAACGACCTCGACGATCCGTCCGGCCTCGTCGGCCGCGTCGGCCAGGTCCCGCAAGCGTTCCGCAATCATCCGGCGGTGCTCGCCGCCAAGAGCGGGTAAGGAGGGCTCTCCGGAGCAGAAGATGTCGAGTGTCTCGAGGTGAGCCTTCGCGCTGTCGAGCTCGGGGCGGCCGCGCTCGGCGATCTGCAGGCTGTCGACCTCGAAGCCGGCGAAGCTCTGGGCCTGGGCCCGTGCGAACGCGAGCCATGCGTAGGACGCCTCGCCGCTGAGCACGAAGCGTCCGTCGAGGCCGGTGCTGATCGTGACGCCGGCGGGCACGCTCCAGGCCGAGCGGAGGCGCTCTGCGACGAGCCACGGTTCGAGCGAGAGGTACGGGGTGAGGTGCCATGCGACGTTCAACGTGCGCTGAAGTCCCGCGGGGGCGACGCTGTCGAAGTCGGCCGCGCCGGGGTCACGCAACGCGCGGACGATGAACCCGCCCGTCTCGACCTCGCCGTCGATCTCCGCATGGATGCGGCGTCCTGTCCAAGAACCGTCGCCTGCGGAGTATGCCGCGAAGGCGTCGGCGCCCACCCGCGTGATCGACTGCAACGACCACCCATCCGCCGCGTCCACGGCCTGCTCGAGCGACGCCCGGACATCGCGGAACTCGCGCCCTGTCTGGTAGCTGGTCCAGCCCCAGACCAGCACGAACGCCGCAAGTGCAACCAGCGCGGCCGTCGTCACCCAGCGGATCTTCGACGGCGGTCGGTCCTTGCGCTCCTCGAGTAAGCAATCTTCGAGGATCGGGAGCGCCTGGACGAACGGCGCCGTGTCGCCTTCGAACGCACGCAGGCGCGGGCCGAGCTCGGCGTGGATCTGCTCGACGGCTTCTTGCAAACGCTCCTCGAGCGACGACGTCACGCGCCCTTCGACGACGGCCGCGACGACTCCGTCCGGCCCGGGGGCGACGAGGAGCACGTCCTTGTCGTCGAACTTGACCTCGCGCACGGGCAGCGCCGTGGGTTCGTCGCCCAAGGCCTCTTCGCCGAACGAGTCGGAGACGAAGTCCTCGATGGCGCGCAACATCATCGAAACGAGGTCGGGGTCGCGCACGGCGATCGTCGGGTCCTGGACGTGCTCGAGCATGATGCCCGTGCGGCGATGGGTCAGGAAGACCTGGTGCACGCGGTAGAGCAACGTGTGTGAGAGGACGACCTCGTGGTACGGGCGCTTGGTACGGCGTGCTTCGAGCCGCCATCGCAAGCCCGTCACGCTGACGCTGTCTTCGAGCGCGCGGTTGAACGACTCGACCACCGTCGACAGTGCGGCCCAGATCGCCTTGCGAATCGCAGGGCCGAGCACGGGGAACAACGCGTCGGCGAGCGACTGCGGATCACGACGCACCGAGTCGTGGAGAGCCGAATCGATCGTGCCCGAGAGTGCTCGAGCGAGCCGCTCATCGCGTTCGTTCGAGAGGACGACGGCGGCCGGCAGGGCCTTCGCGACGTCCTGGGGCGTGATGCGCTGGGAGTCGAGGCGCTCCTCGAGTGCGTCGAGCTTGTCGAGTTCCTTGCCGATCAGCGCACGACGCAGCGCCTCGAGATCCTCGGCGTCACGACGCTCGTCGCGCGCGCCGTCACCGTGGACCGGCGCGCTCATCGACCGGCGCTGTCGTCGCCCAGACGTCCTGCGAGGTCGCTGAACATGGCGGCGAGATCGCGGCGCGCAACCTTCTCCCGCGTCAACGTCGCGAGCTGCTTGGAGATCTCGTCGAGTTTCTGCGAGTGAGCGGCGAGTTCCCGCTTCAAGCCCTCCTCGGTGGACGTGATCTGCTTGCGCAACGCCTCCGCCAACGCCGCGACGTCGCGCTCGATACGCTCTTCGAGCCGACCCTGGCGTGTGTCGGTCTCCTTCGCGTACTGCCCGATCAGGATCTCGCGGATCTGATCCAGCCCCGCGGCCGTCACGTTGTTCTTCTCCACTTTCTCAGTCATGGCCCCGCTCGACAGAGGATGTCTCGACTACGAATGACGGAAGACTAACACCCTCATCGAATCGACGCAGCAGGGCGGCTGGCCCTCAGCGCACCCTCGAGGCGCCCCAAACGGGCGAAAGCTGACCGAAACGTAAGGATCACGCGCGGAAACCCGACGCTACTCTTCCGCGTCGTCTACCAAGGGCGACAACGCGAAGCGCACGGTCGTTATCGTGAGCATCTCCCGAGTCTCCCTTTCCTCTGGAGTGCAATAGCGATGAGCGGTCTCTCCCCTTCCCTTCTTTCTCTCCCCGCGCGACGCCCTGCGTCGCCGACCGCGCGCTTCGCCTCTTTCTCGGCCGCCCTCGCCGTGACGCTTGCGTTCACGGGGTGCGCCGGTCTCGAGAACATCGACCTCGGTTCGGTGCTCGGCGCGAGTTCGACGCCGACGGCCGACATCGTCGGGTTGTCGTTGAGCGATCTCAGTGCGCACGGGCTCAAGCTCCTCGCCGACGTGCGCGTCGACAACCCACTTGCCGCGGCGCTTCCGCTCATCAACCTCGATTACGACATCACGAGCGGCGGAAAGTCGTTCCTCGATGGATCGGCGGCACTCGATGGGTCCGTACCTGCCGGGGGATCGAAGACGGTGCAGCTTCCACTCGGCATCGCGTTCAGCGATCTGCTCGACGTGCTGTCGGGCGTCAAGCCGGGGGCGATCGTGCCCTACGAAGCCAACCTGACGATGAACGTCGATGCCCCGTTGCTCGGCCCCTTGTCGCTGCCGCTTTCCACCACCGGTGAGCTGCCCGTGCCGACGGTGCCGAACGTCACGCTCGACTCCGTCGATTGGTCCGACCTCTCGTTCACGAACATCGCCGGAACGTTGAACTTCGGCGTCGAGAACACGAACGACTTCCCGATCGACATCGACAACCTCTCGTACGGACTCAACCTCGCGGGCGTCGACGTCTCGCAGGGCAAGGTCACGTCGGCTCCATCGCTGACGAAGGGTGACAAGAAGTCGATCCAGATCCCGATCCAGCTCTCGCCCGCCAAGCTCGGCTCGGCCGCGATGGCGTTCCTGACGGGTGACGGCGCCGACTACGCGATGAGCGGCTCGCTCGACCTCTCGACGCCGTTCGGCCCCGTCTCCCTGCCCTTCGCCGACATCGGGAAGACGGTGTTCGGCAAGTAGCGCCGGGCAAGGGCACCACGGGGAGCGGCGGGAACGATGCGTCGGGCGACAGGGTCGCCGCGGCGATGGCATGATGCGGGGCCTGCCGCTCCCTCTGGATCCGCTCATGAGCTCCGCGTCCGCCCTGCGTGTCCTCGCACCCCTCGCGCTCCTCGCCCTGCTCTCCTCGACGACCGCCGCCCAGTCGTGGCTGCTCGAGGATGACTTCCGTCAGCTCGAGGAGATCTTGCCGACGCCGAACGCCGCACGCGCGGCGTCCGGCGCGCCCGGCCACGGCTACTGGCAGCAGCAGGCCGACTACGTCATCGACGTCGAGATCGACGAGGGCGAGCGGCGGCTGACGGGCTCGGAGACGATCACCTACACGAACAACTCGCCCGACACCCTGCGTTACCTCTGGGTTCAGCTCGACCAGAACCTCTTCGCGCCGGGTTCCGACGGTCAGCTCATCGAAACGGCACCCGACTTCGGGCGCTTCTCGTTCGGACAGCTCCGCACGCTGCTCGCGAAGGAGTCGTTCGAGGGCGGCATGACGATCCACCGCGTCGCCGACGGCAACGGCCGCGCACTCGAGCACACGATCGTCGGCACGATGATGCGCATCGACCTTCCCGTGCCACTCGCGCCCGAGACGTCCACGGTCTTCGCGATCGATTGGGACTACCTCGTCAACGACGCGAAGGTGATCCGTGCCCGCAGCGGCTACGAGCACTTCCCCGCCGACGGCAACGATCTCTTCGAGATGGCGCAGTGGTTCCCGCGCATGGCCGCCTACACGGACGTGAACGGTTGGCAGCACAAGCAGTTCCTCGGGCGCGGCGAGTTCACGCTCGAGTTCGGCGACTATCTCGTGCGCATCACGATGCCCGACGATCACATCGTCGCCTCGACGGGTGTGTTGCAGAACCCCGACGAAGTCTTGACGTCGACGCAGCGCGAGCGTCTCGAGCAGTCAGTCGGCTCGAACGTGCCCGTCTTCATCGTCACGCCCGACGAAGCCGAGGCAAACGAATCGTCGACGCCGAGCGGTCGGAAGACGTGGGTCTATGCAGCTGAGAACGTGCGCGACTTCGCCTGGGCGTCGTCACGCAAGTTCGCCTGGGACGCCATGGGACACGACGTCGGCGGCAAGACCGTGATGGCGATGTCGTACTACCCGAAAGAAGGCGAGCCCATGTGGAGTCGCTACTCCACGCACGCCGTCGCCCACACGCTCGACATCTACTCGAAGTACACCTTCGACTACCCCTACCCCGTCGCGATCTCCGTCAACGGTCCGATCGGCGGGATGGAGTACCCGATGATCTGCTTCAACGGGCCGCGTCCCGAGGAGGACGGCACCTACTCGAAGCGCACCAAGTACGGCCTCATCGGTGTCATCATCCACGAGGTCGGGCACAACTGGTTCCCGATGATCGTCAACTCCGACGAGCGCCAGTGGACGTGGATGGACGAAGGGCTCAACACCTTCGTGCAGTACCTCACCGAGGCCGAGTGGGAAGACGAGTACCCGTCGCGCCGCGGTGAGCCGCGCGACATCACGGGCTTCATGTCGAGCACGAACCAGGTGCCGATCATGACGAACTCGGAGTCGCTGCTGCAGTTCGGCGCCAACGCGTACGCCAAGCCGGCCACGGCGCTGAACGTGTTGCGCGAAACCGTGCTCGGGCGTGACGTCTTCGACATGGCCTTCCGCGAGTACAGCCAGCGCTGGATGTTCAAACGGCCGCAGCCCGCCGACCTGTTCCGGTCGATCGAAGATGCGTCCGGTGTCGACCTCGACTGGTTCTGGCGCGGATGGTTCTACACCACCGACCACGTCGACCTCGCGCTGACCGGCATGCGCCACTACGTCATGGAGACGGGCGACCCCGACGTCGACAAGGCCGCCGAGCGCGAAGAGCGCGACAGCCGCCCCGTCACGAAGTCGGCCGAACGCAACGCGCCGCTCGCCAAGCGCATCCACGCCTTCCCCGAGCTCCTCGACTTCTACAACGAGTACGACGAACTCGACGTCACGGACAGCGACCGCAAGAGCTACGAGAAGTTCCTCGCGGGCCTCGACGACTGGGAGCGCGATCTCCTCGACACCGAGCGTCACTTCTACGCAATCGACGTCGAGAACCTCGGCGGCCTCGTGATGCCCGTGCTGATCGAGATCACCTACGAGAACGGCGACGTCGAGGAGCTGCGCATCCCGGCCGAGATCTGGAAGCGCAACGACGAGCGCGTCACGAAGCTGCTCATGGTCGAACAGCCGATCGCCTCGATCACGCTCGACCCGCAGCAGGAAACTGCCGACGTCGACACGTCGAACAACGTCTGGCCACCCGCATCGGAAGTGTCGCGTTTCAAGCTCTACAAGTCGAAGAAGAGCAAGAACCCGATGCAGAAGGCGCGCAGTGCGGAGGGCGAGGAAAGCGGTGAGAACGACGACGATGCGAGTTCGGACGGCTGAAGCGTGACGAGCGTGACTCGTCGTACGTCGCCGTCACTCCGATGCGAAGGCGACCACCAACAAGAGCCACGTCGCGAAGTTGTAAGCGCAGTGGACGAGCGCCGTGCAGACGAACGCCGGGATGGCGAAGCGCTGATACCACGCCGCCGAGCCTTCGAACCGTTCGGCGAGTTCGGCGTAGAGGAACGCGGAGTAGAAGCCGCCGATGAGCCCGGCGTAGACCCAGGACCCACCGTCGCCGAGATAGTGTCCATAGGCGAAGGCTGCGGTCGACCAGAACACCTGCCACCAGAACCCGGCATGCGCCCGCCGAGCGAGCCCGATCGGCACGGCCTGCAAGACCGTTTCGATCCACGGAGCCACCAAGACACCCCCGACCAGGAAAGCGCTGAGGAACTCCTCAGGCGTCATGCCGGCCAGATCGAGGTCTTCTTGGCCGTCACCGAAGAACGTTTCGCCGATCACCAGCACCACACCCGCAACCACGATGTTCTGCCACAGCGACCACCAGCACAGAGCCACGAGCGGCTTGGCTCGAACTCGCTCGAAGTAGCACCGCAAGAAGTCGATCGTTGGTTTCCCCTGTTCGCCCGAATCGAGTCACCATAGAGAACATGAAGACGATCGAACGCGCCACCGACGCGACGACGATGACGCCGGCCGGCAGCTCGGCGCGACGCGTGTTCTTCATGCTCATTGCGATTTGCCTCGCGCTCGGTGCGGCGCGTCATCCTTTTCACACGACGGTCGCCGAAATCGAGCTCGACGAGGAGACGGCCACGCTCGAGATCGCCATGCGCGCCGAGGGCTTCGTCGTCGAGGAGATGTTGACGCTGCGGCACGCACGACGTGTCGATCTCGACAAGACGGCCGACGTCGACGCGCTGCTCTTCGCGGAGGTGAAGCGGTGTTTTCGCGTCGAGACGTCGTACGGCGTGCCCGTCGAGCTGAACTGGGTGGGCAAGGAAGTCGGCGAGCGCGAGCTGTGGCTCTACTTCGAGGCGTCGCTGCCCGAAGGACTGCACGGCGTGACGATCGAGAACACGTGGGGCTTCACGTTCGCCGACGACCAGGTGAACACGCTGAACGTCCGCCAGGGTCCTCACCGCCAGACGCTCGAGGCGACGCTCGCGGCCCCCGCCGGACGCGTCACGATGTCCGACGTCCACGTCGTCGAGACGCTGCTCTGGATGTCGAAGCGCGCGCGCAGCGTGCCTGCGCCGCTGGCCGCGCAACTCAAGCTGCGCTGCGCCGAGATCGCCCTCGACCTCGGCGACCGCCGGGCCGCGACGCGCAACCTCGCCCGCGCTTGGCCCTTCGTGGAGGAGGGTCGCGTCGACGGCAGTCGGCGCATCCTCGTCTTCCGCGGGCTCACCGCCGCCGCACGCCTGGCTCGCCTCGTCGAGGCCCCGGTCCTGGCCGCGCGCATCGAGGAACACCTCGCGAAGAAGCCCGTACGCATCGACGCGACGCTCGTGGCCGACATCACCCAGGAACTGGAGCTCGGCACGCCCTGATCACGGGGGCCCACGCGTTGCGCCACGCCCCACACCTGCCGTACGGTGCATGCTCGATCCGCACGTCGTGTGAAGCCTTCCTGCAGACCTTCCCTGCGCCACCGCCGGGACATCACGCGACGATCGGACCACTCGTCGACTGCACCGTGGAGTAACGACATGGCGGGCCCACCGCCGCGCGACGGCATCACCTATTCCGACTACCTCAAGGTCCCCGAGCTGCTCGAGCTGCAGGTCTGTGAGGTCCCCGAGGCACACGACGAAATGCAGTTCATCGTCGTGCATCAGGTCTACGAACTCTGGTTCCGCCTGATCATGCACGAGGTCGACGAGATCGCCGCGCTGTTCGGCTCCGGCAGCGACGTCGACCTGCGCAACGCCACGCGTCTGTGCCGACGTATCCAACGCATCTTCGAGGTGCTCGTCGACCAGATCCACGTGCTCGAGACGATGCGTCCCGCCGACTTCCTTGCGTTCCGCTCCGCGCTCAACCCCGCCAGCGGCTTCCAGAGCGTGCAGTTCCGCGAACTCGAAGCCGCGCTCGGCCTGCGCGACGAGAAGCTCGCCTCGTTCACGAAGGACGACCCGCGTCACGGCAAACTGCTCGAGCGCATGGCCGCGCCGAGTGTCGTCGATGCCCTCTACGGCGCACTGCGCGCGCGTGGGCACAAGGTCGACACACCTGGGCCCGACCGCAGCGACGCTGACGAGGATGCAACGCTCGAAGCACTACGTGTGATCTACGACGCGCCGGACGACCACCCGCTGCTCTACGACCTCTGCGAGTCGCTCGTGGAGATCGACGAGCAGATCGTCCTCTGGCGTCGACACCACGTGATGATGGTCGAGCGTCACATCGGCGACAAGCCGGGCACGGGCAAGGGCACGACCGGCAACCTCGACGGCATCCGCTACCTGAAGACGACGTTGATGCGGAAGGCGTTCCCTGACCTCTGGGCCGTGCGCACCGTTCTCAGCGACTGACCGATCTCCCCGAGAGACGCGATGTTCCCCGACCGCTTCAACCTCGCGACCGCGCTGCTCGACCACAACGTCGACGCCGGTCGCGGCGACAAGCCTGCGCTGCTCTGGCGCGATGAGTCGCACACGTACGCGCAGCTCGTGGAGGCCTCGACACGGCTCGCCCACGGTTTTGGCGACCTCGGACTGCGCATGGAGGAGCGCGTTCTCCTCGCACTGCCCGACCGCCCCGAGTTCTGCCACGCGTGGTTCGCGACGCTGCGGGCCGGCGCTGTCTTCGCGATGGTCAACACGGTGCTCACGCCGGACGACTACCGCTACTACCTCGAGTACACGCGCGCGCGCATCGCGGTCGTCGACGCCGCGCTCGCGGAGACGTTCGCGAGCCTGGCCGCCGAGAGCCCGCACCTGCGCGCGATCGTCGTGTCGGGTGGCGAGACGTCGCACGCGGCCCCCGATCTGACGGCCGCGCGCGCTGCCCTCGGCGATGCCGCCGCACGCGTCTCGATCCATGCGATGGCAACGCTCATCGACACCTCGGACGCCACGCCCTTCGTCGCCGACACACACAAGCACGACATCGCCGGCTGGCTCTTCACGTCGGGCTCGACCGGTCATCCGAAGGCCGCCGTGCACTTCCACGAAGACTTCGCGTTCAACATCGAGATGTACGCGAAGGACGTGCTCGGGATTCGCGAGAGTGACGTCACGGCCGGTGTCCCAAAGCTCTTCTTCGGCTATGCAACGGGCACGAACCTGATGTTCCCCTTCGCCGTCGGCGCGACGACGGCGCTCTTCAGCGAACGCTCCACGCCGGAAACGATCTTCGACGTCTGCACGAAGTACCAGCCGACGATCCTCACGTCCGTGCCGACCATGATCGGCAAGATGTTGGCGCTCGACGCCGAGCAAGGACCGTTCGACCTGTCCGCACTGCGGCTCGTCCTCTCGGCCGGTGAGAAGCTGCCCGACCACCTCCAAGAGCAGTGGATGGAGCGCTTCGGGGTCGAGATCCTCGACGGCATCGGCAGCGCGGAACTGTTCCACATCTACATCTCGAATCGGCCCGGCGCCGTGCGTTTCGGAAGTCTCGGCCAAACCGTGCCGGGGTACGACTGCCGCGTCGTGAACGACGAAGGTCGCGAGGTGGCGCACGGCGACGTCGGACGGCTCTGGGTGCGCGGCGAGTCGGCGGCGCTCTGCTATTGGCAGGATCACGTGAAGAGCAAGGAGACGTTCGCCGGCGACCTCGTCATGACGGGCGATATGTTCCGCCAGGACGCCGACGGGTACTTCTACTACGAGGGCCGCGCCGACGAGCTGCTGAAGGTCGGCGGTGTCTGGGTCGCCCCGCACCAGATCGAAGACTGCCTGCTCGCCCACCCTGACGTCGTCGAAGCCGCCGTGATCGGCTGGCGCGACGCTGACAACCTCGAGAAGCCGAAGGCCTTCGTCGTGCTCGGCCCGGGCGCCGAGCCCGAACCGCAGCGGATCGGCGAGCTCCAGGCGTGGGTCAAGACGCACCTGGCCCCCTACAAGTACCCGCGGGAGGTCGAGTTCCTGAGCGACCTGCCGAAGAACGACCGCGGCAAGGTCGACCGCAAGGCGCTCAAGGCGCGCTCCTGACGCGGCGAGCCTGTCATCTCGGCGAGCACTTTCGAACCCGTCTCTTGAACGCTCTCGGGGCATCGCTACGGTCTCGGGCTCGACGCGCGCGCGGCCCTGGGTGACGATGGGTCCCCGGCGACGCACGGCGCGCCCCCGCACTCGAAGATGAAAGGCCATTCCGATGGCGAAGAAGAAATCCACGACCACGCGCAAGACGACCAAGAAGAAGGCCGCCTCGCGCTCGACGAGCAGCACGAAAACCAAGAAGGCTGCCACGACCTCGGCCGCCGCGAAGACGACGAAGGCTCCGAAGAGCAAGTCGACGACGGGCTCCAAGGTGCGCGACGTCATGAGCTCGACGATCGGCGTCTGCCACCCGCACTCGTCGCTGGCCGACGCGGCACAGATCATGTGGAAGCGCGATTGTGGCTTCGTGCCCGTCGTCGGCATGGCGACGAACACGATCCAGGGTGTCATCACCGACCGCGACATCGCGATGTCGGCGGCGATCCACGGGCAGTCGCTGCATCAGGTGCAGGTGCACTCGGCGATGAGCCACACCGTGCAGACGATCAAGGAAACGGACTCGCTGACGGCAGCACACAAGGCCATGCGCGAGTATCAGATCTACCGCCTGCCCGTCGTCGACAAGGATGACCACGTTGTCGGCGTGTTGTCGCTCAACGACCTCGCGCGCACGGCCGCGAGCGCGAAGAGCACCGCGTCGAGCCGCGACGTCGCCGTCACGCTCGGCACGATCAGCCAGCCGCACCCGGTGAAGATGCCGCTCAAGGCGAAGGCACCGGCGAAGAAGAAGGCCGCCGGCAAGTCGAACCAAGCCGGTCAAGGTCAGCTCATCTGAGTTGACGATTTCCACGGAAGGATCGCCGCGCATGACGACGCACGACCTCGCGAAGCTCACTTGGCCCGAGGTCGAAGCAGCCCTCGCCGAAGGTTGCGCGGCGATCCTCCCCGTGGGTGCGACAGAAGCCCACGGCCCGCACCTCCCGCTCGACACCGACGTCACGATCTCCGTCGGCATGGCGCGTCGTGCGGCGGCGAAGCTCGAGGCGCGCGGCACGCGCTGCGTCGTGTTACCGGCCGTGAGCTACTCGGTGACTGAGTTTGCCGGCAAGTTTCCGGGCAGTCTCTCGCTCACGGCCGACACGGCCCGCGCCCACCTCACCGAGATCCTCGGTGCCGCGGCAGCAACGGGCTTCGCGCCGATCGCGGTCGCCAACGCGCACCTCGAGCCCGACCACATCGCGACGATCAAGGACGCCGTCGCAGCAGCCAACGCGCTCGGACTCGCGCCCGTCGTGTTTCCCGACGTCACGCGCCGCCGCGCCGCCGAGCGCCTCACGGCCGAGTTCCAGAGCGGCGCCTGCCACGCCGGGAGCTACGAGAGTTCCCTCGTCATGGCCGACGACCCGCAGTCCGTCCGCAACGAGATCCGCAGAGACCTCCCCGAGGTCGACATCTCGCTCGTGTCCGTCATCCAAGCCGGCATCAAAGACTTCATCGAAGCCGGTGGGACCCAGGCCTACTTCGGCAAGCCCGCCGAGGCGTCGGCGAGCGAAGGCGAGGCGACGTTCGAGATTCTCAGCGACCTCGTCGTCGAGGCGATCGAAGCGACCTGAGCACGCATGTCACGAGTCCGCCGGGAAGGTCCTCACGGCGAACCCGCTCAGGACGAGGACGATCGAGGCGACGGCGTGTCCCGTCACGAAGCTCACGATGCCTCCGATGATGAGAGTCAGCGCAATCACTCCTTGCATGGTGTTCCCTCCGCAAACATGACTCCCGTTGGATCTCTCACGATGATCTTCGCGAGGGCGCAACTGAGTTCGCACACGCCGGCGGGACGACATGCATGAACGCAAGTGGCGGTCGTCGACGCACTGCTGACCGGTTTGTTCATGGGCGATCGGCCTAAGAATGTCGTTCGACAAAACCATGCGGGCGCCGACACGTCCGCAGGAGATCGACGGGGTCAGCCCAGTCACGTCCGCTGCGAGGTCATCGTGAAGAAGGCGGGCTCACGCCGCTGAGCGGCACCCGCACGTCCTCTGTTCACCTACACGCGCGAGGGCGCAGGGACCCGCAAATTCCCCCCTCGGTCGGCTTTCTGCATCCCGCCGATGCGGCGCGTCGAGAGGTATAGTCGGATGTGCGTTCTCACAAACATCTGCCCACGGGCGGAATGAAGTTTCGCACGGGATGCGAATGGGGTGATTCAATGGTTCCGTGCATGTGCCTGATGCCATCGTCGTTGTTGGTGATGCACACCGATGCGGACGAAGACGACTGGGTCACTCGTCGGCACAACGCGAGCCTGGAAAAGGATCCGATGCACGACCTTGAACTCACGCGTCTGCTGAATGCGGCTGTCAACGGCAGCGACGGTTCCGAGGCCGAACTCGTCGATCGCATCCATGATCACCTGCGCCACATCGCGTTGCGAGCCGTGTCGGGTCAGCACCGGTCGGGGACGCTCGGGGCGACGGCGCTCGTCAACGAGATCTGGCTGCGCGTCGTGAGCTCGCCGCCCGACGAGGGATGGAACGGACGCGGGCATTTCTTCGGGTCAGCGGCGCGTGCGATGCGCAACTTGCTCATCGACCAGGCTCGCAAGCGCAAGCGCCTCGGCGAGAAGCTCGGGATTCGGATGGACCTCAGGGATGTCGACGTCGCGACGCCGACGAGCGACGAGACGCTGCTTGCGATCGATGACGCGTTGAAGGAGCTCGCCGATCGCGACCCGCTCATGGTGCGTCTCGTCGAGCTGAAGTTCTTCGCCGGCATGACGATGGCGGCGATCGCCGCCGACCTCGACCTCCCACTCCGCACGGTCGAGAACCGTTGGACGCACGCCAAAGCCTGGCTGCGTGCTTCGATGACACGCGACCGCAGCGCCAACGCGAAGAACGCGCCGCGATGAGTGGCGAGCTCGATTGGCAGCAGATGTGGGACCTGTTCGACGATGCCAAGGAGCTCGAGGGCGACGAGCGAGCCGCCCTGATCGACGAGCGCTGCCGCTACCCCGAGCAGCGCCGACAGATCGAGGAGTGGCTTGCCGCGGAGACACGCGAGCACGACATCTTCGATGGCAACGCCCTCGACGCGCTCGCGCGCGATGCTCGCGAAAGCTCCCGCCGGCTGATCGGCCAGACGCTCGGCGAGTACGAGGTGATCGACATGGCCGGCAGCGGCGCGTCGAGCTTCGTCTACAAAGCGCGCCAGCGGAGGCTCGACCGCGTCGTGGCGTTGAAGCTGCTGCGCACGGCGCTGCTCGACGATGCGGCCCTGAAGCGGTTCGAGCAGGAGACGAAGATCCTCGCGCGGCTGCGCCACCCTTCGATCGTTCCGGTCTTCGATGCCGCGTTCTTCTCGATCGGCCACACGGTCACGCCGTACCTCGCGCTCGAGTGGATCGACGGCACCGACGTCGTCACGCACTGCGACAGTCACGATCTCACACGCGAGGCGCGGCTCGCCCTCCTCGCGCGCATCTGCGACGCGATCCAGCACGCGCACGAGCACGGCATCGTCCATCGCGACCTCAAGCCGGCCAATATCCTCGTCGACGCCGACCACGTCCCGCACATCGTCGACTTCGGGATCGCGCGAACGCTCGGCGCCGGAACGCATACGCTCACGGCCGCCGGACAGATGCTCGGCACACCCTCGTTCATGGCCCCCGAGCAGGCGCTCGCCGTCGGGGTCGATCGCCGCGCCGACGTCTACGCGCTCGGGGCGATCGCCTTCCGCCTCATCGCCAATCGCCTGCCCGTCGACATCCCGTCCTCCGCCACGGCGGCGCGTCTCCGCGAGCTCGCCGAGACACCGCGACCGCGATTGCGCGATGTCGTCCCGGACGTCTCGCGCGACCTCACCACGATCATCGACAAGGCGCTGTCCGTCCGGCCACGTGACCGCTACGCGACGGCCGGCGAACTCGCCGATGACCTCCGACGCTGCCAGCGCCGGGAGCCGATCGCGGCCCGCCCGGCGACGATCACCTCGCAACTCGCCGCCCTCATGCGCCGGTATCGGACGGCCTTCGCGATCGCCGGAGTCGTCTTGGCGAGCCTTGTCGTCGCGACGCTCATCAGCACGCACTTCGCCGTCAAGGCGACGGCGGCCGTGCAGCGCTTCGAGCTCCTCATGGCGCGCGACGAGCTGAACGAGCTGTCTCGCGCGGGACCGTCCCTGTGGCCGCTCGGGCCCGCCACGACGCCGGCGATCGAAGAGTGGCTCGTGCGCGCCGACGCCTTCGTGGAGCGACGCTCCGACTTCGTCGAGGCACTCGAGGCTCTGCGCCTCACGGCACTTCCCTGGTCGCCGGCCGAGCGCGCTGCAGACGCGGCCCACCACGAGCAGCGCATCGTCCGCGCCGAGAGCATCGAGGAGATGGCGGACGCCCTCGCTGCGATCGCGTCGACCGTCCCAGCGGACGATCCGGCGTTTCCCGGGCAGGACTCGGTCGCCGTCACCGAGGCCGCGCAGCGTGAACGCGCCGCCGTCGAGCGGGCGCGCGCGTTGGCCGCCCGCGGGACACGCCACACCTGGCGCTACCGGCGCGACGAGGACGCTTGGCTCGACGCCAAGCTCGACGAACTCGTCCGGGCGATCGACAGGTTCACGCTGCCGTCGTCACCCTCACGCGACTACGGCGTCCTCACGCGCTCGGGCGTCGAGCGCGCCCTCGCCTACGCCCGCCAGCTCGAGCCGCGCACGGTCGACGCCCACGCGAAGGCCTGGGCCGACGCACGTGCGGCCATCGCCGACGTCGAGACGGCACCGTGGTACGGCGGCCTGCGGCTCGACCCGATCGTCGGTCTCATCCCGCTCGGCCCCGACCCGCACTCGGGTCTCTGGGAGTTCGCGCACCTGGCGAGCGGACCGCCGGTGCGACGCGATCCCGAGTCGGGCGCGCTCTTCCGCGATGACGCAACGGGTCTCGTGCTCGTGCTGATCCCGGGTGGCGAGGTGACGCGTGGCGCCACGGCCGATCTTGACGAAGCACGTCGCCTCGGGTCTGACCACGTCGATCCCTGGGCGCGAGCCGATGAGTTCCCCCTCGGTCACAGCCAGCTCGACCCCTTCTTCATGTCGAAGTTCGAGACGACGCAGCGGCAGTGGTCACGCATGGATCACGGCCGCGTCTCACGCTTCATGATGGACAACCGCTTCGACGACGAACGCCTGATCACGGGCCTTCATCCCGTCGAATCGGTGACGTGGCGCGAGTGCCAGGAGGTCGCGCGACGCTTCGGGCTCGAGCTCCCCACCGAGGCCCAGTGGGAACACGCCGCCCGCGCCGGGACGACGTCGCCGCATTGGTTCGCAACTCACCGTGGCGCGGCATCCGAGAACCTCGCCGACGCGGCGTTCGGGCGCTGGCTCGACTCCGACCGTGTCGTCGAGCCGTGGGACGACGGGGTCGATTTCCACGCCCCGACGGGCAGCTACGAATCGAACGCCTTCGGCCTGCACGACATGCTCGGGAACGTCCGCGAGTGGACCCGCGATGCGTATCTCTACTACGACGACTTCCACCCCGAACCCGGAACGGGCGAGCTCTACGCTCCGAGCGGGGACCGCGTCGTTCGCGGCGGCTCGTATCGCACGTGCGCCGCACGCGCACGGTGCGCGTTCCGCGAAGGTTGGCCGCGCACCACGCGCCGCGACGACCTTGGAACGCGCTTCAGCCTGGCGGTGATCCCGCGCCCGAGCCCGACCGAGTCGCGCCCGACAGGTGTCGAACGCGGAAAGCGCGGCGGCTGAAACGTCAGATCACGGTGCCGTCGGGGACGATCGCATTGCGCGGAATGATCACGATGCCGTCGCGGATGTAATGGTAGAGGCCGTCCTCGTTCTCGACGTTCTTCTCGTTCACGAGAGCGCATCCGCGACCGACGCGGGCGTCCTTGTCGACGATCGCGGTGCGGATCGTCGTGCCCTCGCCGATGCCGAGCGGCGGGATGCCCTTGGCCTCCGCAGCAGCGATCTCGGTTTCGGTTTCGTAGAAGTCGTTGCCCATCAGCAGCGCTCCGTCGAGTTCGACGTTGTGCTCGATGCGCGAGCGGATGCCGATGACGGAGTTCTTCACACGACAGTTGCCGAGAATCGAACCCTCGGCGATCAGCGCACGCTCGATCGAGGCATCGTTGAAGCGCGTCGGTGAGAGGTAACGCGGGCGCGTGTAGATCGGGAAGTCAGGGTCGTAGAGCGACATCTGGCCCGGCTGGGTGAGCGCGATGTTCGCCCGGTAGAACGCCTGGATCGTTCCGATGTCTTCCCAGTAGCCGTGGAAGAAGTGCGCCGCCATGCGGTAGCCGTCGAGCGCGGCGGGGATGATCTCCTTGCCAAAGTCGTGGCTGTCGGGGTTGGCGACGAGCAGCTCGCGCAACACCTGCGGGTTGAAGATGTAGATGCCCATCGACGCCAGGAACGGCGCGCCGGCGCGCATGCCACCAACAACAGCGTCGGGGTTGACCCGCATGCCCTCGAGCGTGCCGCCGGTGGGCTTCTCGGCAAAGCGCGTGATCATGCCTGCTTCGTCGACGTGCATGAGCCCGAAGCTCGACGCGTTCTCCTCGGCCTGCGGACAGGCCGCCACGGTGACGTCGGCCTGCGACTCTTCGTGGCGACGCACGAACTGCGCGTAGTTCATGCGATAGAGGTGATCACCGGCGAGGATGAGTACGTGTCGCGTGCGCGGACCGATCATGTGGTGCAGCGAACGCCGGACGGCATCGGCCGTCCCCTGGAACCAGTTGCGGTTCGTGGCCGTTTGCTCGGCTGCGATCACGTGCACACCACCGTCGGTCAGCGTGCCGAAGTGATAGGTGTTCGTGATGTGCTTGTTCAACGATGCGCTGTTGAACTGCGTGAGCACGTACGCCTGCGTGATCCCCGAGTTGATGCAGTTACTCAGGGGAATGTCGATCAAGCGCACGCGCCCGGCAACGGGCACGGCGGGCTTGGCACGATCACGCGTGAGCGGAAAGAGGCGCGAACCTTGGCCGCCCCCCATGATGACAGCGACAACATCCTTCATCGGCGCAGTGTAACGCCGCGAGACGCTTTGATGCTCGGCGTTTCTCGACACGCGCACAACGAGGACGAGGCGTCACGTTCGGCCCGGGGTCAGTCGGGCTGGTTCCACGAGTGCTCGTAGCGGCCCGAGTAGTAGCCGTGCGTCTTCCACGCCGGCTCGGTGTCGGGGTCGGTGACGACGGTGAGGTCGTCGATGACCTTCGCCTGACAACTCAAGCGCAGACCCTCGATGCTCGCGTCGAACTTTTTCAGCGCCTTGCGCTCGCGCTTCTCGGGTTGACTCAGCGACCCGGGCTCCGGCGTCTGGATGACGCACGTCGCGCAGAGTCCCTTCGAGCGGCAGGACGCGAGTCCGCCGAGCGCCGGGTAGGGATCGACGCCGTGCGCGAGGCAGGCGTCCCGCAGATTCGCTCCATCCGGAACGTGGATGGTGACGTTCTCTTTGCGAAAGTGGACGCGGTGCATGGTCACGGTCGTGCTCCAGAGCCGAAGCGCAGGACGAAGGGTGTCGATTCGGGTGAGGTTAGCCCCGAGTTCGAGGGGGGTCAACGTGGCGCCGACACGGCGATCGACGCCGTGGCGCGTTCAGCGGGTGAAGCGCAGGCGCGTGCGCTCCAGTTCGTCGATCCGGGCGCAGGTCGCGGCGAAGTCGGCGTAGCCTTCGGGACCGACGCTGAAGGCTCCGAGGGCGAGCTGCCGCTCGAACGTCCAGATCACCGTGCCATCGGCGCGCGTGGCGGAGGAGACGCTCAGCTCGTACCACCCACGCGGAAACTCGACGCGCGTGGCGTCCGGCGCAGCTTGGAGCTGCAGTCCCGCCGGGACCTCCAGGCGCACGGAGATGTGGTCGGCACGGTCGGTCGACAGCAGCAGCGGGAGCCGCCGCTCGCCCTCGCCGCCGAACGACGCCGAGAGGTTGAGCGGCGGCATGGGCAGGGCGCAGGTGAAGCCGGCGCCGTCGTCGTCGAGGAAGCGCGGGACGCGGCCACGGACCTCCACGCGCAGCGGCAAGTGCGCCGAGACGTCGTCCAGGCCGGACACGTCGAAGCTTTCGACGTCGACGCCAGGCACGACAGCCGCCGCGACCTGGGCGATGACGATGCGATGCGCGGCCGTCGGGATGTTCCGCGCCTGCTCCTTGAAGGGATATCCGAGGTTGCCCGTCATCGTGCCGACACCCGACACGGCCGCAGCCCCATCGGACTCGACCTGCACGGTGAGCTGCACCGAGTAGCCGGGCCGGTCGGTGAGCGGCGCATCGGGCACGGACGACATCCCCGTGGCGTCGGTGCCGAACGCCAGCGCACCGGGGGCGTCGCGCAGGATGACGCCGTACGGCATCGTGCGCTGCGTGGGGTCGCACCACGCCTCGGGACCGTCGCTGGGACGCACCACGACGTAGAGGCGGCGCCCGATCCAGTTCGGAGCGAGGAACGTCGGGTCGGGCTCGGGGTCACCCTCGGGCACGATACCGCGCGACCAGACGAACTCGTAGTCGATGCCGGCCGCCGCGAGAAACGCCGCCAGGATCACCGACGGATTTCCCGAGCGCGACAACAACGCCTGCGTGGCGCTCGACGACAAGCGCCCGTCAACGGAGTCGATGCTCGCGACGGCTCGATCGTAGAGCGCACGTGCGAGCGCGGCCTGTCCCGCATCGCCCACCGCGGCGCGCACCTCGTCGACGACGTCGCGCACCTGCGGCGAGACACGCGCGAGCGGCAACAGCGGCTCGCGCAGCGCGTCGAGCACGGCGCGGTCGCTCTCGGCGCGTTCACCGATCTCGACCCACGGCGCGAACCAGTCGCGCGGTGGCATGCCGGGCTCGGGCAGGATCCGCTCGCTGCGCCGGCGCTCCATCACGTGCACAACTCGGTCGCCCTCGTCGATGACCTCGTACGTACCGTCGAAGTGCCCGAACTCCACCGCGATGTCGAGATCCTTGGGGACGCTGACGACGTAGCGGCTGAGCCAGAACGGCTGCTCGCTCGACGCGAAGTACCAGCGTCCGAGACGCACGAGTCCGTCGCGCGCTGCGGCACGCCGGTCGCGCTCGATCGTCTCGATGAAGTCGCCGGGCTCGAGCAGCGGCATGACGTACTCGCCGCTGACGCGCACGGGTTCGTAGCGCGTGCCGTCGCCCTTGACCGTCGCGATGTCGAGCACCTCGCCGCGCAGCCTGACGGTTCCTTCGGCGTCGCAGCCGTTGAGGTCGCGCGGCTGGACGATCTCGTGCGTCTGGACCTCGAGCGTGCCGTCTGTTTCGACGTAGACGATCTGGTGATCGAGGACGCGGACGACGGAGGCGTCCTGATCGAGCCCGCCACTGTACTCGGCGAGCAGCGCCTCGCCGTCGACCTCGAAGCGTTCGAAGAGCGCTTCGACGGCGTCTTCCCCCGTCAGCACGGCGAGCCGCCGGCGTGCGGGAAGGTGCGCAGGCTCGACGCGCAACACGTCCTCGAGACGCTCACGCTCCGCCTCGACGTCGCCGTCGCGATACGCGATCAGTGCCTGCTCCCAACGCGGGTCGAGCCAACGTGGATAGCGCCGGGCGAGCGCGGAGAGCATCTTCGCACCGGCGGCATCTTCGCCCGTGCGATGCATCAGTCGCGCGAGCGCGAGCTCCTGCGAGCGGTTGCCGCCGCGGTGCAGCGACTCGACGAGCAGGTCGACGGCGCGGCGCGTATGACCGCGCTGCCCCCACTGGCGCGAGAGCCCGACCAGCCGCCCGGCCGTCACCCCTTCGCGCCGCGCGGCCTGCTCGATGAGCCGCAACGACTCGCTGCCGAGCCCCGCGCGACTCAGCAACTCGGCGCGCCGGCGCATCACCGTCGGATGCTCCGGCGCGCGCTCCCACGCCATGCCGACGGCCGCCTCCGACTCGGCCTGCATGCCGAGCGATCCGTACACCTGCTGCAGCTGCATCAACGAACGCACCTGCGTCGGGTTGGCACTCGTCAGTCGCTGCAAGAGGCCGATCGCCTCGGCTTCACGATCCTCGGACACCATGACGTCGGCCAGGAAGAGACCGGCGGGAAGGTGGTTGGGGTAGGCCTCGGCCACGCTCTCCGCCAGGCTCCGCGCTTCGCTGCGGCGCCACGAGGCAGGGAGTTCCTGGCAGTCGTTCGTGAACGACGCGAGGAGCGCCGCGTGACCGGGGCGCTCAGACTGCTCGTAGGCGGCACGCATGTGGGCCAAGCCCGCGAGCCGCGCGCCGTCCAGGAAGTGCATGATCCCCAGCACGGCCGTCACGTCGGCGCTGCGCGCGGCGCCCAACGCCTCGAGCTCGGCGAGCGCGTCCGGGAAGTCACCGGTCGGCGGCGCGGCATCCACGACCTCGCTGAGGTCGCCGTGCCTGAGGTCGTAGTTCTGCGACAGGCCCGGATACGGCGACCCGTCCGGTGCCATGACGCGCACGGCGAGCGATGGTGACTGCCCGATCGCAACCTTCATGACGACGACGTTGTGACCTGACTTCAGCACGACGGGCTCGCGGTGTGCCGGTCCGGTGCGCTCGCGCCACCGATCGATGAGCTTCTGCTGACCACCGTTGACGCAGAAGGCGACGCTCGGGCCGACGGGCCGCAAGGCCGCGTCGCCGGAGTCGATCTCGATCCACCCCGGACCGCCTTCGCTCACGACGAAACGCGCGGCGACGAGGGCGAAGCCACGCTCGGGATCGAAGCGATCCGTGAGATCCAACGCACCGCGGAGTGGCAGGCGACGAAGCGACGTCCACGTCGTCGTTCCCTCGAGCGCGAACATCGGGATGTCGAAGCCCGGGTCGTCGAGGCGCAGGTCGTACTGTTCGAGCGCGAGCGGGTCGGACGTGGGCGGGAGCGGACCGGCGACGGCGTAGATCGAGAGCACCGACGGGTAGAGGTCGTCACCCAACGTCTCGACCGGGTCGCGTCGCACACGGTCCTTCGCGACGAGACGTTCGTGTACGTGACGCGCCACGGGACGCAGCGCACGTCCATCGAGCGTGCGCAGACGCGCACCGACGGCAGCAGGGTCGCGCATGGCGCCGAGCTGCTCGATCATGCGCAGCGTCGGTTCGACGAGGACGTGTCCCGGGTTCGACTCGACGTGACCGAGCCAGACGTCGACGAGATCCTCGCGCGCACCGGCGCGCATGTGTTCGTGATCGACGAGGTCACGCGCCCACGTCTCGAGCAGTGCGTCGGCCTGCGCGAACAGGGACACCGCACTGACCGTGAGGGCCGCCGACATGCGCATGATCGAGGCCATCATCATCGCCCTTCTCCCGTGTTCGCCATTCGGATCGACAGTGTGCGAGCGTCGGCCTGGCGCACTTCACCGAGCGCTTCACGGAACGTCGCGTAGTCGTCGAGTTCGATGCGGCGATCTTCGAGACGGAAGGAGCGGACGACGCGCACGACGGCACGTCCATCGTCCGTGTCGTCGCCGGCGCGCACGGTCTGCTCGTAGCTCAGCAGGCCCGGCGCGTCGATCGCGGAGTCGTCGGGGAGCGAGAGCGTCGTCGCGCCGGGCGGCAACACCCACTCGACGACCGTCTCGACACCGAAGGGGCGATCGAGCACGAGGTCGTGGTCGCGCGCCGCCGGCGCTTCGATCGCCACGCCCTCCATGCCGAGCGAGTCGAAGTGAACGGGCAAGCTGCGTGCGCTACCTTGACGCGAGCCGATCGACGGTGCGACGAAGCGCGCCTCGAGCCGCGCGGGCTCGCCGATGTCGTCGAGGTCCGACGTCTCCACGCCGAGCACGTCGATGCGACCGAACGACGCCGACAGGGCCGCCGCGAGGTTCTTGTGGATGTCGCCCTGCTCACCGCCATAGCGGTAGCGCAGGATCACGGCACGCTGACCGTTGCTCGTGTCACTCATCGTCACCTGCGCGCTGCCGTCGTCGGCAAGCTCGACGCGGTAGTGACGCCGGAGCACGTTCTCTTCCGGTGGCGCGTACGGGATCTCTTCGATCGACCCGCCGTGGGGCGTCACGTGCAGCACGCGCGCGCCCTGGTCGTCGGCGCGCAGGTACTCGATCGGATTGCGATCCGCCGTGGCGTCGAGATAGAAACCGGCGCGTTCGTCCGTCGCCGGCAGGTACGCGATGCAGTGGTTGAAGTGTCCGACCATCGCGGCGTCGAGCGGCTCTTCGGCGCGGAACGACTCGGCGTTGATGAGGACGGGATGGGCTTCGATGCCGACCTCGGCGAGCAGCTGACGCAAGAGGATCGACTTGTCTTTGCAGTCGCCGAAGCGACGTTCGAAGATCGTCGCGGCGCTGTACGGCTCGTAGCCGTGCGTGCCGAAGGCCCAGGCGTTATAGCGGATCTCCTGGCCGACGAAGCGCGCGATGGCCTCGACGATCTCGGCCTCCGTCTCGAGTCCGTCGGTCAGCTCGGCGACTTTGGCGCGCATGGCGGGCGTCGTCACGAACTCCTTCTCGATGAAGCTCCAGTACCAACGTGCGAAGGCGTCCCAGTCGGCGAACGTCGTGACGTCGACCGTGGGCGCGAGCTCGGCGCGCGACGGCATGCCGGTTTCATACGCGGGACGCTGAAGGTCGTGCGCCACCCAGCGCAGCTCACGCAGACCGTCGTCGCGAACGCGTTCCGTCGACTCGAGTCCTTCTGCGTTGCGTGCGACCGAGTGCAGTGGGACGTCCGACGGCGCGAGCACGACGAGCTCGGAACGACGTGTCGGCGCCAGGGCGTCGATCGCATCGGGAAAGAAGGCGTGACGCGTGCCGAAGTACTCACCGAACACATCGGCGCGCCGCTCGTCGACGCGGTACTCCACGTCGACGACGTCACCGACGCGCAGAGGCGGAAGATCCACGGCACGCCGGCCGAAACGACCACGCCGCATCGGCGCCCGCTCGATACGGCCGTCGACGCGCAGCACGCGCGCGTTGTAGATGTGGATCGACGAAGCCGGCGGAACACTGATCGGATAGACGTCGAGATCTTCGATGCCCCCCGGCGTCAGTGCGCGCATCACGATGTGGTGGTAGCGATGCTCGGTGCCGTCGGGGTGCACACGCCAGACGACCGTGCGGTCGAGCACTTCGATCGGATCGTTGGCCTCGCTCGGCGGCATCGGCAGCGCGACGAGCGGCAGCGCGTCACGCCGGTACTCGTCCTCGAAACGCTCGACGACCGTATTCCCGCCCGCCGTGAGCTGCTCGAGATAGCGCCGCGCGCGATCGTCACCGGGCTCCAGCTCGACCACTTCCGCCAGGCGCGCGCTGGCCTCGTCGAGCCGGCCTTCCTTGACGTGCAAGCGCACGAGGTCGAGCCGCGCTCCCACGTGGTCTTCGCAGACGTCGAGCACACGTTCGTACATCTCACGCGCGCTGTCGGGCTGGCCTGCGTACTCGAGCGCGCGGCCGGTCTGTTCGAGTCGACCCAGCGAGTACGGGGTGCCGGCCATGATCTGTTCGGTCACCGCGACGGCATCCGCGAGACGCCCGGTGTCGATCAATCGATCGACGTAGCGGTCGGCAACGGAGCCACTCAGGCGCCGCCGCGCGAAGGCGACTTCGAGTTCCGCCATCGCCTCGTCGATGCGCCCGTCGCGCAGCAGCAGGTCGATGCGCTCGTTGACACCGGCGATCTGCTCGCGGCCCTCGTCGCTGACGGCGGCTTCGAGACGCAGCGTGTCGGCTTCGGCCTCTCGGCCACGCCAGTCGAGCACGCGCGCACGCATGCGCAACGCCTCGGCCGACTCCGGCGCGACGGCGAGCGCGCGGGCTGTGGCGTCATCGGCGCGCGAGGGGATCGGGTTGACCGTCATCGAGACGTCGGCGAGCTCGAGCAGCGCCGGGACGTGCTCGGGGTCGAGCTCGAGCGCCTTGCGCAGGGCGCCGAGACGCGGGTTGATCGCAATCTCGTTGCGCTCGAAGCCGCGGCCGTCGAGAGCCTCGGCGAGCAGCTCCCAGCCGCGCGTGTCGTCGGGTGCGAGCTCGGTGGCGCGGGTTGCGTGCGTGGCCGCCGTGCGTGCCGTGCGGTCATCGGGGTGCACGTGCAGGTGGTAGCGCGCGAGCCAGCGCGCGGCGGTGACGTCATCGGCCGCGTTGGCCTCGAGCCACGCGCGTCCTCCGAGTACGGGTGCGGCACCGTCGGCATCACCGAGCGCGGCGGCATCGAAGCCCGCCTCGAGAACGTCAACGGACGTCCGCGCGGCATCGAGCCCGCGCCCGGCGAGGTCCGTGAGGCGAGCCTCGAACGACCACGGACGATCCTCGGAGGCGAGCTTGACGAGCAACGTGTGCCAGCCGTCGCCGACGGGCAGCACGATCGCATCCTGATCGACGATGCGCGGCCGTTCGACGGAACGCCCACCGACCTCGCGCCCGTCAAGGAAGACCTTGAACGCACAGCTCGACCCGAAGCGCAGCACGATCGGTGCACCGTGACCTCGGACCGCGGTCGCGAGGTAGCCCGCTGACTGCTCGTTCGGGCGCAGGATCTCGTCGAGGAAGACCCGACCGAGCGGATGCCGCACCGGCACGCGGCGCCACGCGACGTCACGTTCCTTGCCGGGCATGACGGCGTCGAGGTCGACGTCCGACTCGGGCGGGAAGGCGACGCCGTAGCCGCCACCGCGCTCATTGTCGAACGGGCCGATGATCATCCAGTCGTGAATGACGCCGAGCTGGTCGGCGAGAGCGGCGGCAGCGTCGGGACGGCCAACGTTGCGCAAGGCGACCGCATGCAGGTGAGCGAGTCGGAACGCCGGGACGGCGGCCTCGTCGATCCCACTGGGCGACATCGCCGCCGCAACAGCCGCCGACCCCCACTCGTCGTCCGCCAGATCCGACCAGCGCCCGAGCGACGAGCCGAGTTCGCCAAGCATCAAGATGCCGGTCTCCCATTCGACTGCCTCGCGCGCCGTCGTCGGCGCGACACGCTCGATCACGCCGGCACGGAGCGCCTCGTAGGCCTCGACGCGGCGTCCACGACTCAGATCTGCCGCGACGCCGTCGAGCCATGACGAGGACGTCGGGTCGACCGCGCCCACGGGGCTGGCGACCAAACTCGCCGCCGCGATGAGACAGGGGGCGAGCAGTCGGGGTGCAGCGCGCAGGGCTCGGGAAACGCACGAGACGTGAGGCATGGCGGCGGGCATCGAGAGGAGAGGGCGGAAAAGTCGCAAACCAGCCTCGCGAACGACGACACCGGATGCGATGGACGTGCGCGGGAATCGCCGTGATGCGCCCCGCGCTGGAAATCTGTGAGGCACTCGCCCGGAAACCGTGATGCGCCCCGCGCCGCAGATCGGCGAGGCGCACCGCTTCGGAAAAGCGAGCACTCACGGGCCTGATAGCCCGACGGCCTTCGGGAGTTTCGGGCTGCGTCCCCCGACGGGCGAAAACGCCCGGCGGCCCGGCATGCGCCGCGCGGACACGCAACCCCTTCGACGCGTGCCGGCCACGAATCGAGGTCGATCCGCCCCTCCACGGCCCGCGGAGCAAGGATCTGGTGGGCGATGCAGGACTCGAACCTGCGACATCCTCCTTGTAAGGGAGGCGCTCTAGCCAACTGAGCTAATCGCCCGCGTCAGGCGGCTCACGATAAGACGTCGCAACTCATGGGTCAGTAAAGATTTGGGAACGCGCTGGCCGTGTTGACAGCCGCGCAGAAGCCCCGGTATCGTCCCCGACCCATGCGTGCAGACCACTTCGTGCGCACCGCGGGCTCAAGGTCTCGTTTTCCGGAACTCGATACGGAAAGCCTGGTTCACGTGGTCGAATACTCGATCCGATGGGGACCACGAGCTCCCAAGCTCGCGGCGACCTCCCCTGCCTCTCTCAGCTCAACTCCAAGGAACGTCACGATGCGCGTCGCGGTCATCGGATCTGGATACGTCGGACTCGTCGCGGGCACGTGCTTCGCGGAAAGCGGAAACCACGTGATCTGCGTGGATGTCGACGAGAAGAAGATCGCCGACCTCAAGCAGGGCAAGATCCCGATCTACGAGCCCGGGCTCGAGGAGATGGTGAAGCACAACGTGAAGGAGGAACGCCTCTCCTTCACGCTGGATGTCGACGCGGCCGTCAAGGCCAGCGACATCGTCTTCATCGCCGTGGGAACGCCCCCCGACGAAGACGGCAGCGCCGACCTGAAGTATGTGCTCGCCGCCGCCGAATCGGTCGGAAAGGCCGCCAACGGCCCGAAGATCATCGTCGACAAGTCGACGGTGCCCGTCGGAACGGCCGCCAAGGTGAAGGCAGCCGCCACGGCCGTCACCGACCATCCGATCTCGGTCGTCAGCAACCCCGAGTTCTTGAAGGAAGGCGCGGCGATCGACGACTTCATGAAGCCCGATCGCGTCGTCATCGGCTCCGACAACCAGGATGCCGCCGACGCCATGACGCGTCTGTACGAGCCCTTCGTGCACGACAACATCAACAAGATCATCCACATGGACGTCGTCAGCGCCGAGCTGACGAAGTACGCCGCCAACGCCATGCTCGCCACGCGTATCTCGTTCATGAACGAGATCGCGAACATCTGCGAGCGCGTCGGTGCCGACGTCACGAAGATCCGCACGGGCATCGGCACCGATTCACGGATCGGCATGCCCTTCCTCTACGCCGGCTGCGGTTACGGCGGCTCGTGCTTCCCGAAGGATGTCCAGGCCGTGATCAAGACGGCTGACGCCTACGAGTACGACTTCAAGATCCTCAAGGCCGTCGAGGCCGTGAACGCCGAGCAGAAGTTCACGGTGTTCGAGAAGGTCAAGAAGCACTTCAAGGGTGACCTCGCGGGCAAGACGTTCGCCATCTGGGGCCTGGCCTTCAAGCCGCGCACCGATGACATGCGCGAAGCTCCCGCGATCTACATCATCAACTCACTCATCGAAGCCGGTGCCTCGGTGCGCGCCGCCGACCCCGAAGCCATCGAGCAGGCGCAGTGGCGCATGGGCGACAAGGGCGACAAGCTCAAGTACTTCGAGCGTCAGTACGACGCACTCGAGGGCGCCGACGCACTGTTGCTCCTCACGGAGTGGAGCGAGTTCCGCAACCCGGACTTCAAGCAGATCGAAGAGAAGATGAACAACAAGATCATCTTCGACGGCCGCAACATCTTCCCGAAGGCACAGCTCGAGAAGGACGGCTGGGCGTACTACCCGATCGGTTCGGCACCCGTCGGCGTCTGAACACGACGCACGTGGCCAAACTCGACTGGCCAAACTCGACTGGCCTGACGCAACGGGCCTGACTCGACGCCCTCGGTTCGCAACACGCGAGCCGGGGGTGTTGTCGTTTCGACGCAGCCGGTCGTTTCACGACGCAGCCGGACGCAGCGAGCCGGACGCGGCGAGGGCGACGACGAAACACGGGAGCTTCGACGCGCGGCACGGAACGCCGTGTGAGCGGCGCGGCGTCGGAACGCAGGGGAGCGAGACTCGCGGCCTTGGCCGGAATTAAAACTGGGCGCCCCGCGTCTCTCCCGGGCGGGGCGCCCAACAGGCTCAGTGCTCCGGACTCTCCCGACCGTTGCACTCGTTGTCCTGAAACCTACGGAGAGCTTATCGCGTCTCCTCGATGAACGTAACGCGAAAGTCTCCCAAGGCCTCCTCGACAGCCTCGCGATCTTCGGCCCAATCGGCCTCGGAAGCCCCGATCTTCGCCTCCACGTCGATCTTCAACGCATCTGCGTCGGATTCGTGACCCTGACTCCGCAGCTCGCGCGCGAGACGCTCGGCGTTTCGGATCCCCTCAACCGGATAGACACCTGAATAGCTCGCGAGGAACGCGCGCACGGCCTCACCTGCACTCCCCCACTGTTTCTGCTGGATCGCGACCTTGCTGCGCCACGTCCAAGCGTGTGCTGCGGGCCGGGCGTGGGCCGCAAAGCGATCCGTGACCGTCGTGTAGAGCTCCTGCGCTCGGGCGTACTGCTTGTCGCGCCGTGCCATGTGACCCTGCTCGAGCCAGGCACGCGCCGCGAAAATCTCGCCTTCGTTCCCGAGTCCCAGGGTTGTGGCGGCACCGAAGGCGCGCGCCGCGGCCCCCAGTTCGCGCGCCGTGCGAAAGACTTCTCCGGCGCGGAACGCCGCCTCGGAACGCTCGGCGCCGCGCAGCGCCACATCGTTCGCCGTGGCCTCGTAGCGCGCCGCGACAGCCAGCAAAGCCGCGCGGCGCTCCTCGCCTTCGAGCCGGTACGCGGCCGTCTTCTCCTTCGACAGGCCCGCGAGCTGGGCACGCCCGGCCTTCTCCGCCGACACGCTCGTCGCCACGTCCACTTCGACCGCCGCCCCCTGTTCGGCCTGGGCCCACGCGCCACCGCTCGTCATCAGGCAGACGCCCACGCACGCCGCGCCGATCCATCGGCGCACGCGCGCCTCCTTCGTGATGTCCATCCCTGGTGTCTCCATCTGCTGGAACTCGTTCTCATTCGATCGAACGCCGCAACATGCGCCGCTCGGCGGCACCTGCGGCCGCACCAGGGCAGTCGGGCCGAGAGCCTCGATGTGACACGGATTTCGAGGCTACGTCACATCTCCGTCACCAAAGCGCGGCGTTCCGTGGCCTTCGGGGCCGCTCCGGCATCCAACGGATCAGTTCCGTCGAACGTCTTTCCGATGAACGAAGTCATTCCTCCATGGAGCTCTTCCGATGAAGCACTCGATCTCGAAGTCGCTCTGGTCCTGCGCTGTCCTGCTGGCCGTCTCGGTCGGCACCTTCGGCGCGGGATGGGCGATGAACCAGCCGAGCCCCGGGGCCCCACGGCCGATCGCCGACCGCGGTCCGCTCTGGCCCGACGAGCAGGCCACCGTCGAGCTGTTCGAGGAGGCCAAGTCGTCGGTCGTCTACATCTCGCGCTACGCGACGCGCCGGGCGAACGTCTTCAGCACTTCGTCCATGGAAGTCGCCGCAGGCACCGGATCGGGTTTCATCTGGGATGACCTCGGGCACATCGTCACGAACTTCCACGTCGTCGCCGGCGCCGACCGGCTCGTCGTCACGATGTCCGACCAGTCGACGCACGACGCCGAACTCGTCGGCACCTACCCGAGCCGCGACCTCGCCGTACTGAAGGTGGATGTCCCGCGGCACAAGCTGCGCCCGATGCCGATCGGTTCGTCGGAAGACCTGCGCGTGGGCCAGAAGACCTTCGCGATCGGAAACCCGTTCGGGCTCGACTACTCGCTGACGACCGGCATCGTGTCGGCGCTCGACCGCACGATGATGTCACCGGCGCGACGCACGATCGAGGGCGTCATCCAGACCGACAGCGCGATCAACCCGGGCAACTCGGGCGGGCCGCTGCTCGATTCCGCCGGACGCTTGATCGGCGTCAACACGATGATCGTCAGCTCCACAGGGAGCTTCGCGGGCATCGGCTTCGCCGTGCCGGTCGACGTCGTCAACCGCGTCGTCCCACAGCTCGTTTCCGACGGACGCTTCACGCGTCCCGGCCTCGGCATCGGCCTCGTGAGGGATGACGTGACACGTCGCTACTTCGACGAGGGTGTGCTCATCGCGTCCGTCGCCGAAGGAAGTGCTGCCGAGCGCGCAGGTCTCAAGGCGGTTCGAGAATCAGGCACCGGCAACGTGTTCATCGGTGACCTCATCCTCGAGGTCGAAGGCGTCGAGACGTCCGATCAGAACACGTTGATGAATGTCCTCGAACGCTACGACGTCGGCGAAACCGTGAATCTCCGTCTTCTCAGAGAGAATGAAGAAGTCACGGTGCCCGTGACCCTTCAAGCCCTACGCTGATTCCACACGGCTGGCGTGATCGGAAGTAGACTCCGAACACGCACATCGTGGACGCCGCGCGCCAATCCGCCGCCTGCCCTTGGACAGACGGTCGGCGGATTCTTCACGCGGATGTGTCCTCGAGAGGTCGGGTGCGGTGTCATGGCAGACGAGGAGGCCCGATGGACCAGCGCGGGAACGGAGAGAGTCTGCACTTTCAGCGGCGAGCGTGGGTGCTCGACGCCGTGTCGTGGTTGTCCACGCAGCAGGAGCAGGCCGTCCTCGTTCTCGCCGGGACATCGGGCTTCGGACGCCGACGTTTTCTCGACGCCGTCGCGGCCGAGGCCACGAACGACGATCACCGGGTGTCCGTCTGGACACTCGACCTCGAGGGCTACGAACCTGACGCGGCCGACCTCTCGGCCTACGCGCGCTTCGCGATCGACCGCATCCACGGCCCGCGCGACCGACGCGGGCGCGTCAAGGCCGAGGCGCTCGAGGAGCTCGTCGCCTGCGCCGTCCCGTCGTTCTGGGCCGCCGCGCTCATCACGCTCGCGATCCAGCACGAGACTCCGCACGCGGCGCTCACCGAAGCCCTCGGCGACGACCCGGCCGAGTGGCTCTGCCCGCCGCGCCGCCGCGACCGCGAAGCCCTCTCGCGCTGGCTGCAGTGGTGCGCGCGCGACGGACGCGCGATCCTGCACGTCACCGACCGCAGCCGACTGACGGCGAACCAACGCCGCTGGCTGCTCGCCGAGGCCGCGCTCGACCACCGCCTCGTCATCGCGCTTGCGTGCGGCACGAAGGCCGAGACGCGCCGCGTTGCGCCCGGCGCTGTCGGCAAGCCGCTACGCTTCGACGACACGCCGCTGACGCGCGAGGAACTCGCCGCGTGTCTCGACCGTCGCTTCCATCCGAACGAGTTCCCCGACGAGCTGCTCGACGCGCTGCACGAATCGACGCAAGGATCGCCGGCTGCGATCGGCGTGCGCGTCACCGACCTGCTCGCAAACGACGTCATCCAGCGCACCGACACCGAACTGTCCGGCACCGTGCACGGGAAGACCACGCGCAACACCGACAGCGCCGCCGGCACGTGGCGCCTGCGCGACGAAACGCCCGCCGACACGCCGCTGGCCGACGAACTCGAGCGCAGCCTCGTCGCCGAGGTCATCGACACGCTCGGGAACCACCCCGAGGTCAGCGAGCGACTCGCGCGCACGCTGTTCGCCGCGACGCTTTGCGGACGCTGCGTCCCGATCGATCTCGTGCTCACGGCGCTTGTCGACACGGCTGACGAACGCGTCGCGGTGCGCTCGATCCTGCTCGCCGAACTCGTCCGCAAGACCACACTCTTCAGCGACCTCGCACGCACGCACCCGTCGTTCCCATTGCACGACGTCTGGTGCCTCGAGCCGTCCCTCAAGCGTCGCGCGCTGCGTGCCGCGGTTCAGGCGCACGCCGCCGAGAAAAGCCGAGCCCCGCTCGCCAAGCGGCTCGTCGAGTCGTTCGAGACGTCACTGACGCGCCCCTCGCGCGGTGCCGTCGAGATGCTCTTCACGCTCAGTCGCCACGCACGCGACGCCGAGCGCCAGATCCGCTACCGACGCCAGCTCGACTGGTGGATCGGCGCCGACGAGTCCGACGATCTCGTCGACGAACTCGAGCGTGCGATGGGCGCCGGCGAGATCGCGTCGGACGAGATCTGGAACGCCGCCGACGACGCCTGCCGCACGGGAACGCCGGCCCGCGCACTGGCGCTGCTCGCGGCGTACCGTCGCGCGCCGGGCGGCATGTCACCCGAGAACACGGCGCTTCACTGGGCACGCTGCGCGCACCTCTACGCCCGCCTCGGCGAGCGCGAGCGTGCCATCGCCGCGATCGACTCGGCGCGTGAAGCCGACTCCGAACGCGCCCCAGGCCGTGTCGACCTCTACGTCGCCGACCTCGCCCGCCTCGACGGACACCTCCGAGGCACCGCCGCGGCGTCGATGCACCCACGCATCCAGCGCGTCACACGCCTCCCCAACGAGCGCGGCCGCAGCGTCGAGGGGTGACTGCCGGTCGCAGGCCAGTGAGCGCATCGCGGCACCCGCTGATCCGATCTCGGTGTCGCCAGAACCCGAGCACTTTCGCCATGGCTGGTCGCCTTCGGCGAGGCGGCAGACGAGTTGGATGAGTCCCACCGCTCTCCAGTTGACAGTAGCCGAAGGGGGGGAGACTTGAACCAGGGAAATAGGCTCTTTCAAGCGAAAGAGTCGACCTTGATTCAAAGTCGAAGCTCGGAGGAAGAAGTGACAACGCTCATCATGACAATGGCATTGGCCCTCGGCTCACTCGGGGATCCTTGCGACCCCATCTACGGATGCGAGCCCGAAGGCGACTGCCGCGTTCCTGCACCGGCGTCAACGTGACTGTCTCCGTTGTTCAGGACAGTGCAGGTGCAACGGCCATCATCCACCCTTGCGACCCTCCCACGATGGGATGCCAAGCAATACCAGAGTTTCATGCTGGAAGCACCAACTGCCGACAGGCTGACGACATGAATGGCTGCAAGGTGACGATCCAACCGGCGCATGGGTTGGACTGGGAAGATGTTTGTGATTGTACTGATCTCGTCATCGCGTGCTCGGAGGCTCCAAGATGAATCACCCGAATGTGAAACGATGTGGCGTCGCCGCCGTGATCCTCGCCGCTGCTGTTGCCGTCGGAGCAACTCTGACAGCACCTGTCAAAGGCTCGACGTGGGCGTCTCGCTCTGGCGTGCTCGCGATCGAGGGGAATGACGACCTTTCGATCTTCTACAACGTGATGGTCACGGAACCGTTCATTCGACTCGATGAAGCAGCCACGATCACGCGCATGACTTCAACGATGTTGCAGTTGCGAAAGCGCGGTCTCACCATCGGAAACCCGCACCGCCTCCAAGGCGTTGACCCTGGTTCTTCGGACGCATTCGAGGTGTCCGTCGGTGATGTCAACGTTCACTCGGCGGACAACATCGCATCGCTCGTGCTCGGCCTCGAGTTACCAAAGCTCGAGCCGGACTACCTGCCCACCTACCGCGTCTTGATCTCGCCTGCCGATGGGCTCACGTGGGCCGACATCGACGAACGCGACGACATTCAGGTCACGCTTGCCCCGCTCGAACAACGTGAACGTAAGTGAAAGAGCGCGGCCGCAGCGTCGAGGGTGACGCTGCGGCCGCGGGGTGGTACGGCCCCGTGAGATGTTTACTGCGAGCCGGAACTACGGCGTCGTCGCGCAGAGGGCGTTCGTCGCCGCGAAGCCGACCGGAGCGCCGGCGTCGATGATCCACGTCTGCGAGGCGAGCAGCGTGCCGCTGGGCAGACCCGCCGGGATCGCGCCGCCGACGCTGAGTGCGCCCGCGCCGTCGGTCGTCAGGCCGATCACGAGGTCGGGGTTCGGGACGAGCGTGCCGCCCTTGAACGGCGCGTCGAGCAGCGAGATGCCGAAGACGACGAAGGCCGACGCGTTGGCGGCCGCGCCCGTCGTCGCGAGCGAGATGACACTGCCGGCCGTCACGTCGCCCGTGCCGGCGAGCTGCGGGGCACCGGAAGCGCCGGCGAGCGAGCCGCCGATGTCGCCCCAGACGGGCGGCGTGCCGGTGCGCGTGAAGGTGAACGTGCCGAGCGGCACGCCTTTGTCGAGCGGCGCGATCGTGAGGAGCGCGATCGGCTCGGCCGGGTTCGTGTTCGAGTCGGGCGACATGAAGGTCGCGCCGCTGTCCGTGCCCGAGTCGTAGGGCAGCAGCTGGACGACGAGCTCGTCGACCCACTGGCCGTCGACGAGCAGGCTCTCGCCGTGCGTGCCGACGAACCAGTCGGGACTCGGCGCGATCGTGTGACCGGCAAATCGCCCAGAGACCCCGGATTCGTGCGACAAGCGGGGTACGAATTCGCACGCTCCGGGTGGTGAATATCAACCAGTATCAAGCGCGGTGTGCAAAATATCCGCTCAGATGGCGTCGGCTGCCAGCGTCATAACTTGATGCTTTATCAAATCTCGGATAGATTCCTTCTGGCCTGAATCCCGGCGCGTGGCCTAGCAGCGCGTGGTGAAGGTCATTCCGGCCGTGGCACCACCACGAACGAAAGTCCCTCCACCACACACTGCTAGCGCCCTCGCGAGACGCGCCGTGACTTCAGCCGACAGACCGCTTCACTCGATTCTTCGCCGCGCGCGGCGCGCCTTGGGGATTTCCCAGGCCGAGCTCGCGCGGCGAATCGGGGCCAGTCAGTCGGCGATCTCGATGTTCGAGAACGGCCACTCCTCGGCCCTGGCGCTCGACAAGGTCGTGGCGGCCGCCGATTCGCTGGGCGTCACCCTGTCGCCCGACACGGTCCACGACAACAGCGCGCCCGAGGAGGTCCGTCCGGCCTTCCGCTTCTGCCCCGACGCCGACTGCCCGTCGGCCTGGCCGCACGTCCTCGGCGCCGACGTCCTGCTCGTGCCGCGGCTGGTCGCCATGCCGGACCACCTCGACCTGCGCCTGCACTGCGCTTGGTGTGGCGAGGTCATGCTGGAGCGCTGCGGCGACTGCGAAGCACCGGTCAACGAGGGCGCCGCATGCATGCACTGCGGCGAGCGCTACGTCGAACCGCACATCCCGGACGGGATCGCGGCACGCGCGTGGGTCGAGCAGCGCCGCAACGAGGTCCAGATGCTGCACGAGATCACGGCCCCGAGCCGCGTGATGGGCCGCGCCCCGGTCCCGACGCCCGACCACGCGCCACGCGAGGCCTGAACGTCGCGCCGCAGCCACGGTGATCTGCGCTGGTACGATGCCGCGCCCGATCCTCCGTGAGCCGTCTCATGTGTCATTCCACGCGTTTGCGCGTCCGTAGCTTCTTATGCGCGCTCGTGATCGCGGCGACGCTCGCGGCCTGCGTGTCGGTCGATCGAGAACGCGGTGTCAGCGGGACGAAGGCGACACACCCGGACGTGCTCGAAGTCGTCGGTCAGGACGCCATGCGACGCGACGGGCTGCTCACGACGTGGATCGACCGTGACACGGCCACGGTCTGGCTCGAGGTGCCGGCGCCCTCGGCGGCGCGCGGTGAGTGCGCGCGGGTGCTGCACGTGGCGGGGCTCGCCACCGGGCTGGGCAGCAATCCCGTCGGACTCGATCGCGGACAGCTCGGTGAGGCCCGCCTCGTCGTCATCAGGCGCGTCGGGAAGCGCGTGTTGTTCGAACTTCCGAACCTGCGCTTCCGCGCCGACACCGCCAACGCCGACGAATCGCGCGCAGCCGAGCAGTCCTTCGCACGCTCCGTGATCTGGGCCGCCGACGCCGCCGTCGTGCTCGACGACGGCCGCGCAATCGTCGACCTCACGCCCTTCGTGCGCCGCGACGCCCACGGCGTCGCGAACACGCTGCGCGCCACGGGCCAGGGTTCCTTCAGCCTCGACGCCTCGCGGTCGACACTCGAACCCGACGCCTGCCTCGCCTTCCCCGACAACCTCGAGTTCCAGGCGACGCTCACCTTCACGAGCAACGAGCCCGGCAGCCACGTCGCACGCACGGCGCCGCTCGGCAGCGCGATGACGCTCGTCCAGCACCAGTCGCTGATCCGCCTGCCCGACGACGGCTACACCCCGCGCACCTTCGATCCACGCAGCGGCGCCTTCTCGACGTCGTTCACGGACCTCGCCGCGCCGCTCGACGCCGACCTCGCCACGCGCTATGCCGTGCGCCATCGCCTCGAACGCGGCAGCGAGCCGATCGTCTACTACATCGACCGCGGCGCCCCCGAGCCCGTGCGCTCGGCGTTGCTCGACGGCGCGCGCTGGTGGGCCGACGCCTTCGCGGCGGCCGGCTTCCCCGACATGTACCGCGTCGAGCTGCTCCCCGAAGACGCCCACCCGCTCGACGTCCGCTACAACGTCGTCCAGTGGGTGCACCGCTCGACGCGCGGCTGGAGCTACGGCAACGCCATCAGCGACCCGCGCACGGGCGAGATCATCAAGGGCCACGTGAGCCTCGGCTCGCTACGCGTGCGCCAAGACCGGCGCCTGTTCGAGGGGCTGCTGGGGACGTCGGCCACGGGCACGGGCGCCGCGAACGACCCGATCGAGCTCTCGCTCGCGCGCATCCGCCAGCTCTCGGCCCACGAGATCGGACACACGCTCGGCCTCGCGCACAACTTCGCGGCCAGCACCTACGACGACCGCGCGTCCGTGATGGACTACCCCGCGCCGCTCGTCACCGTTGCGGCCGACGGCACGCTGGACGTCTCGCGCGCGTACGGCGTGGGCGTCGGCTCGTGGGACATCCAGGCGATCCGCTGGCTCTACACCGAGTTCGACGGCGCGGACGCCGAACTCGCCGGTCTCGCCCAGATCCTCGACGACGGCGCACGCGCCGGACGCATCTACCTCACCGACCGCGACGCCCGCGCGCCGGGCTCGGCCCACCCGCTGGCGAGCCTCTGGGACAACGGCAGCGATCCCGTCGCCGCGCTCGAGCAGGCCCTCGCCGTGCGCCGCACCGCGATCGCGAACTTCGGCCTGCACAACCTCCCCGCCGGCGCGCCGATCGCCGAACTCGAGGAGGTCTTCGCGCCCGTCTACTTCCACCACCGCTACCAGATCGACGCAGCCTTGAAGAGCGTCGGCGGCCTCGACTACGCCTACGCGCTGAACGACGCGGCGCCGAGCGCCAGCACCGTCGCGCGCGACCTCCCCGACGCGCTGCAGCAGCGCGCGACCCAGGTGCTGTTCGCGGCGATGGCGCCCGAGGTCCTCGACGTCCCCGACCACGTCGCCCAGTACCTGCTGCCGCGACCGCCCGGTGTGCCGTCGTCGCGCGAGCAGTTCACGTCGCGCAACGCGCCCGGCTTCGATGCGCTCGGCGCCGCGGCCACGGCCGCACGGCCGATCATCGACGGACTGCTCGTCCCCGAACGCCTGCACCGTCTCGAAGACGTCGCGCGGCGCGAGCCTTCGCGCGCGCTCACCGCGCAACGTGTGATCAGCACCCTCGCGACGACCGCGAACCCCGTGACCTACCCGAACGACGAACGTCTCTTCGCCGTGGCGCACGTCGTCGGACGCGACATCGTCGAGGCGCTCATCGGCGCAAGTGTCGACGAACGTCTGCGCCCCACCGTGCGCGCCGAGATCGAAGCCGCCCTCACAGACCTGCGCGCCCAAACCGCGCCCCGCGACCCGAACGCGGCTCACGCCCGCGCGTCCGCCTCGATCCACGCGACACTGAACCGCTGGCTCGCGCGACCGCCCGGCGCCCGCGCTCCGACGCCGCGTGCTGCCGACCTGCCGCCCGGCTCGCCGATCGGCGTCGAGCACCTCTGCGGCTGCTCGCTCGACCACCACGACGCCCCCTGACACCGGGCACCGACGGCCCACGTCACGCGCTGGTATAGGCCTGCGCGATCGCGCGACTCGTCGCCGCGCGGGGAGTTCTTGCGCCAGGCCAGGCCGATCGAGCGGCAGGACCTTCGGGAGCAGGTCCGGCCGACGGTTGGGATCGCCTCACGAAAGTTCAACGCGTCGGACAGGGCCACGAAGTACTCGAGCTGTCGAAGCGTGGGACGCTGCACGCGTGACTACTGCCCTTCGTCGGTCTCGAATGACTCCTTGTCCGCACGCGCCCGCTTCAGGAGCAAGGCCTCGAGAACAGGCGCGCGATCCGACTCGAAGCTCATCTGCTTACTCGCCGCGATGAGATCCGTGCCGAGCGCCGGCGGGAAGTCGTCGCGCGCGACGAGCGCCGTGAGGACCTCGCGCTGGCTCGAACCGAAGCTCAGCGTCCAGACTTCGTCAACGATCGCGCGCTGATCGTCGGGCGCGAGTTCTTCGCGCGCGATGAGAGCCGCCATGACGGAGACCTTGTCGCTGTCGAAGGACAGCTTGCCGAGCTGACCGAGGACGTCGGTCACGGCCACCGTTGTGTCGGACGCCTCAGCCACGAGCAGCTCGTCCTCGTCGGGGCCGTCATGGGGCCCGATGACCGACAGCAGGTTCATGGCCCAGGCCATGTCCGCGTCCGACGCCGCACGCACGACGCCGTCCTCCTCCACCGTCAGCACGTTCGTGTCACCGTCCTTGCGAAGCGTCGCGTGACGCTCGCCGTCCTCACCCGTCTCCTGCAGACCGATCGTGACACCGGCCGGCAGGTCGATGAGCTCGCCGTGCAGGAAGAAGGCGTCGCCGTCAATGACGATTGAACGCGTCGTGCCGTCTTGGATATGCGTGATCGTGCGCGTGTCGCCGTCGTCGACGTCGCCGGTCCAGGTGTGAACCGAGCGACTCGTGCAGGCCGCCAGCAGGGCACAGGACAGCACGACCACCGTCATCGCCTTCATTAGTACGCTCCTCAAGTGCCGAGACGATACCGCCAGCAATCGGCAGGCGCGACAGGCAGAGCGTCACGCATCCAACTGATGGACGATCCGTCGGCATTCTGGACGGGATCCGCGGCTCGACGGCGGCGTAGGCAGGTGCGAGCCCCGATCATACACGGCACGCGATTTGCGTGACGATGATCCGTCCCGAACTCGCTCAGACCCTCCGGTGACCCACCCATGCCCCCTCCGACTCGCACGGCTCTGCTCGCTGGCGCTGCACTCCTGACGACACCGGTCACCCCCTCCCAAGACCTCGCCACGGAGTGGCTCTCCCCGGTTCCCGCTGAGTCCGTCACCCCGTAGTCCGCGCGACCACTCCGTACGCCTTCCCCCACACGTCCCGATCCGTCGAGAACCTCCATGATCACACGCATCGCACTCGCTCTCATCGCCGCGGTCTCGAGCTCGTCGACGCTCGCGTCCCAAGCCCAGTTCGTGGAGACGTTCGACGATGTCGGCGGCGTCGCAGCCGGAAGCGCCGGCCCCGCGAGCCTCGAAGCAGACGGCTGGGTCTTCCGCAACCAAAGCGAGCCCATCGGCTCGATGGGTTGGTTCGACGGATGGTTGTTCTCATCGTTCGAAGGTTCGGGCCACATGGAAGCCTCGGGGAGTTCGGTCGACTTCTTTGGCGGCGACCTGAGCCTCTGGGCGATCCTCCCCGCGGTCGCGGGCCAAGCCGCGGGCGACGACGTCACGCTGCACGTCGAACGCAGCTTCTCGCACAACGACGAACGACTTCAGATCCTCTATTCGCCGAGCGGCGACACGAGCACTGGCACGAGCGCCCACGACCTCGGCGACTTCTCGACGGTGCTGGCCGATGTCGCGCTCACGAGCACGGGCTGGCAGACGGTGACGGCCGTGGCGCCGGGTGACGGGCGCCTCGCGATCCGCTTCGCCGTCGAGAACGCCTGCAACTTCGGATGCGCGTCGGCGCACATCGGACTCGACCTCGTCAGCGTCGGTCCGGCACCGGGCCCGGGCTGCAACCTCCCCCCGCTGCCCGAGCCCGGTGAAACCGTGCACTGGACGTCCGCGGGGAGCCCGTGGGAGATCTGCGCCGACGTGTCGATCCCCGAGGGCGCGACGGTGATCGTCGACGCCGGCGCACGCGTCGAGATCGAAGCCGCGAAAGTCCTCACGGTGTCGGGTCGACTCGACGCCCTCGGCACGCCGGGCGCGCCTGTCGTCTTCGAGGGAGGCGGCTCGTTCTTCGGCCCCGCCGTGTCGATCCGCGGCGAGGCGCTCTTCGAACACACCCACGCCACGGCCTACGTCAAGGCTGCGCACGGAGGCACGCTCACGGCGCTCGACTCGACCTTCACGACCGCGGGGCTCGGCTCGGACGACCTGGTCGGCGGCCAGGATCACGGCACCTACGTGCACGTCGAGCGCTGCCAGTTCACGGCCGGCGCGGCGATCATGGCCACCGACGCGACGCTCGTCGTCATCGACACAGACCTCACGGGCGACGGAGGAGTCAGCCTCCTGCGCGGGTACTTCTACGGTCGCAACATCTCCGTCAACGGCTCGGGCGTCTCGATCACGCGCGAGCGCTACACGCAGCCGACGCTCCTGACCGACCTGACGATCACGAACTCGCCCGTCGGCGGCCTCGTCCTGCAAGGCTGGGACTTCCTCGTCGGCCCCGATGTCACGCTCGTCGACAATGCCTACCCCGTGCAGCTCACGGGCGGTCTCCTCCCCGGCTCACACGTCCCGGCCACCGGCAACGTCTCCAACTACGTCGACGCGGGCAACGGCGGCATCGTCGGCAGCTCGACGTGGGGCGCGCTCGACGTCCCCTACGTCGTCAACGCGAGCGGCGGGACGGTCGGCGGTTCGAGCCTCGCGATCGAGGCCGGCGCAACGGTGGAGTTCAAGCCGAACGCTTCGCTGATCTACTACGCCGGCGCCGGCATCCAGGCGCGCGGCACACCCGAGGCGCCGATCACGCTGCGTGCGCACCAGCCGGGCACGACCTGGAACCGGCTCAAGTTCCAGTCGAACTCCGGGCGCACGCACTTCCAGCACACGGACTTCCAGGACGCCGAGGTCGCGCTGCAGTCCGACAACGCCTTCCTCTTCGTCGACAGCAGCACGTTCCGCGACAACGAGACGGGCACGTGGACGAACACGGGCGGGCTGCTCGAGATCCGCGGCTCGCGCTACATCGGGAACGATGTCGGCGCGCACGAGGAGAGCGGCAACATGGATCTCGAAGGCACGACGAACCCCAACACGTTCGTCGGCAACGGACTCGCCGTGGAGGGCGGCAACGGCAACGCGACGAACAACTGGTGGGGTGACGCGAGCGGCCCGTCACACCCGTCGAACCCCGGTGGCGCCGGCGACGCGGCGACGGCCGGTGTGCAGGTCGTTCCGTTCTTGACCTCGCCGCCGAACACCGACGACACACCGCCGCAGGTGCGGATCCTCTCGCACGGAGGCCTCACCGACACGGGTAGCAAGGTGTTCGTGCGCTGGGAGGTCGAGGACGACTCGCTCATCACCGGGCAGCGGATCCTCTACTCGCCGCACGGCAACTTCCAGTACACCACCCTCGTCGGCGGGCTCGACGGTCAGCAGCGCACGTTCGAGTGGGACGTCCCGCTCGCCGAACTCTCGAGCATCCTCGACCCGGCCTACCTACGGGTCGTCGCCGTCGACGATGCCGGGCAGGAAGGATGGGACGAGGTCGCGTACACGATCCCGTACGTCGAGGACCTTCCCCCGGTCACGTTCGAGTGGCTCACCGATCTGTCGTCGGGCTACACGTTCGGCGACGAGATCGACGTCTGCTGGCAACAGACCGGAATGTCGGCCACGTTCAGCATGTCGCTGTGGAGTGACTCCGACGGTGGCGCCGTGCCGTTCGGCGGCGCCGGGACGCAGCTCGACTGCTGGACCGTCCGCATGCCGTACGTGAGCACGGACCGCGCGCGCATCGCGATCCGCTTCAACATCGGCGCTGCGGGCCGCTCGCGGACGTTCTTCACCGAGCCCTTCACGCTGCGACCCGACGCCCAGCTCCCCGACGCGCCACCGACGATCGCACTGACCTCGCCGGGCGAGGGCAGCGTGTTCAGTGGCGGCGACGTCGTGTCGCTCGGCTGGACGGCAAGCGACGACGAGGCGCTGCGTGAGATCCGTCTCTTCGTGTCGACCAACGCGGGCCGCACCTGGCAGGGCATCACTACCTTGCCGGGCGACGCGACAGCCTTCGCCTGGAAGCTCCCGGCCAGCAGCGGCATCGATGACGTCATCGTGCGTGCCGTCGCCGTCGACGCGCGCTCCCAGCACTCGAGCACCGAGGTCACGATCGACGTCGCTCCGGGCGGCGACGCGCTGTGCCAGACGAACCTCGGCTTCAACGGCCCGGGCCAACTCGTGCTCTCGCTTTGCGGAGAACCGCTCGCCACGGGGAGTACGGCCGAGCTGCGCCTGTCGGGCGCGCAGGCCCAGAGCCCGGTCTGGCTCTTCGTCTCCAACGACGCGACGCCCACGCCCTTCGCCGGCGGAACACTCGTCACCGTTCCGATCGTCTCGACCTTCGTGCTCGCCACGGATGCCAGCGGCGGGTTCGGCATCGATGTCCCGGGTGGACTCGGCCCCGCCGCGTTCACGGTTCAAGCCGCGAGTCTCGCCGTCGACGCGAGCACGTCGCTCTCCAACGCCCTCGCCGTCGAGCTGTTGCCCTGACCGCTGTCCTCACGCCATCTCGCGGTGCCTCGTCGACCCGCGTCGGCGAGGTGCCTGCGAGCTCTGCGAGAATCCCGGTGACAAGCTGATCGGGATGAGGTGGAACAGCTTCAGCGTCCGGTCGTCGCGTTTCGTTCTCGTACGAGTACAGGAACGCGACGCTGTTGCGCGTGTTCGTCGCGTCGCGCCGGCCGTGGTAGAGCCAGCCGAGCGAGTGGGTCAGACGGTGACCGTCCGGTTCGACAGTGCGCGAGAAGAGCGGCCAGAGGACCCACGTCTTCGAGTCGTCACGCCCGGGCGAGGCGCGGTGGTAACAGCGACGCGAGCCTGACGCCGGCCGACGCGCGGGTCAGTGAGAGCCCGTGAGACTCCTCATCTGTCGGTCGGACCTTCGCCCCAGTGGATGATGTCCTCGATTCGGCGCTCCCACTCATGGAGCCACGCCTCGCGCACTTTGTTGCGACTCGAGTCGAAGCTGAGCTCGTCGAGCTGCTCGTGCAACGCACTGCGCATCTCGAGCGTGAAGTCGTACACCGGG
>JAJDEO010000061.1 GCA_029259745.1 Planctomycetota bacterium
CCGGTTGCTCCGGACCTCGCGGGTGAGATCTCGATCGACTTCTTCGGCAGCACGACGCCCGCAGACTTCTTCCTGCAGGCCGCTCAGAACGCCGGTGGTTGGTCGTTCAGCAACGCCGTCCAGATCGAGTTCGGCAGCTGAAGGACTTCTTGACCGTTCTTCGGTCTCGCGTACGCGGCCGCCGTTCTCTTGCGAGAGCGGCGGTCGCGTCGTTCGTGACGCTTGTCGTGCTCTTGACGTCATGCTCTGGCGAGCCGACGTTCGTTCCGGCGGTTCCGCGAGCACCCGTCGTCCAGTCACTGGACCCGGTGCTCGAGCCGATCTTCGAGCTCATCAGCTCCGGTGATTTCGACGAGGCGACACGACAACTCGACGCACGGTTGGCCGACGACGACGCCGAGCCGGTGCTGGCCTACCAAGGCGAGTTCCTGCGCGGGTTCATCTTCCACCGCCAGAAGCAGTACAGCCAGGCGCGCGAGCACTTCACGCGCGCGACGGAGCTGCACCCCGACTACCACCCTCCGCACCACTTCGGTGCCTTCGCGGACTACTACCTCGGCGATCTCTCCCGAGCACGCGCGGGCTTCGAACGCCACCTCGAGCTGCGCCCGGGCGAGGCCGACGACCACTTCGGCATCGGTCTCTGCGATCTCGATGAGGGCGACCTCGACGGCGCCGAGCAGCACTTCGAGCAGGCCGTCGTGCTGCATCGCGAGGCGGCGGCGCGCGGCGCCGATCGCCGCCGCGAGATCGGTTCGTCCCTTGCGCGGCTCGGTGACGTCCACGAGCAGCGCGGTGATCTCGAAACAGCGCGCCGCGCCTACGAGCAGGCCCTGCAGAGCTGGCCGCCACACCACGAGGCCTGGTCGAAGCTGCACCGCGTGCTCGTGCGGCTCGGCGAGACCGACCTCGCGGCGATCGCCCTCGAGCAGCACGGCCAGTGGCTTGCCCACGCGCGGCGCGAGGGCGGGGAGTGAAGCTCGCCGTCGTCGTCGTGCCGGCGTTGTTCGTCGCGGGTTGTGCCGACCCGGCGGACGCACCGCCGCCGTCGTCGGTTTCGGCGCTGCACTTCACCGACGTCACGGCCGAGTCCGGCCTCGCGATGACGCTGACGTCCGGCGCCGATCCGGCGCGCCAGATCCTCGAGGTGAAGGGCGGCGGTCTCGCGCTGATCGACGTCGACGGCGACGGCGATCTCGACGTCTTCGTGCCCAACGGCGCCACGCTCGAGTCGCCCGATCGCGGGCCCGGAGCGCGGCTCTTCGTCAACGCTGGCGGCCTGCGCTTTCGCGACGCCACGCAGGAGTTCGGGATCACCTATCGCGGCTGGGGCATGGGCGTGGCCGTGGCCGACGTCGATGCCGACGGCTTCGACGACATCGCGATCACGGCCTTCGGCCCGGACGTCCTGCTCCGCAACGTCGGCGGCGAACGCTTCGAGCAGCAGACGCTCGATCCGGCCGAGGCCTGGAGCATGGGCGCATCGTTCGGCGACGTCGACGGCGACGGCGACCTCGACCTCTACGTCAGTCGCTACCTCGACTTCGACATCGCCGACCCGCCTGAACGGATGATGTTCAAAGGTGTTTCCGTCTTCGGGGGGCCGGTCGGGCTGGACCCGCAGCCCGACGTCCTCTGGCTCAACGCGGGCGACGGCACCTTCGTGGATGCCAGTGACGTCAGCGGGATCCGCGACGTCGCGCCCGCCTTCGGTCTCGGCGCGCTGATCATCGACGTCGACGCCGACGGCGCGCAGGAGATTTTCGTCGGCAATGATTCGGCGCCGAACTTGCTCTTCGACACACCACCCGGCGCATCGACGTGGCACCTGCGAGACCGTGCCACCGCGGCCGGCATCGCCGCCAACGCCGAGGGCGCCAACCAGGCCACGATGGGGATCGCCGTCGGCGACGTCGACGGCAACGGGCGGCCCGACCTCTTCACGACGAACTTCTCGTCGGACACGAACACCCTGCACGTCAACGCCGACGGCGAGTACTTCGACGACCGCACGGCGCGCTTAGGGCTCAAGGTGGGGAGCCACCAGGTCGTGGGTTGGGCGACGGCGTTCGTCGATGTCGACCACGACGGCGACGAGGACGTAATCGTCTTCAATGGTCACACCTACGCGGCGGCCACGCGCGAGACGATGGACTCCGAGGCGCGCCAGCCGCCCCTGCTTTATGAACGCAGTGATGCGCGCTTCGAACGCGTGACGCCAGACGTCGGGGGAGCGTGGCTCGCCGAGGCGCACATGGACCGCGGCGCCGCGTTCGGCGACCTCGATGGCGATGGTGACATCGACATCGTCGTGGGGGAGTGCAACGGGCCGCTGCGCGTGCTCCGCAACGACGGCGCTCCGGGCGCCTGGCTCATCGTCGCGCTCGAAGACGGCCGGCCAGCGTCACGCAATCGTCGTGGGATCGGCGCGCGCGTCGTCGTGCGCGCCGGCGAGCGAGTCTTCACGCGCTGGATCTTCGCCGGCGGAAGTTACCTCTCGGCCAGTGCGACGCCTGCGCACGTCGGGCTCGGCGAGCACGTCGGACCGGTCGAGGTCGAGGTGACCTGGCCCGACATGCGCATCGATCGCGTGACCGGCGTGACGGCCAACCAACGGCTCGTCGTCACGCGCGGGAACTGAGGGCGGCTCAGGCCGCGTGCGACTTCGAGCGCCGCATCTTCATCACGCCGAGCAGACGCCGCCGCCGCCGCGCGCTCTGGGCCCGACGCTGACGGTGCTCGCGCAGGCTCTCGACGTGACGTCGGCGCTGCGAGGACCGCCACGCGTGGTCGACCGCTCCGGCCATCGCGAGGGATCCGAGCAGCGCGAGCACGATCGCAGCCACCGCCCAGGCGATTCCGCCGTCGAGAACCCACGCCGCCCCGAGCCCGACGACAGCCAGGCCTGCACCCGCGATCTGAGCGCGCCGAGCCACGTGGCCGCGTCGTTGGCGGTCCATCCATGAATCATTCGAAGACATCGGTACTCCTCCAAGGTCCCTTCCAGCGGAGTCGGACCTGACCAGCGAAGCCCCCGAGGCATTTCGCAATCCGACTTCCTGCCTTCAGGTACGCACCAGCGTCGCGAAGCGGAGTGAAGGATGCGGGTCCGAAACGTGGCGAGTCTGAGGAGCACCCGAAACGCCGTCTGGAAGCGGGACGAACCGCTCCCGGCCGCGTGCGGTTCGTTCGGTCCTGGTACCTGATCGGGATCGTTCCGTTCGGTAAGGTGCGCGCAACCCCAGCGAGGCCCCACCGATGACCGCGACGCGCATCCAAGTCCCCCTCCTCGACCTCAAAGCTCAGTACGCCACGCTGCGCGACGAGATCCGTCCCGTAGTGGACGAGATCTTCGAGAGCCAGTGGTTCATCGGCGGTCCGCACGTCGGCGGGCTCGAAGAGGAGGTTGCTGCGTATGTCGGCGCCAAGCACGCCGTCGGTGTCACGTCCGGCACGGACGCGCTGCTGCTCTCGATGTGGGCGTTGGGTGTCGAGCCAGGTGACGAGGTGATCACGTCCCCGTACACGTTCTTCGCCACGGTGGGATCGATGGCGCGGCTCGGCGTCGTCCCGCGCTTCGTCGACATCGACCCGACGACGTACAACCTCGACGTCAACCAGGTCGCCGCGGTGATGAACGACAAGACGAAGCTCATCGCGCCGGTCCACCTCTACGGTCAGTGCGTCGACATGGACGCGCTGAACAAGCTCGCCTGCGACGCCGGGATCTCCACGCTCGAGGACGCCGCGCAGGCGATCGGTTCGCGCACGCCGAGCGGCGGCAAGGCCGGATCGCTCGGACACGTCGCCTGCTTCTCGTTCTTCCCGAGCAAAAACCTCGGCGGTGCCGGCGACGGCGGGATGATCACGACGAACGACGGGGACCTCGCGCACAAGATGTCCGTGATGCGCAATCACGGCATGGAGCCGAAGTACTACCACAAGATGAACGGCGGCAACTTCCGCCTCGACGCCCTGCAGGCCGGCGTGCTGCGCGTGAAGCTCAAGCACCTTGACGCGTGGCATGAGGGACGTCGCAAGAACGCTGCCGACTACCGGCGCCTGTTCGCCGATCGCGGGCTGCTCGACCAGGTCACGCTGCCGCACGAGATCGACGGCGGCTACCACATCTACAACCAGTTCATCATCCGCGTCGACCCGGCCAAGCGCGATCCGCTCGTGAAGTACCTGCACGACCACAGCATCGGCGCCGAGATCTACTACCCCGTGCCGTGTCACCTCCAGGAGTGCTTCTCCGAGTGGGGCTACAAGGTCGGTGACTTCCCGGAGTCGGAGCGGGCCGCTCTGCAGACGCTTGCGATCCCGATCTACCCCGAGCTGACCGACGAGCAGAAGGAAGCCGTCGTCGACACGATCGCCGAGGGGCTGTCGTCGATCTCGTGACCGCGCCCGGCGACCGCTGACGTGTGCGGGATCGCGGGCAAGCTCTGGAACGATCCGCGGCGCCCCGGTGACGGGGAGGTCGTCGCGGCGATGTCGGCGCGGCTCGTGCACCGCGGTCCCGACGATGACGGGCTCGTCGTGGCGGGGCCGGCGGCCCTCGGACATCGGCGGCTGGCGATCGTGGATCTCACGGCGTCCGGGCACCAACCGATGGCGTCGGCCGACGATCCGGCCCTGACGCTCGTCGCCAACGGCGAGATCTACAACCACCTCGCGCTGCGCGAGGAACTCGTCGCGCGCGGGCACTCCTTTTCCTCGCGTTGCGACGTCGAGGTCATCGTGGCGGCCTACCGCGAGTGGTTCGGGGCGGAGGGCGCAGGTTTCGTCGAGCATCTCGAGGGCATGTTTGCCTTCGCGCTCTGGGACGCCGAGGCGCGCCGGCTCGTCCTCGGGCGTGACCGTCTCGGTCAGAAGCCGCTCGTGTACGCCGAGGTCGACGGCGGGTTCGTCTTCGCCAGCGAGCTGGGCGCACTGGCAGCCGACATCACCGTCGACCGGACGTTCAACGATCAGGCCCTTGCTGACGTCCTGGCCCTGCGCGTCGTGCCGCACCCGCGCACGGCCTGGCGCGGGGCTGCCAAGTTACCGCCCGGGCATGTCCTCGTGCGCGAGCTGTCGGAGTCGGGTGACGTGCAGATGTCGCTCGAGCGTACGTGGCGCGTTGCGCCGGGCTCGGACGTCGGCGCGGCGTTGACGTTGCGCGAAGCCGCACAGGGTGTTCGTGAGCGTCTCGATGCCGCGGTTCGCGCGCGTCTCATGGCCGACGTTCCGGTCGGCGTCCTGCTGTCGGGCGGCACCGACTCGGCCGCGATCGCGGCGCTGGCCGCCCGCCACACGAGTGAGCGGCTCGCGACGTTCACGCTCGGATTCGCGGACGCCGACCCGGCCTGGGATGAGCGCGACCGCGCGCGCAAGGTCGCGCGCTGGCTCGGCACGGACCACACCGAAGTCGTCCTCGATCCGGCCCACTTCGATCTCGTCGACGACGTCCTCGATCCGTTGCTGGCGCACTTCGGGGAACCGTTCGCCGACACGAGCGCGCTGCCGACCTGGCTGGTCTCGCGATGCGCCGCACGCGAGGTCAAGGTCGTGCTCACCGGCGATGGGGCCGACGAGTCGTTCGCCGGCTACGACCGCTACCGCGCCCTCGCGCTGCGCGAGACGTTGCGAGCGGGCTGGGCAGCGCCGGTCAGGAGTGCCCTCCGCTGGGTGACGCCCGGCGAGGCGCCGACGCAGCGCTCGTGGCGCACGCGACTGGCGCGCTTCGCGGGTGGCCTCGACGTCTCGGCGCGCCACGCGAACCACCTCTGGCGCGTCACGGCGCCGCCGTCCACGTGGCACGCGCTGCTCACGGACGAGGGGCGGATACGTCTCGGCACTCCCGGCCACTATGGCCCCGACATCGCCGACGACGTGGCTCCCTTCCGCCTCAACGACGCTCTCGCTCTCGATCTCGAGTGTTTCCTCGCCGACGACGTGCTCGTGAAGCTGGACATCGCCTCGATGGCGCACTCACTCGAGGCGCGCTCACCGTTCCTCGACCGGCGCGTTGTCGAGTTCGCCGCGTCGCTGCCCGGGCGTCACAAGGCACCGCCGGCCAAGCGCGTGCTCCGCTGTGCGCTCGCAGACGTGCTTCCGCCGGACCTCCGCGGAGGGCCCAAGCGGGGTTTCGGTGCGCCGATCGCGCGTTGGCTCGGCGGACCCTGGGCGTCCGCCGCCCGCGACGTCCTGCTCTCGCCCGAGGCACGTGCGCGTGGCCTTTTTCGGGCCGATAGGATCGAGGCGCTCCTCACAGCACATGAAACCGGGACTGTCGCGGCACACGAGGTTCTCTATACGCTGCTATGTACCGAGCACTGGATGACGACACAGGAGTCCCCGAAGTGACCGACAAGCGACGCGACCTCCTCTGCTGGATCGACCTCGAGATGACGGGGCTCGATCCGCAGGAGAACGCGATCATCGAGATCGCGACCCTCCTCACGGACGGGCAGCTCACCGTCGTGGCCGAAGGCCCCGAGATCATCATTCACGCCACCGAGGCGGACATCGCGAAGATGATCCCGATCGTGCGCGACATGCATCAGCGCTCCGGGCTCACCGAGCGCGTGCGTGAAAGCACCGTGAACGTCGCCGATGCCGAGCGCGAGACGCTCGCGTTCATCAAGGAACATTGCATCGAGAATACCGCGCCGTTGTGTGGCAACTCGATCTGGTGCGACCGGATGTTCCTGAAGCTGCACATGCCGCGCGTCGACGACTATCTCCACTACCGCGTCATCGACGTGAGTTCCTTCAAGGAAGTCGCCGTGCGTTGGAACGTGCAGGCGATCTCCGGTGCGCCGCGCAAGGGTGACCAGCACCGCGCGCTCGACGACATCCGTGAGTCGATCGCAGAGCTGACGCACTACCGAACGCGCTGGCTCGCACCGCCGAAAACCGAAGACGCGGCGTCCTGAGAACAGCGATGGCCAAGCGCACCACGAAGAAGAAGGCCACGAAGAAGAAGGCTGCCAAGAAGGTCGGGGCGAAGAAGGTCACCAAGAAGAAGGTGGCCAAGCGCAAGGCGGCTTCGGCCAAGCGGCCGACGTGTTGGCTCGTGAAGACAGAGCCGAACGTCTACTCGATCCACGATCTCGAGCGCGATGGCAAGACGCTCTGGGACGGCGTCCGCAACTACCAGGCACGGAACTTCATGCGCGACGGCATGAAGGTGGGTGATCCCGTGCTCATCTACCACAGCAACGCCGATCCCATGGCAGTGGTGGGGCTGGGCGAGGTGGCCTCCGAGTCTTACCCCGACCCGACGGCTTTCGACCGCAAGGACAAGCACTTCGACCCGAAGTCGAAGAAGGACTCGCCGACTTGGATCTTGGTCGACATCGCGCATGTCCGGACATTCGGCGTGCCGCTCGAGCGCGAGCTGCTCAAGAAGCAGCGCGCCTTGGCGGACATGACGCTGCTGGCGAAGGGCAGTCGCCTCTCGGTTCAGCCGGTGCGTCCGTCCGAGTTGAAAGCTGTGCTCGCACTCGCTGACGCTCTCGAAGATGTCACGAGCTGAGGGAGTCAGCTGCGTCGGTCGTCAAGAATGCCCTTTCGTCTGCTCCGTTTTTGTCTGTAGGAATCTGTGCCATGTTTCGATCGCTCTCGATCGCCGTGTTCGCGTCCACCTTCGCGCTCTCTTCCTGCAGCGACTCGGCCGGCCCGACGTACGAAGAACTCGTCGCTGCGAACCCGATCCGCCCCTTGCCCGCGATGATGCCGGGGCACTCGACCGCCCTCGCCGACCTTCCCGACCCGCCGGATCCGGCCAAGGTTCGCCTCGGGCGGTTTCTCTTCTACGACACGCGGCTGTCGGCCGACGCCACGATCTCCTGCGCGACGTGCCACCGCCCCGAGAACGGGTTCAGTGAGCCCACCCCGGTCTCGACCGGGGTCGCCGGACAGACGGGAAGTCGCAAGTCGCCGAGCTTCCTCAACGCGGCCTTCGCCTTCTATCCCGAGACGTTCTGGGACGGGCGCGCGGCGAGTCTCGAGGATCAGGCCAAGGGGCCGATCGAGAACCCGATCGAGATGGGCAGCACGCACGACGCAAGTGCAACGGCGATCGCCGACATCCCCGGCTACGCGCCGTTCTTCGAAGAGGTTTTCGGCGACCCCGTCGTGACGATCGATCGTATCGCAGACGCTATCGCCGACTACGAGCGCACGCGCATCTCGGGCAACTCGCGCTACGACCAGTGGATCGAGGCCGACGAAGACGAGCCTGGCTACGTCGACCCGCTCACCGAGCAAGAGCACCTCGGGCGCGAGTTGTTCTTCGGCAAGGCGCTCTGCGCGACGTGCCACGTCGGCCAGCACTTCACGGACAGTCGCTTCCACAACCTCGGCATCGGTTATGACGCCGAGACGAACGAGATGGTCGACGTGGGGCGCTTCGCCGTCACGGCCGCCGAGGTCGACACGGGAGCCTTCAAGACGCCGGGCCTGCGCGAGGTCCAACTGCGCGCGCCGTACATGCACGACGGATCGTTGGCCACGTTGCGCGACGTCATGGATCACTACGTCAAGGGCGGCACGGCGAACCCGTGGCTGAGCCCGAAAATGCAGCCCGTCGATCTCAGCGACGAGGAGATCGACGCCGTCATCGCGTTCATGGAAGCCCTGGCAGGCGAGGGCTGGCGCGACACGCCGCCCGAGATCTTCCCCGGCTGAGAGGAGGCCGTCCGTGTCGATGGGCGTTCGCGCTACACTCACTCGCGGACGGAACTCCCCGGAGGCGGTGTCGTGAAGCGTGGGATGGTCGGTGTGGTTGTTGCGGTGTTCTTGGCGCTCTGCTCGGCGTGTGGCGTCCAAGGTGCGCCGGCGTCGTTCGCGGCGGTCGAGCAGCCGCGCACGATCTCGGTCTTCGGCCAAGGGCGGGTGACGACGCCCGCCGACGTCGTCGATGTCACGGTGGTCGTCGAGGCCGTGCGTCCGCGGCTCGATCTGGCCTACAAGCGGCTCCAGCTCCACCAGGTGCAGCTCGTGAAGGCGCTCTCGGCGCTCAACGTGGGGCCCGGCGACATCGTCGCGCTGTCGTACGAGTCGACGCCCGACGGCGTTCCGCTCGAGGACGGGGCACTTGGTGCGCGCATGCGTCAGTGGCTCGGGATCACCGTCCGCGATGTTTCGCTCTACTCGAAGATCATCGGGGCGATCATCGACAGCGAGCAGCGGATCGTCGACGTGCGCTTCGGCTCGACGGCGGCCGGCGGTCTCGAAGAACGAGCGCACGAGCGCGCCGTGATTGATGCGCGTCGTCGCGCGTTGGCGCTGGCAAGCGAGCTCGGTGCCCATGTCGGCCGCGCTCTCACGATCCGCGAACTCGCACCGTCCGAGGCCGAGGCGCTCGGTGACGTGCGTGCCGGAATCCTCCGTCCGACACTCGACCTCGCGCCCCGCAGTCAGTTCGAAGTTCGCTGCACGGTCGAGGCGTCCTTCGAACTCACCGACGCCTGAACGTGACGCGACCTCGCCGCACGTGCGTGTGCGACGAGGTCGACGACTTCTACGACGAGCGAGCTGACGTGGTCAGTCGATGAACGTGAGTCGCAGGACACAGAAGACCGGCGAGCGTCCCGTCGCACAGAGCACGAGATACTCGTCGGGACGGATCACGACCGACGTCTCGATCTTCTGACGCGCCATGAAGATCTCGCAGCGCGACAGCGACAGCGAGCGTGTCGCCGACTCGAACGCGCCGACTTCCAGCTCGAGAATCGACTCATCGGTGTCGGACGGGAGCTGCAGCTGAAGCTTGCGACCCGGCTCGGCGACGGCCGTGAGCATGCCCTGGGTGGCCATCTCGAAGTGCGGGAAGCCAACGAGCTTGCGCAGGTCGTCGGTGAGCTCCGTGGGCACCGCGGCCGCCGGGGACGGCTCGTCGTTCTGCGCGCGAACGATCATGCACTGGAGCAGGATGCGTGGCGCGGCCCTGTCGATCTCGGCGAGCAGCCCTTCGACCTCGGCAACACGCTCTGCCGTGTCACGCACGATGAGCTGGCCGCTCTCGGGGACGACTGCGACATTGGTGCGTCCGAGCACCTGGACAGCCTGCAGCGCCGAGTGGACCGAGATGTGGTCGACGGAGAAGGTCCGTCGGACCTCGGGCGCCAGGGCATCGGAGGACTTCGGGACGTCGAGCTGCTTCATGACGTCGATGAGCTTGTTCGCATACTCCGGCTCGTCGATCACGAGGATCGTGTCGCCGAACGGATGCACGTTGAACGATTGCTCGTGCGGTGCACGCCCCGCGATGCGGTAGTTGCGTCCGTACGACCTTTGCAGCACCTGGAAAAGCTGGCTCGCGTTGACGTGCTGTGGTGTGTACTGGTGCACCTTGATGACGGACGCGTCGAACGTCGGGACCGTCGCCGCCTGGGTGCTGGCGCCGTCCACTTGGGCGAGGGCCGTCGTGGCGACGAGCAGCGCGGCGCAAATCAGGCGAGCGGGGGTGAGAAAGAGGGACTGGACCATGGAGGATCTCCTTGGGCTGGGAGGGGAGTGAGGTGTGAGTGCAGGTCAGCGGTCGGACGAATCGAGCATCGGGCTCGAGGTCACGAGGATCAGGCGCACCGCGCCGCTGACGAGTTCGATGGACTCGCTGTCGGCACGGGTGACGACGACGTCGGGCTCGGTGTCGAGCGGCGCCGTGATGTCGAGCGCTTCGAGGTTTGTTGCGGCGTCGACGGGCTGCGTGTCGACCTGCGCGAGCGGTGCGTTGTCGGTGGTCGCTTCGGGATGCGTTCGGTCATCCATCCAGAAGGACGCCGAGAAGAGCAGCGTGACGACTGCGGCCGCGGCGACGGCGCGCCGAACCCAGGGCGCCGGCGCTCGCACGCCGGCTGCTGCGGGCGTTGCACCACGCCGACGTGCGACGAGGTCGTCGATGTCCGGAACGGTGGTTGGCGCGCTCTGAGCGTTCCAGGCCGCGCGGGCCCAGTGGACGGCCGCCGCCGTGCGCGCATCGGCCGGCTCGTCGTCGGCGTCGAGCGGCAGCGGTGCATCGAGAGCCTCGCCCCACGCCGCACGCAGACCGTCGAGCAGCTCGTCGTCACCATGCGGGATGTCGTTGCCTGACGTCATGATGCGCCTCCGCCCATCGGCGCAAGCGCCGGCCCGAGCACCTCGCGCAGTCGACGCCGCGCCAGCGTGAGCAGCGAGCGCACGGAGCTCTCGCCGATCTCCAACAGGTGCGCGGCCTCGCGCGTCGAGTTGCCTTCGAGGTCGCGCAGGACGAACACTTCGCGTTCGCGGGGTGTCAGTGAGCGCAGCGCCTTCGTGAGAGCGGCGCGGACTTCGGCGGCCTCGGCGGCGTGCGAGGGGTCGGGCACGGACGGGAGCGGCTCGAGGCTCGCGCGCTCTTCGGCGCGGGCTCGGGATCCCAGCCGACGCCAGCGGTCGCGGCAGAGGTTGACGACGACGGTGGTGCGCCAGGGCCGGTAGGTGCGGCGGGCGTCCCAGTCGTCGAGTTTGTCGAGCAGGTGGAGCATCGCGTCTTGGGCCAGGTCGTCGGCTTCGGTGGCGTCGGCGAGCATGCCGAGGCAGAGTCGGTGGACATGCGGGTGCTCGAGCCGATACCAGGCGTCGATGGCCTCGGCGTCGCCGTTGCGCACGGAGGCGATGAGCTCATCGACGGCGGTTGGGTCGTCACTCGTCATTCCACTGCACCTACGCGTCTCCCGTGCCCGGCGCTGAAAAGCAGCGCGGACATTTTGACGAGATCCCTGCGCCGGCCTTCCTCGGGACCCACGCGAAACGCAACGCGCCGCGACTCGAGATGAGCCGCGGCGCGCGCGTGTGGCGGACGACGAGTGCGTCGGGGGCTCAGCGGCCGCCTTGCTCGCGACCCTTGAGCGTCACCCAGAGGACCTTCTCCTCCTGCTCACGGAGCACCGTCACCTGGACCTTGTCGCCCGGTTCGTGCTGCGAGAGCATGCCCATCCAGGCCATGACGTCGTTGATCCCGTCGCCGTTCCACTTCACGAGGACGTCGCCCTCCTGGATGCCGGCATCCGAGGCGCTCGTGTCGTCGCTGACACCGCCGACGAGCACGCCCGATTCACCTTCGTCGTAGTTGCCGGGCATGATCCCGAAGCGAACCTTGATGTTCATCTCGGGGCCGCCGGACCGCGCACCGCCACCGCCGCCACCGCCGCTCGTCGAGTTGCGCGGCGCGGGCTCGTTGAAGACGAAGCGTTCGGCCTTCGTGGCAGCGCCGAACAGCAGCTGCTCGAAGAGGTCGATCGTGTGCACGGCACCGACGCGGTTGATCTTCCACGACTCGTCACGCGGGGTGTGATAGTCGTCGTGGAAGTCGGCGATGATGCCGAACAGCACCGGCATGCCCTTGCGGTAGAACGACGTGTGGTCGGACGCGCCGGACATGTTCTCGGGCGCAACGATCTCGAGCGGCGAAGCGTCGAAGTACGGCTGCAGCCAGTCACGCATGCCGACGCCGGTGTTGCCACCCGAGACGCTGAGGCGCTTGTTCGTGATGCGGCCGATCATGTCGAAGTTCATCATCAGGACGTGATCGTTGATCGACTCGATCGGGTTCTCGGCGTAGTGGCGCGAGCCGTTGAGGCCCGACTCCTCGGCGCTGAAGCCGATGAAGAGCAGCGTGCGCGCATTCGCGTCGCTGGGCAGCTCGTCGTAGGCCTTCGCGAGACGGTCGGCGAGCATGAGCACCGCGGCGCTGCCCGAGGCGTTGTCGTCAGCGCCGGGATGCAGCGGTCCGGGACCCGAGCGCGAGCCGAACTCACCGGTGCCGAGGTGGTCGAGGTGCGCACCGAGGACGACGATCTCGTCCGCCAACATGCCCTTGCCGGGCAGCAGCGCGCCGACGTTCTCGGCGATCATCGGCGAGGTGTCGATGTCGGCCGTGAGCGTGAGCTCGACGTCGAGCGGGACGAACGACGAGCCTGCGTCGGCCATGCGGCGCATGTCCATGAGCGTGCGGTCGGCGCCGCCCGCCGCGAGGATCTTCTCGGCGGCCTCGGGCATCATCATCGCCATCGGCACTTCGATCATCTGGCTGTTTCCGCGTCCAACCTGCGGAAGCGTTTCGGCGCGACTGTCGGCAGCGCCGGGCGTGTTGACGATGATCACGCCTGCGGCACCACGTTCGCGCATCGCGCGCAGCTTGTTTGCGAAGCCGGCCTTGTTGCTCCACGGCGCGCCGCCCCAGAGGCTCTTGCCCTCGGCATCCATGGGCTCGAAGCGCAGCATGAGTGCGATGCGTCCTTCGAGGCTCTGGTCGTCGCTGGCGAACGACGAGTAGCCGTCATCACCGTTGTCGATGCCGTAGCCGACGAAGACCACCGGGGCGGTCACCGAATCCGACGAGCCCATCGCGGAGACGTTGAAGTCTTCATCGCCGCGCAGGGACATGCCGTTGAAGGTGATCGCCTGGTCGATCAAGCGCGCCTGGCCCGCGAGCTCGAAGGGCTGGCGGAAGCTGTTGCGCGGCGTGAGGATCTCGGTGCCGTCGGCGACGGTTTCGCTCGTCGTGAACGGAGCCTCGAGGCCGGACTGGCGGAACCAGTACTCCATGTAGTCCTTCGCGCGCTCCATGCCCTGCGTGCCGGGCAGGCGCCCTTCCATGTAGGGGCTCGCGAGGATCGTCAGGTGGTCGTTGTACAGACGCACCTGTTCGGACGACTCGGTGAGCGCGCCGGCGATCGGCGCCGTGTCGCTCTCTTCGTTCGAAAGGCAGAGAGCCGTGGCGCTGAGGGCCAGGAGGGCGCAAGTGGACTGCGTGAGGAAGGGCACGGTCATGGGGGAGTCCTGAGGGCGGAGCGCGGCCGACTGGCAGCGCGATTGAGGCAAGCGCGCCAGTATACTCGTCCCGCTCCTCCGACATGGCCGCCTGCCGGCCCGTGCTAAGAGTCATTCCGACCAGCGCGACGCCTCGCGGGCCGAACTCTGTGTTGCGAGATCTCGACGAATCCACCGATTCGCCTACGATCAGCGCGCCTTTGCCCCGTGGTTCGCCGCGCTGACCGCAAGCTCTCTCCGCACACGCCGCCGTGTCACCTCCGCGATGGGACGTGAGTTCACTTCCGATGCCTTCGATCCGTGCCGCTCTTCGAGTCTTCGCCTCGGCGCCGTTCCCGCCATTCCGGCGGTGTGCGGGCGCGCTCTGTCTCGCGCTCGTCGTCTTCTCGGTGCGTGATGCGTTCGCAATCGAGTCATCCGTCCGGACGCGCGCCGTCCACCCGCAGGATGGGCCCGACATCGAAGTGACACTGCGGATTTCCGATGACGACGTCGTCCTCGGGCTCCTCATGAACCTCAACTTCGTGGACGAGATCGTCGACGTCCCGCGCGAGGACCCGCAGTTCCTGGCCGAGATCGAACAGGCCGGCGTCCGCGACGCGCTGCTCGAGGTGCTGCGTGAGGAGGTCGAGCTGCGCATCGACGGCGTCCCGGTGACACCTGTTCTCGACGAGTTCACAGTTTCCGAACTCACGATGGACCTGCTGCCGCTCTTTCCGCGCACGGGGCGGCGAGCCCTCATCAAGGTCTGGACGGCGCTGCGCTTCGACGCCAAGACGCCGCCCGAGAGTGTCTCGATCGTCTGGGGCATCTTCCCGCCCGAGCGCATCCTCGAGACGACCGACCCCGGCCCCGTCGATCCGCCGCCGGGCCTGACCGGTCCGCCCGCGCCCGACGTCATCACCGATCTGCCGCCGATGGAGATCAAGATCCGCCTCATCGCCAGCGGAGTCGAGCGCATCATCGACGTCAGTCAAGACGAACCCGAGCACACGTGGCACGACGAGGGCGGCACGATCGAGGAACGCCTCCTCGCCGTGCCCGAGGCCGTCGCCGTGCCGGTGTGGCGCGTGCCGCTCGTCTCGCTGGGATGCCTCGCGGCGATGCTGCTCGTGATCGGCGGGCTGCGACTGTCGTCGGCGTGGGACAGGCGCCGCGGGATCGCCTGGATGGCGCTTCCGCTGGGGTTACTCGGGGCCGTCGCTCTGCGCGATGTGTCTGTGGTCGACGTCGAGCAGCCCTTCGCCGGGCCGAGTCTTCCGACGGAAGCGCGAGCCAAGGAGATCTTCCGTCCGCTGCACGCGAACATCTACCGCGCGTTCGACTACGTCGATGAGTCGGACGTCTACGATGCGCTCGCGTACAGCGTCGATGGCGAGTTGCTCGATGGGCTCTACGACCAGATCTACCGCAGTCTGATCATGCAGGAAGAGGGTGGGGCGATCAGTCGTGTCGAGTCGGTGCGGATGATGGACATCGATGTCGAGTCGATCGGCGTGTTGCCGGAGAATGAGCTGCCGGGGTTCGTGGCGGTCGCGCGTTGGCAAGTGGACGGCGCCGTGCACCACTGGGGACATTCGCACGAGCGTACGAACGAGTACGAGGCGCGCTACACGGTGCACGAAGGACTCGGCGGTTGGCGCATCGCGGGGAGTCAGGTGCTCGAGCAGTTCCGGGTCGAGTCCTCGCCGTTCGACGACATCCTGCAGGGCATGCGCGACCTGTGACTGCTGACGACGCGATGGTGTCGATGCGCGGTGTGCGCTTCCGCTATCCGGTCGGCGCGTTCGAACTCGCCGTCGACGAACTCGACGTAGCGCGCGGCGCACGTGTGGCGTGCATCGGTCCGAGTGGTTCGGGCAAGAGCACGCTTGCCGCGCTGATGACGGGCATCGTCGTGCCGAACGCGGGGAGCGTGGTGCTCGATGGCACGGAGCTGGGCGATCTCAGTGATGCCGCTCGACGTGCGCTGCGGATCGAGCGCGTCGGCATGATGTTCCAGGAGTTCGAGCTCGTCGCGTCGCTTTCGGCGCTCGAGAACATCCTGCTGCCCTATCACGTCGCCGACGTCCTGAAACTCGATGCAGACGTGACCGAGCGAGCGCGCGCCCTCGCTGACGACCTCGGCCTCACGGACGTGCTGCGTCGCAAGCCGCGGCGCCTCTCGGGCGGCGAACGCCAGCGCGTCGCTCTTTGCCGTGCGCTCGTCACCGAGCCCGCGCTCATCCTCTGCGACGAACCGACCGGGCAGCTCGATCCCGTGACGGCCGCCGCGAGCCTCGATCGGATCTTCGAGCAGGTCGACGCGCGCGGGGCAACGCTGTTCGTCGTCACGCACGACCACGGGATCTTGGCGCGTTTCGACCGGGTGATCGACATGTCGGTCGTCGGTCGCGCCGGCATCGCGGCGGAGGCGAGCTGATGCGCGGTTGGCCGCTGCTCGCCTGGCGCCACGTCCAGCACCACAAGGTGCAGACGACGATCCTCGTGATCTGCCTCGTCGTCTCCATGGTGCTGCCCGTCACGGTGGCCGTCGTCACGGAACGCTACGAGTCCGACCTCGTCGCACGCGCCGACGCCACGCCGTTCGTCGTCGGCACGCGCGGCAGTCGCTTCGACCTCACGCTCGCCGCGCTCTACTACCGCCCGACCGACATTGCGCCTGTGCCGTTCGGCGTGGTCGACGAACTCCAGCGCGAGCGGACGGGCGTCATCATTCCGCTGCACCTGCGCTTCACGGCTCGCGGCCAGCCGATCGTCGCGACGTCGCCGGAATACTACGAACTCCGCCGACTCCTTCCCGTCGAGGGCACGGTGCCGCTCATCGTCGGCGATGCGCTGCTCGGTGCCGACGCGGCGCGGGCGCTCGAGGCCGGCGTCGGCGACGTGATCTACTCCGATCCGCGCGAGGTCTACGACATCGCGAAGCCCTCCGCGATCAAGCTGCGTGTCTGTGGCGTGCTCGCCGAGGCGGGCACGCCCGACGACGCCGCGGTCTTCACCGACATCGCGACGGCCTGGTTGCTCGAGGGGCTTTCGCACGGACACGTCGATGTCGCCGCAGGAGCGATCGACGAGTCGTTGGTGCTCGGGCGCACGGACGACGTCGTGATGGTGAGCGGCGCGCTGATCGAGGCCAACGAGATGACGGACGAGGCGCTCGCGTCGGTTCACAGCCACGGCGACCCGACGACGTTCCCGCTCACGGCGTTGATCGTCGTACCCAACGACAGCAAGGCCGGCACGATCATGAAGAGCCGCCTCAACGCCGACGGCGTGCTGCAGATGGTCGCGCCGCGGGCCGTCATCGACGACCTCATGGCGGTCGTCTTCCGCATCAAGGCGCTGCTCGACACCTTCTCGGTGTTGCTCGCCGTCGCGACGCTGCTCCTGATCGTGCTCGTCATGCTGCTCACGATGCGCCTGCGTGCCAAGGAAATGGAGACACTCCATCGCATGGGCTGCGGACGCTCGGTCGTCGCAAAGCTCTATGCTGGCGAGCTCGTCGCCGTGCTGGGGCTCAGCACGCTGATCGCGGCCGGGCTCGTGGCAGCGGTCGTGGCCGCGTTGCCGGATCTTGTTCAGGTGTTCTGAGGAGAAGGATGATGGTGCGTGAGCTGATCGCCGCGTTCGTAGTCGCACTCTCGCTGGCGTCGTGCTCCGACGGCTCGGAGGGCCTCGTCGAGGCTCCCGGCGTCACGAAGGACGACGTCGTCATCACGAGTTTCGAGCCCGCGCGGTTCCTTGCCGAGCGACTCGTGGGCGATCTCCATCCCGTCATCTGCCCGACGCCAGCGGACGCCGATCCCGCGAGCTGGCGTCCGTCGCGCGATGACATCCTGGCCATGCAGAAGGCCATGCTCATCGTCGTGGCCGGCGCGGACTTCGAGCAGTGGGTCGACACGGCCAGCCTGCCCCGCAACCGTGTGCTCCGCCTCGCAGAAGGTCTCCGCGATCCGCTCATCGAGTTCGAGTCGACAACGCACACGCACGGCGCCGGTGGCGAGCACACGCACGACGGCGTCGACGGTCACACATGGCTCGATCCGATCGGTCTCGTCGAGCAGTCCGAGCATCTTCTCGAGGCGCTCACGAATGCCTGGCCCGACAGCGCCAACGCGTTCGAGTCGAACGCCGTGACACTGCGCCGTGACCTCGAGGACCTGCACGCCGACTACGAAGCGATCGCCGCCGACATGCAGGCCGCGTGGGTCCTCTGCGCGCATCCGGCCTACAACTACCTTGCGCGGCGCTACGGCTGGGAGCCGACCAACCTCGACATCGATCCCGACCAGCCGCTCGCGACCGCGGACTACGACGGTGTCGCGGCACGTGTCCATCCGTTCCGCACAACGTTGCTGCTCTGGGAAGCCGACCCGCTGCCCGAGACGATTGCCGCGCTCGATGAGCTCGGTGTGCATTCCGTCGTCGTGTCGCCGGCCGAACGCCCGTCGGATGAAGGCGACCTCATCGCCGTCATGCGCGCGAACCTCGCGCGGCTCCGGGCGGCGCTGGACGCATGAACGGCAAGGTCAATCTGCGCGACGCACTCGCGCGCATCGCGGAACACTGGCAGCCGCACCTGGTCGGCGAGCTCAACGGTCAGCATGTCCGCCTGGCGAAGATCCTCGGCGAGTTCACGTGGCACAGTCACGACGACGAAGACGAGCTCTTCCTCGTCGTCGAAGGTGAGCTGACGTTGAGACTTCGCGACCGTGAGGTTCACCTCAGCGAAGGCGAGTTCTTCATCGTCCCGCACGGCGTCGAACACATGCCCGTCTCGGAGCACGGCGCGTCGATTCTCCTGTTCGAACCGGCGGCCACGGTCAACACGGGCAACACCGACGACCCGCGCCGCGTCGACGAGCTGCCGCGACTGTAGGTGCGGCGGGTCGGCGCTTTCGGCATCACTCCGAAGGCGCGAGCGGCTCGATGTCGAAGGTGAGCTGTGCGTCGACGAAGCGGATCGCCTCGTCGAGGGCGCGTTGGGTGTCGGCTTGGAGCAGGACGTGTCCGACGTCTTCGCCGACTCCGGCACGCTCGGTGATGTCCGCTCCGGCTTCGACCTTGAGCGCCGAGTGGACGTGGGCCGGGTGGGCACGCACCGCGTCGAGGCCGCGGATGTCGTTGACGCGACCCTCGCCGGGATGCAGCACGACGACGGCCGTGGGGCGCGGCGGCGTCGTGGGGAAGCGCGCGCGCTCGCCGAGCTCCAAAGCGCAGAGCGCATTCCACGGGTCGAAGCCGTAGGCCAGCTCGAGGCAGCGCATGATGTACCCGCCGGGCGGTCGGAGCGCGACTTCGCCGACGAAGATTCCCTCGTCACCGAGGAAGAGTTCGAGGTGCGTCATGCCCCAGCGCACCGAGAGCGCCTCGAGTGCATGGCGGTTCACGTCGAGCACGCGCTGCTCCGTCTCGGTGTCCAGACCCGATGGCACGACGTTGACGAACTTCGGCCGCCAGTAGCGCGTTGTGTTGGTCCAAAGGATCTTGCCATTGTGCACGAACGACTCCACAGACATCTCGTCGCCAGAGACGAAACGCTCGGCCATGTAACCGCGTCGGGGCAGGGTAGCGGGATCGATGGGACCGGTGACGATCTCGACGCCGCGCGATCCGCTCGAGACGCGGTCCTTGACGACGAGCGGGCGTCCGAGCTCGGCGATGCGCGCGCGCTCGTCACGCCGACCGAGGTCGAGGAACTCGGCGACGGGGACGCCGGCCTCGCGCAGCGCCCGCTTCATGATCAGCTTGTCGTGGCAACGACGCGCGACGGTGTGCGGCGACGTGCGCGCGCCGAGCACTCGCCGGGCGTGAGACGCCGTGACGACCGCCGCCTCGACGGACGCGATGCAATGCGTGAACTGTTCGCCCGCGAGCAGCTCCGAGAGCGTGGCCTCGACGGCCGCGCGCGAGCGCACGAAGGGGGCGACGATCGTCGGTACGGAGCGCGGGAGCTTCGGAGGGTCGCGGTTGAGCCAAAGCGCAAACGGGACGCCACGTGCCGTCAGCACGGATTCGAGGCGCTTGCGGCGGCCGAGGATCAAGACGCGCGGTGGCTGAGCGACGGTCGGCATGTCCGGTCTCGCGGCGAGGTGTGTCTGGCGTTCACGCGGCCCGGCGATCGCCAGCGTGCGCGGCTGCGCTGGCAGCGCCCTCCGAGCGACCGGGACGGTGCGCGCAGCCCGCTCGCGCCCGCGCGTCGTCGACTCCGGTGGTCGGCGTCCTGCTCGGCTCAGTTGCGCCCGTGTCACGATCGCGGGACGTACGAGGTACAAGCGATTCTACGAAGTCAGCGAGGTCACGACACCCGGGCGGCGCTGATCTCTCGGCGCGACAAGGTGGGTGCTGTCGCGACTGCTGACGCGCTACGATGTGAGGCTGTTGCCCGCCCGATGTGCGCGCATTCTCCGGCTCGAAGGAACCTCAGGATGGTTGTCGCCCACCCCGCGAACGGTTGCTCGACACAACCGACCCGCGTCGGTCTGCTGGCCTCGCTGGCGGCGTGGGCACTGCTCGTGAGCTGTCAGGCGCATCGCGTCGACCTCTCGCCTGGGCCGTCGATCGACGCGCCGCTGGAGTATCCCTCCGCGCGGGGACTCGAGGCCTCGAGCGCGCGTTCCGGCGAGGCGGAGCCGTGGTGGAGTGAGTTCCGCGACCCGCAGCTCGACGCGCTGATCGAACAGGCCCTCGTCTCGGCGCCCGACGTGGACGTCGCCCTCGCGCGCCTCGACCAGGCGCGCGCCCGCGCCGCGCAGTCCGACGCTCCACTCCGGCCGCTGGTCGACGGCGAGGCCGGGCGCAGTGCCGAGGCCCGGGGGAGCTCGCAGTTCGATCAACTCGTCGACGATCCGATCGACCGCTTCGAGGCCGGCTTCGTCGCGACGTGGGAACTCGACGTGTTCGGACGACTGCGGGCAGAGCGCGCAGCGGCGGGTCTCGACGCCGAGGTCGCCAGAGAAGAACTCGAGGCCGTGCGTCTGGCTCTCTCAGCGGACGTCGCCGACGCCTACTTCCTCGCGCTCGGCCAGCACCTCCAGCTGCGCCTGCTCTCGGAGCAACTCGAAGTCGACTTGACGCTGCTCGAACTCATCGAACTCCGCTTTGCGCAGGGCGCCGCGTCGGCTGTCGACCTGCTGCAGCAGCAGGGCCAGGTTGCCGGCACCGAGGCACTCATTCCGCCGACGCGCGCGCTGCGCCGTGTTGCCGAGAACCGGCTCGACGTCCTTCTCGGGGTTCCGCCCGATGGCGTCGATCGCGTCGACAGCACGTCCTTCGGTGACATGCCGCCTTATCCCGAGATCGGCGTGCCCGCGCGGCTGCTCCTGCACCGCCCCGATCTGCGCGCGCGTCTCGCGGACATCGTCGCGCGCGACTACGACGTCGCGGCGTCGATCGCCGACCGCCTGCCACGCTTCTCGCTCGACGGCACGTTCGGTTGGCGCGCGATCGACGGCGACGGAGGCTTCGCGGCATCGCTCGGTGGGCTCGTCACGGCGCCGCTGACGGACGGGGGGCGACGACGCGCCGTCATCGCCGAGCGCCGCGCGGCCCTCGACGAATCGCTCGCCGCGTTGACAGCGACGTTCCTCGTCGCCATCGAAGAAGTCGACGGTTCGCTCTGGCAAGAGCAGCGTCAGCGCGAAGAGATCGACGCGCTGCAACACCTCCTCGACATCCTCGAGAGCAACACCGCCGAGGCCCGCAACCGCTACGCCAACGGGCTCACCGACTACCTGCCCGTGCTCGTGGCCGTCGAGGATGTCCAGGAGACCCAGCGCGATCTGCTCGAACGCGAGCGGGCGTTGCGTGTCCGCCGCGTCGGGCTTCACCGTGCACTCGGCGGTCGCGTGCCTGTCGCGGACACGTCCGACCGACGCAGCGCGCGCGCCGAAGGAAGATCCCTCGAGATGGAAGAGAGCGAATGAGTCGGCTCAGTGCAGTGTTGCGTGGTGTCGCGACTGTCGGCGTGCTCGCTGTCGGGGCCGGAGCGGCGTGGTGGTTGATTGCCACGGAGCCCGAGCAAGACAAGGCGACGCCGGCGCGGATCGTGCCGCGTGTCACCGTGCAGCCGCTCGTGAGCGTCGACCGTCCCGTCACGATCGAGGCCTTCGGAACGGTGATGCCCTCACGCGAAGTCGATCTGGCCGTGGAGGTGGAGGGACGCGTGATCGCGCAGCATGCGTCGCTCGAACCCGGTGGTCGCGTGGCGGCCAACGAGACATTGCTCGAGATCGATCGGTCCGACTACGAGATCGCCCTCGCCGCGGCCCAGGCCGTCTTGGCCCAGGCGGAGGCAGAACTCGAGATCGAGCGCGGGCGTGTCGCCGTCGCGGCGCGGGAGTGGGAGCGCTTCGCGGACTCGCTCGCAACGGTGACCGGCGAGGATCGCTCGTCAGCACTCGCGCTACGCGAACCGCAGTTGCGGCGCGCCGAGGCCGTGCTGGCGTCGGCGCGCAACGAGGTGAACGACGCTCAGCTCCAGCTCGAGCGCGCCACGCTCCGCGCTCCGTTCGACGCCGTCATCCTCTCTGAGAGCGTCGACATCGGACGTCAGCTCACACCCGGCACGACCGCGCTGCAGCTCGCCGGCGTGCACACGTTCTGGGTGGTCGCCTCGGTGTCGTTGGGCCTGGCCTCGCGGCTCCCGCTCGACGGGCGCGGAGCCGACATCGACGTGATCGTCTATCTCGACACCGGAGCCTTCGGTCGCGTCGCCCGTGCGGGACGCTTCGTGCGTCGCCTCCCCGACCTCGAGAACCGCGGACGCATGGCACGCGTGCTCGTGAGCATCGAGGATCCACTCGGGCTCGACGATTCCGACCTCGCCCCGATCCCGATCGGCAGCTACGTCGAGTTGTCGATCCCCGGCGGCGAGATCTCGGGTGTCTTCGAGTCGCCGCGCGCTGCGATCCGCGAGAACGACCAGGTGTGGGTGCGCGACGAAGAGGGACGGCTGCGCTTCCGGGCCGTCGAGGTCATGTGGCGCGACAACGACACTGTTCTCATGCGCGGCACCTTCGATGCGGGCGACGAACTCATCGTCAGCTACCTCTCCGATCCCCTGCCCGGCATCGTCGTCGAGGTGCGCCGCGATGAGGGCGGCGTCGACGCCGCGGCCGGCGAGGCCGTGTCCGACGGAGCGACACGATGACGCGCGCCGACGACTCGTCGTCTCCCGACGGCCTCATCGCGTGGATGACGCGCAACCACGTCGCCGCGAACCTGCTCATGTGGACGCTGCTGCTCGGCGGCGGCTTCATCGCGATGCACATCAAGCAGGAGGTCTTCCCGAGCTTCCAACTCGACATCGTGAGCATCTCGGTGCCGTATCCCGGAGCGAGTCCCGAGGAGATCGAAGAGGGCATCCTGCTGCCGATCGAGGAGGCCGTGCGCGGGCTCGAGGTCGCCGAGCGACTCGTCGGGTCGGCCGAAGAAGGGCAGGCGACTCTCTCCGTCGAACTCGTCCCAGGCAGCGACGCCAACCGGGCGCTGCAGGACGTCAAGTCGGCCGTCGACCGCATCAGCTTCTTCCCCGAGGAGGCCGAGCGTCCGACGGTCGAGCTCCAACAGGAACTCGAGAACGTCCTCTGGATGGTCGTGCACGGCCCGCTCGACGAGCGCCAGATCTTCGAACTCGCCGAGCGCGTGCGGCGCGAGATGCTCGAGTTACCCGAGTTGAGCCAGGTCGATCTGCGGCTCGGACGAACGCCCGAAATCCTCATCGAAGTCCCCCAGGCGCGCATGCGCTCGCTTGACCTCACGCCCGGCGACATCGCGCGCACGATCCGAGCCTCGGCGCGTGACTTGCCCGGTGGAGGTGTCCGCACGCCGGGAGGCGAGTACCTGCTGCGCACCAAAGAGCGCCGCGACGTCGCCAGCGGTTACGAGGACATCGTCCTGATCTCGACTCCGGACGGCAGCAAGGTGCGCGTGGGCGACATCGCGACCATCCGCGATGGTTTCCAGGACCGGCCCATCGAGAACAGGTTCAACGGTGGGCGTGGGATCTTCATCACCGTTTACCAGGTGGGCGACGAGAAGCCGCTGGAGATCTCGGGTGCGGTGCAGGGCTACCTGACGCGACTGCGCGCCGAGCTGCCGGCCGGGTGCGACGTGACGATCCTGCGCGACCGCGCCGAGCAGTATCGCGACCGTCTCGAGCTGCTGCTCAGGAACGGAGCGTTCGGGCTGCTGCTCGTCGTGATCGTGCTCGGCCTCTTCATCCAGCCGCGACTCGCCTTCTGGGTTGCGATGGGCATCCCGACGACGCTGCTCGGGTCGCTGTTGTTGCTTCCGCTGTTCGGCGCGAGCATCAACATGATCTCGCTGTTCGCGTTCATCATCACGCTCGGCATCGTCGTCGACGACGCGGTCATCGTCGGGGAGAACGTCTTCTTCGAGATCGAGCGAGGCGTTCCGCGCTTGCAGGCGGCAGTGCAAGGGGCGCGCGAGATGATCGTGCCCGTGCTCTTCGCCGTTGCGACGAACATCATCGCGTTCTTGCCTCTGCTCTTCGTGCCCGGTGAGATCGGGCGCTTCTTCGCGCCGCTGCCGGCCGTCGTCATCGCCGTGTTCATGGTGTCGCTCGTCGAGGCGTTGCTCGTGCTTCCGGCACACCTCGGGCACAGCGCACGCAAGGGCGCGGTGGACGGACCGGCGCGGGCTCGTGGTCCGCTCGGACGGCTTCAAGGCCGCTGCGCAGGACTCGTCGAGAGCGTGGCCGACCGCGTTTTCATCCCCACGCTGCGCGTGATCGTCGCGCAGCGCTGGGTCTTCGCGGCCGCGCTGGGCGGCATCGTGGTGGTGAGCTGGGCGTACTTCGACAGCGGGCGCGTGAACTACACGTTCAACCCCGTCATCGTCGGCACGCGCGTCGACGCCGAGATCCAGACGCCGCCGGGTGCCCCCTTCTCGGAAACCGTGCGGATCGCGAAGCGCGTCGAAGAGGCGGGCAAGCGCGCGGCCGATCGTCTCTCTGACGGCAATGGTGAGGCCGTCGTGCAGGGACGTATGAACATCAGTGGTCGCCGCGGCGAGAACTGGGCCGACGTGAACTTCATCCTCGTCGAGGCCCAGGATCGCACCTTCGGTCAGGACGAGTTCGCGCGCGTGTGGCGCGAGGAGATCGGCGAGGTCGCGGGGCTCGAGTCGCTGTACTTCGAGTGGGAGGAGGGCCCCGGCTCGGGCGCCGGTCTCACCGTCGAAGTGAGTCACCCGGATCGGCGCGTGCTCGAGGCCGCCGCGACCGACCTCGCCGCGTCGTTGGCCGAGTACAAGGGCGTGACGGACATCAAGGACGGCTTCGCGTCCGGCAAACCGCAGATCGACGTCGTGCTCACGCCGAGCGGTCGCGCGCTCGGCTTGACGCCGCAGGAGGTCGGGCGGCAGGTACGTGAGGCGTTCTTCGGCGCCGAGGCCCTGCGCCTGCAGCGCGGGCGTCACGAGGTCAAGGTGATGGTGCGTCTGCCGCCCGACGAACGCCGCTCCCTGACTGACGTCGAAGATCTCATCATCCGCACGGCCGACGGGGGCGAGGCAGCGCTTGCACAGGTCGCCGAGCTGAGGTTCGGGCGTGCGTTCACGCAGATCGACCGCGTCGACGGGCGGCGGGTGTTGAACGTCACGGCCAACACCGTGCCGGAGATCGTGAACATCAACGAGGTGCGCGAGGCGCTCGAGGCCGACGTCCTGCCCCAGCTCGAGCGCGAACACCTCGGCATCGCCTTCGAACTCGCGGGACGTCAACGCGACGAGCGGCGCGCGATCGGCGAACTCGGCCTCGGGCTCATTCTCGCGCTGCTCGGGATCTTCGCGCTGCTCGCAGGGCTCTTCCGCAGTTACGCCCAGGCGCTCGTCGTCATGCTCTCGATTCCGACGGCCCTGGCCGCGGCGATGTGGGCGCACGTGCTGCTCGGACACGACCTCTCCGTCGTGAGCCTGTTCGGGATGATGGCGCTCTGCGGCCTCGTCGTGAACGCCGGACTGGTGCTCAACGAACAGGTCAACACGCAGCTCGGGCGCGGTCGGCCGCTGGGTGAAGCCGTCATCGAGGGCGCGCGTCGTCGCTTCCGCCCGATCGTGCTCACGTCGCTGACGACGTTCGCCGGGCTGGTGCCGATGATCGCCGAGACGGCTCCGCAGGCGCGGTTCCTCGTACCGATGGCGATCGCGCTCGGCTTCGGTGTGCTCGTGTCGGGCTTCGTCCTGCTCGCCTGGGTGCCGGCGTCGCGCATGATCCTCGCCGACGTGCGGCGTGTGTTCGCGTCTTCGAGCGTGCCCGAGCGCCCGCTGACGATCGATCCGACGCCCGAGACGTGACGCGCAGCGCGTGGCGAGGCGACGTGCGTCGGCCGCTCAGCGCCAGAGGTCGTTGACGCGCGGGTCGAGCTCGAAGGCGCGGTCGTGGTCGGTGCGGGCGGCCGCGTGGTCGCGCAGGGCGAAGGCCGCGTGACCTCGGATCCACAGGGCGAGCGCGTGGTCGTCCTCGGCGAGGATCTCGTCGCAGGCGCGACGTGCTCTTGCGTGATCGCCGCGGCAGAAGTCGATGTACGCAAGCCAGACGGCAGTGCGTCGGTCGCTGTCGCGCATGGGCTCGAAGATCGACGCGGCCTCGGCGTGATCGCCGCGCTGGATGAGCAACGACCCGAGCGTGATGAGGTTCTCGAGGAACTCGGCTCTGCAGCGCGCGTCGAGGCGGCGCCCGCCGGAGCGCACATATGGCCGCCGTGCTCGAACGTCTCACCGACCTCGTGGTCGGGTTGTACGGCTGCTCGACGGCGGCAGCGCCCCGCGTGCCGCGCCGACGTCACTTCCCGTCGTCGTCGCTCTCGCTCTCTTCGTCGTCCTTCTTCGGCGGCGGGGCCTTGCCGTCCATGTAGCCAAGCGCGCGCAGGACGTCGGTGTCGACGTTCGTCATCTCGCCGCCCGTGACGCTGCCGTCGAGGAACTCGTCGAGCGCCTTGTCGAGGATGCCGCGCAGCTCTTCGTGCTCGGCAGAGACATCGGTGATGTCGAGCCGGTCGGCGTGGATGTCGTGCAACGTGCGCTCGCCTTCGAGGTCGAAGAGCTTGTAGTCGCCGAGGATGACGGCCGCGCTGTCGTAGCCGGGCTCGAGGTTGTCGTGGTCGACGAGGTAGACCTTGCGCCCCTCGGTCACCGTGAGATCGCGCAGCGACTCGCCGAGCATGGGCCACGTGAAGGTGTCGGACAGCCCCGCGAAGTCGAGCAGCGTCGGGGCGATGTCCACACCGGAGACGGGCGCGTCGACGGTCTGGCCCGCTTCGATGTCGCCCGGCGCGTAGAGCAGGAACGGCACGCGCGTCTGCGGGCCGTGCAGGTGCTCGTGACTCCAGAGCTGCTCGCCGTGGCGATCCTCGCCGAAGCCCTCGCCGTGGTCGGACGTCATGAGCACGGTCGTCTCGCCGTTGCCGAGGTCGAGCTTGCTCAGGAACGCGTCGACGGTGCGGTCGAGGTCGAACATCTCCGCGTCGTAGAGGTCGACGATGTGCGACTTGTCGGCAGCCTTGGGCTGGTATCCGTCGGGGTAGTCGTCCGAGCGGAACGTGAAGCCGTCCATCGGTCCGCCGTAGTCGGCGACGAAGAGCGCCTGGGCGTCGTTCACCGGCAGGTAGGGCCAGTGCACGTCGAACATGTTGATGAAGACGAACCAGGGCTGGTCGGTGGCCTCGGCGTCCTCGATGAAGTTCAGCGCGTTGGCGAGGACGTCGTCGGCCGGGCGCTGCAGCGTCTCGAACCAATGCGGGTTGCCGTTGTTGTTCAGCGCCGGGAACGTCTGCGCGGCGGCGGCCTGGACGTCGTGCACCATGCCCCACAGGCGCGTGTCGCAGAGCGGCGGGTCGACGAGGTCGTCGTAGACGTCGAAGCCCTCAAGGAAGTTCGTCGACGCGCGCAGCACCTTCGTGCCGACAAAGGCGCCCGTGCGGTACCCGGCGCGCTGCAGCAGCGGCACGATCGTCGGGTGATCGAGCCACTGGTTTGTCATCGTCGTGCCGTGCGTGGTCGGCGCCACACCGGTGAGCATCGACGTGTGCGACGACAGCGTGAACACCGTCGTGCTGAAGGCGTTCTCGAACAGCGCGCCACCCTCGGCGAGCTTCGCGAGCTGCGGCGTGGTGTCGCGGTCGTAGCCGTAGGGCGTGAGGTTCTGCGCGCGCGTCGTGTCCCAGACGAGCAACAGCAGGTTCGGCGGGCGTTCACCCTCGGCCGTGTTCTCCGCGGCCGAGGCCGTGGCGTCGCCTTCGAAGAACACGCCGGGTGCCATCGCGACGACTGCGCCGAGCCCGAGCGTCGCGCCGAGAACGCGCACGGCGCCCGAGTTGCTGCGCGTGTCGTCGAGCGACTCGGGTTGCGCCGAGCGGCGCGTCACCAAGTGACAGAGGACGAGCGCGCCCAGTGCGGTGCCGAGCACGAGGCCGACGTCGATGAGCGTTCGAGGCTCACTCAGCAACGCTGTGTTCCGCAGCGCGTCGCGCAGCACCGAGTGCAGCGCGACGGGCGTGGCCATGACGACGAGGTGCGCCACGAAGCGCGAGCCTGTCCAGGACGCGATCAACCGCGCGGCCGGCCAGGTCAGCAACCCCCAGACGACGTAGCCCGCGATCGCCTCGAGCGGCAGCAGCCACTCAGCCGCGCGGTGAGCGTGGTCGATCCGTGTGAGCGACACATCGACAGCGGCGCACACGAGCGCGGCGAGCAACATCGCCATCACGTTCCCTTTCGAGCCCTCAGGATCCAGCTGTCGAACCACGTTTCGGCGACCGAGCCAAACAACTGATCGACCGCAGACGCCGCGCGGTTGAGAGCCAGCATGGCGCCACAGGCGAAGTGGCTGTCGCGCTTCTCGGCCAGGGCCATGAGTTCGGGAACGGGGAAGGTGAGCTGGTAGTACCAGCGTTTCTCGATCGTGTACCCGCGGGCGACGAGGCGTTCTTCGACCTCGCGGCGGCGCAGGCCGTTGAGTTCGCGCGCCGGGAGCATCGGGTCGCGTGCTCGGCGCCGCGCGAATCCGCGCGACTTCGGGTTCAGGTCGCCGATGACGAGCAGGCCGCCCGGCGCCACGACGGCGTCGAGGCGGTCGAGGTAGACGTCGGCGTCGGGCGCGAAGGAGATCACGCCGGAGTTGAGGACGAGCTCGAAGCGCTGGTCGAAGGGCACGTCCTCGACGAACCCGACGCGCGCGTCGAGCGGCACCTTGATCTCCTTGGCGTTCTCCTTGGCGAGCTCGACCATCGCGGGGCTGGGATCGAAGGCCGAGACCTTGGCTCCCATGCGCGCTGCCTCGAGCCCGACCCAGCCCGTGCCCGAGCCGGCATCGAGGGCAGTCAGGCCGGCGCAGGGCTGGGCGATTTCGGCCAGCAGGCGCCGCATCCAGCGGTAGTGGCGATACGTCGGCGAGCCCGGCGTTCCGTTCCAACCCACGGCGTTGAGGTCGAACTTCTGGCGCGTCGACGTCTGGCCCATGGCCTCGACGCGCGGCCGCACGTAGAGCACCGTGGCGGCCTCGGTCAGCGAAAGGCCGGCGGCTTGACGCCCCTTGGCCGACCAGGACCCGTCGAGCACATGCTCGCGACGGCGGGCCGTGGTCGACACCTGTCCTCCGGTGTCCACGCGGTAGACGGCCGAGACGTGGCACTTCGGCCAGAGCGCGTCGCGCAGTGCGGCGAGCTCCTCGAAGCTCGGGTAGCCGCGGATCGTGAGCAGCTCCTGCCCTGCGAGCACGGCGTCGACCGCAGCTCGCGCGTTCTCCGTGTGCGCCGACGGCAGGTGCGCGAGCGTGAAGCGATCGCCGGCATCGGCGAGGTCGTCACCGATCGGGCCGAGGTCGGCGCCGGGCATCGAGACGGTGTCGAGGGCGGCGTGCGAGGGAGCGGCGAGGCTGGAGGTCATCGTCTCGATGCGAGAGGGGGGCGCGGGAGATCCGCCGCAAAGCGTATCCCGTTCCCTCCAGCCATGCACCCCGAGGCCTCGCATCCGTGCCAAGAAGCCGGTGGGAGTCGCTGCGCGCGACCGAATGCGACGCGCCCTCCATGCCGCCAGCGCTCCGACGGAGGGTGACGTCGCACTGCGCTGACAGCAACGGAGGGCGCACGAAGTGGCCGCAGGAGATCGACCGCGAATGATCCCTGGTCAGTGGATGTTGACGACGTCGCCGCGCGTCAGCCCGATCGTGTCGACAGCGGCCACCTTGAGCACGGCGTCGATGGCACCGGTCGGCACCGGGCCCGTCACGAACTCGACCGTGTTGGCGTCGATCGGCACGATCAGGAACAGCGGGAGCAGCGAGTAGAAGTTCGTCGTGACGCCGTTGACCGAGGCCTGGAGGCCGAACTTCACGTCGTTGAAGCCGTTGCTGTCGGAGATGCGGATCTTCAGCGTGCCGGCGCCGTCGAGCGTCATCTCGACCTCCGGGCGACCTGCGATCGCACCGTTGAAGCCGTTGTTGACGCCGATCAGCGCATCCACGTCGGCCGAAGCCTGGGAGTCGAGACCGTGGTCCCAGATCTGCGAGCCGTCGCTGGCGAAGTCACTCGAGACGATGTCGATGAGTCGCACGAACTTGACGACCTGCAGGTCGACATCGCCGCTGAGCACGTTGGGCTCGTTGGCGAGCCATGCGAAGTCGAAGGCATCACCGCCACCCAACACGACGTTGAGCGGGTCGGCGCCGACGACCGGGCCGCCCGAGCTGGGCATGACGCCGGCCAGCCCCTCGTACCACTCCACGGGACAGGCCGCGAAGGGCGAGTAGGGCCCGCTGTTCCCGTGGAAGGCCGACGGGAAGCGAGCCCACGTCGAGCCGTCGGTGGACACCTCGACGTGCATCGCTTCCACGAACGCATGCGTGGTTCCGGCGAGGAAGAACGAGTTCTCGTAGACGATGAGATCGACGCCCGGGCCGTCGTACATCGGCGTGTCCATCTGCAGGTCGACCGAGCCGCCGATACCGAGCGTGTAGACGTCGGCTGAACCCGAGAGCGGACCTTCGGCCAGCGGTTCACCGAGGATGTCCTCTGGCGCGCCGAACACGGCTCCGGGGCCGGGCACGACCCCGATGACGAAGCCGGCGTACGGGCCGCCGAACGCGGCTGCGAGTGAGAGTGATGCGGCGAGTGTGGCGGCGGTGATCAGCGTGATGCGTGTCATGACGATTCCCCTGCGTTGCGCAGTTTGGTTCTGCAGTGTTCGATGCAGCTCGACGACGGAGTCGACTGCCTTCCCTTTCCAGGTGATGCTCTTCCCTCGGTCGACGCGCACGCGTTCCAGCGTGTGACACCGGTGCGCTCCCGAGTCGCCCATCCGGGCTGTGCGACGAGGGGTCAACCGTCGACCACGCCGAAGATGGCGTTGCCGATGCCCACACGTCCTTCTTCGAACGTGAAGCCCTGAATACCGAAGTCGAGCCCGGCGACGGCCGAGAGATTGCGCAGGTTGAGCAGCGTCAAGGACACCTCGCCGAGACCGATCGGAAGCATGGGCGAGATGATGTTCGTGCCAGTGAACCCGACGCAGAGATCGCCGATGCCCTTGATCGTGCTGCCGGTGACGTCGAGTGACAGCACCCAGATCGCGGATGCGCCAGGCGTGCCACCGACAACGATTTCGGGCGTCGAGAAGCTGGAGATCGTGCCGACGAGTGACGTCGTCGCGAGCGGGGCCGTGCGGATTGTGCGCGGCACGGTCGTGGCCGCGAAGTCGGTGACGATGAGTGCGCCGTTGCCCTCGACGCCGGGGACGAAACCGCCGGAACCTTCGAGCAGCGTCAAGCCGCCGGTGAAGCCGAAGCCCGTGGCCCATGCGCTGTCGACGATGTCGGCGACGTCGTCGTCGTCGGTGTCGACGAGTCGTGCGACGGATGCCGAGCTGAAATCGGGCGCGAAGGTCCCGGTGAGGAAGAACGCGCCGGATGCGTCCTGCACCAGGGCCCCGGCGCCGTTGAGACCCGTCGCGAACTCGGTGAGTTCGCCGGCGTCGAGGGCATCACCGTCGGCGTTGCCATCCACGAGGCGCGCGACCCGGCCGACGAACGACGTGTTGTTCAGGTCGGCGACGTAGAGCGCATCGTCGACGAACAGCAGGCCCGCCGCGAAGCCGAAGCCGTCGGCGAAGCTCGCGAAGGCGTCGTCGGCGATGGCGAAGACGCCGCCCTCGAACGTGGCGGCGCCGAACGTCGAGTAGGTCATGAAGAGGTCGTTGCTGCCCGGCGCGAAGGCGAGGTCGAAGGGCAGGTACTCGCCGCCCGTGGACGGTCGTGGGAAGGGCGCGGGGTGCGGGATCGTTTCGCCGGCGTCGAGGGCATCGCCGTCGTCGTTGAGGTCGTCGACGAGCCAGAGCATGCCGGGGAACGAGTCGCCGACGACGAGCTCACCGGTGAGCGGCGACTGGGCCACGCCGGCGATCGAACCGAATCCGGCGGCGAAGGGCACGAGCTCTCCGTCGACGAGAAGCGAGAGCTCGCCGGCACCGAACACGCCCGTGGAGTAGAGCAGCGAGCCGTCGTTGAGCTGGCCGGCGACGAGCGCGGGCGCGGCGTTGGTCTCGACGTTGAAGCCGGCGGGGACCGAGACATCGCCGGCGAGGGCGGATGGAACGAATGCGAGGGCCGCGAAGGCAGCCGTGCGGAGAGTTGTCACGTGGATGAAGCTCCAAAGTCGTACAAGCGACCTTGGAGGCGCGCGCCGCCGCACGACGTCTGAAAACGACGCAAGGCCGCGCGAGCCAGGGCGCAGCAGACGCTGCGGGCTCGAGACGGCCTCGAGGTGCGGACGATCCGTGCCTCCCAGATCCGGGGAGTACACGAACAGTTCGTCGGCAGGATGTTCTGACTCGTGGATTGACCGAAGGGACGCGCCTTCCCAGCCGCGCAAACGCGCCGCCAGTGGCTGGAGCCTGGGCATGCGCCCTTCTCCTGGCATCCTTCGACTCCACTTACAGCGGCGGGACCGTGACGGACTTGCACCGTCTTTCCCTGGTCGAGGAACGCATTCGTTGTTGAAAAGAACAGGGGCCGGCACGAGGGCCGACCGAGCGATCACACTGCGGCCGGGCCGCGGATTTGTCAAGTTCTCCTTATGCAGAGTCGACGGGGCGGCGGGGCCCTCCCAAGGCGGGACGTCGCCGCGTCGTCTGCTATCGTTGACGGGTTCTCGCACGCATTCCTCCGCGCCACCTAGCCATGACCAGCACCGCATCCCCCGCCACGCTGTCGTCCCTCGTCAAGCCGCTCTTCTTGGGGCAGCTTCGCAGCGAGGCCCTCGTCCCGTACCCGACCATGAGCGCCGACGACGCCGAGCTGCTCGCGATGGTCCAGGACAACGTCGCGAAGTTTGCCGCCGACCACATCGACCCGGCCGCGATCGACCAAGCCCACGCGATTCCGCAGGAGGTGCTCGACGGCCTCGCCGAACTCGGGCTCTTCGGTGTCGCCGTGCCCGAGGAGTACGACGGCCTCGGCATGACGAACACGCAGTACGTGAAGCTGTGCGAGACGCTCGCGACGCTCGATGGCGCTGTGCCGATCATGTCCGGCGGTCACTCGACGATCGGGATCAAGGCGATCCAGCTCTTCGGCACCGACGCGCAGAAGGCGCGCTACATGCCGCGCCTCGCGAGCGGCGAACTCAAAGCAGCCTTCGCCCTCTCGGAAGCTGGCGCTGGCAGCGACGCCCAGGCCCTGCGTTGCACGGCCACGCGCGACGGCGACGACTGGCTGCTCAACGGCAATAAACTCTGGATCACGAACGGCGGGTTCGCCGACGTGTTCACGGTGTTCGCGCGCACGCCGGACGAAGAGCGCGACGACGGACGCATCTCCATCACGTGCTTCTTCGTCGAGCGCTCGGCCGGCATCGTCTCCGAGAAGGAAGAGGAGAAACTCGGCATCCGCGGCAGCTCGACCGTGCCGCTGCTGTTCGAGAACGTGCGCGTGCCGGCCGACGCCGTGATCGGTGATGTCGGCAAGGGTTTCAAGATCGCGATGCACGTGCTGAACGCGGGGCGCACCGGCCTGTCGGCGAACTGCCTCGGCTCGAGCAAGGTGCTCATCGAGGAGATGGCGAAGTACACGAACGAGCGTCAACAGTTTGGCCTGCCGATCTCGAAGTTCGAACTCATCCAGCAGAAGCTCGGGCGCTGTGCGCAGGACGTGCACGCACTCGAATGCATGGTCTATCTGACGACTGGTCTCGTCGATCGCGGCCACAAGGACATCGCGCTCGAGGCCGCGCTGTGCAAGATCTTCGGCACCGAGACGCTCTGGTCGGTGGTCAACGACGCCGTGCAGTGCGCCGGTGGCAACGGCTTCACCACCGACTACCCCTACGAGCGCATGCTTCGCGATGCACGCGTCAACATGATCTTCGAGGGCACGAACGAGATCCTGCGGCTCATGGTCGCGAAGACGGGCCTCGGTGAGCTGGGGGCCGCGCTGGCCGGCAGCACCACCGGCGATGCACTCGACAAGCTCGTGCGCGGCAGTGAGGCGCCCGACCCGATCGAGGTCCCTGCGGCGCTTCAGCGCGATGCTTTGGGGCTTTCGATGGGCATCGCGACGCTGGCGCAGACGTCGGCAGCGGCCCTCGCTGAGCACGGCAAGGACGTCGGGGCCAAGCAGCTCGTCATGGCCGCACTGGCCGATCAGGTGCTGGCGCTGTACGCGCAGATGGCGGTTCTTTCGCGCGCGAAGCTCGTCGTCGAGGCCAAGGGCGAAGAGGGCGCAGCGGCCGAGTTGCTGCTCGCTCGGGGTGCTTGTCGGCGGATGGCGGCGCGTGCAAAGGCGGCTGCGGATTCTCTGCGAGACCCAGATGTCGGATTGCTGTTGGAGACAGCGGCGGCTGTGTCCGATAGTGAGAGAGTCCCGACCGAGGCCCCCTGATCGCCGCGGGGCGTCCCCACCTGGCCACGCTGCACATGTCGACCGAACTTCCCGACGAGCTGCTGTCTCCCGAAACGCGTGAGCGTCCCGGTGGCCTGCTCTCGAAGATCGACCCGCATCTCGTCCTCTACCACGACCCGCGGAGCGTCCACGCCGAGCAGTATCGGGCGTGTCGCACGAACCTCGTCGCGCTGAACCGCGCCGGGGCGCCCTGGGCCGTCGTCGTGACCAGCAGCAAGAAGGGCGAGGGGAAGTCGGTCAGTGCCTCGAACCTCGCGGCGTGTCTTGCCGAGCTGCCCGGCCAGAAGGTCGTGCTCGTCGACTGCGACTTCCGCGCGCCGGCCCAGCCTTCGATTTTCGGCCAAGAGCCCGGTGACGGCGTGGCCGAGCTGATCGACGGCAAGACGAGCCTGCCCGGGATCATCCGTCCGACGCTCATTCCTGGGCTCGATTTGATCCACTCTGGCGTCGAGCCGCCGAGCCCCGCCGAGATGCTCGGCTCGGAGCGCTTCGCCAACATGGTGCGCGAGCTACAGCGTCGCTACACATGGGTGATCATTGATACACCGCCCGTCAATCCCTACACGGATGCATGCACGCTGTCCGGCGTGACGACGGGCGTGCTGATCATCGTGCGCATCGCCGAGACGGCGCGTGAGCTCGTCGAGCGCGCGATGCAGGCCATCAAGAGCTCGGGCGGCAAGGTGCTGGGCACGTTTCTCACCGGCGTGCCGCCCGACCGCGACGACGCCGATCGTCAGGGTTACTACCGCGTCGAGGGCCAAGAGGGCGAGGCTGCGTATCTCGAGGCCGAGCGCGCCCGCGCCCGCGAGCGCGCCGAGAAGCGTCTGCGCAAGCAGGAACTCGCCTACATCAAGCGCAAGCGCAAGGACGAGGATCCCGACGACGGCCCGCCCGTGTGACCGGCGCGGGGCCGATCGAAGTGCACGTGCCCGGTGACAAGTCGTGCACGCATCGCGCCTTGATGCTCGGGGCCTTGGCCGCCGGCGAGACGCGCGTTGCCGGTGCCCTCGATGCTGCCGACACGCGCTCTTCGGCCGACGTGGCACGCTCGCTGGGTGCCGACGTCAGTTGGCCCGAGGCGAGCGACACGGTGACGATCGCCGGTGTCGGTGATCGTGCGCTTGCCAGCGGGACGCGCGACGCGCCGCTGCTGCTCGACTGCGGCAATGCCGGAACGGCCGCGCGTCTTTGGCTGGGTGTGCTGGCCGGGCGTGACGGGCACTGGACCTTGGACGGGGACGCCTCGCTGCGTTCGCGTCCGATGCGCCGCGTGACCGCGCCGCTGGCTGAGGCCGGAGCCGAGTTCGATGGCGAGCGCCTCCCGTTGACCGTCCACGGCGCACGACTGCGCGGCCGTCGTCACGTCGTCGAACTCCCCAGCGCACAGGTGAAGAGTGCCCTGCTGCTCGCGGGCCTCGCAGCAGACGGGCCCACGACGGTGGTCCAACACATCGCGACGCGCGACCACACAGAGCGCATGCTGCCACGCTTCGGGGTCGCATGCGCCGTCGAGCCGGGCGAGGCGACGGTGACGCCCGGTGCCCTCAGCGCCACGTCGATCGACATCCCCGGCGATCCGAGTTCGGCGGCGTTCTTGGCCGTGCTTGCGGCGATCACCGACGGCGTCGAGATGGTCATCCCGCACGTGGGCCTGTGGCCACGACGGATCGGGTTCCTGGCCGCGCTGGAGCGGGCGGCGGCCGATGTCTCGATCGTCTCACGCGAGCGCACCCGCGTACCGACGCTCGGCGGCACAGCTTTGACGGACCGTCCGAGCTCCGCGGCCGTCGATCCGATGGGGGCCCTGCGGGCTGCGTCGTCACGCGACCTCGCGCCCTTCGACATCACGGAGCGCGAAGTCCCCGACCTCGTCGACGAGGTGCCGATCCTCGCGGTCGCGGCGGCCTGCGCGCGCGGCGGCGTGAGTCACTTCCATGGACTCGCCGAGCTGCGCGTGAAGGAGTCGGACCGCGTGGCGACAGTGGCCGAGCTGCTGCGATCGTTCGGGGTCGACGTCGTCGCGACGGACGACGCGCTCGCGATCGCCGGTAGGGGCGTGGAGGCGCTGAGCCTGCCGTCGAGCTGGGCCAGCCATGACGATCACCGCCTCGCGCTCGCCCAGGCCGTTCTCGCGATGGCCGTGGCAGGGCCCGACGCACGCCTCGACGTACTCGCCGCCATCGACCTGACCTCGGCCGCGATCTCCTTCCCGAGGTTCGGGGCCCTGCTCAGAGAGATCGTCGCGGCGTCCTGACGCCGCGGTTGTGAGCTTTCGGACGGGCCAATGCATCGGGTTCGACGGGGCATTGCGGCCCGAGGTCCCTACTCGTCGAACGTAGTCGCAGCACTTGGCGCGCTGAGGACGTCGACCCACGGCCGATTTTGTAAAGGGTCGCGCACAGGAATGTCGATGGGCTTTCTGTTCACAACGGCGGCTGCGGTTCATCAGCCAACGTCGCCGTTATCAGATTCTCATCCTGCCCGTTTTGGAGCGGCTGGCTTCCATGATGAAACATCAAAGTGCCGCGCGTTCGAGTCGCGGTTTCACCCTCGTCGAACTTGCGGTTGTTGTCGTGATTATCGGCGTTCTCGCAGCCTTTGCCGTCCCGCGTTTCCTTGCGTCCGTTGAGCGGTCGAAGGGGGCTGAGGCCTTCAACTTCCTCTCGTCGGTGCATTCGTCCCAGGAGCGCTACCACGCTCGCCAGGGCACGTACGCTTCGGACATCACCTACCTCGACATCGAGATGGTCGATCCCGAGTACTTCACGGTCGGTTCGATCGAAGTGCCGGCGTCCGAGTCTGACCTGCAGACGGGTTGGGAGATGACGCTGACGCGTCTCGGTGCCTCGGCTGGTTACGGGGCATACACCGTCGTCTTCAACCACGACGGTTTCGATGGAACAAACAGCACGATCGCGGCGGACATCAGTCCGCTCCAGACGACCGAGGCTGAGGAAGAAGAAGCAGCAGAATAGTTGGGTTCATCTGACCTGACGTCGTAGTGCGGAGCTCATCTCGTCGCTCGCTTGTTCGAGGTGGGCTCCGCCTGCGTCTTCACCGACTCCATGAGACGGTGAAGGGGGTTGCATCGTGTGATGCAGAGCGCCCGGGACATGCGCCATGTCCCTTATTCTTCGGACGATGTTCTCGATGTCCCGTTCTTTCCTCCAACGACTTCGACGGCGCGCTCCTGACGATGCGGCCGACGACTCGCCCGCGGGCGACGTCGCGGAGCGCGATGGGATCTTGGAACTCGACGAGGCGATGCTCGACGGCGATATGCCCGACGAGGTCGAAGGCGAAGACGATGCCGAGGCGACGCCGCTTTCATCAGGACCTTCACGCTTCGCTCGGCTTCTGCGGCGTGGTCGCGGCAAGAAGGACTCGGCAGATTCGTCTCCGGAAGACGACACGCCTCTGGAACCGGATTCGCCTCCGGAAGAGGAAGCGTCGAGCGCGAAGCCCAAGCGCAAGAAGGGGCGTCGCAAGAAGGGCGCTCGCGGTAGTACGGGCGTCGTGATCGGCGAGGAGCGTGTGACGGTGTGCCGCTCCGAGAAGAAGAAGGGCGCGACCGATCCCGCTGACGGCTACCCGTTCGCCGAGGGCGGACTCACGGAGCTGCTCCGTGAGCTCGTCGCCGATGGGATCATCAAGGGGCGTGTCATCTGCAGCCTCGACGCGCGTCAGATCCTCTCGACGACCAAACCGCTCGACCCGCAGGACGAGGCCGTGCCTGCATCCGAGATCATCATGCGTGATGTCGGGAAGTCGATGGATGGTGGGGTCGTCGCCGATAGGGAGGCCGTCCGTCTCCCGCGAGGGAACTTCGGTGTCTTCTCTGTGTGCCCGGGGGAGCTCGCGAGCGACATATGGCGCGGCCTGTCGGAACTCAAGCCCGAACACCTACGGCTGGTCTCGAGTGACGTCGCCTTCTTGGCTGCGGCCCGAGCGATCAAGTCGTCACCTCGCAGGTGGCGCCATGAACTTCGCCTTTTCCTCTCTGAGGGGCTGGGGCTGGCGCTCCTGATCTCGCACGGACACATCATCGCGAACCGTGTCTTTGTCGACTCCCCCGAGTCGCCTGAGCGCATGTTCGCGGTCGAGGTTGTCCTGAACGGGTTGCGGGCATGGGTTCGTGAGTCCTTCGGCCTCGACCGTGTCGACGGCATGGTCGTTCATACCGACGGAACGCCGCTCCTCGTCGAGGACCTCGGCACATCGCTCGGCATCCCGGTGATCGCAGCCGACCCGTTGCGACTCGACCGCCACGGTCTTGCCCAAGCACTCCGCGGCTTCACGAGCAAGCGCGCGCGCACCGAAGTCGACCTCTTCCGTGAACTCCATCCACCCGCGGGTCTGAAGGACAACTTTCCGACGCGAGCGTGCGCGTTGCTCGGTGTGGTGCTGGTGTCGTCGTCGTGGCTGCTCTGGGACGAGGCCACGAAGTTGGAGGGCGAACTCGAGGCGATCGATGGACAGCTCACGGCGCTTTCGAAGCGCCTCGACACGGATCTGTCGGCGATGAAGAAGATCCACACGACGAGCGAGATCGAGTGGGCCACTGTGGAGTCGTTCCTGACCGAACGCGTCTTCTGGTCCGAAGTCTTCGATGCCCTGCCCGACATCCTTCCCGAGGGAGTCGTGCTCTCGGACGTCAACGGACGCGACCGCCTCGTACTCAAGAAGGGCGCTGCCTCGACATCGCAAGCGCCGAGGCAGATGACGCTCACAGCCACGGTCGAGGTGTCCGACGAGAACGTGTCTCCACCCGAGATCGGCGTCGTCACGGATCGACTCCGTGCGGCTCCCGTGTTCATGCGCAACTTCCCACGGATCACGGGCGCCAACGTCAAGATGATGCCGGGTGCGGCGGGTACGTTCGCACGTTTGTCCTTCGTCTGTCTTCCCGGGCGCTGAGGACCTTCGCGTGGACACCGGAATCAGTCGCGAACAGATCGATGCGGTCAAGGACACCGTTGCGAAGTGGTGCGCCGACCCGATCTCGTTGCGTTGCCTCGTGTCCCTCGTCGCCGCCGCCGTGGGTGTGCTCGCTTTCATCCGCCCGCTTTCGGGGCGTCTGGAGACCGCTCGCACAGCTCATGCCGCGAGCACGAAGTTGCTCGAGCGCGTCGAGGACGTGGCGCACTGGCGCGGGCAGATCGATCGATTCGCCGAGCGCACGGCGCTACGCGACGATGTCGTCGACTGGCAGCGCTACGTGCTCAAGAACCTGACCGACACCGAAGTGCGGCTCCTCAACCTCGAGCCGCGACAGACCAGCGGCAAGGGCGTCTACAAGTTCGTCGAGATGGAACTCGTCGCGCGTGGTGTCTCCTACTCCGACTTCGCGACGGTCATTCACCGCCTCGAGCGTGGCGAGCGGATCATGCGCATCGAGCGCATTCGCCTCGAGCGGCAGCGTCAGTACATCACGCTCACGTGCACGCTGAAGGGGCTCTGCCGTCCGTCGCTCACTGCGCCGCCGACGCCGGCTCCCGGCGTTCCCTTCTTGCCCGCGCCGACGTTGGGCTCGTCGAGCACCGACGCCGGCGGCATGGGCGTGACTTCTGGGAATGACGAGGCCGCTGGCGTCGACACATCCGGTGAGGAGCTGCTCGAGGGCGCTGAGCCTGACATCGCTGGAACGCCTGACTCTGACGCGACCACGGACGAGGAGGGTGACTCGTGATAGGTCTCTTCCGTCAACATTCGTCGATCGCAGCGACCGTTCTCCTGGTGTGGATGTCGTGGTCGGGGCTCAGCGCCGGCGACACGAAGGAAGCGAAGGCTGGCAAGGCCAAGCGACCCGTACTCGAAGAGTGGTACATCTCGATGGCCGACGATTCCGTGCCACGTCCGGTTCTACGTGACCCCTGTGATCTGCTCCTGCCCGACGTGCCCGAAGGTGACGCGGACGAGGACTCGTCCGAGGCGGACAGTAGCTCGTCGGGCGACGAGATCCTTGCGTATGACGAGGAACCGGCCGTGATGTACGAGGTCGGCGGCCTCGAAGAGAGTGGTCCTCCGCCAGCGTCATCGTTCACGTTGACGCTGGAGGCGACGCTCGCGCTCGGAAGCGTGAAGCGCGCGCGCGTCTCTGGGATGAACGTGGGCGTCGGCGACGCACTCGAGCACCTCGGGCTCGACGAAGCACCCATCGTGTCCGAACTCACGGCGACGACCGTCACGATCACGTGGAACGGTCAGACGCACGAACTCGATATCAACGGCACGCGGAGCGTCACTGTTCCCGTCGAGCTGACACCGACCATTCGCGGCTCCGAAGCGGGCAGCAGTTGGTTGAGCAATCTGCCATTCGGCTTGGGAGGTGACAAGTGAGTCTGACTTCGACGGAGACACCGTGGATCGTACGCCTCCTGCTGGAGGACGGCGTCATCGGCGAGGCAGCCGAGGAACGCGTGCGGAAGCTGCTGCACACGGCGACGTCGAACCTCGAACGGGCCCTCGTCGAAGCGGAGCTCGCGTCTGCCGAGGACATCGCGCGCGTGTACGCGAAGGCGCTCGGGATCGCGTGGGTGACACTCCAAGAGCAGGTACCAACGACCGACAGCAACGTCCGAATCCCGCCGAATGTCATCGAGTGTGGTCCCGGCGACGGAGAGGGGGTGCTCATCGGTTCCGTCGACGACCTCGTCCACGCGAGTGCGCAGGTCGCGATCAAGGTGACGGAGAGCGTGTGCCGCCGTCACTCGGTCGTCATCTTGGGTTTCGAATCGGACAGTGCGCTGCTCGGGATGATCGATCCGTCGAAGCTCGATGCCGTGAACGAGGTCTCGGCGCGTTGTGGCGTGCCGGTCCACCCCGTCGCAGCGACCCCAGCCGTCATCTCCGAGTTCATGTCGCGCCACTTCGGTGAGCGCGACGAAGTGCGCGAGATCGCGTCCGAGGACGACGCCGGTGGTAAGCACACGGACGACGAGGATGACGAGGAGGCCGCCGTCATCCTCGATCTCCAGAAGCCGATCCCCGCGGGAAAAGACAGTCAGGTCGTGCGCATCGTGAACATCCTGCTGCTGCGGTCGATCCAGGAAGGCGCGAGTGACATTCACATCGAGCCCTACGAGGATCGCGTTCGCGTGCGCTACCGCATCGACGGGAGGCTCATCGAGACGACGCCGCCACCGCGGTCGCTCTTCATCCCGACGATCTCGCGACTGAAGATCCTCTCGAAGATGGACATTGCCGAGAAGCGCGTGCCGCAGGACGGCTCGATCGCCCTACGGTCCGGCGAGCATCGTGTCGACCTCCGTGTGAACACCGTGCCGACGGTGTACGGAGAGAAGATGGTCATCCGACTGCTCGAGAAGAAGGGCATTCCAGATCGGCTGCAGAAGCTCGGCTTCAGCGACGAACAGTCCGGCGCGTTCCTCAAGGCAGCTCACTCGCCGAACGGCCTGATGTTCGTCACCGGACCGACGGGTTCGGGTAAGTCGACGACGCTGTACTGCTGCCTCAATCTCATCAACTCACCCGACGAGAACATCGTCACGGTCGAGGACCCGGTGGAATACAAGTTCGACGGACTCAACCAGGTGCATGTGCGCGCCAACGTCGGGCTCACGTTTGCCACCGCGCTGCGGTCGTTCCTGCGTCAGGACCCCGACAAGATCATGGTCGGTGAGGTGCGAGATCAGGAAACCGCGCAGATCTGCATGCGCGCGGCACTCACTGGTCACCTCGTGCTCTCGACGTTGCACACGAACGACTCCCTGCAGGTCGTCAACCGTCTCGTGGACATGGGGATCGAGCCGTTCCTCTTGGGGCCGGCGCTGAAGTTGCTGGAGGCCCAGCGCCTCGCGTCGCGTCTGTGTCCCGAGTGCAAGGAGCAGTATGAGATCCCCGAAGAGGTTGCGCTCCGACATGGGCTCGAGCCGGGGATGACGCTGTTCCGCAAGTGTCGCCTCGAGAACAACACGTGTGAGTACTGCCGCGGAAACGGTTCCAAGGGGCGCGTCGGCATCTATGAGGTTGTACCGATCACACAAGATATCGGTGAGATGATCGCGTCGTCCGTCCCACTCAACGAGGTGCGAGCTCACGTGCGCAACTCAGGCATCAACCTTCTCCCAGAGAGCGCGCGCGAGAAGCTTGCCGAGGGCACCGTGGGCCTCGAAGACGTGGCCGAGTACGTGAAAGCGCAAACATGAGCGTGTCAGTAGCGAAGAGAACCGGCTTCTTTTCACCGCGGGTGGCTTCGAAGTCCCACCCGAAGGTCGAAGACACAGACGTCTTGGCCTTCTTCCAGCAGCTCTCGACGTTGTTCCGTGCAGGCACGCCGATCTACGAGGCGATCACCATCGCCGGGCAGCAATGCCAGTCGGACAAGCTGAGCGAGATCATCGATCAGCTCGCACGAAAGGTCGCCGCAGGTGCAGCGCTTTGGGAGGCGCTCATGTCCTACGAAGATCTGTTTCGCGAAGAGTGGATCCAGGTGATCCGCTCGGGTGAGCAGTCGGGAAAGCTGGCCGACATCCTCATCCAGCTCGTCATTCAGATCGACGCCGCGAACCAGATGCGGTCCAAGATCGTCTCGGCGTTGATGTACCCGTGCATCATGTTCACGGTTTCGTTGATCGCTGTCTCCGTCATGCTCGTGATGGTTGTCCCGACCTTCGCGGAGATGTTCGACTCGATGGGAAGTGAACTCCCCGGCATCACGCAGGCCGTTCTCGATGTCTCGGATTTCCTTCAGGAGAAGGGGCACTTGCTGTTTGGCGGGCTCGCCGCTTTCTACTTCGGTATGCGTCGCTATCTCTCGACTCCCGAGGGGCGCAACCGCCGCGATCGGATCATGCTCTGCATGCCGCTCATCGGCGAAGTCGTCGTTCAGTCGTGCATGCAGAAGTTCGCGCTCAACATGGCGTTGCTCCTGCGGTCGGGCCTTCCACTGCTCGAAGCGATCCAGCGTGTCCGCGGCATCTTCTCGACGAACGCTGTCTACGAAGAAGCGCTGACGGGCGTCGAACGTCACGTCGAGCGTGGGGGAGGGATGGCCGACGGGCTGCAGCGGACAGGGCTCTTCACGTCGTTCGTCTACGGCATGGCCAGGATCGGTGAGGAGTCGGGGACGCTTCCCGAAGTGCTCGACGAGATCGAAACCTTCTATCGACGCAAGGTCGAGACGCTCATCGAGCGTGTCACAGGGTCGCTCGAGACCGTCGTGATCATCTTCATGGGAGTTGCCGTGGCCGTCATTCTCTGCTCGGTCTACTTGCCGATGTTCTCGATGGCTGGAGGTATCGGATGACCCTGTCTCATCTGACGCGTTGCTCACTTGCCTGCGTGCGTCTCCTCATCGCATCGATCGTGATCACGCTGTCCGCGACGGCACAGTTCGATCTCGAAGGGATGCTGGAGAAGCTCGATCCCGAGAATCTCGAGGCGGGGCTTTCGGCGATGACGGGCGGCGGCGTCGACGACATCCTGGCCCAGACGCAGGACGCACCCGGGGCGACCAGCGGCGGTGCCGGGGCGCCGGCCGGTCCGCCGATGAGTTCGGGGTTCATCCTCGGGCCCGATCAGCTGCTCGAGTTCCATGCGCGCAATCTCCCTGTCGCCGATGCCTTTGCGCAACTGCGCCAGGCCGTGCGCATGAACATCGTCGTCACGCCTGAGGTCATCGCGTGGTTCACCGGTGATCTCTACGACATGTCGGCGGAGCAGGTCGTCGAGGCGATCTGTCGCTCGACGAACCTCGTGGCGCGTCGCGACGGCGCCCTGCTCGTGATCGAGCCGGATCGGCCCGAGACGCGGATCTACGAGCTCTACTACGCACGTGCTGCGGACGCACTCGAGATGGTGCTCCCGTTGCTCACGCCACTCGGCCAAGCGTCAGCGTCGCTCGCCGGGTTCGAGGGCATCGGCTCCGACGCCGAAGACGCGGGCGGGCAGAGCCTGGCGTCGTTCGACACGCTCGTCGTGCACGACGTGACGAGTGTCCTCGACGTCATCGACTCGGTGATCGCCCGCCTCGACGCCGAGCCGTTGCAGGTGCTCGTCGAGGCCACGGTTCTGTCGGTGGAGCTCACGGACGAGCTGGCTTTCGGCATCGACTTCTATGCGCTCCAGGGCGCGAACTTCGGCGACGGCGGGATCACGAGTGCGAAGGGCACCGGCATCGTGTTCGGCTCTGACGGGTTTCCGAGCGACGACCTCGACGACGGTCTCGCCGCTGCCGCGACCGGGCTGACGGCCGGGCTGCCCGGCGGCGGTCTGTCCGTGGCGATCCTGCGCGACGGCCTCGGGGCGTTCATCGAGGCCGTCCAGACGGTGTCCAACATCACGGTCCTGGCGCATCCGAAGATCACGACGCTCAACAAGCAGCGCGGCGAGGTCCTCCTGGGCCGCCGTGACGGCTTCCTCACGACGATCACGACGGAGACGTCGACGACGCAGACCGTCGAGTTCCTCGAGACCGGTACGCGCCTCATCTTCCGTCCCTTCATCACCCCGTCGGGCTATGTCCGACTCGAGGTGCACCCCGAAGACAGCGACGGCGGGATCAACGCCGACGGTCTGCCTTTCAAGGAGACGGCCGAGGTCACGACGAACGTCATCGTGGCCGACGGCGAGACCGTGATCATCGGCGGGCTGTTCCGCGAACGCGAGCAGTCGATCGACATGAAGGTCCCCGTGCTCGGCGACCTGCCCGGGATCGGCGGACTGTTCCGAAGTGAGAACTCGCGCTTCGTGCGCGAGGAGATCGTGATCATGCTCACGCCGCACATCGTCGGCCCCGACGGTGAGTGGCTCGCCATGTCTCCGCGTCCTGCGAGTCGCCGCGTGTCGACGACGAGCATCGACGACGGCCGCCTCGACCGGCGCCAGGACGGCGTCCTGGGCCGCGCCACGCCTTCGCTGTCGCGCTGGGCCTCGACGCACGAGCAGGTGGCGCAAGCCGCCTCGAAGACGGTCGAGCGCCGCGCTGGCCTGAGCGATCGGGCGCAACATGCCGTGGCGCGCGCCATGAGTCTCGTCAAAGAGGGGCGCGGTGCGGCCGCCGGAGCGGTCCTCGACACACTTTCCGCCGAGGAGCGCTCCCATCCAGAGGCCTTGGCGGTCGATCAAGTAAGGAGCGGCATCGCCGGCGCGTCCTCGGGATCGTCTGTCGATGCGAGACTTGCGCACCGAATCCTGGACGATATCCCATGACGCCGAAGGCCTCTGTGAGCTCTGCAGTCGCAGCGCTGGCACTCGGCTTGTTGGGTTTGACGGCGACGTCGTGCGTCGTGGACGAGAAGCCGCGTCAGCGACTGCAGCTCGCTCCGCACCCGACACGCGCTCTGCTCGCCGACGAGATGCGCGCCGACGAGGAGCGTGCGAGCCAGGCGGCGGGCGCACGTGGAGGCGCCGCGTCCGAAGATGAACAGCAGACGTTCGGCGAGCAGGTTCGCGAGCGCGCTCCGGCCGGCAGCCAACGAGATCTCGAGCGAGCTCTGTTGGGACCGCGGTCGACGCGGCGCGAGCGCTCCGTCGACACGGTTTCGATCGGCATGCTTGCACCGGAACAGCGGCTCGAGCGCGCGCAGATCGCACTTCGCGACGATGACCCACGGACGGCCATCGAGGCTCTGCACGCCTACCTGGCGACGGTGCCGACCGACCACTCCGCGCGCATCGACCTCGCGCGTGCCTACCTGTTGGACGGGCGCGACGTGCTCGCCCGCGAGGTGCTCGTCTCCCTGCTTGGCGAGGACGTCGACCAAGGGATCGTCCTCACGCTCCTCGGCCACGTCTACGTTCGTGACGGACGCCTCGACGACGCGGCGGAACTCTACGAAGAAGCCGTCACGCTCGGCGTCGACCGCGCGATGATCGCGCCCCTCCTACAGCGGATCGCAGAGCGGTGACGCGTTCCCGGCACATGGCGGGCAACACGCTCGTCGAAGTGGTCACGGTTGCCGTCCTGGTCGGCATCGCCGTCTCGAGCGTGCTCCCGCGCTTCCACTCTGCGGTCGAGACGACCCGCGTCGACCGCGCCACGGCGATTCTCCGGAGCATCGAGCGGGCGCAGCGCATGTTCTGGATCGAAGAACAGCGCTACGCCACGAGTCTCGGAGAGCTCGAGGGCATCGGGCTCATCGACTCAGGCGTCGTCGAGGCGGACACGCCGTTCTCCTTTCGGATCGCCACCGCCGACGCAACGACGTACATCGCCGAAGCCGAGCGCGACGACACGTCGCCCTGGTTCGGGATGATCAGCCTCGACCAAGACGGCGACGTCACCGGATCCATCAGCAACGAGGAGGGCTACAGTGTGCGTCCGGTCTACTGATCGCGAACGAGGATTCACGCTCGTCGAGTGCGTCGTCGGGGTGACGGTGCTGTCGCTGCTCGCGATGGGGCTCGCCAAGCTGATGGTGAACCACGAGCGGTTGCTCGCGGGGCTCGAGGTCTGGCGCGGCGAGGGCAACGTGGCCGTCGTCCAGCGTCCCGTCGATCCGATCCAGCGCGTGCTCGGAGTCGGCGCACGGCTGACGAGCAACGCAGCGGCCGATGTCGAGCAGCTTGGACCGCCCGATTTCTACGATGTCGAGGTGACCTCGGTCGGTCACGCACTCTGGCCGATGCGCACGATCGCAGAAGTGGTCTTGACCTGTTACTGGGGTGCCCAGGACGTCGGCGCGACGAACGTCGTGCAGTCCGTTTGGAACACCACGGGGTCGGCCGACGACGTCACCGTGGCGGACGGCTCACTCGACGCGGGCGTGTTCTCCAGCGAGAACGTCGCGCTCACCCAGCGTGTTCGTCTCGATGCCACCGACCAGCTCCTCGATGCCGGGTTGTACTACTTTGTCACGGATGCGAGCTCGCTCAGCACGGTGCTTCTCAGCGTCGACTTAGGCGCCGGGCCGCCGATACCGATCGTGGGCAGCAACATCGGGACGACGGCCAGCGGCCTCGCCGTCTGGTCGTTCGAACTCACGTCACCGGGAACGATGGAGAGGCTCGACGTCGCTCGCTCGAGCTTCGCCGGGTCCTTCACGATGTCGCTTATCGAAACCTGTGTCACTGATGACATCGTCTACTGACCCGACGTCACGCACGGCGGGCTACACGCTTGCCGAACTCTTGATCGTCGTGACGGTGTCGGGGATCATCATGGCGATCGCGGTGCGCGGTTGGGGCCCGATGCTCGACGCAACCCTTTCACTCAAAGCTCGTGCCGGCGCGTCCGCCGACCTGCGTGTGACGGTCGGCTCGCTCCTCGAAGATCTCGGATGCGCCGATCAGGTCATCCGAACCGGCGAGGGCGGGGTGTGGATCATCCGCGAAGAAGCCTGCGCGCGGGCACTCGGGGCCTGGAACGGAAGCGATGATCCCGGCGTGCTGTGGACCTTCGAGTCGGAGGTCCTGCGGCGGCACGATCTCGCCTCGACCGCGAACATCATGATCGCACCGCTGTCGGCGTTCGACGTCACCGAGACCGAAGAGCTGATCTCGGTCCGGATCGCCGTCGGCGAAGGACTCGACGCCTCGGAGATGACATTGCAATGGACGCTGTGACGACACGATCCCGCGGCGAGCGGGGGACCGTCCTGCTGTTCGCGGCCATCCTCGGCGTGCTCGCGATGGGGATCTGGGTGCTCGCGTGGCGATCGACGCACGACGCGATCCGCGTCGAGAGGTTCACGGTTCGCCGAGAGAGCCGGAGCAAGTCGACGACGGCGGCAGTGGCCGCGGGCGTGTCTCTGCTGCGCACGGGGAAGCCGTCGTTCGATCCCTACGAAGCCATCTTCGTCAACCAGTTCGGAACCGAGGTGAAGCTGACATTCACCACGGACTTCGACGGGATGGAGTGGAGCATCGAAGGCGTGTTGGCCACCGACGGCGAGGCCGCCACGTTGCCCGCGCTGCCGGAGAGCTTCGGCTCGTGATCCCGACATCCGAACCGGAGCCGCGTGGTGGGGGCGACCGCCGAGTCACTCCCACGCCTGCGTTCTGGCGCGGCGGACGCGGCGGACGTCGGCGCATGCTGCGTCGTGAAGCCGATCGGCAGCGCGGTGGCTACGTCGACGTCCCGAGACGTCTCGACGTCGTACTGGTGCTCGTCATCATGGCGCTCTCGCTTGCCGACGCGCTTCTCACGCTCGACCACATCGAACGTGGCGGTATCGAGTGGAACCCGGCCATGCGCCTGCTCCTCGATCATGGCACCGGCTGGTTCGTCAGTGGCAAGATGGCGGTCACGGGTGTGGGGATGGTTTTCTTGCTCGCACATATGCACTTCCGACGCACGCGCATCCTGGTCGTCGCGGTGCTCGGGCTCTATCTGGCCTTGACCGCCTACCACGTGTCGCTCCTCGACGAGGGTGTTCGTCAGAGTGAGGACGCGGCGAGTGCGAATGCTGCACTGACGCGACTCGACGAAGACGAGCACAAGTGAAGCGCGTGTGGGACAGCCCGAGAATGACCCGGGCTAACTTTCGATGCGGGTGGCGCGGGTGAGGGCGACGCGCAGTGAGTCGGCGAGGGTCGGGTGAGTTTCGCGGCGAATCGGCGAGGCGAACTCGAGCCCGATCCGGTTGCCTTCGATCTCTGCGCGGACGAACCGCACCACGGCGCTAACCGGTTCGTGCGAGCCTGCGTCGTTCGTCGTGATCTCGATCGTCACGGCGTCCCCGATCGTCAGCGGACGCGAGCTGAAGATCCCGCAGCCGCCTTCACTGAGATCTGTTGTCGTCACGGCGAACTTTGCTGATCCATCGCTCATTCGAGCGTCTCGTATGAACGGGACACGTTCATAGCGGCGTTGACTCTTCATGGGTCCTCCCACCCTTTTCGTGCGACATCGATGAAGGCCCCAGTCTTCAAGATCTCACCATCGACGTCGTCCATGACGGAACTTGAACTGATCTCGGTGAAAAACGCTGGGAGCGCGGTTGTCATCCAACGCTCGCCGGTTCGGGGAGTAGAGGAGGACGTCACACATCCCATCGGCCTCGAACCATGCACCGACTGATTGCCGCCACGCTGTTGATGGCGCTCATCGGCTGCTCGCGCGGCGCGGGCTCGGTAGGCACGACGACGGTCCTCTCAGGACACTACGGCCAGGCGCGGAACATCGGTTCCCTGAAGCTGTTGGTGGATGGAACGTACGAGTGCTTCATCTTCAACGGCATCACCTCCGACGGATGTGCGACGTTCGAAGGCGCGGGTGTCTCGCGGGGCTCGTGGAGCGTCGCTGACGGCGTGATCTCGTTCGAGCCGACGAACCACGGCCCGGACGACCTCGTCGTGGACATGGGCAGCGTCTGCGGAGTTGTCGCCGATGGGGGCATCGTCCTCACCGTGGACGGCGACGAGTTCCTCGCGGCGTACGAAGGACCCAGCAACGCGGGGCGTTGAGGAAGACGATTGCACCCCGTGGCCTCGCACGCTGTTGCTCCGGCAAGATGACGACATGGGACACGCACTGAGGCCCGTTGACCAGACCTCGCTCGGCGTGCCGACCCTGCTCGTGGCGCGTGTGATCGGTCTCTCGTTTCCCCCGAGGCGCTGGCCTTCCTCGCCGAGCTTGAAGAAGACCTGCGTCGCTGACGATGCCACGCTGGTCGCGACGTCCTCCCACTCACTGGTTCGACATGCATCGCCGCCACACGCTCGACTTCCTCGCCGCCCACGCGTCCCGCCGGCCCGACCAGGCGCGCACCGTCGAGCGCATCCGCGCGCTCGTCGAAGCGCATGACGACTGTCTGCTGCGCTCGTGTGTGCCCGGTCACGTGACGGCGTCGGCGTGGATCGTCACGCCAGATGGGCGCCGCTGCCTGCTGACGCACCACAAGAAGCTCGATCGCTGGCTGCAGCTCGGCGGGCACGTCGACGGCGAGGGTCGCATCGAGCTCGCCGCTGTGCGCGAGGCGGAGGAGGAATCAGGACTGCCGCTCGAGAGCCTGTCGCTGCACCGCGCCGCCGGCGAGCTGCAGTTGCTCGACGTCGATGTCCACGTCATCCCTGCGCGCCGCGACGAGCCCGAGCACGAGCACCACGACCTCCGCTTCCTGATCGTCGCGAACCGCGAGCGTCCGCCGGTCGTCAGTGACGAGTCGCACGACGTGCGCTGGTTCGACGTGACGGAGATCGGCAGCGTGACGGACGAGCCGTCCGTCCTCCGACTCGTGGACGCGAGCCTGGAGATGCTTGCCACCGGGCAGGCCGTACGCGAGTGAGGGTTCGCGCCGTGATCATCGTCGCGAGCCGCACATCGGCGTGCGAGTCAGACGATCTCGTCGTCGTCGCCCGTCACGACGGCTTCGAAGTCGCCGTCCTCCGCCATGCGCCAGAAGCCGCTGAAGCTGTCGAGCACGAGTGAATCGCCGTCGCGCCAGAGCATGCCCGTCACGGCGCGGTGGAAGCCGGGGTTGAGTTGGAAGACACACTCGCCGACGTCGGGGTTGTCGAGCAGTGCCGCGGCCGCTGCCGGCGTGACTTCGAAGACAGCCCAACCCTCGCGCTCCGTCTCGTCGCACCAGAGCTTCGCGAGCTTCTCCTTCGTGAAGATCACCGCATACCTCACGCCCGACTCGTCATCGACAACGCTGAGCGATCCGCTGCGCTCGCCTGCGACGTAGAGTTTGTCGCCGGGCTTCCACTCGAGCACCGGCACCGGTCCGAGTTCCGAGACGAGTCGCTGGTCGTAGGCCTCGCGGTTGTCGAGCACTTCGATCGACTCTTCGCCGTCGTACTCGAGCCAGACGTCGCGGTTGTCGAGGATCTCCATCGTGACCGAGCCGGCCTCGCCGCCGATGCGCAAGAACTGCAGGTCGCCGTCGACATCCGCGCAGAAGAACACCGGGATGACGTGGTTCCAGACGCATCCCGCATAGCCCTCACGGACGAGGTGCGTGAAGAAGCGACCGATCGAGTGGATCGGCACGACGCGCGTGGTTGCCGCCTCGCCGCCGTCGGGCAGGTCGGTCCACTCGCCGACATAGAGCTCCGGCTTGTCGGGCTCTTCGGGCTTGCTGCGCCCGGCGCGCGCGGACAGCTCCGCGGCCTCGCGCTCTTCGTAGACGATCGCCGCGACACCCATCGGGATCGTGTCGATGAGTGTCCCCAGCAGGCCGTCCTCGTGCGCCACGACCCACGCCACGGGTTTCGGCTCGGGCCGCGCGGCGTCGTAGCGCTTGACGATCTCGAGGATGTGCGCGCGGTGCTCGGCGTGTTTCTCCTCCGGGATGACGAGCTCCTCGGGCGTCCACCGCGCGAGCGGGTACCAGTCGCCCTGATCGAGCCAGCTCACGGGCCGCGTCGATTCCTTCTGCGGCAAGTCGGGGTGACCCGGTCGCGACAGCACCGTGACGGCGCGCACCTCGTCGTTGTAGCCGCTCTCGAGCAGCAGGTACTCGTGCCCGTCGAACTCCACGATCGTGCCTGGGTGCTTCATGAACGATGCTCCTGCAGCGTGGCGGCGAAACGCTCGCGATGGCGGCGTCGCGTCGTCAGGAAGACGATGACGTGGAACGGGATCGACGCGAGATCGAGAGCGAGCCAGAGCAGCACGCGGAGCTGCTCGACTCGTGATCCGGGGGACGCGGGTTGAACTGTGGTCGACACGCGCGCGAGTGTATCGAACGCCCGCCGTCGAACCGCGCACCCACGCCGCTCGATCGGCTAGTTTTCGGTGACCGGCGGCGCTCGTCGGTGTCACCGGAGGACGCGCGCGGCGTTCGCATCCCGCGCCGCGCGACGTGGATCAGAGGCCTTTGACGCAGCGAAATCCAATCGGACGCGTGTAGCGCGGCGACGCGAAGGTGTCGTGTCCCGGCGCCGCCCAGCGGTAGCGCGTCTGCAGTTCGTTGCGCTCCGACATGAACGACCCGCCGCGGATCACCATGTTCAGCAGTCCCTCGGGCAGCACGTCGACGTTCTTGCCCTCGATCGTCGTCGCCGTCCATTCCCAGGCGTTGCCGGCCAGATCGAAGCAGCCCGTCGAGGACTTCCCGAGCGGGAAACTCTCGACCGGCAGCGACGCTTCCTGACGCGAGCCACCGTTGCAGTAGCCGAGCTTGAAGGCGTTGCCCCACGGGTAGGTGAGCCCGTCGAGGCCCGCGGCTGCCGCTTCCCACTCGACCTCTGTCGGCAGGCGCTTGCCGGCCCAGCGCGCGTAGGCATCGGCCTGGCTCCACGAGACGTAGAGCACGGGATGATCCTCGAGTGTCGCGTCGTAGACGGCCCGTCCCGCGGAATCTTGAGACCAGCCGCGCGGCAGAGCGGCGTCGCGCTTCGACAGCGCCAACGCATTGACGTAGATCGAGTACTCGCGGTTCGTGACCTCGCGGCGGTCCATGAAGAACGGCTTGAGGTTGACGCGGCGGGCGTCGGTGTTCGTCCAACCGTTGCGGTCGGGGCCGATCGTGTAGCTCCCGCCAGGGATCACGACCATGCCGGGCGGTGCCACTTCACCGCGGGGGCCGTAGCGCTCGGGATGCTGCACGCGCATGAGGTCGGTGCCTGCCTCCTCGAACTCTTTGTACGTTTCGATGTACGCGGTGACCTCGTCCTGCTCGCCGCGGAAGACCTCGTTCCAGAAGACGAACCAGTTCATGCCCACCGGGAAGGCATCGTCGACGATGCGCAGCAGGTCGTCTTTCGTCAGTGACTCGACGCTGTCGCGCTTGGAGAGGTCGTCGGCGACCGCGTGTGCGACCCAGCTCGCGAGACGTTCATCGATCTCGGCAGCCGCGCGGACCGGGCCGTCGAAGGCCTCGAAGAGCGACTGGCGTCGGAAGCCGCGCAGGACGGGCCGGCCTTGGCTGCGTTGGGCATCGACGCGACTGCGCGCAACGTCGAGGCTGTCGTGCATGGCGAGCACGAGCTGGTGGCGGAAGGTGGCCGCGTCGGGGCCGGTCGTGATCTCGATGTAGTCGTCCTCGAGCTCGAGGATCAGCTCTTCGAGACCCTCGTAGGCCGCGTCGTGCGCATCGCGGGCCTGTTCGAGCCGTGCGCGCGCCGCGGCGAGTTCGGGGTTCGCCTCGGCGACGGCTTGGCCCGTCGCGCGCGGACCCACCACGAGGACGGCAAGCAGCGCGAGGGCGGCAAAGGGGCGCATGAGATTCGGCACGGCGTTCGTCTCCAGCATCGACGGTGTCATTGTGACGGGCCAGAGCCGCGACACCAGCAGTGATCGACGGCGCTGTCGAGGGCGCTCGGGCAGTCGTCCCCCGATTCCTCGCCGCGCTCGCGCCCTGAAGATGACATCCTGAGCTGTCCCGTGAGCCCGCGCCAGTCGACATCCCCGCCCCCTGAGCCCGTCGCGACGGGCCTCGATCGCCCGTTGCTCGGCCTGCCTGGCATCGCCGCGCGACGTGCCGAGATCTACGCGGCGGCCGGCATCGAGACGCGTCGGGCGCTGCTCTACCACCTGCCGTCCCGGTTTCGGCGACGTCCCGACCCGCTGCCGCTCGGCGCGTCCGACGAGGGCAAGGCGGCGCTCGTCGGCGTCGTGGTCTCCACGTCTCTGCGACGCCGGGGCCCGCGCAGCACCGTCACGTTGCGCATGCGCGATGCGCTCGGGGATGGCGACGAGGTCGAGTTCCGGGCGCTGCTCTTCAACCGTGCATACCTCGCGAAGTCGCTGAAGAAGGGGACGCGCCTGTGGGTGGCGGGGACGCTCGAGCGGGATGACACCGACCTCGCGCGACTCGTCGTGTCCGACTACGAGGTCCTCGCCGACGACGCGCTCGGCCCCTCGGCGTCGCTCGTGCCGATCTACAAGCTGCCCGCCGGCATCCCGCCGCGCGTGCACCGCAAGGTCGTCGCGGCGGTGCTTGCCGAGGCCGACGTGGACGACTGGCGTCACGAGCCCGATGGATCCCCCGCGACCGACGCCGACGACGACCCGCTGCCACTCGACGCCGTCTTCCGCGCGATCCACCTCGCCGAGAGTCTCGACGATGCCCGCGCTGCCCGCGACCGTCTCGCGCGCGACGAGGCCTTTGCCCTCTCGCTCGATGCCGCCTTCGCCCGCGCGCAGCGCCCGACGATCCCCGAGTGCGTCCTCGACATCGATGAAGCCACCCACGCGCGGATCATCGCGCGTCTGCCGTACACGCCGACCGCTGCGCAGAGCCGTGTGCTCGACGAACTCCGCGCCGACGTCCTGAGTGCGCGCCCGATGCACCGCCTGCTCCAGGGCGACGTCGGGTCGGGCAAGACGATGGTTGCGCTTTATGGCTTGCTCGCGGCCGTCGAGTGCAATCGGCAAGCGGCGCTCATGGCGCCGACCGAGATCCTCGCCGAGCAGCACGTCGTCGGGTTGCGAGCGCTCCTCGCGCGAGCCTACGGCGACAAGGCTCCGCGCGTGGCACTGATCACGGGGCGCGGCAAGCCGAGCTTCCGTCGTGCCGAGCGAGCAGCCGTCGCGGACGGTTCGGCGCCGCTCGCCGTCGGCACGCACGGGCTGCAGTCGGCGCCCGTAGAGTTCCGCGACCTCGCGGTGACGGTGATCGACGAGCAGCATCGCTTCGGCGTCGCCCAACGCGGACGCTTCCGGCGTAAGGGCGAACACAGCCACCTGCTCGTGATGACGGCCACGCCGATTCCGCGCACGCTGGCCCTCACGGCGTACGGCGAACTCGACGTCTCGATCCTCGACGAACTCCCGCCGGGGCGTGTTCCGCGCGAGACGCACTTCGTTCCGGCGGGTAAGCAGCCGGCGTTGTGGCGCAGGCTGCGTGCGGCCGTGGAGCGCGGTGAACGCGGCTACGTGGTGTGTCCGTCGATCGGCGAGTTCGGAGATGTGCCGGCGGCGCCCGCCGTGGCGCACGATGACGACGAGGAGCAGGGGCCGGACGTGTCGGTGGCCGCGACACTGCTGCGCGTGCGCGAGGCGCTCGGCAACGACGTGCGCGTCGAGCCGGTGCACGGGCGCATGCCGCCCGACGAGCGCGACGCGACCCTCGATGCTTTCCGCGCCGGCGACGTCGATGTGCTCGTCGCGACGATCGTCGTCGAGGTCGGGCTCGACGTCCCCGAGGCGACCTTCTGCGTGCTCCCCGCGCCCACGCGTTTCGGTCTCGCGACGCTGCACCAGATTCGCGGGCGCGTCGGCCGCGGCACGCTCCCGGGCACGTGCTACCTGCTCGGCCCCGTGAAAAAGGGCCCGGGGCGCGAGCGCATCGACGCGCTCTGTGCTTCCGAGGACGGCTTCTTACTCGCCGAGAAGGACCTCGAACTCCGCGGACCCGGCGAACTCCTCGGCACGCGCCAATCGGGCCTGCCGCGTTTCTTCATCCTCGATCCCGTCGCCGACGTCGCGCTCCTCGCGGCCGCACGCCGAGAGGCCGCCTTGCGCATCGAAGGCATGGCGAAATCCGACGTCGACGCGCTGCGCGAGCGAGCCTTCCCGCTGCGCGACGTCACGGCCGATCAGCTCATGGCAGGCGGCTGACGACGCGCGCGCGCCGTCGAGCAAGCGCTCGAGGCGCACGCTGGGTAGGATCAGTCGTTCTCGACTCGCGAATGAGGTGTCCTGTGTCTGTGTCAATGGATCGATCGCCGCCAAGCCCTCGACGTTCGGCGTCGCGTGCGCGCTTCGTCATGCCTCTTGTCGCGGCTCTGCTCTCTTCGGCGCTCGCATTTGCCGGCGATGATGACGTCGCCGACGCGCGGCGCTTCTACGACGTCGTCTCCTATCACCTCGATCTCACGGTGCAACCCGACGTGCAGGTGCTGAGCGGCTCCGTCACGGTCGAGGTTCTCGTCACGGCCGACGCGATGGACGTTCTCGAACTCGACCTCGTCGACGAGCTGACCGTGAGCGGCGTCGCGGTGGGCGACAGCGCGGTGTCTCATCAGCACGGCGACGATCGGTTGGTCATCGCACTCCCTGAGCCGGCCGGCCGCGGCGCGCGGGTCGTCGCAACTGTGCATTACTCCGGCAGTCCCCAGGCGGTGAATGACTTCGACGGATTCCATTGGACCGAGACACCCGACGGGCGGCCGTGGATCAACACGTCGTGTCAGACCACCGGGGCCCACGCGTGGTGGCCGTGCAAGGCGTCGTACTTCCACCCCGAAGACAAGCCCGAACGCGTGTCGATGGACATCACCGTGCCCGACGGTCTCTACGCCGTCTCCAACGGCGCGCTCGTGGAGATCGTCGAGAACACGGACGGCACGCGCACGTTCCGCTGGGCGCATGGCTACCCGCTCGAGACGTACGTCGTCACGCTCAACGTCGCGCCGTACGTCGTCGTCGACGCCGAGCCGCTCGTCATCGAAGGCATCGACGAACCCGTGCCCTTCTCGTACTACGTGTTGCCGTCCGACCTCCCCAAGGCCGCGCTGCAGTTCGAGCAGGTCCCCGAACTCGTGCACATCTTCAGCGAGGCTTTCGGTCCGTTCCCGTTCCCCGAGTCGAAGTTCGGTCTCGTGCAGACGAACTTCTGGGGCATGGAGCACTCGACGGCCGTCGCCTACGGCTCGAGCTTCCCGGCCTGGTGCGAGCTCCATGGCGAGGAGGATCCGTACGCGGGACGGAACCGCGACTTCGACTACATCCTCGTCCACGAGGTCGCGCACGAGTGGTGGGGCAACGCCGTCTCGACGAACAACTGGGGCGACTTCTGGATCCACGAGGGTTTCGGGACCTACGCCGAAGCCGTCTACGTCGAGCACACGCAGGGGCGCGCGGCGGCCGACGAGTTCGTCACGCGCATGGCGCGCCGGCTGGGGTCGAAGTCGCGGCTGTTCCGCGGCGAGGGCGTTGATTCGGGTGAGGCCTACGCCGGTGTCGTCTACTTCAAGGGCGCTGCGGTGCTGCACGCGTTGCGTCACTACGTCGATGACGACGACGCCTGGTGGAGGTCGTTGCGCGCGTTCAACATGGAGTTCCGCTATGCCAACGCCTCCACGACCGACTTCCGGGCCGTGCTCGAGCGCGAGACCGGCAAGCCGTGGCAGCAGTTCTTCGACGAGTGGGTCTTCGGCGAAGGCGTGCCGATCGTGAAGGGCCAGATCACGCCCGTGAGTGATATCGCGGGGCATCGTCTCGACGTGCGCATCGAGAACAAGGGCAGCGGGGCGACGCAGTTCCACGTGCCGGTCGACGTCTCGTGGCTCGAAGGTGGCGTGCGGAACAGTGCCCGCGTGCTCGTCACGCCTGGGCACTTCGAGGCGTCGCTGCCGTGCCGCAGCGAGCCGAGCGAAGTGCGCGTCGATCACCTGCGCAGGATTCCCGGGACGCACTCCGTCGTCGTCGCGGCAAGTGGCGTGTAGCGCGGCGCTCCGGTTGCCCCGCGAGCTCGGCGGCGTTCGCGCGGAGCCCTGCCGTCCGTCCCGTACGGCCGCGACGACGTTCTCCCGATGAGACGAGCCGGCAGCGCAGCCGAGGGTTTCCGCGATGCTCGTGTCACCTTTCATCGCGGCGACGACACTGGAGGTGTGTTCCCTCACATCTTGGAGTGTCCCCATGAGACACCTGGTGCTCGGCCTTACGCTGACCTGCACGTCCCTGTTCGCTCAAGAGTCGCCTGTGACAGAGGCCTCGGCCGGTGGTCGCGACGACTTCGCGGCACGCGGTGGCCGCCTCGTCGAACGCCTGCGCGAACGCGCTGAAGCGCTCGGAATCACGGAGTCGCAGCGCGAGGCGATGCGTGCGTCTTTCCAGCAGCACGCGGCGATCGTCAGTGCCGCGCGCAGCAGTGTGCGCGACGCGCGTATCGCATTCGCCGCGGCGAGTCGCGAGCGTCCGACGAACGTCGAGGCGATCGAGCGGACGAGCCACGCACTCGCGTCAGCCGTCGCGGCATGGCGCATTGCCGGTGGCGCGGCGCGCGACGATGTGCGTGTCTTCCTTACGCCTGAGCAACGTTCGGAGATCGACGCCGGGCGCGCGAAGCTCCGCGCGACGCTCGAGGCCCGCCTGCAGCGTCGCCGCGCGCGATGAACTCGTTGCCGTCACGCATTCTCGGCGCCGGCCAGCCCACATGAGCCCCGCTGCCTTGATCCGCGACTCACCGCGTGGTCGACTCGCAGTCGTTCGCGACCTTCGCGACCTTGTCGAGCGGATCGCCGAGGTTTCTTCACGGAGCGCGGTGCCAAGAGTGGATGACGACGACGCGCTCGACGTGCAGGCGGCCCGACGCGGCGATCACGACGCGTTCGCGCGCCTCGTGACACGTCACACGCCGACTGTCACGCGGCTCATGCAGCGCTTCACGCGCGAGCCGGGCATGCTCGAAGAACTCGTCCAGGACACGTTCGTCGAGGTGCACGGAAGTCTTGCGCGCTTTCGCGGTGATGCGCCGTTCGTGCACTATCTGCGGCGCATCGGCACGCGCGTCGGCTACCGTTTCTGGACGGCTCGGCGGCGCGCAGTGGGCACGGTGAGCGATGAGGCGCTGGTCGAGCTGGCCGTCGACGGTGAGCGCGGTGTCCGCGACGATGCCGAGTGGGTCCACGCGTGGCTCGCGCGGTTGAGTCCGCGCGATCGCCTCGTCTTGACGCTCGTGTATCTCGAGGACTGCACGATGGTCGAGGCGGCCAAGCTGGCCGGTTGGAGTGTCGCGATGACGAAGGTCCAGGCGCACCGCGCGCGCAAGCGCCTCGCGCGGCTCATGGAGAACGAAGGATGACTTCAGACGATCCGCTCGACGCCTTCGAGCGCGCGGCGAAGCGAGCGCGCCACGAGTCTCTTCCCACGCTCGATGTCACAGCCGCCGTCATGGCGCGCATCGCTACGCGACGCGAGGCGCGTGTTCTCGACCCGCGCGCAGGAGCGACGTGGTTGTGTCTCGCGGCGTCGATCGCCGTCGCGGCGTTCTTTGGTGTGCTCGGTGCCGCCGACTGGTCGCTGGTCACCGATCCCCTCGGCGTCGTGATCTCGACCTTCACCATGGAGGTTCCGTGATGACCCGTTCACGATCGATCGTCCTCACGCTGCTCGTCGCCCTGGCCCTGTTCAGCGCCGGAGTCGTGTCGGGTGCCGGCGGTGTCATCATGATCTTGCGTCACCGCGCACAGCTTGCGTTCCTCGATCCGACGGCCGCAGTCGCGACGGTGCACGAAGGCTTCGCAGAGAGGTTCGATCTCACACCCAGCCAACGCAAGACCGCGCGCGCGGTGTTCGACAAACGGCTTGGCGCGCTCCTCGCTGCGCGGCGTGAACACTTTGAGCAGCGCGTGGAGCCCGAACTCGCGCTCATGGCCGAAGAGATCCGCGCGCTGCTGGATGACGACCAGGAGGCGCGTTTCGACGCGCGCTGGGGCGAGCTGCGCCGCCGCTGGTGGCAGCGCGATACTCGGCGCTGAGTCGCCACGATTCTGCGTGTCACCTCATGGCTCGCGCGCTGCACTGAGGGGTCGTTCACCCGATCTCCACTGGAGTCTTTTCATGCGCACGACCCCTTCGATCCTCGCGGCTGTCTTGTGTGTCCCGTTCACCCTCGCCGGTCCGTCTGCACCCACCGCGGCCAACGCCCAGCCCGGCGAGATCACGCTCCACGCCGTCGCGAGTGACGGCGCACTGCGCTGGTTCCGTGTCTCGGTGCCGGCGGACGCCGCTCCCGGCGAGCCGCTGCCCGTGGTCCTCGGCTTCCACGGTGGCGGCGGCAACGCCCTGCAGTTCGGCGAGTCGTCGGGGCTCATCGAGGCATGTGACGAACGCGGCGTGTTGCTCGTGTTGCCCGAAGGGAGCGGTGCTCTCGGTGGACCGCCGCTGTTCATGCTGCAGACCTGGAACGTCGAGGCGTGTTGTGCCTTTGCGGCCAAGAACGACATCGACGACGTGCAGTTCGTCGCCGACCTGCTCGACGAGCTCGACGCCATCTGGAGCGTCGACGCCGAGCGCGTCTTCGCGACAGGCATGTCGAACGGCGGGATGATGTCGTACCGCGTCGGCACGGAGCTCAGCGATCGCATCGCGGCGATTGCGCCAGTGGCCGCGTGCAACTTCAGCGACGACGTCCCGGCCGTGCCCGTTCCCGTCATGGCGATTCACGGTGCGCTCGACGACAATGTTCCTTACCAGGGCGGGCTCGGAAGCGGCGTCAGCGGCACCGAAATGGTGGGACAGCTCGAGAGCTTGATGCCCTTCTTCAGCGCCAACGAGTCGCTCGTCGACGCGATCCCGGAGCGCAGTGTCGGCGCCGCCGAGCTGCACGTGCTCCCGTCGCCACTCGGCGCGCCGATCCACTACTGGTGGCTGCGCGACCACGGTCACGCCTGGCCCGGTGGCGACGCGCCGGCGCTTGCGCCGGAAGAGCCGACGACCGACGACATCGACGCGAACGAAGAGATCCTGCGCTTCTTCCTCGATGTCGTGACGCCCTGAACACGGCTTGTTCATGGAGGATCGAGGGCTCGGAGAAGCAGCGTTGAGCATCGACCTCCATGAACACGTCGGGCGAGCGCACAACTGCTACGCTGGCCCGATGAAGGTTTCCGCCGGCCATGCGATCCTCGTTGCAGCAACGCTTGTGCTTGGAGCGTGTTCGTCGCGCGAACCCGCCGTCGAGTCCGCGCAAGAGCCGACACGTGTCTTTCTCACCGCGATCACGTCCCTCGATCTGCTCGACGACATCGAGCCGCTGATTCATGCGCGCATCCCCGGTGTGGGTGACATCACGCTGCTCATCGACACGGGCGCCGAGTTCTCGTGGATCGACGACGCGTTCGCAAGGCGCGTCGGGTTGCCGCGCGGAGCCCTGGGTGCGACGCTCCGAGACATCCAGGGCTTGGAGTCACAGATCGCGGAGCGCTGCTTTGTCGACGAACTCGAGATCGGTGAGGCGATCGTCACCAACTTCAAGCCGCCGCTCTTCGACACGCTCACCGAGCACGTCGACGGAGCGCTTGGGCAAGACATCCTCTCGGTGCTGGACGTGGTCGTCGACGGACCAGCGAAGCGCCTGATCCTGATCCCACGCGGCACATGGGACCAGGCCGTGCGAACGCTGATGGAGCCGGGGAACGTCGCGTACGGATACGCGCTCGACGCCGACGTGAGCATCCCGACGATCCAGGTCGCTGTCGGCGAACTCGAGGGCGCGCAGGCGTTCGAGATCGACACGGGCTCAGCGCCGATGACATTCGCCCCGGCGCTCGCCGCGCAGCTCGGCCTCGAACCGACGGAGATCGCGCCGTCGTGGGGGCTCAGTCACGTGGCTGTCGACGTGCCGTTCTACGACGTGCAGGGCCTGGCGCTCGAGGCGCTGAATGTTTCAGGCGTGGCGCACGAGGCCCCCGAGAGCCGCCTCGGTTGGGGCGTCCTCCAGAACCTCGTCAGCGTGTTCCCGGCCGGCGGCAAGAAGGCGCTGCTCTTCATCGACCCGACGTGGCGTGCAGCCTGGGTGCCGACCGCGCGCTGAGCGCTACTTGAGCTCTTCGAGCTGCGCGTCGAACTTCGCACGCAGCGCCTCGAGCTTGTCGGAGTGCTTCTCGAGGTCGGCGAACTCGACGTCGATCGCCTTGCGATCCTTGCCGAGCCGCGCCGAGAGCTTGGCGATCTCGCCGTTGTCGCCCTTGTCGACGGCCTGCAGCATCTGCGCGTCGAGCAGCTTGACCTGCTCCTCGAGCTTCGTGATGCGATTCTCGCAGGCCGACACGAGTTTCTTGATCGGCGCCGTGGCCTTGCTGCGCGCCGTGACGACCTCGGCCCGCAGGCGGCGCAGCTCCTTCTTGTCGCGCTTCTGCGCCTTGCCCTTCTTCTTCGTGCTGCGTTCACCGGCCTCGCTCTGCCAGCCGATGCGCTCGAGGAAATCGACGTAGCCGCTCTCGAAGAGCTGCGCCTTGCCGCCGTCGAAGATGATGAGTCGGTTGGCCAGGCGCTCGAGGATCATCTCGCTGTGCGTCACCATGACGACGGCGCCGGGGAACTCGTCGACAGCGTCGAGCAGGCCTTCGATCGACTCGATGTCGAGGTGGTTCGTGGGCTCGTCGAGCAGCAGCAGGTTCGACGGCTCGCAGAGCAGTTTGCCGAGCAGCACGCGACTGCGCTCGCCGCCCGACAGCACGTCGATCTTCTTGATCGCATCGTCGCCGCGGAACATCAGCAGCCCCGCGAGGCTGCGCACGCCGGTGCGCGTGAGGTCGGGCTGCACGGCGATGAGCTCTTCCTCGATCGTGTTGCCGTCGGTGAGCCGCGCGATGTTCGTCTGTCCGAAGTAGGCCATGGCCGTGTTCGGGTTGCTCTTCACGACGCCGCCCTTCGGCTTCAGCTCGTCGGCGAGCAGGTTCAGCAGCGTCGTCTTGCCGCGGCCGTTCGGACCGATGATGGCGATGCGGTCGCCCTTGTCGATCGTGAACGACAGGTCCTTCATGAGCTCGGGCCCGCCGTCGAAGCCGAATCGGAGGTCTTCCACCGTAATCATCGTGCTGGCGTGGAAGGGCGCGGTGTTGAAGTGGAACTTCAGGTCTTGGTCGCTGTCGAGTGCCTCCATGCGCCCGCGCTTCTCGAGCGCCTTGACGCGCGACTGCACGAGCGTGGCCTTCGACGCCTTGCTGCGGAACCGTTCGATGAAGCGCTCTTCCTGCGCGCGCTTCTTCTCCTCGTTCTGGCGCGTGTTCTCGTAGACCTCCTCCTCCATGTGGATCTGCTCGTAGAGCTTCTCCACACTCCCTTCCATGCGCCGCAGCTCGCCGCGATGGATCGCCATCGAGTGCGTCGTGACACCAGACAGGAAGCGGCGATCGTGCGTGATCACGATCATCTCGCCGGGCCACTTGCACAGGAAGCGCGTGAGCCAACGCGTCGATGTGATGTCGAGGTAGTTGGTGGGCTCGTCGAGCAGCATCAGGTTGGGCTGGGCGACGAGCACCTTCGCCAGGTTGACGCGGATCTGGAAGCCGCCCGAGAAATCGCTCGCCGGACGGTCGAGATCCTCGCGCGAGAACCCGAGACCCATCAGCGCGGCCTCGGCGCGGTAGCTCTCCTCGGCGACGCGATCGCCGAGCACCGTCTGCACCTCGGCCAGCACGCTCGCTTCCTTGAACTCCAGATGCTGCGAGAGGTGCCCGACCGTGTAGCCCTTGGGCATGATGATCTGCCCGTCGTCGGGCTGCTCCTCGCCCGTGAGCATCCGGAACAGAGTCGTCTTGCCGTGCCCGTTACGCCCGACGAGGCCGAGGCGCTCTCCCGGCGTCATGAGGAACGAGACACCGTCGAAAACGACCTGGTTGCCGTAAGACTTGACGAGATTCTGGACGTTGATCATGGGCCTGCGCGAGAAGGTCGGGCCGCACAGCCTACGGAACCGCCGAGGCAGGCGAAACGGCTGCGAGAGCGCCAGTCGCTGCTCGGCTCGACCGCCCGTCACGGCGAGGTCGTTCGGGGGCCTTCGATGCTCTGCGGCATCGGTCCGTCGGCGCTGTCGGATCCGTGAGCGCTGCCGCCTGGCAGGCGCCGCTACGGGATCTCGGCTCGCACCGCGTTGCTCAGGGCGAAGTTCTTCACGGCGGCCGGGTCTGCGATCACGAACTGCAGGAAGAGGACGATGCCGCTTGCTCCGGTCGGCCACGGTCCCGTGAGGACGAGATCGCCCGTCGCATCGGTGGGGATTCCGGCGTTGATGAGGAACGGCGCGGGGACGAAGACGCCGCCCTTGAACGGCGCGTTCACCTGCGAGAAGCCGACGATGTGCGACGCGAAGGCGTCCTTGCGCGCGTCCGACAGCGTGAAGATGAAGGTGTCGCCGCCGATCAGCGTGCCTTCACCGACTTGCTTCGGAAGCCCCTGCTCACCTGCCAGCGCGAACCCAAGATTCGTCCACGGTCCGTGCTGACTGATGAGGATGTCGACGCTGTCGCCGAAACCCGGTGCCGCGAGGTCGGCCACTCCGTCGCCATTGACGTCGAAGCGCGTCAGGCGCCGCGGGAACGATGTGATGTAGTACTCGTCGGGCGCCGCGAACGTGGCATCGCCTGCGCCGAGCAACACGGTGACGGCGTCGATGACGGGGTTGGTGAGCGACGACCCGTGGGCGACGGCGATGTCGAGATGGCCGTCGTCGTCGAAGTCGGCGGCCGCGACGCCGCTCGAGCTGTTGCCGCCGCTCGCGAGGTTGATCGGTGCCGCGAGCGTTCCGTCACCGTTGTTGAGGAGCACGGTCACGGAGCTGGCGCCGACGTCGTTGCTGATGACGACATCGAGGTCGCCGTCTTCATCGAGATCGCCCACGTCGATGGCCGAACCCCGCGCTCCGGCGCTGTAGGCCGCCACGCTCGCGAACGTGCCGTCGCCTTCGTTCAAGAACACGTCGGCCCGCGCACTCTGGGTCGTGCAGACGACGATGTCATCGAAGCCGTCGCCGTTCATGTCGCCGGCCACGAGATCGAACGGGTTCGTCGAGGTGGCGAGCACCGTCGGGCCGGTGAACGCGCCGGATCCGTCATTGAGGAAGACGTTCAGCGTCGAGCTGCCCAGGCTCACGGCCACGATGTCGGCGTCGCCGTCGTTCTCGACGTCGGTCGTGATCGTCGTCCACGGCGAGCCGAGCGGAGTGAGCAACGTCGGCGCTGAGAAGCCGAAGGCGCCGTCGCCGAACAAGATGTCGACGGTGCCAGACGCGTTCGGCTGCGAGAGCACGAGGTCGAGGTCGCCGTCGCCGTTGAGGTCATCGAGCGCGAGGGACGATGGGCGATCGTTCACGGCGATCACGAACGCCGCGTCGAAGAATCCGTTGCCCACGCCGGGGAACACGCTGAGGTTGTCGCTGAACTCGTTGACGAGCACCATGTCGGGGATCCCATCGCCGTCGAGGTCGCCGAAGCCGACGTCCGAGCACCCATCGTCGCCGCTGTACGAGGCGCGAAACGCACCGCGGCCGTTGCCCTCGAGCACGGCCACGGCCGAACCGAAGCCGAACACAAGTTCGCCGATCACGACGAGGTCGAGGTCGCCGTCGCCCGTCATGTCGGCCACGGCGAGGTCTGTCGTCAGGCCCGGTGCGCTGAGGCGTGCGGGGTTCTCGAATGTCCCCGCGCCGCTGCTGCGCCGAACGCCGATGTCTCCCAAGCCGATCAGTGTCGCGACGTCGTCGAGTCCGTCTTCGTCGACGTCGACCACGGTGACCGCGCGCGCGAAGTCTCCGAGGTCGACGCTGAGGGCGGCGCCGAACGTGCCGTCGCCGTTGCCGAGGAGAGTGATCGAGGTGTTCGGCGACACGGAGCCGACGGCCAGGTCGAGCGTGCCGTTGCCGTCGAAGTCGCCGAGGCCGACGTCGCTCGGCGGCGTGCTCAATGCAACGGGCGCCGCGGCCGTGAAGCTCCCGTTGCCGTCGCCGATCAGGATCGAGAGCGAGTTCGAGCCTTCGTTCGCCACGACGAGGTCGACGTTCGAGTCGCCGTTCACGTCACCCGTCGCGATGGCGGCCGGCGAGTCGCCGACGACGTAGTCCGTTCGCGCTTGGAACGTGCCGTCGCCGTTGCCGAGGCGGACCGTGATGCGACCGCCCGTCGCGCTCGGGGTCGCGCCGTCGAGGGCGCCGTCTCCGTTTATGTCGTCGAGTGCGTGGTCCGCGGGGTCGGCCCACACCGCGAAGCTCGTGGTGGGGCCGAAGGTCGCGTCGCCGTTCCCGAGCGCCACCGAGACGCTCTCGACGAGCGCTCCATCGCCCGCGAAGACGACGTCGAGCACGCCGTCACCGTTCATGTCGACGAGCTGCACGTCGCGCACGTTCACGCCGGTGTTGAAGGCCGACGTCGTCGTGAAGTTGCCGCCCGAACCCTGCGTCATCACGAGGATGTTGTCGTTGCCGATGGCGACCAGTGCGGCCGCGACGAAGTCGAGATCACCGTCACCGTCGACATCGCCTGCGGCGAACTGCCCGACGGACGCTGAACTCGCCGGAATGCTGAGTTCCGCGAAGAGCGCGTCCTGCGCATGGGCAAGGGGGCTGATGCCGGCGAGTGTGACCGCGCTGAGAACGAAGAAACGATTCATTGGAGGCTCTCCCTGGAGATGGCGGGCGTCGGCTGGCCCCTGCGCGAGGCGAGCGCAGCGCCCTGCCTGCCCCTACCAAGACCGTAGACGCCCGTCCGGCATCTCGAACAGACAGCGTACACCGGTCTCGGATACGAGCCGGCCGGCGACGATGACGGCTCGTCCCGCGTGCGCCTCACCTGGGAGGCGCGAGATTGCTACCGTTCGGGGTTGACCTTCGCGCCTCAGAGCCACGTGTTCTCCATGACCGCCACCCTCGACCTCTCGCAGCAGATCGCGCGCCGCCGCACGTTCGCGATCATCAGCCACCCCGACGCGGGCAAGACCACGCTCACCGAAAAGCTGCTGCTGTACTCAGGCCTCATCCGCAGCGCCGGCATGGTGAAGAATCGCAAGGGCCGCCAGGCGACGAGCGACTGGATGGGCATGGAGCGCGAACGCGGGATCTCCGTGACGTCGAGCGCGATGCAGTTCCCGTACAAGGACCGCATCATCAACGTGCTCGACACGCCGGGTCACGAGGACTTCAGCGAGGACACGTACCGCACGCTCACGGCCGCCGACTCCGTGATCATGGTGCTCGACGCCGGCAAAGGCGTGGAGACGCAGACGCGCAAGCTGTTCGAGGTGTGTCGACTGCGGCGCATCCCCGTGCTCACGTTCGTCAACAAGCTCGACATGCCGGGACGCGATCCGCTCGATCTCGTCACGGAAGTGGAAGAGGCACTCGGCATCCACGCGTGTCCGTTCAACTGGCCGATCGGTTCGGGCAAGGAGTTCAAGGGCGTGGTCGATCGTCGCTCGCGCGAGTTCCAGCTCTTCGAGAAGACGGCCGCGGCCGGAGCATCGCAGGCCACGCTCGAACGCTTCGAGTTCGATGACCCGGCGGTCGACGAGCGCCTCGGTGCCGACGTTGCCGAGCGCGTGCGCGGCGAGGTCGAGCTGCTCGAGATCGCCGGCAACGAGTACACCGACGAGGACTTCCTCGCCGGCAAGTTGACGCCGACGTTCTTCGGCTCGGCGCTCACGAACTTCGGCCTCGAGCCCTTCTTCGATGCCTTCGTCAAGCTTGCGCCGCCGCCCAGTGCGCGGCCCGTCGATCTCGAAGACGGCACGGAAGGCACTCGCGAACCCGACGCACCGTTCAGTGCGTTCGTCTTCAAGATCCAGGCGAACATGGACAAGCGGCACCGTGACTGCATCGCGTTCATGCGCATCTGCTCGGGGCGCTACGAACCCGACGCACTCGTCAAGCACCACCGGCTCGGCAAGCAGATCCGCCTCGCGCGTCCGCACAGCATCGTCGCGCAGGAACGCACGACACTCGACGAAGCCTTTCCCGGCGACGTGATCGGCCTCATCAGCCGCGACACCTTCCGCATCGGCGACACGATCTCGCTCGACGGCGGGTTCGATCACAAGCCGCTCCCGAACTTCCAGCCGGAGCTGTTCGCGCGCATCGCGCCGACGGCGACGAGCCTGCGCAAGCGCTTCGACAAGGGCATGAAGAACCTCGTCGCGGAAGGCGCGGTGCAGCTCGTCTGGCCGCTGAACAACCCGCAGGACGCGCTCGTCGGCGTGGTCGGTCAGCTGCAGTTCGACGTGCTCCAGTATCGCCTCGACTCCGAGTACGGCGTCGAGACGACCCTGCGCCGTGCGTCGTTCCGCTGCAGCTCCTGGCTCGTCGGCGACGTCGACAGCTTCGTCGCCCCGACCAGCGCCCTCGTCGCCCGCGACCAGCGCGACCAGCTCGTCGTCCTGTTCACGAGCGAATGGGAGAAGCAGCTCGCGGCCCGCAACAACCCCGACCACCAGCTGCTCGACATCCACTGAGGCAAGGCCGCGGACCAGCGTCACGTTCGCTCGGCGGGCGTCTACACGCTCTGCACACAGAGCCGTCCTGACGAGATCGTGGGAAGATCGTCGGCGACGAGATGGCGAAGTCGGCTGGAGACGAGGTGCATGGGTGCTGGGCGAAGGCTGCGGTGGGTGGTCTGGGGCGGGCTCGTGCTCGTTGCGGCGATGATCGGTGGTGCCGGCGTGCTGCTCAGCGACTCGGCCCCGCGGGTCGAACTCCATGACGTCCTGCCGATCGTCGCCGACGACTCCGGCGTGGAGACCGTGCCCGCGGTCGTGAAGACCGAGCCGCACGCCGAGCCCCGGGCGCTCGATGTCCGCGTGACCGAGGGCGCGATCACCGAGTGGGCGACGTTCCGCGGCACCGTCGTGACGAAGGAAGGCGGTGAGCCCGTGCGTGGCGCCGTCGTCTGGCACGTGCCGGACGAAGTGACGCTGGCGGCGATGGATGTCGATGTCGACGCGCTGGCACGCTTCGATGGCGAGGTCGAAGGACGGCTGCCCGTCGAGCAGATGACGGCGGCTGTCACGGACGCGAACGGGGCGTTCGAGTTTCGCGCGCCGTCGCTCGAGTGCTCGGGCGCAAGTCGCTGGCCCGACGTCCCGATGCTCGTGATCACGCATCCCGAGGTGGCGATGTTGCCGCTGCGTTGTGCGGGGTTCTCCGGCGGTGACGGGGCCGTGTATGACGTGCATGAGATCGGTGTCGAGCGCGGCGCCGTCGTGCGCGGGCGCCTCGTTGCCGATGGGCCGCGCGCCAAGCAGCGTCCGATCAAGGACGGGGTCGTGTCGGTCTGGAGTGCGTCGTGGTCGGACGTCTGGTCGCGGGCCGTCGACATCTCGCGCTGGAACTGGCTCGACTTCCGTCGCGACTTCTTCCACTTCGCCGAAGTGCGCTCGCGCGCCGACGGCACGTTCGAACTCCCCGGCGTCGTGGCCGGCTACGTCATCGTCGAGGCGCGTGCCGAGAACCGCGCGCGCTGGCGCGGACCCGGCGTCTACGTCGACAAGGGCAGCGAGCTCGACCTCGGCGACGTCATGCTCCAGCGCGGACGCATCGTGCGCGGCTTCGTCGTACGGGACGGTTCGCAACAGCCCGTGCCCGACGCGCTCGTCTCGCTCTACGACCTCGGTGAAGTGCTCGACGGTGAGGTGTCCCCGAGCGCGCCCGTCGTGGCGCGCGGGCGGACGCGACCCGGTGGACACGTCACGATCCGCGGGCTGCCCGAGCGGCAGCTCGCCGTCGTCGTGGAGGCGACGGGATATCGGCGCGCGCTCGTGGGGGCCGTCACGACGCTGCCGGTCGGCTCGGACAGTGTGTCCACTTGGACGATCCACGAGCTGCCACGTGTCGATGTGTATGCGTCGTCATGGCTTTCGTCGCTCGAAGACTTCGAGATCGACGCCTGGGGCGTGGACCGAGACCGCAACGACTTCATCGTGGGTATCGAGCCGCTGCGCGTCGTTGCCGAGGAACGCAGCACGTCGTTCGAGTTGATCGGGGCGATCCTGAGACCGCGTGACTTCGATGCGATCGTCGTGCGCTCCAAGCGCGAGGGGTACGTTCCGACACTCAGCAAGGTGGCTGATGTCGGGAGCGGCATCGGCGTCGGCGCCTCTCTGAAGGACGTCGTCGGTGGGCGCGTGATCGCTGCCGACGGGTCGCCGGTGGCCGGAGCCCTCGTGAGCGCATGGCCCGTCAAGCCGTGGATCCTGCACGGCGTTCCGCGGCGTGGCGACGACGAGCGACCTAAACCCGAGCACGGGCCGCAACCCTGGGACGTCACGACGACGGCACGGACAGCACCCGATGGCACCTTCGAGATGGCGGCGCCGTCGATGGACGCCTTCTACCTCCGCGCCTCGACGGGCGACGGTCAGACGAGCGAGCGACGCCGCGCCGAGCCCGACGGAAAGCGCCAGTTCACGCTCCGGCTCGAAGCCGCCGGCGTCATCGAGGGCCAGCTCATCGATCCCTCGCGGCGCGCGCTCTCCGGCGCCGAGGTCACGCTCAGAGGCCCCGAGCAGCGCAAGACACGGAGCGATCCCGACGGGCACTTCCGCTTCGGGGGCGTCATGGCGGGCACCTACCGCCTGACGGCCGAGCCGGGCGCAAGCGCCGACTGCTACGTCGCCTCGGGCGAAACGCGCAGCCTCGAACTCATGGCGCGCGGAAAGCCCGTGCTGCGCGGACAGGCGCGCCGTGATGTCGCGGCGGTGCCCTTCGCGCGCGTCACCGTCTGGGACGAGTCGAACCTCGTCACGGCGACGGCCGACGTCACGGGCTTCTTCGACACGGAGCTTCCCGGGCCGGGCAAGTATTGGATCGTTGCGCGTTCGGCCGAAGGCCACGTTTCGGGGATGACGACCGTGACGGTGGGTTGGGAGCAGACGCTCGACGTGCGCGTGGAGTTCGGCACGCTGACGATGCGCGGGCGCTTCGGCGACGAGGTCGAGGAGGGCGTCGTCATCGCCTTCGCGCGACTCGAGCGGTCGGGCATGATCTGGCGTGAACCGGTCGGCGCCGACGGACGCTTCGCCTTCGAAGGGCTACCGCGCGAGCCCGTCACGGTGGGCATCTCCATCGACGGCCGCACGATCGTCGACAGGTCGTACGAAGAGCCCGTCGCCGAAGTCGTCTTCTCCACCGGCACGGTCACGCGCAGGCTGCTGATCAGCATCGGCCCGCGTTGGAAGGGCCACGAGGCGATTGTCGACCTCGAGAACCGCGTCGAGAACTCGATGACCATGGTGCGATCACGCGATGGTGCCACGGCGCTCAATGACCCGCTGAGCATCGGACGACTGAATCCGGGTGTCTACGAGGTCACGCTGCGACCTGCGATCGAGGGTGACTTCGACCCCGAGACACAGACGATCGAGATCCGGGTCGACGATCGCGTGCGGTTCATGCGGTTCGACTAACCCGGGTTAGTCGTCGACGATCGTCGCTTCTGACCGGAGGCGGGGTGTTCTCCCCGTTGAGGATCAGAAGCGACGTTGTAGCGCCGCCAGCGAAGGTCCCGACGTGATCGCAGTCGCTGCTTGTGAGAAGTCCGGGCTATTTCCCCGTCTCGATGTCGATGAACCACAGGAACGTCCAGACCGTGCGCGACGGGCTGTTGTGGTATTCGAACATGCCGAACGGCAGGGCCGACCACTTCGTGACCTCGGCCGGCGCACGGGTTGCCGAGCGCAGGTATTTCGTCTCGTAGTTCATGCCGAACTGGAAGATGAAGTCGAGGAACGACCACTTCGTGCGCGCGATGTCGGAGTCGTAGTCGAAGAGGATCGGCACGTAGATCTCGAGGTCGTCCTCGAGGTCGTCGATGACATCGACGTCGGTGCGGTGGTTGCCCAGCGGGCCCTTCACGTCGAAGCCGATCGGGTCACTGCGACCGGCGATCGAGGCGTCGGACACGACGACGGCGTTCGTGGCGTCGGTGTTGATGTTCTTGCCGATGATGCGCGCGGCGATGGCGTCGTTGAGCGCGGCCGTGGTCTGCGGCGTGCGACCGTCGACGGTCTGGATGACGTCGCCGAGGCGCAAGCCCGAGAGATACGCCGGCGACCCGAGACGCACGCCGGTCACGAGCCAGCGCGGAGCGGGGTCACCCCAGACGGCGATCGCGTCGGCACCGCTGACCGGAGCGACACCGAGGCCCGTCAGCCGCGCGTAGCTGTCGTTCACTTCGAGCAGGCGCGACACCGTTGACGACTCGACGCTCGTGTGCGCGTCCGGCGACACCGAAACCGTGAGGCGCTCGAGCCAGGCCTTGCCGTCCTTCGAGTTCCAGCGGTCGATCTCGACCAGCACGGGCACGCCCGGCGTCAGCGTCGTCGAGACGATGCTCCCGAGCTGGTCGGGGCTCGTGATCGGCACGCCGTTCACGGTGCGCAGGACGTCACCCTCGACGAGCCCAGCGCGCGCCGCGGCGGAGTCGGCCTTGACGTCCGAGATCCAGACCCCACGCCAAGCCTCGACACCCGTGCGTTCGGCGAGTGCCGGCTCGAGGAGCTTCGAGACCACACCGAACTTCGAGCGCTCGACCGAACGCGTCTCCGTGCTCAAGATCTTCGGTTTGCTCAGTGACCCATGCAGCTTGTGCGTCACCGTCGTGCCATCGGGCGACGAGGCCTGCGACAGCGGCGTGCTGTTCGACGACGTCCCGGAGTTGCCATTGATCGTGATGCAGCTCGGCACCAGGGCGAGGGCGACGAGCAGGAGCGGGCGAAGTGTCATCTGTCAGGGTCCCTGAAGTGAGGGCGGGGGTGAGTACGAGGACGGAGACGCGTGCGGGCTGCGATCGGTTCCCGGCGTCTACGAGATTTGCGGTCGTCAGGCCTCGCCGCTGCGGGCGAGTTCGGCGAGGAGCGGCGCGTTGGCCTCGTGCCATGCCGTCCAGAAAGACATCAGCGAGCCATCGTGCGTGTACGGCTCGGGTGTGTCGTCGCCGAGCCAGCCGGTCCACCAGTTCGACTCCTTGGGTTGGGCGTAGCGCGGCGTCCGCAGGCGCGGGCCGACCATCGGGTTGTCGGCGAGCTGGGCCGCGATCTCGGAGAGTTGGTCGGCGGCCATCGTCGAGGCCGGGTCGTTTTCTTCACCGAGGTGTGAGATGAGGTTCGGGACGACGTCGACGAGCGTGCCACTGGTGCGCAGTGCCGCGACCTCGTTGTCGATGGCCAGGAGGCGAACGCCGTCGACCGGAGCGGCCGTCGCGACCACGAGCGTTGCAGCGGCCGCTGCACTGGTCCAGGGTGACGAGTTCGACGCGCGCGCGGGGGTCGACGCGCGTGCGTCGGGCGCGGTCGTCTCGCGCAGCTCTGCGGGCCACTCGAAGTCAGGCGCGGCGTCGGCGATGAGCGTCGGGGTGGGTGCCGGTGTGCGTGCGGGTGCGGGGACGCGTGCGGTCGGCTCGGGGCGTGCGAGCGCCGGTGCACGCGGCGACGCGGCGAGGAGGTCGGCGATGTCGTCGCGCACACCGGCCCACGTGGCCACGAGCCGACGACCGTCGAGGTGCACGGCGATGAGGGGCGTCGGGGACGAGTGCGCGGCCGGCGTCGTGACCTCGTGCGACGTTCTTGGATCTGCGATGTCCGCGGGCGGGACAGGTTTGCTGATCGGCTCGCGAACCGGTTCGGCGATGCCGGAGGTTGCCGCGGGGAGTGTGTCCGCGGTCGCGATGCGTGCTGAGGCTGGTGCCGTTGCTGCGGCCACGGGCTCCTCGACCGTGGACGGCACTGCGTCGACGAGGGTTGCACGCGAGCGTTCCGACGCGGGCGTGTCAGCCTCCATGTTGACGACGACGGCCAGGCATGCTGCCGCCCCGAGCACGGCCGCGGCGGCATGGGTCCAGATGTTCCACCCCGTGCGCCCGGTGCGAGGCGCCACGAAGGCGGGCCCGGCGAGGTCGGCACCGACAGCCGCGAGTACGCTGCTGAGGTGCGCGTCGGGAACCTCGCGCGGCTGCGCGTGGGCGAGTGCCGCGAGTGCCGCGACGAACGAGGCGTAGTCGTCGGCCGCCGCCGAGCTGCGCGCGAGGTGTGCATCGAAGGCCGAGCGCTCGGCGCCGTCGAGCGTGCCGTCGTAGGCGTCCGAGAAGCGCGTGCGGATCGAGGCGTCGTCGAAGGAGACGGTCGTCATGGCAGGGCTCCATGGGCGACGCGCGGGGAGCGGCGCGTCGCGGGGGAGAGGGTCGTGAGTTGCAGATAGGCGTCGCGGAAGGCGAGGCGTCCACGGTGGACGCGCGACTTCACGGTGCCGGTGGAGCAGCCGAGCGATGTGCCGGCTTCGTCGTAGGACAGGCCCGCGAGGTCGACCAGCGCGACGGCCGTGCGGTACGGCTCGTCCACGCGCGTGAGCGCCGCGCGGACGGCCGACTTCTCGTCGTGTCCGTGCTCGTCCGAGGGCACGCTGGCCTCGAAGTCGTCGGCCAGCGGAACCGTCGGGCGACGCGCCTCGGCCTTGAGCCCGTCACGCACCTGATTGAGCACGACGGCGAAGAGCCAGCTGCGGAACGCTCCGGTCGAGCGGTACTTCGGCAGGCCCTTGTGGACCTTGACCCACGCGTCCTGCGCGAGGTCGGCCGCGCGGTGAGGGTCGCCGCCGACCCGCCGCTCGACCACGGCCAGCACGGCCGCACCGTAGCGCCGCACGAGCACTTCGAAGGCCGCCACGTCGCCGGTTCCCGCCCGCTGCGCAACGGTCTCGTCGTCGCCACCGACGGAATCGGCGGCAAGCGCAACGCGACGAGCGGCGTGAGGGCGAGAGTCGGTGGCCATGGAGGTCCAGTGGGGCTCACACGGGGGAACGCGCCGGAGCGGCGGTGGGTTCCCGTAGTCTCCGGTATTTGTGCGGATTGAGGCGTGAAGGGCGTCGAAGCCTGCCCCGCAGGGCGGATCGAGCGCCGAGCTAGAAGGCGGCGGCGGCTGCTGAGCGCGATGTTTCGCGGGGCTCGTGCATCACTCCGCCCCGAGCGTGAACATCTCGCCGCCCGGCGCTGCGCTGATCGTCACGCGCGTGACGTCATGGGGGTCGAGGGTGATCAGTGCCGACCTTCCACCCTTGCTGTGCACGCTCACGTGAAGGGGGCGCGCGGGTAGCAGGTGCAGGAACGTCAGTCCATGCGACTCGACCAACAGCGAGCGCGTGATGTCGGCGTCCTCGATCCTGACCTCGAACGGTCCGAGCGCCGCGGCTTCTTCGGTGACGATGAACTCGAGCGATTCGCGCCCGAGCTCGAGTGTGACGGCTCGTACGCCGCCCGGTGTGAGGTCGCCGACCACGCTGCTGACGAGCGCCTGGTGCTGCTCGTCGAGGACGCGCAGGTTGAGTGTCGGCGTGTAGCGCAGCTCGGCTTCGAAGATGTCACCGTGCAGAGGCGCGTCGATCAGTTGCTCGCCATCCGCTGCCCAACCGACGAGTGTCAGTGCCGCTCCCGACGTGCCAACCACCGTGGCGACGAGACGCACGGGATCTTCGCACCCCGCTTCGACGAGCACATGCTCGCCGGCCGCAATGTCGTGAACCATATCGACGCGTCCGTCAACGCGCACGCGATAACGCCCCGGCGCCAGCCGTTCAATCTGAGCCCGGCCACGCGTGTTCGTCTGCGCGGAGTAGAAGGACTTCCAGGTTCCGTCGACATCGACATCGATGCCGATCTCGAGGCTGCTGCGCACGAGGCAGTCGACGACTTCGATCACGGCGCCCGCGTCGAGGTGGAGCGTGCCGATGTCGTTCGTCCCCGGGGTGACGAGAACGTTGCGCGACAGCGGGACGTGATCGGCGTGCAGCACCCACAGCTCGTGTTCGCCGGGCATGACGGATTCGAAGCGGAACCTGCCATCGGCCTGCGTCGCGATCTCGAGCGTCTCGACGGCCACGTTGTCATCGACACGGCGCAGCGCCACAGACGCGTCGACGCCGACAGCGCCTCCCGCGAGCACGACGCGGCCAGCGACAACGCTCGGTGTGATCGGATGCCACTCGAGGACGTGCGTGTCGCGTTCTCCGACGATCTCGCCGTACTGCGCCACGAACCCGTCGTGACGGATCTCGACGTGCGCCGCCTCGCCGTTCCGACCCGCGAGGCGGAACACGCCCGCGCCGAGTGGTGAGACGTCGAGTTCGACGATCTCGCCGAAGCGTCGGTCGACAGCGAGGATTGCCGTGCAATGCACTCCATCGACGGGCTCGCGCGTTGCGGCATCGACGACGCTGAACGTTTCGGAAGAGCACGATGCGAGCTCGATGGTCAACGCCGAGGTTCCAGACGCCACGTCGTGCGGTCTGAGGACTGCGACGTGGTCGGCGGACAGCACGGCGATTTCGCAAGCTGTCGTACCGTGGGGAAGCTCGAACCGACAGTGACCGCGTGCGTCGGTCGTCCCGCGTGCGAGCAGCAGATCGCGCGTGGGCTCGTCGCTCTCGCGTAACCACGGCTCGAGACGCCGGAGTTGGAATCCCGTGCTGACGGTGCGCCCACGGCGGACGCCCCAGCGGTGTTGCAGCGCCGAGAAGATCGCGGGCGTGGCGATGCCGACGAACGCACCCGCGACGGGCTGGCTCTCGGAGACGACGTCGATCGCGAGGACGGGGCCACGCGCGATGCTCAAGTCGGTGACGACAGTCTCGCCCACACCAACGCTGACGCGTTCGCGTGCGAGCACGCCGCCGGCCCGACTCAGGGTGAGGTCGTACGAACCGGCCTCGAGTGCTCCGAGCAGGTAGTCGCCCGACGTTCCGATCGTTGCTGTGCGCGCGCTGCGGATCATGTGTGCGCGAGACGATGAGAAGGGCGCGCTGACGTCCATCGGTGTGGCTTCGACGACCGCTCCGACGATGGGCGTCGCGTCGGACCAGAGCCCGCGTCCGATGAGTTGCGACTCGTGTTCGAGCACGACCTGAAGCTCGAGTCCCGCGGGATCAAGCGCGACGATGCGCGTCGCGAAGCCCTGTGCATCGACGACGATGACGGGGACGTCGTAGTACGACTCGGAGAGCGGTTCGCGCCAGGCGTCGTCGAGAGTGTTCGTCTCGAGTTCGAAGCGACCGTCGGTGTCGGTCGTGGTCGTGGCATGCTGGTTCCAGGGCGGCACCCCGAGGTCGACGCGCGGGACTGACCACGTGCGCAGCACTGGGTTCGCGAGCTCGATGTGTCCATCGCGGGCCAAGGTCCAGCCGTCGGGGATCAACCGGATCCGAGCCGCGGGCACGGCGTCGCCGAGCGCCGTCGTGATCACACCCGTGACGAGGGCGCTCGGTGCTGCGTCGCGTTTTTCCGTCGTCGTCGCGACGTCGAGCGCGCGGGCGACCTCATCTGTCGTCGCCGACGCTGGCGAAGGCGGCGCAGCGGCGACGGGCTCAGACGCGACACGCGTGATCGGTGTCACGTCGACCGCGACGTTCGAGCGGTCGGGCAGCTCGACGACCAGCCACGCCCCGATCAAGGCGAGCGCAGCGAGAACGACAACCAGCCCAACTCCGCGCTGCATCGCAGCTCCCCCTCAGGTCTTTCAGGCACGACCGCGCGCCGCGCCGAACAAGCCGCGATCCTACCCGCGCAGCTCAGGCGAGCTGGGTCAGCTCGACGCCTTCGAGCGTCTCCCACTCCTCGCCGGGCTTGAACCTGCCGCGCTCGTCGCGCGTCACGGTGCATAGTGCGCAGCCATGGTCGTGCGTGAAGAAGAGGCGCACGCCGCGGGCGACGACGTCGGTGAGGATGCGTCGTTTTTCGACGATGAGCAGCTCGGGGTAGCGGTCGTAACCCATCGTGATGGGGACGTGCACCCACGGGCGGCCCGGGATGAGGTCGCCGCAAAAGAGGACGCCGCCGACCTCGCCGAGCAGCAAGCCGGGCGTGTGGCCGTCGCTCAGGTGGAAGCGTACCGAGCTGCCGAGCGCCGGCGTGTGGTCGCCGGAGACGAGCTCGAGACGGCCCGACTGTTCGAGCAGCGCATTGAGCGCCGGTACGAACGAGGCGCGGTCGCGCGGGTGGGGATCTTGGGCGCGCTCCCAGGCCGTCTGGCCGACGACGAAGGTCGCGTTCGGGAAGAGCAGCTCGTAGGTACCGTCTGCGCGCCACGGCGTGAGGAGCCCGCCGGCGTGGTCGAAGTGCAGGTGGCTGAGGACGACGACGTCGACGTCGGTGTGGGGGACGCCGTGTGCCGCGAGGTTGTCGAGCAGCACGTGGCCCTCGTCGACGACGCCGTAGCGGTCGCGCAGCGCGGGGTCGAAGAACGCGCCGATGCCCGTCTCGAAGAGCACCGTCTTGCCGTCGAGATCCTCGACGAGCAGTCCGCGGCAGGCGAGCGGGATGCGATGCCGCTCGTCGGGCGTGATCCAGCGCTCCCAGAGCGCACGCGGTGCGTTGCCGAACATCGCGCCTCCGTCGAGGCGCTGGCTGTTTCCTTCGATCGACGTGAACTTCACGGGAGTCTCCTGGCGTGCGTCGGCACAGGGTAGATCAGCGGCGCGCCGCCACGACACTCACTTCGACGCGCGCGTTCCCGGGCAGTGCGACGACGGCGACGCAGGCGCGGGCCGGATACGGCGCGGCGAGCTTGGCGCGATACACGTCGTTGAAGACCCCGTAGGTCTCGATGTCCGTGAGGTAGACGGTGGCCTGCACGACGTCATCGAGTGTGATCCCGGCGCGCACCAGCTCGCCCTCGACGGCGTCGAGACACGAGGTGGCCTCCTCAGCAAACGTGCCCTCACGGGCCGAGCCGATCTTCCCCGACAGGAAGACGAAGTCGCCGTGCAGGCGCGCAGCGGAGTAGGGGCCCAAGGCCGAGGCGGCTGGGATGCTGGCTGGCGCGGGCGCGACCACGCAGGATGTGACGGCCAACGCCAGCACGACGGCGCTCGCAGCGCGGGTTCTGCGGCTTGGGTGGGAGCGGTCGTGGGTGGTCGACATGAGTGGCCCTCGAGTGGTGACAGGAGCGAAGCCGGCGACATCGCACTGTTCGCCGGGCCCGCAGTCTCGCAAAGGGCCGCCGGCGCGCGAGCGCTGAGGTGTCATCGACGCGTGCCCACGGGCGTCCGTTCCTTCCCGAGCACCCCAGCGCTGGGTCTGTGGCACGGCCCCGTCCCGCCTGCGGGCCGGGTGTCCCGGGACTGAGCGGGTGGGGCGCCGAGCGGCGGATGCGTGACGCGGCGCTGACGGCTCTGCGGCACCTGGGTGGTGTCCAACAGTCGGCGGCGGGCTTTGGTAGAGTTCGCGCGCGGTGACGGAACATACGCCCGCGCAGCGATCGAACCCCGGAGATCCGACTGTGTCCGAAGTCCTGGAGCGTGGTGCGCGCATCGAGCAGGAGGCGCGCTTTCTGCAAGATCTCATCACCGAAGTCGAGCGTGTCGTCGTGGGCCAACGGCACCTCGTCGAGCGGCTGCTGATCGGCCTGCTCGCCGACGGCCACGTGCTCCTCGAGGGCGTTCCCGGCCTCGCCAAGACGCTCCTGATCCGCAGCCTCGGCCAGGCCGTCGACATGAGCTTTTCGCGGCTGCAGTTCACGCCCGACCTGCTCCCCTCCGACGTCACGGGCACGCAGATCTACAACCCCGCCACGGCCGAGTTCTCCAATCGCAAAGGGCCGGTGTTCGCGAATCTCGTCCTGGCCGACGAGATCAACCGCGCGCCGGCGAAGGTCCAGGCGGCGCTGCTCGAGGCCATGCAGGAGCGCACGGTCACGATCGGCTCGGAGACACACAAGCTTCCGCAGCCCTTCTTCGTCATGGCCACGCAGAACCCGCTTGAGCAGCAGGGCACCTACCCGCTGCCCGAGGCCCAGCTCGACCGCTTCCTCCTCAAGGTGCTCGTCGACTACCCCGAGAAGGCCGACGAGATCAAGATCGTCGAGGCCATGGCACGCCCGCGCCCGCGGCTCGACGTGCGCAAGGTGACCACCATCGAACAACTCACGCGCGCGATGGGGATGCTCGACGAGGTCTACATCGACGAGCGCGTCACGCAGTACATCGTCGACGTCGTGCGGGCCACGCGCGATCCGGCCTCGGTCGGGCTCGTCGACCTCGCGCCGCTGATCGAGACGGGCGGTTCGCCGCGCGCGTCGATCGCCCTCGGTGTCACGGGTCGCGCCCACGCGTTCATCGAGGGTCGCGCCTACGTCACGCCGCAGGACATCAAGTCGATGGCGCACGACGTCCTCCGTCATCGCGTCCTCCTGAGCTACGAGGCCGAGGCGCGCGAGATCAAGGTCGAAGACGTCATCACGCAGATTCTCGACAACGTGGAGGTGCCGTGACGTGTCCGGCACGGCGCCGCTGACCAACCCGCGGCGAACGTACGGCCACGAGGACGAACCCGGCACAGCCGAGATCCTCAGCGCCGTGCGCCGCATCCAACTCCGCACGCGCAAGGCGGTCACCGACATGATCGCCGGCGGCTTCCAGTCCGTGTTCCGCGGCAGCGGCATGGAGTTCGAAGAGGTGCGCGAATACGTGCCGGGCGACGACGTGCGCGCCATCGACTGGAACGTCACCGCGCGCACGGGGCGTCCCTACATCAAGAAGTTCGTCGAGGAACGCGAGCAGACCATCATGCTCGCAGTCGACTTCTCGGCGTCCACGCGGTTGGGATGCGCCGATCGCTCGGTGCGCGCCACGGCCGCCGAGCTCGCCGCGATCCTGGCCTTCAGCGCCGTCCAAGCTCACGACCGAGTCGGCCTTGTCGGGTTCACGGATCGCATCGAGTGCGAGCTGCCGCCACGCGGCGGGACACGTACGGCGTTCCGCATCACGCGCGAGGCGCTCGTGCATCCGGCTGTCGGCACAGGCACGTCCCTCGCCGCGGTCTGCGAGCACCTTGGCGCGGTCCTCAAGCGTCAGGCCTACGTCTTCTTGATCTCCGACTTCCTCACCGACGATTTCCGCCTTCCGCTCGGCATGCTGTCGCGACGCCACGATGTCGTCGCGCTGCGGCTCGTCGACCGCCGGCATCACGCGCTGCCCAAAGTCGGGCTCGTGCGTTGGTTCGACCCCGAGACGCAGCGCACGATGCTTGTCGATACGTCGTCGAAGCGCGTGCGCGGGGCCCTGCAGAGGCGTCACGAGGAGCACGGCGAGGCGCTGCGTGCCTCGCTCGGCAGTCAGGGCGTCGACCTCGTCGACATCCCGGTCAGTGAGGTCGACGACGAAACCGGCGCCATCCAGCGCGCCTCGGTCGTCGAGCCGCTGATCGCGTTCATGCACATGCGGGAGCGCCGCCGGTGACCGCCCGTGTCGTCCTCGTCGTCGTACTGATCGCGCTGCCGGCCTTCGCGCAGGATGGCGCGTGGGATGTGCCGCGCGAAGACGAGCTGTCGTCGCCGACGCCGGTCGAACCGGTCGAGGCCGAGCCGGTTGTCGCCGATGACGAGCCGCCAGCGGACCCCGCGGTCGACGACGTGAGTGCCGAACCCGCTGCGGTGCCCGCAGCCGTCGACGAGATGGCCGAAGCCGCGGCACAGGCAGAAGCCAACGCGCTCGCCGTGGCCGAGGCCAGGAGGAGCGCGAAGACGAGGATCGACGCGATCCTCGAGCGCGGACAGGCCGACGGGTGGTCTCGTTCCGAAGCCGAAGCCGTGGCGGCGACGAAGGTCTTCGAAATCGCCTGCATGGCAGCGCTCGCGCGCGTCATGAGTTCAGACGAACCGGTCGCGGCGTCGCTCGCTTCGGGGGACGTCCGCGTCGGCGTTCCGGTCACGATGACCTTGACGATCAAGCCCGACCCCGACGTGCTGGACGAACTCGCGCCGTTCTTGAGCGGGGAGCGAGCGTTCGTCGAGGGGCCGGCCGTGCAGCTGCACCCCGATGCCGAATGGGACGCCGGCCGCTTCGTTGCTGTGACGTCGAAGGTGCGGGAAGACGCGTGGACACTCGAAGTGCCCGTGCAGTTCTTCCGAGAAGGGGACGTAGGTCTCGACGGACTCGTGATCGACGCTGAGGTCGCGCACACCTTGCGGGGCACGTTCACCCTCGCTCTCGCCGACGCCGTGCCCGTCACCCTCGACCTCGACCCGACCGACGTGCGGCGCGTCGATCCCGAACGCCTGCCGCCGCTCGAGCTGCCGATGCCGCCCGTCCAGCGCCTGGTCGTGCTCTTGGTGGTGCTCGCCGGGCTGACGTTGCTCGGCGTCGTGGCGTGGGTGCTCATGCCATCGCTCCATGCGCCGCCGGCCGTGATCATCCCGCCCGAACGCACGGCGATCGAGGCGCTCGCCGACCTGCGCGCACGCATGCCCCAGACCACCGATGCGATCCCGCCGTTCATCGACGATGTCAGCGCCGTGCTCCGAACGTACATCGAGGGCAAGTTCGGCGTGGCCGCACCCGACCTCACAACCGACGAGTTCCTGAACCTCGCGGCCGCACGTCACCCGGCGTTGGCCGAACGCGAAGAGACGCTGCGTGCCTTCCTCGCCCAGTGCGACCTCGTGAAGTTCGCGAACCATCGCCCGACGCTCGAAGCGCCACCCGCGCTCTTGGCGACGGCCGAGACGTTCGTCGAAGACACGCGCATGCTGGTCCAGCGCGACGACGACGGTAACGACGTCGCGGCCCGCGAGGCTCCGGCCGAGGGGGTGGCTGCCTGATGTTCGAGCTGCTCTCCTTCGCCGACCCGTGGTTCCTGCTGCTGCTCGCGCCGTTGCTGCTGTTGGCGTTCTGGCCGCGTCGTCGCGTCCGCGCTGTCGATGGTGGCAGCGAGCGTCTGCTGGGCGATCTTCCGGCCACGTGGCGGACTCGAACCGCGTGGGTTCCGAAGTGGTTGATGGTGCTCGCAGCAGCGCTGCTCATCGTGGCACTCGCGCGCCCGCTCGAGGGGCGCGTCGAAACCCGCATGACGAAGGAAGGCATCGACATGGTCGTCGTCGTCGACGTGAGTTCGTCGATGCTCGACCACGGCCTCGAGCGGACTTCGACGAACCTCGAAGTCGTGAAGGAAGTGGTGGCAGACTTCATGCGCGTGCGCGAGAACGACCGCATCGGCCTCGTGACGTTCGCCGTGTTGCCGCGTTCGGAAAGTCCGCTGACGCTTGACAAGAACGCCCTTCTCAGCGAGCTCGCGGATGTCGAGTGTGTGCGTCCCAACAGTGTTGAAGACGGCACGGCCATCGGTGCAGCGCTCGCCCACGCGGCGAACAAGCTGCGGGAGAGTCCGTCGAAGAGTCGCGTCGTCGTACTGCTGACGGATGGCGAGGAGAACAACGCCGAGATCCCGTCGTCCGAGGCCATCGCCTACTGCAAGCAGTTCGGCGTCAAGGTCTATACCGTGGGGGCGGGGCGCTTCTTCGACCCCACGTCGCGCGCGTGGTTTCAGCGTAGCGTCGACTCGTCACTGCTCGAGAAGATCGCCGGCGAGACGGGCGGGCGCTTCTTCGTGGCGACGGACACCGATTCGCTGAAGGAGGTCTACAGCGCGATCGACGAACTCGAGACGGTCGAGATCGAGGACTTCCGCTACACCGATTTCGAGGACGTCCACGCATCACTGCTCGTTGCCGCCGCGTTGCTGCTCGCGCTCGGACTGCTCGCCGTCCGCGGTCCGTATCTGGAAGTCGTGTCATGAGCTTCGGGGCGCCAGACCGTCTGTGGTGGTTGCTCGCACTGCCGCCGCTCATCGCGTGGAGCATCGCCGCCACGCAGTTCGCGCGCGCTCATCGTCGGCGTCTCCTCGGCGACATGGCCGACACGCTGGCCGCCGGCTTCTCCGTCACGCGCCGCGTGCTGCGCGACATCCTCGCGATCCTCGCGCTCGGCCTCGTCATCGTCGCGTGGGCCGAGCCGCTCTACCTCACGCGTCTGCGCGAGATCGAACGTCGCGGCGTCGACGTCATGATCGTGCTCGACACGAGTCGTTCGATGCTCGCCCACGACATGTCCAAAGGACGTCTCGAGCGCGCGAAGCTCGAAGTGCGCGGCTTGCTGAGCGAGCTCGAGCAGGGCGGTGGTGGCGACGTCCAGTTCTCGATCGGCCTGGTGACCTTCGCCGGCGACGCCAGGCGCATCTCGCCGCTGACGCGTGATCCGCAGAGCTTCCGCCTGCTGCTCGACGAGGTCGACACGAACACGAACAGCAAGGGCGGCACGGCTGTTGGCGAGGGGCTCGTCCTCGCGCTCGACGCCTTCGACCCCGAGAGCGAGAGCCCGCGCGTGATCGTGCTGCTGACCGACGGCGAGGACCATATGTCCGACCCGAGTCCGCTCGACATCGCTCTGCGGGCCAAGATCGAAGGCGTCCCGATTCACGTCGTCGCCTTCGGGACTCGCAGCGGCGCGAAGGTCCCCAACCCCGATGCCGGCGTCAACGGAGCGCGCTGGATGCGCAACGCCGACGGTGAAGACCACATCTCGATCCCCGACTTCGAGTTGCTCGAGAAGCTTGCGCAGCGCTCGGGCGGTGTCTATCTCGCCGCGTACGAGACGGCCTTCCCGCTCAACGTGATCTGGGACAAGCGCATGGCCGTCATGGAAGGCGTCACCCAGGCGACGAGTTCGCGCCAAGAAGGCATCAATCGCTATCAGTGGGCGCTCGCGGTGGCGCTGATCTGTCTCGGCCTACGCTGCGTGATCGCCGAAGGGAGTTCCACATGACGACGACACGATGGTGCACATGCCTGATCGCGCTCGCGCTGACGACGTCCGCGAACTCCGCGGCGCAGGACGAACCGAACCGGACGCGCAGTCGCTCGCTCATCGGCAAGGCCTACGACGCCCTGGTCGACGTGGCACGTGAGGATCGCCTGCGCGAGGAAGCGCTCGAGCTGGCTTATCGCGCTCGCGACGAGGAGGCGGCCGGCAACCCCGAGTTGGCGCGCGCCCTGCTCAAGCAGGCGCGCATCTCTTGGCCCGAGCTCCCGCAGCTCACGCACGCGCTCGCCGATCTCTACGACCGGGACGGCCGGCCGACCGAGGCGCTGGATTGGTACGTCGATGCGGCCGCCCTCGGTGAGCCTTTCCGCGCGCACTACACCTCGGGCCAGATCCGCTACGAACTCGCCGAAGCTGCGCTCGCCGAGGCCGACATTCCCGCCGATGCCGATGCGTTCCCGACGCAGCCCGAGGACGCTCAGGTCGCGGCCATCAACGAGGGCATGGAGGCGTTGGCCCGCGCCCGCGACGACTTTCTCGACGGGCTCCTCGAACGCGGCGACCCGCGTGCGAGTGAGTCTGTCGCGGCGATCTCGAAGCGTCTCGACGAACTCCAGGAGATGCTCGACAAGATCGAGCCCGAGGAGAACCCCGAGGACGAGCAGCAGGACGGCGACGACGAGTCCGACGAGGACCAGGACCAGAACGAACCCGACGACAACGAAGACGGCGACGAGAACGGCGACGAGAATCAGCAGCCGCCCGAGGGTGAAGACCCGCCCGAGGATGGCGACCAAGATCAGCAGCCGCAGGGCCCGCCGCCGCAGACCGAGCCGATCACGAAGCAGGACTTGTCGCCGGAGCAGATCCAACGACTCGTCGACAAGCTCGAAGAACTCCAGGAGCGGGCCGCGATGCTCGATCGACAGGCGCGTCGTCGCGAGCGCGAGCCCGGAGAACGAGACTGGTGAGGTCGCTCGTCACGCTGTTGTTCATGTTCGCCGTCGCGACGTCCGCGTTCGCGCAGACGACGTCGCCCGAGATCACCGTGTCGGTGGATCGCACGGCCGAGGTCGGCCAGGCCGTCACGGTGATGGTGTCGCTCTCGGGGCCCGCCGGCGCCGACTGCGACCTGCTCGCACTCCCCGACGTCGAGGGCGGTCGGCTCGACGTCGTGTCCGGCCCGAGTTCGCTCCAGGAGAAGACGGTCGTCAACGGCCGCGTGTCGACGCGCTTCACGATGCGCTGGCAACTTCGGTTGATCCCCGAGCGCACAGGGCGCATCTACCTCCCGGCGTTGCAGTTCTCGTGTCGCGGCGCCGTCGTGTCATCGAAGGCCACGTACATCGACGTGTCGGAGTCGTCGATCGAACCCGGCACGGTGCATCTGTCGATCGAGCCGACGAGTCGCGAGCTGTGGGTGGGGCAGATCTTCGACGTCGAGATCGAGGCGGGCGTGCTGCTCGAACAGTGGCGCAACGTGGTGCGCGGCGGGCTGATGCTCGCGCTTCCCTGGCAGGCCGACGAAGACTACGTCCTGCTCCTCGGCGCCACGCCCACGTCGCGCGGTGCGTCCGAGGTCTTCCTCAACGGGGATGCGGCCAGGCTCGCGATGTCGAACAGCGAGCAGGTTCGCGACGGACGCGAGTATCACCTCCTGACGCGCAGGCTGCGCTTCCTCGCGCGGGCTCCCGGCACCGTCGATCTGCGCGACTCGCGCTTCTCGACGACGATCGCGACGGAGGTGCGGAACGTGCGCGACCCGCTCTCGATCTTCGGCGGCACGCGCCAGGCCACGCGCACGGCGGTGCTCGACGCCTACGGTGAGGGCGAGCCGATCGTGATCCGCCCGCTGCCCCTCGACGGTCAGCCGGCGTCGTTCACGAACGCGGTGGGCGACTTCCGCTTCTTCGTCAACGCGACGCCGCGTTCGCTGGCTGTCGGTGAGACGTGTCGCCTCACGATGGAAGTGCGCGGCGTCGGCAACCTCGAGTTCATCGAGTGGCCGGCGTTCTCGGAGCTCGACGCGAACTTCCGCGTGTTCGACAAGAACGAAGAGAAGGAAGACACATACCGGCGGCTCGTCTGGGACGTCGCGCCGCTGAACGACCGCGTCGACGAGATTCCGTCGCTCGCCTTCTCGGCCTTCAATCCCGACACCGGCGAGTACGTCGAACTCGTCAGTCCCGCGATCGAACTCGACGTCGAGCCGGGCGGTGGTGGTGGCCTGACGGACCTCGAGCCGAGCCAGGCGATCCTCCATGACCTCGAGACGATCCGTGAAACCCTGCCCGAGCCGCGTCCCGAGCCGTGGCCGACGTGGTGGCTCTGGGCGCCGGCGGTGCTCGCACTGATCGGCACCGAGCTGTTCACGCGGCGTGCGGCCTGGCGACGCAGCAACCCGGCCGAGATCGCTCGGCGTGGTGCTCGTCGCAAGTTCGAGAACGAGTTGTCGGAGGCCGGCGATGCCGGTGCTGCAGCCGGCGCGTTTGCACGCTTCCTTGCGGCGCGGTTCAACGGTCCGCCGGCCGGAATGTCAGCGCGCGAGGCGGCCGGCATCTTGCGCGAGCGCGACGCGGCTCTGGCCGACGAGCTCGTGCGCGTCGTGAGCGGCTGGGAAGCCGGCTACCTCGGCGGGGCGTCGATCGACACCGCAACGGTGGCGGCCGAAGCGCGCGCGCTCGCCGACCGCGTGGAGGCGGCGTCATGAACGGCCGAGTGCTGCTGACATGGTTGTTGTTATGCGCGTCGAGCTGGGGCGTGGCCGACGATATCGCCACGACCCAGACGGTCTTCGAGGACGCGACGCGCATGTACCACGAGCGACGCTACGAAGCGGCCGCCGACACCTTTGCCTCCGCGCTCGAGCACGAAACCGACCGCGCGCGCCGTGCCGTGCTGCACGCCAACGCCGGGACGGCTTCGGCGCGCGCCGACGACCTCGGCGTCGCCCTCTGGCATCTCGAGGCGGCCCGGCGACTCGACCCCGGCCTGCCCGAAGTCGCACGCAACCTCCAGATCATCCGCGCGCGTCTGCGCGAGAGCGACGAGGCCTCAGCGCCACCGCCGTCGTTCTTCGAAGAGTTCCTCGGCCTTCCGCTGCGCATGACGCCCGTGACGTCGAGTCGACTCACGGCGGCACTCATCGCGGCGGCGCTTCTCGGACTCGCACTGTGGCGTGCTGGCGTCGTCGGCAAGCGCGGTGTCTGGATGAGTGTCCTGCTGCTGCTCGCGGCCCTAACCTGGCAGACCTTCGACAGCGTGGCCCGCACGATCGATCTCGACCGCGCCGTCGTCGTCACCGACATCGTTCCCGTGCGCGGTGAGCGTCAGCTCGACGCCGATGTCCTCTACCGACTCTCGGCGGGGTCGATCGTCTCGGCTGATCCCGTGATCGACGGTTGGCGTCGGATCGAGACCGACGCCGACCTGCGCGGCTGGGTCACGGCCGAGAGCGTCAGGCTCGCAGGCGAGTAGCCGACCGGAGCATCACGTCCGTCGGCGTCGCTCTCCGCGCGCAGCGAGCACGGCAGTCCGGAACTCCTGCACGACGGGAAGCTGTTCGAGCCATGCCGACGCGTCAGCGCGGTGCGGGTCGAGTGGGTGGGGCGCGCCGACGAAGCCCTCCGGGATCTGGCTGGCCCCGGCCTCGTGGTACTCGTAGCCCGGGATCGAGAGGTCGTCGGGCGCGATGACGTCGAGCGTGCGCACGCCATACGTCGAGAGCTCGGTGGTGAGCGTCTGTGGGTGCGAGGGCCATGCGTGGGTGGGCGACGCGAAAAAGAAGTGCTGCACCTGTCGGTTCGTCGACAGCACGCGGAACTTGCGCAGCGTCCCGCCGAAGAACTTGCTTTCGGATGCGTACTGCTCGAGCACGCCGTGCTCGAAGTCGGGCTCGTAGCCACGCACGAACGTCAGGCTCGTCGGATCGCCGCGACGCGTGAAGCGCGCGATGGGGCGGCCGCCGTGGATCGAAGAGCGTGCTGCGGCAGCGCGGCGAGGCGCCGTGAAGTCGGCGTAGGGCTCGACGCGTCCCGAAGGACCCTGGCGCAGGATCAGCTCGATCGCGTCGTCATCACGTCGACGTCGGCGCTGGCGACTCGCCACGTCGAGCGCGTCCTGGATCTCGAAGGGCAGGTTCGTCGTGTCTTCAACGGTGGTCACGAGCTCGCCGTCCTCGCGCACGTCCCCCTTGCCGATCCAGTACTCGTCTTCGTCATGGAGGAAGTGACTCGCCACGCGCCAGACGAGCGAGGAGTCCTTGTAGAAGATCCGCGGGTGGATGCGCGTCCGTCCGCGCGAGCTGCCCTCGAGCACGACGTAGGCGACGAAGAAGCCGAGCGCGTCGTCGAAGCGGAAGTCGGCGAGGAAGTACGTGGCGTCGAAGAGCGACACCATCGCACGCGGCATGTAGCGAGGCGTCAGCAGGACACTCGGGTCATGCCGCGCCGCGCCGGCCGGTCGCAGCTCGGCCCCGTCGTCGACGAGAGCACGGAACGTCCGCGCGACTCGTGCGGCACTGATGGGTGCCAGCTCGACACCGGTGACGACTTGCGTAGGAGGACGACGTGACGAAGGGCTCATGACGTCGAGTGATAGTCAGCGCGGCGAGGTACGTCCAGGGTCGGATCCGAGGACTCGAAGAATCGCGGCGTCGATCAGAGGACGACGACGAGCCGCGAGTCGGCCGACCGCGAAACAATGAAGTCCGCGTTGAGCGTCGGTGATACGAGCCCACGGCGGCCCAGCCCCGAAGAGCCACCTGCAAAGCCCATCACGCTCGCGCACCCGCACGTCCCCGAGGATCAACGATCCGACGTGCCCTCGAGCCCGTCCCGACCGAACCTCCGCCGCAAGCACCACCTACCTCAACCCCGGCAGCGATCGTGCCTCACGTCAAACCCCCAAGCCGGGAGCCTGAGCCGTGTGTCGGCCATGTCGGCAGCGACTTCACGGCGCTCTCACCACCGCCGCGCGATCCCACCGTCGCCAAGAGCCGAGCCCGAGCGCCGTCGTGGCCGACGCACGGCTCAGGCGGCCCAGCACTCACCCACGAAAGGCCCTCTCAATAGGCACATCCGCCTGCCCCCTAGACCCCCAATAGCCCCGGCAGGATCGCTTCGAGGTTCTTGCGCCCGGTCGTCGTGACGAGCTTGTGGTCGCGGTCGAGGACGAAGAAGCGCGGGATGCTTGTGACACCCGTCGCCTGGCCGACCTGCTTCTGCAGCTCGCCGAGGTAGACCTGGTGCCACGGAAGCTCGTGCTCGTTCGAGTACGTGACGAGTGAGTTCAGGTTGCGGTCGAAGCTCAAGCCGACGATCTCGAAGCCGTCGTCATGGTGCTTCGCGTAGAGCTCCTTGAGCTTCGGGATCTCTTCGCGGCAGGGCGGACACCACGTCGCCCAGAAGTCGATCAGGACGACCTTGCCGGCGAGCGTGTCGCAGCTGACCTCCTCGCCCTTGATCGTCTTGAGCGAGAAGTCGTAGGCCTCGCCGAGCTCGGGCTGGCCGGGCAGGACGAGGCCCGCGGCGGTGCTGGCGTCGAGGTACTCACCGTCGACGGTGGCGACGGCGTCCGAGTCGATGCGGCAACTCGCCAGAGAGAGGGCGGCGAGCAGGACGGTGCTGGCGACGGAGATCTTCATGGTTGGTTGCTCGCAAGGCAGCGGGTTGTCGTGGAGTGGGGCATCATTCGCCCTTGGATGTCCGCCTCAGGCGCGGAGATTCCGCAATCACAGATCTTGTTGCATGAGTCCCAGAAGGAACTCGGCGTTCGAACCGGTTTTCTTCAGTCGAGTCATGAGCTTCTCGAGAGCGTCGACGGGCGTCTCACTGGCGAGGTTCGCGTACATCTTCTTGATCAGCAGGTTTTCCTGCGGATCGAGCAGCAGCTCGGCGTTCCGTGTCCCCGACTTGAGGATGTCGATCGCCGGGTAGAAACGTTGCTCGGCGATCTGACGCGAGAGCACGATCTCCATGTTTCCCGTGCCCTTGAACTCCTCGAAGATGACCTCGTCCATGCGCGAGTTCGTCTCGATGAGAGCCGTCGCGATGATCGTCAGCGACCCGCCGCCCTCGACGTTGCGCGCCGAGCTGAACATGCGCTTGGGCTTCTGCAGCGCGTTGGCCTCGAGGCCGCCGGACATGATCTTGCCGCCCTTGGCCGCGGAGTTGAACGCGCGCCCGAGGCGGGTGAGGGAGTCCATCAGGAGGACGACGTCGAAGCCGGCTTCGACGAGGCTGCGCACGCGGTCGGTGACGCGCTCGGCGACCTGGATGTGCCGGTTGGGCGACTCGTCGAACGTCGAGAAGATCACCTCGCCGTCGATGGTGCGCTGCATGTCGGTGACTTCTTCGGGCCGCTCGTCGACGAGGAAGACGACGAGCTTGACCTCTTTGTTGTTCTGCGTGATGGCGCGCGCGAGGTCCTTCATGAGCACCGTCTTACCGGCGCGCGGCGGCGAGACGATGAGGCCGCGCTGGCCGTAGCCGATCGGCGCGACGAGGTCGACGACGCGTGACGAGAACTCACCCTCGTCATGGTTCTCGAGGCGGATGCGCGTGTCGGGGAAGACGGGCGTCATGTCGTCGAACGGCGTCCAGTCGGCCGCCGCGTCGGGCGCGAAGCCGTTGATCGCCGTGACGTCCGCGAGCGCGAAGTACTTGTCCTTGCGGTGTCCGCGTCGGACGCGTCCCGTGATCGTCATGCCGGGGCGCAAGCCGTACTTCTTGACGAGGTCGGCGCCGACGTAGAGGTCGTCGGGCGACGTCAGGAACGAGTTGCGGATCGCGCGCAGGAAGCCGTAGCCGTCCGGCATGACCTCGAGCTGCCCTTCGCCTTCGACGTGCAGCTTGGCCTTGTCGGCCGCCCGCAGGAACATCAGCAACAGCTTGTTGCGATCGATGCCGACGTGCGCGTTGACGTTGTAGTACTTCAGCGTCCGCACGAGTTCGTCGATCGGCATCTCGCCGAGCTCGGCGATGCGCGCGGGGCGACGTGACCCTTCCTGCCCGGGAAGCGGCGGCGCCTTCTTGACGGCCTTCTTCACCTGGCGTGGCGCGTCCGCGGACTCCTCGGCAGGCATCTCGCCCGCCTCGTCGTCGTTGTCTTCAAAGGACAGTTCTTCCTGGGTCGCCTTGCGACGAGACGCAGCCATGTAAGAATCCGCGCGTGCGGGACGAGTGGGGCGGCGGTTCGATCGGACGTGATCGGCGCCGGGGAGAAGACGTGCCGCCGGGGCGGTGGTTCGTTGCCGGTGTCGCGATCAGCGATCGGCGCCGAGACCCAGACGCGCTAGCAGCGCGTCGACGTTCCGCTCAAGATCCTCGATTGAGCCGAAGTTTTCCAGTACGTGGTCGGCTCGGGCACGCTTCTCGTCGAGGCTGGCCTGGTGGAGCTCACGCCGCTTTCGCTCGTCCTCGTCCCAGCCGCGCACGGTTGTCGTGCGGTCGTCGCGGTCGGCGGGGTGACTGTCGATGAAGACCCAGATCGTCACGCGATCGGCCAGCGGGGACTCGATCAGAAGCGGCACATCGAGCACCACGGGGCGTTCCTGGGCCGCCTCGAGGCCGGCCAGCAACCGCGCCCGAACGGCCGGATGGACGATCGCATTGAGGTCTGCGGTGTCGGCGGCGGTGGCGAAAGCGCGGTCTGCGAGCACGGCGCGGTCGAGTTTGCCGTCCTCGTCGATGACCTCTGGGCCGAATCGCGCGCCGAGGGCCACGAGGACCTCCGGGGAGGCGACGACGGCCCGTGCCTCAGCGTCGGCATCAAGCACGAGGAGCCCGCGCCGGGCCATGATCCCAGCCACGGACGATTTTCCGCTGGCGACGCCTCCGAGCAACCCGATGATCGGTTCCATACCCCCGCAGGGTACCTCGATCGACCTGTGTCGGTCGCCTGCGTTGCCGCGCGCGGGGTGTCTCCCTATAATCCGCGCCTTCGTCACCCTGACGCCCCGAATACCGAAGCCAAGAAGAGGTCCCGCCGTGAACGACGTCCTCCGCACTCGCTCCCAGGCCGGCAACGCGATGGTTTGGGCCATCGTCTTCGCCATCTTGTTCCTCGCATCCGGATTCGTGGCTTACGCCCTGTCCTCCGATATCGCGCGGGCGAATGACGCAGAGGTCGCGGCCAAGGCGGCGCTCCAGGCCGAGAAGGATGCGCGCACGTCCGACCTCGAGGCGAAGCTCGAGATCTCGCGTGCCACCGGCTTCCGCGACGACGCGAACGACTTCTCCGACACGTCGGTCGAGGCGATCAACACCTTCATCGCCTCGGCGAAGACCGAACTCGGCCCGGCGCTGGGTGGGCCCGACACGAAGGTCACGCTCGACAAGGCCGCCGCTGAGCTGCTCAAGCGCGTGCGCACCCTGAAGACGGCGCTCGCCCAGGCCGAGGCTGACGTCAAGGCTGCGAACGATCGCGCCGGACTCTCGTCGTCGAGCGTCAACGACACCGAGGCGCGCTACAAGCAAGAGGTTGCCGACCTGACGCAGCAGCTCCAAGACGAGCAGGATCGTGCCGCGGCCCAGGCCCAGGCGGATCAGGATCGTATCGACGAGCTGCTCGCGAAGAACTCGGCCGAAGAGGACCGCCGTCGCGTCGCCGAAGACGAGCGTGACTCGCAGGCCGTGGCAGCTGCCAAGTCCAAGGCCACCGACGCGGCACTGCTTTCGTCGCTCGGCGCCAAGGTCGCCGTCGTCGAGCCCGAAGCCATCGATGGCAAGGTGCTCGAAGTCTCCGGCAACGGTTCGATGGCATTCCTCGACATCGGTGGTCGTGACGGCCTCAAGCGCGGCACGCGCTTCGAGCTCCTGCGTCGCGGCCTCGACGGCAAGCTCACGGCGCGCGGGTTCCTCACGGTCGAAACCGTCGAGAGCGACCTCGCGATGGCAAGCCTCGACGGTGACGTCAACGTCTTCGACCCGATGCTTCCCGGCGATCTCGTCCGCAACCCGCACTTCGATCGCGGCGAGAACAAGCGCTACTTCCTGCTCGGTGAGTTCCCGCTCACGACGAGCCGCGAGTTCATCGGTCAGCGTCTCGACGACCTGGGCGCCAGTGTCGACGACACGCTCAGCGTCGGCACCGACGTGCTCGTCCTCGGCAGCAAGAACCTCTCGGACGAGTTCGCTCCCGAGCTGACCGAAACCGAGGAGTACGCCTTCGCGACGAAGGTCGGCATGCGCATCATGCGCCTCGCCGATCTCAAGCCCTTCCTGCGCTACTAAAGGGCCCCAGGGCAGCTGACGGGCGGACGCCTCGAACGCCATGCGCGTCGACGTCGCCTTCACGATCGCGGATGTGCCTGATCCCGTTCCGGACGGGGTCCATGCCATCGTCATCGATGTCGTGCGCGCGATGTCGGTCGTCGCCCACGCGCTGAAGCATGGTGCCGCCGGCGTGCGGCCTGTTGCCGATGTCGCCGAGGCGCGCGAGCGAGCTGCTGCGAGTGGTGCACTGCTCGGCGGCGAACGCGGCGGGCTTGCGCTCGAGGGTTTCGACCTCGGAAACTCGCCGGGGCACTACGACGCGGCGCGCTGCGCTGGGCGTGGTGTCATCCTCACGACGAGCAACGGCACGCGGGCCGTCGAGGCCGTGACGTCGGCGGCGTCGATCTGGGGGGCGGGCTTCGTCAACGCCGAGGCGACGGTGCGCGGAGTGCTCGCCGAGCGCGGTGGGGTTGCTGCGTGCGAGCGGGCCGTGGGCGACGAGCTGGTCGCCGGCGACGTGCTCATCGTCTGCGCCGGTTCGGGAGACCGGGCGGCTGCGGACGACATCGCCGCCGCCGGGTGTCTCGTGGGTTCCTTCGCTCTGCTGGGCGGGGCCTCAGGCACGGATGCGGCGCGCACGGCCGTCGCGCTCTTCGACACGTGGCGCAGCGATCTGCTCGGCTTGGCTCGACGCTCGCTCTCGGGGCGCAAGTTGGCGACGATAGGGCTCGGCGCAGACCTCGAGCTCTGCGCAACCGTCGACACCCTGCCCGTCGCAGCGCGTCTCGACGACGACGGAGTCTTCCGCCAGGTCTCGCTGGGCCCATGACCGAAACGAACGCACCCCTCGACGACGATGCGGCGCTCGAAGCCTCGCGCATGCCCTTACGTCAGCACCTCGAAGAGCTGCGCTCGCGGCTCATCAAGTCGACCGTGCTGCTGATGACGCTGCTCGTGGCCGGGTTGTTCCTCAAGGACTTCCTGCACTGGGTGATCGTCCTGCCGTGGGACACGGCGCGTGCGGCGATCGCGGAGAACGGGCGCGACATCGGGACGCTGGGCGTCATCAAGCCGCACGAGCAGATGGTGTTCGCGATCAAGGTGTCGGGCGTCTTCGCGATCATCGTGGGCTCGCCGTACTACCTCGCGCAGGCCTGGGGGTTTATCCAGAGCGGGCTGCTGAAGCGTGAGCGTGTCGCGATCCACAAGAGCTTCCCGCTCGCTGTGGGGATGTTCGCCGTCGGCCTGCTGTTCGGGTACTACGTGCTCGTGCCGATGGGGCTGCGTTTCATGCTCACGTTCTACGACGCCGAGCAGATCTCGATCCAGGTGACCCTGAGCGAGTACTTCTCGGTGCTCTCCGCGCTGACGGTCCTGATGGGCTTCGTCTTCGAGCTGCCGCTGCTGATGTGGGTGGTCGTCCGAGCCGGGATCATGGAGGCGTCGACGCTGAGCTCGTCGCGACGCATGGCCTTCGTGGTCTTCCTCGTCTTCGCGACGCTGCTCACGCCGCCCGATCCGGCTACGCAGTTGCTGGTCGCGATCCCGATGTACGGGCTCTACGAGATCGGCCTGCGCTTCGCCGACAAGGCCCAGCGCGCCTACGACGAGGCGATCTGAGGCGGCGCGCGGGGTGACGGCGGCGGTGCCGTGGGGCTACCATGCTCGGTCGCCGCGGGGTGTCCTGCGACGCCTCCGAGTCACCCTCCCACTGCAAGTGTCTCCGCCATGAACCTCGCCTGCGGCATCGTCGGCCTCCCCAACGTCGGCAAGTCGACTCTGTTCAACGCGATCACGAAGGCGGGCGCCGAGTCGGCGAACTACCCCTTCTGCACGATCGAGCCCAACGTCGGAATGGTGGCCGTGCCGGACGCGCGCCTGGCGTCGATCAACGAGCACATCGAGACGAAGGAGATAATCCCGGCGGTCCTGAAGGTGGTGGATATCGCGGGGCTCGTCGCGGGCGCCAGCAAGGGTGAGGGCCTGGGCAACCAGTTCCTCGGCAACATCCGCGAGACCCACGCGATCCTGCACGTGGTGCGTTGCTTCGATGACGACGATGTCGTGCACGTGTCGGGCACCGTCGACCCGATCGGAGACATCGGCGTGATCGAGCTCGAACTCGCGATGGCCGATCTCGGCACGGTGACGCGGGCGCACGAGAAGGCGTTGAAGAAGAGTCGCAGTCAGGACGCGCAGGCGAAGAAGGAGGTGGGTGTGCTCGAGCGCGCGATGGCGCACCTCGAGACGGGCGCGTTGCTGCGCGCCGGCGACTGGAGCGAGGCTGACCTCGAAACTCTTGATCCGCTCTTCCCGCTCACGATGAAGCCTGTGCTCTACGTGGCGAACGTCGCCGAGGACGACCTCGAGGGCAACAGTCCCTACGTCGCTGCCGTGCGCGAGCATGCCGCGCAGCAGGGCGCCGAGGTGATCGCGCTGTGCGCGCAGCTCGAGAACGAGCTTGCGTCACTCGACGACGCCGAGAAGGCCGACTTCCTCGCAGACCTCGGCTTGGAAGCTGCCGGCCTCGACCGACTCGTCGTGCGTGCGTTCGAGCTGCTCGGCCTGATGACGTTCTTCACGGCCGGTCCCAAGGAGATCCGCGCGTGGACGATTCGGCGCGGTGCGGCGGGGCCGGAGGCCGCGGGTGTGATTCACACCGACTTCGAGAAGCTCTACATCCGCGCGGAGGTGTACTCGGTGGATGACCTCGTACAGCATAAGAGCGAAGGGGCGATTCGGAGTGCCGGGAAGATGCGGGTGGAGGGGCGGGACTATGTCATGCGGGATTCGGATGTGGCGCATTTCTTGGTTGGGAAGTAGGGCGGAGGGTGTTTGTCCGCCGTCGTCGGACGACAGGGACGTCGGCGCTCAGGCACGGCTCGTGGGACGTGTGGGATCTCGTGACGGTGGCTTCGACGCCGTGAAGTCGCTGCCGACGTCCCTGTCGTCCGACGACGGCTCGGTGCGTGCCGGTCGCGGCGAGGTGCCATAGTCCTCGGGGAGTTGGGGTAAGTGGTGCTTGGGACGGCGGTTCGGTCGTCACGGCCTGGAGGGCGCGCTGGATCGTTGATCCTCGGGGACGGTTGGGTGCGAGAGCTTGGGCTGCTTTGCAGGTGGCCTTGGGTGCTTGGTGAGTTGGTGGATGTCGTCGGGTACTCGTGCTCGCGCTGACGCGGGAGTGCTCGTGGGGGCAGCCCCGTGGAGTGGAGCCCTTGCGGAGCTCAGGCGGAGCGGGGCGTACGGGAGATGCTCCGACGTTCTTGTCCGCCGTCGTCGGGCGACAGGGACGTCGGCGCTCAGGCACGCCTGTTGGCGTCGGTGGGATCTCGTGACGGTGGTGAGGGCGGCGTGAAGTCGCTGCCGACGTCCCTGTCGCCCGACGACGGCTCGGTGCGTGCCGGTCGTTGCCGGGTGCCGCTGCGGACTGGCGCATAGCCGTCGAGCAAGGAGCGAGAGCGCCGGGCATGCGTGCTCATTCGAGGGTCTGGCTCGCTGGCGAAGCCGGATACTCCTCGGGAGCGATGGTCTGGTCGTCTACGAGGCGGCGAGGTGCGACGTGCGCGACGTCAGTTCACCGGAGCGTACGCCCACACCTCGTGACCGACCCCGACGAGGAGCGCCGCTGCGTTCGAGTCAGGTGCTCCGAACGCAGCGATGGGTGCGTAGGACGACGCGAACTCCTCGTGCCATGCGAGGTTTCCTGCGGGGTCGAAGACGTAGACCTCGGAGCGATTATCGGTGTAGCCGATCGTACGCGACAGGGCCATCCAGGGTTCGTCGCCGTCGGTCCACGGGAGCCAGGCGATCTGCACGTTGTCTACGCCGGTCGCTGCGAGCTTGCGAACGTAGAGCTCCTGGAGTTGGCGATCGAGGATGCGGACCTTGCCGGCGACTTCGGTGACGAAGAGTGGTTCGCCTGATGGCGACGTCGCCGTTTCGAACGTCGACGAGAGGGTGGACGCGACGTCAACGTGGTAGCCCTCGGCGTTCCGGACCACTGCTCCGTCCGTGCTACCGTTGACGTGCACGATCTCGAGTGCCGTATCGCCGAACAGGTCGACGACCGCAACCGAGTGCACGTTCACGGCATCGTTGTACGTGAGCGTGTGGCCTTCGTCGTCGAGGACGAAGACGCCGCCCTTTCCGTTGCACCCCACGACGTGCTCGCGGTCGCCATCGCCGTCTAGGTCTCCCGATGCCAGGCTCAGGGCGCTCGGCGCCTTCCGCCCGCCGTCTCCCGCGTCGTTCGGAAATCGCCAGAGTTCACGACCTTCCGTGTCGTATCGAATGATGTTCCAACGGTGCGAGATGTACCCCTCGATTCCGGCCTTCCCCATCAGCGGAACGACGCCGAACGGTGGAGCGATGGCCAACGAGCGTTCGACCTCACCCTTCGCGTCGACGATAGAAACGCCGGCCTTCGTCACGATGCATAGACGCGGTGATGTTTCGTTTTCCGTCGTGAACGGCGTCAACGTCCGTACGGGCGCGGCGAGTTCGACGAAGCGCTCGCGCGTGAGTGTTCGTGGAGCCGTGACGCGCGGTGCGGGGTCGACGTGAATCGCGGGAGGTTTGACGAGCTTGTCGCGCCAATCGGGTGACTTGCGCGAGAAGTACGCGTCGAATGCGTGAGCGTCGAGCACGATGTCCTCGCTCTCCGAGTTCAAGTTCTCGGGGAACGTGCCGGCTTCGACGTCGAAGGTCACGGCTTCATAGCCTTCGGGAACGTGGTGGAAGAACTCCAGCGTCTTGGGTTGGTCGGCCGGCATTCCTTGCTCGCAGGGATCGATCAGCTTCACCCAACGAAACCCGCGTTCGAGCGCACAGTGGATGATGATGCCCAAGTTGCCCATGACGGCACCCACGACGGGCTCGTTCGGATCGAACGGGATCGTCACGCGGGACGTGTTCTCGTCGATGATCTCGTGCGTGAAGCGGGCTGGCGCCGGCGCCTCTTCGCGACAGGCCGCGAGGGTGACGGCGAGCGTTGCGATGACGGCGAGGACAGTGCGAGTCATGCCCCGATCGTGCCCTTCGTTGGTGAACTCGGTGCGCCGAACTCGTTGCGGGGCATGCGGCCGGCGAGGAACGCGTCGCGTCCGGCAGTGCAGGCGTCGCGCATCGCGCGGGCCATGCGGACGGGATCGCCGGCGAGGGCGATGGCCGTGTTCAACAGCACGCCGTCGACGCCGAGTTCCATCGCGACGCAGGTGTCGGACGCCGTGCCCACGCCGGCGTCCACGATGATCGGGACGCTCGCGTGCTGCTTGATGCGCACGATGTTGCGCGGATTGAGGATGCCGAGGCCCGAGCCGATCGCCGAGCCGAGCGGCATCACGGCCGCGCACCCGACGTCTTCGAGACGACGCGCGATGATCGGATCGTCGCTCGTGTAGGCGAGCACCGTGAAGCCTTCGCCGACGAGCGTCTTCGCGGCTTCGATCGTCGCGACGGGGTCGGGGAGCAGTGAGTCGGGATCGGCGAGTACCTCGAGCTTGAGGAGCGTCGTGTCGAGGGCTTCGCGTGCGAGTCGCGCGGTGCGGATCGCGTCGTCGGCGTTGAAGCAACCCGCCGTGTTCGGCAGCAGCGTGATGTGGTCGCCGATCATGTCGAGCACCGACCCGTCACCGCCCGTCAGATCGATCCGTCGCACGGCGATCGTCACGCACTCGGTGCCCGACGCGTCGTGCGCGGCCTTCATCGTTGCGAGATCCTTGTACTTACCCGTACCGACGAAGAGGCGTGACGTGAAGGTGTGGTCGCCGATGACGAAAGGCGTGTCGGACATGGCGTGCACTCGCGGTGGAGAAAGAGTCAGGGCACCCTGAGGATCGCGGATCGGCGCCCGAGTCGTCCAGCCGTGCGAGTCAGCGAATCGTGAGTGCCTCGCGCAGGCGCCCCGCCGAGGTCTCCGGCGTTTCTTCGCAGAGGTACAGGCCGAGCTGCTCGAAGCCGCCGAGCGGCTGGGTGTAGGCGCGGAGCTCTGCGACGAGCGGTGTGTCTGTGCCGCTGTGAAAGACGACGTTCCAGGCCGGCTCGCCGTGGTCGCGCTGCATGAGCCGCGACGTGGCGCCCGTGACGCGCGCGATGGCGAGGCCGAACGAGGCGAGGTCGTCGTCGGAGAGGTCGTGCAGGAAGTGTGCTCCGGGATCGGCCGGGAGCACGAACGACTGCAGGGCGCGGCGCATGAAGGGGGCGACGAGCGTGTGGGTGTTCCCGTCGACGGTGTCGACGTGCAGGTCGTGCTGGTGTTGGCTGGCGCGCAGCGTCGGGCCGAGGTCGTGGGCCAGGCGCGGCTCGAGCGGAGCGATGTTCGTGAGCAGGATCTGCTGGTGGTCGTGTTCGACAGAGCCGCCCACGTTCGCGCCGACGTTCTTGACGATGCCGACGTGGCCACGACGTCCGGGCCCCGTCTCGGGGTAGGCGTCGCCGGCGTGTTCGAGCAGGAACCGTTCGACGCGTGCAAGCTGACTCAGCACGCGCGCGGCGACGTCGCGCGTGCCGTCGGGCCAGCGCACGTCGTGCCGCCGCGACGTCCATTGAACGAAGTGCATTCCCCGCGCCGCCGCGTCATTTGCTTTGACCGTGGGGGACACGAGCGGGAAGAGATTCGGCGCAAGCCAGGTCGCGTCGCCATCGGGCGCCTCGACGATGTCGACCGCTGGGCAGAGACGATCGTTGCAGACCGGGCAGCCGGCAAGCGCACGCGGTCGGCTCGCGCGCGCCTCGCTGTAGAGCACGGGCAGCCCGAGGCGTGGGTCGACGGCGACACGTCCGGCAGGGGCGAAGTGTTGCGTCTCGGAGGCGCAGAGCCGCTCGAGTGCCGGCACGCCGAGCGCCTCGACGCGCCGCGCGGCGGCACGCGCATCGAGCAGCGCGGCCGGGAGCTCGTCGCTCTCGACGCCCTCCATCACCCGCCGCCGACGAACGACACGATCTCCACGACGTCGCCGTCGCGCAGGGTGTGCGCGCCGTGCTGCGAGCGCGGCACGACGGCGCGGTTCACTTCCACGGCGCAGCGCTCGCGGCGCACCTCGAGTGCATCGAGCAGCGCCGAGATCGTGGACTCGGACGCGACCTCGTGGGGCTTGCCGTTCACGGTCACGGAGACAGAAGGGGCGTTCACTGCGGCGTTCCAGAGGGGAGATGCATGAGGTTCGCAATCGCCGCGAGCGTGTCAACGCTCGGTATCCGCAAGCCACGGTATGTGGCGGATGTGCGTCCAGCCGCGTCGGAGGCGTCCCGTATCTTGACAGGAGCGGCAGATTTCACGAGTCTTACCCGCTTCACCTCACAGGTCGCCGTCCTCGTCGCGTCGTTCACAGCAACGACCGAGGGAGGATCACGGCCAATCTATGTCCCATCTCCGCCCTCGTCGGGCGGCGGCAAGGTTCCGTGTGAATCAAGAGCTGCTTCGTATCGTCCACGCCATCAGTCTCGAAAAGGATATCGACTCCGAGTTGATCTTCCGCACGATCGAGAACGCGATGGTGGCCGCCATCCAGAAGAAGGTTGGCCCCGAAGTCCCCATCCACTGCAAGGTGGACCGGACATCGGGCGATCTCAGCGTGACTTCTGAGGTTGAGCATGGAGCGATCGATCTGGGCCGCATCGCGGCGCAGACGGCGAAGCAGGTCATCATCCAGTCGTTGCGCGACGCTGAGAACTCGGTGGTCTACGCCGAGTTCCAGGACAAGATCGGCGAGCTCGTGCTCGGAACGGTCCAGCGCATCGAGGGTGGAGCACTCGTCGTCAACATCGGCAAGGGCGAGGCGATCGTGCCGCGCGGTGAGCGCGTGCGCGGCGAGATGTACTCGCCCGGCGACCGCGTCCGCGGCGTCATCAGTGACGTGAAGCAGGTCGGCCCGCGTGTGAAGATCATCCTTTCGCGTGTCACGCCCGACCTCGTCGAGCGGCTCTTCGAGCTCGAGGTTCCCGAGGTGAGCGACGGTGTCATCGAGATCCGTCGCATCGCCCGCGAGCCCGGTTACCGCACGAAGATCGCGGTTCACAGCAACGACTCGCGTGTCGACTGTGTCGGCGCGTGCGTCGGTATCCGCGGCACGCGGATCAAGGCCATCACGGACGAGCTGAACGGCGAGAAGATCGACATCATCCGCTTCAGTGAGTCGGACGAGGAAATGATCGCGAACGCCCTGCGCCCCGCGCAGCTCGCGTCGTTGAAACTCGATCCGGACACGAAGATTGCGCGCGTCGTCGTTCCCGACGACCAGCTTGCGCTCGCGATCGGCCGTAAGGGCCAGAACGTGCGCCTCGCCACGCGCCTCACCGGTTGGGACATCAAGGTCGAGGGCGTCACGCAGATGCCTCACTCGGCTCGTCCCGACGGGGCTCCTCGTCCTGCAGCACCGGGACGCCCCGAAGGTGAAACCCCGCGCGCCCCCGAGGGCAGCGCCACCCAAACCGAAACGCTCGCGGGAGATCCCGCGAGCTCCGTCCACGACGCGGCCGACCACGCCACCAAGGTCGAGCCGAGCGCGCCCGCTCCCGATGCGAGCGCCGATCCCGTCGTCGACGACACTGTGCCTCAAGCTCCTGAAGCTGAGGCCGGTGACCGACACGCCGACGACCCGGTGGTGGAGTAGTGCCACGTGCGACTGCACGAACTCGCGAAGGAGCTCGGAGCTGACAGCAAGCGATTGCTTGCGATCGCCAAGGAACTCAGCCTTGGCGTGAAGAGTCACTCATCGAGTATTCCGAAGGGTGCCGAGGGCATCCTTCGCGCGGCTTGGACCGAAGAACTCGAGATCCTCGCTGAGGAGGAGGCCGAGAAGAAGGCCAAGGAAGCCGCGAAGGCGCCTCCGAAGGACGAACCCGAGGAAGTCGCAGAGCCCGTCGCCGAGGCCGCCGAAGTGGCGCCCCCGGTCGAGGACGCTGACGACAAGCCGGTCACGTCGATCCAGATCACCACGCCCGCAGAGGCTGAACGTCGCGAGGCCGAAGAGGCCGACCAACGTGCAGCTGAAGAAGCGGCGCGCGCTGAAGCCGAATCGGCCGCCGAGGCCGAAGCAGCTGCGGCCGCCGCCGCAGCTGCTGAGCGCGAGGCTGCCGAAGACGCTGCCGAGACGGTCGAAGTCGAGGCCGAAGCCCCGGCTGCCGTCGAGGCGGAAGCTGCGGTTGAGGCCGAGCCCGAAGCTGAAGCCGAGGCGCCCGCCGAAGCGGAAGCCGAAGAGCCCGCCGAAGCGCCGAAGACCATCTCGCTGACGATCGGTGGCAAGGACGTCGGTGACGATGAGGCTGCCGATGCCGCCGCTGACGGCGACGGAGCGGTTGAAGGCAAGGCGGAGGTCAAGCTCAAGGGGCGTCCGAACGTGCCCGAGTCGAAGCCGCGCCGTCGCGCCAAGATCCTCGGTCGCATCGAGATCAAGCCCAAGCAAGATCCGGGCTCGACGCGCTCCGGCGGTGCCGGTGGCCGCAGCAGTGGTCCAGGTCGTCCGCCCAGCCAATACGATCCGCTCGATCCCACGCGTCCGCCGCCGTCGCGCCGAACTGGTGCCGGTGGTGGTCCCGGTGGTGGCGGGGGTGGAGGTGGTGCACCCACCACGCCCGCGCGTCGTGGGGCAGGCGATGCCGCCGCGAAGAACACGCGCAATCCCGGCCGTCCCGGCAAGGGTGAAGGCGAGTTTGTCTTCGACGCCGAGGACACGTCCGCGCTGGGCGCGATCCGACTCGGTCACTTCGGCAACCGCCGTCCGCCGAGCCGCCGTCGTCCGCCGATGCGTCGCCAGAACATGGGCGGCCGTCGCGGTGGTCGCAAGCGTCGCGGCGAGCGTCCGACGCATCCCGTCACGCTTCAAGCGCCGATCGGCGTGCGCGATCTCGCCGACCTGTTGGGCATCAAGGCTCGTGAGATCCTGATGCACTTCCCAGAAGAGTTCGATCCGCGCGACAAGAACGTCGTGATCAACGGTGAGCACCTCGAAGTGCTCGCCGAGAAGCTCGAACGCGACATCACCGTGCTCGCCGAGATGACCGAAGCGCAGAAGCTCCTGCAGGCCGAGGAGCTGCGCGCCATCAAGTTGGCCGGTGAGCCCCAACCGCGCGGTCCGATCGTGGCCGTCATGGGTCACGTCGACCACGGTAAGACGTCGTTGCTCGATGCGCTGCGCAGCAGTCGTGTCGCCGCGAAGGAAGCGGGCGGCATCACGCAGCGCACCAGCGCATATCTCGTCCACGACAAGAACGGCAACCCCGTCACGTTCCTCGACACGCCGGGTCACCGCGCGTTCACCGAGATGCGTGCGCGTGGTGCGGCGATCACCGACGTGGCTGTGCTCGTGGTGGCTGCCGATGACGGTGTCATGGAGCAGACGCGCGAGGCCATCGAGCACGCGCAGGCTGCCGGTGTGCCGTTCATCATCGCGCTCAACAAGATCGACAAGAACAACGCCGAGCCCGACAAGGTCAAGCAGCAGCTCGCCCAGATGGGCATCATGGTCGAAGGCTGGGGTGGTGACGTCGGTATCGTCGAATGCTCGGCAACGACCGGGCAGGGTCTCGATGAACTCGTCGAACGCCTTGCGCTCGAAACCGAGATCCTCGAACTCGACGGTGATCCTCAGATCCCCGCGCGTGGCGTCGTCATCGACAGTCACAAGGACCCCAACCTCGGCATCGTCGCCACCTGTGTGGTGCTCGACGGCACGCTGAACGCCAAGGACCCGGTGCTCGTCGACCAGGTCGTCGGTCGCGTTCGCTACATGAACGACGACAACGGCAAACGCATCAAGTCGGCCGGTCCGGGCGTGCCCGTGCAGGTCTTCGGCTTCGACGAGCCGCCGCCGGCTGGCGCGCAGTTCCTCGTCGTCAACGACATCAACGAGGCCCGCGTCGTTGCCGCAGAGCGCAAGGAAGAGGCGCGTCAGATTGACGATTCGCCGACCGACACGCTCACGCTCGAAGGGCTCTTCGAGCAGATCGAGGCGCACGACGTCACCGAGATCAACGTCATCCTCAAGTCGGATGTCTACGGCTCGCTCGAGGTCGTCAAGCAGACCGTCTCCGACCTCGCTCACCCCGAAGTGAAGTTCAAGGTCATTCGCGCCGGGATCGGCGCGATCACCGAAGACGATGTCCTTCTGGCTCAGGCATCGGAGGCCTTCATCATCGGTTTCGGCGTGGTGCCGGATAAGAGCTCGCGCGCTGTCATCCAGCGCACGGGAGTCGAGGTGAAGTTCTACGACGTCATCTACGCGATGACCGAAGACCTCGAGAAGGCGCTCGAAGGCAAGCTCGGCACCGAGGAGAAGGAGACGATCACGGGGCACGCGGAGGTTCGCGCGGTCTTCAAGTCGTCGAAGCTCGGCAACATCGCAGGTTGCTACGTCACGGACGGCATCATCCGCCGCGACGCACACATCCGTCTGACGCGCGATGGCAGGGTCCTGCACACCGGCAAGCTCGACTCGCTGCGTCGCTTCACCGACGACGTCAAGGAAGTGCGCGAGAACTACGAGTGCGGTATGCACCTCGACCGCTACGACGACATTCGCCCGGGCGACATCTTCGAGGCCTACGAGGTTGAGCTGATCCCGCGGACTCTCGAGTCCTCGACGAGTTGACCGGGATATGACTTGGAAACGAGCCCAGCGGCTCGAAGCGTTGATCAAGGAGAAGGTGGCGACGGTGATCGTCGAGCACCTCTCGGATCCGGCTTTGGGCTTTGTGACGGTGTTGCGCGTGGAGTTGTCGGACGACAAGCGCATCGCGCGTATCTTCTACACCGTGCTGGGTGAGCCGGCGGTGCAGCGCCGCACGATCCGCGCGATCGAGCGGGCTGCGCCGCACGTCCAGGAGCGCATCGCGCCCTCGCTGCGCATTCGCTACATGCCGCAGCTGCGTTTCGTCATCGACGATTCGCTCGAGAAGGAAGCGCGTCTGCAGAAGCTCCTTGATCAGGTCTCCATGGAGCGGGGGGAGCCAGGCGAAGAGGGCGCCGAGGGCGATGACACGCCCGCGGTGATCGCGGAGGATGTCGCGGACGAAGGGGGTGATGCGCCTGAGCCTGGGCCGATGCCGACGCCGCGCTCCGGAAGCCGCCCGTCGTCTGCTGCAGACGACGAGGACGATCCCTTCGCGGACGACGACCTCGACGGCTGAGGCGTCATGCGCGCGTCACGGCTACACGCTGCTAGAGGCTGCGTCCCAACAAGGCCGCTCGTGGGACATGGTCGTGTCATGGAGCCATCCCGGGTCGGCCAGTAGACTCGGCCCACTCGATGGCCGGTGAGTCGAGCGTGTCTTGAGAGGGCGGACGAATCCATGGTTGACGATCCGGGAGTGATCTGGCGGGTTGTGTCCGTGGTCGGATTCCTGTTCCTCGTCGGCGCTTACATCGCCAACCAGCGCAAGTGGACCCATGCCGAATCGCAGACGTATCTCGTTGCGAACGTCATCGGTTCGGGGCTGTTGGCCGCGTACTCGGCCGTGATCAAGGAGTGGGTCTTCGTCGGGCTCGAGGGTTTCTGGTGCGTGGCCTCGCTGATGGCGTTGGCCGCGACCGTCCGCAAAAGAGGTGCTGCGTGATCGAACGGAGAACAGCATGACGGCTGCCAACGAGGGGCCGCTGGTCGCTCTCGAAGGGCTCGAAGTGCGCTACGGAAAACGCGTGGCGCTCGAGAGTCTGGACATCGAGATCCCCGGCGGCGCGATCGGCCTGCTCGGTCCGAATGGCGCCGGCAAGTCGACGCTCATCAAGACGCTGCTCGGTCTGCTCAAGCCGTACAAGGGCACGGCGCGCGTCCTGGGACACGACATCCGCAAGGACGCGTCCGTGTTGCGCCGGCGCGTCGGCTACATGCCGGAGCGCGAGGCGAACTTCCCCGGCATGACCGGCTTCGGCGCAACGCACTACGCAGGCCGACTCTCGGGGCTGCCCGATGCCGATGCGCGCCGCCGCGCGCACGAGACGCTGCTCTTCGCGGGTCTTGAAGAGGAGCGCTATCGCCCGGTGAGCACGTACAGCACGGGCATGCACCAGCGCGTCAAGCTCGCCCAGGCGCTCGTGCACGACCCCGACCTCATCTTCCTCGACGAGCCCACCAACGGCCTCGATCCCAAGGGGCGTGTCGAGATGCTGAACTTGATTCGAACGCTCGCGCAGGAGAAGGGCATCCACGTCATCCTGTCCACGCATCTGCTGCGGGATGTCGAGGAGGTGTGTCAGTCGGTGGTGGTCGTGAATGCCGGCAAGGTCGTGCGTCACGAACGCATCGAGACGATGACGAAGGCCTTCACCGAGGCGCGCGTCGTGCGCGTCGACGGGAGCCTCAGCGATTACGTCGCGGCGTGCCGCGAGCGCGGCATCGGGGTCGGTGAGGTGAAAGACCAGGGTGTCCAGGTGACACTCGCCGAGGCCGGCTCGACCCGTTCACTGTTCGAGGCGGCGGCTGCGGCCGGCGTCGTCGTACGCTCGATGGACGCCGTACGTCTGTCGCTCGAAGACGCGCTCATCGACGTGCTCGGAGGAACCTGATGGCTGTCTATGATCGCAGCTACACGCGCTGGGACGGTGACCGCAACGCGCGCGTCGACGGTGTCTCCGTCATCGCGGCCGCGGGCGTGCGCCAGGGCGTCGCGAACTTCTTCAAGCGCAAGATCCCGGCCGTCATCGTCACGCTGATGTCGTTCGCGCTGTTCCTCGGCGGCCTGCTCGTCATCTTCGGGCGCTACTACGTGATGTCGAACCCCGACCTCGCGAGTTCCGACTTCGCGCAGGACCTGTTCGGCAGCGACGAGTTCAACCGCATGACGCAGGTCAGCGGACGCACGATGTACCAGTACCTGATCATCTCGCAGTCGATCTGGGCTGGCATCGCGTGCATCGCCATGGGGGCGGGGCTGATCGCCAACGACCGCCGCATGAACGCGCTCGAGCTGTATCTGAGCCGCCCGGTCACGACGCGTCAGTACCTGCTCGGCAAGTTCGGCGCCGTCGGGTTCTTCGTTGCGCTTGTCACGCTCGTTCCCGCAACCGTGCTCGTGCTCGCGCAGATGTCCGTGTCTTTGGGCGTCGAGGGCGAGATGCAGAGGTTGTTCGAAGTGCTCTGGCGCACGGTGTTGGCCGGCGTCGTGATCGTCACCGTGCCATCGCTGCTCGTGCTCGCGATGTCGAGCATCTCGCGCCAGGCACGCAGCGCGGCCATCATGCTGCTCGCGTTCGTCTTCCTGCTCGACGTCGTGCTTGCGACGGCGCTGCAGGATGCGTTCGGCAATGACCAATACTTCCTGCTGTCGATCCTCTTCAACATCAACCAGACCGTCGCATGGATCCTCGGCGCGACTGAATATCAGCTGGCCAGCGTGCCGATCGAACGATCGATCGCGATCCTCGTCGGGTGGTGCATACTGAGCGTCGTCATCATCTTGCGACGCGTGCGTCCCGTGGAGGTGGTGGCATGAGTCGCGCGAAGGTACAGCTCGATCGCGTGTCGCGTTGGTACGGCGACGTCATGGCGCTCAACGGCGTGTCGCTGACGCTCGACGGCGGTGTGACGGGGCTGCTCGGCCCGAACGGCGCCGGCAAGTCGACGATGATCCGCCTCGTCGTCGGGCTCTCGAGTCCGGGCGACGGTTCCGTGACGCTCGACGGTGAGCCGGTCCGAAACAACCTCGGCGCCCTGGCGCGCATCGGCTACGTGGCTGACGGCGACGGGATCTACGAGGAACTCACGGCGCGCAGATTCCTCACCGACCAAGCAATGCTGCGCGGTTTCCGCGGTGGCGAAGCCGGCAAGCGCGCCGAAGAGGTGCTCGAGCGTGTCGGGTTGTCGGCGGCAATCGACCAGCGCATCGGCGGGTTCAGCAAAGGCATGCGTCAGCGCGCGAAACTGGCCCAGGCCATGCTTCACGACCCCGACGTCCTCGTGCTCGACGAGCCACTCACGGGGCTCGACCCCGTGATGCGCCGCGACTTCATCCGCGTCGTGCGCGAACTCGGCGAGGACGACGTCACGATCCTCGTCTCGAGCCACGTGCTCCACGAAGTGGAGGCGATGACGAACCGCGTCGTACTGATCCACCACGGCCAGGTGCTCGCCGAAGGCACGGTTCGCGAGATTCGCGACGTGCTCGAAAGCCATGCGCGCCGGATCCGATTCGATGTCGCCGACCCCAAGGCGCTCGGTGCTCGGCTGCTCGGCGAGGCCGGCGACGTCGTGCTTTCGCTCGGTATCGCCGACAACGGGCTGATCGTCGAGACCATGCGTCCGGCGCCGCTGTGCAGCCTCGTGCAGGACTGGGTCGTCGACGGCTCGCTGCACGTCGAGTCGATCTCGGCGCTCGACGAGGACCTCGGTTCCGTCTTCGAGTACCTCGTCCGATGACAATCTCCAGCACACCGACCGCACCTGACGGAAGGACCGCCCGATGAGTGACGCTCCAACGATTCGCGCCGGAAAGATGACCGGTGAAGCGCGCCGCTCCACGGGGACTCGCCCGCCGTCGCCCACCGGCATCGCAGCCGCGCTCGTCGCGATGCGGACCACGCGTGTCGGCAGCCTCCGCGGACGTCGCCTCGTCGGCATGCTCGTCGTGGTCGGCCTCCCGCTCCTCGTCCAGGCTCTCGTGCTGGCTCTCGGCGACGGCCGCGCCGGTGGGTACGACCGGTTCATCAACTGGGTCGAGGGTGCCTATCTCGGCAAGGTCGTGCCGCTCGTTTGCGTGTTCGTCGGAACCGCGTGTCTCGGCGACGAATGGGAATCGGGCACAGCCCCCTTCCTCGTAGGCACGCCGCTGTCACGATTCTCGCTGGTGTTCGGGCGTTGGCTCGCGGCGTTGCGGCGTGCGCTCGTCCTCGTGCTGCCGTCCGTCGTCGGTCTGTACGTTCTCGCGCTGATCAACTTCGAGGGATCGATGGCGTACTACATCGAGAACCTCATGTGGGTCGTCTGGACGCTCACGCTGCTCGTCGCTGGCTACACCGCGACGTTCCTGTGCTTCGGTGTCGCACTGCGCCACTCGATCATGGCCTCGCTCGTGTTCCTCGCGATTCTCGAAGGGCTCGTGGCGCGCTTGCCGATCGGCGCGGCCGTCATCTCGCTCGGCTACCACGCACGCAACACGCTCTGGCAGACGACGCTCGACGACACGTTCCACGCCTGGGGCTTCGATGCGCTCGCCGAGCCCGCCACGAGCGTTCTCGGTTCACACATCGCCTTCGTCGTGTGGATCTTCGTCTTCCTGGGTGCGACGACGATGATCCTGCGCACGAAGGAAAGTCGTGGGTCGGCCTCGGCTGCCGGTGACGCCGAAGGTGCCGGTGCCTGACCGGCCGCCTTCGCATCGGGACCCTCGCCGACTCCATCGAGTCGGCGGGGACCTGCGAGGAGCTCGCGACGATCTCCGTGAATAACCCGAGCCAAGACGTTAAGACAGAGTCATCTCGATCGGGGCGAGGGGACGAGCGGTCTCCTCGTCTGGATCGTCGAAGCGTGTGTGCACGCGCTGAACACCTCGATCGACACCGCGAGATCCCGACCTCTCGTTTGTCGCCCGCGTCATGGGTCCGTTCCTCCGATACCCCGCCTTGTCACGCGGTGTGACTCTTCGCTCCGTCGTGTCGTTCTCCCGCATGAGGGCGCCATGACGACACCATCCGTCTCGCCCGTCCGCGACACGCGCGCGCCGCGCTGGCTCGCGACGGGGCTCAGTGTCGTGTTCGGGATGGCGTCCGGCGGACTCATCGCCCTCGGTGCCGCGCTCATCGTCCTCTGGGGTGATGGTGAACCGACGGCGCCATTGGTGCTCACGACGTTCTTGCTCGGTGGGGCAGCCTCGGCGGTGTTCTTCATCGGGGGCACTGCGCAGGCCTCGCGCGTCATCGCGCGCGCCGGACTCACCGGTGCTGGCGAGTGGGCCGTGATCTCGCTGCTCGGGCTCGCGGTTCCTGTTTCGGAAGCGGCCGCGCGCACAGCCGACGTCGCACCACCCCCGATCACGTGGATGCTCGCGCACAGCCTCGTCCCGATCACGCAGGGCTTCGGGCCATTCGTCGCCGCGCTGACGAGTTTGCTCGTCGGGATCCTGGGCCTGCTCGCGGCACGCGCGGCCTTGATCCGCGAACGTTAGCAGCCTCTTGAAGCACGGCTCCGCGTGCGATGTGCGTGACCGTGTCTTCGAGAAGCGGCCTTTGCGACCGGCACGGTGCTTCTGACCAGGCTTGGTCGTTGAGGCGTCAGTGGCCGGTCAGCGCGACGGCTCGAGGACGAAGTAGGCAATCATCTTGGCGGCCAGCCGCGCTGCGAGGAACTCGCTCGGTCGACTGTACTCGTGCGGTGCCAGTTCGCAGATGTCGGCGCCGACGACGCGGCAGTGGCGTCCGACGGTGTGCAGCAGCAGCGTGACGTCGTTCCACGACAAGCCGCCGGGTTCGGGAGTGCCTGTTGCCGGAACGATCGCGGGGTCGAAGCCGTCGAGGTCGACGGTGACGAAGACGGGGCGGTCGACGAGGTCGGCGAGGACGTCGCGGTGGTAGGCCGTGCGGCCGATGACGTTGCGCGCCCAGTGCACGGTCATGTCGCGCTCGTCGACGAGGGCCGCCTCTGCGCGGCTGCAGCTGCGCATCCCGACCTGTACGAGCGGGACGCCGGCCTCGACGAAGCGCGCCGCGATGCAGGCGTGGTTGTGCTTGCTGCCGTCGTACTCATCGCGCAGGTCGAGGTGGGCGTCGATCTGGAGCACGGCGAGGTCGGGGTGACGCTCGTGCAGCGCCGCGAACTGACCGTACGTGATCGAGTGCTCACCGCCGACGCCGAGCACCCAATGGCCGCGGTCGAGCATCGTGCGATGGGTCGCGAGAAGCGCCGTCGCCATCTCCTCGGGCGCGAGCGCCCCGAAGGCGGCCGCGTCCTCGGGGCGCCAGGTCGTATAGCTCAGCGTCTCGAGATCTCGGCTCGTCTCCTCGTCCCAGGTCTCGACGGCACCCGACGCCGCCAACATGGCCTCAGGGCCGCGGTCGGCGCCCTTTCCGAAGGTGCTCGTCAGATCGTACGGGGCGCAGACGACGGCCACCTGGGCCTCGCTGCCGGCGTCCTCGAGTCCGAGGAATGTGCTCTTCTCGCTGCTCATGGCCGCAGCATCCCGAAGCGACACCCCGCCTGGCAAGTCACCCCGGTTGACTCAGGCCGCCGCATCCGCATACTCCGCGATCCAGGTGGCACATCTGTCGCTGCTCCCGAATCGTCCAATGGCAGGACTCCGGATTCTGGTTCCGGCAATCTAGGTTCGACCCCTAGTTCGGGAACCACTCTCGCGCAGCGCGCTGAGTGGGGCCGTCCGCGCCATTCCGGGCACGGGTGTCCACGGCCCGCCGAGCCGCTGTCCGTTGAGTGGCTCGTGCGCGTCGCTGACGACGGATGACATCCGCGCGCGCGGCCTCGCCCCCGAGCCGACGCGCGCTCTGTCGGCGTCACGGAACCTCGATCTCCGCGGCCTCGCCGGGCACGGCGCCCAGCCACGGGTCGTCGATGCCGGTCTGCGACAGCACGGCGGCCGACGCCGTGAGCGATCGCGTCGGAGTTCTCGCCAGCGTGACACTCACTTGGCGGATGACGTCGTGCGCTTCGGTTTGCGTGTACGTGCTTGTGCCCGCGAGACTGAACGGGACGGTGTAGGCGATCTCTTGGAACGACGTCGTCGCCGTGTTGGGCGAGTACGACGTCGCCTCCGTGCCCGACGACGACGTGCGCGTGAAGAGCGCGATGGCTCCGTAGCCCTCGGTCTCGAGCGTGAGGACGTAGGAGCGGCCCGGCTCGATGACGGCGCCCATGTCGGACAGGTCGATCGTGAAACCACTCGTCGGGATGGTGACGATGAGACCGACGTCCGGGTGGTTCTTCCACCAGCCGTAGGCGGCGCCCTGCGGCGGTTCGATCGTCTCGCCCGTCGTCTCCTCGATCCAGTAGTAGCCGTTCGTCGGGAGGTTATCGAGGGACGAGACGCGCTGGGCGAGGGCCGGGCCGTAGGGGATCGCGTTGCCCGGGCCGCGCGACTCGTACAGCGTGGCCTTGAGGTCGCCGATGGGTGTCGAGCCGTTCGGCGGGTCGTCGTAGAGGTGCCAGAACTGGTGATCGGCGAGGTCGATCTTGTCGATCATGAGCGCGAGATCGTTGATCGTCGCCGACAGTCGGCGTTCTTGAACGCCTTCAACCTGGTTGACCGACACGGGTGCCTCCGCCGAGACGAAGAACCCGACGCCAACCGCCTCACCGGGCTGGAGAACCATGCCGTTCACCAAGCCTCCGCCGCTCGTCGTCCACCACGTGTCCTCGACATCGATCTCGGGCGCCTCGCGGTAGCGCGCCGTCGTCTGCGCCATGATGTCGAAGGTGGCGAGGTTGTCCACGAGCACGCCGCTGGCGCCCGACGGACGCGTGACGGTCAGCGCGCCGTTGTCGTAGGAGTACGCCGTGACTTCGCCGGTCGCCGTCTCGACGGAGAGCGACGTCGAGTTCGGCTGCGTCACGACCCAGGCGCTGCGCACGAGGTCGGCGAGCTCGTTCGAAACCTTCTCCAGGGTGTCATCGGCGTTGTCGTTCGCGTAGGCGACCTGCCCGGCGAACAGATTCGACGTCATGGCGAGAGCGGTCAGGATCAACGCACTCATCGCAGCGGCGAACATGAGCTCGATCAACGTTGCGCCGCGCTGTGGACGCGCGGCGGTCCTGCGTGTGGGGTTTTGCATGGCGAGTGTCTTTCGGAATCCCTTCTTCGGCTTCGCCGTGGGGCGAGTTGACCCGAGGCAGCTGCGGGCTCCGTCATCGAAATGCCTGCGTTGCATCTGTGCGGGCTTGTCGATCACTTGCCAAACCGTCACTCAACATGCCGATGCACGGAACGCGCACGGCGAGCGTTCCAGCGGATGGCTCTGCTGGGATAGGGTGGATGCGGGCGCTGCACGGTGGCGCCCGTCCGGAGGGCTTACGGAGTCGCCCAGGCATGATCCAGTCGCAACACGTTCTCTCGGTGCGCACGCCAGGCCGCGGGCTCTTCGACATCTCGGCGCGCGTCGGCGAGGCCGTCGACGCCGCCGGCATCGCGACCGGCCTGGCGGTTGTCTTCTGCACGCACACCTCGTGCAGCCTGCTCATCCAGGAGAACGCCGACCCTTCGGCGCGGAGCGACCTCCTCGACTGGCTCGAGCGCCTCGCACCCGACGGCGACCCGCACTACACCCACACGGCCGAGGGGCCCGACGACATGCCCTCGCACCTGCGCGCGGCTGTGACGAAGACGAGCGAGACGATCCCGATCGTCGACGGACGCCTCGCGCTCGGCACGTGGCAGGGGCTCTTTCTCGCCGAGCACCGCACGATGGCCCACACGCGCCGCATCGTCGTGCACATCACCGGCGTCTGAGCCGCGGCACCGGAATGACGACAGGGGCCGCGATGCGTGAAAGCATCGCGACCCCTGCCAGGTCAAACGAAGGTTCTGACGGTGAGCGTCAGTCGTCGACCACCGCGCTACCGACCAAGACCAGCGAACCGAACTGATCACCGAGGTTGAGCGGCTGCGAACAGGAAGTGTGGAACTCGATCTCCTGCAGCACGTTGCCGTTCAGGCTCTTGATGGTGACGAACGTGGCCGAACCGAACTTCGACTCGCCGGCATTCGCCGTATCGAGGACGAACTCCTCGCCGAGGGCGACGTCGCCCTCGAACCAGACCTTGTTCGAATCCTTGAAGGCCTTGATGTGCACGACCGGCGCGAACGCCGGATCGCCGTCACACTCGACCTTGTCGGGGTTCTGCGTCGTCGACGTGGCCGCACAGCTCTCGCCGGTGTAGACCATCGTGAGCTGCGTCGGCTTCGGACCGCCGTTGCCGCACACGACGTTGCTCGTGTCACAGAAGAAACCGCCGTTCTTGCTCGCGCCGGCGATCACGGTGAAGTCACCGAACACCGAGCCGACACCGATCGGAATCGAGCAGCTCGTGTGAATCTCGAGGAACTCCTGACCGTTCGTGAAGAGCTTCATCTTCGAGCCGAACGTGCTCTCGGACGGATGGTGGACGATCGTGAAGAGTTCGCCGGGCTGCAAGATCCCGTCGAACACGACGTTGCTATCCTTGTCCTTGATCACGACGTCGAGGGCGTCATCTCCTCCGTAGAGCAGTGAGAGCTCTGTGACCTTGCCGTCGCATTCGCCGCACGCGCCAAAACCGAAGTCGAGGCTCAGGTCCATGTCGCCGTTCGTGGCGAGCGTGGTCGTTGCCGGACTGCAGTTGCTATCGAGTTCGGCGTCGTTGCCAAGCTCGCAGAGCACGGGGGCGAGGTTGCTCGGAACCGTCGAAGTGTCGACTTCGACGCTGTACGTCCCGGCGCAAAGACCTTCGAACACGTAGAAGCCTGCGGAATCCGTCATGGTCATCCCGATGACGTTGCCGTCGGCGTCGAGCAATGACACCTTCACACCTTCGAGCCCGATGTCGCCGGCGCTCTGGAGGCTGTCGCCATCGACATCCTTGAAGATGTAGTCGCCGATGAGCCCCGAGCATTCGACGACGAAGCAGAAGTCGGCGTCGAGGAACGCATCCCCGGGGTCGAGTGACATCGAGACATCCGTCGGGCAGACGCCGGGCGTCTTGTTCGGAACCGAACCGATGTCGACGGAGACGTTGCAGAGACCCGGGGGGACGTCCGTGAACAGGTAGAAACCGTCGCCGTCCGTGACCGTCGAGTCCTTGATGTCGTCGGCAGTTCCGATGACACCGTCGGGACCGGCACACAGCAGCTTGATCACCGCACCCGCGATGCCGGGCTCGCCGATGTCCTGCACGCCGTTGTCGTTGTCGTCGCAGTAGACGGTGTCACCGACGGTGGCGGGCGTGACGTAGCAGAAGTCGGCATCGAGGAACGAGTCGTTCGCAGCGAGGTCCACGGCGAACTCGTCCGGGCACACGCCCGGAAGCTTGTCGTCGGGAACACTCGTGGGATCGACGGTCACCTTGCATGCGCCAGGCGGCAGTCCCATGAAGAGGTAGTTGCCGTTGGCATCCGTCGTTTGCGTGCCCTCGATGTCGTCGGTCGTGCCGAAGACGCCGTCGGGGCCCGCGCACAACAGATTCACCACGACGCCCGGAAGTCCCGGGTCGCCGGCGTCCTGGACGCCGTTGTTGTTGTTGTCGCAGAAGACCGTGTCACCGATCTCGCTGGGCTTGTTCTCGAAGCAGAAGTCGGCGTCGAGGAACACATCGCCGGGGGCGAGTTCGGGCTTGAAGCTCGTCGGGCAGCTGCCCACCTGCTTGTCGTCCGGCACCGACATGACGTCGACACGCACGAGGCAGAGACCAGCCGGGACGTTCGTGAAGAGATACTTGCCGTTCGAGTCCGTCGACGTCGTGTCGATGAAGTCGTCGGCCGTGCCCATGACACCGTCCGGGCCTTCGCACTGCACGTTCACGATCACGCCGGCGATACCGGGCTCACCGGCATCCTGCGTGCCGTTGCCGTTCGTGTCGCAGAAGACCGTGTCGCCGACCGTCGCCGGTTCGGGGGACGTGAAGCAGAAGTCGGCATCGAGGTTGACCTCGGCCGCCTCGAGCGTCACCAGGAGCTCGGTCGGGCAGGCACCTGCGACCTTGTCGTCCGGCACCGTCGAGACGTCGACCGAGACTTCGCACGAACCGGCGGGGATGCCCTCGAAGAGGTACATGCCGTCGGCGTCAGTCGTCGTGCTGTCGGTGTAGTCGTCCGCCGTGCCGAGGACGCCGTCGGCGCCCGCGCAGGCAAGGTTGACCGTGACGTTTGCGATGCCCGGATCGCCGGGGTCCTGCACGCCATTGTCGTTGTTGTCGCAGAAGACCGTGTCGCCCAGCGTGGCGGGGACGGACACGAAGCAGAAGTCGGCGTCGAGGAACGACGCCCCGGGCTGAAGGTTGATGACGACCTCGAGCGGGCAGTCACCGGGGATCTTTCCGGGGGGTGCCGTCGCAGGGTTCACCGTCACCTTGCAGGCGCCGGGCGGAACGTCGGTGAAGAGGTAGTTGCCGTTGGCGTCCGTCATCGTGAAGGACGTGAAGTCGTCGGCGGTTCCGAGCACGCCATCGGTGCCGGCGCAGACGAGGTTGACGCCGACGCCTTCGATGCCAGGCTCACCGGCGTCTTGGACGCCATCGCCATCGAGGTCGCAGAAGACGCTGTCACCGATCTCGGCCGGCGTGATGAAGCAGAAGTCGGCGTCGAGGAACGCATCACCGGCGTCGAGCTGGAGGATGAACTCCAGCGGGCATTGGCCGAGGACCTTACCGTCCGGGACGGTCGTGGGGTCGACGGCGACGCGGCACACGTCGGGCTCGAGGTCGACGAACAGGTACTTACCGTTGTCGCCCGTGATGTTGAAGTTCGTGAAGTCGTCGGCTGTGCCGAGCACGTTGTCGGGGCCGGCGCACGTGAGCGTCACGAGCACACCGGGGATCCCGGGCTCGCCGGCGTCCTGCACACCGTTGTCGTTGGTGTCACAGAAGACCGTGTCGCCGATCTGGCCGGGGCCGTCGTTGCAGGGGCCATCGACGAGCAGCGTCGTGGTGTCGTTGGAGATGCCGAAGACCTTGGAGTCGGTCGGATCGATCGCAACGAACTGGAAGTAGACGGGGACGCCGATGAAGTCTTCGCGGCACTCGACGGGGATCGTGAGGCAGAGCTCACCACCCGGCGGGATCGTGAACTCCTGAATGACGAGCGGCTGGCCGACGCAGAGTTGGCCGAACTTCGTCTGGGCGGGCTGCGTCTGCTCGATCGAGATCACGAGGAAGGCGCTGTAGTTCACGGGAGCCGTGAGGCAGGCCGTGAAGTCTTCGCCGATCGCAACGGTCGGCGAAGTTTCGAGGATGAAGCCGGGGTCGGCTGGGCAGCCCTGCGAGCTGGCCGCGTTCGCTCCAAGCGAAAGGGCCGCGCACGTGAGGGCAGCAGAGATGAGGGTGTTCATGGGTCAGTATCCCAGGAGTCGGTCGAGTCCATACAAGCGGTGGGGATTATGCAGGCGTCGAGTTTTCACGCTCCTTAAATTTCCCGTGTGCCCCGGAGCGAAATGCCCCCGGAAGGAGATGTGCCCAGAACGCGACGCCCCGGAACGCGACGCCTCAGCGCTCCGCGAGCCAGGCCCGCATGTCCCCACGCATTGTATCCGTGATGTGGTGGCCCGTGTCTTTGTAGAGCTTCAGTGAGACTTCGGCCCCGTGCGCCGTGAGCACCTCGGCACCGTGGCGCGCGGCGTCGGCGCCGATTGCCTCGTCATCCTCGCCGTGCTGCAGCAGAACCGGCTTGCCTGCGACGCGCGGGAGCTCGTCGGTCAGCACCTCGTCCTTCAAGCGCCCGGCCTGGCCGATCCACCCGGCCACGCGCTCGGCGTGCCGCACGGCCGTCATCTGCGCGAGGTAGCAGCCCTGGGAGAAGCCCATGAGGTAGACGCGCGAGGCGTCGGCGCCCGTGGTGTCGAGCACACGATCGATGAGGCGCCAGAGGGCCTCTTCGGCCAGCGCGACGCTCTCGAGGAAGGCGTCCTGGTCGCCGGTGTAGAGGTACCAGCCGTACCCGAGGCGGATCGGCCGGTCGGGCTTGCGGACTTCGTGCGCGTGGAAGCCGTCGGGGAATGCCGCGTGGAAGTGCGCGGGGATCGCGCCGCGCAGGTAGTGACGATGACGTTCACCCGACTCGCCCTGTCCGTGCAGCGCGACGATCAGCGGCGCCTCGGCCTGGCCCTCACGTGCCGTCACGATCTCGCATGAACTCTGCCTCGTGAAGGGCACGGTGATGTTGAGCGGCGGGGCGGGGGTGGTCATCGACGGTGCGCCAAGGGAGGGGGGACTCTTCGCGTCGTCGCGATCGTGACGGGAACGCGGTTGCGCGCGAGGCCGTCGACCGCGAGAGTCTTCGAGGTCATGAACGCATCGTCCCAAGTCGCGATCACCGGTGTCACGGGCTTCGTCGGCACGGCCCTCGCCAAGCGCCTGCGCGAGGCTGGGTTCGCCGTGCGCGGGCTCGCTCGCACGACGTCCGACCCCGACACCATCGCGTGGTTGGAACGCCTCGGTGTCGAGATCGTGCGCGGCGACGTCACCGAGCCCGAGTCGCTCGTCCCGCTGCTGAGCGATGTCGACCTGGCGATCCACTCGGCTGCCGTCATCGCGTATCGGCGACGGCTCTGGGGACAGATGGCGCATGTCAACGTGATCGGCACGCGCCACGTCGTGCGCGCGTGTCTCGATCTCCGTGTGCGTCGCCTCGTCCACGTCTCGAGCATCGCCGCCGTCGGCATCTCGGACGATCGCACGCTCATGAACGAGGGCTCGGAGTTCAACGCGGCTCCGCTCGATGCCGCATACTTCGACACGAAGCACCAAGCGGAGATCGAAGTCGGCGGCGGACTCCACCGTGGACTCGACGCCGTCGTCGTCAATCCCGGCGCGATCTACGGGGCCTCCGTCGCGAAGAGCAACAGCTCGCGCGTGATCGCGGAGGTCGTACGGCGGCGTCCGGGCTTCGTGCCCACCGGCGGTGTCAACGTCGTCCCGCTCGAGACGGTCGTGCAGGGCATCCTCGCGGCCGCCGACTTCGGACGCCGCGCACATCGCTACATCCTCGGCGGTGAGAACGTCGAACTCGCCGACCTCGTCACACGCATCGGACGCGCGGCCGGGATCGAACTGGCTCCGCGCACGTTCGGGAAGCACTGGCGCGCTCCGATCCGCGCGGCGATGAATCTCGTCGAGCCGTTCGTGCCGGATGCGACGTGGTATGCGCCGGACATGTGCGCAGCCTTCGGTCGCTACATGTGGTTCGACACGACGCGCATGGAGACGGAGCTGAAGCTCTCGCCCGGCGGTGTCGACGCTTGCCTCGAAGACACCGTGCGCCAGCTGCGCAGCGACGGCCGCCTCGCGAGCTGACCCCGGGCCGACGATCCCCCGTGAAGCACTCGGGCTACTCGACCAGGTTCACCGTGATGTGCTCGTTCTGTCCCGACTGCAGGCGCGTCCAGTTGCGCTCCGGCTCCATGCCGCTTTGGACGCTCGGCTTCGCGAGGTGTCCGGCGAGCTCGAGGCTCGAGCGCAGATGTCCGCCGAAACCCAGCGTCTTCGAGTACGCCATGGCGTGATAGTCGCCGGGCCCGAGGCGGTCGAAGACGAACGCGCCTTCGCTGTTCGTCGTCGTGCGACGTGAGGTCTGTCGTCCGCGCTGTGTGAGGAAGACCGTGGTGCCCACAACCGGCAGGCCGCCTCCGTCGAGCACATAGCCCTGGAGCGTCGCCGAGCGGGGGATGATGACGGTGCCGAGGTCGGTCGTCTCGCCGGCCCGAGCGACGACGTCATCGATGCGTTCGACGGCGTGGTCGGGCTGGTTCACCTCGACCTGGTAGGTCATCTCGGTGACCGGGTCGAGCGTGAAACGCCCCTCGCCGTCTGTCGTCGTTTCGAGCAACCAAGGCTGCTGTCCGCTCGATCCGCGGAAGAGTGGGTCGGCCGACTCCTTGTTCGGATGCATCGAGATCGCGACGCCCTTGATCGGACGATCGATGTCGTCCACGACCCGCCCGACGATCCGTGCAGCCGCGACGAGCTCGAGCTGCACACCGTAGAGGTCCTGGGCCTGCTTGATTCGGATCGGCTCCGACACGGTGAGTGCGAAGCCGGGCGCCCAAGCTTCCAGCGTGTAGAAGCCAGGGTCGAGGTTCGTGAGCGAGAAGGCGCCGTCGGCGTTCTGGACGCGCTGCATCGTGCTCGACGCCTCGGCGAAGTCGGCACGCCGCTTCCCGAAGCGTGCTCGGAAGTCGAAGCGGGTGATGGGTGCGCCGTCGTCGGTGCGTACGACGCCGTGCATCGTTCCGCGGCGCTTCAGCGAGATGAGCACCTCGTCGCTCGATCCGGCATTCACGCCGTTCTTGGTGACGCCGGTGTATTCGTCATGCGAGACGCGCAACGAGTAGACACCTGGCGCGAGGTTGTTCATCGCGAAGCTGCCGTCCTTCGCCGACAGCGCTGCGCCGAGGCCGGCACTCTTCTGACCGATCGGCAGGGCTTCGACGAGCGCGCCTTCGAGCGCGAGCCCTTCGGGAGCGACGACGATGCGTCCGAAGATCGGTGCCGGCGGTTCGAGGACGACGCGCACCTCGATGCGGCGCGCGTCGTTTCCGGCTGTCGTGAACGGCTTGTACTGACTCGCGAAGCCCTCTGCTTCCACGAAGACGGCGCCGGATGCGCGCGCGACGTTCACGATCTCGAACCGTCCTTCGTCGTCGGTGATGACTTCACGCAGCGCAGGTTCGACCTTGCCCTGTGGCGTCAGCTCCGGAAGTCCGTCGAACAGCCCGAGACGCGCGCCGACGACGGGGCGACTGCTGCCGTCGCGCACGCTGCCGACGAGCACGATTCCGGGCTCGGCGATGATGGTTCCGACGTTCGTCGTCGCGTCGGGACGGACGCTGAACGGGCCGGCGTCCGTGCGTGCGAACTCGTCGCCGCGTACGCGCACGATGAGCTGCGAGCTCGTCGGGATGCCGTCGAGTTCGAACTGTCCCATGGCATCCGTCTCCGCGCTGCTGCGCACGAGCAGCGCAAGGCCGGCGGGCAGGTCGATCCCGCTGATGCGTTGACCTTCGTGCACGGTCACGACGGCCCCGGGGATGGGCAGACGGTCGCGGTTGACGACCCGTCCGCGAATCCCGCCGCGCCGCGCGCCGAGGTCGATCACGCCCGTCGACTCGGCGTTCGCTTCCGGCGGGACGACGTCCGTCGTGTCGATCGGCACGGGAATGTCGGGCTCGCCGGGCCCCGGCCGGGGACCGACCGTCGGCATCTCGACCAAGTCGACGTCTGGTGTCGACGGTCCGCTCGTCGGGCCGATCAGATCGAGTTGCCAGACCGCGAAAGCGATGCCAGCCACGAGGGCGAGGCCGAGGAGGGGGAGCAGGGGAGATCGACGGGCCATGGTGTGCTGACGTGCCGAGGAGGCGAACTGTGGGGCCGAATCACGCGGCGTGGCTCCAGGTGGGCCACGACCGGTCGCGCGATGCGCGTCCAGATACGGGCTGGACTCCCCTGAAGGGATGAGCATAATCCCGGGATTCTCCGGGGTCCACGTGGGGCGAACTCACGTGACGCGACAGCGCCCCCCGGAACGCGTGGTCCCATCGTCTAGCCAGGTCTAGGACAGCTGCCTCTCACGCAGCAGACAGGGGTTCGAATCCCCTTGGGACTACCATTCACCCTCCCGCGGCCTCCCGGCCGGCGACGGGTGCCCGGCCCGAACCGCGGGCAACGCTCAGGACGGGACCAACCGATGGGCACGCCTGCCACGACCGAGGTTTCCGATAGGCCGAGCGCGGTGGCGGGGAACGTCATCCTGATCGGTCCGCGTGCGGCGGGGAAGTCGACGGTGGGCGCGGCCTGGGCCACGGCGCTCGGAATCGCGTTCGTGGACCTCGACGAAGAGCTCGGAAGGAGGGCTGGCCAGCCTGCCGCCGGCGTGCTCGCGGCCGAGGGCGAGGTTGAGTTTCGTCGGCGCGAGTCCGAAGTGCTCCTGTGGGCCGCGGGCCTGCGAGAGCACGTGGTCGCCACCGGCGGTGGGGCGGTGCTCCATGCCGAAGCCTTCAAGCGGCTCGCGGCCACGGGGCTCGTCGTGGCGCTCATACCCTCCGTCGAGACACTCATCGAACGCCAGCGGCACGCCCCGCGGCCGGCGCTCCGACCCGGTGCCCTGGAGGACGAGGTGCGAACTCTGCTGGCCGAACGCGAGGATCTGTACCGGTCTGCGGCCCAGATCATCGTCGTTGACGACCTGGCGGTCTCTATACTGGACCGCCTGCAGTCAGCCGGCGAGTCCCGGAGATCGGCGCGCGATTGAAGACACCTTCGACATCACTCGAGGATCGTCCTTGGACGAGGCGGCTGCGGTGTGCCCTCGCGGCGCTCGCGCTCGTCGGGGCCCTGGGATCCGGGGTCTCGGCCGGCCAGGTCGTCGACGCCTCGATCGAGGAAGCGCGTCGGGCGCTGCTGGCCGGCATCGCCGAGCGCGATGAGCTCAGCCTCCACGCCAGCCTCCTGATCGACAGCCGCGACCTCACCACGCTCGCCGAGGTGCTCGACGTCCACCGCGTCGAGTCATCGGCTGATGCCGTGCTCGCCACGCTCAGTGCGCTGGGCGTACGCGGAGAGCCGGGCCTCGTCTCGTCGCTCATCCGACTCGCGGCCGCATCGGACAACGAGGCGATCGCGACACGCGCGGCTGACACGATCGTGATCCTGGCCCGCGAACACGCCGACGTCGTCGCCCGCCTGCGCGCCTGGGCCGTCGACACGTCCATGCGCAGCGCCGACGAACGCGTACTCTGCGTGCGTGCGCTCGGCGCCTCGCGCAACCTCACGGCCGTCCCCGACCTCATCGATCTCGTCGGTGGGCCACTGGGCGACGAGGCTCACAACGCGCTTGTCGTACTCACAGGTCACAGTCTCACACTCGCCGACACGGCGGCCTGGCGCGAGTTCTGGGAACCGCGCCAGTCGTTGTCGCGCGAAGAACTCCTCGAGAACGAACTCGAGCGACTCCGCACGGCACCTCGGCGCGCGTTCCAGCAGCGCGAGCAGCAGCTCGAGCAACGCCTTTCGGAGAAGGACGCCGAGATCGAGCGCATGACGCTGCTCTACATCGGCACGGACGTCGACCGTCTCGCAGCAGCGCTCGAACACGAGAGTCGTGGCATCCGCATCGAAGTCGCGCGCCGCCTGCGCGCACGTGCAGGCGAACCGGTGAGCGCGAATGCCTTGCCGATGCTCGTGCGGCGGCTGGTGGGGCGCTCGACGTTGCTCGAGCCCGGTGCGGTCGACGGTGATGTCAACGCGGGTGCCAGCGGTGTCGTCGCGTCCGATGGGACGGCGCTGACCGAGGACGCCAAGACGGAACGCGACCCCGAAGTGCGCGCGATGCTCGTCGAGGCGCTCGGGAAGATCGGGCGTCTGCAGGACGGGGTCGCTGCGGTGCTGCTCGACGAACTCGAGTCGCCCTACGCCGTCGTCTCGGCGGCGGCCGTGCGTGCGCTCGGGCATCAACGCAATCGCCCCGAGATCGTGCAGCCGCTGCTCTCCGCGATCAGTGCCGTCGCCGTCGACGGCGAGCTGCTGGTCGGGGCTCTGCAGACGATCGCCGCGAACAATCCCGACGAGTCCGTGCTGCCGCGCATCAAGCGCTGGCTCCAGAGCGACAACACGCCCGAAGTCCGCGAGGCCGCCGTGCTCGCCGCGCTTGCCACGCCCGACGTCGGCGCCGCGCTCGGCGTCATCTCGCTCGACGACCGCGAGAGCGGCGTGCGTCTGCGCATCGCGCGCGGGCTCGCCGACGCCGCCGGCGGCCTCGGTCAGGGGCCCGTCCACACGCAGGTCGGCAACGCGCTCTTCCGCCTTCTCGGCGACGACGACCTCAACGTGCGCGCCGAAGCGGCCTCGGCCCTCGGTGCCTGGGGCGGGGAGTCGGCACTCGACTGGCTCGCCGAGCGCTCGCGCCGCGAGTCGGAAGCGTCCGTGCTCAAGAAGATCGTCGCCGCGCTCGGCAAGCTCGGGCGTCTCGAGGCCGTCGACCACATCGGTCGTGTCTGCGGTCAGCAGGTCATCGGTCAACGCACCGAGATCGTCGAAACCGCGCAGAATGCGATCGAGCTGATCGGCGCCAACAGCAGTGCCGCCGAGTGGCTCGCGATCGGACGCTCGCTGTCGACGGTGAAGGCTTACGGTCTGTCGTCTTGGGCTCTGTCGGAGATGGAGCGGCGCTTCGGAGCCTCGCCCGAGCACAGCGTCGTTCTCGAGGAAGCCAAGGGACTGCACGCCAGGGTGCTCTTCGAAGACGGCCGCTGGGACGAGTCGCGCTCGGTCCTCCGCGAGCTGCACGGGGACGGCGCGCGGTTTCCCGAGTTCAACCTGCGGCTCAAACTGCTTGCGCGCACGAACGAGTTCCTCGGCGACTACAACGAGGCCGCCGAGTACGACATGAAGCTGCTGAAGGCCACACCCGAGGGTGACGTGACGCGCTTCGAAGTCCAGCGCGACGCGGTGCGCACGCTGTTCCAGTCCCGCGACTACAACACGGCCGAGTTCTGGCTCGACGACCTGATCAGCAAGGCCGAGCAACGCGATGAGCCCGAACCGATCCTCGTCGACCTCCTCTTCTCGAAGGCCGAGATCCTCGAGAAGCTCAAGCGCAGTGACGAACTCGACACGCTGATCAAGCGCCTCGACCGACTCGTCGACGGCGACGAATCGCGTGCGCGTCTCGCAGACCTGCGCCGCCGGATCGCCGGCCGCGACACGTCGCGCGCCGATACTCCTGGGTCCGCGCCGCCCCTCGGCGCTGTGAGAACCGGATGAAGATCGTCATCGCCGGAGCCGGCGCGGTGGGTTTCCACCTGTCGCAGGAACTCGAGGCGGAAGGACACAACATCGCGCTGATCGATGTCGACGGCAAACGTCTTGATCATCTGCGTGATCGACTCGACGTCTTGGCTGTCACGGGATCGGCAACGTCACGTTCGGCGCTCGAAGCTGCCGGCGTCCGTGAAGCCGACCTCTTCATCGCCGTGTCCGACCAGGACGAGATCAACATGCTCGCGTGCATGGCCGCGCATCAGCTCGGCGTGCGGCGCACGTTGGCGCGTGTCCGGTCGCGCGACTTCACGGGCCCCGACAGCATCGTCGATCCCGTCAAGCTCGGCATCACGCGCTTCATCAATCCCGACGAGATCGCCGTCGACTCGGTCGTCGCGCTCGTCGACGCCCCCGGCTCGATCGACGTGGGCGACTTCGCAGGTGGCGAGATCCTCCTGCGCTCGTTCGACATCGACGAGAAGTCCGTGCTCACGGGGCGTCCGCTCGCGCGCCTCAAGGAAGACTACGCCGGCGTCCCGTTCCTCGTCGCGGCCGTGCGTCGCGACGGTCGCCACGTGATTCCGCGCGGCACCGAGGAACTCGCGCTCGGCGACCGCGTCTACATGCTGCTCACGCGTGAGTCGCTGCCCGACTTCCGCAAGATCGTCGCCGGGTCCGACCGCGTCCAGCGCGTCGTGATCTACGGCGCCGAACGGCTCGGGATCGCCGTGGCGGAGCGTCTGCAAGAGCGCACGAGCGTCGTCGTGATCGACGAGGATCCGGAGAAGTGTCGCGCGGCTGCGGCCGTGCTCGACGACACGCTCGTGCTGCACGGTTCGCCGAACGACTCGGACATCAAGGGCCAGAGTCGTCTCGCGTCAGCCGACTTCTTCATCTCGGCGGGGCGCAACGAGGAGCACAACCTCATCCTCGCGATGCTGGCCAAGAAGTACGGCGCGCGGCGCAACATCGTGGTCACGGCCGAGCCTGAGATCGCTCAGCTGCTCGACAGCCTCGACATCGACGCGGTCATCAACCCGCGCCTGACGATGGTGGGCCGACTTCTGCGCTACGCGCGCGGTGGTCGCGTGCAAACCGTGCAGAAGATCGGGGACGCGGCGGAGATCGTCGAGATGGTCGTGCGCCACGGCGCGATGGCGATCGACGAATCGTTGGCCGAACTCGAACTCCCCGACGGTGCCCTCGTCGGCGCGATCATGCGCGAGCAGGAGGCCTTCATTCCGCATGGTCAGACGAAGATCCAGGAGGGCGACGTCGTCGTGGCATTCGTCCTTCCCGGCCTGCGAGAACGTGTCGAGCGCATGTTCGCGCGTCGCGGCAGCGTCACGTTCAGCACTGAGGCCTCGACCGGCGACATCCTCGCCGCCATGCGCACGGGAGAGTCGCGGACGAGCGACGAGCCCGAGAAGACGCACGACTCGAAGTGATCTCGGAACAGCTGTTGACCATGGCCACCCTGTCGTCGACCGTGCGGCTCGTCGTCGCGCACGGTGCGCGCGCTGAGTTGTCCCTCGCGGGCTCCTGGATCCAGGCATGAACGTCGGCGCGGTGTTCTATGTGATCGGGCGCCTGTGCACGCTGCTCGCGTTCCTGCTCGCGGCGCCGATCGCGCTGTGTCTCGCCTACGGCGGACTCGGCACGGAAACGGCGAACGCGTTCATCATCACGGGCGCGATCAGTCTCGGTCTCGGTTGGGCATTGCGCCTGAGCTTCGAGTTCGAGCCGAAGATGTTCGGGACGGGAGAGGCCTTCGCCACCGTCACGCTGACGTGGGTGGTCGTCACGGGCCTCGGTGCGCTGCCGTTCCTGATCACGGCGACGATCCCGTCGGTGATCGACGCATGCTTCGAGGTGCTGTCGGGCTTCACGACGACCGGCGCGTCGATCCTGAACGACCCCGCCGAACTCAGTGAGCCGCTGCTCTTCTGGCGTGCGATGACGCAGTGGATCGGCGGCTTGGGCATCGTCGCCCTGTCCGTCGCGATCCTGCCGGCGCTGGGCGCTGGTGGTAACTTCCTCTTCCAGGCCGAGATGCCGGGACCGGAGAACGAGAAGCTCCTGCCGCGCATCTCGTCGACGGCGAAACTGCTCTGGACTGTCTACCTGCTGCTGACGGTCACCGAGTTCATGGCGCTCTGGGCGGCCGGGATGACGCCCTTCGACGCCGTCTGTCACACGTTCGCGACGGTCTCGTCGGGCGGGTTCGGCACGCGCGGCGACTCGCTGGCGTCGTTCTCGGCGACGATCCAGTGGATCATCATCGCCTACATGTTCTTGGCCGGCGTGAACTTCGTCATGCTGCTGAGCGCGCTGCGCGGCCGCCCGCTGATCACCCTCCGGAACACGGAGTTCCGCGTCTACCTGGCACTCACCGTGCTCGTCATCGCCGTGATCTGTCTGGTGCGCTGGGACGAGCCCGGCGTCCTCGACGGGGGCTTCGAGCCACTGCTGCGCTCGGCCGCCTTCACGACGACCACGCTCTTCTCGTCAACGGGCTTCGTGTCGGAAGACTACGGACTCTGGTCGCCGCTGCTGCACGCCGTGCTGATCTTCGTGATGCTCATCGGCGCCTGCGCGGGCTCGACGGGCGGCGGCTCGAAGGTGATTCGCGTCATCGTCGCGGCGAAGGCCGGCGTGCGCGAGATCCGACGCCTGCTGCGCCCCTCGGCCGTCTTCGTGCTGAAGGTGGGTGGGCGCCCGGTGAACGAGGTCATCGTCGCCCAGACGATCGGGTACTTCCTGCTCTACCTCGCCGTGCTGAGCGGCGTGGCGCTCGTGATGATGGCCATGGGTGAATCGATGATGACGTCGACGTCGGCCGTCATCACGTGTCTCTCGAACATGGGGCCGGGGCTCGACGCCGTCGGTCCGTCACACAACTTCGCCAACCTGCCCTACGTCGCGAAGATCATGCTCATGGGCTGCATGCTGCTCGGACGGCTCGAGTTCTACTCGGTGCTCGTCCTGCTGCTGCCGATGGCCTGGCGCCGCTGAGCGAAGTCATCGCGATGGGTGGTGCGTCCTGAGTCGCGCCGCACCGTCGCGCGGGTTCCATGCCGTGTCGCCGATGCGGACGTCGGTCGGCCAGGACCACTTCAGGTGGAGCCAGTCGGCTCGGTGGGGGCCGAGGTGCAGTTCATCGCGGCCGTCGATGCGGGCGCGGATCAAGAGTTCTCGCGGGCTTGGCTGCGAGGGCTCGACGTCATCGACGACGAGACTCCGGTCGCACTGCACGTCGGCGAACTCCACCAAGACGACGTACTCGTCCGCGCCGCCGTGGGGACCGTCGTCGAACGTGAGGACGAGGTCGTCTCCCTCGTGTCGGAAAGCGATCTGACCGCGCCCCTCGATGAGCGTTGCCGTGCCCCCTGCGAGATCGAGAGTGTCGGCGAAGAACGGTGACTCCTTGCTCGCGGAGTGGCGTACGTTCTCACGAGGGTGCCAGGACTGGCCGTTGATCGAGACGAACGCGGGCATGCCCCAGTGATGGTGCTCGACGCGCGCCTCGCGTGGGTTGATGAAGAGTTCGTCCTGGCCGTCGATGCTGGCGACGATGCGCAGCTCGCAGGGCGGACCGACGTGTCTCTGTTGTGTCGAGGTGGCTGCCGCCAGAGAGGAAGCCGACAGCAGCGAACCCATGACGAACGCGACGGGCTTCGAGACGGAGAGCATGGAAACTCCTGGGTCGGTCTGCGTTCGTCGGCGTTGCCACCGCGATGTCGGCGAACCGGGCGGCGATGGTCTTGCGAACGCCGTTCAGCATGGTTGAACTTACCATGGACAACTCCCGCTCCTCGGCGGCAGCGGGGCACATCAGGGGGCACGTGTTCGAGCGAGTCGTGCGTTGCGATGCACGCCGAGCGCCAAGGCTCCCAGCACCACCACGGCCGTCAAGCGTTTCCTCTCCGCGGAGCACCACCGACCACCTCTCGACGGCGACGTCCCGAAGTCACCCGACGCCGAAGATGCGCAGGTCCGTCCGCGTCACCTTCAGCGTGAGGGCGTGGAGCGCCTCGCGGGCCGTCTGCGCTGACAGCTCGTCGACCAGCTCGCCGTCCACGCCGAGCGTGTGGAAGGTCTGGCGCCACGACTGATAGACGGCGAACAGCTCGCCGTTGAGGTGGCGGAGCATGCGGCGCAGGTTGTCGCGATCGCGGTCGGTGGGAGTGGTGATCTCGAAGACGCGCGCGAGGGCGCTGTGGACATCGCTCTCCGCGGCGCGTCCCGCGAGGATGCGTCCGTGCGGCCCGGCGACATCGACGAGCAGCCGCGCCGGGACCGCGCCGAGTTCGCCCAACACCGCAAATCCGGCCGCGATGATCGACGGCACGTGCCCGCTTCCGAGCACCTCGTCGAAGCTCGCATCACAGGCCGTCACGAGTTCGTCCTCGGCCAGCCGTGCGAGCGCCTCGTCACCGGCCTCGTCCGCGAGGTCGAGCGCCAGGGCCCGGGCCTGATCGCGGCCGTCGGCGAAGGCGCTGGCCCAGGTGGGCTCGGCGGTCCGGCCGGAGACCTCGTCGAGGGCATCGGCGAGGCGCCGCTGGATCCACGCCATGAGCGCCCAGAGGTCCTGCTGGCACTCCGGCGTGTCGGGCGTGAGGTGGCCGAGTTTGCGCCAGTCGGGACCCTGCATCGACGGCTCTCCGGTGTGGGGGACGAACGTGTCGATCGTAGTGGGGGGATTCGAGAGTTCGAAGCAATAGTTCGACGTCCTCGTCGCGGCCGGCCTTGGGGCGTCTCGTCGCCGAATCGTCGAGTCGCCCGTGTCGGTGCGCCGGGACCGTGTGCCCATGCACCGAAGCGGGAACCGAGCCGCGCGGGCGGGCGACGAGTTCGTGGCGCGGCCGATTCGTCGAAGCTCGGCGCACCTCGCCGCGGCGGGTCACGGAGGCCACGGAGAATCCACGGATTCTGCTGCGTTTCCACACCCAGACGAGAACGCCTCGTCATGCAGCGGTCCTCCGAGCAGTTCTTCGTAGCGCTGCTGGGGTGACGTCAGCGACGCGCTGTGCGTTAGACTGCGCCGATGCCGAACGCATCGATGATCGATTCCCAACCCGAGTTCGATGCGCTGGTTCAGCGCCTCGCCAACGCGACGGAAATCGCGATCGACTGCGAGATGGACTCGATGTTCTCGTATCGAACGAGTCTCTGCGTGGTCCAGGTGGGCGACGGAGAGCGCGAAGACCTCATCGACGCTTCGTCGGGGCTGGACACGTCGGGCCTGTCGGCGATCTTCGCCAACCCGGAGGTCTGCAAGGTCTTCCACGGGGGCGAGAACGACATCGGCCTGCTGCGCGCCCAGTGGGGCAGCGACTTCGCGACGATCTTCGACACGATGGCCGGTGCGCAGGTCCTCGGTCACGATGGCGTCGGGCTCGCGGCTTCGCTCAAGCGCCACTTCGATGTCCACGTCAGCAAAAAGTTCCAGAAGGCCGACTGGCGCGTGCGTCCCTTGCCGGTCGAGCAGGCCGAGTACGCCCGCATGGACGTGCGCTACCTGCTCGAGCTGCGCGACATCCTGCTCGACGAACTCGAAGAACTCGGGCGCGTCGAAGAGGCCGAGTCGGAGTTCGAACGCATCCGCCAAGCGCATCACGAGCACAAGGACTTCGACCCCGAGAGTTGGGGGCGCTGCAAGTCCGTCAAGAAGCTCGACCCGACGCATCGCGGTGCGTTCCGTGAACTCTTCGTCGCGCGCGACGCGATCGCCTGCGACCGCAACTGGGCGCCATACCGAGTGATGCAGGAGAGCACCCTGCAAGACCTGGCAAAGCGCGCGCCGAAATCCGTCTCCGATCTGCGCGACGTGCGCGGTGTCTCGCGCCGGCTCAACGAGTCCGAGCTGACCGCGATCGTCGACGCGATCATGCGCGGGCGCGAGGCGGGTGAGGTCAAGGTGCCGAAGAACAAGCGCGGTTGGAGCCCGGCGCAGGCCGCCGGAGGGCCGATGACACCCGAGCAGCAAGCCACCTTCGACGCCCTGCGCGGGTGGCGCACGGAGCGCGCGAAGAAGCGCGGTGTCGATGTCGCCCGCGTGGCGACGAACGCCCTGCTGGCCTCGATCGTCCGAGCCCATCCGACGTCGCGTGAAGGGTTGGCGGCCGTCGAGGGCATGGAGGCGTGGCGCATGCGCGAGTACGGTGACGAACTCACCGAAGTGCTACGCGCCACTCCAACGCAATCGCCGTAGTTCTCGTCCTTCGGCCATGTCTTCCCCCGAGTGCACTCCATGAAGCGCTTCGTCGTCTTCCTCGTCGTCGTGGCGGCGGCCTACTTCGGTCTTCGTGCGTCTGGCCTGCTCCCCGCGGAGCTCTCGGGTCGCAGCGCGCCGAGTGATGCAACGTCCGGCGAGATCGTGGCGAACGAGCTCGTCACCGAGGCCGAGACCTTGCACGACGCCGGCAACCACGCCGAGTCGGCCGTGCTCTACCGCAAGGCGTCCGAGGAAGCGGCCGCAGCCGGAGACGACGTGCTCGCGTTGGCCTATCGCGCGCAGTCCGGCGTTTGTCTGAAGAAGGCCGGGCAGACGACCGAGGCGTTCGACATCATGGAGGCCGCGCTGGCCGAGGCGCGCGAACGTGGCGTGCGCCGCGTCGAAGGGCTGGCGCTCGGGAACCTCGCGCGCCTGCACGACCTCGAGGGCCGACCCGAGCAGGGTCTCGCGTTGCGCGACGAGCTCGTCGACTTCGCCCTCGAAGAAGGCGACGAACGGCTCGCCGTCTGGACGCTCGAACAGGCCGCCGCGTCGGCGCTCGGGCTTGGTGATCCGGCCGGAGCGATCGCGCGCATCGACCGCGCGCTGCCCTACGACGCGAACCTCGAGTCGTCCGAGCAGCGCACGGCGCCGTTGCGTCGCCAGCGGGCCTGGGCACTCGTTCAGCAGGGCGACGATGAAGGCGCCACGTTGGCTTGGGAAGACGTCGACCAGTCGGGCGCCTCGATGGCCAACCGCGCCCAGCACCTGGCATTGCTCGGCATGCACATCGAGGCCGCGGAGGTCGCGCACGCTGCGGCCGAGCTGCTCGAACGCGATGGCGCGGCCGCTGCCGGCGACCGCGATCGCGCGCTGCTGCTCTGGCTCGGCGAGTTGATCCACAGCCAACAGATCGAGAAGGCCGACGTCGCGCTGTTCCAGCTGCTGCCCAACGATGAGAACGCGGGCGCCGAGGTCGGCGGCGACGGCCGCGAAGTTGCCGAGGCACCGTTCCGCGTGATGTTGGCACGGGTCGCGGTGTCGCAAGGACGCTTCGAAGATGCGCTGACGGATCTCGACCGAGCGCGCGCCGTGCTCGAACGCGAGATCGTCGAGCCCGACGACGTGGCGCGCTTGGCCGCCGTCGCCGATCAGGCCTTCGAGCTCGACGCCCTGCGCGTCACGGCTTTGGTCTGGCTCGAACGCTATGACGACGCACTCGGCGTACTCGAGGCGATGTCGCCGAGCCAGGCGCGCGGCGCGCTCATGGCATGGCTTTGCTCGCGTCATCGCGACCGCGCCTGGACGGCGCTCAACGTCCTCGACGAGCTCGAGCCCACGCCGGCGGGGCTCGACGGCACCGTCGCTCGACTCCGCAAGACACTGCCCTTCGACTTCCCGACCGTCGGCGGCGCGCTGCTCGACGCCACGCTCGTCGACCTCGCTCGCATGCGTGAGGAGGCCGGTGAAGGCGTCGAGCCGGCGGGCGCAAGCGAGCTCCTCGCCCGCGGCGTGCGGCTTGCGCTCATCTGGCAGGCACTCGAACAGATCGACGAAGTGACAGGCCTCGATCCCGTTCCGATGTTCGCCGACATCGAACGTATCGAGCGCTGGGTCGCCGGCGATCTCGCGCCCGGCTCGGCCGTGGTGTCGCTCATCACGGGTGACGGCACATCCTCGCTCGTGATGTGCGTGGCGGGGCGTCCGGTGACGACGTTCGGCATCAGCCCGCCGACCCGGTTGCAGACCCTCGTCGGCGGTGCGCTCGAAGGGCTGCGCAGCCTCGGTGTCGACGGCCTCGCCATGGAGGCGCGCACGCTGACGAAGGAGATCCTTCCCAAGCCCGCGCTCGAAGACCTGCGCGACACGACGCACGTCACCTTCATCCTGCCTGGTGCGATCGGCACCTATCCTCCCGCCGCCTACGTGCTCGAGGAGCCCGTGCCGCTGCAGCCGGTTTCGTGGCTGGCGTATCGCTTCGTCGTCTCGCAGCTGCCGCACGCGTTGGCCGGTGGGTCGGGGGCGGCGACGGTGGATGCCGAGCGGCGCGAGTGGTTGCGCGTCGGTGAGCCCGCCGTCGACACCGCGGCCGCGTCCTTCGTGACCGACTACCTCGAGACGATCTATGGCGACGCGGCGCTGCAGCCGACGCGCCTCCGCCGGGCCGAAGACGAACCGGCGATCACGGGGGCCGACGCAAGTGCCACGGGTTTGCGCGAGGCGTTGCCGCACGCGCTCGCGCTCGAGCTGTCAGCGCCAGCGTTCGGTGGGGGACGTCTCGGCGGCGTGCTGCTTGCGCCCTCCGAGGAGGCTCAGTTCGGGGACGAGCGCGGCGGTTTCCTGCCGTGGCATCGCTGGCCCGATCTCCCGCTTCCGCCCGTCGTCATCGCCGATCGCGCGCGCTTCGGGCCTGCGCCGGGGCAGACGCCCGACATCGCGGCGACGGCGCTGATGGCCCGGTCGCAGGCCGTGCTGCTCACGCGCTGGCCGTCGCCCGTCGAACCCGAACTCATGCTGCGTCGGATCATCGAGAACCTGCGTGGCGGGCTCGCGCTGGGCGAAGCTGTCACGGGCGCACAACGCGACTTCCTGCTGCTCACGCGGGACGACCTGTCCAACCATCATCCGCGCAACTGGGCGCCGTGGTTGGCCTACGCGACGCGCTGAGCGGCGCGCCTACTCGACCTCGGACGGTGCCTCGATGCGCCCGGCCTGCAGCGCTTCGATCTTGCTGGCGAGCTTCGGCAGCGCGCGGTTGAAGCGCATGCGTGCGGCGTCCGGCGAGAGGCCGAGCTGTTCGCCGACCTCGTCGAACGGCAGCTCTTCCCACTGACGCTTCATGATGACCTCACGGTCTTCGGCATCCAGCAGTGTGACGGCCAGCTTGACGAGCTGCTCCCACTCGAGCTTCTCGGCCTTCTTGTCGGGGCGTGTCATCCCGGCGTTGAGACGCGAGAGATCGAGGATCGACTCCGAGAGACGTTGCTCGCGGCTCATCGAGCGTCGCTGGGCGCTGAACCAGTCGCGCGCGTCGCGGATGCGGTTCTCGACGATCTGTCCCATGAGCGCGCGGAACTGGCCTTGGCCTTCGACGGTGAAGCGCGGGCCGTAGCGCAGCAGCTCGACGAGCGCGTCTTGGGCGATGTCCACGCTCTCGACCTTCGTGCGCAGTGCGGCTCCGAGTCGCCGGCGAACGCGTTGGCGGATCCAGTTGCCGTGGCGCTCGATGAGTTCCTCGAGGGCGGTCTCGTCTCCCGCGTGCCAGCGATCGAGCAGCTCGCGCGTGGGGTCGTGTTCGTCTTGGGATGGGTCGGCGTCGCTCATGGGCCTCCAGTGTGCCAAAGACGCGGCACCAGCAGCGCTGGATGACACGGCTTTCCCGTGTTGTGCCACCGGCTGCGCCGCTCTGTCACTCGCAGCGCGCGGGTCACCTCGGGTCGAGGAGCGGCAGCGTGCGGGCGAGTTGCAGCGCCTGGGTGGCCTGGATGGCGGCGGGATGGCGGTCGCTCTGGATCGAGCGCCGAGCCTCGACTTCGACCTGCAGGGTGTTCGCGAGGTCGTCGGCGTGCACGAGTCGGTCGCCGGCGTCGGCCGAGGCGCTGAGGGTGCGGTGGAGACGCGCGAGGTCCGTGAGCCCGTCGAGGCGCGCGAGACTGCGGGCCTCGCCGCGGCCGGGATCGCGCAGCGCCGCCAGCGCATCGTTCTGCGCGCCGAGGAGACCGAGCGTTTCGCCTTGGTCGAGGCGCACGTGGTGCAGGCGCAGCTCGTCGACGATCGTGTCGGATGCGTCGCGTCCGAAGGCTTCGATGCGTTCGTCGCGGATCCTCAGCAGCTCGTTGTAGGCCTCTTCGAGTTCGCCTCTTGCGGCGACGGCGAGGGCGTATTGCGCGCGCACCTCGAGGTGTTCGCGCAGGTCGGCCAGCGATGTCGACGGGCCGACCAGCGCTGCGTACAGCTCGCTCGCTTCGTCCCACTCTCCGAGTACGGCGGCGATGTCGGCGAGGGTGCGACGCGCGGCGCTGCGGACGATCGACTCGCTGGTGTCGAGCGGTGGAAGCGCGGCACTGACGGACGGCGTGGCGACCTGCGAGAGCGAGCGCAGCTGAGCGGCGAGCGAGCGCAGCGCGGTGCGGGCGGGGTCGGCCGCCGAGAAGTCGCCGCCGTGCCATGCGACGAGGGCGGCTTCGGCCTCGAGCGTCTGCGTCATCGGATGACGGTTGCCGAGTTGCGCCGTCGCTTCGGCGCTTGCGACGCGACACGTGTCGGCAGCCTCGTCGAAGAGCCCACGTTCACGGAGGAAGCGCGAGCGTCGAAGGGCGATGGCGGCCGAGCGCACGTCGCCGCCATCGAGCTCGGCGGCCCAGCGTGACATGCGTGCGAGCCCGTCGGCGACGAGAGCCACGTCGGAAGCCGTGCGCCGCCGGCCAAGCGTGATTCCCGTGAGCTGCTGGAGCATGTCGAACTGCAGCTCGGGAAGGTCGCCGAGGTTGTCGGAGATGTACGTACTCACCTCTGCGACGAGCGGCTCGTACGCCGTGTCGTCGTCGACGGCGGAGGCGAGGCCCTCGGCGTAGAAGCGATTCGTGACGCGACTCGAATCTTCCATGCGCGAAAGCAGCGAGCGCATCTCGTCGAAGAAGTACGCCGAGACCGCGAGCGCCGCGATGGCGAGGATCGACGTCACCACGAGGATCGCATGGCGACGCATCCAGCGCAGCGCGAAGTCGAGCTTGCCGGGCGCGCGTGCGACGACCGGACGCCCCGAGAGGAACGCGCGCAGGTCGGCGGCGAACGCTGCCATGTTCGGGTAGCGAGCGTCGGGGTTCTTGGCGAGTGCGTGAAGGCAGATGGCGGAGAGGTCCTGCGAGACCCACGAGCACAGGGTGTGGGGCGGCGTTGGGTCCTTCACCTGGATATCGTGGAAGACGGCGACCGACGTCGTGGCCTCGAACGCGCGCTGCAGCGTGAGTGCCTCGTAGAGCGTCGAGCCGAGCGAGAAGACATCCGTGCGCTCGTCGATTTCATCGCGTGCGCCGCGGATCTGCTCGGGGCTCATGTAGTAGGGCGTGCCGACGAGGTCGCCCGACTGGGAGACGTGGAGCTCGCTGTGCACCCACGCGAGCCCGAAGTCGGCGACCTTCGGCTTGCGGTCGGCCGTCATGAGCAGGTTCGACGGCTTGAGGTCGCGGTGGATCACGCGTGCGTCGTGCGCGGCCTGCATGGCGTCGGCGACGGCGGCGAAGTAGTGCGCGATGTCGCGTTCGTAGCGGCGCGTCGGTTCGATGCCCTCGGCGAGCTGCGCGCGGCGTTCGTCGAGGCGGTCGCCGAGCGTGCGTCCTTCGGGGACGAGTTCCTGCGCGATGTAGGCCACGCCGTCGGCCTCGCCCACGCCGTACACGGCGACGATCGACGGGTGCGTCATGCGCCCACCGGCCTCGGCTTCGCGCCGGAAACGCGCGAGGCGACGAACGTCCATCTGTCCCAGACCGAAAAGCATCTTCAGTGCGACGCGCCGGTTGAGCGAGCGCTGCTCGGCTTCCCAGACCGTTCCCATGCCGCCGCCGCCGAGGCAGCGCACGAGACGGAAGTCGCCGACCGTCTGCCCGGCCTCGAGCGTGGTGCTGCGCAGATCGCCGGGTGTGGCGTTCTGGGCGCTGAGCGACTCGTCGTCGTCCTCGTCGCCGTTGTCGTCGAGCAGCGTGACGAGCAGGTCGTGCAGATGCGGGTGCTCGGCGAGCAGCTCTTCACGCGTTCCACCCATGCGCTTGAAACGCAGGTAGACGCTCATCGCCTCCATGAGGTGCGCCTCACCACTGCTGCTCGAAGGCGGGGACGCGTCGCCGGGAGTGGAGGAAGGAGGCATCGGGCGCGGGACATGGGGGCGCGGGCTGCGAGCACGAAGTATAGACACCGGGCCGCAGCCTCGCTTGACGCGACTGCGACGAAGCGAGACAAGAGCGGCTCGAAGCCCGTTCCCGCACCGTCCGCCACGATCGCCCGATGTCCGCCTCACGCCTCCAAGGCATCCTCTCCACGACGTTCGGCCACAGCGCGCTCTTCCCGCTCCAGCAGCGGATCGTCGAGCGTGTGATGGCTGGCGGCGACGCGTTTGTCGTCATGCCGACCGGCTCGGGCAAGAGCCTCTGCTACCAGCTCCCGGCACTCGCGCTCGATCGGCCCGGCGTGACACTCGTCTTCAGCCCGCTGATCGCACTCATGGAGGATCAGGTCTCGACGCTGAAGCGCAAGGGCGTGCGCGCCGAGTACATCAACTCGACGCTCAAGCGGGCCGAGCGCGAGCGTCGCTACGAGGCCTTGGGAAACGGCGAGTACGATCTCATCTACGCGACGCCCGAGCGCATGCACAAGCCGGAGTTCGTCGCGGCGCTCGAGCGCGTGGCGGGCGGTGTGAAGTTGCTCGCGATCGACGAGGCCCACTGCATCGCGAAGTGGGGACACGACTTTCGTCCCGCGTATCAGAAGGTCGGTCTCTTTCGCGAGGCGCTCGGCACGCCACCGACGATCGCGCTGACGGCCACGGCCACGCCCGTCGTGCGCGACGATGTCTGGCGCACGCTCGACGCCACGCCCGAGACGATGCCGCTTTTCGCGAGCGGCATCGATCGTCCGAACCTCGAGCTCACCGTCGCCGACACGTGGGACGACGACGCCAAGGTGGCCGAGATCCGTCGTGTCATGGACGAACGTCCCGGCACGGGCATCGTCTACTTCTCACTCATCAAGCACCTCGAAGACTTCGCGGCGCGCTTCCGTCGCGAGGGCGTGCCCGGCGAGCTGCTCGTCTATCACGGCATGCTCGACCCGAAGTCCAAGAAGCGCATCTACGACCGCTTCATCACGGCGCGCGCCGAGGAGCGGCTCGTGCTCTTCGCGACGAATGCGTTCGGCATGGGCGTCGACAAGTCGGACATCCGCTTCATCGTGCATGCCGAGCTGCCCGGTTCCGTCGAGGCGTACTACCAAGAGGTCGGGCGCGCGGGGCGCGACGGAGATCCCTCGACGTGTGCGTTGCTCTACTGCGAGGACGACATCGCGTTGCAGCAGCAGTTCGTCGAGTGGATGAACCCCGGCGCGCGCTTGCTCTACGACGCCGCGGCGCTGTTGGCCGAGCACGATCGCGACGGTCTCGACGTCGATGTCGATGAACTCCGCACGCTGCTTACAGGCCGCAACCGCGGCGACCGGCGCACCGAGGCCGTGCTCATCGCGCTCGAGGGCCTGGGCGTGATCGAGCCCAGCTCCGTGCCCGGGCGCTACCGCTTCGCACGTCCGCTCGCCGACGGCGACATCGACGCCGAGGCCCTTGCAGACAAGCGCCAACGCGACCTCGGCCGCCTGCTCGACATGGTCCGCCTCGTCCGCGCCGACGACATCCGCGCGTTCCTGCTCGAGTACTTCGACCTCGCACCCACGTGACGGCAGCACGACTTCACGACTGAGTTACGATGAGTGCCAGCCGCGAAGTCTACGCGGCGCTCTTCGCGGAGTCGGAACGGCGATGACCGCTGCACTGTCACCAGACGACACGCTGCGACGTTTCTACCGGTGGAGTCTCGTCGTTCCCGTCGTCGTGCCGCTGGCTGCGGTGCTCGCGGGGCGCGTGCTCGGGGTCGGCGACACGCCGGGCCCCGTGCTCATGGTCGGGTCCATTCTCGCCTTCAGCCTTGCGATCGGCGGGATTCCCTACGCCCTCTTCGCTGTGCTCATGGCGGCGTACCTCGGCGACAAGTCGGCCGCCGAGTGTCGGAAGGCGAGCTACTTGGCTCCACTGACCTACATGCCTGTGCAGGCGCTGTACGTGATCGTCATCGGAGGCGGGCAAGCCCTCCTCGTCTTCGGTGGATGGGCGCTCGGTTTCGGGTACGCCTACGTCGTCCTCGTCAACGTGCTGCGTTGGCTGCTGCAGGCGAAGGGGGTCCTGCCGCGCGAACCGCCCGCCGAGTCGCCAGACGTCACCGACCTCTCGCCGCCCGTCATCCCGTGAGCGCGGCCGTTGACGCTACGTAAGGCTCGCCCAGTCGCCCGTGATCGCGACCGTCACTCCGGGGAACTGCACGTTGACGAACATCGTCGTGCCGTCGGGTGAGAAGCAGGCGCCGGCGAACTCCGAGGTGCTGCCGGCGTTGCGCGCAAAGGGGTGCGTCTTGCCGTCGGGGGTGACGCGCAGGATGCGGTTCGGTGTGGGGCCGTCTTCGCAGACGAACAGGTCGCCCCAGGGTGCGACGGTGAGGTTGTCGCACATCTCCATCGACGTCTTGCCGGGCGACTCGACGAACAGCTCGAGCGTTCCCGGTGCATCGTCTTCGGACGCCGGGTTGCGACTCGGCGTGTAGCGCCAGATCTGACCGGCCTTCGCGGCGCCGCCCGTCGAGCACGTGAAGTAGAGCGCGTCGGGCGTCGACCAGATGCCCTCGGGACGTGCGAAGCGCGCCGCGCCGGCGAGGAAGCCGCGCTTGCGGAGGTCGTCGCTGGGCGCTTCGACATCGTCGAGCGGAATCCAACGCACGGCGAGTGGCTTGCCCACGGGCACGCTCGTGAACGCGGACCACTGGCGCGTGTCGAGGCTGGGCGCGTCGCGGACGGCGAGGGCTTCGAGGCGACCGCCGCTGCGCAGGTCGCCGGGGCGGTCGGGGATGAAGCGCGTGATGAGGCCGTCTTCGCGGTCTTCGGTCTGGTAGACGATGCCGGTGTTCGGGTCGACGGCGATGGCCTCGCGGTTGAAGCGTCCCATGGCCGCGAGCGGCACGGGTTCGACGGGACGCCGCGCCCACGTCGGCACCTCGAACGCGTAGCCGTGGTCGCGCTCGTGACGATCGCCGACGCGCTGCACCGACTCCTCGCAACTCACCCACGTCTGCCACGGCGTCGGCCCGCCGGCGCAGTTGCGCATCGTGCCGGCCAGCGAGAGCACCTGCGACTCGAGCCGCTGCGTGCGCGTGTCGTAGACGAGTGTTGTCGTGCCGCCGAGCGACGGCGAGCGTCCGTGCCCGCGGTCGTAGATCAACTCGGGCGACACGCGGTCGAGCGCCGCGTTGTCAGGGCCGAAGGCTCCGCCGACACCCTCGGCGAGCTCATGGTTACGGATCAGGATCGTGCGGCCGTTCGAGCCCGGAAAGGCCGCCATGCCGTCGTGCAGTGCAGGGACGACGAGGCCGTCGTCCATCGCTGCGCCGTGGGGGGACAACGTCCGGTAGGTAAACCCGCTCGCGAGGTCGAGACGACCGGCCGGATCGCGCACGAGCCACTCATCGGCCCTCGTCGATATGCCGTCATCGAGACCGTTCTGGCCCAACCACTGCGACAGTCCATACATCCCGACGGCGGTCGCTCCCCACGCTCTCAGCAGGTCTCGGCGGGTCGGCATGGTCTCGGCTCCAGGTCGCGGTTCTCTCGAAATGATCGCGCAGGCGCCGCCTCGCGCAACCTTCGTTCTGGGTCTTCATCATTTTCACGCAACGGTGACATGCGCGCCACGCCGTTCATCGGGCATGCTGTAGGAGCACACTTCATATCTCTCTGTCGAGAGTTCGCCATGAGGCTCTTCTGGGCCACGGAGGCGGGCAACGGCACGAAGGGAACACGAAACGGAATCACGGCTCGCATCGCGCGGCCTGCGGAGTTCGACGTCGACGGACGTTCGAACATCAACCCGCAAGCCTTCGCGGCGCTCGTCGCCGACGTGGCCTTCGAGCTCGATTGCTTCGCACCCGAGGCAGTTCACATCGACGCGTGCGGTCCATTGGGTTGGGCCGTCCGCGCTGTCTGCATCAAACGCGGTTGGGACTTCACCACGTCGGCCACGGCCGGCGATGTCGGCGTCCTTGGCCTCGTTTCGTTGCGCGCCTTCCATAGCTGTTCGTCACGCATCGTCGTCGAGGATGACGCCACGGAGGCCCGGCTTCGCGCCGCAGGTCTGCGCCGTCTGATTCGCGGGCGTCACGTGCCCGAGTCGTTTGCGGAGATCGCCGTTCCGGCGTGTCCGTTCCGAGTCGCGGCCGAAGTCGCCTGACGTCGTGATGACGTTTCGCGGCGTGCGCTGAGTCGCACGTCGCACACAGCCGCCCGTCTTCGTTCGCTCCGGCGCGCGAAGGCGGGCGGTTGTGCGTTGACGCGACGTGTCGGCGCTGGCGTCAGCCGACGAGGACGACCCAGCCGGTCAACAGCAGCGGGAGCGCTCCGATGACCATCAGCACGATGCTCGTCCGATGCCAGAAGCGGTACGTCCAACCGACGAACGGAGCGCTCGGCGTCGTCTTCGCGGCCGCGGCAGTCATGCGGTAGATCATCACGGCCAGCGCGATCATCCAGATCGAGTGGAGGATCCCGAAGTAGAAGCCCGGCAGGATGCCTTAGAGGAAGATGGCAAGGAGGGCGACCAGTGAGAGCGTGAGGAAGACCATCGGCTTCGTCGCTACGAATGCCTCAGCCGACAAGGGCGCTGGCTCGCGGGGCTGTTCGTCCACGTTCGTCATGGCCACAGTTTAGCAGTCGTGCGCAACGCGGAAGCGGTTCGGACCAGCCCGAGACCATGCCCGCAGCGACCCGCGGTCTGCGAGTGAGCGGGAGTGTCTGTGAGTCGTGCGCGGGCGCCGGTCTGCACGACCGCGATAGGGACCTCATGGTGCGTCACGCGCGATGTACCAGAGGGCGCCGCGGAGCACGAGATGCAACGTCGCGATGCCGATGAGGATCACGCCCGCACGGCGTGAGAGACGTTGCTGTTCGTCGACGAACGGAGCGTCGTGTCCGCCGGAAGTGGGGTCCCGGACGATCGAGCGTCCCCAGACGAGAAGCCAGCAGCCGAGGAGCACCGAGAACTGGGCGGTGTGATCACGTCGAGGAGCGAGAGCACGAAGAGCGCCAGGATCGATGCGACGAGGATCGTTCTGGTGTCCATGGCTGCTCCCCCGAAACGTGAACGGTGTCTCGAGAGCTGGCCTTCGCGCCACCCGCGCCGGGCTCAGCGCCAGAGTTTAGCAGCGCCACTTCGCCGCGGCTCAGCGGTGGACGTCTGCGCCGGTTCGCCTCAACGAGTAGACTCTGCGCCTTTGCCTCGACCCGTACGCCGCTGCCCGTGCTCGAACGTTCCTCATCGACGTCGCCGCTGCCCAGCCCGAACGGCGGTCCCGCGAGCCCACTCGTGCGCGTCGCGCTCGTGGTCGTTGCATTCCTCGGCGCGTTCCTGCTCACCGGGGCGCTCGACGGCAATGCCGGTCGCATGGCTGGCCTCGCCTTCGTCATGGCGCTGTTCTGGGTCTTCGAACTCGTGCCGCTGCCCGTCACCGCGCTCTTTCCGATCGTGGCCATGCCGCTGCTCGGCATCGCGCCGCTCGGCGACGTCACGGCCAACTTCGCCAAGCCCACGGTCTTCCTCTTCCTCGGTGGGTTCCTGCTCGCGCTCGGCCTGCAGCGCTGCGGACTCCATCGCCGCGTCGCTTTGCGCGTGCTGCGCACGGTCGGTTCGCGGCCCACGCGTCTCATCCTCGGCTTCATGATCGCGTCGGCCGTGCTGAGCATGTGGATCTCCAACACGGCGACGGCCATGGTGATGCTCCCGATCGCGCTCTCCGTGATCGCCGAAATCGAGTCGACGGCGGGGCGCACGCGTGACGTCGTCTCGCTCGCCACGGCGCTGATGCTCGGCATCGCCTACGCGGCCGACATCGGCGGCATGGCGACGCCCGTCGGCACGCCGCCCAATCTCGTCTTCATGTCCGTGCTTCAAGAGGTCGCACCAGAAGTCGAACCCGTCACGTTCGCGCAGTGGCTCGTGTTCGGCGTTCCGCTGGCCGTGATCTTCCTCGCGATCGGCTCGTGGATGCTCGGTCGCATGCTCTTCCGCTTCGACGGCGAGGATCTCTTCGCCGACAGCTCCGTGCTCGACGACCTCGCCAAGTCGCTTGGCCGCGTGCGTCGCGACGAGTGGTTGACGGGCGGTGTCTTCGCGATCACGGCGCTGCTCTGGGTGACGGGCGCGGACCTGCGCTGGGGTGAGTCGTTCACGCTGCCGGGATGGCGCTCGCGCCTGGGGCTCGAAGACTTCGGTGACGGCGGCGTCGCCATCGCGGGGGCGATCGTGCTATTCCTGATTCCTTCGTCGGAGCGCCGCGGTGACGCGCTGATGAACTGGGAGACGGCGCGCGATGTGCCGTGGGGGCTGCTGCTGCTCTTCGGCGGGGGCTTCTCGCTCGCGATGGGCTTTCGCTCGTCGGGACTGTCGGAGGAGATCGCCTCGGCGCTCGTCGGGCTCGAGGGCACCTCGCCGACGCTGCTCGTGCTCATCGTCAACGTCGTCCTCACGGCGCTCACCGAACTCACGAGCAACACCGCCACGACGAGTCTCGTGCTGCCCATCCTCGCCGACGCGGCCCCCGCACTTGGCGTGAGCCCACTCCTCTTGATGATCCCGGCCACGCTCTCGGCGAGCTGCGCCTTCATGATGCCCGTCGCCTCGCCGACACAAGCCGTCGTCTTCGGTTCGGGGCACGTGACGATCCGCGACATGGTGCGCTGTGGGTTCTGGTTCAACATCGTCGGCGTCGTGCTCGTGACGTTGGTGTTCTTCATCATCGGCGTGCCGCTGTTCGGGATCGTGTTGTGATCGATGCGCACGAAGAGAGCCGCGTCGCCGCTGTCAAGACGGCCGCGGTGTTGCTCGACCGCGCGGCGATCCGTCGAAGAAGGGCGCCGACCTCGAAAGCTCCGTGCTGCTCGGTGAGCGTCAGAACTTCGCTTGCTCGGAACACGAGATCTGCCCTGCTGTCCTCGAGCTGCACGGGTCCTGTGCGCGCCGCCGGGGAGTGGCGTCTGACGACGGGCGAGGACATGTCGCACCTGCGTCACGAGGTGACGTGTACGCGTCGCATAGGATGAGTCGCGTCTCATCGGAGAGAGGTTTGTGAAGAAGTTCGCGTGGTTCCTCGTGTTGGCTGTCGTGGTGTTCCTCGGGCTCGTGGTGACGAGCATCGATTTCAACGGTGAAGACGATTGGCGGGGCGCCTACGGGGCGGAGACGGCCGGGGCGGAGGGTGCGATCGCGCCCGCCCTCGACCGGCCCTTCGCGCGCGGAGACGCTGCGGCGTTCGGTTGGTCGCACGAGGTCGTCGATGACGTTGCGCCCTGCACGGTCGTGTTCTGGGTCGAGTCCGACGACGACGCCGTGTCGGAGGTCTTCGTCCCGCACGTCGCGTCACTGGTCGCGCTGAATCCGAGTGCCGTGCACGTCGTCTGGGTCTCGGAGAGCGCCGACGATACGTGGCTCTCGGCGACTGCGCCTGGCGATGTCGTCGTCGATGCCGATGGATCGCTGGCCGAGGAGTTCGGTGTGCGTCGTCTGCCGTTCGGGATGCTCGTCAACACGCGGGGCTCGATCTTGCGCACGGGCTTCCCGACCGAGATCGACGAAGAGTCGGTGGCGCGGGCGCTGGACGACACGCAGCGTGGGCGCCGCCGCGTGTCACGCACGCTGAACCAGATCGAACCGATCCTCTATCGCGATGGCGACGACGAGAAGGTCGCCGTGCGCGTGATTCCAGAGTCGATGAAACACCTCATGTCGGGGCGCACGCGCTTCCGTTCGTCGCTGACGAAGGGGTCGGCCTCGCTCGAGCAAACGACACTCGCGCAGATCATGACGTCGCTGACGGGGCGCAGGGATGTCTCGGTGCCCGAGGAGTTCGAGTCGACGGCGCTGAAGGTCGACGTCTGGGTGGCGGGGGTGACGCTCGGCGACAACGACTCGGCAAGCATCGCGCGGAACATCGCGTACGAGGCCGTGCTCGAAGCGCTGGAGCTCGAGGCGCACGAAGAGAGGGTGAAAGTGCCGGGGTTCGTGCTACGACTCGACGGTGCGTTCAAAGGCGAATACGCCAACGGCCATGGGTACGGGACCACGGTCGGAAGCTCGACGTACGAGGGTCGCAACATCACGCTGCAAGCCCTTGCGGTGTCCATTGCGAGTCGCCTCGACGCGCCTGTCGAAGTCGATGTCGATTCCGAGATCGAGGCCTTCGATGTCGCGCTCGAGTGGGCGCCCGGCGATGAAGATGCGATTCGCGCAGCGCTCGCCGAGGAACTCAACATCCGCCTCGATGCCGAAGACGTGGAGCGCAGCGTGCTGGTCGTGGAGCACCGTCGCTGACGCGGTCAGTCGTCGCTCGTGTTCGAAGCTCTCACCGCTGCGTCCCAGTACTCGCTGATCATCTTCGGGAGGTCGTAGAACTGGAGGGCGCTCACTCGTGATGCGTCGAGCTTACGCGCAAGGCGATCGGCCTCGGCGCGCAACGCTTCGGCTTGCTCGGTGTGGCCCTGAAGCAGCAGGCACGCGGCGAGCAACGCGATGTCGAGACTGGTCTCGGGGTTCTCATCGCCGAGTGCAGCGCGTGCATCGGCTAGGAGCTCGAGGGCGAGCTGACGCGCTTCCTCGACACGCTGCTGTCCGAGCAGCAGGAGTGCAAGCTGGCGCGAGGTGTTCTGCGTCGCGAAGTGCGCCGGCCCGTAGAGCGTCTCGGCGAGTTTTCGAGCGCGCCTGAACGCTGTTTCGGCTTCGAAGTCCCGTTCGTTGTGGATTGCGATCGTGGCGCGCTTCTCGAGGATGCGGAACTGGATCCTCTCATCGTGCGCTCCGGGGCTCTGTTCGACGCAGTCGAGAACGCGCTCCGCGTCGTCGACGCGGCCGTCGAAGAGCAGCATGCCCGCCTGGCCGGCGCCGTACATGAGCGTCGTCATGTCATCGGGAGCCGTGGTGCGGGCGAGGTCGAATGCGAAGCCGATGATTTCGGTGGCTTCGGCGAAGCGTTCGTGGATGGCCAAGGAATCGCCGATGCAGTTCAGAATCAGCGCGACTTCGAGCGGGTCGTCGGTTTGCGCAAGTGCCCGGCGGTAGATCTCGTCGGCGACCTCCGGCGCGTCTGTCGAAGCGAGGAGGGCTTGACGCGTCGTCATCGGCAGCAGGTCTTCATGTGGCGCAACGATCCTGTAGATCGCGAGCGCCTCCGTGATCGCGTCGAGTCCGCGGATGTTTGCGCTCCGCATGTGGAGGGCTGCGAGTGCTGCGAGCGCGCGTCCCGTCTCGATGTTCTGCGAGCCGACGAGCTCGCGCAGGTGGCCGATGCCCATCTCGAGGAGGCGGATCGTGTCTGCGTCCTGGCTGATGCGCGCGATTGCTCGGATGTTGTTCGTGATCGAGCGCACCGTGCGCAGGTCTTCCAGGCCGGCGTGGGTTGCGAGTCCGTTGGTCGCTTCGCGAGCGAGGGCCGTGCTTTCGTCGAAGCGCCCGAGCTGCTCGCAGATCTGCGCGACCGTCGACATGTGGACGAACGTGATCGGGTTCTCCATGCCGAAGCGCGTGCGCGCATCTTCGAGGTCTGCGCGCGCGAACGGCTCGGCTTCTGCGTAGCGGCCGAGGGTGAACAGCAAGTCGCCGTAGTGACTGTCGAGGGCGTCGCGCATCGGCCGGCTCAGCGTGTCGCGACGTTCGCGAAGCTTATCCATGATGCGCAGTGCTTCGTCAGGCTGGCCGGCGAGCCGGTAGGCCGTTGCCAAGCGCAGCATGCCGAGCGTACTGAAGACCGTCGCCTCTCCGAGCCCGTCGGCGTGCATTGCATCGAGCTCGGACGAAAGTCTCTCGAAGTCCCCGTGCATCTGATAGACCATCAGCCGTTCGGCGCGGGCGGAGAGGGTGTCGTCGTCCGAGCGGCCGAGATGTTCGGCCCGAAGCGCAACGCCGGCGTCGTAGTGGTGCTCTGCGCGATCCCACTTCTCGTGAACGCAAAACGCCCGTCCGACAAGCAGGTGCAGACGTGCGGCAAGCAGCGCGTCGTCTGGCGGCGACGCGTCGAGCTTCGCCGCCGCTTCGGCGACCGCATCCTCGACCGTGAGCGTGCGACCGATCGTCTCGGGCGACATCGCGAGGATTTCCGTGAGGAACGCGACCGCTTCCTCGGCCTCGCTGCGAGCGTGGTCGGCGGAGCGACGGGCCGCACGCTCTTGCTCGAGCAGATGTTCGACGCGACCACGTTGCTCGGAGGCCGAGATCAGTCCCCACGATGTGCCGACGATGCCGAGCACGAGCGCGACGATTGCCAGCCCGAGCGCGCGCGCGAGGGCAGGGTTCCGAAGCGTGAAGCGCCGCAGCACGTCCCAGGCAGACGGGAGTCGCGCCGAGACGGGTTGGCGCTTCAGGGCGCGGCGGATGTCGTCGGCGAGCTCGTCGGCCGACGCGTAGCGTTCGTCGGGTGACTTCTCGAGTGCACGCGCGACGATCGTCTCGACGGCGCCGCGATGGGCCGGGTTCAGAGAACCGAGGAGCGGCGGGTCATGCTGCGCGATGATGCGCAGCGCATCGGCGAGCGAGAGGTCGTCGAGGTCGTACGGGTGTCGCCCGCTCAGCACGCGGTAGGCCAGGACGCCGAGCGCGTAGACGTCGCTGCGGACGTCGAGTTCACGTGACGGCGCTCCGCTGGCCTGCTCGGGGCTCATGTACGGCAACGTGCCGATGAGCTGTCCGGTGGCCGTGTAGGTCAGCGCTTCGAGTGGCGCCGACGTTTGCGTCGGGTCGTCGATCCCGACGGCACGTGCGATGCCGAAATCGAGGATGCGCGGGGCGCCGGTCTTGTCGACGAGGACGTTGCCGGGCTTGAGGTCGCGATGGATGACGCCGTGACGGTGGGCGTGTCCGACGCCTTCACACAAGCGCGCGAGCAGCTCGAGCTTCTCGTGTGTCGACAGCCCGGCCTCGACGCAGTAGCGGTCGATCGGCATGCCGTCGACGAGGGCCATGACGAGATACGGGCGTGCGTCCGGATCGCGCGTCGAGGTGCCCGCCTCGAAGATCTGCGCGATGTAGGGGTGGTGCAGACGCTGGAGGATCTCGCCCTCTTGACGAAACCTCCGCACGCCGACGTCGCTCAGCAGTCCGCGGCGCATCATCTTCACGGCAACCGGCTGGCGCGTCTCGACGTGCTCGCCTGCGTAGACCGTGCCCATGCTGCCCGAACCAAGACGCCGCACGATGCGATAGGCGCCGACCATCTCGGGCGGAGCGGGCACGACCGACGGCTGCGGCTCACGCTCCAAGAGCGGCGTGTCGAGCAGCGAATGTTCGCGCGCATCGAGTTCGAGCAGCTCGAGGACCTCGGCGCGCAACGCCGCGTCTTGCGGAGCACAGGCCTCGTCGAGGAGTTCGCGTTGACGGTCGAGTGGTACGGCCGACGTCATCTCGAAGAGCGCGCGGACGCGCCGCGGGTCGATCTCACTGGCGTGATCAGACACGTTCGAGTTCCCGTGCGAGCCAGGCGCGCGCGAAGCGCCAGTCGTAGTCGATGGCGCCCGCGGAGACGTCGAGCGCCTCGGCGGCCTCGTCCACCGTGAGACCGCTGAAGAAGCGCAGCTCGACGACCTGCGCAGCGCGCTCGTGGCTCGCCGCGAGACGCTTCAGCGCCTCGTCGAGGTCGAGCAGGTCGACCGCCGCGACGGACGTGCGCGTTGTGCGCGGCTGACCGTCCATCGTCACACGGAGCCATCCGCGCCCGCGTTTCACGGCTCCGCGCCGCCGTGCATGGTCGACGAGGATCTCTCGCACGACGCGCGCTGCGACGGCCAGAAAGTGCCGCTCGTCGTTCCACCCTCGCGTCGATCCCCCGGACATACGCACGTACGCTTCATTCACGAGCGCCGTCGGCTGCAGCGTATGCCCGGGGTTCTCACGCGCCAGCGCCGCCGCCGCGATGCCGTGCAGGCAGTCGTAGAGAGCCTCGAGCCAACGATCGAGTGGCGCGGAGTGGTCCTCGATCATCGCTTCCCTTCGCCACGCCGCATCGACTTGCCCATACACTCATCACAGCGGCGATCGGGTCAGTTGGCAAGTCGAGAAATATCGCACGGGCTCGGAGCACGCCTTGCGCTTCTCTGATGTGCGATCGCGAAGTGTGTGCCAGCTGACCGTAGTCGGTCTCGTTGTCTCGGCGACAGTGATGGCACTCCGCAATCGGTGGGAAAACGAAGGGCTTCGCACGGGGGGCGACCTCTGCTCGCGCTTTCTACGTGGGGCCGCTTGGTCACGGCGACGAGTGACGGCCCTCATCACATCCCTGGATTCACGAGGAGACATCCATGACGAGACGACAAGCACTTCACACAGCATCCTCTTGGCTCGGTCTCGTGCTCGGCATGGCCGTCGCCAGCGCCGGCGCGCACGGGCAGACCACCCTCAGCGGTTTGGTCTACGACGGCAACGGTGGGCCGCTGCTCGCCGGTTCCGTCTACGTCGTGACAGGCGACATCACGGTGCCCGTCGGTGAAGTCCTGCGCGTTGAGGCTGGCGCGATCGTGAAGTTCCAGGAGGAACGGAACATGTTCGTGCAAGGGACGCTCACGGCGCTGGGCACGGCGGCGGACCCGATCATCTTCACGTCGTTCACGGACGACACGTTTGCAGGCGACACGAACGGCGACGGGCCGTCGGCGGGTTCCGCCGAAGACTGGGGCGGCGTCACGCTGAGCGGGGTCTCGGTGATGAACACGCTCGATCATGTCGAGTTCCATCACTTCGGTGACGCATTCTTCGGTGCTCCGATCCCACGCGGGCTCCAGATCATTGCACCGGCCGTTGTGACCAACTGCCGCTTCGTGAACGGGCGCAACGCGATTCGCGCGTTCGGACGTCCGACGGTCGCAAACACTGTGGTTGATGGGTGTATCGGCTTTGCCTACACCGTCGAGCGCCTCGACGCGGTGCCCGCCTTCATCAACAACGCGGCGATGAACTGTTCGACCAATGCAATCGTCGTCATCACCAATCAGCCCGTCGAGATCGACACGACGCTGACCACCGCCAATCAGATGAATGGCGGAATCCTGTTCAACGAGAGCCCGCGCGTGTTGCCGGGTGTGACGCTCAGCGTCGAGGCGGGCGTGAACCTGAAGTTCGACTCGGGTGAGCGGCTGATCATCGACGGAGCGCTCGTCACGAACGGGACAGAGGAAGCGCCGGTGCACTTCACCGATCGCGCGGACGACGCCGTGGGTGGCGACACCGACGGCACGGGCTTCGGCAGTCCGTTCTCGCAGTGGACGCAGCTCGACGTCCGCGACGGTGCCTCGGCGAACTTGACGGGCACCGTGATTCGGCGCAACACCGATGGGCTGCGCGTCGACGGTGACGTGACGATGGACCGCTGTCGCGTCGAGTTCAGTGAAGCGGAAGGAGTGCGCGTGGAGGCGAATGGAACACTGGCCATGACGCACTGCGCGGTCACCGGGAGCGCGTACTCGCCGATCGTCGGACTCGACATCGAGGACGTCTCACTCTTCGTCGACAACGACCTGTCAGGGAACGGTGTGTCCGTGATGACCACCACCGGTGATGTCGGCATCGACACGGTCGTGCGTGAAGGCGCGATTTCTGGCGCGCGACTGAGTTGGGGCGGAACGGTGCACACGGGCGCCACGCTGACGCTCGAGCGCGGGACGCAGCTGGTCGGGAATCTGTTCGGTATCGAGGTGCACGGCGGGCTCGTGATCGCCGGCACGCCCGAGCAACCCGTCAGCTTCGCGCCGTACCAGCTGGGATCGAGCACCTCGCCCTCCGTCGGTCTCGTGATCGCGCCTGCGGCAACCGGCCCGGTCTCGATCCGGTCGTTCGCGATGGATCGCTCCGGCACCGGGACGGACCCGGCCATCACGAACTTCAGCCCGCTCACGACGATGCGCGACGTCCGCGTCACGCATGCCCGCTCCACGGCCTTCCAGCTCTGGGACCTCGCCGGTGATCTTCGCAACTGTGTCGCGGTCAACAGCGCGCAGTCGGGCTTCGACCTGCGCGCAGGCAGCTTCGATGTCCTCAACTGCACGTCCGTCGGCAACGCCAGCGTCGGCTTCGGCGCTCTGGCGAGCTTCACGGGCACGGTGCGCAACTCCATCGCCTGGGACAACGCGCTCGACAACTTCTTCAAGCTCGGCCTCGGCGAGGTGTTCTTCTCCAACGGCGACGCCGACCTTGCTGGGATCGATGGCAACACCCATGTCGACCCACAGTTCGTCAGCACGCTCTTCAGCGACCTGCGGCTGACGTCGTCGTCGCCCATGATCGATGCCGGCGAGCAGCTTGGCGGCATTCAGGGGCGTGACATCGCGGGTGTGCCGCGCGTCCTCAACGGCGATGCGGGTCTGTTCGGCGTGCGCCGCGTCGACATGGGCGCCCACGAGTACAACCGCCTCGCACTCGAGGTCGACGACAGCGTCGCGCCCGGCGGCAGCGTCACGATCGAGCTCGCGGACACGGCCGACCCGCTCGTGGGGACGCAGCTCGTCCTCGCCCTCGGCGAACTCGAGATCCCCACCGCGCTGGGCAGCCTGTTCACCGACCTCACGGGCCCGAGCGCGATCATCGCCTGGCCCGCTGCGCCGAGCTCGGTGTCGCTGGAGGTGCCTGAGGACATTCCGGCGGGCGTCGAGTTCGTGCTGCAGGCCGTCTCCTTCGCGGTCGCGAACGGCAAGGGCACGGTTTCCGACCCGGAGTTCCTGCTCGTCGACGACTGACATCATCGAGATGGGGATCTCGATCGTTATCCTGACGCCATGAGCTGGTGGAAGGATCCCTCGTCGCGGTTCGGTGTGTTGTCGCTCGGTGCGAGCATCGTCGGTGCCGTTGCGCTCGGTGTCGGCAGCTACCAGTACGGGCCCGTCGGTGCCTGGCTGCTCGTCGTCTCCGTCGTGACCTTTCTCACGTACGCCTACGACAAGGGCGTCTCGAAGTATCTGGCGAGCTGGATGCGTGTTCCCGAGTCGGTGTTGCTCACGTTGATCGTCGTGGGCGGCACGCTCGGGGGACTGCTCGGGATGTGGGTCTTCAGCCACAAGACGGCGAAGCGCTCGTTCCTGCTCAAGGTGCTCAGTGCGATCCTCGTCCAAGGGGCATTGCTCGTCGTCTACCTGAAGTACGTCGACCATGCCTGACCCCAAGAGCGACGGCCCGGCGTCGGCGTCATCTGCGTGGCGAGCGCGTCTGCACGAGGTGATCTTCGAGGCCGAGACGCCCTCGGGGAAGTTCTTCGACGTCGTGCTGCTCGTGGCGATCGTGACTTCCGTCCTCGCCGTCGTGCTCGAGAGCGTGGCCGAGATTCGCGCGGATTACGGGTCGCTCCTGGTCGCGGTCGAGTGGGGAATCACGATCATCTTCACGTTCGAGTACGTGCTGCGGCTGATGTCCGTCCATCGTCCGGCGCGCTACGCACTCAGCGTCTACGGCATCATCGATCTGCTCGCGATCGTTCCGACGTATCTGAGTATCTTCTTCAGCGGCGCACAGTCGTTGCTCGTGATCCGTGCGCTGCGCCTGCTGCGCGTCTTCCGCGTGCTCAAGCTTGCGCACTTCCTCGGTGAGGCGGCCATCCTCTCCTCGGCGCTGAGGGCCGCGCGCCACAAGATCGTCGTGTTCCTCCTCGCGGTGGTGACGATGATCGTGATCCTCGGCACCGTGATGTACCTGATCGAGGGAGAAGCGAGTGGGTTCTCGTCGATCCCCGCGGGTATCTACTGGGCGATCGTGACGATGACGACGGTCGGCTACGGTGACATCGCACCGCAGACCGTCTTGGGCAAGATCGTCGCGTCGATCGTCATGATCCTGGGCTACGGCGTGCTCGCCGTGCCGACCGGCATCGTGAGTGTCGAGCTCGCGGCGGCGAGCCGTAAGCGCGGAACCTCTACCCAGGCGTGTCCGAGCTGCAGCGCTGAGGGACATGCGACTGATGCCATCTACTGCCGACGTTGCGGAACGCAGTTGTGAGAACGTGTGAGATTTTGGGGGTTGCGCTCTCGGAGCCATCGCGTAGTTTGTCGATCTGCGACGCGAAAGGCGCGTCGCCTTGCCTGCTCAGCATCAGCACCCCTTGGGAAGCCACGATGGTTATCACTGCGATGAAGCTTTGGGGATACACGGCCTGAGCAGGCCCGCCGCGTCACGATGACTTGATGCGCAAGAAGAGGCCTGCTCACCGAGCGGGCCTCTCTTCGTTTGACCTTGCCCCGAAGAGAGCCTGGCGTCGCACGAGCGGCGCGTTGGGGGGCGAGGTCACACCGCATCAAGACTGCTCTCGTGGCTTCAACGAACACATCGAGCTCCGTTCGCTCGTCGCTTTCCGTGCTCTGGGATCTCTCGCGCGGGGATCGCCTCCGTTACGTCGTTGCGTTCATCGCGCTGGCCCTCGGGCTGCTCGTGATGTTCGGTGTGCCGCGATTGATCGGCTTCGCGGTGGACGTGATCGCGGGCGAGCCGCTCGACGTCTCGGGCGCGGGCGGCGTCTTCGGGGCCATCGAGCGGCGGCTTGCCGTGGCGGCCGAGAATCACTGGCTTGCCGCCCTGTGGGTGGTCTTGCTGACGTCCGTCGCCGGCGGGCTCCAGTTCCTGCGCGGTCGCTGGGCGGCCCAGGCGTCGGAGTCCGTGGCACGTCGGCTGCGCAACCGTCTCTACGGCCACCTCGCGCGTCTGCCGTGTTCATTCCACGATGGCTCCGAGACGGGCGATGTCGTGCAACGCTGCACGTCGGACGTCGAGACCGTGCGCGCGTTCATGGCGTCGCAAGTCGTCGAAGTGGCGCGAGCGACGCTGATGATCGTGCTCGTGGTGCCGATCCTGCTCTCGATCGACGTCGAGATGACGTTCGTCTCCGTTGCGCTCTACCCGCTGATCGTCGTGTTTGCCGTGGTGTTCTTCCGTCGCATACGGACGACGTTCACGACCATGGACGAGGCCGAGGGTGCGATGACGGCGAAGCTCCAGGAGTCGCTCACGGGTGTCCGTGTCGTGCGTGCGTTCAGTCGTCAAGAGCACGAGCGTGATGCGTTCGCCGCGGCGAGCGCGCACCTGCGGACCTCGAACTACTCGCTGATCCGCACGCTTGCGGTGTACTGGGGCGCGTCCGACTTCCTCATCTTCGCGCAGGTGATGATCGTGCTGTTCTGGGGAGCCGGTGCGGTTCAGGACGGCAACCTCAGCGTCGGCGAACTCTTCACGTTCTTGCAGTACCAGGCCATGGTGCTCGGGCCGGTCCAGCAGATGGGACGAGTGCTCGCCGATTCCGGCAAGGCCGTCGTCGCGCTGGGACGTGTGCGCGAGATCCTCGACGAACGTGTGGAGGACGTCGATGACGTGTCGCTCGACGGAGCCGATGTGATGGGTTCCGAGGGAGCGTCGATCACCGTGCGCAAACTCACCTTCGCTTTCGGTCGCGACAGCAAGCCCGTCCTCGACGGCCTCGACCTGCATGCCGAGCCCGGCGAGATCGTCGCGCTCGTCGGTCCGCCGGGGTGCGGGAAATCCGTGCTCGTCCAGCTCCTCCTGCGGTTCTACGACGCGCCGCGCGGAACGCTCTTCGTGGGTGGACGCGATGTGCTCGATTGGGACCGCGCGGCCTTGCGCACGCAGGTCGCCGCGGTGCTGCAGGAACCGTTCCTGTACTCGCGTTCACTGCGTCGCAACCTCGCCCTCGGTGCCCCGGAAGCGAGTGACGACGAGATCGAGCGCGCGGCGCGGGACTCCGTGGTGCACGAGGCGATCACGTCGTTCGACGAAGGCTACGCGACGGTGATCGGCGAACGCGGCGTGACGCTCTCGGGCGGGCAGCGCCAGCGCGTCGCGCTCGCCCGTGCGCTCCTCAAAGACGCTCCGATCCTCGTCCTCGATGACGCCCTCAGCGCCGTCGACACGAAGACCGAGGCTGCCATCGTCGACGCGCTGCGTCGGCGCCGCGGGAAGCGCACCACGATCGTCATCGCGCATCGACTGTCGTCCGTCGTGCACGCCGACCGCATCGTCGTCCTCGACCGTGGCCGCGCCACGCAGGTCGGCGCGCACGCAGAACTGATCGCCACGAATGGCACCTACCGCCGCCTCTGGGAGATCCAGTCGTCCCAGGGGCCTGAACTCGGAGAGACGGCATGACGCTCCTCGACGAAAACAAGCACGATGAACTCCGCGCAGAGGGCTTCGATGCCAAGCTCTGGCGCGATCTGCTCACGTACACCAAGCCGCACAAGCGTGTGGTGTTCGCTCTGATGCTCGTCGCCATGATGACCGGCGCGATCGATGCGGCGTTCCCAATGCTCACGCGCGATGTCATCGACACCGTCGCCGCGCAAGGCATGGCGGCCGACCTCTCGACCCTCGGGGTCCGCTACGCCGTGCTCGTCGCATGCCTGGCCCTGTGCATCTTCACCTTCATCATGCTGGCCGGATGGCTCCGCACGAGTCTCAGCTACGACATCCGTGAAGCGGGCTTCGCGAAGCTGCAGGAACTCTCGTTCTCGTACTTCGACGAGCGTCCGGTGGGGTGGCTGATGGCGCGCATGACGAGCGACTGCGATCGTCTGGCAAACATCCTCGTGTGGGGCGTGCTGCTCGACATGGTCTGGGGGACGTCCGTCATGGTGGCGACGGTGAGTGCGATGATCTACCTCGACGCATCGCTCGCGCTCATCGTGCTCATGGTCGTGCCGTTGCTGGCGTGGATCAGCCACGTCTTTCAACGCAAGATCCTGAAGGCGGCGCGCCACGTGCGCGGCTTCAACTCGCGCATCACGGCGTCGTTCAACGAGAGCGTCATGGGACTGCGGACGACGAAGGCGTTCGTGCGTGAGGACGCCGACCTCGGCGAGTTCAAGAACCTCTCGGGGGACATGTGGCAGGCGTCGGTGCGCAACGCCGTGTTGTCGGCGGCCTTCCTGCCGCTCGTGCTCTCGCTCTGCAGCCTCGCGATCGGCCTCGGCGTCGCTGTGGGCGGCGACCGCGCGCTGTCGGGCGCGATGAGTCTGGGTACGCTGATCGCGTTCGTCACCTACGCGAGTCGGTTGTTCGATCCGATGCAGGAGATGGCTGTGGTCTTCGCGGAGATGCAGATGGCGCAAGCGGCGGGCGAACGCGTGCTCGGATTGATCGGGACAGAGGCCGCCGTTCGCGATCGCGATGACGTCGCCGCGCGTATCGCAGCCAACGTGCCGCGTGATGGGCTGGCCGAAGACGGCCTGCCCGATCGCGTCGATGCCATCGCATGGCGTGATGTGTCGTTCGGTTACGGAGACGGCCCGCGCGTGCTCGACGGGATCAACCTGGAGATCGCGTCGGGTTCGACGATCGCGTTGGTCGGGCCGACGGGCGGCGGGAAGTCGACGTTCGTCGGCCTGCTTTCGCGCTTCTACGAGCCGACGGCCGGTGCGATCGAGGTCGGCGGTGTCGAATACCGCGAGCGTTCGCTGCGCTGGTGGCAGTCGCAGTTCGCGTCCGTGCTCCAGGACCCACATCTCTTCAGCGGCACGGTCCGCGAGAACATCCGCTACGGCAAGCTCGACGCGAGCGACGACGACGTCGAGGACGCGGCGCGTACCGTGGGTGCCCATGCGTTCGTCGAACAGCTCGATGACGGCTACGACACCGAAGTCGGCGAGGGCGGCGATCGCCTCTCGACCGGCGAGAAGCAGCTCGTTTCCTTCGCCCGTGCGCTGCTCGCCGACCCCGCGATCTTGATCATGGACGAGGCCACCAGTTCGATCGACACCGAGACCGAGCGTCGTATCCAGTCGGCCATCGACTGCGTGCTCGAGGACCGCACCTGCATCCTCATCGCGCATCGACTGTCGACGGTGCGGCGCGCCGATCAGATCCTCGTGATCGACGAAGGCCGCATCGTGGAACGCGGGACGCACCGCGAGCTGCTCGATCACGGCGGACGCTATGCCGAACTCTGGGGCCAGCAGGTCAGCCCGGGTGATTCACGGCCGATCGGCGTGACTGCGTGACTGCGTTTCCACGGCAATGCGTGTTTGCAGGGCGATGTGTGTCTGGAGGGCACTTGCTCTGCAGGGCAAGGAAACTCGTCATCTTTCGACAGGTCGGCGAAGTCGCGCGTCGTCCGCGTCAGCCCCGTGGATTTTCTCCGGCCTTGCAAGCTCGATGGAGACTGCAAGGCCGGGACAGAGTGTCGACGGAGAACTCGCCACGCCAGTGGACGTGACGGCGCGCAGGCGATTGCGCTACGAGCTGGCTGTCTTCGTCGGCACGTTCGCCGGACGTCCGAAGCGCAGCGGTGGTGTCTCGCCGGGCCGCCCCTTGAAGATCATGTGACAGGCTTCGATGCAGTCGCCGCAGCGGATGCACTCGGCATCGCCGTAGAGATCTTCACCGGCTTCGACGACGTCGCCACGCATCGCCGGCACGTTTGCCGTGCCGAGTTCGTCCGCCGGGCGTCCGAGCTTCTTGGGGTCGAGGTCGACGGGGCAGATCTTCTCGCAGGCCCCGCACTCGATGCACGGGCTGGGCGTTTCGTTGAACGTGATGCCGATCGGCGTCGACGAGGTCACGAAGCGGTAGTAGAGACCGATGGGACACGCAGTCTTGCAGAACAGGAAGCGCCAGACGAAGGCGTGGAAGAACCCGCCGATGCAGGCTAGCAGCCAGATGCCGACGACGATCGCCTTGGCCTGCAGAGTGCCTTCGATGAGCACGTGCGGGTCGACCCACCAGAGCATGATCGCCGCGACGAACGTCCCGACGAAACCGGCGCCGGCCGCGTGTTGCGCCAGCCACTTGGCCCGCCCGCGGAACCCTCGACGGCGCGTGCGTGTGACGTCTTCGCCGAGGCGGCTCACGTAACCGACGGGGCAGCCCCAGCCGCAGAAGAAACGGCCGACGACGACGTTCGTCGCGAACGTGACGCCCCACAGCGCGGCGATGCCGATCACGACACCGCGCAGGCCGATCAGGAACGGGACGCGATCACCGAAGAGCACGTGGCGACCGTCCCAGAGGTCGAGCCGGACGAGGCCGAGCGTCGGGATGATGACGAGGATGGCGAGCGAGAGTGTGATGACGACGACGCGTGCGATCTGGTAGCGCGCGCCACGTGTGGCGACGGCCGTGAGGATGCGCATGCGGTCGTCGTCGTGGACGCGGAGCATGGGAGTCAGGGGGTGGGAGGGCAGAGAGGGCAGGGCGCGGCCGGCGCGAGGTCGGACGGGTGTTGCGTGGTCGAGCCGTGCCACGCGAGGGTAAGTCCTAGCACGATGATCGCGACACCGAAGGCAACGCGCCAGATCGGGCGGCGGACGAGTTGTCGTCCCCAGTCGCCGCTCGTCGCCGTGACGAGGAACACCGGGATCGTGGCGAGTCCGAAGCCGAGCATCAGCGCTCCGGCTCCGATGGCATCGCTGCGTGCCGCCGCCGTGAGCAGCGCCGTGCCGGTCATGCCGCAGGGCAGCAGGCCGTTGAGGAGGCCCAGCGCGAACGGTGTGCGTTTGCCGTCGCGCAGCGGACCGATGGCGGCCGTCCAAGCCGCGACGAGTTGTTGGACGGCGGGGATGATCGGCAGTCTGAACGCGGTGCCGAACGCGAGGCGCAGGCCCCAGAGCAACAGCGCGAAGCCGGCGGCCACGATGAGCACCTGGCGCCCGCCGTGCAGGGCCCCGAGGCTCGCGCGCCCGAGGCGTGCGACGAGGAGCCCGAGGCCGACGTACGTGACCGTGCGCCCGAGGCTCCACGCGACGATCCGCCCGAGGCGTTGCGTCGTGCCACCTTGCCCGGCCGTGTGCAGCGCGAAGACGCCGCACATCGCCGCGCAGTGCAACGTCGAGGCGAGTCCGAGCACGAGGCCCGTGATCGCGGCGTTGCCCCAGCTCGCGAAGAGGGTCGCGGCGTTCATGGTGTGACGGGCTCGAGGCGTGCCGCTGGTGCGGGCGCGACGTCGTGTGTCGTGCGCGCGGCCGTCCAACCGAGGAGTCGCCCGCTGCGCCAGGCGACGACGGCGCTCGACACGATCATCGCGGCGGCGGCGAGCGGCGGCGAGAGCTGTCCCGTGGCGGCCGCGGTGAGGGCGACGGCGTTGTAGGCGATCGTCCAGGCGAGGTTGCCGCGCACGCTGCGGGTGAGCGTGCCGGCGGCCTCGACGAGGTCGTCGAGGAGCTGGAGGTCGTCGCCGAGGATCTCGACGTCGGCGCCGAGGCGTGCCGCCGCCGTGCCTGAACCCATCGCCACGCCGACGTCTGCGGCGCGCAACACCGGAGCGTCGTTGACACCGTCGCCGACCATGATGATTCGATGGCCCGCGGCTTGCATGGCACGCACGGTCTCGAGTTTGTCGTCGGGGGAGCACTGACTGCGCGACGCGAGGCCGAGCGATGCGGCGACGGCGTCGACGCTCGCCTTGCGGTCGCCGGAAAGGAGCGAGGCCGTGAGCCCACGTTCGCCGAGACTGCGCACGGTGCGGACGGCCGTCGCGCGCAGCGGGTGATCGACTGAGATGACGGCGACGACTGCACCGTCGACAGCTCCGACGATGACGGTGCTCGGCGCCGCGGCGAGCGCGTGCAGCGCGGCCGCGGCGTCGTCGTCGAACTCGGCGTCGACCCAGTCACGTTGACCGGCCATCACGCGCTTGCCGTCGATGCGGCCGATCACGCCGCAGCCCGGAATCGACTCGACGTCTTCCAAGTCGGCCTGCTCACGTCGCAGCGTCGCCGGGACGCTCTGCGCGAGGACGTGGCCCGAGTGGGCGATGAGCGTCGCGACGTCGCGGACGTGGTGAGCGTTCCCGAACGCCGTCGTCCAGCGCCCGTGCGTTTGCGTGAGCGTGCCCGTCTTGTCGAAGACGACGCGATCGCAGTGCGGGATCGTTTCGAGCGCTGCACCGTCCCGGACGAGCAGCCCATGGCGCGCGAGGGCGACACGCATGGCGCGGTCCGCGAGCGGAACGGCGAGGCCGAGTGCGCAGGGGCATGCGACGAGCAGCACCGAGAGCGCGACGCTGAGCCCCGCGCCGATGCCGTGGCGCTGCCCTTGGATCGTGGCCGCGACGACGGCGACCGTGATCGCGACGGCGGCAAGCGCGCGCGCGACCCGGTCGATGCGGCGCTGGCGTGGCGAGAGCCCGAGCGGCGATGCGAGCAGATCGCGGATGCGCCCCAGCGGACCGTCGGTCCAGGGCGCCGTGATGCGAACACGCAGGGTGCTGGCGCCGTTGACGGCACCCGCGACGACCGTGTCACCGGGCTCGACGGCGCGCGGCACCGACTCGCCCGTCAAGTGCGCGGCGATCAGCGTGCCGCGGCCTTCCACGACGATGCCATCGGCGGGTGTCGTCTCACCGGGATGCACGTCGCAGACGTCGCCGATGCGCAGCTCATCGAGTGCGACGTCGGTCGTCCCCTGGTCGTCGACACGATGGGCGCTCTCGGGGAGTTCGCGGGCGACGGCCTCGGCTGCATCGCGTCCTGCTTCGCGTGCGCGCGCCTCGAGCCGCCGGCCGAGCGTGACGAGCACGAGCACCATCGTCGCCGACTCGAAGTAGACCTCGCCCGTCCCGCGCCACGTGTTCGTGAGGCTCAGCGCGAACGCCGCGCTGACGGCGACGACGATCAGGCCGTCCATGCGCAGGTGACCCTGACGCGCATCGCGCCACGCGCCGTCGGCCAGCGGGGGCGCAAGCAGCGCGAGCACGGGCAGCGCGAAGAACACGAGCGCAAGCCGGCCCGCGTCGCGCACGAGCGCCAAGCCGGTCTCGCCGCCGTCGGCCAAGAGGTCGTGACCGTAGAGCAGCGTCGTGAACGTCATGACGCCCATCGTCAGGAATGCGGCGAAGACGAGACGCGCCTCGAGGAGGCCTCGCGCCCCACGACCGTCGGATGCCATCGCAGCGATGCGACATCCGACGCAACAGTACACCTCGTCTTCGCCGCGGCCCCGTGCAGGCGTCGTCGGCAGCTCGCAATGGGCGCACAGGACGACCACGAGACTCAGCCCACCTCGCTCTGCAGCGCCGCCAGCAGATACGTGCTGACGTACCAAGCGCCGAACACGAGGAACCCGAGCCACAGGATCTTCATGAAGAACGGCATGCGGCCGTGTCGGTACTGGTGGTGGTAGTGCACCTGGTCAGAGCTCTCGGTTTCGTGCGCGGTCTGCGCGTCGGTCGAGTCAGTCGAACTCGGCGTGGTCATGGCGCATCTCCCGTTCGAGGAGGTCGTGCTTCGGCGCTTCGATGTCGCTGAAGTGTCCACCGAGGAAGCAGTGGGCGAGCAACGCGAGGAACCCGGCGGCGACGAGTCCGTAAGTGATCAGGTGGATCCCGGCGAACTCGAAGCCCTCTTGGCGTTGGAGAGCCCAGAAGAACTCGTGGAGCTTGTAGCCGAAGCCGAGCCCGGCGATTCCCGTGCCGATCACGAAGAACCAGAGCACGATGCGCCCGAGCGGTTGACGACGTCTTTCTTCGAGGTTGGACATGGAGTCAGTCCTCCTGGGATGTTGCTGTGGGTTGCCAAGTGCCGAGCCACTGCAGGTAGGCAATGAGACTCAGGCCGTCGGAGTTCAACGTCCGAGCGGGCGTCACGTTCAGGCGTTCGCCTTCAGCGCGGAGTGCGCTGGGAAGGGCGTCGATGTGGCGCTGGCGCGCCGCTTCGGCATCGGCTTGCGTGAGGTACACACCGGCGATCGGGTACTCCGTTTCAGGAGCGAGGCCCGTGCGCTCGGCGATCGAGGGATCGATCGTGCGCGAGAGGCGGAAGCCTTCCTCGAAGAACCAACGGAAACGCGGCATGACCGACCCCGGCGAAACGTTGCGGGGCTCCCAGAAGTGCGCGGCGTGCCAGTCGTTGCTGCGCAGCCCGCCTTCGTAGGTGAGGTCGGGGCCGACACGTCGCGTGCCCCACATCACCGGACGTTGGAGAGCGTTGTTGTCCTGGAGCCACGTACTCACGGGACCGAACCGGATGTCTTCGTTCGACACGGGCCGCACGTACTGACTGTGGCAGTGCCAACATCCTTCGGCGACGTAGATGTCGCGCCCACGCCGAAGCGACTTGGCGTGCGCTTCACGCCAGGCCGCGAGTCCGGCCTCGCGATCGCCACTCCCGCCGAGATCTGCGAGCACCGACTGCGGCGTGAGTGCCTCACGAACGCCGGGGTGGGCCCGGTCGAACTCAGCCGGATAGCGTTCGGCGAGATCGACGAACTCCGGTGTGATGCGCTCGGCGACTTCGGCGATCGTCGCTTCGGTGACCGTGCCGCTCGTGATCGCCCACGGATAGACGGCCGAGAGGACGAAAGCCAACGCGAAGCAACCGACGCCGGCGACGGAGAGGATCGACTGGATGCGGTCCATATCAGTTCACCTCCTGCGCAACGAGGTCGACTCGGTAGTCGTAGGGCTTGGGCGTGCGGGCCGTCTTCCAGAGGTTGTAGGCCCAGAGGATCTGACCGATGAGGATCATGCCGCCCGCGAAGGTGCGCACACCCCAGTAGGGTTTCATGGCCTCGACGATCACCATCCACGGAACGAGGTCGCGCAGCATGTTGCCGTGGATGACGCCGGCGGCGAGCAGGTCGACGAACATGATCACGAGGCCGATCAGCGTGAGCCAATAGTGCCAGTGGTTGAGTCGGCGCGAGTGCCACTCGTTGCCTGTCAACCGCGGCCAGAGCCACGTGATGATTCCGAAGTTCCAGAAAGCGAACACGCCGAGCATCACGAGGTGTGCATGACCGGGAACCCAGTCGGTGAAGTGGATGATGGCCTGCATCGTCAGCGACGTGTGGAACGCACACTGCAGACACGTGATGAAGTAGAAAACCATGCCGGTGTAGAACCAGCGGATCGGCAGGTTGCTGCGCAGCGCGTGTCCTTGTCCCCACATCGTCGCGAAGAAGTTCACGACCACCGTGGTGACGACGATCTCGACAGCCATCGTCGAGATGACGGCGCCGTACTGCACGCTCATCGGGATCGAGCTCAGCAGGAAGTGGTGCACGCCGTTGAGCGGATAGAAGAAAGCGAGCGCCCAGAAGCCGATCACGGACAACGCATGACTCCACATCGGCGTGCGCAGAATGATCGGGACGAAAAAGTACATCAGTCCCCAACCCATCGGCGTCACGAACAGGCCGACGAGGTCGTGGATGAAGAGTCCGGCCGTTGCGGCGCCCGAGGCACCCGGCATGCCCCACTCGGGCAATACGTTGCCCATGACGTATGTGAGGATGAGCCAGATGAGTCCGGACGTCAGATACCAACCGGTGACGTAGAGCCGCTTGTTGAAAGCCTTCGCCAACGGCATCAGGAACTGGAACGCGACGAGCAGCGCGCCGACGGCGACGAGCAGATCGACGGGGATGTATTGCAGGTCGAACGAGCCCGGGCGGAAACCGGTGGGAGTCTCACCCCACTCGACGCCCTGCGCAAAGCCCAACGCCTGACCCACACTCGCCGAGAAAACGATGATCTGCCAGACGAAGAAGATGAACCAGCCCAACTTCAGGCTCGCCACCGGTCGCCCTGTCATGCGCGGGACGGCGTAGTACATCGCGCCGACGAATGCATTCACGAGGAAGCCGTAGGCGATCTCGTTCGTGTGCAGGAAGCGCAGCCGGCCCGACGACAGCCAGGGCACGTCGGGGAAGGGGTAGTGGTTGAGGAAGTTGAGCGAGACGAGGAAGCCCGCCGTCATCGAGGTCAGCAGGAACACCACCGCGAAGGTGAAGTGCGCCTTGATGAGCCGCTTGTGGACGAGGTCTCCGATGTTTGCGCTCTCGACTGCACCGTCGTCACCTGCGGCGTCGTCGGGGAGTGGGATGTCAGCGGTCGTCATCGCGCCGGTCCTTCCTCGATGCACGCACACGAAGTCGGGTGCGGTCCGCGTCCGCCGTCATCGACGACGAGCGAGAGGATGTAGTGGGTGAGGTGCCAGAGTTCTTCGTCGGTGCCGGAGACGGCCGGCATCGGTGTGCCGTTGAGTCCCGACTTCAGGCGGATGAAGACGTCTTCGGCGCGTGATCCGGCGCGGAAGACACCCGACGTGAAGTCGCGCGGACGAATCTCGGCGTCCTTGTAGTCACGCAGTGCGTTTGCCGACGCGCCTTCGCCGCGACCCGTCGCCCCGTGACATGCCGCACACTGGGCTTCGTAGAGTTCGCGCCCGAACGCGAGCCCGTCCTCATCGACCTCCGGGCGCTCGTCCATGCCGACGCGCCAGACGTACTCGTAGGCATCCACGAGCGTCTCCTCGCGCAGCTCTTCGTAGTCGCCCTCGAGGAGTTCGGCCAGCGTGAGATCGTCGTCGTCCATGACGTACTCGACCTCACGTCGCACGAGGCCGAACTCGACGAGCGACTGGACGTACCGCGAGACGTCACGCACCTGGCTGTCGGGCAGCAAGGGAAAGCGTCGCATCGCCGAGCCTTCGAGCCCGCAGCGCACGACGTGTTCGATGTCTGCGAGCAGCGGCAACTCACCCGAAGGTGTCGAGCGGAACTTGAAGTTGCCCGACTGGAAGTTGCGTGGCTTGGGGTCGAGGAACTCGGCAGCGTCACCGTTGCCGAGGCCCGTCGGGCCATGGCATCCGATGCAGTATTGGGCGTAGACGGCTGCGCCACGTGTGGCGGAATCGTCGAGCTCCCAATGCTCGAGTGTGAAGGCTTCTTCCGAAGGCTCCGAGGCGAACGGCACGAAGGGCAACATCCCAAGCGCCGCCATGGCGCAGGTCAGTCCCAGGATCGGTGTCGTCCGCCACAGGGCACGGCCCTGAGTCGTCATGCGCGATCACTCCCATGCTGGAGAGGGCATTTTGACCTGCGGCTCCGATGTCGTAGGCCGAGCGCACTATCGCGCTGGCGAATCGCCTCGACAAGCTCATTCCGATGAGATTGTCAGGTGATGAGGGCGGCGGTGTGGCAAGCGAAGTGTCGAGGTATCTCGCACTCCGACTGACCCGCTTCGCTGCACGTGCGACGCGTCGAAAACACCGCTCGCGTCACTCGCCGAGGAGCTTGGCTCGCACGGTGCGTGCGACGGCGGCGTCGGTCGTGTCGCCGACGATCATGCGCCCGTCGCGGAAGAGCAGCACGCGCCGCTCAGGGAGGTCGATGCGCAGGAGGAACGCGCTGCGCTGTGTCTCGCCGAGCGACGTCACACGCGCTTCGATCGCGCCGAGGTCGAGGCTCGCGAGTTCGCCGGGCGGTGCCGGAAGTTGGATCGCCTCGCGGCCGCAGAGTTCGGCCGCCGTCGCGGCCCGGGCCGACGTGAGGAACGGATGCTCGCCACTGCCGCAGCAGGGGCAGGCCGGGTCGCGTCCGAGCGACATCATGTGCACCGTGCCGGCCCAGGCGTCGAGCACGCGCACGCGCGCCTCGGTCGCCGTGCGCGCGTCGCCGTCGTCGATGATCCAGCGGATCGCCTCGGTGGCGGCGAGGGCCGTCACGAGGTTGATCGCCGAGCCGAGCACGCCGGCCGTGTCGCACGTGGGCAGGCTGCCCGCCGGCGGGGGCTCGGGCACGTAGCAGCGCAGGCATGGTCCGCCGGGGACGATCGTGAACGTCTGGCCTTCGACGCCCACGGCGCCGGCGTAGATCCACGGGATCCCGCGCTGCACGCAGAAGTCGTTGACGAGGAAGCGCGTCGCGAAGTTGTCCGTGCCGTCGAGTACGAGGTCGACGTCACCGAGCAGCGCCTCGGCCCGGTCGGCGAGCAAGTCGGCGACGACGGGTTCGATCACGAGCCCGGGATCGATCGCCGCGAGCGCGCGCGCCGCCGCCTCGGCCTTCGGGCGCGACGCCTCGACGTCGGCCGTCGTGAACAACGCCTGGCGCTGCAGGTTCGACAGCTCGACGACATCGCGATCGATGAGCCGCATGAACCCGACGCCGGCACGCCCGAGAGTCTCCGCGAGATGTGACCCGTTCGCGCCCACACCGACGATCGCAACGCGCGCGGCGGCGAGGGCGCGCTGGCCGTGCTCACCGATCTGAGGAAGGCGGATCTGTCGTGCGTGTCGGTCGGTGTCGGTCATGGGAGCGTGATGCGGGGAAGGGGCGCGCAGAGTTTCGGCGAACACGCCTCGAGGTCAGCGCTTCGCCAGGATCTCCTTCATCCCGGACAGCTCACCCCATCCTGGGTCGTCGCCGAGCGCGCCGACGAAACCTTCGTCTTCGATCCAGTCGCGCCACCACTCGAGCAACGTGGGGTTGTTCTGCAGACGCGAGTCGAGCCAGCCAGCCTCGCCGTACTTCCCGCGCTTCGTGTGGTCGGTCGTGATGTACGCGAAGCCCTTGATCTGATCGTGGTCGTCGACGAAGTCGGCGAAGGGCTTGAACCAGTCCTTGATCGCGCGCTTGGCATCGGCCTTCGTCGTGCCGATCGGCACGCGGTTGCAGCTCACCTCCGCGAGGAACACCGGCCGGTCATGGCGATCGGCCTCGCGCAGGAACGAGCGCGTCTGCTGATCCGTGAAGACGTCCTTTTCGCCGAAGATGTCGAGCCCGAACCAGTCGACGACATCGTCGCCGGGATACCAGTCCATGAAGCGTCCGGGCCCTGCGCGCGGCTCGAAGCACCAGCAGAACGCGGTCAGGTCGCCTGCGCCGGCTTCACGGAACAATCGGACGATCTTGCGATACCCGGCCACGTACTTCTTGTGGTCGACATGCTTCTCGGAGTTGAACTCGAACAGCGGTCGCACCATCACGGGAATGCCGTGCTCGGCAACGACCTTCGCGAGGCGCACGATCAACTCGTCGTACTCCTCCGTCTCGATGAACTCACCGATGATCGGACGCAGCTTCTTCTCCGAGTTGTCCAGCAGGTCGATGCCGAGGTGCAGGAAACGACCGGCCGCGAACTCCTCCTCGATGCGCTCACCGAACTTGCGCACGACGAAGTCCGGGTCGGCTTTCGTCCGCCGGTCGCCGGGGCCCGCGTAGACAGTCGTGAAGGCCGGGCGGTGGCCTGCGGGCATCAGTTCGATGTGTTCGAGATTGTCCGCTCGGTACTGGCCGAGGCCTTGGAAGACCTGCCCGCGCTTGGTCGGCTCGAAGAGCGCCTTGCTGGCGAGGCCGACGGGGTCGGCGACGGGCGGCGCGGGCGACACGCCGAGCGCGCAGGCCACGACGAAGGGCGTGACGACGGAACCGAACATGAGGGCGAGGCGGGGCATGGCGGAGGTTCACGTGGGGAGGGTGGCACTGCGAGGATACGCGATCAGTAGCCCGGGGCGGCCGGGACGTCGAGGGCACGCGTTTGCTCGCCGCGTCTCGACGCAATCGACGAGCGGATCCGAGCGCGGATGCCCTCAGCGACGCCGACTCAACAGCCGCGCCGCGAGCTCGGGTGGTGACCTCGGCCTTCGGGTTCGACATGTCGACTCGTCGGTCGTGAACAACGCCTGGCGCCGGAGGTTCGACAGCTCGACGACATCGCGATCGAAGAGCCGCATGAACCCGGCATCCGAGCGCGGCGGCGCCATGGGCGCTTGGGCCGTATTGCTTGATCCTGATGTGGAGGCGTCCGTTCCGCTCGGGTTTGAAGGCCGACCGCGCGCCTCGTCTGGCGCACGCTCCGCAATCCGCGCATCGGGTGCGCCCATTCCCCGGCCTCGCCTCCTTCGCCGATCCTCGCGCGCTCGCTTAGCAGTCACGCACTGCGCATCCGAAGCAGTTCTTCAACACGCTGTTGGCAGCGCGTTGAAAAACTCATTCGACGCGTAGCACGCGCCCAGTCGCCCTCGATCAGGCGCAGAAGCCTCGACGAATCCACCGATTCGCCTGCGTTCCCGCACCTGATCGAAAACAACTGGTCACGCACTGCGCATCCGAAGCAGTTCTTCAACACGTTGCTAGGATGGACAGCTCGTTCCAGGCGCCGGGCAGCGCGCCGTCCGCTCTCCCTCCGGAAGGACTCCGTCCATGCAGCTTCAGTCGTCGTTCCCGCGGTCCCTCCTGGCCCTGCTCCTGATCGCCAACGTCTGTCAGTCCCAGTTCGCGGCGATCATCGTGGACGACGACGGCGGCGCGGGCGTCGACTTCACTGACATCGCGCCGGCCGTCGCCGCGGCTCAGCCCACCGACGTCGTACTGGTGAAGACCGGCGTCTACTCGAGCTTCACCGTGGACGCCCAGTCCGCCGTGGTCACCGCCGACGAGGGTGCGTCCGTGCTGGTCCAGGGCCAGGTCTGGATCAGGAACACACTCGCGTCGCACTCGGTGGCGATCAGCGGCGTCAACGTCTTCGCCAACCAGTCCAGCGTGGCGTACTTGATCGAGAACTGTGCGGGCCCGGTGCTGGTCGAACGCTGCTCGGCGGTCGGCGACGGCATCCCGCTGTTCCTTTCGAACGACGGCATTCGCGTCACCGACTCCGACGCGGTCACGCTCGTGGAGTGCGCGATGTCCGTCAGCTTCAACGCGGGCCCGGCCGACGGTCTCGCGATCCAGAACTCGAGCGTGCACGCCTGGAACTGCACGGCCGTGGGTGCCAAGGGCTTCGACGAGATCCAGGGTGGTCACGGCGTCGAGGTGGTGAGCAGCTTCCTCTTCGCGGGCGGCTGCACGTTCACCGGCGGCGAGGGCGGCGACGGCACCGTGAGCCAGCCCTTCCAGATCTGCAGCGACGGCGCCCAGGGCGGACACGGGATGTTCGTCCGCGAGCTCGGCAGTCCGTCGCTGGTGAAGTCGCGCGACACGAGCTACGTCGCCGGACCCGGTGGCGCGCCGGGCGACGTCACGTGCAACTCCGGGCCGCTCGGCGATCCGACTGTCATCCTCGCGGGCACGCTCGACCTGCTGCCCGGGGGCACGCGCACCTACAGCATCCCGTCACCGACGCGTGAGGGCCAGCCGGCGTTCATCACCTGGGAGGGCGAGCCCGGCGACTTCGTCTGGATCTGGTTCAGCGGCTTCCAGTCCCCGACGTTTTCCAACGCGGCCAAGGGCACACTACTCCCCGGCGCGCCCGACGTGTTGATCCTCATCGGCCCCGTGGGTACGAGCGGCACGCTCACGTTGCCACTGGTCACCGGGACCACCCCCGGCACCGACAACTTCACGCTGTTCGAGCAGGGTCTCTTCTGGAACCCGACAGACAAGCTGCTGTTTGCCAACCCGCGCCTGGGGATCATCCTGGACGAAAGCGTGCCGTAGCCGCGTCGGTGCCGAATCCGCCCACGGTGCGGTCTCCAACGGCTGGGTGACGGTGCCCAAAGTCTTGAAGGCAAGGAAGACGTCCTCGGCGAAGGCGGGCGCGGAGAGAAGCAGGAGCCCGGCGAGAGCGCCGGCCAGGGGGAGCGAGCGGCACTTGGTGAACGATGGGGGAGGCACGGAGCGCCCCTCGAAGATCCCGAGGTTCGATGCAGTCGGCCGGATCCTGTTCACCGGGCCGCCGATCCGGCAAGGCGTATCGGCGGCAGGGCCACTGACCCGCGGAGGCGCCTCGTGCCGCAGCCGCCGCGCGACCTCGCGGCTCTGGAAACGGGTCTGCACTCTGGAGGGAGTCAACAGCGCCGATCCCCTCAGCGACTGCGGATCAACAACCTCGCGGCGAGCTCGGGCGGGAGCTGACCTCCGGCGTCGCCGATGTCGGCGAGGAAGCGCTGCGCGTCCGTCGGGTAGCCGGCCGTGGGGCGGATGCCGGGGCAGCGCGCGGCGAACCAGGTGTTGAGCGACTCCATGAACAGCTCGCGGACCGTCTTTGCGATGACGCTCGCGAGGGCGACAGGCGCGCGCGTCATGTCGGCTTTGATCTTGAAGTCGATGCGGATCGGGCTGCGGCCGGGGAGCTTGAGGGCGTAGGCCGATTCGTCGCGGCGCTCGTGCAGCGGCGTCACCTCGGAAAACGGGAAGAAGCTCTCGAGCAGCGCGGCGTACTGGCGCCGGGCGCCGTGGCGGTCGACGTGGATGACGAGATCGTCGCGCGGATAGCGCTCGATGATCCGCTCGATGAGCTGGCACGTCGCGGCGAAGAGCGTCCAGGCCTTGCTGTTCGCGCGCTCGGAGAGGTGGTTGAAGCGCGCGACTTCGACGGGCGCGACGTAGGCGTTGAGGAACGTGATGCCGCGCTTGCCGAGGAAGAGCCGCTGGGCGTCGGCGCGGGCGAGCACGTCGTCGACGTTCGTGGCGCGCGGCAGGCGCATGTCGAGCAGCGCCCGGCCGTACCAGGGCACGCGCTCGAACTCCGCGAGGTCCTTGCCGACGAGCCGCTCGAGCAGCACGCGCACCTCGAGCGGGACGAGCCCGCGCGCCAGGATCGCGTGACCGAGCGTCGAACACTCGATGCGCTCGATCGTCGCGCCGGGCGTGTAGAGCAGCTTGCTGTCGCCGATGCAGAGCCCGTCGTGCTCGCGGTCGGTGCGCAGCAAGGCCTTGAGCTTGCGGTCGAGCAGGTGAACGGGCTTGGGCGCGTCGCGGTCGTCGATCCGGAAGACCGCTGCGGCGACGACCAGCGGCCCCAGCGTCGGCCCGTAACCGACCTCGTCGATCCCGGCGACGATCGTCATCAGAACCTCGGCCCAGTGGTGTGGTTCACGGGGGTCTCGCGAGCTCTTACCTGACACCACGAGCTGCGGGTGGTGAAAGGGCGTTCGACGGAACGACCTTCGCCACGGGCTCCGCGCGTCACATCATGACGCCGAGGATTCCCCCTTCGAAGACGAGCTTCTCGCCCACGAAACCCTGGGCCGAGAACGTCGCCATGCCGCGCCGCATGCGGTCGACGACGCACACCATCACGAGCCGGTCGCCGGGCCGCACCTCGCCGCGGAAGCGCACCTTCTCGATGCCACCGAAGCCGAAGAACTTGCCGTCGTCCTTGCTCATCTCGAACGACGAGATCCACGCGCAGAGCTGTGCCGCGATCTCGACCATCACGACGCCCGGCATCACCGGCCGCCCGGGAATGTGCCCGCGCACCCAGAAGTCGGTGTCCTTGGCGTCATGGAACCCGACCGCGCGTTTCGCCTCGCGGTCGTGTTCGAAGATACCGTGCAACAACGCCATCTCGTGGCGTTGTGGGATCAGTTCGTGGACGCCCTCCATGTCATGGAGGACGCCGTTCGAGGCGGCAGCGACGGGGTCGCAGAGGCGTTGAGGCAAAGGATCGCTCTCCGGTAGACGACCGCCAGAGTGTACGCGAGCGGCCCCTCCGGGCTCAACGCGCTGCTGCGGCTCGGAGGCGGTCGGCCTCAGCGCGGGGTCGAGCGGGACAGGCCGATCCAGCGCATCGTCTGACCGAACCCGCCGCTGAGCTCGAGGTCCTCGACGTAGGGCTCGAAGCCGTCGCGGCTGATGCGCAGCGAGTAGCTTCCGTCGTCGACGTGTTCGAGCACAGCGAGCCCGCCCTTCGTTGCCACGGCCTTGGCGATCCGGCCGTCGCCCACCAGCTCGATGCGCGCCTCGGGGACGGGCCGACCGGCGTCGTCGCGGAGCTGCAACGTGAGTTGGTGACGCGTCGCCAGCGTGAGGTCGACCTTCGTCACACGGTCCTCGACGTAGATGGCCGCGAGGCGGTCGCGGCGGTTGTCGGGCTCGAGCAGCGAGATGGCGTACTGGCCGGGGTCGAGCGGCGTGAACTGGAACGTGCCGTCGGCGGCTGTGCGCGCGGCCGAGACGCGCGGAGTCTCGCTGCCCTCGGAGAGGCGCTGGACATGCAGAAAGACAGCCACGTCCGGTGCGGGCATGCCCTGCTCGGTGTACACCAGCCCGGCGATCCCGGCGCCCGTCTCGAGGGCGAAGCCGAGCGGCTTGCGGGACGGGTTGGGCACCTCGATGTTCGTGCGGACGCAGCGCAGGTAGCCGGCCGCCTCGATGACGACGTCGTAGCGGCCCGGCCGCTGGCGCGAGCGAAAGATGCCGCTGGGGGCCTTGTGGCGCACCGCGGGCTGGCCGGCGAGGCGGGCGACGGGGTCGCTGCCGTCGTGGGCGACGATCCAGTACGTGAACGCGCCCACCGGCCGCTCGGTGGCGACGTCGAAGGCGATGCCCTTGAGCTGCGGCCATTCGCTCGGCGGTCCGGCCATGGGGACGGCCTCGGCCGCACGTGGCGTGATCGGAGCCGCGCCGACGGGGCCTATGGGGCGCGCCGTCAGATCACCGCCCGCCGTCGTCGTGCCAGGCTTGGACGGCCCGACGACGTCGATCGGCTCGCGGGGCACCCGATCGGCGTCCGCGACGAGGGCCCAGGCCGCAACGGCGATCGCCACGGCCGCCACGCCGAACCCGGCATAGGTCCACGATCCACGCGTCATGAGCTGTGCTCCCTGGAAGCGAATGCGACGAGCGACTACTTTACCGCCCTCGTCCCGATCGTCGCTGTCGACCATCGGGAGCCTCGAAATGAGGACCGTCGGGCGATTGCAGCGAATCACCGAACGCGACGGACACCCACAAACTGACGCCGAGTGGCCCGGCGATCCGACGACGCCTTCGGGCGGCGGGCCCTCCGCGATCGGCGCCCCGAGCGCCAACGAGACCTGACATGACGACGTATCTGGTGACCGGCGGCACGGGCTACCTCGGCCGACACCTCGTGCATCAGCTCGTCGAGGGCGGGCACAGCGTGAAGGTTCTCGCGCGTACCTCGTCCGACACGGCGGGCCTCGAAGGCGTCGAGGTGGTGAAGGGCGACATCACGAACAGCGCCGAGGTCTCGGCTGCGCTCGAGGGCGTCCAGCGCGTCTTCCACACGGCCGCCGAAACGCGCGACGGCCAGAGCGACGACCGCTACATGTCGACGAACGTGACGGCCGCCGCCGCGCTCCTCGAGGAGGCACTCGAGCGCGGCATCGAGCGCTACGTCCACACCTCGCACCATTTCGCGATCGGACGGACCGGCGAGCCGCGCATGGCACCCGACTTCTGCGCGAACGAATACTGGACGCACGATCCGACCGAGATCCACGACGCCCACGAGCAGTCGAAGTATGACGCCGAGAACGCGATCAACCAGAAGACGAGCCTCGGCAAGCCCGTGCTCGCGCTGATCCCGACGATGATGTACGGCCCGCAGCTCGGCGACGTGAAGGGGCTCTCCGACCTGCGTCCGGGCAACCGCATCGTCCACATGCTCGCCGAGCACGCCGCCGGCAAGTACCCCGGCATTCCCGGAGATGGGAAGCAGATCTGGAATCTCGTCCACGTCGAGGACGTCGCCCGCGGGCACATCGCGGCGATGGAGGCCTCCGACGGCGGCGACGTCTGGCCGCCCCCGCGCTGGGATCACTGGCACTTCATCATCGGCGGCGACAGCGTCACGGCGATGCAGCTCTTCGAGGCCTTCGCGAAGCACGCCGGCGTCTCGCCGCCCAAGACGCTGGGCAAGGGCGGGCTGCTGGGCAAGCTCCTCGGCAGTCACCCGTACAAGGGCCGGACCAAGGAGCGCTTCGAGATGGACAGCCACAGCTGGAACTACACGTCCGAAATGGCGCAGGAATCGTTCGGGTATCAGGCACGGAGTCTCGACGAGGGGCTGGCATCGACGGTCGCATGGATGCGATCGTGCGGGCTGGTGGGCTGACGGCCGGTGGTCGGCGGTCCCGGGCTGCACGTCGGGAAGTTCGTCATCCCCTGCGGAGTCCAAACGCGGATCCATGCCTTGGCATGGGGAGTCCGCATTTCTCGCGCCTTCGTCAGGACCAACGATCCATGAACCGCGTCCTCCGCTCGAGCACCCTCGGACTTGCCGTTTCCGTCACGGTTGCCTTGGCCCTCCTGGGCCCGGTCACCGAGGCCCAGACCGCAACGGAAACCGACTTCCGCATCGGCGCCCAGTCGCGCCAGCGAGTCGCCCAGCTCAACACCGAACTCAAGGCGATCCTCAGCTCGACCCTGCCGACGGTGCGTGAGCTGTACGCGAATCTCGACACCTACCTCGGAGCCCTCGAGCGCCCCGAGACCCTCGCCACGCCCGAGACGAAGCTCCGTGGCTGGGGCGAGGCCGACGTCGTCAGCTACAAGGCCGTCGTCGATGTCGCCTTCGATGAGGTGCACGAACGTCTCTCGGGCATCTACGACGTCGCGGTCGCCACGGCCGCGCAGCGCGCTCAGTCGTTGGCCGGTGCGCCTTCGCCGCTCGACGGCGGTGACACGGGAGACACCGCGCTCGACCTCGCGCTGACGGCGTTCGAGGAAACGATGCGCGGTGCGGTCGGGCTCTCGCGGCTCGACAACATGCGCCAGGAGTACCGCAATCTCGAGACCGAGATCGTCCAGACGTTCACGTCGTTCGGCGACGAGGGTGCGCAGGAAATGCTCGACGGCCGGCTGCTCGTGTTCATCGGCGGCAACGAGGTCCGCGCACCGCGCTGCATGATCGCCTACCGCAACGATTCCGAGCACGCGCTCGCCGGGTATCGCCTCGTGCAGGTCGTGCGCCATCGCGTGATGCGCGGTAACGCGATCGTCCACGATCTCGGTTGGCGTCCGATGCCCGGTACGTCGCCCGGCTACCCGGCGATGTCCGTGCACGACAACTACCTCGTGGCCGAGGCCGTCGAACCGCTGGTCCGCACCGATGCTCCGGGGTACGACAACCTGCGCGACAGTCGCGTGATCGTCGATATCCAGTCGGGCGTCCTCGGACCGTCGGGGCAGCTGCTCGGCTCGGTCGACTGGCGCATCGACTACTACGTCTCGGGGCGCGGTGATCTCGCCTGGCAGCCGTCCGATCGCCGGCCTGTCTTCGACCCGTACGGCACCGAGATCAAGCGCGTGCTGCTGGGCGAGGTTCAGTAGCCGGCGGGCTCATGAGTCGCCGATTCTGGTTCACGGCCGCGGGGGTGATCGCCCCGCGCCTCACACGATCCGGGTGTCGTACTGCTGACGCACTTCGGTGCGCGTGGCCTCGAGGTCGTTGAGGAACATCAGCGACGCGTCGCCTTCGGACGTGTCGGCGTAGCCGAGGCGAAGTGCGAGGTCGCGCAGTTGGCGCGGGTCGCTGGGAACTTCCTTGCTGTCGACGGCGGCGGTGATCTGCAGTCGCATCTCGACGCGCCGCATCCAGAGGTAGGCGTCCGTGAGCCGGTCGGCGACGTGCGACGGCAGCGCCCCGGCATTGGCGAGCAGCGTCAGCGCGCGCGGCGTCTCCTGGACGAGCACCGACGGCGTGGTGCGCCCATACTTGAGCTGCAGGAACTGCGTGATGAACTCGACGTCCACCATGCCGCCCGGCGCGCGCTTGAGGTCCATCGCATCGCCGGCCGCCGCAATCTTGTCGCGCATGGTGCGCATCTGCTCGGCGAGGTCGTCGGGCGCTTCCCAGCGGCGGTGGAGGTCGCGAATCAACCCGAGCACGCGCTGTCCGAGTTCGGCGTCGCCTGAGACAACGCGCGCCTTGAGCAACGCCTGCATTTCGAAGGCCGCCGCGCGTCCCGAGCGGTAGTAGTCTTCGAAGGACCGCAGCGTCGAGACGAGCGGGCCGCCGTTGCCTTCGGGGCGCAGGCGCGTGTCGATCCGGTAGAGCCGCGGCGTCCCGCGCGCGCCCATGAGCTGCGCGAGGAAGTCCTCGGCGACCTTCGTGAAGAAGACGCGATTCGCGATGCCGGTCGTTTCCGTCTCGCCGTCGCCGCTGTAGACGAAGACGAGGTCGGCGTCGGACGCGTAGTTCGCCTCGAGGCCACCGAGCTTGCCCATCGCGAGCACCGTCATCACAGCGCTGGCGCGACGCGCGATGCCGCGGATCGACATCGGGTCGCCGTGCTCAGCGCGCGCCGCTGCCGACACGACGCGATAGCTCGTGCGCAACACGTCGATGCAGAGGTGCGAGAGGTCGGAGAGCGTTTCGCGGACGGGCGCGACGTCGCGCAGGTCGCGGACACCGATGCGCAGCGTCTCGAGCTTCTTGTGATCGGAGAGCAGCAGCCACGGGTCGCCGAGGTCGCGCGCGGCGTCGAGCAACAGTTGGCGGCGCTCCTTCTTGCCGCGTACGCCCGTGAGCAACGAGTCGATGAAGCCGTCGAAGATGTGTGGCTCCTGGATCAGCAGGTCGGCGAGGTGCGGGCTGCCAGCGGCCAGGTCGCAGAGGACGTCGAGCAGGCGCGGCTCGTCGACGAGCTGCGAGTAGAGCACTTCGCGGGCGCCGACACCGCGCGTCATCTTCTCGAAGCGGTCGAGGGCCGCGTCGGGGTTCGGTGCGAGGGAAATGCGTTCGAGCAGGCGCGGCGCGACGCTTGCGAAGGCCGACACGAGGCGCGGTGTCGTGGGAAGGAAGCGCGAGCTGGGCGCCGCTGCGCGGTGCAGGACCTCGAGCGACGCCGAGGGGTTCGGATAGCCGAGGTCGGCGAGCATCGGTTCGACGTCTTGCGTCGGCACGGCGATGCGGCCGAGCAGGTACTCCGTGATGACGGACGTCGGGCGTTCGACGTCGGCGAAGGCGCGCGTGAAGTGCGCGTCGAACAGTGAACGCACGCGGTCGCGGTGCTCGCCGAACGTCGCGTCGAAGCTCTCGGCGTCGCGCTGACCCATCAGGCGCGCGACGGGCGTGTGGTCGGCCGGCAGGCGGTGGGTCTGCACGCGGTGCATGACCTGCACGAGGTTCTCGAGCCGCCGGTGGAAGCGATACGCCGACCGCAGCCACGCCGCTTCGATCGAACCGATGGCCCCGGCGACGCGCAGCTTCTCGAGGCCGTGCAGCGTGGAGGCCGAGATCAGGTCCGGCGCGCGCCGTACGTGTTGCAGCGTCACGAACTGGACGATCGTCTCGATGTCGCGGATGCCGCCGGGGGCCTGCTTGACGTCGAGCCGACCGTCGGGCGACGCGTGACGCGCCTCGGTCGTCGCCTTGAGGCGCTTGAACTGCCGGATCGCAGCGGCGTCGAGCCCGACGTCGAGCACCCACTGACGCGTGTCGGCGACGAAGCTCTCGCCGGCGTCGCGACATTCGGAGATCGCGCGGGCCTTCATGAGCATTTGCCGCTCCCACGGACGGCCGCGTTCGCGGTAGTAGCTCGAGCAGGCCGCGAGCGTACGCGTGAGTAGGCCCGCGCTGCCTTCGGGGCGCAGGCGCATGTCGACGCGGTAGAGGTGGCCGTCGGGCGTCTGCTTGTCGAGCAGGTGGATGAGGCGGCGGCCGATCAGGTCGGCGGTCTGTTGGTCGGTGGCGTCGTCGGGGCGGACGAAGATCAGGTCGATGTCGCTCGAGTAGTTGAGTTCCGAGCCGCCGAGCTTGCCGAGTGCGATGACCGCGAAGTGGCGGTCGGCGCCGAGGGCGTGGGCCGCAGCGCGCACGATCTCGTCGGCCAGGCGCGAGATCATCCACGTGACGTGCTCGACGTCGACGCCGGCGACGATGTCGTCCCAGGCGATCTTGAGCTGGTCTTCCGACTGCGCGCGGCGCATCGCCTGGTCGCGATCGTCGCCCTCTGCGGCTGCGGCGTAGCGCGCGGCGAGGCCGTCGATGTCGAGGTGCGGGCCGAGCACGGTGAGCAGTGTGGGACGACTCTGGAGGATGTCGGCCATGTGCTGGCTGGCGCCGAGGAAACGGCCGAGGTCGCGGCCGTCGACGGGGCAGGGCGGGCGGTCGTCGGCGGTCAGGAGGCGTTCGGCGTTGACGAGCGCGCGCGCGGGCTCAGCCGACTCGCCGCAGCCGCGCAGCAAGGCGGCGAGCGAGACGTCGTCGATGCCGGCGCCAAGCAAGACGTCGAGGGCTTCGAGCGCCCGGCCGTCGTCGGAAAAACCGAGCCGCCCGAGACGGGCGCGCGCGTCCTCGTCGCCGACGCGTTCCTCGGCGCGCTCGGTCACGAGCGCTTCGGCGTCTTGCTGGAGCTTCATTGCATCTGGCTCTCGAGTGCCGCGCGCGTTGCAGCCACCACGGTGCCGACCTGGAGTTCGTCCATGCAGATCACATCGGCACATCGGCGCAGCGTACATGGGCTGCAATCGACGCCCGAGCGCACGACGGTGGCACCGTCCCAGTAGGGTCCCGTGACGGCCGGGTCCTTCGGTCCGTAGAGCGCGACGACGCGCGTGCCGAGCAGGTTCGCGGCGTGCAGCGGCATCGAGTCGGAGGCGACGACGATGTCCGCGGCGGCGACCAGTGCAAGGAAGTCATCGAGGGAGCGTGAGCGGTCGTCGGCTCGAGCGGCGCCGCGGGAGGCGGCCACGGACCGGTCGACGAGTGCGCGCTCGTCGGGCGAACCGGTGACGATGCAGCGCGCGTCGTGGCTCGTCGCCAGCGCACGAGCGAGGGCGCCGAAGCGTTCTGGCGCCCAGCGCTTGAGTTTGCCGAACGCCGACGTGCCCGGGTGAAGTACGACGCGCGGACCGTGCGGTGCCCACGCGTGCCACGACTGCTCGGCGCGCGCACGCGACTCCTCATCGAGCGGGAACGTCGGGCGTGGGGCGTGCGTCGGGACATCGACGCCGAGCGCCGCGACGACGGCGAGGTTGCGATCCACGCGGTGGCGGCAGTCGGGTGTCAGCGACACGCGCTGTGTCAGCGCGCGTTCGGCACCTTCCTTGGCCTCGCGTCCGTCGAGCCCGACCTTGCGCGGCGCCTTCATGCACATGAGCTGCATGCGCGATTTGAAGTTCGCTTGGAGGTCGACGACGACGTCGTCCCGACGAGCTCGCAATGCGGCCGCGAAGCCGAGCCAGGCACCCGGCGTTCGGCGCGGAAAGACCACGACGTCGTCGAGCGCCGGGTGACGCGCGAGCAGCGCGGCGGCCTTGTCCTCGACGACCCAGCCGATGCGCGCCGCGCGTCCGCTCGCCGCGAGAGCTTCGAGCGCGGGGAGTGCGAAGAGCACATCACCGAGCGCCGAGAGGCGGACGAGGAGAACGGAACCGAGGGACGTCATCACGCGAGTCCTGGGGGGCGAGCTGGGTGCCCATGGTGACGAGTCGAGGCGCCGAAGCGGAGTGCAAAGCGGACGGCCCGCGTGCCCACGGCAGCGACCCGAGCGCTCACGGAAGCTGAGCCCGGCGGGCAGGTCGTCCCGCCTCGCCGTGTCCCTGAAGGCCTCATGCAGGGTGCGGCACACGGGCGGTCGGCTCCCTCGGGCGTCGACGCCGCGCGGAACCCACCGAATCGCCGGGGTTTCCATACCCTGACGAGAACAGCGGGTCACGCGCTGTCCACGCGCGCTGGTTGTCCGACACAAGGCCGTGGCGGCTGAGCTGCTCCGGAGGTGTACGTCGACGCACGGCGTGCCTTCGCCCGGGTGACTCATGGATGATCTGTTGCGTCTGCGCCCGCCGGGCTTTGTCGAACGACACTTCTCTTCTGTGCCGAACGAAGCGCGACTTCGCCGACCTGCTCCTTGCCATGCAGACGCAGTGATACCCTCGCGACGATCGTCCGTGGACACGCCGGGTTGGCCACAGCTCGCTGGAGATCGCGTGGCGGCTGCCTGTACGGTGCGCGCATGGACCTGCCGGATGAACTCGCCGAGAGCTATGAGTGGCTCGAAGAAGGGCGCGTGGCAATGCTGCTGCGGTCGGGTTGGGCGGACGCCGTGCCCGTCGATGCGATGCTGCGCGGTGCGCGTGTCGATGCCTGGGGACGGGCGGTCGAGCACGGGCTCACGGGGCGTGACGCGATCGCTGTCGTCGAGACGTCGCGTGGCGAGCTCGTTGCGAAGTCGATCACGCGTGGCGGGCTCCTCGGCGGGCTTGCGCGGCGACACTTCCTGCGTGCGCGGCGGGTCGTCGACGAGGCCGTGCTCGGAGAGCGCCTGCGGGCTGCCGGCATCGCGACGCCCGTCCTCGTGGCCGCGCGCGTGACGCGTCGCGGCGCGGGGCTCATGACGCTCGACGTCGCGACCGAGCGTCTGCCGGGAGCGCGCGACCTCGTCGATGCCTGCGAGCACGGGGCCTCGGGCGACGTTCTTGCCGAGGCCGCCGGGCGCTTGCTCCGACGCACGGACGAGCTCGGCTTGCGGCACCGCGACCTGCACGTCAAGAACCTCCTCGCGCCGGCGCGACTGCTCGCGCCCGAGGCGCGGTCCGATGCGGCCGAACTCTTCGTCCTCGATCTCGACGGCTGTGCGCTGCGGCTCGGCGATCCACTGAGCACCGAGGAACGCACCGCGGCGCTTGCGCGTTTCGGGCGCTCGGCAGTCAAGCGCGGGTTGCTCGGCATCGGCACGATGTCGCGCGTCCGCGCCTTCGCTCGCGGCTATGGCACAGCCGATCGCGTCCAGCGCGCCGTGCTCCACGACGCCATCACGCGCGTGCGCAGGCAGGTCGGTCTGCGCCGTCGCCTCGGCCGGTACTGACGGCGACAGCGTCGAACCGAGACGTCGAACCGCGTCAGCCGTTCCAGTCGCTCGGCTTGGGCCCTTCGTCGCGACCCGTGAGTTCGACGAGTGCCAGGCGCGCCTGGGCGGCGACCACCGGCGTTCGAGACCCGAGGAGTGTGATGAGAATGCGCTCGACCGCGGGGTCGCCGGAGGCTCCCAGGACACGCGCCATCGCGGCCTGGATGAGCGGCAGCGGTTCGTTGCGCACCAACGAGGCGACGCGCGACGTGTAGGCCGGGTGCGGGTACTCGACCGCGAGCTTCGCGGCGTGCAGGCGCACCTTCCCGGACGGGTCGTCGAACGCCACGAGGACCGAGTCGACGACGCGACTCGCCGTCGACGGCGTCAGGCACTCACCGAGAGCGAGCATCGCGGCCGAGCGCACTTCCTCGTCGTGATGCTGGACGATCATGTCGCGCATCGCTTCGATCGGAGCCTCGGAGTCACCGAGCTGCCAGTAGGCGAGCAACATGTTGCGCAGGACGTCGTCGTCAGCGCGATTGACCATCGAGTTGAGCAGCTCGATCGCATCGTCGTGACGCGAGGAGACCCCTTCGCTGTTCGGCGGGACGCGCGTGAACCCCAGCGCCCAGGCAGCGATGAGCCGGCGCTCGTGCGGGCCTTGCACGAACGCGTCGGCGACGAGGTCATAGTGCGTGACGACTTCGGTCAAGAGCACACGCTCGAGCGGCTCGGAGTTGCCGCTGAGAAACTCGGACCGCCACGATGGCAGCAGGTGCTCGAGGTTGTTCATGAGCAAGGACTGCTGGGCGAGGCGCTCGTCGCTCGAGCGGCCGTCGGTCTGCCCGCGGTAGATTTCTTTCTTCTCGATGAGGCGCGCGATGAGGTCGTCGTTCGAGGCTTGCCCGATCGGCGTGAGCGGTTTCTGCGGCGCATCGGTGGGGGACGAACAGCCGGCGAGGAGGAGCGCCGCGCCGAGCATGAGTGGGCGGATCGTGGTCATGGCGTGTTCGACGCCGCCGGAGGCGCGCGCCTTCCCTCGGAGAGGATTCGGTAGGCGTCGGGCGGCAGGCGCGCGGGACGCATCGAGCGGTCGAGACACCCCAGACGCGTGTTGCCGGTTGCCAGTAGGCTCGCGGGCGGGCGCATCTCGGGGCGCGCGCCGCGGTGGAGTTCATACGAGAACGTGACACTGGCACGCCGCACGTCGTCGAGGGCCACCAACAGGTGAAGTTCCTCGTCGTATTTGGCAGGACTGCGGTAATCGAGCTGCGCGGAGACGACAGCGAGCAGTGATCCGCGCTCCTCGAGGTCTGCGTAGGCCAACCCGGCCGCTCGCATGAACTCGGTGCGCCCGACGTCGAAGTAGACGAGATACTGGGCGTGGTACACCACGCCCATCTGGTCGACTTCGCCGTAGCGGGGTCGGATCGGTACGTAAAAGGACGCCACTGTGCTGCCTCGCATCGTTGCTCCGGGATTCTGCACAATACGCGCCCGCTCGCACGACTCCACCTCACGACGCCTTGCCCCATGCCGCTCAAGCCTGCCATCGCCGCCGTGCTCGCGTTGCTCATGCCCGGCGCGGGGCACCTCTACCTGAAGCGCGGCGCCAAGGCGGGCTACTTCGCCGTCCTGATTCTCACGCTGTTCGCCGTGGGGCTCGTCGTCTCGGAGGGTGCGGCCGTCTCGCGCGTGCGGGCGCCGATCCACCTCTATGGTCAGTATCTCGCCGCGATCCCGGCCTACTTGGCCGAGACCCTGCTCGGTGTCGACCCGCTCGGGCGCACCGTCGACCGGCTCGAACTCGGGCTCGTCATGACGACGATCGCGGGGATCATGAACCTCGTCGTGGCCGTGGACGCCTACGAGACAGCCCGCAAGGATCAGTCGGGAGCGGCCTCGTGATCTTGACGCTGCTGCGCGATGAGGCGCCGACGACCGTGGGGCCGATGGGGCTCGTCGAGCACCTCGCGTGGTTCGTGTTCCTGTCGCTCTTCGTGTTCCTGATCTATCACGGCCTGCGTACCGAGTCGGTGAAGGAAGCGGCCTCGCGCGGGATTCGGCGCTGGTTTGCGTTCCTGCTCGGAACCGCGCTGCTCGCCGTCGTGAGCGGGATCCTCGCCTCGGTGCTCTGACCGTCTGGTGAGGGGGCCGGCAGTGTGTGGTCTTCATCGCTGCGTCCCCCAGGCGTAGCGGTCGCCGGCCCGACGCGTCACGCGGCCTTCGAGCTCGAGCGTGATGAGCCGCGAGCGCAGCACTCGCGGCGTCCAGCCGAGCAAGCGCGCGAGGTCGTCGGCGGTTCGTGACGACTGACCGAGCGCGCGGCGGAGCGCATCGACGTCGGGGCGCGCGTCGCCGATTTCGGTCTCTTCGGCGTTGCCGCACGTGCGCGGCGGATCGGTACCCAGCGCCGTGATCAACGTCTCCTCGTCGAGCACGGGCGCCGCTCCGTCGTAGAGGAGGCGATTGGTTCCCTCGGACATCGGTCCGTCGACGGGCCCGGGCACGGCGAGCACTTCGTGTCCGAGGTCGAGCGCCATGCCGGCCGTGATGAGGGCTCCGCTGCGGCGCCCGGCCTCGACGACCAGCACATGGCTGGCCAGGGCGGCGATGAGCCGGTTGCGGCGCGGAAAGTGATGCCGATCGGGACGCATGCCGAGCGGGAAGTCGGAGATCAGCGTGCCCTCCGTCGCGACGCGCCCTTGGAGCTGGCGATGCTCGGCCGGGTAGGTCACGTCGATGCCGTTGCCGAGCACTCCGAGCGGCCATCCGCCGTGGGCAAGGCAGGTTTCGTGGGCGATGCGGTCGACGCCCCGCGCGAGGCCGCTGACGATCGCCCAGCCAGCCTCCGTTGCCGCGCGGGCCAGGCGGCGCGTGACGTCGCTGCCGTAAGGCGTTGTCGCCCTCGACCCGACGATCGCCAGCCGTGGCCCGGCGGGGGGCCAGCGCCCGCGCACGGCCACGAGTACGGGCGGGCGCGAGAGGTTCCGGAACGCCGTTGGAAACGACTCGTGGCTGTGGGTGACGAGCTCGATTCCCAATGCTCTGGCCCGATCCATCTCGATTTGAGCCGCGTGCCCGCCGACGAGCTGAGAAAGACGCTCCGCCCGCTTCTTTGACAGACCCGCGCGACACCATGCGTCTGGCGAGTGCCGGAGCCAACGTGCGCCGCGCCCGAACGTCCGCCTCAAGAGCCGCTCTTCGTCGGCCGTCCCTCCCGCGAGATGCACACTCATCTCGGCGACGGTTACAGATGTGCGATTCCCCATGGGAGGGAGGACGGCCGCGCGCGGTTTCGGTTACGTTTCGGCAGGCGAACTCGTCGATATCCACGAGATGCGCCGGCTTTGGCCCCCCCGAAATCCGCGGCTGTAACACCCTCTTGGTGACCCCCTCGTGATGAACCCGCGAACGCTCCTTCCCGCCTTGGCTGTGGCTGCGGCGCTTTTCTCGGATGTTTCCGCCCAGAACGTCGTCGTCGAGCTTCGCGACATGTCCGGATCGCGGGGGCTCGTCGGCCAAGGTCCTGGTGGCTTCACCGGGCCTCCCTTCGAACCGATTGCCGGCCACCTCGGCCAGTCGTGTGTCTTGATCGACGCCAACGGCGATGGTCTCGACGACCTCCTCGTCGGTGCGCCGACGGTGCCGAAGACGCCCAGCTCGGGCGTCCCCGACGACGCCGGGCACGCCTACCTGCTCTTCGGCAGCGCCGACAAGGGCGCGCCGGGCAGCTCCCCAGACGTCAACATCGCCACGATTGCCGCCGCCGGACTCGGTGTCGACTTCCGCGGCCAGCCAGGCGACCGCGTCGGCTTCTCGGTCGCGAACGCCGGGGACATCAACGACGACGGCATCGACGACATGATCATCGGCACGCCGGGACGCAGCGTGAGCCGCACGGCGTCCGGCGGGGCCTACGTCGTCTTCGGTTCGCCCAGTCTCACGAGCCTTGCGCTCGTCGACCTGCAGTCCTTCGCGACGACGAGCTCGGCCGTCTACTTCGAGGGCGCGAAGAACTTCGGCGCCGCTGGCACGTCCGTGTCGGGCAACGTCGACGTCGACTCCGACGGCATCTCCGACGTCATCATCGGCGCTCCGCTCGAGTCGACGGATCTGATCCAGCAGGCAGGCGCTGCCTACATCGTTTTCGGTGTCGCGGGCATCCAGAACCTGTCGTCGATCGACCTCGGAGCGCTCGTGGCCGGCGACGGCACGGTGGTGCGAGGTAGCGAGCCCTTCCAGCTGCTTGGTCAGTCCGTGGCCGGCATCGGGCGCTTTGATCCCGTTCTCCCGCTGACGAACAATCAAACGTCGGCAACGCTCGGAGACGATGTCGCGATCGGCGCTCCCGGGACGAGCCCGGCCGGCAAGCTCTTCGCCGGGGCGGTCTACGTGCTTCGCGGGAGCACCTCGACACCCGTGCTCGAATACTCGGCCGCACAGTTCGGCAACGGCACGAACAAGGCCGGAATCGTCTACACGGGTGCCGAAGCTGGCGATCAGGCCGGCTTCGACGTGGCGCGCGCAGGCAACATGCTCTTCGATGCGCAGCTGTACGACGACCTCATCTTCACGGCGCCGTTCAACGACGGCACCGGCAAGCCGAACAGTGGAACGACCTACGTCGTGCCCGGACGTTTTGTCGGCGTGAACCCCCAGGGCTTCGACCTCAGCACCATCGAAGTCCAGACGGGCGTTGCGATCTACGGCGCTCAGTCGAACGACGGCAAGCAGGGCGTTTTTGCGTCGACGGCCGGCGACTGGACGGCCGACGGACGCACCGAGCTCGCTGTCGGCCATGCGAACGCGACGTACGCCGCCGACGGCAGCGTGGCCGTCGGCGCGGGACGCATCCGCATCCTCGACATCAACAAGTCGTTCTTGGGCAGCTCGGTCATCGACCTGTCCCTTCCGCCCGAAGACGTCCGGGTCTTCGAGCTCGCCGGCGAGTCGAATCTCGCCTTCGGTGGTGCCTCGCTCTGCACCGGTGACTTCAACGGCGACGGATTCGCCGACCTCGGCATCGGCGCGCCGGGCGCCCCGTCGGATCCCAACCCGCTCGATCTCAGCGGCGTGGCGTTCAACGAAACCGGCCGCGCACACATCCTCTACGGTCCGGTCTTCCGCCTCGGCGGGATCTTCCCCGACCGCGGGAGCCAGTATGCGGGTGTCTACAACCCCGGGCTCAAGCCTGACTACGCGGGCCTGCCGGCACAGGAGGTCGAGATCGTCGTCAACGCGGGATCGATCTTCACGATCGACGACATCTCGGTGGCCGAGATCGGAAGCGATGCCGTGGGGTGGCGCGACATCGAACTGGTCAGCGTCGACTTCCCCAACGTCATCGCGTTGGTCCCGCCCCATCTCTTGGGCACCACCGACGTCACGGTCAACCTGCGCATGACCGTCAAGGGCCAAGCCGGCACGTCAGCCGACGTCTACACCTACGAAGCCAGCGCCTTCCGCGAGATCTCCGAGTTTGCCCAGCCCGGCTTCGGTGTCGGTGGCGAGGCTCCGCGGTTGCTGATGGCCGGCGACTTCCTCGAGAACGGGCAAGTGCTCGTCGTCCAGGATCAGTGGCCGCCGGAGGTCGAACTCGCCGTGCTCGTCTTCGGTCCGGCACTGCTCGCGAACCCGCCGACCGTCAAGGGCGGCCTGTTCCCCGTGCAGTTCCTCGGCGACTTCGTGCAGTTCTTCCCGTTCGCGGGCGCGCCGGGCTTCGACTTCTCGATCGACATGCCCTTTTTCATCGACCCGGCTCTCGAAGGCACGTCGGTCTTCCTGCACTACGTCACGCGCGAGAAGAGCGGCAACCAGGTGCGCTGGGGCTTCAGCAACGTCCTCGAAGCGACCTTCGTACTCGGCGGCTTCTGAGGCGGGGACAGGGCAGCGCTCAACCCGGGTTGCACGATGGGTTCCACTCCGCGCGAAATGGACACGACCGCGCGTCTCGTTCCTGATGCCGTACGCTCGGGGAAGAAAAGAGCGCGAGGACGACCCAGTCTCTGTCTCAACTCCGGGTCCCGATCCGGTCGATGAGCAGGCAGGCCCCGGAGGCATGCTGGGCCACTGACTCGCCCAGGAGACGTGCATGGACGCCGAGGTCCTACCCCCGCCACTTTCGAGTGCGTGTGCTGATGGTCACCCCGTGGAGCTTTGGGTGCTCGTCAACGGGGACGTCGTGCCCTGCAACGGCACGTTCATGCAGACGGCACCCGACGGGCGACCGCTCCTCTCGGCGACGCTTCCGGATTCGTTCCGGGGAGTGGTGCGGACGGGCGCCGCCGTGCGCGGCTTCTTCGCCGACCGCGAGGGTGCGATCCACACGTTCCTGACGTCGATCCGCGACTGGATCCCGTACCAGGACCAGCCCGCCTCCGCGCGCGTCGTGCTCGAGGTGCCGACCACCGTCGCGCCGTGTCAGCGTCGGCGCAGTCGCCGGCGCACGGCACCGAACTACGCCGTGGCGCTGCACGTCATGATCCGCGGGCAGAGCGAAGGCGTGACGGGACGACTCGTCGACGCCTCCTCGAACGGCATCGGCGTGCGCTGCGTCCGCAACGCGCAGAACTACTTCGCCGAGGGCACGCACCTGCAGTGCGAGGTGACGCTCCCGGACCGCGACGACCCCGTGAAGTTCACGGCGATCGTCTCGCGCATCGGCCAAGAGTCGCTGCACTACCTCTACGGCATGCGCGTCCGCCAGGACAGCCACGGCCGCCGCATGCTCGGCGAGATCCTCGAGCACCTGCTGTAGACGCGGGCCCGCTCGCTCAGCCCTCGAGCACGGCCGCCAGTGCCTTGCGGATGCGTGTCTCTTTGACGCCCTCTTCGACGCGGACGTCGCCGGGGGCGTGGGGGACGATGAGCGTGTGCTGACCTCCGGCGCGCTTCTTGTCGCGCAGCATCTCGGTGAGCAGGGCGTCGACGTCGCGGGCTGGTGGCGGGGGACTCAGCGGGAGCTGCCAGGCTTTGAGACGCTCGCGGATCGTGGTCTCCAGCGACACGTTGTTCGCCGCGCGGGCCGCGCAGATGAGGCCGAGCGCGACGGCCTCGCCGTGGAGCAGCTCTGGCAGCGCGAGGGCCTCGAAGGCGTGGCCGAAGGTGTGTCCGAGGTTGAGGGTGCGGCGCGGTCCGACGTCGTGGAGGTCGCGGGTGACGAGGTCGAGTTTCGTGGCGAGGCAGCGCTCGATGATCGCACCGAAGTCGGCGACTGTCGCGTCGGTCCATGCGTCGTCGAGATCGAAGGCGAGGTCGAGCGCGAGGACCGAGTCCCAGGCCTCGCCGCCGGCGATCAGCGCCGTCTTCAAGACTTCCGCGAGGCCGGCGCGCACGTGGCGCGGGTCGAGCGTCGTGAGCGTGGACGGGTCGGCGACGACGCGCAGCGGTTCGTGGAACGTGCCGACGGTGTTCTTCCCGCCGCCGAGGTTGACGGCCGTCTTGCCGCCCAGCGCCGCGTCGACGGCGCCGACGACCGTCGTCGGTGCCGCGATCCAGCCGACGCCGCGGCGGTGCAGCGAGGCCGCAAAGCCCGCGAGGTCCGTCGTCACGCCGCCGCCGACGCCGAGCACGAGTCCGTCGCGGTCGATGCCCGCCGCGTCCAGCGCGAGCAGCAGCGCTTCGGCCGTCGCCCACGTCTTGTGCTCCTCGCCGGACGGGACGACGAACGAGGTGCGCGCATCGACGGCCGCGCCGATCGCGGGGTGCGCCGCGGCGGCACGTTCATCGGCGACGACGAACACGCCCGCTGCCGGCAGCTCGTGCAGCAGCGCCGCCAGTCGGCCGACGCCCACCTCGACCTGCGTGACGCTCACACGCCGCCCTCGGGAGCGACGTCCGCGCCCGGTGGCGTCTCAGGTGCGGGCTTCGGCTCGCCCTTCGAGAGCAAACCCGGGCGCGCGACGTTCTTGCGATGCAGACGCATGCGCCGCGTGCGGTTCTCGGCCGACTTCTTCTTGTCGATCATCGACCCGACGAAGAGCAGCGCGCCCATGATGACGAGCAGCGCGATGATCCCGTTGCGGATCATCGGCGTCACCGTGTCTGGTTTGGGGACGTGCTTCTCGAAGCGCTTCGTCACCACGGTCGCCGCCATGACGGGGCGGTTGATCGCGTTCTCGAAGGCCCAGCGCCGGTAGAACAACCCGTCGGCGTAGATGATGTCGCCCTTCTTCATGCCCACGGGTTCGTCGAGCGAGACGGCCAACGACATGCCCCCGAACTGGTTGTCGATCCAGACGTGCCACGCGAAGGGAATGCCGAGCGGGTTCTCACCGCGCGGGCCGAGCGGCACCATCTGCTTGTGCAGCAGCTTGCCGTAGACGCGCACGGGCTTGCCGCGAAACAGCGAGCTGTTCTGCATGAGCTTGACGGGCTCGGTCTCGTACTCTTCGAGGGAGCGCTCGGCGGGGAAGAACGACTCGATGTCGGTGTTCTTCACGTAGCTGATGAGCTTGTAGAAGAGTGGCTCTTCGAGCGGGCGCGTGGCGGCTTCGAGGTCGTAGTCGCGCAGCTCTTCGAGTTCGGTCGCCGGGAGTCTCGTGACGGCGTCGATGCGCCACGCCGACGCGACGAGCTCCTCGCCGATGATCAGCGGCCCGGACACGAAGGAGCGGTCGGGGCGCAGGCCCTCGTAGTGCTTCATGAAGAAGCCGCCGATGCGCACGATGTCGCCGGGGTTCAGGCCATCGGGCTCGACGACGCAGGCGAAGTGCCACGAGGCGCCAAACTCGTCGACGATCTCGCCGCGCCAGTGCGTCGGCCAGGGGCCCGCGAGGGTGTCGACCCAGACGAGTTCGCCGAGCACCCAGACGGGGTCGCCGCGATGCTCGGCGGGCGTGGCCGTCAGCTCGTCCCAGTTGCCTTTCTCGATGCCGAGCTGTTCGAGGTCGCCGTAGACCAGCTTGCCGGCCTGGAGCAACAGGTGCCGGAACGGTTCGGGCTCGAGCGTCGAGCGGTCGATGCGCGAGGTGTCGCGGACGCCGGCCATGATCGTCGCGTCGACGTTCGCGAGGACCTCACGGATGACGGGCTCGTCGGGGTAGTCGTAGGGCCGGCTGTCCTGTGGTGCGTCCTTCGTCGACGACGTGGTGAAGATCGCGGCCCCCAGCACGACGATCAGGAACGTGTAGACCCAGATCCGCCGTGTATCGGCCGACTGGCGGCGACGCGCGCGCTCGGCGGCATTGGCGATCGTGCTCTTGTCCAAGGGAGCTCCTGGGTGTGGGCGCGGGAGAGGGGGTCAGATCGCGGCGGTGGCGCGGCGTTCGGCTGCGGCCTGGACCATGTGACGGAACAGAGCGCGCTGTTGCGGCACGTCGGTCATCCGCTCGGGATGCCACTGCACGGCGAGCAGCGTCGGCCAGGCGCTCGCTTCATAGCCTTCGATGATCCCGTCGACACAGCGGGCCGTCGCGGCGAAGCCGTCCGCGAGGTTCGCGATGGCCTGGTGGTGGTGCGTATTGGTCGCGAAGTCACTGCCGAGCAGCTCGGCGAGGCGCGAGTGTTGCGCCGTCCGGACGGCGTGACGGCGGCGCAGGTCTGGGTCGCTGTGCGTGTCGTACGAGTCGCCGAGGTCGGGGATGTGCTGGGCGAGCGTCCCGCCGGCCGCGACGTTGAGCGTCTGCATCCCGCCGCAGATCGCGAGCGTCGGGGCGCGGGCCTCGAGCAGGGCGCGGCAGTAGGCCAGCTCGGCGGCGTGGCGCGCGGGGGGCATGATGTCCGTGGCCGGATGGCGCTCTTCGCCCCAGAGGGACGGGTCGAGGTCTTCGCTGCCGGTGAGCACGACGCCGTCGACGCGCTCGAGGATCTCGCGCGCGGCTTGCGTGGTGTCGACGAAGGGCAAGGCCACGGGCAGCCCGCCGGCCTCGTGCACGGCGCGCACGTACCAGGGGCGGATGACGGGGCCGCCGTCGTCGTCGGCGCTGCAGGTGATTCCGATGAATGGACGCATGGGCCGAGTCTCTCTGGCAGGCGATGTGTCGATCTAGCCTGCATTATTCACGGGGTTCTGCTCTGGTCGCATCTGAATCCTCGCTGCCTGCGTGGAAACGCTTGTCAGCGAAGCCCAGTGATTCTCGATGAGCCACGAGGGCACGGGGTGCGTGACGCACGTCGAGCGAGTTTTCGACGTGCTGCAAGTCCGTACTTTTCGCGCCGACCGCGCGCGGACGCGCCGAGCGCCGGGAGTGCTACGTCGAACGCACGGGCGCGGGCGAGATCCGCGGGATGATAGTGTCGCGCCATGGGCTCCGTGACACCGTTCCCAGGCCGCCGCCACCCGCTCGCTCCCTTCGACGATCTCGTGAATTTCGAGCGCAGCCGCGCGTTCCACGCCGGCGGCGTCGCCGTGAGCCTCGACCGCACGGCGGCCCTCTTCGCGGCCCTCCCGCCCGTCGATGCGCCGCCCTGGGGCGTGCACGTCACCGGCAGTGAGGGCAAGACGACGACCTCCACGGCCATCGCCGCCGGGCTCGAGGCCTGTGGGATCCGGACGGCCCTCTACACCTCGCCGCACCTCAAGGACCCGCGCGAGCGCTTCGCCTGCGGGGGCGAGCCGCTGAGCGACGCGATCCTGGCCGCAGCCGCCGACTCGGTGTCGGATGCGGCCACCGAGGCGGGTCTGACGCCGACGTGGTTCGACGCCCTCACGGCCACGGCGACGCTCGCCTTCCCGGCGGCCGGCGCCCGAGCCGCGGTGTGGGAAGTCGGCCTCGGCGGTCGTCTCGACTCCACGCGTCTCGTCGACGCGTCCCTTTGCGTGATCACCTCGATCAGTCTGGAGCACACAGCCATTCTCGGCGACACGACCGAAGCGATCGCAGCCGAGAAGGCGGGCATCTTGCGCGACGGCGTCCCCGTCGTGCTCGGGCCGGCGATCGATCCCGGCGCCCGCGGCGTCATCGAGGCCCGCGCCGCCGCGCGCGGCTGCGTCGTCCACTCCGTCGACGAGCTGCACACCGACCCGCTGGAGCGTTCGCGCGCGATCGCCGCGCGGGCGCTCGAGGTGGCCGGAGAGCTGCGTGGCTTCGAGGTGACGGCCGCGGCGCGCGCCATCGTCGCGGGCGTGGCTGTGGCCGGACGCTGCCAGCGCGTCGGACGTGTGATCTTCGACGGCGCGCACACGTTGGCCGCCTGTCGTGCGTTGGCCGATCACCTCGGCGCCGGCGCGCTCGATGCGCTCGTCTTCGGCGTGACGGCCGGGCGTGACGGTCGCGCGATGCTCGCTGCGCTGGCGCCGGTCGTCCGTGCCGGCGGTGCGATCGTCGTCACGCGTGCTCCCGGTGCGCGTGGCCTCGACCCCGACGACCTCGCGACGGCGCTCCCCAACGATGCGCGGGTGCGCGTCGTCGACGAGCCCGTCGCGGCGCTCGCTTCGACCGACGGCGTCGGAGACGTTCTCGTCGCCGGTTCGCTGCATCTCATCGGTGCACTCATCCCCGAAGACCAACTCCCATGAGCGACAGCGCGCGCACGCCGCGGTTGGACGTCGCCACGCTCGCGCTCGCCGCCGGAGCGCTGGCTGGCTTCGCGACGATGCTCTTCGAACTCGGCTGGCTGCGCCGCGTCGGAGCGGCCTTGCCAGGGACGGTGCCCGCCGCGGGAGTCGTCGTGCCAGCCTTGCTCTTGGCGTGGGCCGTGGGCTCCGCGATTGCCGGGCGCCGCGCCGATCGCGTGTCCTCGCCGCTCGCGGCTGCGGCACGCTGGTTCGCCCTCGCCGCACTGACGGCCTGGCTCGCACCGCGCGCGCTCGGCCTGCTCGCATCGCTCGTCCCCGACGGCACGCCGTGGCGGCGCTTGATCGTCGGCGCCGGGCCGATCCTGCCCGTCGGCTTGCTGCTCGGCGGTGCCGTGCCGCTCCTCGCGCGGGCGCGGCGTCGAACCGGGCTCGCGCCCGGGCGTGCCACCGGCATGGTCGCCTGTGCGGTCGGTGTCGGTGGTGCCGCGGGTGCGGCGCTGTTCGTGCCGACGTTGCTCTCCGAGTCGTTCGAGCCGACGAGCGTCGGTGTCGTGGCGTTGGTGCTGGCTGCGGGCGTGGCGGCGCTGCTCGCGCGCTTCGAGGGTGAGGCCGACGAGCGGCGCGCCGAGGAGGTCGTCGAGCGCGCGCCGGCGAGCCTCGGTCTCGTCCTGCTCGCGGTGTCGTTCCTGGCGGGCGCGCTGCTCGTCGGCGGACAGCTCGGTGCGTTGCGATTCGCGTCGCAGTTGCGCGGCGACAGCGTTGCGACGACGGCCGAGGTGCTCGGGGCGCTGCACGTCGGTATGGCGCTCGGCGCGTGGTGGCTGGCGCGCGGGTCGCGCAGTGGCTCGGCGTGCCTGCGGGTTGCGTGGTTGCTTGGAGTTGCCGCGCTCGGACTCGCTCTGCCGCTCGTAGCCTGGGACACCCTCGCCGAGCTCTCGCCGTGGAGCTGGTCGTTGGCCGTCGCAGGCACGCTCGGTGTCGGCGCCGGCAGCGTCGTCACGGCGGCGAGCATCGCGCGCACCCGCGGACCCGAGCGCTTCGGTTCCTGGGTGGGTGACCTCGGGGCCGCGTCGACGGTCGGCAGTCTGCTCGGCGGTCTCGTCTTCCTCGCCGTCCTCATGCCGGACCCGGGGCTCGGGACGCCCGGCGCCGCGCGGCTCTTCGTGCTGATCGGCGGGGTCGTGGCCATCACGCTTGCCCTCGGGGTCGCGTTCGCCGGCCGACGTGCCGACGGGCATGCCCTTGGTGTGCTCGGTCGCGCGCTGGCGGGGCTCTTCGCCGTGGTCGTCGGCGCCGGGCTGGCGTTCGTCGTACAGAGCGGCGAGCTCGTGCTGCCCTGGCGCTCGGCGCCCGATGACGCGGCGCTCGTCGCTCGGCGTGAAGGTCCGTATGGCGTCGTCAGTGTCGTCGCGACGACGGCGGGGGACACGCGTCTGAAGATCGACAACCGCTTCGGGCTCGGCGGGTCGACGTCGGCGATCGAGTGGCGCATGGGACGCATCGCGGCCGCCTTTGCGCCCGAGGCACGCAAGGCCGCGCTGCTCGGCATCGGCCGCGGTCACACACTCGGCGGTCTCGCGGAGGTGACACCGGCAACAATCGACGCCGTCGAACGCAACGGCGACATCCTGGCGCTCGAACTCCCGCTACCCCGCAGCGCCGACGCGGCCCCCGTCACCGTCATCCACGACGACGCCCGTGCGCACCTCGCGGCACGCGCCGACACCTACGATCTCGTCGTCGGCGACCTCTTCTTCCCGTGGATGAGCGGCGCGGCGGAGATGTTCACCGTCGAGCAGCTTCTCACGGTGCGACGCTCGCTGACTGACGACGGCATCTACGTGCAGTGGCTGCCGCTGCACCAGCTGCCCTGGCGCGCGTTCGGTTCGATCACGCAATCGGTGCTGCAGGTCTTCCCAGACGCGCGGCTCTTCGTCGCCCAGCCGCTCGCAACTCAGCCGCTCGTCGCGCTCGTCTGCGGCCTGGGACGCGGACTGCCCGCCGGCGATGCGATCGACGCCCTCTACGCGCGGGCGCCTTCGCCGCTGGGGCCGAACGCGGCCGTCGAGCTACACGACCTCGCTGTCTGTGACGCGTGGACGCTCGTGCAGCAGTTCGACGACCTGCCGCGGGTGACAACGAAACGCCCCGTGTCCGAGCTGTGGAGTTTGCGTCAAGACCACGACGAAGCCTTCATCGCGCGCACGAACATGCGGCTGCTCGCACAGCTCTCCCAGCCGCTCACGCCGGCCGACGTGAGCACGGGACGCACGGACGTCACGGCCGACATGGCGCGCGAGATCAGTCGCGAGTTGCGCGCGCGCTCGACGGCGCAGATCGCACTCCTCATCTCGCAGGCGGCGTCGCTGGCGCTCGTCGACAACCCCGAGATGCTCAAGGCTCAGCGTGACGGTCTCGAGCGCGAGATCGACGGCGCTTTGCTGGCCGGGTGGCGCGCCTTCCCGGGTCACTTCGGTTTGCGCACCGCGCTTGCGGCGCGCGCCACGGCCCTGCGCGATGCCGAGCGGCTCACGGTCGCGGGGTCGTTGCTCGAGGGCGCCCACCAGGTCTACCCCGATCCCGTCATCAGCGGATTGCTCGGCGGACTGCTGCTGCAGCTCGGCTACGACGTCGAGGCCCTCGAGATCCTTGAGCAGAGTGTCGGCGAGACGTCGGTCACCGAGCTCGTGGACCGCACGCTGCTCGTCAACTACGCAAGCGCCCTCGTGCGCAACGGCCGCGACGACGCCGCGCTCGACGTCTTCCGCCGCGCCCGCGCCGTCTACGGCAGCGCGCCGCTGCCGGCCCGCGTCGTCATGCTGCTCGGCATCCTCGAGGACGAGGCGGCTGCGATCGCGACAGCGCAGCAGCTGCTCGCCTCGATGGATCCCACCGAGCCGTGGCGCGCCACACTGACGCGTCTCGTTGGCGGATGATGGACCCGTAGACGACGCGCTCGAATGCCCTTCGAAGTGTGCTCTTCCATGATCATGGCGGCTTCCTCGGCCTCGCCAGCGCGCGGTTTCCCTTTGTCGAGTGACTCCTCGACGCGCGTCGTGCAGATGGAGCCTTGCAAGGACGGCAGAGCGCGGCGACGATTCGTGGATGCGTGCCCTGATCGATTTACCTCGCGGAGCTCTCGTCGCATCCGCGCTCGTCGTCGCCTTCACCGTGTCGGCGTGTTCGCCGAGTGGCGACGTCGACAACCTGCCCGCGCCGACGGCGGATGCCGCGAGTGTGCCGCTCACGCCGCGCTTCTCCGACGACCCGCAGGCCGATGGGTGGGAGAGCGAACACTTCAGTGAGCTCGTCTCGAAACGCTTGAAGCAGATCGGCGCTGCGATCAGCGGTGGTGACGCTGTCGAGGCCTGGATCGCGAGCGACTTCGTCGGTGGTGCGTTGCGCCCTGACACGCTGGCGCGCGCCTTCGAGAGCGCGCCGTTCGTCGTCGAGCGGGGCGCTGCCGACGATGGTGCAAGCGCGCAGGGCCCGACAGGTTTCGCGGCGCAGCTGTCCGCGCTGCGCGAGGCGTTCGACACGAGCTCGCCGATTCGCGCCGAGTTCAAACTCTTCGACATCCAGCTCGGCGACGACGCGGTCACCACCCGCGCATACGTCGCTCTCACGGGAACGAGCGCCGACGGGCCACGCGAAGAGCACGTCACGTGGCGCGCGACCTGGAGTCGAGCCGAGCCTCTGCAGCTACGTTCGCTTCACCTCGAAGACTTCGAACGCACCACTCTCGCGGCGCGCGACGAGCCACTGTTCGCCGACTGCACCGAGAGCCTGGTCGGCCGACGCCTCGCCGACGACGAGCTCCTCGGCCACGGCCTGCCGCACTGGTACGTGCGCATCCCCGCGTCACTCGGTCAGAGCCCGCTCGGCTATCACGGGCTTGCCGTGGGCGACGCGAATGGTGACGGGCTCGACGATGTCTACGTCTGTCAGCCAGGCGGGATTCCGAACCAGCTCTTCGTGCAGAACGCCGACGGCACGGTCACCGAGAGTGCGGCGAGTTCGGGCGTCGATTGGATGGAGACGACGACGAGCGCGCTGTTCATCGACATCGACAACGATGGCGACCAGGATCTCGTCGGGGCGACGACGCCGTTGATGGTGCTCGAGAACGACGGCATCGGGCGCTTCGAGGGGCGCATGCTCTTGCCCGGCCCCGGGATCCCGACGTCGCTCGCGGCGGCCGACTACGACAGCGACGGCGACCTCGACGTCTTCGTCTGCTACTCGTCGAACGAATCACCGATCCCCTACCACGACGCCGAGAACGGTTCGCCGAACGTGCTCTGGCGCAACGACGGCGACTTCGCGTTCGAGGACGTCACGACGGAGGTCGGGCTCGACGAGAACGGCACGCGCTTCAGCTTCGCGGCGGCCTGGGAAGATCACGACAACGACGGCGACCTCGACCTCTACGTCGCCAACGACTACGGCCGCAACAACTTCTATCGCAACACCGACGGTCGCTTCGAGGACATCGCGCCGCAGGCCGGCGTCGAGGACATCTCGGCCGGCATGGGCGTGACGTTCGGCGACTACGACCACGACGGCTGGATGGACCTGTACGTCAGCAACATGTTCTCGTCGGCCGGCAACCGCATCGCGTATCAGCGCGACTTCAACCCCACGGCATCGCAGAGCGAGCGCTCGGTGTTCCAGCGTCATGCGCGCGGGAACTCGCTGTTTCGCGGGAGCGCCGACGGGTTCGAAGACATCAGCGTCGAGTCGGGTGTGACGATGGGGCGCTGGGCCTGGTGCAGCCTGTTCGTTGACATCAACAACGACACGTACCAAGACCTGCTCGTCGCCAACGGCAACGTCACGAACGAGTTTCCGGACGACTTGTGAAGTTTCCTCTGGCGGCAGGTCATGTCGCAATCACCGGCGAGCATCGAGGCGAGCGAGTCGCGCGAGGCGATGGATGCCTACTCCGACGCCGTGGTGCAGCTCAACGAGATGATCTTGGCCGGCAAGTCGTTGAGCGGGCGCGAGCGTCACTGCGCCTACCTCAACACCGGCGGCGGGCGTTTTGCGAACATCTCGGGCACGAGCGGGTTCGACTTCGCCGATGACGGCCGCGGCATGGGCGCCGTCGACTGGGACTTCGACGGCGACCTCGACTTCTGGGTGACGAACCGCACGGGTCCGCGTCTGCGCTTCCTGCGCAACGAGGTCTCGACGCCGAATCGCTTCTTGGCCGTGCGCCTGCGTGGCAACGGCACGTCATCGAACCGCGATGCGATCGGTGCGCGTCTCGAGCTGCGCGTCGGCGACGTGACGTTGCTGCGCACGCTGAAGGCCGGCGAGGGGTATCTCTCGCAGTCGAGCAAGTGGGTGCACTTCGGGCTCGGCGAGGTGGGCGAGGTCGGCCCGCTCGTCGTGCGCTGGCCCGACGGCACGCGAGTCGAGTACGACGGGCTCGCGGCGAACGGGTTCTACGACATCTCACAGCGCGCCGCAGAGCCTGAGATCTGGACGCCTCCGGCGCGGACGGTGCCGTTCGCGTCGTCGGACGTCGAGCCACGCCGCTCGACGCAGACGATGCGACTTGTGTTGCCCACGCGCACGCCACTGCCGCCGATCACGTACACGGATCTCGACGGCAACGAGCGCGCGCTGAGCGAGCATCTCGACGAGCCGCTGCTCGTGAACCTCTGGGCGAGCTGGTGCGCACCGTGCCGCAAGGAACTCGCCGACCTCGCGGCGGCCGGCGTGCACGTGCTCGCACTGAGCGTCGACGAGTGGAGCGGCGGGAGTCCGACGGGGCCCGCCGACGCGCGCGCGCTGCTCGCGAAGATCGGCGCGGAGTTTCCGGCGGGTTTCGCCGACGAGCACGCCACGCAAGTGCTCCAGTCGTACCACGACGCGCACTTCATCAACCGCCGCCCGCTACCGCTCCCGACGAGCTTCCTCGTCGACACCGACGGCATGGTCGCCGCGATCTACAAGGGCGCCGTGACGGCCGGGCAGGTCCGCAATGACATCGCTCACCTGGGCGACGACCCGGCTGAGCTGCGCGATCGCTCCACGCCCTTCAAGGGCCGCTGGTTCAGCGCGCCGCCGACGATGTCCGCCGTCGCCTTCGCCGATCGCTTCACCGACGACGGGCTGCTCGTCGAAGCCGAAGGCATCCTCGATGCTGCCGAGGTGTCCGCGCCCGGACGCGCCCTCGCCTACTTCAAACTCGCCGACCGCCTGGCGAAGGCCGGCGAGGCCGCCCGTGCCGACGCCGTGAACGAAAAGGCCCGCGCCGCGCAGCGGCACTGATCAGGCCTCGCGATCGCGGTGCACTCGTGCGCCAACCCACGTGCCGCGGTCTGTCGACGAGAGCAGGCGTCGACGAGCGCGGGCGTCGAGTCGTACGAGGTGGGGGCTTCAGGCAGGCTCGCCTTGCTGGGCTGCCGGCTGCAGGGAATCGAGGGTACGCATGATGCGGCGGTGAGTGCCGGTGGTCGAGAAGATCCCGCAGACGGCGGCTCCCACATTGCAGGCGATTCCGATGCTCCACGCGTGCTCCATGATGAGCGGAAGCATGAGGGAGACGGATCCGTAGATCGGCCAGAAGAAGAGCGTCCAGCGCCGGCGCCGGAGCAACGCCTCGATCGCACCGACGGGGTCACCGGTTTGGACCATCCGCCACTCGGCGAAGTTCATGCACGCCTTCGCGTACTCGAGGTCGTCCATCGTCGGCGTCACGCGCGGGTCTCGCGTGCGGTGCTCGCGGATGCGTTCGCGAGTCGTGCCGCCTCGATCGCGCGCGTGAACCGTCGCCGGATGCGCAGCTGGTCCAAGACGATGAAGCCCGTGTGGATCAGTATGAACGTCAGGAAAAAGGGCGACGGGCTTTGAAAGATGTGGAGGATCGTCGCGTAGAGCGCGAGGGCCGGGAAGAACACGAGCGGCCAGACCTTGCGTCGTCGCAAGGATTCGATCGCTCCGACGACGTCACGGGCGTCGAACGTCTTCCTCTCCGCGAAGTTCATCTGACTTCGCGCGAAGTCCAGGTCGGTGATCTCGGCCTTCACCCTCGCACCTTCCCGAAGCGTGTTTGGATCGTCGTCTGCATCTGCGATTTGATCGCGCGCGTCAACCGTTGTCGGATGTACGCATGCCGTCCGAACATGATCAGCCCGTAGCAGCCGAAGAGCACGGCCTCGAGCTGGAAAGGGACGTCCATGATCCAGCCCGCGGTGGCGATGGTTGTCATCACGAGAAGCATCACGCCAAACAGGAGGAGCGGCCATGACGTGCGTCGGCGAAGCGAGGTCAGCGCGCCCACCGTGTCGCCGGCGTTGAACGCCCGCTTTTCCGTGAGGTTCAGCTGACCCACGGCGAACTCGAGGTCGGTCTCTTTCGATGTCATGGCTGCGTGTGGTTCGAGCGCGCACGGTCGGACTCCGCGCTCTACTCCCGTTCGGTCTCTTCGTCTCTTGTCGCCCGGCATTCCCGCATCCCGGTATCCAAGATGCTCGATGATACACGTCGTACAGTCCCCGGGGCGCTCGCGAGGCTGAGGCGTCACTCGCATTCCGTGACGTCGTCGTTATCGTGGCCCCATGGAGCATGTCATGGCGAAAGGTGCAGACGACAAGAAGCGGGCCGCGGCCGAGGCTGCGCTCGTGTACGTGCAGGCTGGCGCCGTGCTTGGCGTGGGCACGGGCAGCACCGTGAATCACTTCATCGACCTGCTGCCCACCGTGCGCGATCGCATCACGGCGACGGCGTCGAGTTCCGTGGCGTCGACCGAGCGCCTTGTTGCGCACGGCTTCACGGTGATCCCGCTCGAAGATGTCGACACGATTCCGGTCTACGTCGATGGCGCCGACGAGGTCACCGACAACCTCGAGATGATCAAGGGCGGCGGCGGTGCGTTGACGCGCGAGAAGATCGTCGCCGCCGTGAGCGAGACGTTCGTCTGCATCACGGACGACAGCAAGTGCGTCGACGTGCTCGGCACGTTCCCCTTGCCCGTCGAAGTCATCCCGATGGCCCAGCGCCACGTCGCGCGTCAGCTCGAAGCGCTTGGCGGACGCCCCGTGCTGCGCGACTTCATCACCGACAACGGCAACATCATCCTCGACGTCCACGGTCTGCGCATCGCACGCCCGGCCGAGTTCGAGACGCAGCTCGACGCGATCGTCGGCATCGTCACGAATGGCCTCTTCGCCAAGCGCGGCGCCGACGTCTTGATCGTTGCTGACGACGAACGCGTCGAGACGATCACGCGCTGACGTTGGCGACGGAGACCGCTGTCGCGCTGCGCAAGATATTGCCTTCGCCGAGATGACGAGAACGTCATTTCGCAGGTGAGTTGCAGGCGTAGCTTGGACTCATGTCCTTGTCACACCTCGCGGTGCGCCTCTGCGCGACCGCCGGAGTTCGTCGATGAAGCTCACCCCGTTGCTTACGTGTCTCACCGCCGCTGCACTCGCGTTGCCCGCATTCGGTCAGGTGTCATACGTTGATTCCACCGCCCTCGGTGCGGGGACGGGTGACAGTTGGGACGACGCGTACACGAGCCTACAGGCCGCGCTGGCGAACGTAACGCAAGGTGACATCTGGGTTGCCGCTGGCACCTATCACCCGGGTGCGCCGGGCGATCGACTCGCCACGTTCGATCTGACGAACGGCGTCGGCGTGTACGGCGGATTCGCCGGAACCGAAACGCAGCTCGTGCAGCGCGACGTCGCCGCGAACCCGACGATCCTCAGCGGCGACATCGATGACGACGACACCTACGGCGCGGGCGCGAACTGGTGGCAGTTCAACTGGAGCGGAAGCGCCGGGAACTCCTACCACGTCGTCACGGCGACGGGCTGCGATGCCTCGACGGTGCTCGACGGCGTCACGATCCTCGCCGGTGTGGGATCGGATCCCAGCCTCGGCGGAGGCGGCGGGCTCTTGGTGCTCGGCGGTGGCCCGACGTTCCGACGCTGCACGTTCCGCTACAACGCCGTCGGCTACGGCTCGTCCGGTTACCTCCTCGACTGCACGTCGACGTTCGAAGACTGCGTCATCCGCGACGGCTACACGTGCAACTGTGGCGCCGGAGGTTGGACGAGCGGGCTGTTCTGCACCGGAACGTCCGACGTGTCGTTCACGAACTGCGACTTCATCAACCACTACTACGTCTCGTCGATGGGCCAAGGCCGCGGCGCGGCGCTCAACATCGACGTCAACAGTCGCGCAACCGTCGTGGGCTGTCGCTTCTCCGAGAACCAAACCGGCAACTTCTTCGCCATCGGAGGGGGCACCGCGCGCGGGGCGGGGATCGCCGCTCATGGCGACATCGTCGTTGATCGCTGCGAGTTCACCGACAACTTCGCGCACGCCGGCGCGGGCCTGACCGCGTGGGGCAATGTCACGGTGACGAACAGTCTCTTCGCCCGCAACGAAGCCGTGTCGCACTCCGAAACGAGCGAGATCAGCGTCGGCGACTACGGCGCCGGCATGCTCACGCTCGGATCGACCAACGATACGATCGAGATCACGAACTCGACGTTTGTCGACAACAACGCCGAGAAGGGCGCCGGCCTCGCGGCGTACGGCAACGGCACGGCCGTGGTCCGCAACACGATCATCTACGACAACTACGCCGATCCGCAGCCGCCCGGCGAGGACGAGGTCTTCATCCTCAAGCAGAACCTCGTCGGGAGCTATGATGTGACGTACAGCTGCGTCGAAGGGCTGCTCCAGACCGAGCCGGGGGAAGATCCGCCCGAGCCCGCGAACTTCCCCGGTTGCCTCGACACCGATCCGCTGCTCGTCGACGTCAACGCGCACGACTATCGACTCCAGGCGACGTCACCCTGCATCGACGCGGGCGACAGTCAGGCCATCGATCCGATGTGGAACCACGACCTCCTCGGAGCGCTGCGCAGCTTCGATGACCCGGCGACGCCCGACACCGGCAACGGCCCCGCGCCGATCGTCGACATGGGTGCCTACGAACTCGGCAGCCCGCTGCCCAGCGCTTGGACCGACTTGGGTCAGGGACTCGCCGGCGCGCTGGGTGTCCCGCTGCTCACGGGGACGGGCACGCTCGAACCCGGTGAGCCGATGGGTCTCACGCTGAGCGCAGCGGCACCGTTGGCGTCGCTGACGCTCGTGGTGGGCTTCGATGCGCTGAACGCTCCGGCCAAGGGCGGCATCTTGGTGCCCGTGCCCACGATCCTCCTCGGCGGCTTCGTCACGGACGCGGCCGGCGGCTACGTGATCTCGGCGGCGTGGCCCGTCGGCGTGCCGGCGAACACGAGCTTCTACTTCCAACAGTGGGTCGTGGATGCCGGCGGACCGAGCGGTCTTGCTGCGACGAACGGCCTCCTCGGCATCACGCCCTGACCGCATTGCGGCCCGCGTCGAAGAGCTTGCTCGAGCGCCTCAGCGCCCGCGACGTCCGCCACCACCGCCGCCGCTGCGCTTGCCGCGCGACGGTCCACGCGCCTTGCGCACCGGTCCGCGCTTGCTGACCTTGCGCTTCGTGCCGGCGCCCTTTGCTGGTCCGCGCTTGGCCGTCTTCTTCTTCGTCGCCTTGCGCTTCGTCGTCTTCTTCTTGCCGGCCTTCTTTGAGAAGTCGGAGGCGGGGCGCTTCGAGACCCCGCGTGCGCCGCGCGAACCGCCGGGGCGCTTGTTGTGATGGCGCTGTTCCTCGGCGACCTTCATCGACGTCGGCGTCGTCCCGAGGCGGATCAACACGCGCGCCGAGTCGCGCAGGCTCGCGATCTCTTCGTCGGTGAGCTTGCGGACGCGGCCGGCGACCATGCGTCCTAGTTCGACGGGCCCGATGCGCGTGCGCACGAGACGCTTGACCTCGTGTCCCAAGCGCGCGCAGATGCGACGCACTTCGCGGTGGCGGCCTTCCTTGAGCTGCACCTCGAGCGTCGAGCGCTGCTTCGTGCGCTTGATGAGCTTGACCTTCGCGCCGCTCGTCTTGCCCTCCGAGAGCCAGACGCCGTCGCGCATCTTGCGCAGCACCTCGTCGGTGGGGTGACCCTCGACGTCGACGCGATACGTCTTCTGCACCTCGAAGCGCGGGTGGCTCACGAGGTGCGTGAGCTCCCCGTCGTTCGTGAGGATGATCGCACCCTCCGACTCGACGTCGAGACGCCCGATCGTGAACAGTCGCAGGCCGGCAGCTTCTGGCGGCGCGTAGTCGATCGCGCGCGGCGCTCCGCGGCTCGAGCAGATCACGCCACGCGGCTTGTGCAGCAGGAAGTGCACGAGCCGCTGGGCCCGAAGGCGCTGGCCATCGAGCTTGACGTCGTCGCTGTCGGGGTCGACGAGCGTGCCGGGCGTACTGACGACATCGCCGTTCACCTCGACGCGACCGTCGGCGATGAAGGTCTCGCACTCCCGACGCGAACCCGCGCCGCAGGAGGCCATGAATTTGTGGAGCCGCTGACTGGACATCCCACCAGTGTGGCAGCCGACGCGGTGTCGACGAAAGGGGGGACGCCCGAGAAGCGGCGCGGCCCTACTGCGGCGGGTCGCAGACGAGGATGTCGAGGTCGCTCGCCGCCACGATGTCGCTCGGGCCGAAGAGCAGGGCCGTGTCGCCGGGCTGGAGGGGCGCGGCATCGATGCCGTCGCCGTCGACCTCCGTGCGGAGTGTGCCGGTGCCCGAGAGCACCGTCAGCAGCGCGAAGTTGCGCCCCGGTGCGATGCCGCAGCGACGCGTCGACCCCGCGCCGAGCGCACCGCGGCGCATGACGAAGGCCGGGTCGCTCACGAGTGTCGCCCAGCCGTCGGCGTCCGTCGGCGCGCTGGCCGTGTCGATGGCGCGACCGGGGCCGACGTCGAGCGTCGATGCGCGGGCTTCCTCGAGGTGGATGTCGCGCCCGCGTCCCCAGTCGTGGATGCGGTAGGTCGTGTCGGAGTTCTGCTGGACCTCGAAGAGGCTCAGACCTCCGCCGACCGCGTGGACGGTGCCGGCCGCGACGTGGAACGTGTCGCCCGGCTTGGCCTCGATGAAATGCAGCATGCGCCGCACGGCGTCGTCGGTGGCGCCGTCCTGGATGGCGTCGAAGAAGTCGTCGGCCTTCACGCCGCGCGCGAGCCCGAGGTAGACGCCTGCGCCGGGCTCGGCGTCGAGCACGTGCCAAGCCTCGGTCTTGCCGCAGGGCAGCTCGAACATCGAGGCCGTCATGTCGTCGGGATGAACCTGCGCGCTGAGCACCTCACCGCAGTCGAGAAACTTCAGCAGCAGCGGGAACTGCGATCCGGACGGGCAGCCGAGCTCGGAGCCCGGGCCGTCGAGCCAGAGGGCCAGATCGGCGCGCTGCCCGCGCACCGTCGTCTCCGTGCCCGGGTAGCTGCTTGCGAGCCACCACTCCCCGATCGTCTCACTTCCAGCCGACCACCCGTAACGCGACGCGACACGGCGACCACCCCATGGGCGGGCGACGGAGCGCGGTTCAAGGAAGAGTGGACGTGCAGCAGCGGGGGAGGCCACGAGGGGCTCTCGAGATTGGGTCATGGCGTTCGCCTTTGAACGTTACAGCCGGACGCGGCCAGGGTGAACTCGACGATGGCGGAGAAGCGGGGGCGCCGCCCCGCGCAACGGGGCCACGCCGCCGCTTCTCAGCGCTGGAACTGGATGGCTTCGAGAAGGGTTGCGAGAGCATCGTCGAGCGTCTCCTCGGAGATTTCGTCTTCGTGCTCGAGAACCAGTTTCCACCAGGCGACCGGATCCACCCCGGCTGGGGGTTCTCCGTAGAGCCGTCTGAGGTCGAGAGCGGATCTGATCTTGTCGGTGTCAGTCATGGTGTGCGTCATTGGTGAGTGGGCTCCTGCCTTTGGAGCACAGCACTCATCGAGGAAAGTCGATGCGCACTTGAACGCTTCCGGATCTGGTGCAAAACGGCCGATTCACATCGGGATCGTGCATCAGAACGGAGCGCTGGCCGGACCGCTTTCGAGACGAACTCACCCCCCGCGGTGGTAAATCGCCAGCACGCTGGCTCCATAGCGTCGGCTCTCGCGCAGGGTCCAGCCGCCGAGCGGGTTCGGGGGCAGCCGCTCCTCGGGAGCCTGGAAGACGAGCAGAGCGCCGTCGGCCAGCCGTCCGGGCTGCTCGAGCGGCGCCGGGAGGATGTCGGTCAGGGCGAAGGGCGGGTCGAGGAAGACGAGATCGACCGGCTCGTGCGTGCCGGGGTCAAAGATCTGGGCGTTGGCCGCGACGAGCACGGCCCGCTCGGGGTCGCGCGCGAGGCCAACCGTCGCGAGATTGCTGCGCAGGGCCGCCAGAGCGCGCCGATCGCGTTCCACGAAGGTGCAGCGTCGGGCCCCACGGCTGAGGGCCTCGAGGCCCAGCGAGCCCGCGCCGGCGTAGAGATCGAGCACCACGGCCCCCTCGACGTGGTCGCCGAGGCGCGCGAAGAGGGCCTCGCGGACGCGGGTGCGCATCGGGCGCGTCACCTGCTCGCCGGCCACGCGCAACTCCCGGCCTCGGAAGGCACCGCCTGCGATCGTCGGGGGCGTGCGTTTGGCCATCGGGCTGGGTCCTTGTCGACCGAGTGTTTGTGACAGGCGAGACGAGCGTTGATAGTAGTCACCCCGATCTCCGTGAGCGACGCCGTGCCCGATCCCGATCCCGACTCCCCGAAGCCCGATCAACCCGATCAGCCCTCGGGGAAGTTCAAGCGCGTGCCGACGCTCGTGACGATGACGCGCGCCGAGCGCGACCGCGCCGAGCGTCGCCGCTGGTTGCTGCGCTCTTGGCCGGCGCTGCTCTTCGCGCTTGTCCTGCACGGGCTCCTGCTCTGGCAGTTGTGGCTCTGGTACCCGGAGGCGAAGGAGCTCTTCCTGGACCTCACGATCCGGGCCACGGTCGACGACGAAGTCCCGGCGGAGCTGGTCCCCGACGAGGTCGAGGACGAGCCGCTCGAGGAACTCGAGGAGGTCTTCGATCCCGAGATCACGGAGTTCGAGCCGTCCGAGTCCGAGAGCGACACACCGGTCGAGGACGTCCTCGGGCTGGGTGGCAGCGGCGGGGGCCGCGGTGTGCGCGGGCGACGCGGCGGCGACGCCCTCGAGCGTTTCGAGGATGTGACCGGCTCGGGCGGCGGCAGCTCGGGCTTCGGCGCCTTCATCCGCTCGGTGCGCGAGCGCGGACTCGACGTCGTCTTCGTCGTCGACGCCACGGCGAGCATGGGCAAGTTCCTCGCCCAGGCACGGCTCGTGATCGACGACATCATCGGCGACCTCTCGGAGATCGTCCCTTCGCAGCGCGTCGGCATCGTGGCCTACCGCGACGTCACCGACGCGTGGCTGACGCGCCATGTCGACATCACCGACGATCGCTACCACGTGCAGAACTTCCTCATCGACCTCGACCCGGTCGGCGGCGGCGACTTCGAGGAAGCCGTCGACGTCGGGCTCGACGTGGCCTTCGACCAGCTCACGTGGCGCGAGGATTCCCACCGCGTCATCATCGTCGTCGGCGACGCCCCGGCCCATCCCGACGACGAGCAGAAGATGCTCGCCGCCGTGCGCAGCTTCGTGCGGCTCAACGACGCGACGCTCTCGGTGCTCTACACCGGCGTCGACCCCGAGATCCGCAAGACCAGCCGCGACACGAGCACGCGCAAGTCGATGGAACGTCTCGCTCAGACGGGCGGCGGATTCATGTCCGAGCTGGCCGACGACGCCGAGGTGCTGCGCTCGAACGTGCTCGAGATGTCGTTCGGCCGAAAGTGGTTCGAAGACGTGCGCCGCCTGCTCTCGCTGCGCGAGGTCGACCGGCGGCAGAAGATCCTCGCCAAGAAGGTCGCACGCGAGAACCGCGCGTGGATCGTGAATCAGCTGCGCCGTGATCCCGTGCCCTCGATCGTCGCGGCCTGCGTGACGCTCTGGGACCGCACGATCGCCGACGCCGCCCTGGATCTGCTGCTCGACGAGCGCGGTTCGCCGCTCGATCGCCACGCCGGTCTCTACATCCTCAAGCGCAAGCTCGACCCCGACGCGTTCATCGACATCGCCCTGCCGCTCGCCGAGCAGGAGGACTTGGTTGCGAAGCTGCGGAAGAAGATCGCGAGGCTGCCGAAGACGCAAGGCCGCGTCGTGAAGCCCGCGCCGCCGCCGCCCCGGGCAGCTCCGGGCGGTTGAGGCGCGGGAACGTGGGGGCTGCGCTGTTATCCTGCGCGACGTGATCCCCGAACGCATCGGCCCCTATCGACTCTCCGAGCAAATCGCTCGCGGCCCGCAGAGCCTCGTCGCGCTCGCGGTCGATCGCAGCGGTCGGCGTGTGCTGCTCAAGGTGCACGAGAACGACGAGGCCTTGGGCGAGCTCGCGGCGCTCGGGGTCGCGCACCCGGGGCTCTCGGCGTGCCTCGATGCGGGCCGGGTGCCCGGGGACGGGCGGGCGTTCACCGTCAGTGAGTTCGTCGACGGTGAGCCGCTCGCTCCGGGGATCGACACGCGTCTTGACCTCGAGGCCATGGCCGCATGGCTGCTGGCAACGTGCCAGTTCGTGCACGAGTCGCTCGGGTTGCTGCACCGGGACATCAAGGCCGACAACGTGCTCGTGGAGCGTGCGACGGGGCGTCCTGTGCTCATCGACTTCGGCTTGAGCGTTCCGCAAGAGCGTGGGAGCGACGATCTGTCGGGCACACCGCGCGCGATGGCGCCGGAGTTGTTCGAAGGCAGCGCGGCCACCGTCGCGTCCGACCTCTGGGCCGTCGGGCTGTTGCTCGCCGAGGCTGGGCTCGGACGTCCTCTGTTCGAGGCCGAAAGCGACCCGGTGGCGATGGCCGCCGAGCGGCGCGCCTTCGCGGGGCTCGCGCCCGACGACCTCGACGCCCTCGGCGGAGGCGACCTCGCGGTGACGATCGCGCGCCTGCTTGCGGCCGATCCTGCCGCGCGGCCCGCGAGTGCTGCGGCGGCTCTGGCCGCGCTCGGCCCTCTCGCCCCGCGCTTGACCGAAGAACTCGATCGCGCACGCGCGTCCTCGGTGCTGCACGCGGCGCTGGCGCGCGCCGACCGGGCGGCGGGCTCGGTGCGCGCGGCCGTGCGCGACGGCGCCGTCTGGATTCCCCTCACCGTCGATGCCGGCGCATCCGCGAGCGATGGCGCGTCGACGGTGCTGCGCGAGGTGCTTGCGTGGTGTGCGTCGGTTTCGCGTCCGTCCGAGGCGTTGGCGGGACGGCTCGAGGCCGCGGAAGTCGCGACGGCGCCGGTGAGCTGGGACGAGGTGGCCCACACCGTCGGCGCGCTCGCGCAGCATGGACGCACCGTCGTTCACGTCGACGGTGTGAGCACCGACGACCACCGAGCGCAGCGCATTGCAGCGCAGAACGGCGTGAAGCTCACGACTGATCAGGCGCTCGATGCCGGCGCCGTCCGCGGCGTGCTCGAGGCCTGGCTCGGCGAATCGCCCGTGCTGACCGAGCGTCTCGTCGCGGCGGCGCCGTTGAGCTTCGGCGCGCTCAGGGATGCCTGCGTCACCCTGCTGACGAGCGGCGCCGTGCGCGTGCGCGACGGTGTCTTCGACATCGATGAGGTCGCGATCCCGAAGAGCTGGCCGCAGCTCGACGATGTCGAGATCGCGCTCACGGACGACGAACGCGACGTGCTCTCCGTCCTCGCGCAGCTCCCCTCGGCCGCGCTCTCTGCGCCCGACCTGCGCGGCGTCCTCGATCGGGCCGTCGGCGGAGTCCTCGAGCGGCTCAGCGCGCGGGGGCTCGTCGAGCGTCGTCGCTCGTCACCCGAGGATCTCTTCGCGCTCGTCGACACACAGTTGCGCCGACGGCTCGTGGCGGAGGGTGCCGTTGCGCCGGATGTGCGTGTCCGACTCGCCGAAGTGTGCGCCGCGGACGAGACGGCGCGCGACGGCGGCGGTGCAATCGACGAACGTTCCGCGGCTGCGATCGCGCAGGTGCTGGGCGACGACGTCGGTGCGCCCGACAGCGTCTCATTCACGGCGATTCTCGCCGAAGTCGCGGCGACGCTGCGGCGCGTGGGCCGCCTGGGGCTCGCCGCGTCGCTGCTCCGACGCGCGATCGCGGGCGCGCGCGACGAGCCGGCGCGTCTGACGCTCGAGGTCGAACTCGCCGACGTGCTCCTGCGCGCCCAGCGCTACGACGATCTGCTTCGTCACGTCGACGCCGTTCGTGCCCGCAGCCACGCTCCCGCGATCGTCGTCCGTGCCGCGCGCGAGCGGGTGCTGCGATTCGCTCCGCGCGAGGCGCTCGAGATGCTCGACGACGCGCTCATCGCGACGCTCGAGCAGGACGACGCCGTGCTCGCGCTCCAGGTGCGTTCGCAGGCGCTCCAGCTCGTCGGTCGTCTCGACGACAGTCTCTCCGACGTGCGCGAGGCGCTGCGTCGCATGGGCAGCGCGCCGCATCGCCGCACGATGGTGTTGCTCGAACGCGCGGGTGCGCTTGCGCGTCGGCTCGGTCGTCCCGACGAAGCGATTCGACGCTACGAGGAGTGCCTGGCCATGGCGCGCGTCCTCGGTCACGAGATCGTCACCGGCAACACGCTGCAGGGCATGAGTCTCGCCCTGCGCGACAAGGGCGAGCGCCGACGTGCGATCGCGTTGCAGCACGAGGCGATCGAGCGGCTCGAACAGGCGGGGGACGACTCGAACCTCGCCCGCGCCTGCAACTCGCTGGGCACGAACCTCCGCGCGCTCGGTGACCTCGACGGCGCGCGCCAACAGCTCATGCGAGCCGTCACGCTCGCACGTCGCATCGGCGACCCCGGCATCGAAGCCATGGCGCTGAACAACACGGCGCTCGTGCTCGCAGCTCAGGGCCGGCTCGCGGATGCCGAGGAGAGTTTCGAGCGGTCGCTCACCTTGCGCCGCGAGCGCTCCGACCACAGCGGTGTCGCTGCGGTGCTTCTCTCGCGCGCTGCGCTGCGCATCGGCCAAGGAGCGTATGACGCAGCGCGTGCCGATCACGCCGCGGCACTCTCGGCGCTGGAGTCGGTCTCGGCCGTGCACTGGGTGATCGAGGCGCACCTCGTCGCCGCGCGTCTGGCGCTCGGTGATGGGGACGAGGCGCGCGCGCTCGAGGAGGCCGAGGCGGCGCGCGCGCTCGCGGAACCGAAGGGGCTCAAGCGCGAGGTGCTGATCGCCACCGACTTGGCGGCTCGGGCCGGAGGAATGGCGTCGTCGAAGCTGACCGACGACGACGGCGATCCCGGTCCGTGGCTTGCGGCGTACCTGACGACGCGTGGTCGCCTGCGCGAGGCGGAGGGCGATCATGCGGGCGCCGACGCCGACTTCGACCGCGCACTGGGAGTGGTGAGCGACACGCCCGACGGTGTCGTCGAGGCGCGCTTGCTCGTCGAACGCGTGACCGTCGATGTGGCGCGACTCGATCGCCAGCTCGACGCCGAGGCGCCCGATCTCGCGACGGTCGGCGACCTCGTCGCACGCATGCACCGCGACATCGGTCGTGCGCGTGCGCTCGTCTCGATGCACGGCCTTGCGCCGCTCTCGGGACGGCTCGACGCGGCCGAGGAACGCTTCGGTTCGATGCGCCATGCCGGCGACGTTTCGGGCCTCGCCGCGCTCGCCGAACGCGTGCGTGATCTCGAACGTCTCGCCGACGTCGGCAAGGCGCTGAACACCGAGCGCGACACGCAGGGCCTGCTCGATCTGGTCATCGACAGTGCGATCGACCTCACCGGCGCGGCGCGCGGCTTCCTGATCCTCTACGACGGGAAGGCCGAGGAGATCCGCGCGGCGCGCAACATCTCCGAGAGTTCGATCCACCAACCCGAGTTCCAGATCAGTCACTCCGTGGCCCGCGACGTCGTCCTGGCACGCGAGGCGCTGCGCACCGACAACGCGATCGACGACCAGCGTCTCGCGAGCGCCGCGTCGATCAGCGAGCTGCGGCTGCTCTCGATCCTCTGCGTCCCGCTCGTTTTCCGCGACCGCGCACTCGGCGCGATCTACCTCGACCATCCCCAGGTCGTCGGACGCTTCTCCGAGAAGCACCTCGCGACGGTCAGCGGACTCGCCGAGCAGGCCGCGATCGCGCTCGAGAACACGCGCCTCTCCGAAGGGCTGAAGGCGAGCAACGACGAACTCGTCGCCTCACGTGCCGAGGTGCAGCGACTCAACGTCGAGCTCGAGTCACGTCTCGAGCGGCGCGAGGCGGAACTCGAAGAAGTGAAGGAGTCGCTCGACGCCTCGCGGCGTGCTCTGAGCACGCGCTTCGACTACTCGTCGATCGTGACGAACAGCCCGGCCATGCACCGCGTCCTCGATCAGCTCGACCGCGTCACCGACACCGACTATCCCGTGATCATCCAAGGCGAGAGCGGCACGGGTAAGGAGCTCATCGCGCGTGCGATCCATGTCAACGGCAGCCGCAGCAATCACAGCATCCTGTCGATCAACTGCGCCGCCATCGTCGAGCCGCTGATCGAGAGCGAGTTGTTCGGTGCCGTGAAGGGCGCGTTCACGGGCGCCGATCGCGATCGCAAGGGTCTCTTCGAACAGGCCGACGGCGGCACGCTCTTCCTCGATGAAGTCGGCGAGATGAGCATGTCGGTGCAAAGTCGTCTGCTGCGCGTTCTGCAGGACGGCGAGTTCCTGCCGGTGGGCGGGCGCACGGTGCGCAAGGTCGACGTGCGCGTGCTCTGCGCGACGCACCGCGATCTACGTGCGATGGTCGGGGAAGGCACGTTCCGCGAAGACCTCTTCTACCGCCTCGCCGTCGCGACGGTGAAGCTGCCCGCACTCCGTGAGCGCCCCGACGACATCGGGCTGCTGCTGTCCCACTTCCTGCGCGAGGACGGCCGCTCGGAGCGTGCCATCGAGCCCGCGGCGCTTGCGCTTCTGCGCGCCTACCCGTGGCCCGGCAACGTCCGCCAGCTCCAGAACGCGACGAAGAACCTGCTGATGTTCGAGCCCCAGGGGACGGTCGTCTCCGTCGAGAGTGCACGCCATCTGCTCCAGACCATGCAGGACGTCGCTCCCGGCGACGGGCCCTCGACGGGGCTCATCACGCCCGAGAACGACCCGGAACGGTCGCTCAAAGAACGAATCAGCGAGTTCGAGAGGCGCCTCGTGACCGAGGCCCTGGTCGTCTCCGAGGGCAACAAGTCGCAGGCATCCCGCCTGCTCGGGGTCCCCGTGCGCACGCTCTACAAGATGATCGAGCGGCTCGGGCTCTGACTTCCGGGGGTCCGGACGGCGACCGGGCTGGTCAAAAAAGGGCCAAGACGACCTCTTCGGATCGGATCTGATCCGCCCCCCGGTCCGGAATTGGGTGTATTCTCTTGGCACACCGGAGGTCTTCCCCTTTCCCGGTTTGGATCATCACGATGACGCGCTTCTCCACTCATCTCGGACGAATGGCTGTTGTGGCCATTGCCCTGTCGGCACTGGCTGCTGCCGTTGGTGATCTGCGCTCGTACGTCTTCTTCCGTGCCAGCTTCGATGAGCCGGCAGGCGAGAGCATCACCTCGGGGCCCGTATCCGCCGAGGTCGGCGGGTTCGAAGCCGAGACGACACCGAGCATGTTCAAGCAGGTGATCGACGATGAGGGTGAAGGCGTGCTCGTGATCTTCGGTCACGACGCCGAGGTCGACGGTGAACTCGTCGCCGAGTTTGATCGTCGCTATGTCGGCACGGAGCTTCGTGCGCGGATGAGCATCACGCCGTTGCAGACGAAGGCGAACCTCACGGTGCGCGCCGAGGACGATGACGAAGGCGTGATGATCGACATCGACTGGAAGGACGGCTTCGTCGCGGTCGGTGAGACCGGTGATGGAACCAGCGGCGTTCCCGGCGGCGGTTACGGCGGGGGCGGTGGTGGCGGCTTCGGTGGCGGCGGGGGCGGAGGCGGTGGCGGTGGCGGCGGTGGTTCAGGCTCGGGCACGGGCTCGGTCGACACACCGTCGGGATTCGTTTACACGGCCGGTGTCCGCTACGACATGGGCTTCACGCTTCGGTCGGCGCCCGACGACAACCAAGCGAGCTACGTGCTCACCTTGAAGTGGAGCGCCGGAAGCTACACGGTCGCTGGATCGCTGCCCCACGAAGGCCTGCTCGACGTCTCGCAGCTGCGCTTCGTGCGCGCCGCGAACGGCAAGCACGGCGCCTTCATCATCGACGACATCGTCGTCTCGAGCACCGAGATCAGCAGCCTCCGCTGAACCTCGCTTCGGCGTGGTTTGCACGAGGCGGTTGATCGCTGGCCCACGTCGGCTGACACTCGCGGCATGAAGATCGTCATCACCGCAGGCGGCACGCGCGAGCCCATCGACGCCGTGCGCTACATCGGCAACTCGAGCACGGGCATGCTCGGCGCGGAGATCGCGTCGGCTGCGCTGGCGGGCGGACACGATCCGCTCCTGATCCGCGCGAAAGCCGCCGTGCCGGCACCGCCGGGCGTGACGTCGTCGGTCTACGTGACGTCCGCCGACCTGGCTGCGCGGCTCGACGAACATGTCCCCGGTGCCGATGCCGTCATCCACGCCGCCGCTGTCGCCGACTACCTGCCCGTGCCGGCGAGCGGCAAGATCTCGTCCGACCAAGACGAACTCGTGGTGCGCATGACGCGTGCACCCAAACTCATCGATCGGCTGCGAGCGCTCGCACCTGACGCGTTGCTCGTCGGCTTCAAGCTCACGTCGGGCACGAGCGCCGACGAGCGCCTCGCCATCGCGCGCCGGCTCATGGAGCGCGCGTCCGTCGACCTCGTGGTCGTCAACGACACCGAGGCGCTGGGTGCCGACGACCACGAAGCATGGATCGTCTCGCGGACGGATGTCGTCGCGCGCTGTCGCGGCAAGAGTGAGATCGCGCGCGCGCTGCTCGACGTCCTCGCCTTGACCCGGAACTGACGGAGCCCCTTGATGACGTCACGTGTACTCCTCGGTGTCAGCGGCGGGATCGCCGTCTACAAAGCTTGCGACCTCGTGCGGCGTCTGCGTGAGCGCGACGTCGATGTCCAGGTCGTGATGACCCACTCGGCCCAGCGCTTTGTGACGCCGCTCACGTTCCAGGTCCTCTCCGAACGCCCCGTCGGCACGTCGCTCTTCGACGAGCACGATCCGACGATCGAGCACATCCGCCTCGCGCGTTGGCCTGACGTCATCCTGCTCGCCCCGGCCACGGCGCATCTCGTCGGACGGATCGCCCACGGCCTCGCCGACGACCTGCTCACGACGGTCGTGATGGCGTCGCATGCCCACGTGCCGGTGGTCATCGCCCCGGCCATGAACACCGTGATGTGGGAGAATCCGCTTGTGGAGGCGAACCTCGATCGCCTGCGCGAGGTCGGCGACGGGAAGCGCTACCGCTTCGTCCCACCGGCCGACAAGACGCTCGCGTGCGGTGAAACGGGGGCCGGAGCCCTGGCCGAGGTCGAGGATCTCGTCGCGGCGACGCTTGGAGCCTTGGCGGAACGCTGAGCTGCACCGCTGCCCGCAGCGCCGTGCGTTCGGCGGCGCAGAAGGCTAGGATTCGCGGTTTCGCATCGCGGGATGATCGAGCGGGCGGCCGACGCGGCGCCGCAGTTCCCGCACTTGGCATTGGTGGGTTCGGATGGCGATCGACGACGTGCGCAGCCGCAGCAAGGACATCCGTGCGCGGCTGCAGCAGATCGAGGAGGGGCTCAACGCTCCCGAGTTGCTGCGCAAGCGCGACGAGCTCGAACAGCAAATGGGCATCGACGGCTTCTGGAACGACCAGGAGTCCGCGCAGAACGTGGTCAACGACCTCAAGCGCGTGAAGTCGTCGCTGAGCCCCATCGAGGCGGTGCGTGCGGAACTCGACGAGCTCGAAGTGATGATCGAGTTGGCCGACGAGGCCGACGGCGGGGAGGGTCTGGCCGAGGCGGGGATCATGCTCGAGAGCGTCGAGGCCGCGATGGAGCGGCTCGAGTTCCGGATCATGCTCGACGGCGAGTACGACCAGCGTGATGCCTACCTTTCGATCCAGGCCGGCGCGGGCGGCACCGATGCGTCCGACTGGGCCGAGATCCTGCTGCGCATGTACACGCGCTGGGCCGAGAAGAACGGCTTCGAGGTCTCGGGTGTCGATCGCGATGACGACGAAGAGGCCGGCATCAAGTCGGCGACGGTGATGGTGAAGGGCGAGTGGGCCTTCGGGTACCTGCGCGCCGAACACGGCGTGCATCGGCTCGTGCGCCTGTCGCCGTTCGACGGGCAGAACCGACGCCAGACGTCGTTCGCGTCCGTCGACGTCATGCCCGTCCTCGACGACACGGAGGCCATGGAGATCAAGTCCGACGACCTGCGCGTCGACACCTTCCGCGCGGGCGGCGCCGGCGGTCAGCACGTCAACAAGACCGACTCGGCCGTGCGCCTCACGCACATCCCGACGGGCATTGTCGTGGCGTGTCAGTCGGAGCGCAGCCAGCACAAGAATCGCGCCACGGCGATGAAGATGCTCACCGCGAAGCTCGTCACGCGCGCGGAGGCCGAACGCCAGGCTGAGCTCGACGGCATCCAGGGTGAGAAGGGCGACATCGGCTGGGGGCATCAGATCCGCAGCTACGTCATGCACCCGTACAGCATGATCAAGGACCACCGCACGAACATGGAAGTCGGCAACGTCTCGGCTGTCCTCGACGGCGACGTGCAGGGCTTCATCGAGACGTTCCTGCGGAGCCGCAAGCGCGGCACTGCCGAGGCGAACTGAGAGACATGGAGGCTGCGATGAGAACCGCGTTGATCTCGGTCACCGACAAGACCGGCGTTGCTGAGTTTGCGAAGGGCCTCGCGGCGCGCGACTTCCGGGTCGTGTCCACCGGCGGCACGGCGCGCGTTCTGCGCGAGGCGGGGCTCGACGTCGCCGACATCGCCGACGTCACCGGCTTCCCCGAGATGATGGACGGACGCGTCAAGACGCTGCACCCGAAGGTGCACGGCGGACTGCTCGCGCGGCGCGACCTGGCTTCGCACACAGACGCCATGGCCGAGTACGACATCCCTGCGATCGACCTCGTCTGCGTGAACCTCTACGCCTTCCGCGAAACCGTCGCGAAGCCGGGCGTGACGTTCGAGGATGCCGTCGAGCAGATCGACATCGGCGGGCCGAGCATGATCCGCTCGGCGGCCAAGAACCACGCCTCGGTTTGGGTGGTGACGGAGCCGGAGAGCTACACCGAGGTGCTCTCGGCGCTCGATCGCGAGCAGGACGACAGCATCGCGGCGCGCTTGTACCGACGGACGCTCGCCTCGTCGGCCTACCGCGCGACGGCAGCCTACGACGCGGCGATCGCGACCTGGTTCGCGACGCAGCTCGACGACACGCTCGCCGCGCCCTTTGTCGCCGAGGCCACCGAGCGTCACGAGCTGCGCTACGGCGAGAACCCGAACCAGCCGGCGGCGTTCTTCGCGCGGCCCGGCGTCGGCGAGGCGTGTGTTGCCACGGCCCAAGTGCTTTCAGGCAAGGCGCTGTCGTACAACAACATCATGGACGCCGACGCGGCGCTCGAGTTGGTCAAGGAGTTCGAGCGTCCGGCCGCGGCCGTCATCAAGCACACGAACCCCTGCGGCTGCGGCGAGGCCGACACGATCGGCGAGGCGCTCGAGCGCGCGCTGTCCGGCGACCCGCAGAGCGCCTTCGGCGGCATCATCGCGCTGAACCGCGACGTCGACGTGGCGCTGGCAGACGCCATCGCCCAGCCCGCGCGCTTCCTCGAGGTGATTATCGCGCCGAGCTTCAGCGACGAGGCCGTGGAGATCCTGACCACGCGTCAGAAGTGGGGCAAGAACGTGCGCTTGCTGGCGTGCGGCGCGCTGGACGGCGAACGCGACGCCGGCGAGTTGTCCGTGCGCAAGGTCACGGGCGGCTACCTCGTCCAGCAGCGCGACCTCGGCTTCGGCACCGAAGAGCGCAAGGTCGTCACCGAACGCCCGCCCAACAGCACCGAACTCGCCGACCTCGAGTTCGCCTGGCGCGTCTGCAAGCACGTGAAAAGCAACGCCATCGTGCTCGTCAAAGACGGCGCCATCGTCGGCGTCGGCGCAGGACAGATGAGCCGCGTGGATTCGGTGTTCATGGCCGGCCACAAGGCCGGCGACCGCACCCGCGGCGCCGTCCTCGCCTCCGACGCCTTCTTCCCCTTCCGCGACTCGATCGACACGGCCCACGCGCTGGGAGTCACAGCCGTCATCCAACCCGGCGGCTCCATCAAGGACAAAGACTCCATCGCCGCCGCCGACGAACACGACATGGCGATGGTGTTCACGGGGGCGCGCCACTTCCGGCATTGATGGGGGCGGGACGGTGGTCCCGATTTCTCGCACCCGAACCGCTCGTACAAGGCTTTCGCCGCCACGTCTCGGCGGCGCCCGGCGAAAGCTGGGATGAGAGAGTCGCGAGTGGCAGAGTCGCTGCGCCGTCAGCTCGAGCGCGTGTCGATCTCGTAGAACGCGGCGCTACCCTGGTCGCGGTGCACCTCGAGGACGCCGACCGCGCGGGCGCCTTCGTCTTCGAACGTCAGCTCGAGCACCGGACCCTCGGTCGTGCCGTGGTGCAGGAGACCCTCGATGTTGGCGCTGCTTTCATGCGCATGGAACACGAGTTGCGTCGCGTTCGGCATCTCGATCGTCAGCGTCTTGCCGACCCACACGAGCGTGCCGCCGTGCTCGCGCGTCTCGGGTTTGATCGGCGCGTCGTACAGCGGCGTCACGACGTCGCGGTGCTCGGCGGCACCCCAGGGCTTGGGCCAGCGCGCGCGGGACGCGGCGAACCAATCGGCCGCAGCGGAGGGCGCGCGGGTGGCCCCATCGCCGACTGCCGCGACGGTGACCTCCAACGACGCCGTGCCTCCCCCGAACATGCAGGCTTCCCTGCAGACGAGCCAGTCGTGCTTCACCGAGACGGTGTGAGTTCCGACGGCGAGGCCCTCGTCGACGTGCAGCGGGGCGACGAGGGTGACGCGGCCTTCGTAGACGTGGTCGAGCAGGTCGCCGGGTGAGACGTGCCGTGTGGGCGCGGGCCAGCGCCACTCGCCGAGCGTCAAGCCGTCGGGGAGCGTCGCGTCGAGAGCGATCGACATACCGCTGTCGTTGAGGCCCGGCCAGTAGAGGTGCCAGTGCTCGTCGATGTCGAATGAGACGCCGAGCCACGCCGTCTCACCCGGCGCGATGGCGGTGCGGTCGAGCGCCGCGGAGACGACAACGTGCGGCGAGTCGGGGTCGACGGACTTGTCGTCGTCGACGGGCGCGACACAGGCGGTGAGGGCGAGGAGTGCGGTGGCGAGCATGGGTGGGGCCTCCGGATGGGGCTGTCAGTGATCGCACGGGCGGGCGGTCTTGGCAAGCGGCGCTTCGAATGTGCGTCACGCGCGGGACGGCTGTCCGGTCGGGCGACGTCCGTCGGGATCTCCGCGGACTGATCGCCATTCCACGAGCCGTCGTGCGAGAGAAGCGGTAGAAGAGGGGAAGTTGCCCTTCCACGCGAGTCTTTCATGACGTCTTCCCGTTCTTCTGACGCCGCGCTCGGCGCGCCGCTGCTGCGCCTCGTCGACGTGCACAAGGTCTTCGTCACCGACCAGGTCGAGACGCATGCGCTGTCCGGTGTGCAGCTCGACGTCTCGCGTGGAGAATACGTCTCGATCGAAGGGCCGTCGGGTTCGGGCAAGTCGACGCTGCTCGCCATGCTCGGGTTGCTCGACGTGCCGTCCTCGGGGAGGTACGAGATCGAAGGTCGTGACGTGACGCGCGCCTCGCCGGGCGAACGCGCCAAGCTGCGCAACCAGCACGTCGGGTTCGTCTTCCAGAGCTTCAACCTCATCGGCGACATGACGGTGCGTGAGAACGTCGAGCTGCCGCTGACGTATCGCGGCCTCTCGGCGCCCGAGCGTCGCGAGCGCGTCGAGCGCGCGCTCGAACGCGTGAACATGTCGAACCGCAGCTCACACATGCCGAGCCAGCTCTCCGGCGGACAGCAGCAGCGCGTGGCCGTCGCGCGCGCCGTTGCCGGTGACCCCGCGATCCTGCTCGCCGACGAGCCGACGGGCAATCTCGATTCCGTCAACGGCGAGCTCGTGATGGGCCTACTGCATGAGTTGCACGACGCCGGGACGACGCTCTGTATCGTCACGCACGATCCGCGCTATGCCCGCTATGCCCAACGCGTGCTCCAGCTCTTCGACGGCTCGATCGTCGAGGACAGCGCCGTCGAGCGCATCGGCAGTCCCGAGCGACCGCGTAGCGCGTCATGATCGCCTCGGTCGCCCAAGATCTCCGCTTCGGTCTGCGCATGCTGCGTCGCAGTCCCGGGTTCACGGCCGTGGCGCTGCTCTGCCTCGCGCTCGGCATCGGGTCCAACAGCGCCGTCTTCAGCGCGCTCTATGCGTTCCTCGTCGAGCCGCTGCCGTACGCGCAGTCCGACAGGCTCGTCATGGTTTGGGAGTCGGACCTCACGACGGGCGAGGCCAAGGTTCGCACGGGGCATGACACGATCGTCGACTGGCGTGCGGCGAACGACACGTTCGACGAGATCGCGCTCGTCTGGCGCGGGCAGCAGAATCTCACGGGGCTCGATCGCCCGATCCGCAGCGACGTGGCGGCCGTCTCGCCGGCCTTCTTCGACGTGCTCGGTGTGCAGCCGCTGATCGGCCGCGTCATCGCGGAGCACGAGACGCGCAGGGGAGACGACGACGTCATCGTCCTCGGGCACCGCTTCTGGGTCGAGGAGCTCGATGCCGACCCCGACGTCCTCGGCCACGTGCTCGTGCTCGACGAGATGAAGCACCGCGTGGTCGGCGTGATGCCCGAGTCGTTCACGTTTCCGAGTCGCAAGGTCGACTTGTGGGTGCCACTCACGGTGCGTGAATCGGGCTTCATCGAAGACCGTGGCGTGCACTGGGTGGAGTGTGTCGGGCGCCTCGCGGAGGGCGTCACGGTGGAGGAGGCGACCGACGACCTCGCCTACATCCACGAGGAGCTCGAGCGCGAGTGGCCGGGCGTCTACGCGCGCTACGAGCCGAAGGTCGTGCCGCTGCGCGAGGAACTCGTCGGCGGGCTCGTCGAGCCGCTGTTCGTCCTCTGGGGAGCCGTCGTGCTCGTGCTGCTCATCGGCTGTGCGAACGTCGCCCATCTGCTGCTCGGTCGTTCGCTCGACCGCCAGAGCGAGATCGCCGTGCGGCGCGCGCTCGGTGCCGGGCGTCTGCGCCTGGTGCGCCAACTGCTGACCGAGAGCGTGCTACTGGGCTGTGCCGGCGGGGCACTCGGGCTCCTGCTCGCGCTCTGGGGTGTAGGGCTCATGCGCTCGTTCGCCGGTGGGGACGAGGGCGTCTCGTTGGCCCAGGAGCTGGCAATCGACGGGCCCGTCGTCGTCTTCACGGCGGTCGTGTCGGTGTTCGCGGGCCTGCTGTTCGGGCTCCTTCCGGCGCTTCAGGTGAGTCGCTCGCAGGTCGTGTCGTCGCTGAAGGAGGGTTCCGGCGGTGTCTCCCAGACGGCCCGGGTGCGACGTCTGCGGCACGTGCTCGTGACGGCTGAGATCGCCTTGTCGCTGGTGTTGCTCGTCAGCGCGGGGCTCATGGCGCGCAGCGTGCTCGCCCTGCGCGTCGTCGACCTCGGGTTCGACGCATCGGACGTCGCGATGGCGCGCATGCACCTGCCGAACTCGCGCTACCCGACGCTGGCCGAGCGGCGCGACTTCCTCGACGGGATCCTCGCCGAGGCCCGGCTCGATCCCGGCGTCGACGCCGTCGCGGGCGCCGTGTCGGTGCCCCTCGCGCATCCCATGGGGCGCTCGATCCTGCTCGTGGAGGGGCGTGAAGCACCGCCGCGTCCCCAGCGCCTGCCCGTCGCGCGCAACGCCGTCACGTCGAACTACTTCGAGGTGCTCGACATCCCGCTACTCCGTGGCCGTGTTTTCGACGCGCGTGACGATGCCGAGTCGACACCTGTCGCGGTCATCAGCGAATCGATGGCGCGCGCGTTCTTCTCCGAACAACAGGCCATCGGACAGCGCATGCTCTGGGGGCCGTCCGAGGCCGAGGGCGAGTGGCTCGAGATCATCGGCGTCGTCGGCGACGTGCGCGCCGTCGATCCCGGGTGGGAGGCCGCGCCGATCGTCTACATGCCGATCTCGCAGAGCCCGTTGAACACGGTGTCCGTCCTCGCGCGGAGTGATGGAAACCTGCGCATGCTCGCGAGCCGGCTCGCCGAGGCCGTGCGGCGGCGCGATGCGCAGCTGCCGACGTTCGACGTGTCCGCCGTGTCCGACGAAGTGGACGATTCGATGCGCGCGGAACGATCGATCACGCAACTGTTGATCGTCTTCGCGACACTCGCGCTCGTGCTGGCCGGCGTGGGCGTCTATGCCGTCGCGGCGCACGCGGTGCGCGGTCGCAGTCGCGAGATCGGTCTGCGCATGGCGATGGGAGCTCAGCCACATCACGTCGTCGGGATGATCCTGCGTCAGAGCGCACCGAGCATCATTATCGGCGTGGCCATCGGACTGCCCGTGGCGGCCTGGCTGACGCGCGGACTGGGCGACCTGCTCTACGACGTGCCTTCGACCGATCCGCTCACGTACGGCGTCGTCACGGCGGCTCTCGTCGGTGTGGCCGTGGCGGCGAGCTGGTGGCCGTCTCGACGTGCGACGCGCCGACCACCGATGGCAGCATTGCGGCACGAGTAGTCAGGTCATCGCGGCGCGCGGTTCTTGTGTCACCCTGAGGTTCGACGAGACTACTTCGTCGAGGCACAGGCTCTCTGCGTCGTGTCGCAACCCGTGCGACACCTCCGTCACGCTTTTGCCGCAACTCTGTGGCCAACGACCGAACACCTTGTGTCGTTTCCACGGTGTCGTTCACCCGACTCGCATCTTCGCGTGCCGGTCACGAGCGCGTCTGAGATGTGCAGGTGTCTAGCGCGTCGCAGAACCGTCTGAGGAGAGAGACGCATGGCGAGTCGAAGTGTTGGTGCGGCGCACGGTGGTGCAGCCGGAACGAAGGCTGAGAGCGAGAGGTCGATGAGCAGCGCGAGCGAAGGTCGGGGATCGGCGAGCACGAGCACTGCGGGGCGTCGCCCGCCCACGAGCTCGACATCGTCACCGCCGCGGATCCTCGTGGCCGACGACCAACCCGACGTCCTCCAGGCCCTGCGCCTGTTGCTCAAGAACCAGGGGTTCATGGCCGACGCCGTCACGTCGCCCGCGGCGATCCTCTCCGCGCTCGAACAGAAGGACTACGACGTCCTTCTCATGGACCTCAACTACACGCGCGACACGACGTCGGGCAACGAGGGGCTCGACCTTCTCAACCACCTTCGCACCCAAGACCCGCACCTCTCCGTCGTCGTCATGACGGCCTGGGGCAGCGTGCAGGGCGCCGTCGAGGCCGTGAAGCGCGGCGCGAAGGACTACATCGAGAAGCCGTGGGACAACGATCGTCTCGTCGCCACGTTGATGACGCAAACCGAGCTGTGCCGCGCTCTGCGGCGCACCGAGCGACTCGAGGGTGAGAACCGGATGCTGCGCCGCGAGGGGCAGCCCGATCTCGTCTGCGAGTCGCGCGCGATGGCGCAGGTCAACGAGCTCGTCGACCGCGTCGCGCCGAGCAACGCCAACGTGCTCATCACGGGTGAGCACGGGACGGGCAAGGAAGTCGTGGCACGTCGGATCCACGCCCAGTCGGGTCGTGCGGATGCGCCGCTCGTCACGGTCAACGTCGGCGGTATCGCCGAGGACATGTTCGACAGCGAACTCTTCGGGCTGGCGCGCAGTGGGGAAGCGGCCGTCGATCGCGTCGGCTGCTTCGAGATGGCCGACGGCGGAACGCTGTTCCTCGACGAGGTCTCGACGATGCCACTGGCGCAGCAAGCGAAGCTGCTGCGCGTGCTCCAAAGCGGCGAGCTCCAACGCACGGGGTCGCCAAAAACCCGTCGCGTCGACGTGCGCGTCTTCTGTGCGACGAACACCGATATCCACAAGGAGGTGAGCGAGGGCCGCTTCCGCGAAGATCTCCTCTATCGCCTCAACACCGTCGAGATCACGGTTCCGTCGCTGCGCGAGCGGCGCGACGATGTGCCCGTCCTGGCCCGCAGCTTCCTGCGCGACCAGGCCGAGCGGTACAACAGTCCCGTGAAGGACTTCTCCCCCGATGCGCTCAATGCGCTGTTGGAGCACCCTTGGCCGGGCAACGTTCGCGAACTCGAGCACGCTGTGGAGCGAGCCGTCCTGATGGCGGAGGCCGACGAGGTCGGTGTCGCCGATCTGGGGCTTCGTCAGCCGAACTCGGGGTTGCCCGTGCTCGAAACGATGACGCTCAATGCGGCCGAGAAGGTTTTGATCCAGAAGGCGCTGCGGCGCTGCGACGGAAACGTCACCCAGGCCGCGGGTGTGCTTGGCGTCAGCCGCAGTGCGCTGTACAGGCGCCTGCAACGCCACGGCATCTGATCCCGCCCCGGGCACCGAGGAGCCGTCGTCAGGTCTCGGTTCGGTGGTCACGGCGAAGGGCGTGCGATGCGTGAGACGCACGTGCGCGCGATGGGTTGGTGGATGTTCGCGGCCGGGGCGCCTGCCGTGGGGCTCGCACTCGTCTTACTCTGGACGCAGGACATCAGCGCGCCGGTGCGGTGGACGCTCGCGGCCGTCGTCGTGGCGTCGTGGCTCACGGGCATCTCGGTGGCGCGCGGGCGCGTCGTCGGTCCGCTGCGCATGCTGTCGTCGATGCTCGCCGGGCTGCGCGAAGGCGACTTTTCCGTGCGTGCCCGCGGCGCCGGGAGCGACGATGCGCTCGGGCTCGCGCTCATGGAAGCCAACGCGCTGGGCGAGACTCTGCGCAGCGAACGGCTCGGGGCCGTCGAGGCCGGCGAGCTCGTGCGTCACATCATGCGTCTGCTCGACGTCGCCATTCTCGCCTTCGACGACACGGGCCGGCTGTGCCTGCTCAACCCGGCAGCCGAGCGCCTGCTGGGCCGCCGCGAGTCGCAGCTGCTCGAACGCACGGCCGACGAGCTCGGGCTCGCCGACTGGCTCACCGGCGATGCCCATCGCACGCTCGACGTCGCGCTCCCCGGCGGCGCCGGCCGCTGGGACATGCGCCGCACGACCTTCCGCCGCGACGGTCGCACGCACACGCTGCTGCTCTTGACGGATCTGCGCCGTGCCCTGCGCGAAGAAGAGCGTCTCGCGTGGCGACGTCTCATCCGCGTGCTCAGCCACGAGATCAACAACTCGCTGGCTCCGATCCAGTCGCTGTCGGGCAGCTTGCGCGCGATGCTCGACCTGCCCGAGCGCGACGACGAATGGAACGACGATATCGCCCAGGGGCTCGACGTCATCGCCGCGCGCTCCGATGGTCTGCGCCGCTTCATGTCGAGCTACGCCGACCTCGCGCGCCTTCCGCCACCGGCGTTGCGGGACGTCGATGTCGCGGCGTGGATCGACCGCGTCGTCGCCATGGACGCCCATGCCGGCGTCACGGTCGAAGCTGGTCCTGAAGTTTCTCTGCGGGCCGATCCCGACCAGCTCGACCAGATGCTCATCAACCTCGTGAAGAACGCGCGCGACGCCGTCTCCGAGGTGGCCGAGAGCTCCGGTGAGATCGTCGTCGGGTGGTCACGCAGCCGTGACATGCTCAAGGTGTGGGTGCTCGATGACGGGCCCGGCCTCGCCGAGTCGGCCAACCTCTTCGTGCCGTTCTACTCGACGAAACCGGGTGGATCGGGCGTCGGGCTCGTTCTGAGCCAGCAGATCGCGGAGGCCCACGGCGGCAGCCTGAACCTCGGAAATCGGCCCGACCGGATGGGTTGTGCGGCGATCCTGCGGCTGCCGATCAGTCGTGGCGACGAAGAATCCCGAACTCTTTGACGGAGTCGGCCGTGGGCCGCATCTAGTGGGGTGATGAGCGAGAACCCGTCTTCACCGTCGGGCTCGACGCCGGGCGCAGACGGTTCGGCGCGCGCGGCGCTCGATGCCCTCTGGCGGGACAACCGGCGCTGGGTGGCGGCGGTACTGGTCGCTCATGCCCACGTGGGCCAAGACATCGAGGATCTCCTCCAGGACGTCGCCGTGGCCTTCGTATCGAAACACAAACAGCTTCGTGATCCGACGCGCGTGCGTCCGTGGTTACGCGCGATCGCGGTCAACGCGGTCAACGCGACCGCGCGCCGCGACGTCACGCGACGTCGGCACGAACATTCCTTCCCCGAAGACGCCGGGCCCGACCTGGCCGTCGACGAGCGCACGCCGGCCCGGCAGGCTGCGAGCGCACGCGCGGCCCACGTGCTCGAGCTGGCGAGTCGACTGCATGCCGACTACCGCGAGCCGCTCTTGCTGCGCTGCGTCGAAGGCCTCTCGCAGCGCCAGATCGCCGACGCCCTCGGATTGCCCGAAACCACCGTGGAGACACGCCTGGCCCGCGCGCGACGCATGCTGCGTGCCGAGACCGAGCGCGACGACACACCCGCGGAGTGCCTCTGATGACCTCAACCGACCTTTCTTTCGACGACGACGAGAAGTTCGACGTGCTGATCGATCGCGCGGCGGATCGCAGTGCGACGATGGCCGACTGGGATGAACTCGACCGTCGTGCCCAGGCCGATCCGACCGTGTGGTCGTGGCTCGGACGCGCCGTGCGCGACGACGGGCTGTTGCGCGCTGCGCTCGATGAGCGTGTTGCGATCGCCGACGCCGTCGAGTTGCCCGAGTCGACGGCGCCGTACGGAGATATCGCTGGCGAACGCAACGCATGGCGCAGTCTGCGCCCCGCGCTCGGCTGGGCCGCCGCGGCACTGTTCGCGGTGCTCTGGTGGTTCGACGCGCAGTCCACGCCCATGACCGACCCCGGCCTCGCAACGCAGTTCGATGCCGTGCCGGCCGCCGATGTCATGTCGTTCGCCGATGCTGCGGACGGTCACAGCGACACGATTCCGATCGTCTCCAACACCGTCGGCCGCAGCGGCGACGACGTCCTCGCCGAGCTGCCGGTGCTCGTCGTCAGCACGCATGCCGTCGGCGATGCCGGGCAGACCGAGGTCGTCTTCGTCCGCCGCACTCTCGAACGCACCTTCGTCGACGACGTTCTCACCGTCGCCCACGACGAAAACGGACTCCCGCAAGCCGTGCCCGCCATGGCCTCGAGCAGCGAGTCTGAATCTTTCTGATCCACTTCACGTGACCGCGTGATTCTCTCCATTCGGAGACCTCCATGTACTCAACCCTGTTTTCACTGCTCTTCGCCACTCTGTTCGCGCCCGACACGCGGCTGGATGACACGAAGGTCCCGCTGGCCCCGCTCGTGGCTCGGGTCGCGCAAGTCCAGAACGTGCAGGTGACGCCACTCGTGGCGCACGTGTCCCGCACCGACCCCGTCAACATCGCGGTCGGGCTGGTCGGTGATGAGAAGACGGTCCGCCGCATCGGCGTCACGACGCGCCGCCCCGACGAAGCCCTCTCCTACCATCTCTCGATCAACCCCGACGAGGCCCTCGTCATCTCGAGCGTGCAAGACGACATGCCGGCCGCCGAGGCGGGGCTCACGGTGCACGACGTGATCGTGTCTGTGGGAGGTTCCGTACCGCGCTCGAGCGATGTGCTGCGCGACGCCGTCCAGGCGAATGACACCGTCTTGCTGCTCGTCCGTCGCGGACCGAAGACGGTCGAGCTGCGCGTGCCCGTGCGTGAAATCACTGTCGAGAGTATCGAGTCGAAGTATCTCGAGACGCTTCTGCGGGCGGACCCGACCGTCAAGGGGCGTGTGAACACCAACAACCTCTTCCTCGAGCTGCGCGAGCGCGCCGAAGAGGAGCGCGCCGGGGCAGAGAAGCGCGCCCGCGAGCTCCAACTCATCGAGGAGAAGCTTGCACATGCCGACGCTGAAAAGGCCCGCGCCTACGCCTTGAAGGGTGTGAAGGACGGCGCGCTCGTCGAGCATGTACGCTCGGCATTGCGCGCCACGGAGCATGCTGCGCTCGAGGAAGCCCGCGCGAAGTTGGCGCGTGAACGCGCGAATCTCGAGGAGCGGCGCGCCGAGGTGGAGGCTCTGCGTCACTCACTTGCAAGCGTCGACGACAGCGAGCGCAAGAACATGGACGAGAGTCTCTTGAAGCTGCACGCCGTGGCGACGGAGCTCGGCGAGAAGCAGAAGATGCTCGAGCTGAAGGCCGGCGAGGCGCTTTTACGTCACGGCGAGCGCAGCGAACTCGTCTTGCCGTCGGATCGCACGATCTTCAGTTTCCGCAACACACAACAGGGCGACGATGGACGCCTTGAGGCGATCGAGGAACGTCTCGATCAACTCACGGCGCTGACGAAGGAGATCCTCGGAATCCTCACCAACCGTTCGGCGCGCTGAGCGCAGCGACGTCGGAGAACGCAACGAGCCCGGCACGTCATGCGACGTGCCGGGCTCGTTGGCGTTCACCCTCGTGTCAGCGGGACTCAGACCTGAGCCTTCAGCTCCTGCACGGCCTTCGTCATCGCGGGGACGACCTCGAAGGCGTCGCCGACGATGCCGTAGTCGGCGACCTTGAAGATCGGCGCCTCGGCATCCTTGTTGATCGCGACGATGAACTTGCTCGTGCGCATGCCGGCGAGGTGCTGGATGGCACCGCTGATGCCGACGGCGATGTAGAGCGTCGGCGAGACCGTCTTGCCGGTTTGTCCGACCTGCTCGCTGTGGGGACGCCAGCCGGCGTCGACGACGGCGCGCGAGGCACCGACGGCGCCACCAAAGGCCGCCGCGAGCTCTTCGATGAGGTGGAAGTTCTCAGGGCCCTTCATGCCGCGTCCACCGGACACGACGACGTTGGCTTCCGTGAGCTCGATCTTCTTCTCGGCGGCCGCGACGATGTCGCGCAGCACGGCTCCGAGGCCCTTGGTCGGTGCGTCGGTCGAGAAGGCCTCGACGTTCCCCGCCGCAGCGCCTTCGGAGACACCGAACGCGTTGGGGCGCAGGGTCGCGACCATCGTCGAGCCGCTGCCCGTGACGTTCACGAGCGCCTTGCCGGCGAAGACCGGACGGCGCGCGACGATCGAGTCGCCGTCGGTGTGAAGCTCGATGCAGTCGGACGCCACGCCGACGTCGAGCAGGCCGCCGATGCGCGGACCGAGGTCCTTGCCGACAGCCGTGTTCGACAGCAGCACGGCCTTCGACGAGCGTGCCTTCGCCGCGTTCGCGATCGCCTCGGCCCATGCGGGCCGCGACGCGATGTCGACGTCGGACGTCAGAACGGTTTCGGCACCGTGGGCGCCGCAGGCCGCAGCCGCGTCGGACGCGCCCTCGCCAGCCACGAACGCCGTGATCGACCCGCCGAGCGCGCGCGCCGCAGTCAGGGCCTCGAGTGATGTGCGTTTCGCCGTGCCGCCTTCGTGCTCGACGACCACAAGAATGTCACCAGCCATCTTTCCTACTCCGTTTCGTGTGGGGCCAGTGGCCGTTCAGAGGACCTTGGCTTCTTCGCGGAGCAGGCGCATGACCTCGCTCACCGCGTCGACGCCTTCACCGACGATGCGCCCCGCGGGGCGCTCCGGCGGAAGCTCCATGACCTTGACCGTCATGTGATCGGCACCGGCCGCCGCCTCGAGTTCCTCGATCGGCTTCTTCTTGGCCTTCATGATGCCCTTGAGGTTCGCGTAGCGCGGCTCCTTGTCGCCCTTCGTCACCGTGAGGACGGCCGGGAGCGGCACCGCGTACGTTTCCTTCGTACCACCGCCGCCTGCGCGCTCGGCGATGACTTCGTTGCCGTCGATCTTCAGGTCACGCACTTCGGTGACGCACGGGAGATCGAGCTTGTAGGCGAGCAGCGTGCCGACCTGGCCCTGATCGTGGTCGACGGCCATCTTGCCGCAGAGGATGAGGTCGGCGCCGGCGTCGCGAATCGCGTCGGCGAGCGCGCTGGCCGTCGTGAATGCGTCACGCGTGTTGGCCTGGTCGTCCTTGATGTGGATCGCACTGTCGGCGCCCATCGCGAGGCAGGTGCGCAGCTCTTTGGTGGCTGCGGCCGGAGCGAGCGAGACGATGACGACTTCGGTGTCCGCGTCGGCGTCCTTGATCTGCAACGCCTGCTCGAGGGCGAACTCGTCGTAGGGGCTGACGATCCACTCGATCGACGTGGTGTCGAGAGAGGTGCCGTCGGCGGCGATCTTGATGCGGGAGTCGGTGGCGGGGACCCGCTTGACGCAGACCATGATCTTCATCGGCGCGTTCGTCGTCCTGGAGGGGCGGGAAAATGGGGACCGCGCGGACCACGCTGTGGGCTCCGCGAGGGGCCTCTTTTGAGGCCGGTAACAAACCCGGGCAGGTTCGCAAAACAGGCTCGCACACGCAAGCAGCGCCGCGTCCGACCGACGCGCTATAGCAGCGTGGCAAGGGCCGCGCTCGGCTCCTCGCGGCCCCCTAGGCGCTCGCGCTGATCGCGCACTTTGGCCGAATCCAGCGGTTCAAGCCTGTTTCCGGGCCGTGACTCGTTCGTCCGATTTCGCCGGGGTCGGCCCCGCGGCATCGTTTCCTGGCGTCCGCTCCCTCACGAGTGGAGCAGCGATGATCCGGCCTTGGATGCGCTCCGAGACCTGGCTGCTCGCGGCCGTGCACGTCGGCTTGGGGTGCTCGCCGCTCGTCCTCTTTCCGCTCGTCGCGCCAGCCGCGGGCCTTCGGCACTGGCTCGTGGCGTGAGTCAAAGTAAGGCGCATCGACGTAGACGCATGGGTGGATTCGTCGAGGAGATGCAACACGACCGCAGCAGATCGTCCGTGAATAATCGGGCTAGCTCTTCGCCGAGTTGCCCATCTCGAACGACTCGCCGAGGTAGATCGCGCGGACCTTCGGGTCGGCGGCCAGCGTGGCCGCGTCGCCGTGCCGGAAGATCTCGCCTTCGTAGATGATGTACGAGCGGTCGGTCGTGCCCAGCGTCTCACGGACGGCGTGGTCGGTGATGAGGATCGCGATGCCCTTGTCGCGCAGGCGGCGGAGTTGCTTCTGGATGTCCTCGACGGCGATCGGGTCGACACCCGAGAACGGCTCGTCGAGCAGGATCAGCTTGGGTTCGAGTGCCAGCGTGCGCGCGAGTTCGAGGCGACGCCGTTCACCGCCCGACAGCGTCGTGGCGACGGAGTCGGAGACGTGGTCGATGCCGAACTCGTCGAGCAGCTCGCGCGTGCGCGCCACGCGTGCTGCGGAGGGAACGTTGCGCGCCTCGAGCACGGCGAGAAGGTTCTCCTCGACCGTCATGTTGCGGAAGATCGACGGTTCTTGCGACAGGTAGCCGAGGCCGAGCCGCGCGCGCTTGTACATGGCGAGGTTCGTGATGTCTTCGCCATCGAACGACACCGTGCCCTCGTCGGGTTTGATCATCCCGACGGTCATGCGGAACGTCGTCGTCTTGCCCGCGCCGTTGGGCCCGAGGAGCCCGACGATCTCGCCGGCGTCGAGTTCGAACGAGACGCCTTTGACGACGGTGCGTTCACCGTACGTCTTCTCCAGATCCTTCACGTCGAGCAGCGGCATGTCGTGTTCCTCGCGTCGTTGCCGACGTCAGCGGATGAACTTCCAGCGGAACGGCTTGAAGATCGGCCAGAAGACGGCCGTGGCCTTTCCGAGCAGGTAGCGTTTGTGGATATAAGGCGCGTCCTCGGTCGATGACTCGTCGATTGACGTGCGGGCCATCGTCGTCTCGTCGCCGTGAATATCGGAGAAGAGAATCTGATCGCCGGGGAGCTGGCGCGGGTTGCTGTCGGCCTTCGAGCCCATGAAGTCGAAGCCGACGTACTCGTCGTCGCCAACGACGTACGTGAGCGTCTTCCAGTTGCGGCTGTCGAGCGAGCCCTGGGTGTTGTCGCCGAGCGCGAAGAAGTGGTCTTCGGGGATCGCCCACTTGCCGGGTGACGTGCGGTGGGGCGCGCTCGGCAGGTAGAAGATGTCGCGCTTGATGTTCAGAGCCGAAAGGCTGCCGCCGCCCGGGATGGCGAAGCGGATGTCGCTCCGGACGGGACGGCTGCGCCGCTTGCCGAGCACGTCGTCGTCGATGCGCGCCCACTCGCTGCCGTCGACCCAGAGGACGATCCGGTGGTCGACGTTGCGGAGCTGGACAGCGACGTCGCTGTCCGCAGCGATCGACCGGTCGGCTTCCCAGAGCACGCGGTACGGGCTGGGGTCCTGGTTGAGATTCACGTTGCCGGTGACGCCCGCCGTGAGCTCGATGCTGGCCTGCATGTCGCCACCCGCGCGCGGGATCGTTGCGATGAGGTCGCCCTCGTCCGAGCGCAGCGTGATGCGCAGGGCCTCGGCGCCTTCGTCGAGCCGCACGGTCGCTTCGACGTCGACGTCCGCGACGGCGTGACTCGTGAGGTGCTGCGTCGTCGCCGGGATCTGCCAGTCGGGATCGTAGCCGTCGAAGAAGTCGTCCACGACCGGCTTGCGCAGCACGAGTTCGCCGGCGTCGGCGGCGAACGTCGCCTGCGAGGCCGAGAGGGTGAGACCGTCACCGTCGCGCTTGAACCAGCGCGCGATGTCGATGCCGTCGCCCGTGACCGGGAAGACCTCCTTGAGCACCGAGTCGTTGATGTGATCGGGCTTGCGCGCGATCGCGAACTCGTCGGCCTCGTTGCTCTTGACCCAGATGTCACCGCCGTCGATCGAGAGGATTTCATCGGGCAGGCCGACGATGCGCTTGACGTACAGCCGGCGTTCGTCGAGCGGGAAGCGGAAGATCATGACCTCCCAGCGACGCGGCGGGCGCAGCAGCGTGCAGAGCTTGTCGGCGAGCACGCGGTCCTTGATGCCGCGGAAGGCGCCGCTCGTGATGAGCCCGCCCTTGGCCTCTGGCGCGCCGAGGATCGTCGGCTGCATGGAGCCCGAGGGGATCTGGTAGGCCTCGATGATGAAGAACTTCAGCACGAGCGCCATGGCGATCGCGATGGCGATGGCCTCGATCTGCTCGGTGAGGGCGAGGTCGAAGGGGCGCTTGGGCTCGGTCACGTCGGATATCCGGATCGGCGGTGGTGTCGGATACCCGACGCGTTGAGGATACCGATCGTTGGAGGGAGGTCCATCGAGCGCCTGGGGAGGCGGGGCGGGTGTGAGCGGGGCGGGGAGCCATCGCCGCGCGGGGTCAGCCTTCGGAGAACGCTGCGTGCCCGCCTGTCGAGATGTGCAGCGTGTCGTCTGCGAGCACCGTCACGCGCTCGGGAGTGACGACGTGGCCGCTGGCATCGCGCGGGCGGAAGCGGCCGAGGAAGGCGCCGGTGCCCTCGAAGACGCTGACGTAGCCGGAGGCCATGTCGCTGACGAACGAGCGACCCTTTCTGTTGCAGGCCACCGACGTCGGCATCAGGAACGCGCCAGGTTCGTCTCCGTAGCCGCCGTAGCTCCCGATCACGCGCCCGTCCGCCGCGAGGACGACGACCAGTGAGTGCCCGGCATCGAGGACGTGGACGTCGCCATCGAGATCGATCGCGACACTGCGCGGTCCGTTGAACTCGCCGTCGGCGGCTCGCGTGAAGGTCTGTTGCACATCGCCGGCTTGCGAGTAGCGGACAACCTTGTGACCCACGGCGTCGCACACGTACACGGAGCCCGCGTGAAGCGCGAGGTCCGTGGGGCCGATGAGTTCGCGTTCACCGAAAGTGCGGACGACACGCCCGTCGCCGTCGAGGACCTGCACTCGAAAGTTGCCGCGGTCGAGCAGATAGAGATGACCGTCAGGGCCCACGACGCCATCGCTCGGATGGTTCAGGTCGTCGGGCATGAGGCCGTCGTTGGCGAAGTGCTCGCTCGCCTTTCCCGCGTCGTCAACGCTGTAGACAGTGTGCTCTTCGGGGTCGAGTGCGAACGCGATGCCATCGTCATCGAAGACCAGCCAGCGGTCGTCGACGCTGTAGGGGCCGGGGTCGAACTCGACTTCGAGCGGCGGACTCGTCACCGAAGTCCATTCGCCATCATCCGCGCGGTCGACCGCGCAGCCGGTGAGAGTCGGGAGAGCGAACAGCGTCGCTCCCTGGAGTGAAGAGCGCAGGAACAGGCGACGGTTCATGGCGAAGTCCGAGGATGTGGGTTTGCTCGACGGTCGATCTTGGTTGCGTCGACGCGTTGGAAGATGGCCTCGTAGTAGCGAGCGGCTGCATCCAGGTCGTGGACGGGCACGAGGAACAGCGCGCCCGTTCCCAGCACCGGGTGCGTGAGTTCGCGCATGCCCTGGTCGATGGGCATCGTGAGTTGCCCGCGGAACAGGAGTGAGAATCCCACGACGGCACCGCCGGCCGTCTCGGGAAGCGCGTCGGCGGTGATGAGTTCGAGCGTCGTCCCGCCCGCCTCGAACGACGTTCCCACGTGGGCCGCGAAGTCGCTGTGGCCGAGGTTGTCGAAGACGTTCGCCATCTCAGCTGCGACTCGGGAAGATGCCCTGCAGCGCGATGACCCAGTTGACGACGAGGTAAGGGGGCCGGTTCTCGTGAGCCCCACCGCCTCCCGTCGCCGTGAGCATCGCGGCTTCCATGTCGACGTTGGGTGCTCGGTCGGAGTAGATGTTCGAGCGGGCGATCGCCGCTGGAACCGCGCTGCCGGGACCATCCGTGTTCCCGGCCGCCGACTGGCCTTTCACCTGGTGAGTGTGTCCCGGCATCTGCGCGGTGGTGAGCGTGACGGTCTCGGCGCCACCGATGCTCCCGACCTTGTACATCCCGCCACCCTTCGCGAGGGAGCCTTGATGAACGGCGACCCGTCCGCGCAGATCGGGTAGGGCGAAGTTGTTTCTCCCGTCTCCTCCGTACATGGTCCCCAGCAGGGAGAAGAGCGCGGTGTTCTGATTGATCGCAAGCAGCTGCCCGTCGCACGTCGCCCAACCGCGAGGCGCGAAGTTGAAGCCAACCGCCATGATGGTGCCGATGAATGGGTCCATGACCACGTTCCTTGAGTGCCACGTTTCTTGAGTGAGGGAGTGCTCCTTTGAGCGTGATACCCCGCCGTCCCGAAGGGATGGCGCCGCGAGATTGCGTGGTTTGTCGTGGCGTGTGCGGTTGGCGGTGTCGCATTCCTTCAAGACGAGCGAACTCCCGCGGGCGATCATCGGTCTCTCGCCGCCTGTTCCGCTGCTTCTGAGATCGATGAATGAACACTCGCTGCCTGCTCTCGTTGACGTCCCTTCTCGTGTCCCTGGCCGCCCTGTTCACGTGGCAGGACGCGTCGACACCTCCGACGAAACCCGCTCCCGCCGCGGTCGACGAGGCCGAGCGTGCCGATGACGCGGCGCGGCTCGAGGACCTCGCGTTCCTGGCCGGCGAATGGAGGGGCACGGATGGCTCGAGCACTTGGGCGTCGTGGTACAGCTCGCCCGAAGGAGGGCAGGTCCTCGGTGCCAGCAAGGAGCTCCGCGGCGGCCGCGTCGTGATGATCGACTTCGAGCAGTTCTACCTCGACGGCGGCAAGCTGGCCATGACGCCCTACCCCTTCGGCAACCGCAGCGTAGCTTTCACGCTCAGCGACTTCTCGCGCTCGCAGAAGCGGGCTGTGTTTGCCAACGAGACACACGACTTCCCGCAGCGCTTCACGTATCACCGCTCCGCTGACGACCGTCTCGACATCACGCTCGAGGGCGACATGGGCAGCGGGCCGATGACAGTCGAGATCGCCCTGACGCGAGCCACGCGCTGACGTGCTGCGGGACGCGACGTACGATGGCGCCGTGTTCTACCGCGAGTATGCGCCGCCGCCCGACCTGCGCGGCACGGTCCGTTGCTTCTGGGCCCTGCGGGACGCCGGTGCCGAGGGCCGCGTCGAGCGTGTCCTGCCGGACGGCTGCATGGAGATCGTCGTGCATCGCGGCGCGCCGATGGTACGTGTCGGCTCCGACGGTCGGCGTGAGATTCAACCGCGCGCCGTGCTCGCGGGGCAGCTCCGGACGGCGACGATGCTCGTCGCGACAGGCGCGGTCGACATGGTCGGCGTGCGTTTCGAGCCCGCCGGGTGCGCACAGATGCTCCGCGCGCCGTTGCGTGAGCTCGCCGGCGCGATCGTTGCGCTCTCGGACGTCGACACCGGCCTACCGCCTGATCTCATCGAGCGCATCGGTGCGCTGCCCGACACCGAACAGAGTGTTGCGTGTCTCGCCGCTCACGTGAGTGCGCGGCTTCGCGAGTGCGTGGGCGTCGATGCACACGTCTCACTGCGCCACGCGGCGCGCGTCATCACCACGCACAATGGCGCTGTCCGGATCGACGTGTTGGCGAAGAATCTGGGGTGGAGTCGACGCCGACTCGAGCGACAGTTCGAGCGCCACGTTGGCGTCTCGCCGAAGGTCTTCTGTCGCGTGATGCGCTTGCAGGAAGTGGTGACGCGACTTGCCCAGCCGCGTGGTGGATCACTTGCGCAACTCGCGCTGGCCATGGGCTACGCCGACCAGGCCCACCTCGCGCGCGACTTCCGAGAACTCGCAGGACAGACGATCACGGAGTACCTCGCCGAGGCCCACGCGCTGTCTGATTGCTTCACGTCGAGCTTGTGATCGAGGCGGCCCGACGAACGGCGTGCGTCAAAGGAAGTCGACGGTGAGCGGGTACTTCCACGTCTCACCGCTGTACGCCTTGACGCCTCCGACGATCGCGAAGACGATCGTGAGCAGCGGGATGATCCACAGGATCAGCAAGCCGAGTCCGAACAGCAGGATGAGCGGAATGGCTGCGATGCAGTAGACGATCCACGACAAGGTCCAGTTGACGACGTTGCGTCCGTGGGCATCGATGCCGGGAAGGTCATCCTTCTTGACCTGCCAGATCACGATCGGGATCACGATGCCCCCGAGCGGAATGAAGTGCGCGAGCTGACTGAGATGCAGCGCCAAGGCCCACTTGTTCGTCTCGTCGTCCACGCGTTTCCTCCGTCGGTTCCAGCGGATTGCCCTGACTGTCTGGCTCACATCGTTGCGATTCGCGGCCCGCGAGTTTCGCGCTTTCGGGACGCTCGGTCGTTTGAGAGCCCCGCCGTCAGTCGTCGGGGCCCCTGAGCACGGCGAAGAACGCCTTCTGCGGGATCTCGACCGATCCCACCATCTTCATGCGCTTCTTACCTGCTTTCTGCTTCTCGAGCAGCTTGCGCTTGCGACTGATGTCGCCGCCGTAGCACTTCGCCGTCACGTCCTTGCGCATCGCCGCGATGTCTTCGCGCGCCACGATCTTGCCGCCGACAGCCGCCTGCAGCGCGACCTTGAACATGTGCCGCGGGATCTCCTTGCGGAGCACCTTGAGAATCGAGCGTCCCTTCGATTCGACTTTCGTGGAGTGTGAGATCGCCGACAGCGCGTCGACCTCTTCACCGTTCACGAGAATACGCATCTTCACGAGGTCGTCGGCCTCGAAGCCGATGAGCTCGTAGTCCATCGTCGCGTAGCCGCGGGTCGCGCTCTTCAGCTTGTCAAAGAAGTCGAAGATGATCTCGGACAGCGGGATGTCCCACGAGATCATGACGCGGCCGGGGCCGATGTAGTCCTGCTTGCGGAACCGACCGCGCCGATCGATCGCGAGCTTCATGATCGCGCCGATGTGCTCGTCGGGCGAGACCACATCGAGGCGCACGATCGGTTCGCGCAGCTCGTCGATGCGCATGACGTCGGGCATCTGCGACGGGCTGTCGAGCTGCTCCACCGTGCCGTCACGCAAGAGCACTTCGTATGTGACGTTCGGAGCGGTTTGCAGGATGTCGACGTGGCTCTCGCGCTCGAGCCGCTCTTGCACGATCTCCATGTGCAACAAGCCGAGGAATCCACAGCGGAAGCCGAAGCCGAGCGCGTCCGACGTTTCGGGTGCGAACGTGAACGCCGAGTCGTTGAGCTGGAGCTTCTCGAGCGCCGTGCGCAGCGAGTCGAAGTCTTTGTTCTGCGTCGGGAAGATGCCGCAGAAGACCATCGAGCGCGCTGGCCGGTAGCCGGGCAGCGGCTTGGACGTGAGGTCTTTGTCGAGCACGATCGTGTCGCCGACGCGCACTTCGGAGAGCGTCTTGATGTTCGCGATCAAGTACCCGACTTCGCCGGTGTCGAGCTGCTTACGCGGTGTGAGCGCGGGGCGGAAGATGCCCAACTCGAGCGCTTCGTGGCGCGTGCCGCCGGCCATCATGCGGAACTTGTCGCCGGCCTTCAGCGAGCCATCGATCACGCGGATGTGCGCGATCACGCCGCGGTAGTCGTTGAACTCGGCGTCGTAGATCAGTGCGCGCACGGAGGCGTCGGGGTCGCCCTGCGGCGAGGGGATCTCGTCGACGATCGCGTCGAGGATCTCCTTCACACCCACGCCTGTCTTGGCGCTTGCCGGACGACAACGTTCGGCTTCGATCGTGAGGACGTTCTCGATCTCTTGGGCGACTTCGTCGGGCCGCGCCGTGGGGAGGTCGATCTTGTTGAGGACGGGGATGACATGCAGCCCCGCGTTGTCGGCCAAGATGGTGTTGTGCAGCGTCTGTGCCTCGACACCCTGCGAGGCGTCGACGAGCAGCAGCGCGCCTTCGCACGCCTGCAGCGCGCGCTCGACCTCATAGTTGAAGTCGACGTGGCCGGGCGTGTCGATGAGGTTCAGCCGGTAGACGACGCCGTCTTTCTCGTAGTCCATCGACGCGGCCTTGGCCTTGATCGTGATCCCGCGCTCGCGCTCGAGATCCATGTTGTCGAGGAGCTGGGCTCGTGCGTCGCGCTCTTTGACGGTTTTGGTCACCTCGAGCATGCGGTCGGCCAGCGTGCTCTTGCCGTGGTCGATGTGCGCGATGATCGAGAAGTTGCGGATGAGTTCGCGCTTCACGAGGTCGGTTCTCCCGTCGTCAACGAGGCGACGAAGGCTGCCACGGCGGAGCCGCGGTGCGAGAAACTCTTCTTCTCGTCGCGACTCATCTCGGCGAATGTCCGTCCGTCGCCCTCGTCGGGAACGAAGACGGGGTCGTAGCCAAAGCCGTCGGTGCCGCGTGGAGTCTCGACGATCGTGCCGTTGCAGGTGCCGAGGGTGGTGAGGGCGACCTCGCCGCCGGTGACATAGGCGAGGCAGCACTCGAAATGCGCCGCGCGATCCGTCACGTCGCCGAGTGCACCGAGGAGCTTCTCGACGTTCTTCGTGTCGTCGGCATCGGGCCCGGCGTAGCGGGCCGAGTGCACGCCCGGAGCTCCGCCGAGTGCATCGACGCAGAGGCCCGAGTCGTCCGCGACGACGTCCCAGCCTGTCGCGGCCGCGTAGTGCAGTGCCTTGCTGCGCGCATTGCCGGCGAAGTCGGGCTCGTTCTCGGGCGCGACGGGGACATCCGGACATGCATCGAGCCCACGCAGCTCGAACCCCAACGGCTCGAGCAGCGGCACGAGCTCGGCGAGCTTGCCGCGATTCGTCGTCGCGACGAGGAGTGGTCGGCGTTCTCCCATGGAGTCGTTCACTTCGCGAGTGCGCTGTCCTGCGCCTTGCCGACACTGCCGCACGCCATCTGTGCGAGCTTGAGGAGTTGGTGGTGTTCTTCGACCTTGAACGTGCCTTGCTCGGCGCCCCCGTTGAGCTCGATCAGCTTGCCCGAGCCCGTCATCACGATGTTCATGTCGACGTCGGCGCTGCTGTCTTCGTAGTACGAGAGGTCGGCGATGACCTTGCCCTCGACGAGACCGACGCTGATCGCCTGGACGCTGTCCTTGAGCGGCCACTTCTTGAGGTCGCCGCGCTCTTTGAGCTCGGTGAGTGCGTCGTGCATGGCGACGTAGGCACCGTTGATGGATGTCGTCCGCGTCCCGCCGTCGGCGGAGAGGACGTCGCAATCGACCCAGATCGTCTTGTGCTTGATCTGGCGACGGTCGACGACGGAGCGCAGGCAGCGACCGATGAGGCGCTGGATCTCCGTGCTGCGTCCATCGACGCGGTTGCCGCGCTCACGCGGGCGACGGTTGCCCGTGGCCGCGGGCAACATCGAGTACTCGGCCGTCAGCCAACCCTCGCCGCTCTGCTGAAGGAACTTCGGCACACCGTCTTCGATCACCGCCGTGCAGAGCACGTGCGTGTTGCCGCTCTTGACGAGCACCGAGCCGGCCACGCCAGGGAGCCAGTGGCGCTGGAAGGTGAGCGGTCGGATCTGTTCGGGGAGACGGCCGTCGAGACGTTCGTCGAGCATCGGGAGCCTTCAGGCAAGGGGGGCACGGGGCAGTGGCCGCCGCGCACGGATGCGGGCGCGGTCGCCGCGTAGCCCAGTGAGTATAGGAGTGCCCGCCGGGCGATGCACGAGGAGCCCCACGCGGAGGGTTCAGCGCGCGGCCCGAAGCGAGCTGACCGCGACCGCGCACCCGTCGCAGCAAGTCGAAGAACTGCTGCGGATACGGGGTGCGGGGGCGCTCGTGGAGGCTTCCAAGCCCCGACGAGGGCTCGCTGCCGGTCGAAGAACTCATCCGGCGCGCCGCACGCACCCGACGGCTGCTACGGGGCGCGTGCAGCACGCCGACCGAGTTCTCCGACACGCGCGCAGGGCGGCCAGGCGGTCATCCGGCTGAGAATCCGGCCACCGAGGCGAGGCGCGTCGTCTCGGCTCGATGGCGTTGGCCGTCCACCTCGATGTCGCCATCGGCCGAGACGTCGGTGACGCGTCCGCGGACGGCTCCCGTGCTCGTGGTGAGTGCGACGTCGCGGCCGATGATCCAGGACGCGGCGCGGTACTCGTCGCTGCGCTCGGCGTCGGCCGACGTTCCGACGTCCGCGAGGGCCGTGTCGAGCTGGTCGACGATCGTGGTGACGTAGGCCTCGCGTGCGGCGTGTGAGCAGTCGAGGTCGACGTCGCCGATGGAGCGGGCGAGGTCGGAGGACGCGTCGCCGGGACGCAGCGCGAGGTTGATGCCGATACCGACGACCTGCAGCGCTGAGCCGTCGGGGCGCGGCACGATCTCGGTGAGGATGCCACCGACCTTCGCCTCGCCACGCATGATGTCGTTGGGCCACTTCAGCGTCGCGTCCGTACATCCGTGCGCCATCAGGGCCCGCCGCACCGCGACGGCCGAGAGGATCGTGAGGCGCGTCACGCGCCGCAGATGCGTCGCGTCGACGACGATCGAGACAGCCAACGCACGTTTCGCCGGCATGAGCCACGCGCGCCCCCGTGTCCCGCGTCCCGCCGTCTGCTCATCGGTCCAGACGACGGCGTCGCCGAGCAGCTCGCCACGCTCGATGCCGACACGCGCCCACGCATTCGTCGACTCGCACGTCTCGAGATGGATGAAGCGCCTCGTCATGGCCGCGCATGTTAACCCGCATTGTTCATGGAGAAGCTACTGCGGTTGCGTCTGCGTTCGCAGGGCTGCTTCGAACAACACGATCGATGCTCACCGAAGTGCTCACGTCGCCGACGTGTCGAAAGACGGCGGTTCTCCTTGCCCTACAAACGCAGCCACCTCTCGCGACCCGTCTCGATGAACAACCCGGGTTGACCCGCGTTGGCAGTTCGCCCCGAATGAGTAGCGGGCCGGTTGAGCGCCTCCCGCTCAACCGACCCGCACGTTCATCGTCCGGTCGCCCCTCCCAGAACAACCGGATGGCTCCCGCCTCGAATCACAGCCAGAGATGGAGCTGCGACGACTCGAGGTGGTTCTTCAACTTCCGCATGACGTTGGAGTGAATCTGACAGACACGCGACTCGGTGAGCTCCAACACGTCACCGATTTGCTTCATGGTCAACCCGTCTCGGTAGTACATGAGGATGATCTGCTTCTCGCGTCGGTTCAGCGAACGGATGATCGCGCGCATGACGTCCTCTTGATTGAGGACGTCGGCGGGATCGGGTGACCCCGGGTCACGCAGGAAGTCGATCTTCTCGGCGCTTTGGTCGCCGTTGCCGTCGTCCCACGTTTCCTGCAACGAGCGCACGGTGTGTGCGCGCGCCTCTTCGATCATCGAAAGGTAGTCGCCCAGCGAGACGTCCATCTCCGACGCCATCTCGGCGTGGGTGGGGGCCCGACCGTGCCGTGCTTCCAATGCGGCCTGGGCGCGGTTGAGTTGGTGGGCACGCAGGCGCACGAGGCGCGGCACCCAGTCTTGCGAGCGGAGTTCATCGAGGATCGCGCCACGGATGCGAGTGCTGCAGTACGTCTTGAACTTGATCCCACGCTCGAGATCGAAGCCATCGATGGCATCCATCAGCCCGAAGATGCCGGCGCTCTTGAGATCGTCGACATCGATCGAGCGCGGCAGCGTGAGCAGCAGGCGTTCGGCGATGAAGTCGACGACGGAGAGGTACATCTCCATGAGCTGGTTGCGCAACGCGGGGTCGTGCGTCGCTTTGTAGTCACGCCACAGAGCTTCGTTGGGACCGCCGAGTTCGCCACGTGCCTTCGGCGTCTTGCGCGCCGCAGTACGCGTCTTCGGCGCCGCCTTTGCCGCAGCGCTCGTTTGCTTCTTCGCGGTCGTGCGCTTCACAGGCGACTTGGTCGCTTCACTCACGCGATTCTTCGTCGTCGTCTTTGCTTTCGCCTTCGTCTTGGACGCAGCGGACTTCGACTTGGTGGTCGTCTTGGACGACGCGGACTTTGCTCTCGACGAGCGGGCAATGGTAGCCACAGACCCAATCTCCACATGGTGCAACTGGCTGCCCAGCTCGACGTGAGCGTGGGCCCTCTAGTTTTGCGTCCCGCCCTTTCGAACGGTTTGCCGTGTCAGCGCGTCATCGCATACGGCGATGTCGCACTTGTCCCATGGAGGACATGCGCTCCGAGGAGCGCGGTGGAGTCACAGGGAGAGCGGGAGATGTGGCGCGCGAAGCGCCGTGCCTCGGAAGACCGAGAGTTCCGTCGGTGCTGTGCTTCCTCAGACCTTCGACCCGAGGGCCGGAGGACTTGAGGTCGAATCTCGTCTTCGCTCGAAGGTGCCCGGTTGAGAAACGACTCGTCAGTGAGACGTTGCTCGGTCGCTTAATGTCGACCCCGCGCCAAGGTAAGGGGAGGCGCGGGGCCGACTGCGGTGGATCAAGCGACGGGGGAGAACGCGACCCCCAATCGGTGCAA